>CAVPFW010000009.1:0-15773 GCA_963703855.1 uncultured Alphaproteobacteria bacterium
ACAACCAAGGGAATATCGCGATCGAGCGCGCATCCCGACGCAAATTGCGCGACGAATTCACGGCGCGGCTGACGGCGGCCGTCTCGGGGGTCAAGATCTTGCTCGCCGCGCAGAACCTGATCGGGCGTCAGCTCGCGGCGGCAAAGGCCCGGCTGCCGCAGGCGGAGGCGGCCGCGAGCAACGCCGAGGCGGCCTACCGCGCTGGCAACCTCGACGAGCGCGGCTACGTCGACCTGGTCACCGCGCTGCTGACGCAACGGCAGAACATCGTTCTGCTTGAGCAGGCGCTGCTGAGAAGGACGGGTCGCGATCGCCGCCCTGGTCGGCGCAGGGGATGCCGGTCGCGCCCCCCGCAACTCCGCTGCGCATGTCGGCGGCCGGGAAATGAGGCCTTTTGTCGCCGCCCTCGTTTTGGCTGCCGCTTCCGCCGGCACGGCCCCGCGCCAACCGCCGCCGCCGCCGAGCGTGCTGGTGCGGGCCGAACCTTTGCGCCAGGGGTCGCTTGAGCTGACGGTCGCCGCCTACGGGCTAATTCAGGCCGCGACCGGCACCACGCTCGACATCGGCATCCCGCACAGGCAGGCCAGGTCCTGCGCTTGCGCGTCGTCCCGGGAGAGCGCGTCAAGGCCGGCGGCCCGTTGTTCGATTACGGCCCCGAGCCGGCGGAAATATTGACCTATCAGCAAGCGCTGTCGGCGCTGACCCTGGCCCGCCAGGAGCTGGCGCATGCGCAGAGCCTGTTCGCCCAACGGCTGGCAACCCAATCGCAGCTCGACCAGGCGAGGAAGGCGGTCAGCGACGCGGAGGCCCAGCTTGCGGTGCAGCGGGGGTTCGGCGGCGGCCGGGCGGGGGGCGTGACCGCGCCGTTCAGCGGCATCGTCGCCGCGCTCGCCGCGACCAACGGCGCTCATGTTCAGGCCAACGCGACGATCCTGCAGCTGGCCGAAGCCGGGCGGCTCGAAGCCGTGCTCGGGGTTGCAGCCCCGAGAATGGCGTACGCCTGGCCCCGGCCATGCCCGTGCGCCTCGTCACGTTGGCGGCGCCGACCACGCGCATCGACACCGCGATCGGCTCGGTCGCAGCGCTGCTCGAGCCCAAGACCCAGCTCGTGAATATCTTCGTGCCGCTGCCCGCCGCCGATCCGCCGCCCACGCTGTTTGCCGGCCAGCACGTTTCAGGCGAGATCGTCGCCGGCAACATCTCCGGCTGGGTGGTGCCGCGCGAAGCAGTGCTGAAGGACGCGAACGGCCTTTACGCCTTCCAGATGACAGCGGGAAAGGCGCGCCGGGTCGCAGTCGGGTCGTCGGCGAAGCGGGGGACAAAACGGTCATCGCCGGCCCGCTCGATCCCGAACAAGTTCGTCATCACCGGCAATTACGAGCTGTCGGACGGCATGGCGGTGCGCGAGGAAGAGGTGGCGCCGCAGTGAGCCTCTCAGGGTGGGCTGCGGCCCATCGCCGTTCGCTGCTGTTCATGGTGTTCGCGATGGCTGCGGCGAACAGGTCTGCGGCTTTTGTCTTGCCGGTCGGGCTGTTCCCGCAGGTGTCGTTTCCGCGTGTGCTGATCACGATAGAGGCGGGCGATCGGCCGGCGCAGCAGCAGGCGCTGCTGGTGACGCGCCCGGTCGAAGAGGCGGTGCGCCGCGTTCCCGGAGTTCTCGAAATTCGCTCGCAGTCGAGCCGCGGCTCGTCCGACGTCTCGGTCAATTTCGATTGGGGCTCGGACATGGCGACGCGGACGCTGCAAATCGGGGAGGCGATCGCCCGGTGCTGCCGTCGCTGCCGCCTGGCACGACCTATCTCACCCGTCGGATGGACCCGACGGTGTTCCCGATCCTCGCCTACAGCCTGACCTCGCCGACAGTGCCGCAGGTCGCGCTGCGCGACCTCGCTCAATATCGCCTGGTGCCGCTGCTCTCCTCAATCCCGGGGGTCGCCCGGGTCAGCGTGCAGGGCGGACGGCGGCAGGATTCGAGGTCTATGTCGACCCGGCGCGGCTGCAGGAATTTGGCCTGGCGCTGTCCGATGTCGCCCAGGCGCTGCGCCGGGAAAACGTGCTGACCGCAGTCGGCCTCGAGGACCATTACAAGCTCTATCTGCTGGTCTCTGATCACACCCTCGGCGGGCTCAACCAGATCGGCAAGGTCGTCGTCGCGTCTTCCCCGCAGGGTGTCATTCCGTCAACGACGTAGCAACCGTGACCGACGGCGTCGTGCCGGAATGGACCCGCGTCGAGGCCGACGGACGCGAGGCGGTGCTGCTCAATATTTACGAGCAGCCGGACGGCAACGCCGTCGCCATCGCCGCCGCGGTGCGCCAGAAGCTCGACGCCTTCCGGCCGCAGCTCCCGCCCAATGTCGCGATGGCAATTGGTACGACCAGAGCGTGCTGGTCGCGCAGTCGGCGGCGAGCGTGCGCGATGCGATCCTGATCGGACTGGGGCTGGCGAGCCTCGTCCTGCTGTTTTTTCTGCGCAGCTGGCGGGCGATGCTGATCGCGGTTCTGATCGTGCCGGCGACGATGGCCGGGACCGTGCTGTTCCTGAGCTTTGTCGGCATGAGCTTCAACATCATGACCTTAGGCGGCATCGCCGCGGCCGTCGGGCTCTTGATCGACGACGTCATCGTCATGGTCGAGCATATCGACCGCCGCGCCGGCGCGGCGGCGGTGGGCGACCGGCCGGTGACGATCCTCGCCGCGGCGCGCGAGTTCCTGACCCCGCTGACCGGATCGAGCCTGGCAACGGTCATCGTCTTCCGCCACTGGCTTTTCTCTCCGGCGTCAGCGGCGCCTTTTTCAAGGCGCTGTCCTTGACCATGGGCTCGGCGCTGGTGATCTCGTACCTGCTGACCGCATTCGGTCCCGCTGCTGGCGCACCTGCTGCTGCGGTTCGGCGACAGCGAAGCCGAGCCCGAAGAGGGTAGCCTCGTGCGGCTGCACGGAACACTCGTCCGCCGCCTGGTGGGGGCGCCCTGGCTCGTCGCCATTGCCCTCGTCCCGCTCTTGGCGCTCGGCTGGATCGCCTACCGCCATGTCGGGACCGGGTTCATGCCGGTGATGGACGAGGGCGGCTTTATCATCGATTACCGCGCGCCGCCCGGAACGTCTCTCAGCGAGACCAATCGTCTGGTCCGTCAAGTCGAGGCGATGCTCCAGGCGACGCCGGATGTTCGACCTATTCTCGGCGCACCGGCACCGGTCTCGGCAGCGCCGAGCTCATCGAAGCGACGAAGGCGATTTCTTCGTCCGCCTGAAGGCAAGCGGCCGGCGCCCGATCGATGAGGTCATGGCTGACGTGCGGCAGCGCATCGACAATCAAGTCCCCGGCCTCTCGATCGAGCTGGCCCAGCTGATGGAGGATGTGATCGGCGACCTCACCGCAGTGCCGCAGCCGATCGAAATCAAGCTCTCCGCCACCGACCCGCGGCGCTGATGCCGCAGGCCGCAAGGTGGCGGCGGCAATCGCCAAGGTCCCGGGGGTCGTCGAGGTCAGGAGCGGGGTGGTGCTGGCCGGGGACGCGCTCGACATTCGCGTCGACCCGGCCAAAGCAGCGCTCGAAGGGGTCGACCCGGACGCGGTCACCGGAGCGCTCGACGCCTATCTCGGCGGCACCGTGGCGACCGAGTTGCCCGGCGCCTACAAGCAGGTCGGCGTGCGCGTGTGGCTGCCGCCCGATCTGCGCCGGCGCGACAACGACCTGCCCAATTTGCCGATCAGGGCCCTGGACGGCCACCTGTTCCCGCTCGGCCGGGTCGCAACGATTACCGCCGACGCCGGGCAGCCGCAGATCACCCGTGACAACCTCGCGCAGATCGTCGCCGTCACCGCGCGGATCGAAGGGCGCGACCTCGGATCGACCGTCGCCGATGTCCAGCGCGTGCTCGACGGCAAGGGGGTCTTGGGACCCGGCGCGACTTACGAGCTGGGCGGGCTCTACGAGCAGCAGCAGATCGCTTTTGCCGGGCTCGTCAAGGTGTTCTGGCCGCGGTCGCGGCCGAGCTCGTGCTGTTGTTGTTCCTCTACGAGCGCTTCGCCGTCCCGTTGATCATCATCGCTTCGTCCTTGCTCGCGACCAGCGCCGTTTTCACCGCGCTGTGGCTGACCGGGATCGAGCTCAACATCACGGCGCTGATGGGGATGACGATGATCATCGGCATCGGCACCGAGATGGCGATCTTCTATGTGTCGGAATACCAGGAGCTGTCGCGGCATATGCCGGCGCGTCAGGCCTTGGTCGAAGCCAGCCGCAACCGGCTGCGGCCGATCACGATGACGACTTTGGCGGCGATCCTGACCCTGCTGCCCTTGGCCTTGGCGATCGGCCAAGGCTCGGCAATGCAGCAGCCTCTGGCGGTTGCGATCATCGCCGGCCTCGTGCTGCAATTCCCGATGGTGGTGCTGGCCTTGCCGGCGGTGTTGGCGCTGACCGTCCCGCCCGCCGCCGGCGACACCGCCTAGGCAGCAAGAGGCGGGCGGCGAATGGGTTGCGTCGTCTCGAAGGCGCGTGCCGCCTGCAGCACGCGTGCGTCGCCATAGAGCGGGCCGACGATCTGCAAGCCGATCGGCAGCCCGGCGCCGGTCAGGCCGCACGGAATGCTCGCCGCCGGCTGCCGGGTCATGTTGAACGGATAGCTGAACGGCGACCAGTCAATCCAATGCCGCTCGGTCGCGGATCGTTCAAATCGTGCCCGACCGGCAAAGCCGGGATCGGCATCGTCGGGGTCAGCAGCAAATCGTAGCGCTGGTGGAAGGCTGCCATGGTCCGGCCGAGCGCATTGCGCACGAGGTCCGCGCCGACCCAGTCGACGGCGCTGAGCTTGTCGCCGGCCGCCGCCGTCGCCAGCAGACCGGGGTCGACCGATCCTTTTCGCTCGTCCGGGAAGGTTCTGAGGAGTGATGCGGTGCCGGCTGCCCACAGGGTGAACAGCACGTCGCGCGGCAAGTCGAAGATCCCGTCTACCTGCTCGACGACTGCGCCCAACGCCTCGAACTGCCGCGCCGCCGCGGCGACTGCGCCGGCGATCTCGGGATCGACCCGCGCATAGCCGAGATTGGGACTGTAGGCGATATGCCAGCCTTTGACGCCGCCGTCGAGCCCCTGGCCCCAATCGCGCTCCTCGAACGGCAGGGCGTAGGGGTCGCGGTGGTCGGGGCGGCTGAGCACTCCAGCATCGATGCGGCGTCGGCGACGGTGCGCGCGATCGGGCCGTGATGCGACAACAGGCCCAGCGGCGATGGCGGATAGGCCGGCACCCGGCCAAAGCTCGGCTTCAGCCCGAAGATCCGCAGAACGCCGATGGGGTGCGGATCGACCCGGCGCCGTCGCTGCCGAGATGCAGGACCCGATCCCGGCGGATGCCGCGGCCGCGGCCCCGGCGCTGCTGCCGCCCGAGCTGCGCGACAAATCCCAGGGGTTGCGGGTGATCCCGGTCAACGGGCTGTCGCCCAAGGCCTTCCAGCCGAATTCGGGGGTTGTGGTCTTGCCGAGGATGACCGCCCCGGCCTCACGCAGCCGCGCAACCGCCGGCGCATCCTCCGACCAGTCCTGGTCGCGATCGACCAGATGCGACCCGCGCAGGGTCGGAAAACCGCGCATCGGCATCAGGTCCTTGATCGTCACCGGCACGCCGTCGAGCGGCCCGATCGGGTCGCCGCGCATCCAGCGCTCTTCGCAGGCGCGGGCCGCCGCCAGCGCACCATCGCGGTCGACGATGCAGAAGGCATTGAGCTTGGGCTGCAAGGCGTCGAGCCGGTCGAGCAGCACTCCCGTCGCCTCGACCGGCGACAAGGTGCGCCTACGATAGAGGTCGGTCAGCGCAACCGCCGAAGCATAGGCGATGGTATCGTCGCCCGCCATTGCTGCTCCTTCCGGCCCGCGGCCGCCAAGACTAGGATCGAGCAGCTAAAACCGCGAGGACGCAATGCGCAACCTGCAAGTCAACGGCGAGCGGCTGTGGGCGAGCCTGATGGAATTGGCGCAGATCGGCGCTACCGCGAAGGGCGGCGTGTGCCGCCTGGCCGCCGGCGACCTCGACGGCGAAGCCCGACGGCTGTTCATTTGCTGGTGCGAGGCAGCCGGCTGCACCGTCGCGGTCGACCGGATCGGCAACATCTTTGCCCGCCGGCCGGGCCGCGATCCAAGTCTGCCGCCGGTAATGGCCGGGAGCCATCTCGATACCCAGCCGACCGGCGGGCGGTTCGACGGCGCCTATGGCGTCATGGCCGGGCTCGAAATCGTGCGCACCCTCAACGATCTCGGCTACCAGACCGAGGCGCCGATCGAGATCGTCGCCTGGACCAACGAGGAAGGCTCGCGGTTTTCGCCGGCGATGGTCGGGTCGGGGGTGTTCGCCGGTGTGTTCGATCTCGCCTACGGGCTCGAACGGCCGGACAACGTCACCGGTGTAACCCTCGGCGCCGAGCTCGAACGGATCGGCTTTGCCGGCCCCGAGCCGGCCGGCGGACACAAGGTCGCGGCCTATTTCGAGGCGCATATCGAGCAGGGGCCGATCCTCGAAGCCGCCGGCGACACGATCGGCGTCGTCACCGGCGCGCAGGGTCAGCGCTGGTACGAGATCACCGTCACCGGCCAGGAGGCGCATGCCGGGCCGACGCCGATGGGGCGGCGGCGCGACGCGCTGGTGGGTGCAGCGCGCATGATCGACGCGGTCAACCGCATCGGCCATGCCCATGCTCCGCACGCCTGCGCCACGGTAGGTTTCGTGCGGGTCAGCCCGAACTCGCGGAACACGATCCCCGGCCATGTCTTCTTCACCGTCGATTTCCGCCACCCCGAGGATGCAGTGCTGACCCGGATGGACCGCGAGCTGCGGCAGGCCTGCGACGAAGCGGCAGCCGCCAGCGGCGGGCTCGAGGTCGAGCTCGAGGAGTTCTGGTATTTCCCGCCGACCGCGTTCGACCCGGCGCTCGTTTCCGCGGTGCGCGATGCCGCCGATGCGCTGGGCCAGCCCCATCAGGACATCGTCAGCGGCGCGGGCCACGATGCGGTCTACATGGCCCGCGTCGCACCCACGGCGATGGTGTTCGTCCCGTGCGTCGACGGCATCAGCCATAACGAGATCGAGGACGCCAAGCCTGAAGACCTGACCGCCGGCTGCAACGTGCTCTTGAACGCGCTGCTCGATTCCGCAAATCCCGACAGGTAGGATGGGTCGAGCGCCAGCGAAACCCCTCATCGCTGCCGCAACCGCTCTCTTCGCCGTCTCTCCGGTGTGTCATGGTACAAACCCACCAAGCTGAATTATCGTAGCTGAGTGGAACAACGGAACCGGATCAAAAGACGAGGTCGGTCATACGACGCGCGGGCGCGAACGTTATTGGGCCAATCCCGGAGATCGGAAGGTATATGCCTGAGATATTTGGGACGCGGTTAGCTCCGTTGAGATTTTATCTGATGCTTTTGACTCGTGCTGAGGTCGTGTCCCGCGGGGTCGGCCACCTGTGCGCGGGGCGCCGCAAAGAACAAGCGGGGAGGATATGACATGAAGGGACGCTTACGCGGCATCGTCGCTTCGGTGGCGGCGGGGTTGCCGCGGCGCGCGGTGATCCGCGGGGTGGCGGCGGGGCCGGTGGCGGCGGCGCTGATGGCGGCCGCCGGCGGCGCGCGGGCGGCGGATGAGGGGCCGTTTCCGTCGCATCCGCGGTGGAAATTCGTGTTCGTCAACCACGTGACCACCGGCCCCTTTTTCGTGCCCTGCCAGTACGGCATCCGCGATGCCTGCGCGCTCCTCGGCTGCGACTATCAGTGGACCGGCTCGGAAACCTCCGACGTGGCGCAGATGGTCAACGCGATGAATACCGCGATCGCCGGCAAGGTAGACGGGATCGCGGTGTCGATCGTCGACCCCAGAGGTTTCGACCGGCCGATCGGGCGCGCGCTCGACGCCGGCATCCCGGTGTTCAGCTACAACGCCGATGCGCCGCATGGCAGCGGCAACCGGCGGCTCGCCTATATCGGCCAGGATCTGTTCCTGTCCGGGCAGCTGATGGGGGACCGCATCGTCAGACTGGTCGGCTCCGGCGAGGTCGCGATTTTCATCGCCACCCCCGGCCAGCTCAATTTGCAGCCGCAAGTCGATGGCGCGATGGACGCGATCAAGAAATCGGGGGCGAAGATCGAGGCGACGATGATCGCCACCGATCCGACGGTAAACGTCGCGCTGTCGAAGATCCGCGCCTATTACCTGGGCCACCCGGAGGTGCGCGGAATGTTCGGCACCGGCGGCAGCAACTCGATGAATACCGGCCTGATCATGCGCCAGTACGATCTGCCGAAGAAGGGCGTGCATGGCGGCGGGTTCGATCTCTTGCCGCGCTCGCTCGAGGCGGTGCATGACGGGTTCCTCGACTTCGTGATCGACCAGCAGCCTTATCTGCAGGGCTTCTATACGGTCATGGAAATGTTCGCCTACAAGGTTTCGGGCGGGCTCGTGGGTCCGGCCGACATCAACACCGGCCTCAAATTCGTCACCAAGGACAGCGTGCAGCCCTATCTCGATACCAAGACGCGCTACGAAGGCAGCGCTGCGACAGCGCAGATCGTTCCGCACAGCGGCCCGATTGGCCGGTGACCCTGCCGCCGCAGATTGCGGACCGGGCTGCCCTCCCGCGCCGCGGCATCGTTCGGCAGGCTCATGATTTCGTATTGCGGCCGGAGGCGAGCGTCATCGTCGTGTCGGTGGCGCTCGTCGCCTATTTCGAGCTGGCCAACGCCAATTTCCTGACCAATGACAATCTGCAGACGGTGTCGCAGTTCGTTGCGGCACCGGTGATCATCGCCTGCGGCGAGATCATGCTGCTGATCTGCCGCGAAATCGACCTGTCGGTCGGTCAGGTGTTCGCGCTCGCCCCGTTCATCATGGAGCAGGCGCAGGCCATCGGGCTGCCGGTGGTCGCGGCGATCGCGGTGGCGCTCGCGGCGAGCGCGCTGATCGGGCTCGCAATCGGGCTGATCACGATCGGGCTCAAGGTGCCGTCGTTCATCACCACGCTCGGCATGCTGTTTCTCGTAACCGGGGTGACCCTGACGATCTCGCGCGGCTTTCCGGCCAATACGCCGGGCGGCCCTGTCTTGACCGGGGTCATGGGGGAATGGGGCTATTCGGAGATCGTCTGGGCGTTCCTCATCGTGGCGGTGATGCATGTCGTGCTGCGCCACACCCGCTGGGGCCTGCACACGATCGCCACCGGCGGCAACATCGTCGCCGCCGCCGAGGCCGGGATCGCCATCAACCGCATCAAGATCGGCAATTTCGTCCTCACCAGCACATTGGGCGGGTTCACCGGCCTGTTGGAGGCGTTCCGCGTCGGCTCGACCGATCCGCTCGCGGGCGGCAGCAACATCATGTTCCTCGGCGTCGCCTCCGGGGTGATCGGCGGCACCGCGATCGCCGGCGGCGCCGGCACGATCGTCGGCGGGCTGGTCGGCGGCATCATGCTCGGCGTGCTGCAGGACGGGTTCACCCTGCAGGGGATCAACGCCTTCACCTTCGACATCATCATCGGTGCTGCGATCCTGATCGCGATGGTGGCGAACATCCATCTGGCACGGTTGCGCGGCGGCGGTGGCGGATGAGCGGCGGGATCGACGCGGTCGGGGGCGAAGCGATCCGGGCCGAAAAATTGGTCAAGGTGTTCGGCAACATCACCGCCCTCGCCGGGGTGTCGCTGACGGTCGCGCGGGGCGAGACGCTCGGCATCCTCGGCGACAACGGCGCCGGCAAATCGACCCTGATCAAGATCCTGACCGGCTATCACCAGCCCGATGCGGGGCAGGTGTTCGTCGACGGCAGGCCGGTCGAGCTCGCCTCAGTCGACGACGCCCGGGCATTCGGCATCGAATGCGTCTATCAGGACCTGGCCTTGGTCAACGGCCTCAGCATCTACCACAACATGTTTTTGAACCGCGAATTGCTGCGCCGGTGGCCCTTGCGGCTGCTGGACCATCGCCAAATGCGGCGGCGCGCGGCCGAGGCATTGGCGGAAATCGGGGTCGACGTGGCCTCGGTCGAGCTCCCGGCCGGCATGCTCTCGGGCGGGCAGCGCCAGGCGATCGCGGTGGCGCGCGCGGTCTATTCGCAGGCCCGCATCCTGCTGCTCGACGAGCCGCTCGCGGCGATGGGTGCGCGCGAGGCGCGGCTGATCATCGGGCTGATCGAGCGGCTCAAGGAGCGCGGCGACATCGCCATCGTGATGATCGCGCACAATTACGCGCAGACCTTGGAGATCTGCGACCGAGTGATGCTGATGCAGCACGGCGAGGTCACCTTCGAAAGCCGGGCCGCGACCACCTCGGCCGAGGAGCTGTTGGACATCGTCCGCCGCGAATACCGCGCCGTCCGCACCGGGTGACCCGCGGCGGTTTTCCGGAGCCGCAGAGTGAAGAATCGCACAAGGGCAGTCGCGGCCGGACCGCGCGAGATTTGCTTCGCGGAGCCCGTCCTCGGGCCGGCTTCGGGCCGGACCCGTAGGCTCGCAATGACAGATTGCGGTTGTCATTGCTGGAGAACGTAAGATTGCGTTACGTGCAGCGATGATAGTCAAGGTTGTCATTTCGTGGAGCCGCTCGGCGACGAAGCAATCTCGGCGGCAGTTTCAGCGGCCTTCCCGCGGGCAGTCCCCGCCGAACTCCATTGCCGAATCAGCGCCGGCCCAGCGAATTGGCGATTGGTGTCGGAAGCATTATGCTGGCCGCAGCGACCATCACAGGAGCAACCGATGACCGATGCGGCGACGATGGTGGCGCTCGGCGAGGACTATCCCGAGCTGCGTGAATCGGTGCGCAGGATCTGCGAGGGCTATCCCGGCGAGTATTGGCGCAAGCTGGAGGCCGCGCAGGCCTATCCGACCGCGTTCATCGAGGAATTGACCGAGGCCGGGTTTCTCGCCTCCCTGATCCCCGAGGAGTATGGCGGCTCGGGATTGCCGCTGCGCGCCGCCGCGGTGATCCTCGAAGAGATCAACGCGTCGGGCTGCACCGCGAGCCAAGGCCACGCCCAGATGTACATCATGGGCACCTTGCTGCGTCACGGCAGCGCCGAGCAGAAGGAGCGCTATCTGCCCAAGATCGCGTCCGGCGAATTGCGCTTGCAGGCTTTTGGCGTGACCGAGCCGACGACCGGGTCCGACACGACCAAGCTCAAGACTCGGGCGGTGCGCGAAGGCAACCACTATGTCGTCAACGGGCAGAAGGTGTGGACCTCGCGCGCCCGGCATTCCGATCTGATGCTGCTGCTGGCGCGGACGACCCCTGTCGATCAGGTCAAGCGGCGCACCGACGGGCTGTCAGTGTTTCTGATCGATTTGCGCGAGAACGTCGGTTCCGGGATCGAGATCCGCCCGATCGAGGCGATGATCAACCACAACACCACCGAGGTCTTCTTCGACAATCTGAAAATTCCGCCCGACAGCCTGATCGGCGACGAGGGCCAGGGCTTCCGCTACATCCTCGACGGCTTGAACGCCGAACGCATCCTGGTGGCGCAAGAGTGCATCGGCGACGGCCGCTGGCTGCTCAAGAAGGGCATCGACTACGCCAAGGAGCGGGTCGTTTTCGACCGGCCGATCGGGCAGAACCAGGGGGTGCAGTTCCCATTGGCGCGCGCCTATGCCGAGATAGAAGCCGCCGACATGATCTGCCGCCGCGCCGCGGCCCTGTTCGACGACGGCAAGGAATGCGGTGCGGACGCCAATATGGCGAAACTGCTCGCCTCCGAGGCGACCTGGCACGCCGCCGAGGCGACCTTCGCGACTTTCGGCGGCTTCGCCTTCGCCAAGGAATACGACATCGAGCGCAAATGGCGCGAGGTCCGGCTCTACCAGACGGCGCCGATCTCGACCAATTTGATCCTCGCCTATCTCGGCCAGCACGTGCTCGGCATGCCGCGCTCGTATTGACGGCGCTTGCCGAGCGGCGGGGTCGGTCTCATCTTTGGTTGAAGGATTCCAAGGAGGATCTGATGAGCATCCATCTCGACCACACCATCGTGCCGGCCCATGACAAGGAGGAAATCGGCGCGGTTTTTCGCGCGGATCTTCGGGCTCGAATATCAGGGGCCGGTGTCGCATTTCGCGCCGGTCAGGATCAACGACCAGCTGACCATCGATTTCGACAATTGGGAAAAATTCGAGCGCCACCATTACGCGTTCAAGGTCGGCGAGGCCGAGTTCGACGGCATCTACGACCGGGTCCGCGGCGAGGGGCTGACCTATGGCAGCGGGCCGCGCTCGGCCGAGGACATGACGATCAACCATCGCCATGGCGGCCGCGGCTTTTACTTCTGCGACCCGAACGGCCACCTGCTCGAAGTGCTGACCGCCTGACTGAACGACGCGTGCTGTCCCTTCTGAAACGGGCGCTGCGATGACGACGACATTCGAGACGATGGTGCTGCGGCTGGAGCTGGACCAGCTCTATGCCGATTATGTCCATTGTCTCGATGCCGACGAGCTGGAGGGCTGGCCCGATTTCTTCACCGAGGACTGCTTCTACCGGATCACCTCGGCCGAGAATTACGAGGCCGGCCTGCCGCTGGGACTGATCTACGCGACCTCGCGCAACATGCTGAAGGACCGGGTCAGCGCCCTGCGCGAGGCCAACATCTACGAGCCGCAGCGTTACCGGCACCTGGCCTCGTCGATCAAGATCGTCGGCGAGGCGCGCGGCGCCGTCGATGTCGTGGCGAATTTCCTGGTGGTGCGCACGATGCAGGACGGCGACATGACGATCTTCGCCGCCGGCCACTATGTCGACCAGATCAAGCGCGACGGCGTCGGCTGGAAATTCGCCCGCAAGACCGTGGTCCTCGACAGCCGCCAGATCGACACCCTGCTGGCGATCCCGATCTGAATCGACGCCGGGTGCCCGGGCCGCGCCCGCTCGGCTGATCAGCTCTTGCCGCGCAGCCGCTTCGCATTCGCCGCGGCGCGCTTGTGCCACGGCGCCAGCGCCGCCTTTCTTCCGCGCCCGGACATCATCGCCAGCGCCGATTGCTGCAATGCCGCCGTCTTTTCCGTCGCCATGCGCCGGTATTCCGCCGGCGAGCACGTGCCCCGGACCATCATCAGGCTGCGCCGCGCGATCGTCTCCCACGACGCCGTCATCAGCTCGGCCATCATCAGCGGCAGCGCGCGGCTGCGTCGAGGGGTATGTTTTGTCATGACCGGAACCAGGTGTTGCGCGAGGCTGGGAGACAGATGGCGATCGGCCCGACCCGGTCAAGCCGCCGATGACGATCGGGGTTCGCCGGCGCTGATCCGCCCTGCCCTGATCGCGTCCTGGAGCACGCGCCAGTCGCGCTCGGTCTGGTCGGCATAAGCGCTGGCGAAAGCTGCGATCGCTCGGTCGAATTCGCTCCCCTCGCCGACATAGCCGGATACGGCGACCGCGTCGCCGGCGCGCGCGTGAGCCCGCGCCAGGGTGCGGCCGCAGAGGGCGGCGTAGAACGGCAGCGCCGCTTCGAGCCGGGTGCCGATATCGGCGAGGCGCGAATCCTTCAGCCGCCGGACGTAGAAACAACGGCCGTCGAGCGGGGCCTCGGTCCAGCCGAGAAAGATGTCGGTCGCCGCCTGCATCATGCGCTGCCCGACGACCACGCGCTGGCCGTGATTGGCGTAGTCCGACGCGCCCGCGAACGGGGCGAGAACCGAGGCCTGCGCCTCCTTGATCTGCAGCAGCAGCGGCGCATCGCCGTCCGACACGAACAGCCCGATGGCGCAGAACGTGCCGACGCTGCCGACCCCAACCACCTTGAAGGCGATGTCGCGCAACCGATAGCGCCGCAGCAGCACCCGCCGGTCTTCCTGCAAGGTCTCGGCATAGGATGCGAACGCCCGGCGCGCATCGAGCTCATGCCGGCTGACATGGTGGACGAGCGGCGGCTTGTCCCTGATCCTCCAGCCGCCGTCGTGCCGTTCGACCAGGCCGAAATGAGCTGCTCCGCCCCGCAGAACGGCCGTCAGACGCTTGGTCAGCTTGCGGCGGAGCTTGGCGGAATCGACGTCGGCGACAGCACCGGCAAGGTCTATGCGCATGCTCCACGCATCAAGCGGCGGCAGCCCCGCCAAATACGCCAGGTGCCGGCGATAATTCAGCGCCACGGCGCGGGCCAGACGGCGGCATTCCCGCTCCGGCATCTGCGCGACCCGGCCGGCGACGGCGAGGCTCGCGGCGAGGCGTTTGACATCCCATTCGAACGGGGCCGGCAAGGTCTCGTCGAAATCATTGATGTCGAAGACCGGGGTGCCTTCCGGCGTCGTATAGGCGCCGAAATTGGCCAGATGGCAGTCGCCGCCCGCCTGCTGGCGCAGACCGGTGGCCGGCGCCGAAGCGAGGTCGGCCGCCATGATCGCGGCCGCACCGCGCAGGAAGGCAAACGGATCGGCCCTCATCCGCGCATAGCGCACCGGAAGCAGCTCCGGGATGCGGTCCTTGCCCTGATCGATCAGGATGTCGACCGGATCGCGCCGGTCTGCCGGCGGCTTCCATTCGGCTTGAGCATCGAGCGGCACTCGGCGCCGCCATTCGCGACCGATCTGACGGCGCCCTTCCACCACCCCCGCCGCGCCGGAGCACTGCTCGCTGTCGGAGGTTTTATTCGTGATCGCCAGCCGGTGGTCGGGCGCTTTTTCCAAAGGCTGATTTCCACACGATGCGGGGCGCCTCGCCGAGCCTTGCCGGCCCGAGATACATCTTGCCGTCCTGAAGCGTGAACGAAGTGTTGATCTGCGGCTGGCCGTCCGCCCCGGCCTTGGCCAAGGAAGTTAGCGCGATCTGCGCCAGCGCCGCCTGCTCGGCGCTCATGCGGTCGGCTTCGACGAGCGCCCGCAGGATCTCGCCAAAACCCTCGATCCCCGCGAAAAAGCGCCGATCGGTTGCAATTGCCGGTCGAGAGCGATCGTGCCGTTCGCGGTCGCCCCCAGCCCGCCCCATTGCAGGCGCAGATTATCGAGCTCGACCGTTCCGCCGGCGTCGCGCCACGCCGCGAGCGCCTGTGCCAGGGGCCCGTCCGGCATCGTGCCCTTGACCGTCACGCCGAGCGCCGGCTCGTCAATGGTATTGCCGAAGCTCGGCGGCGGCGCCGACAACTGCACCTGCCGCAGATCGAGCGCCAGCCCGAGGCTCGGATCGGTATGCGCGCGTGGCGAGGTTGCGGCATGGTGATCCACGCATCGGCGGATTTGATCGGCACCCGGCCCCCGGCCTCGGCGCTGACGCCCTGCAATTCGAGCCACAGCAAGGCGGCTCCCTGCGGGCCCGGCGCCGCCGCGCCTCGGGCGGTTCGCGCAACGAGCTTCACCGCCGGCCGGCCGCCCGCGGCCGCGAGGTCGGCCCAGAGACCCTCGGGTGCCGCGGCTTCCAGTCGACCGGGTTCCACGGCCGGGCGCTGCGGTAGCGCCGGCAGATGCAGCTCCGGCGGTGGGCTCAGCGCGAGCTCGCGCAATAGGGCGTTTTCCGCCTCGACCCGGAACGCGAACGGAAAGCCGGCGACGCGGAGCCTTTGCCAGGAGGCGTCGATCTTGCGCGCCCGCACAGATTGCTGCCAGGCGACGACGCCATCCTCGATCCGCCCGGCGACGATCCGCCAATAGGCCGCATAGCCGCCAAGCAATACCAGCAGCAAGACAACGGCGGCGAGGCCGAGACGCGTCAAGCGGCGCATGGCAGCGGGTTATAGCGGCCCGCCCCGGTCGCCGCCAGCCCCCGTCGGCGGCTGCCTTCAGATCCGACTGGGATGAAGTGATATATCTCAATA
>CAVPFW010000010.1:0-64126 GCA_963703855.1 uncultured Alphaproteobacteria bacterium
CACCGCATGTTCCGAGCGATTGCCGCGACCGTCTGGTTCCCGGTGCCGACCAGGCGCGCGGTCTTGTTCACCCCGTTCCCGGCCGCCAGCGACGCCCGTATGGCCGCCTCGCGCTCGGCGGTGATCCGTGGCCGCCCGAACGCCTTCCCGCTCTTGGTGCCCTCGCGCTGCGCCCGCGCGATGCCGGCAAGGGTGCGCTCATGGATCAGGCTGCGCTCGAACTCGGCGAAGACCCCGAGCATCTGGAACATTGCCTTGCCGGCCGGCGTCGACGTGTCGAGCCCTTGGCGATCGAGGTAGAGGTCGACCCCGGCGCCGTGCAGTTCGCCGAGGAACCCCACCAGGTCTTGCAAGCTGCGCCCTAGCCGATCGACGCTCCAAGCCGCGACCACATCAAACCGCCCGCGCACCATTGCCTTGTGCAGCCGGTCAAATGCCGGCCGATCCGCCCGCCCCTTGGCGCCGGAGATCCCCTCGTCAACGAATTCCGCGCCGACGCGCCAGCCGCGCCGCTCGCAAGCCTCAGTGAGCGCCTGGCGCTGGTTCTCGACCGTCTGGTCCTTATCGGTCGAGACGCGGAGATAGAGCGCGACGGTCTTGCTGGGGTCATCGGTCCCTCCCTCACGCCGCGGTCATCTCGCCATGCGCCGGGCAGTGCGGCGCACCTTGCTCGTCGATCCACTGCCGCGCCACCCGCGCCACGTAACCGCATTCGGCGCACTCGCACTTGATCAGCCGCGCGGCTTGCTTGCGGCGACCGTTGCTCATCGCGTGCAGTTCGGCATGCGGATACGGCCCGACCGCTTCAAGGATCGGCCGCGCGAGCCGTTTAAACGCTTCGCCCTCGGTGGTCGCGGTCATCTTGCCTTCCAGCCCGATCGCCTTCGCCATCGCCCGGAACGGCCCCTTGTGGCCGTGCGCGGTGCCGACCGCAGCATGGATCAATTCATGCGCCAGGATGCCGGCGACCCGCATGCTGTCGGCGATGACGGGCGAGACGAGGATTTCGTGGTGATCGTCGCCGCTGCGCTCCGAAGACCAGCATTCGCCGACCCGCTGATTTTTCGCCGCGATGCCCCGAACGCTCGGGAACCCGCAAGCCAGCCGCACCTTGTCCGGTATCGGATGGCCAAGGCGTTTAAACGGGTCGCGCAGCGCTGCCGCGACGGCATGCAACCACGCTTCCCGGTGGATATGGCTATTCGGCCGGGGTGCGGGTTCCGCTTGCTGGCGCTCTTCGCCGCTGGTGGCGGGCTCGGCGCCTTCCAAGCGCTCGAATATCCGCGTAACCCGCGCGGTCGCGTCGTCACGATCAAGCATGTTCTAATCCTCAAAAGGTTCCGTTGTGGGATGGGCTGAGGCGGTTGCCCGAACCCAGCAAATCCGCCAGTCTCGCGAGGCGATTTCCGTAGGGGTTTCAGGATGGCCGCGAGTGCCGCGGCGATCAGCCCTCCGGCCGGCTGGCGAGCGCCGCTGGCGTGAGGATCGCCTGCGCTTCCAGGAGCCGCACCACTTCCGCCGCCCACTTCGCCGCGGCCTGCGGCTTGCCGCAATCGTGATAGGCAATCGCCTTGGCGACGGCCCGGCTGATCGCGCTTCTGTCTGCTTTGCTGGTCATCGGTAGCTCCCTCGGGTTCGCGCCAATGCGGCGCTGCCATCCCATATAAGCCATCCTAAATAGATCGTCAAGCGCAAATCGTGTTGATCTAAAGAAATAATCACCGCTTGGTGCACTTCGTGCGAGTGTTAACGGCCGCGTTGGCAGCACTCGTAAAGCTCTAGAGACCGGGGGTACCGTCCGGGTGGGGTCCGGGTGCACGGGGTTAGAAAATATTCGTACTCCTATCCCTGACACGCGGCTTCTTGAGCAAGGCAATCAACTCGGGTGGCTATTGTGTTTTGCTTGCTTCATGTGCTAGGATGGAACGGTTCCAAAGAGGCTACCGAATTGATGACGACGCCGACCTACATCCCTGGCTCTTTCCCGGCGCCGCTCGCCGCCCGCTTGCTCGGCCGGGGGGAAGCCTGGCTCAGGGCGCAGCAGTTGCCGAGCGGGGGCCGGGTTCACCGGCGCTATCTCCGCAGCACCTTGGAAGAGGCGCTGGGCCGCGAGATCACCGCCGAAGAATACGAGGTGGCGCGGACCCGATGGCAGCGCCGGAAAGCCATTTACAAGGCCAGCAAAGCCAGGGCGAAGGCGCGAGCCGGGGAGGGACGGCGGGCGAGCCGCCGCGAGCTGTCCTTCTCGGACACGTGCTGAGGCGCCGAAATGACCTAATTTTGACATTTTACGCGACGGCGCGTTGACGAAGGGTCACGCAAAGTCTGTCGTTACCCCTAAAGCGTGTATCTACGATCGGACCCTGAAGCTTAACTTCATCAGAGCGCCCGTATAAGGAGAGATCATTGGCACGAAACAGCATGGCGTCTGCGGCGTGGAAGGCGATGGCATTCATCAGAACGTCGTCGAAGACGGTCTCTCAACCGGAGATCAGGGCCGCACTCGCGATTGCCAAAGCCGGCATGTTGGCTCTGTTGCGAGAACTGGCCAGGGAGGGGTCGCCCTCAGAAACTCACGCAATTTCGCTGCGGTGTTTAGCCAAACGCCCCGATGAGATGGGGATCTTTCTCGATAACCTCATCTATTCCCTCATAAATCCGCATGTTGAGCCGGAGGTAGCACGGGCCTTCCCCATTCGTCGGTAAATCGGGCGGGGCTCCCGTCGATACAGACCGTGCCGTCACGTTGGAGCACCATCGTGCCTGATCCGCGTGCAATCTTTCCTTGGCGCTGTGGTGGATGGGGATACACCACTTCCACAGCCCATATGGCGACTTGGCCGCTGCGCAGTGTTTTTCTCATCCTACTCCCCTCAAAGAGCGGCGACCAACTCGATCACGAATTGCTGAGATCAAGTTAGTTGAAATCTGCCCGATCTTTACAGCACTCTTATGCCGTAAGGCATCGATCACGCCCATGCAAAAATAAATTACCACGTTATAGGCGTTAATTTTAAGATCTATACAGACAGCGCTGCCGTTAATAATTAATACCATCGAAGGAAGAACGCTTCGCTCGATGGACGGAAAACTGACGTTTCGTAGGGGTATAACGCGAACGACCGTCTCCAGGCCGCCTTGGGTCGCGTGCGGGTGCTCGACTGCTCGCCGGCGGCCTCGCAAAGACCGCAAAAGCTACCGTGCCCGCTTCTAACCAGCAGGGTAAGATCGTCAGAATTGGCATCAAATATGTCAGTGGATCGTCAAGCTTTAGATTAGAGAACTCTTTCCGCATCGCTAGATAACCCACGCAAAAAACCATGTATAAGGTTGTGGATAACTCTCACCCGTTGCGCCCCAAGGTGGTTCGCCGGCATTTTTAGGCAACGGTTTTATTGGACTGATTTAGTTACCTTTCTGGGTCCAGCCGGGAATTTCTCGCGCCTTGGCGGTATTGTCGCATCGCCGTCACATTTCCTGTGCATGTTTCGCTGTCTATCGTAGAGACGGACGCCATGGTTCTCTTTTTTCAGGAGAAGCCATCCGACGCTTATCGCACTTGCTGCGCATCAAAACGTCGTCTTATGCGGTCTGACTGCAATCCGACGCGCCGGCTGATCCTCGCGCACCCGAAATGCCCCTTCGCTGATCTCGACCTTTGCCCCCGCGCACCATCGCGACACGAATGCGGCGGCCAACGCGGCGTCGAGAAAGTAGACCGCGACCGCATCGTTGACGACGCCGCGCAGGCCGGAGGGCGTCATCGCCCAGCCATCGGCGCCGCAGTTCTCGTCTAGCCAGGCGTTCATTTCGGTAAGCCGCGTGCCGAAGCCGCCGGCCGGGACGCCGAGCTTGATCCGGCACGGGAAGCGGCGCTCGGCTTCGGTGATCATCAGCTTGGAACTGGCAGCCATCTAGTTCCCCGTTCGTTCACAACGCTGAGAACATGGCACGGGAGCCCGCGTCCCGTCTAGCCGCTTGCCCCCGGCTGCCCCATCTTCACGCCATGTGCAACGATTTCGGCAACCGCATCCCGTATGACGACTATCTGCGGGCGTTCAGCGAAATTCGCGTGCCGCTGCGCTGGCCGGCGGCCCCTCCGAACCTTGAACCCCGAGACGATATCTGGCCCACCGATCCCGCGCCGGTCATTCGCCGCCGCGAGGATGGCGTCGAGCTGGTGCAGCTCCGCTGGGGCTTTCCGCCAGCCCGGTCCGAAGGGCGCGCCGGTCATCAATTTTCGGTCAGAGGGCAGGCGCTTTCCGAGCGGGCCGGTGCCTTGTGCCGGCCTCGCACTTTTTCGAGTTCACGGGCAGCAAGTCGCCGAAGTCGAAATGGAAATTCACCAAGCCGGGCGAGGATTGGTTCTGTTTCGCCGGGCTCTGGCGCCCGATGCCGGAGGGAGCCGGAGAGGCGTTCACGCTCTTGACGACGGAGCCCGGCCCTGACGTTGCGCCCATTCACGATCGGCAGATGGTCGTCCTCGATCGTGCCGACTGGCTCGCCTGGCTCGATCTCACACGGCCGGAACGGGAGTTGCTTCGCCCGCTGCCCGGCGGCTCGCTGAGGGTCGAACAGGTGCGGTGATCGAGAAACCTTGGCCGTCTCCGGCATTGCGCACTCCGCTATCGCTCCGCCCCGCTGACGGCCAGAGACGTTACGGCTGTCGCATTGCGAGCATACCAGCCGCTCTCGCCAATCGAGCACGCTGCCGGGCGGTGGGGCGGCAGTATTTGTGGGGTGCTCGAGGGTCCGGGAAGCGGACGCGAGGCATGACCGACCCGACCGCTTTGGTGAACCCCTTGGGAGACGCCGAACCCTAGAGCCAGCGTAGGTTGAGCCCGAGGGGTTGCGAAAAGGTTACCGGGCGCTGGGTTCCGGTCACAACCATATCAACTCGTCGGCTGCCGCATTGTGAGCACGCAAGCCGGGAGTGCCAATCCAGCACGGTCATATCGGCGCCATAGCGCTCGGCCATCTCGGCAGGGTCGGGTTCGACCTGATGGCGGCATTCCAGCACAGACAATCAGCCGGACGCGGGCAGCCGCGGCGCCGCCAAGCGTCATCGGGGGCCGGGTCCTGGATTTCATCGATGCTTAGTCAGGTTTGCCCGCGGAGCCGCCTGATCGCCGGACACAGCGGTCTCCACACCAAAAAAATGAATGCGGCCCCGGTTATCACCACCCCGACGACAAAGCACAAGTCCGCATAATCGGCATTTCGTGTAAGCGCCAGCACGAAGGACCAAACGCACTACCTGGATAAAAAATGAGGCGAATACCCTGGCAATCGGGATCACAACGGTAAGCGGCATACGCAAGGACCTTCGGCGCACGCTTCACAGACATACACACTTACTCTGATCGTCCTCGGGAGGGCCATCGATATACCCGTGTTACTGCCCCCCGTCTCCGCGCCCCAGACGGCGCCATCCAGCCCTCGAGCAGCGGCAACGGCTCGGCTCGGGGCGCGGGCGGTTCGAGCTCGTCAAATATCGCTTTCAACGATGGTAGCAGCCGCGGCGCGAGCGGGTAGGGGTCATCCTCGATCGTGCGGGTTAGGAACCGGATCAGGGCAAGCTTCTCGCCATCGGTCAGGTCGAGGGTCATAATTCCGTTATGTGGCGTCTCGGGGGCATTATCGTCAGCGCCGGCGGGTTCCTGGCAGATCATAACGGGGCGGTTACTGCCGTCGCCACCGTCTTTATCGCTGCCTTCACAATCGTTCTAGCCTTGGTGACCGGCCGTCAAGCTCGCCTAACCGACAAGTTGCCGCCGATGCCACCAAGCTATCCGCGCTTGTGGCCGAACGTGCGTTGACCGAGTTAGAGCGCCCCTATTTGGCTGTCGATGTCCCGGTATCCGGGATCAGCGTAGATATGCAGGGGAGGTTCTCGTTCGTCGGCGAACACACGCGGTGGGCGGCCATCAATTACGGTCGGACGCCCGCTCTCTTCATTGATCCACTGAGCAACTGGCCAATCGAAGCCGGGTCCGCATGCCCTTCCAATTGATCCGGTAGCCCAGCGCGGCCTGCAATTCCCCGCAGGGTGGGTCGAGTATGGGACAAGCCGTTTGAAGAGACCGAGAATTTAATGGCGGAGGCCCCGATTCAGACTATGCTGGATCAAGACGCGTGGTGAAACCAACGTATCTTCTTTAACGGCTACATCAAAGACTGCAGAGATCTCTTCGGTGGGGTTTATGTCAAAACTTAGTTTCCTGTCTTGTGTTTGATCCGCTTGAACAACGGTTCGTGAGGATCGGCGGAGAAGCCTATAACTACACAAAGACAGAGAAGTTTCCCGCACAAAACTGACCTGACACTACCCCGCGCCGATGAGGAGGGGAGCGGCCTCGTACGGGTCGCGGATCAGGCGGGCGATCAGGGCGCCAGCCCTGTATGGCCCTGCGGTTGGTAGGGAGGCGACCCAAACGAAGGGGCCGAAGGGGTGGCTGCCGCTACAGGCGCATTGCGCATAATCTGAGTTCTGGAAATCACCCGAACCAAGCCCGATAAGGTCGATTATTAATCACTGCACCGATATCGCAAACAGGGGTTTTGTCATTTGTACTGTGAGGTAGGTGGCAACAGATCAATCGCTTCTCGTATATACGACACGCACAACCACTGCTAAGTTAAGCAGTTGATTATTGTATTGCCTGGACCCCTCTTGCATGTAATCAATACCCACGGACCAATTGCTCAGTCTCTCCTCTCGAGATGAAGACTATTACCATATACTCTATCATCATGTTCGACAAAATACACGGGTCCGCCACTATTACCTTCAAATACATTAAAGTCATACAGTATTTTTTTATACATATTTGTGGCAATGATCGGATAGGACCGCCAACCCAAATTTGCTTCTCTAATATCGGGAAAACCGAACTCCGACGATACAAAAAGCGGAAATCCAGAGACAAAATAGTTCATCACCGGGATGCATTTTTAAATCGCCTTAACACGTCATCAGTCCCTAATAGGCTGATGGGAAGTATTGGAACGTTGAGGTCGTCTGGCATATCCACATATAACGCAGCAACATCAGCGTCCTCCGGTTTTACGTAATAATCACCCTGTGATCGCGCAGCTTCACATTCCACAAGGTTGGAGGCACTCTCGTCATCGGGTTTCTGCCGGAGCGTTAGTGTGGCAGCATCTCCTTCGATCTTTTCCAAGACATGAGCGGCGGTAATCATCACGTAATATGATTTGCTTGGATTGATGCGGTTTCACCAGCAACACATGCCAAATGAAGTTTTAGTGTTATCGCCCCGCGAGGGACCGTGAATGCGAAAGGTAGACTGCATAAGGATTGTGTTGAGTTCCGGGGCTGGGAGGGACTTTTCTTAAGCCGAAGCGATGCTTGCGAATAGGGGAGACAGGATCGCGAGCGCGAGCGGAGCGCGGCTCATTTTTACCTGTGGATTGTGAGGCATCTCTGCCCTCGGTTAACGGCTGCACCGGTGAAATCGTGCTTTGGCCCACATCGTAGCTGCGGGCGAGTTCGGGAAGGGCGTGGCACCTTTTGCGCGCACCAATCTGGGAGCATGACGATAGCTCGGTGAGCCATAATGGTGATATTAAAACTTCGTGAAGGGAGGGTGGAATGCTCAGAAAATTGGGTCCGGCGTTTGTGGTCATCATCGGCTCGCTCATCAGCGGCGCGGCGAGCGCGGGTCCGCTCGCTTTTTTTACCAATGAAGCCGCATGGCTTGCGGCTGTTTCGGGGTTCAACGTTGGACCGTATCCTTATGATGTGACGCGCACCGATAATCTAATCACGGTGCAATTGAAACCAGATGGCACCTGTTGCATTGTCACAAATCCACATACGACGATCACTTCGGACGGCTTTACATCGTTCAAGGCAACGTTTTCAAACACCGCAATAGATGCTGGCTTTCCGCTTACGTTATCTCGGAATGTATCACTAGCCTTTCCCACTCCAATTTATGGTTTCTCAGGCACTACAGCAGGCATTATAACAGACCCAATATTTATCAACGGACAATTACTTCCTTTTCCAACTGGTTTTTTTGGAGTAGTTGGCCCAATCAGCATCCTCGATTTTCAACCTAGTTTCCCTGTTTTTGAAGACGACGATGAAAATTCGGTGTTATTCAACGATATCGTCGTGGCAACGATCGATGAGCCTTCCGCGTTCGCCTCCCTTACGGCCGGCCTATTTCTTTTGACGCTCACGATACCCCTGTATGCTCGGCGAGCTTCCCGAGGAGTGGCCGTTACACGGCCAGTCTCGCCTCATAGAGGCGACACAGCCATTCCCGCATCCGCGGCAGCGGGTCAGAGTGGGCGCAGAGCCGGGTAATCCGGGCACCGCTCGCATGGTTGAGGATGGCCTTGATGGTTTCCGAGGGGCATCCGAGCGCTTCCAGTCGCCGCTCGCGTGGGGGTTCAACGGTTGCGCTGTTCGATGATCGTATCAGGTCCCCTGTTGCTGCCTCGAGCTAATCCCGGGTCACCCGATAGAAGGCACCGGAAGGTCACAGAATAGTTTGTCGGGCCATAGGGGTTTGCGCTCTGCGGCGTCAGCATATCGACAGGAAGGAACACCCTCCCTTGTTGGGCGCAAAAGGCGTTTGCTTCGGTGAGTGCAGTTTGCTCCGCAGTCGTGGAGCCGCCACGCACCGGGGAAAAACGTTCGGACACGGCGTAGGTATCGGGGCCGGCGGGAAGAACGCCAGTGCTCATTGCGCAGCCGGACAGCGCCGCGGCTAAAAACGCGATTGTCTCCCTCATCGCGGAAACCTTCCCATTTCGGAGGCTCGACCGTACCCGACGATGGTTAAGACTTTCAGTTCGATGGCACCCGAATTGGCACCGGACCCCGCCGGACCAGTCGGAACTATCGGACTAGTCGGTAGGCGGAGAGCGCAGCAAACGGGACCCTTTTGGACACGGCGGACGCGCTGGGACGCCCTCACGCGGTTTTCGAGACCGCCCCGTTCGACCGCTCCGGCACCTCTCCCCGATGAACGGCCGTAGCGGCTTAGCACAACCCGGCCGGGGGACAAACCGCGAATTGCCGCTCGAACGGCGCCCGGAAGCGCGCGCGATCGCAGCCGGGTGGCCCCGGGCGGCGATCGACCGTCGGGACATCGAGCCCGCCCACGATCGGCGCCGCGCGTGCGAGCGGCGGAGGGCGCAGAACACGGCCTTCTCAGCGGCGGACAAAAGGCGGCAACAATTCGTCGGGATCGTTGACCCATACGAACGGTATGCCGTGCTGATCGGCGCGGTCGACGACGTGCCGAAACTCTGTCGCTGCCGAGGCGCCGGGCTTGCTGTGGCCGATCACGATCGGCTCGTTGGGGGCAAAGCGCCAGCTTCCGACAATACGATCGGGATCGCCCCGGCTCCGGTGGACTTTGAATTCGATGCACCGGGCGGCGCCTGCTTCTTCTTTCCCTTCGATGACCGCTGCCACAGCCGTCTCCTGATGCGAACGGGACAAACAATCGCGCGCCGGCGGCGGCGATCCGGTTATCGGGTCAGCTTGCTCGGGTCTTTCAAGATGATCTCCGCCTGCTCGCGGTAGAGCTTGATGACGCCGGTCACGCAAATGCGCTTTCCCTGGAGCGTCGTCTCCGGCGTGCCGAACTTTGCCCGGTCGTCGCCAAAGATCACGACGGTGAAGACCTGGTCCGGATAGGGCTTGTCCAGATTGAGGAGCGTCGGCTGCGAGGGTGCGTCGGCCAGGAATTTGGCGGCGGCGACGACGCCGCAGACCGTGGCGGTTTCGCCTTCGTGGCGCGCCGCCTCGCCGGGGCTCACCGACGCCGCGCCAGCCGAAAACGCCGACAGGCCGAGCATGCTCGATAGGGCGGCCAATCTCAGCGCACTCATCACCGTCTCCCTGATGCCCGGGCTGTGGCACCCGCGGCCGGCGGCTCGACATCGCTTGGAGCCGGATAAGCGGTCCTTGTCGGACCGCACCCGAAATGGAGCCCGACGCGTTAGCGCCGCCCCGGATGGAACCGGACGGCATGGGCGCTCGCCGGCGCGCAGGATGCGGGCACTCTACACTGCCGGCGTGCTTCGGCCACCGCATGCAAAAACGGATTTCCCGAAGTCTTCCGATGCGGCTCTCGCGCTCGGACGCCGCGATGCGCTAGCCTGCGCGCCTCATTTCTGTCGGGAGGTGGCGATGGGCGCGTTGGCGGATTATTCCGGCAAGTACCAGAGCGCGCGGCTGGAGCGCAGGGACGGCATCCTCGAAGTCACTCTTCATACCGAAGGCCAGTCCTTGCGCTGGGGCTTTCTGCCGCATGGCGAATTGCCCGAGCTGTTCCACGACATCGGGGCCGACCGCGAGAACCGGGTCGTGATCCTGACCGGGACCGGCGCTGAATTCTCCGGCCCGCGGGCCACCCCGGGCACCTCGTCCTTCCCGTCGCGGCCCTCGATCGAGCGTATCGACCGCATTCATTGGGAGGGCCGGCATCTCTTGATGAACCTGCTCGCCATCGAGGTGCCGGTGATCAGCGCGATCAACGGCCCGGCCTGGCGCCATTCCGAGATCCCGCTGTTATGCGACATCGTGCTCGCCGCCGACACCGCGCAATTCCAGGATTCGGCGCATTTCATGTCTGACGTGGTGCCGGGCGACGGCATGCACATCGTCTATCCGCTGCTGCTGGGGATCAACCGCGGCCGCTATTTCCTGATGACCGGTCAGACCTTGGACGCCGCCGAGGCGTTGCGGCTGGGGCTCGTCGCCGAGGTGTTGCCGCCGGAAAAGCTGATCGCGCGCGCCCGCGAACTGGCCGAGGGGCTGACCAAAAAGCCGACCCTGCTGCTGCGCTACACGCGCCTCCTCTTTACCGAATATCTGCGCCGCCAGATGCACGACCTCCTCGGCTACGGCCTCGCGATGGAGAGCCTCGCCCTGATCGAAAAGCCGCGAAGCGCCCGGCGGCGCTTAGCCTCGCGCACCGACGCATTCGGCAGGGTCGGCT
This sequence comes from uncultured Alphaproteobacteria bacterium, assembly GCA_963703855.1. Lineage (GTDB taxonomy): Bacteria > Pseudomonadota > Alphaproteobacteria > ATCC43930 > CGMCC-115725 > AP-15. The sequence continues at coordinate 10,989 of CAVPFW010000010.1, forward strand.
AGCGGGGCGCAGCCAAGCCGCCGCCGCTAAAGCAGATCGGCGATCGCGGTGCGGTAGCGGCGCAGCGCGGCGAGGTGGTCGGCCATCGAGCGGCCCGGGATCCGCTTGTGGTGGCGGCGCTCGAAGGTCGTCGTCAGGGTCAGGTGCGAGGCGCCGGCGGCTTTCCAGAACCGGGTGTCTCGCGCCCAATCGGCTTCGCTTCCGCTGCCCATCGAGACCCAGACCTCGATCCCGACCTTGGCCGGATCGCGGCCGGCGCCCTCGGTCAGATGGCGCAGCCGGTCGAACACTTCGGTCGCGGTCTGATCGGGCGGATAGGCGTTGGGCATCCACCCGTCGCCCCATCGGGCGATGCGCTCCAAGGTGCGGTCGTGATGCCCGCCGAACCACACCGGCACCCTGCCCGATGCGGGCCGCGGGTTGATGCCGGCATCCTCGATCGTATGCCAGCGCCCCTTGAAGCTGACGTGCGGCTCGGCCCACAGCTGCTGCATGACCTGGACCTGCTCCTCGGAGCGGCGGCCGCGGTTGCGGAAGTTCTCGTTGAGCCCGGTGAACTCGGTCTCGTTCCAGCCGACCCCGATGCCGAGGCGGAACCTGCCGCCGCACAACACGTCGAGACAGGCCGCCTGCTTGGCGACCAGCACGGTCTGGCGCTGCGGCAGGATCAGGACGCCGGTCGAAAAGCCGAGCCTGCCGGTGCAGCCGGCCAAAAAGCCGAACAGCACGAACGGGTCATGGAACAGGTCTTCGGAGCTGTTGCGGTCCCAGCCCGGCCGGCTCGCGGCGTTGACGCCCAGCACATGGTCGGGCGCTTCGAGAAAATCGTAGCCGATCGCCTCGGCGCCCTGCGCGTATTCGCGCACCGTCGCCGGATCGCCGCCGATATCGCCCAGCGGCAGCAAAGTGCCGAGCTGCATTGTTCGCCTCCGGTTGCTTCGTCGGCGTCAGGGTACACCGGGGGCGCGGCTACGTGCGAGCCTCGTCCGCGCGCAGCACCGTATCCGCGGCCGTGGCCTGGGCTCAGCCTTTGATCGCCCGCCAGATCGCCGCAGGGTTCGCCGGGCCGGCGAGGTCGATGACGCCGAATGGGGCGAGCGCGTCGAGGATGGCGTTGGCGACGGCCGGGAAGGCGGCGACAGCGCCCGCTTCGCCGCAGCCCTTGACGCCCAGCGGGTTGGTCGTGCAGCGCGTCGGGTTGAAGGCGAGATCAAAGCCTGGGAGGTCGTCGGCGCGGGGCAGCGCGTAGTCCATCAGCGAGCCGGCGACGAGCTGACCGGATTGGGGGTCGTAGACCGCGTGCTCGAGCAACGCCTGACCGATGCCTTGCGCAGTCGCGCCATGGGCCTGGCCGGCGGCGACCATCGGGTTGACCAGAACCCCGTAATCGTCGACCGCGGTATAGCGCGCGATGGTCACCCGGCCGGTGTCGCGGTCGATCTCGACCTCGACGATGTGGGTCCCGTTGGGGAACGTCATCCATTCCCGCGTCCAGCAATGATAGGTGTCGAGCGGCGCGCCCTTGCCGCGGGCGATCGCGGCGACATCGAGCAGTGCCACCATGCGATCGGTCCCGGCCACGGCGAAGCTGCCGTCGGCGAAGCGGATGTCGGCCTCGGCCGCTTCCAGCGCCTCGGCGGCGATGCGGGTGCCCTTGGCGATGATCTCGTCCGAAGCACGCCAGATCGCGGTGCCGCCCATATAGGTTGCGCGCGAGCTGCCGTGCCCGCCGCCGATCGGGATCAGGTCGGTGTCGCCCTGAACCAGCCGGATGCGCTCGTTCGGCAACTCCCAGGCGGTCGGCCAGGATCTGCGGAAAGGTCGTCTCGTGGCCCTGTCCGATGGTCTGGGTGCCGGTGATCAGGGACACGGTGCCGTCCGGCTCGAAGCGGATGTCGACATTCTCGTGCGGCGAGCCGCCGGTCGCCTTGATGTGATAGGCAAAGCCGAGACCGCGCAGCAGCCCCCGCGCCGCGCTCTGCGCCCGCCGCGCGGCAAAGCCGGCGATGTCGGCCCGGGCGAGCGCGCGATCAAAGGTTTCCGGGAAAGCGCCGCTGTCGACCTGGTTGCCGAAGGCGTTGGTCATCGGCATCGCCGCGGCCGGGACCATGTTCTTACGCCGCAGCTCGGCGCGGTCAAAGCCGCATTGCCGGGCCGCCCGGTCGATCAGCCGCTCGATGATGTTGACCGCCTCGGCAAAGCCGGGGCCGCGGGTCACGCCGATCGGCGCGGTGTTGGTGAGCAGGCCGGTGACCTCGAGCACCACCGCCGGGATGCGGTACACCGTGCCCGGCAGATGCGCATACTGGAAGGTCTGTACCCCGCCGGCGCTGACCAGATAGGCCCCGACATTGGCCATGCTGGCGACGCGCAGGGCCAGAAAGCGGCCATCTGCGGCGAGCGCCAGAGCCGCCTCGGCATAGTGGTCGCGCGCCTGGTGGTCGGCGAGGAACACCTCGCTGCGGCTGGCGATCCATTTGACTGGACGCCCGACCCGCCTCGCCGCCCACAGGATCAGCACGTGCTCCGGATAGATGAAATTCTTGGCGCCGAAACCGCCGCCGACATCGGGGGCGACAAACCGCACCGCCGCCGGCGAGACGCCCAGCGCGCGGGCGGTGTTGTCGCGGGTGATGTGGATGCTCTGACTGGAAACATGGGCGGTGTAGCGGCCCTGACCCGCATCCCACAGACCGACCACGCCGCGCGGCTCGATCGGGTTGGTGACGATGCGGTGGTTGTCGAGGCTGAGCTCGACGACATGCGCCGCCGCGGCAAAGGCCGCCTCGACCGCCGCCGTGTCGCCGGTGCGCCAGTCGAAGCACAGGTTGCCCGGCACCTCGGCCGAAATCTGCGGTGCCGCCGGCGCGCGGGCAGCGGCAACGGTGGTCACCGCCGGCAATGGGGCATAGTCGACCATCACCGCTTCGGCGGCATCGAGTGCTCGGGCACGGGTCAGGGCGACGATCAGCGCCACCGGCTCGCCGGCGTAGCGGACCTTGTCCGCGGCCAATAATGGCTGCGGCGCAAAGGCGAATGTCTCGCCGGTCTGGGCATTGGCTTCGGCGGTCGGCCGCAACGCTTGCAGCCCGTCGGCGCGCGCATCCGCGGCGGTCAGCACCGCGAGCACCCCCGGCAGCGCCCGCGCCGCCTCCTTGTCGATGCCGACGATCCGCGCGTGCGCGTGCGGCGAGCGCAGCACGACCGCATGGGTCAGACCGTCGAAGGCCAGATCGTCGAGATAGGCCCCGCGGCCGGTGAGGAAGCGCAGATCCTCTCGCCGCTTCGGCCGGTCGCCGATGCCGGAGCGAACCATCGCCTTCTCCTGTTGTCGGCCTGATGAAGAGCCTGCTCCCTCGGAGCCCGTAAAGGAACTGGCAGAGAGGGGCGAATCATGATTCTGTACCGGCGGAATGCGGCAGACATCAACCGATCTCGCGCGGCAACGACATGACGCGGCGCGCATCGGGCAATCCGTGCCCTCTTCCGATGGGCGGTGAGAGGGTCGGGCAAATGGCCGTCGATCGGGCCGAGCACGCCGGCGGCGTCCTCGAAATCGACCTCGCCGGCATCGTCGCAAATTGGCGTTTTTTGTCGCGGCTCGTCGCCCCCGCAGAGTGCGCGGCGGTGGTCAAGGCCGACGCCTACGGGCTCGGCGCCGCACCGGTGGCGAGGGCGCTCGCCGCCGCCGGCTGCCGGCGTTTCTTCGTCGCGACCCTCGACGAGGGGCTGGCCTTGCGCGCGGCGCTGCCCGGCCCGGTCGAGATCGCGGTGTTCAACGGCCCGGCGCCGGGCTCGGCGGCGGAGTTCGCCGCCAACGGGCTCGTCCCGGTCCTCAACCACCCGGGCCAGATCGCCCAATGGGAGCATTTCGCGGCAAGGCACGGCTCGTTGCCGGCGATGCTTCATGTCGACACCGGAATGGCCCGGCTCGGCTTGACCGCGCCCGAGCTCGAACGGCTGGCGGACGATCTGAGCTGTCCCGGCGCCATCAGCTGGCGCGCCGTGATCAGCCACCTCGCCTGTGCCGACGAGCCGGAGCATCCGCTGAACCGGCAGCAACGCGCGCGTTTCGTTGCGGCGCGATCCCGCTTGGGCGACATGCCCGCCGAGTCTCGCGGCATCGTCGGGGATCTTCCTCGGCCGCGAGTTTCATTTCGATTTCGTCCGTCCGGGTGCGGCGCTCTACGGCGTCAACCCGCGGCCGGGCATGCCCAACCCGATGCGCGCGATCGTCCGGCTCGACGCGAGAATCCTGCAAATCCGCGAGGTTGACGCGGGTCAGCCGGTTGGCTACGGTGCGGCACACGTGATGCCGGCGACCGGGCGCTTGGCCACCGTCGCGGTCGGCTATGCGGATGGATGGCTGCGTTCGCTGAGCCATCGCGGGTCGGGCCGCATCGGCGGAGTTCGCGTTCCATTGCTCGGCCGGGTTTCGATGGATCTCGCTGTCTTCGATGTCTCCGCGGTCGACCCGGCGCAGCTCCGGCCGGGAGGCTTCATCGAGCTGCTCGGCGAGGAGTACGGCGTCGATGCGGCGGCTGCCGATGCCGGCACGATCGGCTACGAGATCCTGACCGCGCTCGGCCGGCGCTACCATCGGGTCTACCGCGGCGCCCCCGCTGCGTCGACCGAACCAGTCGTCATCCTGGGATGACCAATTTTCTCGCCGCGATCGGCGCGGCTTTCCTCGCCTTTCTGGCGGCGGCCGGGCGGCTCGTAGTGTTTGCCGGGACGGCGCTGGCGACCGCGTTTTCGCCGCCTTTTTACCTGCGCGCGATCCTGCGCCAGATGGTCGATATCGGCTATTTCTCGCTGCCGGTGGTCGGGCTGACCGCGATCTTCACCGGCATGGTGCTGGCGCTTCAATCCTACACCGGGTTCAGCCAATTCGCCGCCGAGAGCGCGGTGGCGACGGTCGTCGTCCTGTCGGTCACCCGCGAGCTCGGGCCGGTGATCGCCGGGCTGATGGTCGCCGGCCGGGTGGGTGCTGCGATGGCGGCCGAGATCGGCACCATGCGCGTCACCGAGCAGATCGACGCGCTGACGACCTTGTCGGTCAACCCATTGCGCTACCTCGTATTGCCGCGCCTGATCGCCGGCCTGGTGACCTTGCCGCTGTTGGTCGTCGTCGCCGACATCGTCGGTGTTTTCGGCGGATATCTCGTCGGGGTCTACAAGTTCGGCTTTAATCCGCAGGCCTATCTCGCCCGCACCCAGCAATATCTCGAGACCAGCGACGTCGTCTCCGGCCTGATCAAGGCCGCCGTGTTCGGGTTTCTCGTGGCGTTGATGGGCTGCTATCACGGCTATTATTCGCGGGGAGGAGCACAAGGGGTAGGGCAGGCGACGACCGCAGCCGTCGTTTCGGCCTCGATCCTGATCCTGGTCTTCGATTACGGGATCACCCAGGCATTGTTCTCGCGATGAAGAGCCGGTTGCGATGACCGCCGCCGCGGCGCCGAAGATTGCGGTGCGCGGGCTGCGAAAGTCGTTCGGCCGCAATCTCGTGCTCGACGGCATCGACATCGATTTCGCCGGCGGCGAGAGCCTCGTCGTGATCGGCGGCTCGGGCACCGGCAAATCCGTCCTGATCAAATGCATTCTCGGCCTGCTGCGCCCCGACGCGGGATCGATCCGCATCGACGACGCCGAGACGGTGCGCCTGCGGGGCACCCCCCGCGAGCGCCTGCTGCAGAAATTCGGCGTGCTGTTTCAGGGGAGCGCGCTGTTCGATTCGCTGCGCGTGTGGGAGAATGTCGCGTTCGGGCTGATCCAGGGACGCAGCATGGAACGGCAGGCGGCTCGGGAGATCGCGTTGGCCAAGCTGGCGGCGGTCGGGCTCGGCCGCGACGTCGCCGAATTGCGGCCGGCCGAGCTGTCGGGCGGCATGCAGAAGCGGGTGGCGCTGGCGCGCGCGGTCGCCGCCGATCCGGAAATCATCTTCTTCGACGAGCCGACCACCGGCCTCGATCCGATCATGGCCGATGTGATCAACGACCTGATCCTGAAATGCGTGCGCGAGCTGGGCGCCACCGCGGTTTCGATCACCCACGACATGGTCAGCGCGCGCAAGATCGCCGACCGCATCGCGATGCTGCACAAGGGGCGGATCGTCTGGCACGGGCCGGCAGCCGAGATCGACCGGTCGGGCAATCCGTTTGTGGACCAGTTCATCAACGGCCGCGCCGAGGGGCCGATCGAGATGGAGGTTCGCGCCGCATGACGGCACGCCCGATCTCTGGCCGATCGCCCCAGGGTTGAGCCGGTGGCGCGGACCCAGGCGAGATACGTCTGTCAGCAATGCGGGGCGGTTCACGCCAAATGGACCGGCCGCTGCGAGGGCTGCGGCGGCTGGAACAGCCTGATCGAAGAATTGCCCCGCGCCGGTCTCCCCAAAGGCCTCGATCGGCAGGGCGGCCGCACCCTCGACTTTGTCGGGCTGACCGGGCCGAGCCTGTTGCCGCCGCGCCGAGTGACCGGCATCGCCGAGTTCGACCGGGTATGCGGCGGCGGGTTTGTGGCGGGCTCGGCGGTCCTGGTCGGCGGCGACCCCGGGATCGGCAAATCGACCCTGCTGCTGCAGGCCGCCGCGGCGATTGCCTCGGCCGCGGGGAAGCCGGCGAGCGCCGCCTACATCACCGGCGAGGAGGCGATCGACCAGGTGCGGCTGCGGGCCCTGCGGCTCGGCGTCGCCGCGAGCCCGGTGCAATTGGCCGCGGCGAGCAATGTGCGCGACATTCTGGCCTCGCTCGACCGCGCCGACGCGCCCGGCCTGGTGGTCGTCGATTCGATCCAGACGATGTATCTCGACACGCTCGACAGCCCGCCCGGCACGGTCAGCCAGGTGCGCGGCGCGGCGCAGGAATTGATCCGGGTCGCCAAGCAGCGCGGGTTCGTGCTGGTCCTCGTCGGCCATGTGACCAAGGAGGGGGTCATCGCCGGGCCGCGGGTGCTCGAGCACATGGTCGACACCGTCCTTTATTTCGAGGGCGAGCGCGGGCATCGGTTCCGCATCCTGCGCGCGGTCAAGAACCGGTTCGGCGCCACCGACGAGATCGGGGTGTTCGAGATGAGCGACCGCGGGCTGGTCGAAGTTCCGAACCCGTCGGCGCTGTTCCTCGGCGGGCGTCAGGCGGCAGGGTCGGACGGGTTCGCAGCCGAGGGCGGGGACATATCCGATCTGTCCGCGTCCGGGCCGGTCAGCGGCTCGGCGGTGTTCGCCGGCATCGAGGGGACCCGCCCGGTGCTGGTCGAGGTTCAGGCATTGGTCGCTCCGGCCCTGCTCGGAACGCCGCGGCGGGCGGTCGTCGGTTGGGACGGCACCAGGCTCGCGATGATCACCGCGGTGCTCGATGCACGCTGCGGGCTCTCGGTCGGGGCCAACGATATTTATCTCAACATCGCCGGCGGGCTGCGCATCGTCGAGCCGGCGGCGGATCTGGCGGTGGCGGCGGCGCTGGTCTCCGCCTTGAGCGAAACCCCGGTCCCCGGCGATACCGTCGTCTTCGGCGAAATCGCGCTGTCGGGCGAGGTGCGCCCGGTCGGCCATGCCGAAGCGCGGTTGAAAGAGGCGGCCAAGCTCGGCTTTGCCGAAGCGTGGGTCCCGAGCCGCGGCGGCAAGCGGCGCGGGGCCGGCGACCAGGCGGGGCCGGCGATGGTGGCGATGGCTCATCTGAGCGACCTCGTCGCGCGCCTCTCGCCCAAGCGCGCAGCGCTGCGCCCCGGGCGGATCCAGGGGCACGCCGGGAGCCGGGTCGGGGGGCGGGTCGGGGTGGTGCCGTGAACACCGTCGATCTCGCCGTGCTCGCGGTCATCGCGCTTTCGGCGGTGTTCGCGTTCGCGCGCGGTTTTGTGCGCGAGGCGTTGTCGATCGTCGCCTGGGTCGGCGCCGCGCTGATCACGCTTTACGGGTTCGCTGCCGCCTATGGCATCGTTGCCGGCTTTATTGAGACGCCGCTGCTCGCCGAGCTCGTCGCCGGCGCCGGGCTGTTCCTGATCTCGTTGGTCGGGCTGACCATCCTCACCGGTTATGTGGCGCGCTTTGTCCATTCGAGCGCGCTGTCGCCGATCGACCGGACCTTGGGGCTGATTTTCGGGGTGGCGCGCGGCGCCGTTCTGGTTTCGCTCGCCTACCTGGTGATCGACATCAGCCTGCCGCAGACCGATCGCCCGGCTTGGCTCCGGGACGCCAAGAGCGAGCCGTTTCTCGCCCAGGGCGCGGACCTGCTGCGCGGCGTCTTGCCTGAATCGCTGCAGGTGAAAAGCGCGTCCGCGATTGACGATGCCCAGCACGCGCTGAACCAAGCCAAAGCGGCGCGCGATGCCATGGGCGCGCTCTCCAGCCCCGCCGCGCCCATTCCGCCAAAGCCCGCGGAACCGCCGGCGCCGACCTACAAGCCCGCCGAGCGGCGCGACTTGGACCGGCTGATCGACAATGCGCGCTAGCGGGGTTGCGGCATGCGGCCCCACTCGCATTCGGGCGCCAAAACAACCATTTCGGGGGAACCGAGTGGAGGATCGCCGATGCGCTCAACCGATCCCGCTGAACGCCGATGCCCTGAACGCCGATGCCCTGAACGCCGATGCCCTGGATGGCGACCATCTGCACGAGGAGTGCGGCGTGTTCGCGGTCTATGGCCACCCCGAGGCGGCGGCACTGGTCGCCCTCGGCCTGCACGCGCTGCAGCATCGCGGTCAGGAGGCCTCCGGCGTCGTCGCCTATGATGGCGAGCAGTTCAGCGCCCATCGCGGCATGGGGCAGGTCAGCGACAATTTCAGCTCGAAGGAGGTGATCGCGCGGCTGCGCGGGCGGGCGGCGATCGGCCATGTGCGCTATGCCACGACCGGCGAGGTGGCGCTGCGCAATGTCCAGCCGCTGTTCGCCGATTTCGAGTTCGGCGGGCTGGCGATCTGCCACAACGGCAATCTGACCAACTCCTACCAGCTGCGCCGCCGGCTGGTTCATCGCGGCAGCCTGTTCCAGTCGACCAGCGACACCGAGGTCATCGTTCACCTGATCGCGACCAGCCTCAAGGAGACCGTCGTCGACCGGCTGACCGACGCGCTGCGCCAGGTCCAGGGCGCCTATTCCCTGGCCGCGCTGTCGCAGGACGAGATCATCGGCGTGCGCGACCCCTTGGGGGTCAGGCCGCTGGTGCTGGGCCGGCTCGCCGACGCCTGGATTTTGGCGTCGGAGACCTGCGCGCTCGACATCATCGGCGCCGATTTCGTGCGTGACGTCGCCGCCGGCGAGATCGTCATCATCGGGGCCGGCGGGGTCGAGAGCCTGATGCCGTTCGGCCGCCGCGACAGCCGGTTCTGCGTCTTCGAGCACATCTATTTCGCTCGCCCCGACAGCGTCGTCGAGGGCACCAGCGTCTATGAGGCGCGCAAGCGCATCGGCCGCGAGCTCGCCCGCGAAAGCCATGTCGATGCCGACATCGTCGTGCCGGTCCCCGATTCGGGCGTGCCTGCGGCGTTGGGATATGCCCAGGAATCGGGATTGCCGTTCGAATTGGGGATCATCCGCAACCATTACGTCGGGCGGACCTTCATCGAGCCGACCGAGCAGATCCGCCATCTCGGCGTACGCCTGAAGCACAATGCGAGCCGCGCCAATCTCCAGGGCAGGCGCGTTATCCTGGTCGACAATTCGATCGTCCGCGGCACCACCTCGGTCAAGATCGTCGAGATGGTCCGGCGCGCCGGAGCGCGCGAGGTCCATATGCGGATCTCGAGCCCGCCGACGAGCTATCCGTGCTTTTACGGGATCGCCACCCCGGAGCGCGACCAGCTGCTCGCCGCCCGCTTCGATGTGGCCGCGATGGCCGAGCACATCGGCGTCGACAGCCTGGCCTTTTTGTCGATCGACGGCCTCTATCGGGCGATGGGCGAGCCCGGCCGCGACCCGCTCGCGCCGCGCTTCTGCGACGCCTGCTTTACCGGCGACTACCCGATCCCGCTGGTCGACGCCGATAACGGCAAAGTCTCGGTGCAGTTGTCGCTGCTCGCCGAGCCTGCCTAAGTCCAATCGATTGAGCAAAGAGCGGACCGCGTCGACCGGGCGGCTCGCGGGCAAGATCGCGCTGATCACCGGGGCCTCGCGCGGCATCGGCGCCGCGGTCGCGCGGCGTTTCGCCGGCGAGGGCGCGCATGTCGTGCTGGCGGCGCGCACGGTGGGCGGCCTCGAAGAGGTCGACGACGCCATTCGTGCGGCGGGCGGCAGCGCCACCCTGGTGCCCCTCGACCTGCGCGACCTGATCAAGATCGACGAGTTGGCGGCAGCCCTCCTCGACCGCTACGGCCGGCTCGACGTCCTGGTCGGCAATGCCGGCGAGTTCGGCGTATTCTCGCCGCTCGGCCATATCACGCCGGCGGTCTGGGCCGAGGTCATGGAGCTCAACCTGACCGTGAACTGGCGCCTGATCCGGGCGATGGACCCGCTGCTGCGCGCCGCCGATGCCGGGCGCGCAATCTTTGTCACGAGCGGCATCGCGCGCGGGGCTTTTGCCTATTGGGGACCCTATGCGGTCAGCAAGGCCGGCCTCGAAACGCTGGTCCGGGTCTATGCCGCCGAGATTTCCAAGACACACGTGCGCGCCAATTTGCTCGATCCCGGCATCGTGCGCACCCGGCTGCGCGCCCGCGCCTTCCCCGGCGAGGACCCGAGCCCGCTGCCGCCGCCCGACAGCGTCGCCGACGCCTTTCTCGCCCTCGCCCTCCCGGAATGCACCCGCAACGGGGAGCTGGTCATGGTCTCGGAGCCTCGGATGTAGGACGGGGCAGGGCTATCGGGACATATGCAATCGGCTGCATGGGTCGCTGGCCGATCCGACCCGGCGCCTCAGCGATGACCTCGACGCGGACCGATTTGCTGTATTCTCTCGGACAATTCGGAGCGCAGGAACCGCGCGTGACCGCCCACGCGAACACCACCATCACCACGACCCTTCCGCCGGACGAGCTCGCAGCGCTCGATCGCGTCCGCTCCCGTGAGAAGCGCAGCCGTGCCGCGCTCGTGCGCGAAGCGATACGGTGGTATCTCGCCGCCGTCGATCGCCTGCCGCCGGCCGAAGATCCGCTGCCGGGCGAGATCGCGGCTCTGCGGGAAGCCGAAGAGGAGTTCGCGCGCGGACAATGCCAGCGTCTGGAAGACGCATTGCGTGACTTGGGACGTCTTCCTGAGTAGCCGCGCCGAGCGATCCCTTGCGCGGATCCCGATGCGACACCATAGACGCATGGACGGCGCGCTTCTGCAAATGAGGCGTGATACTCTTTCCTGGCACCTCATTCCCCTCAAAGGCCAGTATCGAGCGGGTCGTGGCGCATTATCTTTGCGGTCCGCCCCGATACCCGAATAATGCTCGTCGCCAATATCGAAAGGCGAACTTCGACGACCTATTGATCCAGTGTGTACGTAACCGAGAAGAACGGAAAGAAAAACAGGCGGAGTTCTCCTGTGACGGGTTAATCCGCCGCCTCGCGGCGCGACGGGTCGGGGCGCCAGCGCAGCACGGGCTTGCGCGCGGCCAAGGTTTCGTCGAGGCGGCGACGCGGCGTGAGGCGCGGGGCGGCGTGAAAGCGGGCGGTGTCGCCCGCGCGGGCGGCAGCGGCCAGCGCCTTTACTACCGCGGCGAATTCGTCGAGCGACGCCTTGCTCTCGGTTTCGGTCGGCTCGATCAAGAGGGCGCCGTGCACGACCAGCGGGAAATACATCGTCATCGGGTGATAGCCCTCGTCGATCAGCGCCTTGGCGAAATCGAGGGTGGTGACCCCGGTATCCTTCAGGAAGCGGTCGTCGAACAGGACCTCGTGCATGCACGGGCCGGGGAACGACAGGCTGAGCTCGCCCTCCAGCAGCGCGCGCAGGTAGTTGGCGTTGAGCACCGCGTCCTCGGCGACCTGGCGCAGCCCGTCGGCGCCGTGGCTCATCATGTAGGCGAGCGCGCGCACGAACATGCCCATCTGGCCGTGAAACCCCTTGAGCCGACCGATCGCGTGCTCGGCCGGGCCGCACCGGTGCTCGACCAGGTCCAGACCGCGCTCGCCATGCACCAGCCACGGCAGCGGGGCGTAGGGCGCGACGCTCGCGGCCAACGCCACCGGGCCGCTGCCCGGGCCGCCGCCGCCATGCGGGGTCGAGAAGGTCTTGTGCAGGTTCAGATGCATGCAGTCGATGCCGAGGTCGGCCGGCCGCACCCGCCCGACGATGGCATTGAAATTGGCGCCGTCGCAGTAGAAGAAGGCGCCTGCCCGGTGCACCGCGGCGGCGATCTCGACGATCTCGTCCTCGAACAGCCCGCAGGTGTTGGGGTTGGTCAGCATCAATGCCGCGACATCGCCGCCGAGCTTGCCTTCGAGCGCGGCGCGGTCGACCCGCCCGCGCGCGTTGGCCGGGATCGGATCGACCATATAGCCGCAGGCCGCCGCGGTCGCCGGGTTGGTGCCGTGCGCCGAATTCGGGCACCAGCACCCGCCGGCGCGGGTCGCCGCGGGCTTCGAGTGCCGCACGGATCGCCATCATGCCGCACAGCTCGCCATGCGCCCCCGCACCCGGCGACAGCGCGATCGCCGGCATCCCGGTCAGGGTCTTGAGCCAATATGCCAGGGTGTCGATCAGCGCGAGCGCGCCGGAGACAGTCGAGACCGGCTGCAATGGGTGGATGTCGGCCAACCCCGGCAATCGCGCCAATTTCTCGTTGAGCCGCGGGTTGTGCTTCATCGTGCACGAGCCAAGCGGGTAGAGCCCGCTGTCGATCGCATAGTTCTTGTGCGACAGCCGGGTAAAGTGGCGCACCACCTGCGGTTCGCTGAGCCCCGCCAGGCCGATCGGGCCGTGCCGTTCGAGCCCGCCGAGGCGGGAGCGAAACGGCGCCGGCTCGGGCAGATCGACGCCACAATGCCCCGGTAAATCCTGCTCGAACAGCAGCTTTTCCTCGATCTGCAATCCGCGATTGCCGCTGAAGGTCGTGGCCGGCGACGCCGCGTCTTCGGGCGAACGGGCGCTCGCCGCCCGGCTCCAGTCGCTCACGGCAGCACCTCCATCAACCCCAGCGCGAGCCGGTCGATGTCTTCTTCGGTCACCGTCTCGGTCGCCGTCACCAACAAAATATCCACGAGTTCCGCGCGGTCCGGGTACAGGCGGCTCACCGGGATCCCAGCGAGAATTCCTCTTTTCGCGAGCGTCTCGACGACCGGTGCTGCCGGGCATGGCAGGCGCAGCGCGAATTCGTTGAAGAAGGTACCGTTGACGAGGCGCACCCCCCGCACCTGCTCGACCCGCTCGGCCAAACCCACGGCGGCGGCGTGGTTGAGCCGCGCGAGCCGCACGAGCCCGGCCTCGCCGAGCAGCGCCAGATGGATCGTGAAGGCGAGCGCGCACAGCCCCGAATTGGTGCACACATTGCTCGTCGCCCGCTCGCGCCGGATGTGCTGCTCGCGGGTCGACAAGGTCAGCACCCAGCCGCGCCTGCCGTCGGCGTCGACCGTCTGGCCGACGAGACGGCCCGGCATCTGGCGCACGAATTTGTCGCGGCTGGCGAGCAGGCCCAAATAGGGGCCGCCGAAACTCAGCGCGTTGCCGAGCGACTGGCCTTCGGCGGCGACGATGTCGGCCCCCATCTCGCCGGGCGGACGCACCGCGCCCAACGACACGATCTCGGTCACGACTACGATCAGCAGCGCGCCGCGATCGTGACAGGCCTGCGCCAGCGCCGACCAGCCGCGCAATTCGCCCCAGAAATCGGGGTTCTGCACGACGACGCACGAGGTGCCGGCGTCGATCAGCCCGGCGAGATCCTCGTCTTGGCCCAGCGCGGGACCCTGCGCGGCGAGTTCGAAACCGACAAAGCGGGCGTAGGTCTCGCACACCTCGCGGTAATGCGGGTGGAGCCCGCCGGACAGCACCGCGCGTTTGCGCCCGGTGACGCGGTTGGCCATCATCACCGCCTCGGCGCAGGCGGTGGCGCCGTCATAGAGCGAGGCGTTGGCGACCTCCATGCCGGTCAAAAGCGCCACCTGGGTCTGGAATTCGAACAAATATTGCAGGGTCCCTTGCGCCACCTCGGGCTGATAAGGGGTGTAGGAGGTCAGAAACTCGCCGCGCTGGATCAAATGGTCGACCGCGGCCGGGACGTGGTGGCGATAGGCCCCGCCGCCGACGAAGAACGGCACCGACCCGGCGGCGACATTGCGCGCCGCCAGGCCGGCGATCAGGCGCTCGACCTCGATCTCGCCCATCGCGCGGGGCAGGTCGACCAGGCCGTCGAGCCGTGCCGCCGGCGGCACCTCGGCAAACAGCGCATCAATCGACGGGACCCCGATCCTCGCCAGCATCTCGCCGCGGTCGCGCGGGGTCAGCGGCAGGTACCGCATCTAGTGCTGCCCGGCGACAAAGTGTTGATAGGCCGCCTCGTCCATCAGATCCTCGAGTTCTTTGGGATCGTCGAGGCGCAGCTTCAGAAACCAGCCTTCGCCCAAGGGGTCGGCATTGACCTTGGCCGGGTCGGCAGCCAGCGCGTCGTTCACTTCGATGACCTCGCCCGACACCGGGGCAAAGACCTCGCTCGCCGCCTTGACCAATTCGACGACCGCCGCCTCCTTGCCCTGCTCGACCCGATGGCCGATTTCGGGCAATTCGACATAGACGACATCGCCGAGCTGCGACTGGGCATAGTCGGTGATGCCGACGATGGCGAGATCGCCGTCGAGCCGAACCCATTCGTGGTCCTTGGTAAAGCGAAGCGTGGTCATCGCATGGTCCTTCTGCGGGCTCAGCCGACCCCCACCCGTTCCTCTCCCACCGGCGGGGGAGGGCTGGGGAGGGGGCGGTAATAGCGGTGCGGGACAAAGGGCAGCGGGGCGACATGGGCCGGCCGCGCGGAGCCGCGCACCAGCAGGGATAGGGCGGTGCCGTCTGCGGCATGGGCCCAGTCGACATAGCCCATCGCGATCGGGCCGCCGACCGAGGGGCCAAAGCCGCCGCTCGTAACCCGGCCGATCGGGTTGCCGGCGGCATCGGCAATCGCCGTCGCCTCGCGCGCCGGCGCGCGGCCGTCGGGGCGGATGCCGACCCGCTTGCGCGGTGCCCCTTGCGCCAGCTGATGCAGCACGATCGCGGCGCCGGTAAAGCCGCCTTCGACGCGCCGCCTCTTGCCGATGGTCCAAGCGAGCGCGGCCTCGACCGGGGTCGTCGTCTCGTCGATGTCGTGGCCCCAAAGGCACAGCCCGGCTTCGAGCCGCAAGGTGTCGCGGGCCCCGAGGCCGACCGGCATCACCTCCGGCTCGGCGAGCAGCCTCTCGGCCAATGTCGCCGCGTCGGCCGCCGGCAGCGAAATCTCGAACCCGTCCTCGCCGGTGTAGCCCGAACGGGTGACCAGGCACGGATGCCCGTCGAGCGCCACTTCGGCCGCGGTCATGAACGGCAGCCGTTCGATCCCGTCGGCCAGGCGCGACAGCACGGCGGCGGCGGCCGGCCCCTGCAATGCCAGCAAGGCCCGGTCGTCGAGCGGCTCGACCGTCGCACCGGCACCGAGACGGTCGCGCAAATGGGCGAGATCGGCGTCTTTGCGGGCGGCGTTGACGACGAGAAAAAACCCGTCGCCGAGCCGGGTCGCCATCAGATCGTCGAGGATGCCGCCCTGCTCGTTCAGCAGCAGCGAGTAGCGCATCTGCCGCGGCATCAGCGCGCGGATGTCGCCCGGGACCAGCGCTTCGAGCGCCGCCGCCGGGTCGGCCCCGACGAGGCGCAGCTGGCCCATATGCGAGACATCGAACAGCCCGGCCTGGGCGCGGGTGTGCAGATGCTCGGCGAGGATGCCCGCGGGATACTGAACCGGCATCTCGTAGCCGGCGAACGGCACCATCCGGGCGCCGAGCGACTGATGCAGCGAGTAGAGCGGCGTGCGCCGCAGCGGCGGCGCGGCATTATCAGCGGGCACCCCAGCACCTCCGACAGAGCGGACGCAAAGCGCCCGGCGATGCCCCCTCTGTCGTGGACCCTGAGAGATTCACCCGCCCTTAGCCGCCTTCCACCGCGAACGGAGGAGGATAGGGGCGGGCTTACTCCTTCGGTGAGCGGCCGGGCTGCGAACCCCGACCGCTGCTTTCCAGAGCGCCCTTCCGCCCGCGGTCCTTTTGCCTGAGAGTTTCCGGGGCGGTTGCTCCTTCGGCGCCGCATCCCCTATTCGGGCCGGGGGCGCGACCTCTCCTGCGGGCGTGCAATCAGCACGCCCTGTTTAGCAGCCCCCGAGCACAAACGCCAGCCGGTCGGAGCCGCGCGATCGGTCTTACCTCTCGATCGGGCCGGTGATCGCGGCGTAGACCAGCTGGCGCGACAGGTAGCGGTAGTGTAGACGGCGGTCGGGGGCCTGGAGCATCAGCACCGCGATCAGCTGTTCGGCGGGGTCGATCCAGAAATAGGTGCCGGTGACCCCGCCCCAGAAATATTCGCCGACCGAGCCCGGCACCGGCGACATGCCGGGTGCGGTGCGCACCGCGAAGCCGAGGCCAAAGCCGTAGCCCATCTCCGGCACCGGAGCCAAGGCGCCGAACCGCTCGCGCGAGGTGTCGCCATAGCCGACCCCAGGCGGCAGATGGTCCGAGGCCATGTGCCGGATCGTCTGCGGCGACAACAGCCGGGCGCCGTCGAACTCGCCGCCGTTCAGCAGCATTTGGCAAAATCGGAGATAGTCGGCTGCGGTCGAGACCAACCCGCCGCCGCCCGAGGCCCAGCGATGCGGCCGGGTGACGTTTCGCATCGGCGGCCGGGCGCCGGTTGTGAGGTCGGCCTGCGGCTCGGCGACGCGCGCGGCTCGCTCGCCGGTCGCCTCGAAGGCGGTATCGGTCATGCCGAGCGGCCCGGTGATCCGCGCGGCGAAGAACTCCGCCAGGCTCTGCCCCGAGACGATCTCGACGACCCGCCCGAGCACATCGGTCGACATGCTGTATTCCCAGGTGGTTCCCGGCTCGAACATCAACGGCAGCCGGGCGAGCTTCGACACCAGATCGGCGTTGGTCTGGTCCTCGCTCATCAGATCGAGGTCGCGCCATATCATCTGCACCGGCGAATCGCCGAACCCGGCATAGGTCAGCCCCGAGGTGTGGCGCATCAGATCCTGCACCGTCATGGTCCGGCGGGCGCACACCCGCTCGACGCCGATCGTGCGCTCCTTGAATTCGGGCAGGTATTCGGCAACCGGGGCGGAAATCTGCAGGCTGCCCTCCTCGGCCAGCATCATCGCCGCGACCGAGGTCACCGGCTTGGTCATCGAGGCGACGCGAAAGATCGCATCGAGGGCCATCGGCGCCTGCGCCTCGCGGTCGCGCCAGCCAAAGGCCTCGGCGAACCCGAGCCGCCCGCCGCGCGCGATCAGCATGACCCCGCCGGGGATCAGCCGGCGCTCGACGTCATGTCGCAAGATCGCGCCGATCCGCTGCAGCCGCTCGGCGGAGAGCCCGATTTCCTCCGGCCGCTCGGCCATCGGCAGTCCCAGTCCGCTCATCTCTTGCCTCCGTCGTCGCCGGCCTTTAGAGCAGGTTCGGTCCAGGCGGAGCCGCGTCCCCCATCGGCACCCCCGGACTTGATCCGGGGGTCCAGGCCCGGGTCCGGGGATCGCCGGGTCGAGCCCGGCGATGACGAGAGCAGAAGCGCTTGCCTGACGAAACCGCTCGCACTGCCGCATCGTAGCCACGAGGAAAGGGGATGGAAATGCTCGCACCCGGTAGCCCGGTCGCGCCGACGAACCCGGTCAAGGAGCGGATGAAGGCGGGCGAGGCGGCGCTCGGCCTCAACGTCCGGCTGGCGCGGTCCGGCGACATCGCCCGGATCGCCAAGACCACCGGCCATGATTTCATCTTCATCGATGTGCAGCATTCGCTGTTCTCGCTGGAGACGATCGGCCATATCGCGCAGGCGGCGCTCGGCTGCGGCGTCGCCCCGCTCGCGCGCGTGCGCAGCTGCGGCGACCCCGACACCTCGCTGCTGCTCGACAACGGCGTCACCGGCATCGTCTTTCCCGACGTCAACAATGCGGCCGACGCGCGCCGCGGGGTCGAGGCCGCCAAATTCGCGCCCACGGGCAAGCGCTCGGTCAGCGGCGGCTACCCGGTCTTCGACTACCGCGCGGTGCCGGTCGGGGACGGCATGCGGATGCTGAACGACGCGACCCTCGTCGTCTGCATGATCGAGACCAGGGAGGGTCTCGCCAACATCGAGGAGATCGCCGCGGTCGACGGCGTCGACGTGATCCATATCGGCAGCAACGACCTGCTGACCGCCTTGGGCAAGCCCGGCCGGTTCGACGACCCCGAGATCTTTTCCGCGATCGACCGGGCTATCGCCGCCGCGAAAGCGCACGGCAAATTCGCCGGGCTCGGCGGCATGCGCAACGTCGAGCGCCAGGTCGAGCTGATCCGCAAAGGCGTGCGTTTTGTGACCACCCAGACCGATATCGGCTTTCTCTTGGCCGCGGCGGGGCACTGGACCGGCGCCCTGCGCTCAGCACTGGCGCAGCCCGTCCGTTAGACTGGTACACTGTCGTCCCGGCGAAGGCCAGGCGAAGGCGGGACCCACTCCCAATCCTCTCGGAAGCGGATCAATGGGTCCCGGCCTTCGCCGGGACGACAGGTGAAATTGATCGGCTCCCGGGCATCCCTCCGTCACAGCGCGGGCCACAGCCCGAAAACTACGCCGACCAGCGCGATGACGACGCCGCTCATCACCTCGCCGTAGCGTTCGACCGGGCCGAGCCGCAGGCGCTGCAGCCCCGCTGTCGCATGGACGCACAGCACGACATAGGTCGCGATCGTGCTCAGGGCGAACACTGCCGCCATCGGAACGATCAGACGGGCCCCGTATTTTGCCGCCGCGAAGAATGCCGGGATGCCTTCGACCATCGGCGACGAGCCGAGGATCAGCAGCATTGCGGTGCGCGCCGTCGTCCTGTGGCGGTGCGTGTGCAAGGGCGGCTCGGCCGCGAACCCGGCGAGGACCGGGTGGGCGGTGCTCGGGACATGGTCGTGCCAATGCATATGGGCGCTGCCGCTGCCATGCCGGTGGACATGCCGATGGCGGGTCAGCAGTGCCGTTTCACCCCGGAGCGGCGCGTAAAGCGGATCTTGGGCCGGGGCCGGCGCATCCTCGGTCAGAAGCGGGGCGTCGTGCGCATCGGGATGATCGTGGTCGTGGTGGTGGAGCGGGTCGCCGCCATGCCCGTGGCGGTGGCCGTGAAGATGCGGCGCCATATGGCTGTGGCTGTGCTCCGGCCCATGGGCCGGATCGAGCTCGCGCCAGGCGGAAAACGCGACCCAGCCGCCAAAGCCGACCAGGGCGATGGCGGAGGCTGCGTCGACGACATGACCGAACCGGGCGGCGACGGCGACGCCGGCGACCCAGACGGCGAGTGCGATCAGCAAGGTGGAAAGGACATGCCCGGTGCCGGCTTGCAATGCCGCCCGCGCCGTCTCGGCCTTCGACCAGCCGCGCTGGCGGGCGATCAGCGCGATCGGGACCCAGTGGTCGGGAACGATCGTGTGCAATGCCCCGACCGCGGCGACTGCACCGACCAGCAGCAGCTCCGGTCCCGGGATCATTGGTCTTCCCCGTCCCCGGGGGCGTGGCTATGCCGGTGATCGGGGTCGACATGACTGTGGGGATGCGAATGGCGGGTGCCGTCGGCGTGGCTGTGCTCGTGCTCGTGAAAGACGATCTCGAGACGCCGGCCAAAGGCGTCGGCGATGCGGCACAACGTCTTGAGGCTCGGGACATGATCGCCGCGCTCCAGGCGTGAGATCATCGACTCGGTCATGTCGAGGCGCTGCGCCAGACGCTTTTGCGTCTCGCCGGTGCGCGCGCGCAGCTCCAGCAGCTTTCGCGCGCATTGGGCGGCGATTGCGGCGCTGTCGTTGCCGGCGAGATGGTCGGAAACCTGGTTCATCGCGAACCTTCGCAAATTTGCTAAGTCAAAACTTAGCAAATTCGCGAAGCGCCCGTCAACCGACCGATGCGACCGACCGAAATTCAACCGCGAGATTGCGTCGCGGAGCCTGTCCCCTGTTCGGGCCAGGGGCGGGCTCTCGGGCCGGCTCCGGCCGGACCCGTGGGCTCGCAATGACAGCCTGGGGTCGTCATTGCGAGGCGCGGAGCGACGAAGCAATCCCGGCGAGGCGGCTTTTAGTTCCGCCTGGGCTCAGCCCCGGTTTGGCCGGAACGCCGGCATGACCTCCTCGGCGACCCATTGGAACTGTTCGAGCATCGTCGCCTGCGGGGTGCCGATCGGGCTCGACAGGCTGATGTGCTGCATGCCCGGATAGCGTTCCTCGAAGCCCTTGAGCAGCTCGAGCAGCTCGGCCGGGGTGCCGGCGAACCACGAGCCGAGCTTCATGAAGTGCTCGACGGTCGGCACCCCGGCCGCGTCCCAGCCGCCGCGGCGCGCGACGGCGTCGGCCTGGACCGGTGTCAGCCCGGGCACAAAGCCCAAGGGCGCGAACATCTTCACATGCTCTTCATAGATCGGCTTGATCTCGCGGACCGCCTGCTCGCGGGTACGGGCGAGATGGAAATGCAGGCCGAGCTGCAAGTTCTCGCCGAGAGCCAGCTGCTTGCCGGCGCGCGCGGCCGCCTCCTGGTAGGCGATTATCGGGCCGCCCTGCATCGTTGCCGCGCCGCCGCCGACGGCACCCTTGATGCCGTGCCTGACCATGAAATCGAGCCCGCGCGGGCTGGCGCTGACGATCGGCTGCCAGCACTCGACCGGCAGGTGGATCGGGCGCGGCACCAGGGTCAGCTTTTCCAATTCGTAGCCGCGATAGGGGACGCGCGGCGGCAGGGTGTAGTAGGCCCCCTTGTGCGAGAACGACTCTTCGTTGAACGCCTTGAAGATGATCTCGACCCCCTCTTCGAACACCTCCCGGTTGGCCTCGCCATCGAGCATCGGGCCGCCGAAAGTCTCGACCTCGCGGGTGTGGTAGCCGCGGCCGACCCCGAACACGACCCGCCCGCCGGTCAGGATGTCGGCGGTCGCGAAATCCTCGGCCAGGCGCAGCGGATGCCACATCGGCACGATGTTGAAGCCGCAGCCGACCTTCAGCCGCCTGGTGACGTGCGCCAGGTGCACCGCCAGCATCAGGATGTTGGGGATGCACTCGTAGCCTTCGTGCTGAAAATGGTGCTCGGCGAGCCACAGGGTGTCGTAGCCGAGCGCGTCCATCTGTTTCGCGATCGCCTCGGTCTTTTCGAACACGCTGGCCAGATGCTGGTTCGAATAGCGGCGCTCGTTGGCCGGGGTCGAGTCCTGCCCCCGGTCGGGAAGGTCGACATGGCCGGCATAAACCGTCGTGAATTTCGTGATCATGCTTGGTCCCTCCGGATCAGCTGGCGCCGCGGATCGGCAGTCACGCCCACCACCAGACAGTTTTGCTCAATTTTCCCTTCTTGGCTACCGAACCCGCCATGACCGGCCCAGCGCTGCTTGACGGGCTGAGCCGAGCCCGGCAACTTGGCCCGGCCTGCGCGGCCGCAGAGCCGGTGGGCGCGATCCCGAGGAGGAGATGCCGATGAACTTGTCGCGCCGAAGGCTGCTGACCCGCGCCGGCGCCGGTGCCGTTGCGGCGGCGGCCCTGCCCGCAATCCTGCGGTGGCCCGCCAATGCGGCGGAGTTCAACTACAAGTGCGGCGGCTCGCTGCCCGACGGCCACCCGATGGCGATTCGCGCGCGCGAAGCGATGAAGGAGATCAAGGAGGAGAGCGGCGGCCGGCTCGACATCACGCTCTACACCAACAGCCTGCTCGGCGGCGATACCGCGATGATCTCGCAGACGATCGCCGGCGCGCTCGAGATGTACGTATTGCCGCTCGACCTGCTGGCGGCCAAGAACCCGGCCTGCGGCATCTGCGGCGTCGGCTATGCCTTCCTCGGCTACGACAACATCTGGAAGGCGATGGACGGCGAGCTCGGCGATCATCTGCGCGGGATCGCCGAAGGGATCGGCTTTCACGTCGTCCATAATTGCTACGACCACGGCTTTCGCGAGATCACCACCCGGACCAAGCCGATCCAGTCGCCGGCCGATCTGAAGGGCTTCAAGATCCGCCTGCCGGTGGCGCCCTATTACATTTCGCTGTTCCGGCACCTCGGCGCGTCGCCAACTCCGATCAATTTTTCCGAGGTGTACAGCGCATTGCAAACCGGGGTCGTCGACGGCCAGGAGAACCCGCTGGTCTTGATCGATACGGCCAAGCTCTACGAGGTGCAGAAATATTGCAGCCTGACCAACCACACCTGGGCCGGGCTCCACATCTCGTTCAGCAACATCGCGTGGAAACGGCTGCCGCCCGATCTGCAGCAGTTGTCGGAAAAGCATTTCAACGCCAAAGCGCTCGCGGAACGCGCCGACTGGCAGGTCATGACCGCGAAGGAAATCGACAATCTGAAGAGCAAGGGCATGGTGTTCAATTCGCCCGACCCCAAGCCGTTCCAGGACGCGCTCCGCCAGACCGATTTCTATCCGGAGATGAAGAAGAGGTCGGGCGACAAGGCCTGGGCATTGCTGCAGAAGTATGTCGGCGAGCTGGCGTGAGCATCGACCCGGCTGCGGCCGGCTCTCCGCCTCAAATGGCTCGGTCGTGCCGTTGTCGGCCGAGAAGACGAGAACAATAAAGCCGAGGAAATGTCGATGAACGTGTCGCGCCGAACACTGCTTTCGAGCGCCGCGGCCGCCGCCGCCGGCCTGGCCGCGCCGGCGATCCTGCACCGGCCCGCGAATGCCGCGGAGTTCACCTATAAATGCGGCACGGCGCTGCCCGACGGGCACCCGATGTGCATCCGCGGCCGCGAGGCCATGAAGGCGATCAAGGATGCCAGCAATGGCCGCCTCGACATCACCCTCTACACCAACAGCGTGCTCGGCCAGGACACGGCGATGCTGTCGCAGACGATCGCCGGCGCGCTCGAAATGTATTACCTGCCGATCGACCTCTTGGCGCCGAAAAATCCGGCCTGCGGCATCTTCGGCGTCGGCTATGCCTTTCTGAACTACGACAATATCTGGAAGGCGATGGACGGCGATCTCGGCAATTACCTGCGCGGCCTCGCCCATCGGATCGGCTTCCAGGTGGTTCACAACTGCTACGATCACGGCTTTCGCGAGATCACTACCCGGACCAAGCCGATCCAAACCCCGGCCGATCTGAAGGGGTTCAAGATCCGGCTGCCGGTGGCGCCCTACCTGATCGCGCTGTTCCAGCACCTCGGCGCGTCGCCGACCCCGATCAATTTCGGCGAAGTCTACAGCGCCTTGCAAACGGGAGTGGTCGACGGCCAGGAAAACCCGCTGGTCCTGATCGACACCGCCAAGCTTTACGAGGTCCAGAAATATTGCAGCATGACGAACCACGTCTGGGCCGGGATCCACGTCTCCTTCGGCAACGGCGCATGGACGCGGCTGCCCCCCGATCTGCAGCAGATCGCCGACCGGGAGTTCAATGCGAAAGCCTTGCTGGAACGCGCCGATTGGCAGGTCATGACCAGCAACGAAACCAAGGCGCTCGAAGCCAAGGGCATGGTGTTCAACCGCCCCGACACCAAGCCCTTCCAGGACGAGCTGCGCAAATCGGGCTTTTACGCCGACATGAAAAAGAAATCCGGCGACAAGGCGTGGGCCTTGCTCGAGCAGTATGTGGGCCCGCTGGCATGAGCACCGAGGCGCCGCGGCTGCCGCAGGCGATCGCCGTCGCCGAGGGCCTGACCACCGCCGACGGTCTGGGCGCCGAGGATCTGGCCTGGGCCGGCACGCGGCGCCTCGCGCTCAGGATCGACCTCGCGATCGGCACTCTCGCCGAAGCGGTCGGAGCGGCATTGGTGCTGGCCGAAACCTGCATCCTCTTTGCCGGCGTCGTCTCGCGCTACGCCTTCAACAGCCCGCTGATGTGGACCGACGAGCTCGCCAACTTCCTGTTCCTGTGGCTGGCCATGCTCGGGGCCGTCGTCGCCTTTCGCCGCGACGGGCATATGCGGCTGACCACCTTCGTCAACTCGCTGAGCCCCGAACGCAGCCGATGGCTGGAGACCGTCGGCGCCCTCGTCGTCATCGTCTTCGTCCTCGAGATCCTGGTGCCGGCCGCGCAGTACCTGCAGGTCCAGCAATCGACCGAGCTGATCACCCTGCCGCTCTCGGACGGTTACCGCGTCGTTGCCCTGGTCATCGGCCCGACCCTGTTGGCGATCCTGGCCTTGCTGCGCCTTTTGGAGACGACGACCCCGCGCGGCTTGGTCCTGGCGGTCGGGCTGGTCGGAGCGATCGCCGGCGCGCTGTGGCTGGCGCAGCCGCTGCTGATCGCGATGGGCAACGGCAGCCTCGTGTTGTTTTTTGTCGTGCTGGTCGCGGTCTGCGTGATGATCGGCGTGCCGATCGCCTTCACCTTCGGCATCGCCACCTTCTCCTATCTGGCACTGACCACCAGCCTGCCATTGTCGATCGTCATCAACCGCATCGACGACGGCATCTCGAACCTGTTGCTGCTGGCGGTGCCGATGTTCGTCTTTCTCGGCCTCTTGATGGAGATGACCGGGATCGCGCGGGTCATGGTCAATTTCCTCGCGGCATTGATCGGGCACGTCAAAGGCGGCCTCAGCTACGTGCTGCTCGGCGCGATGTACCTGGTCTCAGGGATCTCGGGCTCGAAGGCCGCCGACATGGCGGCGGTGGCGCCGATCCTGTTCCCGGAGATGCGGCGCCGCGGCGCCCATCCGGGCGAGCTCGCCTCGTTGCTCGCCACCTCGAGCGCCATGTCCGAGACGATCCCGCCGAGCCTGGTGCTGATCACGATCGGCTCGGTCACCAACATCTCGATCGCGGCATTGTTCACCGGCGGACTGTTGCCGGCCGCGGTGGCGGCGTTGGCGCTGGTCGTCGTCGCCTGGTTCCGCTCGCGCCGCGCCGATACCGGCGGCGGCGTCCGGCCTCCGGTTCCGCAGGTGCTGCGCGCCTTTGTCATCGCGGTGCCGGGCCTGACCCTGCCTTTCGTGATCCGCGCCGCGGTCATCGGCGGCATCGCGACGGCGACCGAGGTGTCGACCGTCGGCGTCGTCTACACCGCGCTGCTGGGGCTGCTCGTCTACCGCCATTTCGAGTGGCGCCGGATCTATCCGATCCTGGCCGACACCCTGTCGTTGACGGGTGCGGTCATGATGATCATCGGCACCGCGACGGCGATGGCCTGGGCCCTGACGCAATCCGGGTTCTCGCAGTGGCTGGTCAACGTCATGGCCGGGGTGCCCGGCGGCACCGCCGGGTTTCTCGCGATCACGATCCTCGCCTTCATCATCCTCGGCAGCGTGCTCGAGGGACTGCCGGCGATCGTCTTGTTCGGGCCGCTGTTGTTCCCGGTGGCGAAGGCGATGGGCGTGCACGAGGTGCATTACGCGATGGTCGTGATCCTGGCGATGGGGATCGGGCTGTTCGCGCCGCCCTTCGGGGTCGGATACTACGGCGCCTGCGCGATCGGCCGGATCTCGCCCGACGACGCGCTGTGGCGGATCTGGCCCTATATCGGCGCCTTGGTCGTCGCGCTGATCATCGTCGCCGCCTTCCCCTGGCTGTCGATCGGGTTCCTGCATTAAATATCGGGTCAGGAAATCAGGCGGGGGAACCTCGCCGGAGGGCGGCTGATGGAATACGTCACCTTGGGCCGGACCGGGCTCAAAGTCAGCGTCGCCGGGCTCGGCTGCGGCGGGTTCAGCCGGCTCGGGCTCGGCACCGGCCGGAGCGAGGCCGAGGCGGTGGCCTTGGTGCATCAGGCGTTCGGCCTCGGGGTCAATCTGTTCGACACCGCGGCGGTCTACGGCACCGAGGAAGTTCTGGGCAGGGCGCTCAAGGCGATGCCGCGCGACCGGGTGGTGATCGCCACCAAGGCGTGGATTCCGCGCAGCGCCGCCGGCCGGTCCGCTGCCGAGCGCGCCGTCGCCAGCCTCGACAATTCGCTGAAATTGCTCGGCGTCGACTGCATCGACATCTTCCAGCTGCACGGGGTTTCGCCCCAGGCCTACGGCCGGGCATGCGACACGATCGCCCCGGCCCTGCTGAAGGAGCAGGCCAAAGGCAAGATCCGCCATCTCGGCGTGACCGAAACCGGCTCCAGCGACGCCGAGCACGCGATGCTGCAACGCGCCGTCGAGGACGGGTTGTGGGACGTGGTCATGCTCGGGTTCCACATGATGCACCAGAACGCGCGGTCGGCGGTGTTTCCGCGCACGATCGCCAACCGCGTCGGCACCCTCCTGATGTTCGCGGTGCGCAATATCTTCTCGCGGCCGGAGCGGCTGAAAACCGCATTGCAGGAGCTGACCGCCAAAAAGCAATTGCCGCGCTGGCTGGCCGACGCGCCGAACCCGCTCGGTTTCCTGATCCACGAACAGGACGGCGGCGCCGCGACCGTAACCGAGGCGGCCTATCGCTTTGTCCGCCACGAGCCCGGCGCCGACGTGGTGCTGTTCGGCACCGGCGACCCCGAGCATCTGCGCACCAACATCGCCTCGATCCTGAAGCCGCCCCTCCCCGACACCGACCGCCGCATCCTCGCGAAACTGTTCGGCCATCTGGTCGGCGTCGGACTCGACCCCCCCACCTACATGCCCGGCCTGACCCTGCACTGACCGGGTTCGGGGCAGTGGTTAAAATCAGACGGATGCTGCCCACGTAAACCCTCACCCTACCCCGCCCGGTAGGGCTGGGTGGGTGAGGGTCTCACAGCACTAGGGCGGCTCGTGAGGTTGGGCGGTTTTCATGTAGCCGTTCGCTTCCGCAAACGAGAGCGCGTCGTCGACGAAGCTGAATGTCCCCTGCTGCCTGATTTCCCGCGCGGCCCGCAGTAAGCCGCCAAGCGCCGCCCGGATCAGGGCCGCGCCGACGCTGATCCGCTTGACCCCGGCGTCCGCGAGCTCATCGACCGAATACCATGGCCCGACCAAACCCATCACCACATTGACCGGCTTGGGAACAGCGGCACATACGAGCCGGATCGCATCCAGGCTCGGGAGCGCCGGCACGTAGAGGACATCCGCACCGGCCTCGGCAAAGGCTTGCAGCTGCCGGATGGTGTCGTCGATGTCGAGGCGCCCGAACTGGAAATTTTCGGCATGCGCTGTAAGGCAAAACCGGAACGGCAATGAACCCGCTGCCTCCGCCGCCGCGGCGATGCGCTCGACGGCAAGGGTGAAGTCGTAGATCGGCAAGCCGCGATCCCCGCTCGCGTCCTCTATCGAAGCGCCGACAATTCCGGTTTCCGCAGAAAGTCGGATTGTCTCCGCGACCGTCTCGGGAGCATCTCCAAACCCGTTTTCGAGATCGGCCGATACCGGAAGATCCGTCGCCGCTACGATGGCGGCGGCGTTGGCGAGCGTCTCGTCCCGCGTGACTGCCCGCTCGCTGTCGCGGCGGCCAAGGGCGAAAGCAAGACCGGCGCTGGTCGTCGCGAGCGCCTCGTAACCGAGCGCCGCGAGCATGCGGGCGGTCCCTTGCATCACAAGGATTGGGGATCACAAAAGCGCCTCGCCGCTGGTGCAAGGCTTGAAACGCCGCAGCCTTTGCCGCCTGACCGAGATCCATCAGAACCCCACAACAAAAAGCTGTCATAGGCGAATTAGTTGCCTTATCCGATCAAGTCGAACCATCCCTTCGTCGCCCCCGCGAAAGCGGGGGTCCAGGGGCGGGGCGCCGCGTCGCTTGACCTGGGTTCCCGGTTTCTCGGGAACGACGGTTTGATGTTGTCGGATAATGCTCTGGCTTACGTTTTGAATAGCTACGGATGGCTCACTCGCGGCTGTCGGCTCGGCAATGGTCCGTCGCTTGCCAGATAGACGCCGGCGGAGATCAGGATGATGCCGGCCCAATCCGCTCGGTTCGGCCACTCGCCGAGAAGCGGTATAGCAAAGAGTGCCGACAGCGCCGGGACCATATATGCGCAGCCCTGGCCGCGATCTAATGGCATATCTATTGCGCTCGTCCTGTCAATTCTTGCCATAGAGCGGGGTGCCGGAATTGCAGGTTGGCGACGAAGGTCGAGTATTCGCTTCCGGAATGGAACCGTACATCTTTCAGCGCACGGTCGAGACTCCGCACGTCTGTCAAAGTGGCGCACACAGCATTCACGAAATTCCAGAACGGCCCGTAGGGGTGGGCGGCATCGGCATAAGCATCGATCCGCCGTGTCGGCTTCTCGCAGGTGACAAGTTCAAAAATTGCAGCGAGGTCGAGCACGATCAAATAGCTGCGTGTCCGTTTGTCAGGCGGCGGTTCCGGCTGAGGCTCTTCGATGGCCTCGATGAGGTCGTGAAGCCACGAGATAGCCTGGTCGCGTCGGTGGTCGGCAGTCTCGACATCGACGTCCGGAAGCTCCACGTTCTTGCGTCGCATCTGCGGCCTGAGTGCTACCTCGGAAAAGCCGCGTTCGTGCAACGCCTTGACGGCATGCAGAAGAGCCTTCCCTCGTTTGGCGACGGCTTGGAGCCGTGATTCTCGTTGCCGAACGGCAGCACGGCCCTCACGCGACAGATGCTCGCACAGGTCTCGCTCCGCCCAGGCGCGTAGTATGGCTGGCAACAGCGCCACTCGCTCAGGCGGCGAGCCGGGTGGCAAAACAGCGACGATCGCGGCCAGGGCGCTGTCCGAGATATCGATCGCGTAGGATGGAGCGGCATCTGCCATCGTGCCCCTCACATAACGCGTCACGGGATCGCCGCAGCGCAAAGCCGATACGGTCCAAACCAAATCGGGAGCGAAGCCATCAGCCCCGATCGCCTATCGCGCGACGCGCAACGGCACTGTGTCGGACGCGCGCCTTTCGTCGCCCATCTACTCTGCGGTGCGATTTGCCACAGCGTCGGCGGCGGCAAGCAGCACTGCATCGGCCGAATGCACATACCTGGAGGTAATCGTCTGCCCCTTGTGCCCGACCAGCGCGGCGATCGTCGGCTCGCTATATCCGAGGTCGGCGGCGAGCGACGCGAAGGAATGGCGCAACACGTGCGGCGTCACCTCGGCCGGCAAGCCGCCAAGCTTCGCAATCCGCGGCCAGAATTTCTTGAGATGCAGGACCGTCCCCGGGGCACCTCGGGTTGCCGGAAACACCTGGTCGCCGGCAATGCGGGGCAGGCTGCGCAGCGCGTCGCACACCGCATGCGACAGCGGCCGGACCGAGAGCCCGGTCTTGGTGTCGACCAGCCGTGCCGTGCATCGGAAGAGGTCAATTTCGGACCACCGCAGGCCGAGCGCCTCGCCGCTGCGCCAGCCGGTGAGCGCCAGGAACCCTGCCGCGGCGACTGCCGGCGGCCACATTTCGACGTCCTCGCCCTTGTGCAATGCGTCGCCAAGTGCGGCGTATTCCTCGTCGGACAAGCGCCGCACGCGTCGGCCGTCGGCGTAGCGCACGACACCGTGCACCGGATTATCGCTTCGCACCCGATGGCGTTGCGCGTAGGCGAAGATCGCGCCGAGCAAGCCAATCGTCCGGGTTGCTGTCCCTTTGCCGCCTTGCACCCGCGAGCCCGTACCGGCCGGTCTTGATACGCGCGGCGGTCCTACCTTCGGCGACCGCGTGCATGAACCGTTCGATATCCTCTCGATCTATGGCGGTTACCGCGAGGCGACCCAAGAGCGGCTTGATGTGACGTTCGATCCGCCCGCGGTCAGTAGCGATCGTGCTCGGCTTCTTGACACTCCGGCGCCGCGTCAGGAGCCGTCCAGCCTCCGCATCGGCAAGATAGAGGTCGCACAATGTCATAACGGTCATAGCCTTACGCGCTGCGATCTTCTCGGCTGCCGGATCAGCGCCCGCTGCAACATGACCGAGGATACGTCGCGCTTCGATGCGCGCCTTCTCCGGTGCCCAGAGGCCGTGGCGGCCGATCACCTGCCAGCGCTGCCGCCCACCCGCGATGCGGTATTTGACAAGGTAGGTTACCGCCTCGCTCTTCTGGCGCCGCGCGGCGAAGCCGGCGACCGCGCCCTTGCCCGAATCCCAGACGATTTCATTCAGTTCTAAAGTCCCGCACCTCTCTCAAACCGATCTTCGCGCCGCCACCGCCCTATCCCGCCTGGTTGCGAGCAACAATATAGCAACCATCACCGAGCAAATTCGAGCAAACCAAAGCAGGGGCTAGCAATCGGAATATCTGACTCCACGAACAAATTGGGGGTAACAGCAGGTTGCTACAATTCGCCGCAAAACGCCGGGACCGCCTTCGGGAGGCAGGGGCCGGAGGTTCAAATCCTCTCACTCCGACCAATCAGGGGCGGCTCGGCCTGCAGCGTGATCCCCCGACGTGGCGCATCTCGGCGGCGCCGCGGGCAGCTGTCGTCCGCTGATAGCCGCTGGACCGAAAAGCGGAGACCCGTCGTCGTAAAAGCAGTAGCGGGAGCCTCCCGCTGCCTTTCGACGAGCTCGTCATCCCAGTCAGAACGCACGGTGCCGCGGAGGGCCACAAGGCACGGCCCCGCCTTGACAATCGGTGACGATGCTCGTCATCCTCGCGGGCATGCTCCCCACCCCGAAGCCCTGCGGCCGAGGCGGACGCCGGAGCGGGCGCGCGGCGGCGTTTGGGTCATGGAGAACCCTGCCGATGCTGCGCTGTGCGAGGCGATCTGTGGCGATCACGAGGCCGACCAGGCCGGTTGCCGGGCGGGTGCGGTGCTGCACTGAGATGCGGCATGACGGCGCGCTCGACGAGCCGGTTGTCGCCGCGGGCGGCGCCGGCTCCTCGGCGATGATGCGTTACAGCGGCCCGCGGAGAGACTGAGCCCAATCCAATCCACCGGGAGGAACGAGCGATGCAGGTGATGAACGTCATTGCCGAGATCCTGAAGCGGGAGGGCATCTCGACCCTGTTCTGCTTTCCGACGACGCCGATCATCGAGGCCGCGGCCGCGGTCGGCATCCGCCCGGTGATCTGCCGCCAGGAACGGGTCGGCGTCCACATGGCCGACGGCTTCGCCCGGGTTTCGAACGGGCGGCCGCCCGGGGTCTTCGCGATGCAGTACGGGCCCGGTGCGGAAAACGCCTTCGCCGGGGTGGCGACAGCCTTTTCCGACTCGACCCCGGTCGTCTTTCTGCCGCTCGGCCACCCGCGCGAGACGGCGCAATTGTTCCCGATGTTCAAATCGAGCCGCAGCTACGCCGCGATCACCAAATCGGTCGAGGAGGTGCAGCTGCCGCACGAGATCGCCAACATCATGCGGCGCGCCTTCAGCCAAGTGAAAAACGGGCGGTCCGGCCCGGTCATGGTCGAGGTGCCGGCCGATGTCACCGGCATCGAGGTCGATGTCGATCCGAGCGCGCATCGCCCGGTCCGCGCCACCCGGTCGGCCGGCGACGAGCGCGATATCGACGACGCGGCAAAGATGCTGCTCGACGCCTCCTGCCCGGTGATCCTGGCGGGCCAGGGCGTCTTTTATGCCGAAGCGACCGAGGAGCTGCGCCGGCTCGCCGAACTGCTGCAGGCCCCGGTAATGACGACGTTCGACGGCAAGAGCGCCTTTCCCGAGGACCACGCCCTCTCGCTCGGGTCGGGGGGCGGCACCTTTACCGGCCACGGCCGCCATTTCCTGCACAAATCCGACCTGGTGCTGGGCGTCGGCTGCAGCTTTACCCGGCACGGCATCGCCACCCCGGTGTTCCCGCCCGGCAAGAAGTACATCCACGCGACCAACGATACCCGCGACCTGCACAAGGCGTTTGCCGCCGATCTCGGAATTCTCGGCGACGCCAAGCTCGTACTCGGCCAATTGATCGAGGCGGTGAAGGATCGGCTGGCCGGAAGGACGCGCGGGACCGATGTCGCGCCGGAAGTCGCCGGCAAGCGCGAGGAATGGCTCGCCCGCTGGCAAGCCAAGCTGCATTCGAACGAGCATCCGATCAACCCCTACCGGGTGATCTCGGAGTTCATGCGGGTGGTCGACCCGGCCGAGGCCATCGTCACCCATGATTCGGGGAGCCCGCGCGAGCAGCTCAACCCGTTCTACCGGGCGACCCGGCCGCGCGGCTATCTCGGCTGGGGCAAGTCGCACCAGCTCGGCACCGGGCTCGGCCTCGTGATCGGCGCCAAGGTCGCGGCCCCCGACAAGTTCTGCGTCAACTTCATGGGCGACGCTGCCTTTGGCATGACCGGTCTCGATTTCGAGACGGCGGCGCGCTGCGGCATCCCGATCACGACGATCGTCCTGAACAATTCGACGATGGCGATCGAGACCCATGCGATGCAGTTGTCGCATGACCGCTATCGGGCGCGCGACCTCGGCGGCAATTACGCGAACATCGCCCGCGATCTCGGCGGGTGGAGCGAGCGGGTCGAAGATCCCTCGCAGATCGGCGACGCGATCCAGCGCGCCCGCCGCCAGAACGACGAGGGCCGTGCCGCCTTGCTCGAATTCGTCACCAGCCAGGAGCAGGGCTTCTCGCACCGCCGCGGCGGCGCCGAATAACGCAACGGCGTTCTTTCTCGTCGCGGGATGCCGAGATCATGGCGATCATGCTGTCCAAGACCTATGACGCCCTGATCAGTGCCGGCGCGCCCGACGACAAGGCGCGGGACGCCGCCGAGGAGCTGGCTGATTACGAGAACAGGCTTGCCTCTATTGACAATCAGCTGGCTGTCATCAACGGCCGCATTACGACGATCGAGGGCAAACTCAACGTGGTGATATGGGCGACCGGCATCAATGCCGCGGCGACCATCGCCATGTTGGGCGTGTTGTTGCATCACGCTTGATGCGCATCGAGGTCTTCGAGCAGATCGAGATAGTCGGGACGCATTATCTTGCAGCTGGAAGGGCGGGGGCGCGGGCGGTAAAGCACTTCGGCTCTTATTAGACTTTGGTGGGGAGAAACGGCCAATGCCGCCGCGCATCGGATATTTGCTGCCGACCCGCGAGGGGGTCATGCAGGGGCGGCCCGAGACCGGGCCGCTGCTGGCGCTCGCCGAGCAGGCGGAGGCTTTGGGCTACGATTCGGTTTGGGTCGGAGATTCGCTGCTGGCCCGGCCGCGGCACGATCCGTTGACCTTGCTCGCCGCCGTGGCTGCACGAACCCGCAAAGTGTCGGTCGGCACCGCGGTGTTTCTGCCGGCGTTGCGCAATCCCGTGGTGCTGGCGCATCAGCTCGCCACCCTCGACCGGATCAGCGAGGGACGGCTGGTGCTCGGCGCCGGCATCGCCACCGACGTCGCCAACATTCGCGCCGAATTCGCCGCGGCCGGGGTGCCGTTCGAGGGGCGGGTCGGCCGCATGATGGAGGGGCTGCGGCTGGCCCGAGCGTTGTGGACCGGGGAGCCGGTCGATTGGGACGGGCGCTGGCCGGTCGTGGGCGGGGTGCTAGGCCCGACCCCGCATCGCCCGGGCGGGCCGCCGATCTGGCTCGCCGGCTCGGTGCGCCCGGCGCTCGAACGCGCCGCCCGGCATTTCGACGGCTGGTTTGCCAACGAGCCCGATCTCGCGCGCTGGAGCCGGCAATGGGCCGAGGTGCAACAGGTCGTGCGTGACGCCGGGCGCGACCCCGGCGAATTTGCCGCGGCCAATTACGTGACCCTCGCCATCGACGAAGACGCGGGCCGCGCCGAGCAGCGGATCGACGCCTTTCTCGAAAGCTACTACGGTCAGCCGGCAGCGGCGATGCGCCAGCGGCAGGCCTGCTTTGGCGGGCCCGCGGCGGCGGCGGCCGAGTGGCTGCGCGGCTACGCCCAGGCCGGTGCCACCGATCTGATCGTGCGCTTCACCGGCGATCACGAGCGCCAGCTCGAAATCGTCGGCGGGATGCGCGCCCGGCTCGGCTGATCGGGCTGCGGCGCGTCAGCGGCGGAACATCAGCTGCAGGCGGTGTCCGTCGGGATCGCGAAAATAGATGCAGTGGTCTTCGCCGGGGCGGCCGCCGACCGCGACCCCGTGGCCCTCCAGCTCCGCCTTCAACGTCTCGTAGGTGCCGCCGGCGACGTTCAAGGCGAGGTGGTTGAGGTCGTTGCCGGCAGTCAACGGCGCGTCGTCCCGTTTTGTGAACAGCGCCACCCCCTGCGCGCCCGCATGCAGAAACACTTGCCCGTCATCTTCGCGGTAGACGGTCATGCCCAGAACTTCGGTATAGAACGCCTTAGCGCGCCCGACGTCGCTGCAATGCAGCACGATGTGGTCGATCCCGCTCGCCTGGATCATCGTTTTCTCCTCCCTCGTCTTGATCGCCCGCCGGCGTCGTCGATAGGCCGCGGCCGCCGACATCGCCACTAAGCTCCGCCGACGCGGCCAATGTCCAGCACTGGCGAGAGCAGACCGGAGCGTGGCGCCAAACGCGGTTCGGCTAACTACTCGGCAATAAACTCCTCGTAACGTCGGGGCGACCGCGGGTTTGCCGGAGGCTTGTTCAACCCCAAGCCGATGGGCCGCGGCCGCCGTCACGACCGGCGCCGGCGAGACGCCCCAGGCCGCTCGATCGCCGGCTGATCCCCCAATCTCCTGCCATTGGAGCACGACCATTATGACGAGCCTCTCCTCCCCGTTCAGAAAGCACCTCGGCGCGGCGGCGGCGTTACCCCTCGCTGCGCTGCTGCTGTCGGCCTGCGTGTCGCAGGGCAGCTACGACGCATTGCAGACGCAGAACCAGCAGCTCCAGGGACAGAACCAGCAGCTCCAGGGGCAAGTCACGGCGCTGCAGCAGCAAGCCACCTTTGTCGAGGCGGGCGACCTGCTGTTCCCGTCGGGCGGATACGAGCTCAGCACCGCCGGCAAGGCGGAGCTCGGCAATACGATCGTCCCCAAGCTCGCCTCGCTGCAGAACGCCAAGGTCGTGGTTTACGGCTATACCGACGACATGCCGGTCGGAGCCCAGCTGCGGAAAAAGGGGGTTCCGGACAATCTGGCGCTGTCGACGCGACGAGCCGGCGCGGTGGTGACCTATCTGGTGTCGCACGGCGTCAACCCGAACATGGTCTCGGCCAAGGGCTTTGGCGACACCCATCCGATCGCGCCGAACGATACGCCGGCCAATCGGGCGCAGAACCGCCGCATCGTCGTCACGATGCAGGGACCGGGCGCGCCCGGCGCCTGACGCCGCCATGGGGGAATGCCGTATTTCAACCTTTTCGATGCCGCCGGCCGGTGCCCCGACCGGCGGCGTCGACTGTCTTTTTTGTGGCCACGGATAAAAGCGCGAGCGGTCGCGCTGGAATCCCCGAGATTCGCCGCGGATCGGACCGACCCGACGGCCATCGCCGGAGACCGCCGAAACACCAGATACGAGATTATGTGCGGTTGCGGCCTGCGCGGATTTGAGATATGGTTACTCAACCGTCTGTCGATGGAGCCTCGCCGTTTGGCCGCCGGCTCGATCGGCGCTTGAGACGGTGCGAGTGCGCAACGGTGAATTCCAGTTTTTGGGCGTTCGGGGAGAACCGCAGTTATGACGAGCACTTCATTTCCGATCAGAAAGCATGCAGGCACGGCGCTCGCTTTGCCGCTTACGGCGCTGCTGCTGTCGGCCTGCGTGTCGCAGAGCAGCTATGACGCATTGCAAGCGCAAAATCAGCAGCTGGAGGCGCAGAACCAACAACTGCAAGCGCAAATCTCGGGGCTGCAGCGCGAGGCCAGCTTTGTCGAGGCGGGCGACCTGCTGTTCCCGCCGGGCGGCTATCAGCTCAGCCCCGCCGGCCGACAGGAGCTCAGCAGCAATATCGTCCCCAAGCTGAGCGGCTTGCAGAATGCCAAAGTCGTGGTCTACGGGTACACCGACGACACGCCGATCGGACCGCAGCTGCAGCAGGCCGGGATCAACGACAATCTGACCTTGTCGTCGCGACGGGCCGGCGCGGTGGTGACCTTTCTGGTGTCGCAGGGCGTCAACCCGAACATCATCTCGGCCAAGGGCTTTGGCGACACCCACCCGGTCGCTCCCAATGATACGCCGACCGACCGGGCCAAGAACCGCCGCATCGTGATCACGGTCCAGGGGCCAGGCGCGCCCGGGGCCTGACCCCAGGTTGCCGTGCCGTTCCCTCGGGGCCGCGGCATTGGACGTTGGTCGGGACGCATTTTGGACGTGCCTGATGGAGACTGTCGGTCTTCGTCGGAGGACAATCCGCAATCCCGTCCCAGCTCGACCCGATCGGCACTGTTCCGCTGAAATCGAGCGCGGCCGCTCGCCATCCTTGGGATGACGACCTCGATCGGCGAGACGAAGGGGGACACGGCAGCAATTCGTCGGATTGCCGGCAGCGAGAGACATCGGTCGTGCTGTCTTGCCAAACGCCGCCTTAGCCGAAATGGGCGATGAGATCGAGGCGCCGCCGGGCCAGTCCCCTGGACCCGGCACGGCCCGCCCGGGCAACCGGGTTCGGCTGCTGCTTTCAGGCGGCGGGATCGGGCGCGTGATCGTGGCCCCGTCGGCACCTGGTGGCGGGTTTGCCGCTCTCGCGAGCGCGGGATTTGCGCGGCTTGGCCGGGCCGCCGCGGCAGCGCTGCCGCTGGTCTGCGGCGCCTGCATGGTCGGCCCCGATTTCCGCTCGCCTCCGGCTCCGGCCGCCGCCAACTTTCTCGAAGCAAACGACCCCTCGGTCCAAACCAAGCGCGAGGAGTACCGGAACTGGTGGAATGTGTTCCACGACCCGGTGCTCGATCGGCTGATCGCCATCGCCTACAACCAGAACCTGACCTTGGTCGCCGCCGGGACTCGCGTGCTGCAGGCGCGCGCCGAGCTGGGCGTGGCTATCGGCGACTTCTATCCGCAGTCGCAGCAAGCGACGAGCGCGCTGATCTACGACCGGCCGAGCCATGCCGACCCGACCGCGACCCCGCAGAGCCAGGTTTCCGGCTTCTGGCGCGCCTCGCTCGGGGCGTCGATCGATTGGGAATTGGATTTTTGGGGCAAGTTTCGCCGCGCCATCCAGTCGGCCGACGCCGCTTATCTGCAGTCGATCGCGTCCTATGACGACGCTCTGGTCACCTTGCTGGGCGACGTGGCCACGACCTATATCGGCATCCGCACGCTTCAGACCGAGATCGGCATCGCGCTCGACAACATCGTCAAGCAGAAAAAGGCGCTGGCGATCGCCGAGGCCCGCTACCGCGGCGGCGTCGCCACCAAGCTCGACGTCTATCAGGCGCAAAACGTCCTCGGCCAGACCGAATCGACGGTTCCGCAGCTGACGATCCAGCTCAAGCAAGGGCTGAACGCGCTGCGTGTGTTGCTGGGCATGGCGCCGCAGCCGCTCGACGATCTGCTGCGCGGGCCCGCCGCGATACCGGTCCCGCCGATCGAGGTTGCGGTCGGCATCCCGGCCGATCTCGTCCGCCGCCGGCCGGACATCCGCGCGGCCGAGTTGGCGGCCGTGGCGCAGAGCGCGCAGATCGGGGTCGCCGAGGCGCAGCTCTACCCGGCGTTCAGCCTGCTCGGCACCTTCGGCACCGTCTCCAGCAACATCCACGGCAACAAGCTCAGCGAGCTGGTGATGGGCAAGGGCATCACCTTCGGGTTTGGCCCGACTTTCCAGTGGAACATCCTGAACTACGGCCAGATCACCAACACGGTGCGGGTGCAGGATGCAAAATTGCAGGAATTGCTGGTCGACTACCAGAACACGGTGCTGACGGCGCAGAAGCAGGTCGAGGACGGGTTGGCGACGTTTCTGCAGTCGCGCGAGCAGGTCGACGATCTGCGGCGCAGCGTTGCTGCGGCGAATGCCGCGCTCGGGCTCGCCTTCCTGCAATACCGGCTGGGGACCCGCGATTTCACGACCGTGCTGACGGCCGAGCAGAACCTCTATACGGCGCAGACCGATCTCGCCACCGCCGAGGGGAACGTCTCGACCGGGCTGGCTTCGGTCTACCGCGCGCTGGGGGGCGGATGGCAGATACGCGACAACCACGAATTCGTGCCGATGCAGACGGTGGAGGAGATGAGAGCCCGGACCAATTGGGGGGAATTGCTTCCGCCCCCCGGCGGCCAACCGCCGCGGCCGGCTCCCGCGCTGCCCACGCCCGCCGATGTCAGCGCCAAGGTTCGCCCGCCCGAATGGTGAGGTTGTCGTGAAGATATTCCCCACTCTTTGGGCTTGGCGGCCGCGCCGGTCGGGGGTGCTGGCCGCCCTGGGTTTGGCGGCGCTGGCGGTCCTCGGCGGCTACGAGGTCGCACAGCTCCGGGCGGGGTGGCCGCTTTCGACCGCGACCGCGGCCGAACCTCGGCTGTCACATCCCGGGCCGTTGCCCGGTCGCAGCCTCGTCGAGGCGCAGTTTTCGCCGCAGGCCACGCCGGTCCCGGTCGTGCTGCCCAAGCTGCAATCGGTGACCAATTATGCCGAAATCACCGGCAACGCCGCGGCGGTCAACGACGTCAAGCTGGTCGCGCGGGTCGAGGGCTACCTCGAGCAGCTGCATTATCAGGACGGCGCCTTCGTCAAAAAAGGCGATCTCCTGTTCACCGTGCAGCAGGACCAGTACAAGGACACGCTGCAGCAGGCCCGCGCCCAGGTATTGCAGCAGCAGGCGGCGCTGGCCTATGCAAAGACCGAGTTCGCCCGGTATTCGGCACTGGTCAAGCAGGATGCGGCAACCCAGACCGAGGTCGACCACTGGAATTTCGAGCGGGCCAGCGCCGCGGCGCAATTGCTCAGCGCCAAGGCCCAGGTCGCGATCGACGAGCTCAATCTGGGCTATACCGAGGTCAGGGCGCCGTTCGACGGGATCGTCGGCAAGCACCTGATCGATCCCGGCAATGTCGTCGGCGGCGGCGGCCAGCAGGCGGCATTGGCTGAGATCACCCAGCTCGACCCGATCTATGTGGTGGCCAATCTGAGCGAGCAGAACGTCCTGAGAATTCGTAAGAATCTGGATCAGCAACGGCTGACCCTCGCCGATCTGCACAAGGTGCCGGTCGATGTCGGCCTGTCGGACGAGCAGGGCTTTCCTCATCGCGGCACGATCGAATATGTCGCGCCGGCGCTCGACCCGCAGACCGGAACCCTGTTGGTGCGCGGCATTCTCGCCAATCCCGACCGTGTCCTGTTGCCCGGATTTTTCGTGCGGATGCGCCTGCCGATGGGAAGGGTCGACCGCAGCGCGCTCCTGGTGCCGGACCGCGCCTTGCAGACCGATCAGGGCGGCCGCTACCTGCTGGTCCTGAACGACAAGGATGTGGTCGAGCAGCGCTATGTGCAGTTGGGCGAGCTGATCGGCGCGCTCCGGGTCGTCACCTCGGGTCTGAAGCCGGAGGATCGCGTCGTCGTCGGCGATCTGTGGCGTGCGACCCCCGGCACCAAGGTCACGCCGCAGCCGACCACCATCGACGCGGCCCCGGCTTCAGGGACACCGCAGTGATCTCGAAATTTTTCATCGAGCACCCGGTCCTGGCGAATGTGCTGGCGATCGTGCTGGTGCTGATCGGCGCCATCTGCGTGCTGCGCCTGCCGGTCGCCCAGTATCCGAACGTGACGCCGCCGACCGTGCAGGTGACCACCCGCTATCCCGGCGCCAGCCCGCAGACCGTCGTCGACACCGTCGCCCTGCCGATCGAGCTGCAGGTCAACGGCGTCGAAGGCATGATCTACATGGAGTCGACCAGCGCCTATGACGGCACCTACACCCTGACGGTCAGCTTCGCGATCGGCACCGATCCGAACATGGATCAGGTGCTGGTGCAGAACCGGGTGACCAACGCTCTGGCGCAGCTGCCCGAGGCGGTGCAGGCGCAGGGGGTGGCGATCCGCGCCAAATCCTCGTCGATCCTCGAATTCGTGACCCTCGATTCGCCCGATGGGTCGCGCGACGCGCTCTATATGTGGAACTACGCGACGATCAACCTGGTCAACGAGCTGGCTCGCCTGCCGGGCGTCGGCAACGTCGCGGTGATGGGCGCCGGCGAATATTCGATGCGGATCTGGATGGACCCGCAGAAGCTCTATTCCTACGGGCTGGTGCCGGAGGACGTGATCCGGGTCGTCCGCCAGCAGAGCCAGGAGGTCGCGGCCGGGCAGGTCGGCATGCCGCCCGCACCCAAGGACCAGCAGTTCCAGTACACCGTCGACATCCAGTCGCGGCTCGACGACCCCAACCAGTTCGGCGACATCGTCGTCAAGGACCAGACCGCCCAGGGCGGCCGTCTGGTCAAGCTCAAGGACGTGGCGCGGATCGAGCTCGGCGCCCAGACTTATGCGCAGGACTTCAAGCTCGACGGCAAGCCCGCCGCCGGCATCGCCGTCTATCAGACCCCCGACGCCAATTCGCTCAAGGTCGCGGGCGAGATCGACGCCAAGATGACCGAGCTCGCGCGCCGCTTCCCACCCGGACTGCACTACAGCATCCCCTACAACACCACGATCTTCGTCAAGAATTCGATCGCCGAGGTCTACAAGACTTTGTGGCAGGCCGGGGTCTTGGTGCTGATCGTGATCCTGGTGTTCCTGCAGAACTTTCGCGCCACTCTAGTGCCGGCGACGACGGTGCCGGTCACGATCATCGGCGCCTTCGCCGGCATGGCCGCACTTGGCTACACCGTCAATTTGTCGACCCTGTTCGCCCTCATTCTGGCGATCGGCATCGTCGTCGACGACGCAATCGTCATCGTCGAGGGCGTCTCCAAATACATCGAGCAGGGCATGTCCGGGCACGATGCCGCGATCCGGGCGATGGACGAATTGTTCGGGCCGGTCGTCGGCATCACCCTGGTGCTGATGGCGGTGTTCCTGCCCTCGGCCTTCGTCCCCGGCCTCAGCGGGCAGATCTTCGCGCAGTTCGCGCTGGTCATCGCGGTGACGGCGCTGATCAGCGCGGTCAATGCGGCGACCTTGAAGCCGACCCAGTGCGCGCTGTGGCTGCGCACGCCGGTCCCGGTCGAAAAGCGCAACTTCTTCTATCGCGGCTTCGACCGCGTCTACGGCCGTATGGAGCACGGCTATGCCGGGCTGATCGGCCGGATGGTGCGGCGCAGCGGGCTGATGGTGCTGATCGGCGTGGCGCTGGCGGTGGTCGGCGTCTGGGGTATCGCCCGGCTGCCGACCGCGTTCATCCCGAACGAGGACCAGGGCTATCTGATGATCGCCGCGCAGATGCCCGACGGCGCCACTCTCGGGCGCACGACCGCGGCGCTCGATCAGGCGACCAAGCTGGCGCGCGGCACCTCGGGCGTGGACCGGGTGATCGCGATCTCGGGATTGTCGGTGCTCGACAATTTCGCCGATCTCGCCAATGCCGGCGTCTGCTTTGTCATGCTCAAGCCTTGGGACGAGCGCAGCAAGGCGAAGGGCACGGACATCCTGTCGATCGCCGGGCATCTGCAAGCCCAGCTTAACCGGGCATCCGGACGGCAGGCTCTTCGTGCTGGCGCCGCCGCCGATCCAGGGCATCGGCAATGCCGGCGGCTTCCAGATGCAGACCGAGATGCTGGGCGGCAATTTCGACTATCAGAAGCTCAGCGACGTAACCCAGCAGATCGTCAAGACGGCCGCCGGCGACCCCCGGCTGCAGCACGTGCTGACCACGTTTCGACCCGGTGCGCCGCAGGTCGCGGTGACCGTGGATCGCGACCGGGCGCAGACCTTGCGGGTCTCGGTCGGCGACGTGTTCTCGGCGCTGAGCGCCTATCTCGGGTCGACCTACGTCAACCAGTTCAATAAGTTCGGTCTGTCGTTGCAGGTCTATGTCCAGGCCGATTCGAAATACCGCCTGCATCCCGACGACCTGCTCAATCTCTATGTGCGCAGCCAGGACGGCAACATGGTTCCGATCGGCGCCGTCGCGCATCTGAGCTCGGTGGTCGGCCCGCCCCTGGTCACGCTCTACAATCTCTTTCCGTCGGCGACGATCATCGGCGACGCCGCGCGCGGCTACAGCTCGGGCCAGGCGCTCGCCACCATGGAAGAGATCGCGAGCAAGACCCTGCCGCAGGGCATGTCAAGTACGAATGGTCGGCGATGTCGTATCAGGAAAAGCTGACCGGCAACCAGCTCTACTACCTGTTCGGATTGTCGGTGCTGCTGGTCTATCTGTGCCTCGCCGGCCAGTACGAGAGCTGGATTCTGCCGTTGGCGGTATTGTCGGCGGTGCCTTTGGCGCTGTTGGGGCCGGTCGTGGCGTTGACCAGCCTCGGGGTCGCCAACAACCTCTATACCCAGATCGGCCTCATTCTGATGATCGCGCTGTCGGCAAAGAACGGCATCCTGATCGTCGAGGTCGCCCGCGAAGGCCGCATGGTTCACGGCAAGCCGATCCTGGAAGCGGCGGTCGACGCGTCGCGCATGCGCTTCCGGCCGATCCTGATGACCTCGTTCGCCTTTGGCCTGGGTGTCCTGCCATTGGTGTTGGCGACCGGTGCCGGGGCCAACTCGCGGATTTCGCTGGGGCTCAGCGTGTTCAGCGGGATCATCGCCTCGACCTGCCTGGCGGTGCTGTTCGTCCCATCCTTTTTCGCGGTGCTGCAGCGCTTCGACGAGAGCCGCAAGGCGCGCAAGCAAAAAAACCCCCTCGAGCCCGTGGCCGCCAAGTGATCGTCCGAGATCCATAGCGGTCGACGCCGTCTCGCAAGGGCGGTACAGCAAGACCGGAGGCGAGGCGGGCTGCGCGACCAGGGCTATTTGGAGGTCGTCGACCGCCGAATAAAGGCGGACGAGACCAACCTCGAGCACGCCCACGAGTTCGACGCGCGGCCGCTCGTCCTCGGAGGCGAGATCACGATCGCCTGGGATGGCGACGAGTGCGCCGATCTGGCCGGGGATTTGTCAAGCAGCGTTTCACAATCAGTTTCGGCTACGGATTCGCGGCAGATTGACCGAACCAGATGGGCGGCCTATCCTTCAACCTCAGGACGAAAGTTAGCGGCCTTGTTGACGCGCGCCGCACCTGAGGCGTTCCGCGCAGCAAGGCAAGCCGGCGGAGGCGTGACGTGGCCAGTTTCAGTCGATCAGATAGTCAGGCCGGTTTAACTCCGTTTGGGAATCGAGCGCAACTCCGCGATCTGCCGCTATTGCGGATCATCGTGGCGACCGGGGCGCTGGCTGCAGCCGCACCGGGTGCCGTTCAGGCCGCGCCCGATCCGTGCACCGGTATCGGGGTTGTCACCTGCTCGGGCAACCAGTCTGCCGGTGTGGAAAATCCGCCATCGGGAACCACCGTTCTCAACGTCAACTCACTGACCAGCAATATCGCCCCGGCGATCGGAAGCGGGCAGCCTGGAATTTTATTTTTCGGCACCGGGAATATAACGCTCAACAGCGCAACGGGCCCTTTCCAGATAATTACGTCGGACGATTTTGTCGATGGCATCGTTGCTCAGAGCGACGGCGGGGTCAAAGTAGCCACCTCGGGCAACATCTCCATTAAAGGCCTCTTTGCCAATGGGATTAATTTGCTCTCGTTTGGCGGCGGGGCAATAAACCTCGCATCGGCGAGCAACATCTCCCTCGCCCAGGGTGGAAACGGCATCATCGCCTATAGTGATGGTGCGGTCGCCGTTACTTCCTCGGGCGCCATATCGGTGACGGGTGACGGCACCGGGATCAATGCAACTGCCGGGAACCATGTCACCGTAAACTCGTCAGGCCCGATCTCGATTACTGGCGATGGCGACGCGATTGATGCAACTGATATTGGCGGCCCGGTTGGCGGGGGCGCGGTCACCGTGATTTCGTCGGGCGCCATATCCTTGGCGGGTAATTCCGCTGTCGGAATCGACGCCTCCTCCGAAGACATTGACCCGGTCAGTGTCACATCGTCGAGCAACATTTCTCTCACCAATGGGGGCGCCGGTATTTCGGCCTCGGGCTTGGGTGCGATTACCGTGAGCTCCTCCGGCGAGATTTCCGTGGCGGGTGCCCCAGGCGTCGGGATCGCCGCTGCATCGGGGGAGGCCGGGGCAGTCAGCGTCAAATCGTCAGGCAGCGTCTCGATCGAGGGCGACGGCGCTGCGATTATTGCGGTTTCCGTCGGCGGCGCCGCCAACATCATGTCGTCGGGGAATATACTCCTAGGAGGCAGCGGCATCGGGATCAGCGCAATTGCCGGGACCGAAGCGACCGTGAGCTCGTCGGGCGGCATCTCCGTTCGGGGTGACGGAAATGCGATTGATGCCATCTCCATTAATGGCGCCGCCAACGTCACGTCGTCAGGCGAGGTCACGCTTGGAGGCGACGGCGCCGCGATTGCTGCTTTTTCCGTTGGCGGCGCCGCCAATGTCACGTCGTCGGGAAATATCTTGGTCGGAGGCAATGGCAGCGGCATCGTGGCTCAAGGCAGCATCGTTCAGGTGACCTTGTCGGGCAATGTTGCCGTTGCGAAGGGCGGCACCGGAATCGATGCAACGGGCGGAAACGGGGCCACCGTAAACTCGTCAGGCGGCATCTCCATCGCAGGCGATGGCAAC
The DNA here is from genome assembly GCA_963703855.1 of uncultured Alphaproteobacteria bacterium. GTDB lineage: Bacteria > Pseudomonadota > Alphaproteobacteria > ATCC43930 > CGMCC-115725 > AP-15. The sequence continues at coordinate 55,363 of CAVPFW010000010.1, forward strand.
GCGATTGACGCTTCTTCGACGGGCGGCGCTGCCAACGTCACATCGTCGGGGAATATATTCATCGGCGGCAGCGGCACCGCGATCGATGCTCTGGGAAACCTGGTCCAGGTCAACTCCTCAAGCAACATCTCGGTTAGGGACGGCGGCACCGGGATCAGGGCATCCGGCGACGGTCAGGTCGCCGTAAACTCGTCGGGCGTCATCTCCGTCGGCGGCGACGGCACCGCAATCGATGCCTTCTCCGTCGCCGGGGCCGCCAAGGTCAACTCGTCGGGGAATATATTCATCGGCGGCAGCGGCACCGGGATCGCTGCCGAGGGAAACCTCGTCCAGGTCAACGCGTCGGGCAACATCTCCCTCGCACATGGCGGCACGGGGATCAGCGCATTCGGCGGCAATCAGGTCGCCGTAAACTCGTCGGGCAGCATATCCGTTGGAGGCGAGTACGGCTTCGGGATCGTCGCGCTCGATACGTACAAAGGAGGCGTTGTCAGCATCAATTCATCAGGCCACGTAACGGCGGCGGGACCCGCGTCTACCGCCATTCTCGCCCAAGCTACGGGTGGCGACATCACCGTCAACATCGCCCGCGGGACAATTACCGGCGGTTCGGGAACTGGTGCCGGCATCGAACTGATTGGCGGCGCAAACAACACCCTGACAAACCTCGGAACGATCATGACGTCGCCTGGCCTCGCCGGAACCGCAATTCTCGGCATGCCGGCCTCGGGTTTGCCGCCGACTTCCCAATCCCTCGTTGGCAACAACGTCGTCATGAACGCCGGAACGATTACCGGCAATGTCGACCTCGGGCCTGGTCGCAATGCCTTCAATAATCTGCCGGGCGGCACGTTCAATTCCGGCGCGACCGTCAACCTCGGCGCCGGAAACCCGCTCAACAACAGCGGAAATCTGTCGCCCGGCGGCAGCGGCATGATCCAGACGACGGCGCTGACCGGGAACCTGATGCAGGGAGGCGCCGCTAAAATTACCGTGGACGTCAACCCGGCAACGGGCCAAGCCGACCGCATCAATGCCACCGGCAGCGCCAATCTCGCCGGCCAGATCGTGGTCAACCTGGCGAACGCCACCCCGACGATAGGCACGACCACCTTGACCCTCGTGCACGCGGCAGGCGGTGCGACCGACAACGGCCTCGCCCTCGGGGCTCTGCCCGCGGTCGCGGCCTATCAGCTGGAATTTCCGAACGCGAACGACGTGGTGCTCCAGGGCGGGCTAACCTTTGCGCCGGCCGGGCTCAACGGCAACCAGACGTCAATCGGTCGGAGCATCAACGCCATTCAGCTCGCGGGAGGCTCGCCGAGCTTTCTCCCGATCGTCCAGGCGATCCTTACGATCCCGGATCTGGCGGGTCTTGGGCAGGCCTACAACCAGCTCTCGCCCGAGACTTACGGCGACAATGAGATCGCCGATTTCTATTCCGATCTGCGTTTTGCCAGCAGCCTGATGAGCTGCGACGTCCCGGACGGGCGCTATGTCTTCATCAAGGAAGGGCAATGTGTTTGGGCGCAGCTTGGCGGCAAGTTTCTGGACCTCAATGCAACCTCGGGCAGCCTCGGCTTTGGCGAGAATGCGTTTGTGATGTTGGGCGGTGCGGAAATGATGCTGCGGCCGGATTGGTTTGCCAGCTTCGCCTTCGGCTACGATCACGGCAACATCGACACGGCCGATGGGCTGGCACAGTCGCAGGCCAACCGCGCCCATTTCGGCGCAGCGATCAAATACAATCCCGGCCCGTTCCTGTTCGCGGCGGCGGTCTATGGCGGCTATGGCTGGTACACGACCGACCGTTTGATCAATTTTGCCGATTTCAGCGCGACCGCCGCATCCGACAGCGGGATCAGCAATGTCGGCGGACGATTCCGGGCTACCTATTTGATCGATTGCGGATCGTGGTACCTGAAGCCGCTCGTCGATTTCAACGTCACGCATGTCAGCCTCAACAGTTTCAGCGAACAGGGAGCCGGCGGAGCCAGCCTGATTGTTTCCGGCACCGGCTCGACCGTGTTCAGCGCATCGCCCGCGGTCGAGGTCGGCACGCAAACCAGCCTGCAAAACGGTGTTCTGCTGAGGCCTTTCGCGCAGCTCGGCATCAGCGCGTTCAGCAACACCAACTTTACCGTCGATGCGTCGTTCAACGGCGCCCCCAGCGGCGCCGCCCCATTCGGCGTCGCGACCGGCATCAATTCGGTGACCGCCGATGTCGCGGCCGGTGCGGATATGTTCCTGCCCGACAGCCGGTGGGCGCTGAAGCTCGCCTATAACGCCCATTACGGCGCGCGGGTGCGTGACCAGGGCGTCAGCGTGAAAGCCAGCATCCGCTTCTGAAAGCCGACCTCCCGGCATCGCCCCGCACCTGTGTCGCCGCTCGCCCTGCGGCTCGGCGCAAACCGAAATCTTCTTGCCCTCGACGCCAATAAGACCAAAAGTCCCGCTATCTAGGGTCAGTCGAAGCTTGGGAAGTACGATGAAACGAACCATCATCACCTCGTTAGTCTTAATTTTTCTGATTTTCGTTGGTTTTGTCGGCAATGCCGTCGCACAGGTCCCTCCCGTTGCGTGCCCCAAGCCAACGGATCACGCTCCGAAGAAAACACTCAGAATTTACAACAACAACCCCACTAATGGTAATAACATTTACGTATTCTTCGAGTCATTCATACAAGACCCGAACAAGGCGGATTTGTGGATGCAAGCATGCTTTAGAGTAACAGACTGGGACAGCAATTTTGTCAGTCCACGGCGATTTGTGACCACCAGGCTTCGCAGAGCGTACATTCAGATAGGCAATGATGAAGGAATCGCTCCGGGACAGTCGGTCAAGATTTCCATTCCATTTTACACTCAATTGCTGACGACGACCGCAGATAATCTCGGAAAGGTACCTGATCAATATATCGACTGGTGGAATTCGGGGCGCATCGTGTTTTTCGACAGTCCAGCGGCCTATCACTCTGTGAAGGTTACCAACAGTCCCGACAAGACCGTGCCCGGAGGGGGTCTCCACCCGCTCCGGTCAAAGTTCTTGGTGGGGCTGCGGTACCTTCTTGTACCTCCTCCAATGGCAAGACGTGCAGCGTCGGGCTGTTCGAGAATGCCCTCCAGCCGCTTGACGGCATTCCGTTCCAGCTTCAAGAATACACTCTTGCCTCTGCCGAGGGCCCGCCCCTCAACAAAACCCTGCCCGCGCCGACCAGAACGAAAATTGACCTGAACTTCGTCAATTATAATGTGTCGTCGCTCGATTCTGTGTTCCTGCCGGTGGCGATGGGGCCGCTGACCAAGGCCGGCGACAGCAGGGATCTCGGGGTCCCGCCGAAAGGGGTCGGGGTGCCGGTGCCGTATGTCGGCACGGCGCTCACAACCGCACAATTTAGAGCAACCCTCGACAAGTTTTCAAGCGGCGGAAATAATTGGCCGTTCTACGTACCCGCCTACTTTGACGATATGGTTCGTCCTAATTTCCCGTCATCTGCCGCAAAAGCCTGTTCTCTTGCACCGTTCTCCTCCCCCAGCACAGGTGTTTATAACTTGCCGAAAATTCCTGGCGCCTTCAACGTCTTGACGGCGTCGTACCTGGGAGCGCGGGTGGACGATGCGGGGAAAATCGTTTTCCCACCGGTGCCGCCGGTGCTGAGCTCAAATCCTGCCAACTACAAGACCAAATACACGATGAACGCGTGCACCCTCCCAACACCTCCGCCCTTTGTAAACCCGCCGAATTTGGGAAAGGCCGGCAAATCGTTCGTCGACTTGTGGAACAAATGTTACCCCAGCACGCTGGACACCAGTCAAACCTGTAAGGACGTCAGAACGGTAGCCGACCTCGTTGTCAACAAAAGCTATTTTGCCAATAAGGCTTGTACAAATCCGCAAACTCCACCCTTCTACATAACGATGCAGGCCGTGTATGGCTGGGTTCCGATTGTCAATAGAGGCTGCACCGGTCTCGACCTGAAAACCCATGCAACGTCATATCAAAATGCCGCCCTCGCCTATTGCCGTCTGCAATATAATTACGTGACTTTACCGGCAAACCAGAAAGCTGTTTACACATTCAATCCTTTCACAGCCCTAATTCATGCTCCGTATAGTCCAGTATTAGGGGGCGGCGTCAACTCCAGCGCGTACGCGTTCTCTATCGACGACAAGCTGTCGTTTAAGAGTGTGGTAGCGGACGGGATCATTCTTACCATCGCCGGCAGCAAAGGCCTCGAGTTTGACAAAAAGAGCGGCCAAACGGCGCCGGTGGCAACGCCGATTCCGACAACTGCGCAACAGATCCTGGATCATTGCAAGCTGGATTGAGGCGGGGGTAACGACACGAACTCCGCAGGCGCCGCCGCCAAAAAGGCTGGGTACAAATTCGCTGCCATGCGCGCATTCGCGGCCGGCAACAAGCGCACCCCTTTCTTTCGTGCGGTCGCCTTTGTCGAGGCAAACGGGTGTTTGCTTTACGATGCCGCACGGCGAGACCGCCGCCCGAAGAGCCCGCGTTTTCGCCGACCACCGCTTTGGCGAAAACGCCCTTGGCGAATGGCTGCGCTACTCGATCGATGGACCCCCCGGAGCTTTCACGCGACCCGACCCTCCACCCGAAAGGAGCGATCATGGCCAGGCTTCCGTTGATTACCCGCAAGGACCAGGTGGCGGAAAAGGACCGCGCGACCGTCGATGCGATCGTGGCGAGCCGCGGCGCATTGCAAGGTCCGTTCACGATGTTCCTGCATTGCCCGGAGCTGGCCGGGCGGCTCGCCCATCTCGGTGCGTTCGTGCGCTTCGAAGGCTCGCTCGACATGCGGGTGCGGGTATTGGCGGCGATGACGGTCGCGCGCGAATTCGAGGCGGTCTATGTCTGGGGCGCGCAGGCCGGCGGCGCCCGGCGGCAGGGCGTGCCCGAGGCGACGATCGCCGCGATCCGCGAGAACCATTCGCGCGGCCTCCCGCCGGAAGACGCGCAGATCGTCGAGTTCACCCGCCAGCTCTTGCGCCGGCACCGCATCGACGACGCCACCGCCGACCGGCTGCGGGCGCGCTTCGGCGACGATGGGTTCATCCAGCTGACCGGGGCGATCGGCTATTACAGCATGCTGGCGATGACCGTGAACGCCTGCGAATTGGAGGCAGCACCCAACGCCGAGGCGCTGAAAGTTTAAGAGCCCGGCCGTAATGATTAGGTAGTATCAATCAGTTGCTCGTCATTTGCGCGAAAGCGGGAACCCGGAGCCCCAGGGCGTCGGTGGCCCCCTGTTCGGGCCAGGGGTAGGCTCTGGCTTGAACAGAGGGCCGCAAGCGCTTACGCAGTTACCCTGGGCCCCCGCTTTCGCGGGGGTGACGGTGACCTATTGAGATAGCTCGCTTCATTTCGAGTCGGATCTGAAGGCAGCCGCCGACGGGGGCTGGCGGCGGCCGGGGCGGGCCGCTATAACCCGCTGCCATGCGCCGCTCGACGCGTCTCGGCCTCGCCGCCGTTGTCTTGCTGCTGGTATTGCTTGGCGGCTATGCGGCCTATTGGCGGATCGTCGCCGGGCGGATCGAGGATGGCGTCGTCGCCTGGCAGCAATCTGTGCGGGCGCGCAAGATCGACGCCTCCTGGCAAAGGCTCCGCGTCGCCGGCTTTCCGTTCGCGTTCCGGGTCGAGGCGGAAAACGCCCTATTGCGCGATCGCGCGCTGAGCCCACCGCCGGAGCTGCATCTGCCGGCGCTGACCGCCAGCGCCCGGCCGTGGAACCCGGTCGACTGGAAGCTCGCGGCACCCGAGGGTCTCTGGGCCGACCTCGCGGCCGCGGGCAGCCGGCCGGCGGTGAAGCTCGTTGCGCGAACCGCCCAAGGCGCGGCGGCGCCGGGCCCGCAGGGAGCCGCCTTGCTGTGGCTCGAATTGCAGGGCGTCAGCGCCAAGGCCGGGGGCCGGGTGCCGATCAAATCCGCCGATGCGTGGATCACCATGCCGCCAACCTCGCCACGCGCGCATACCGATCCGAGCCTCGGGCTGGCGCTCGATCTGCGGCAGGTGCAGTTGTCGGCGCCGCCGCCGAGCTTCGGCAATACCATTGACGAGCTGGCGCTCGGCGTGACGGTCAAGGGCACGATGCCGGACGGGCCCCTGGCACAGGCGCTCGCGGCGTGGCGCGACGCCGGCGGAACGGTCGAGCTCGATAATCTGCGCCTGCAATGGGGCGGGCTGGGGGCGACCGCGAACGGCACGATCGCTCTCGACCGGCAATTGCAGCCGATCGGCGCTTTTTCCGCGGGGATCCAGGGTTTCGGCGAGATCCTGCGGGCGCTCGTCGAAGCCGACCGCATGAGCGCCGAGCAGGCGGCGCTGGCGCAGATCGCGCTGACTTCCTTGGCCAAGGCCGGGGCGGACGGCCAGCCGCAGATCAACACTTCGTTCACGCTTCAGGACGGCAAGATGTATCTCGGGCCGGCAAGGCTCGGCGAGGCGCCCCGCATCGTGTGGAAATAAGCCTTTGGAAAAAGCGCCCAACCACCGGCTGGCGATCACGAATAAAACCTCCGACAGCGAGCAGGGCTTCGGCGCGGCGGGGGTGGTGGAAGGGCGCCGTCAGATCGGTCGCGAATGGCGGCGCCGAGTGCCGCTCGATGCTCAAGCCGAATGGAAGCCGCCGGCAGACCGGCGCGATCCGGTCGACATCCTGATCGATCAGGGCAAGGACCGCATCCCGGAGCTGCTTCCGGTGCGCTATGCGCGGATGAGGGCCGATCCGTTTGCCTTCCTGCGCGGTGCGGCCGCGATCATGGCGGCCGACCTCGCTTCGGCGCCGGCCACCGGTCTGCGCCAGCAGGCGGGCGGCGACTGCCATCTGGCCAATTTCGGCGCCTATGCGACGCCGGAAGGCACCCCGGTCTTCGACATCAATGATTTCGACGAGACCTTGCCGGCCCCGTTCGAATGGGATGTCAAACGCCTCGCCGCGAGCCTTGCCGTCGCCGGCCGGGTCGCGCAGATGCCGGAGCGGGAATGCCGCCGTCTGGCCCGCGCCGTGGCGCTGAATTATCGCCGGCACCTGGCGTATTTGGCGGGGCTGCCGCCGCTTGATGCGTGGAGCATGCGCATAGACCTTGCCGGTGCTGTCGCCGACGTCAATTCCGCCAAGCTCCGCCGCAAGCTGACCAAGCGTCTGACGGCCGTTCTGCGGGGCGGAGCAGCTCATTTCGGCCTGGTCGAACGGCACGACGGCGGCTGGAGGATCAGGGACAAGCCGCCGCTCGTCCACCATGTCAGCCGGCATGAGCTCGATGCGCGCCGGGCGTTCGCATCCTATGCCGAGACCTTGCAGGAAGACCGGCGGGTGCTGCTGCGGCGCTATCGGTTGCGCGACATCGCCTTCAAGGTGGTTGGGGTCGGCAGCGTCGGCACGTTCTGCGCCATCGGGCTGTTCGTGTCGGACGGCGATGCGCCGCTGCTGCTGCAGATCAAGGAGGCGCAGGCCTCGGTTCTCGCCCCGTTCGCGGGCGCGTCGGACTACGCCAATCACGGCCAGCGCGTGGTCGTCGGGCAGCGCATGATGCAGGCGGCGACCGACATCTTTCTCGGCTGGACCGAGGCCCCGCTCGACGGGCGTTGTTTCTACCTCCGGCGGCTGAAGGATTCTCGCCTCGCCGATATCGGCACCCGGCTCGAAGCGGCGCTGCCGTTCTACGCCGCCCTCTGCGGCCGCACCCTGGCGCGGGCTCACGCGCGCGCCGGCGACGCGGTCGCCGTATCCGGCTATGTCGGCGAGGGGAGCGAATTCGACCGAGCGATCGCAGCTTTCGCCAGCGCTTATGCCGATCAGACCGAGCGCGACTGGCGCGTGCTCCAGGACGCGATCAGGGCAGGGCGGATCAGCGCCGGCGAACCCCGATCGTCATCGGCGGCTTGACCGTGTCGGGCCGAACGCCCGTCTCCGCCTCGCGCAACACCTGGTTCCGGTCATGACAAAACATACCCCTCGACGCAGCCGCGCGCTGCCGCTGATGATGGCCGAGCTGATGACGGCGTCGTGGGAGACGATCGCGCGGCGCAGCCTGATGATGGTCCGGGGCACGTGCTCGCCGGCGGAATACCGGCGCATGGCGACGGAAAAGACGGCGGCATTGCAGCAATCGGCGCTGGCGATGATGTCCGGGCGCGGAAGAAAGGCGGCGCTGGCGCCGTGGCACAAGCGCGCCGCGCCGAATGCGAAGCGGCTGCGCGGCAAGAGCTGATCAGCCCGAGCGGGCGCGGCCCGGGCACCGAGCGTCGATTCAGATCGGGATCGCCAGCAGGGTGTCGATCTGGCGGCTGTCGAGGACCACGGTCTTGCGGGCGAATTTCCAGCCGACGCCGTCGCGCTCGATCTGGTCGACATAGTGGCCGGCGGCGAAGATCGTCATGTCGCCGTCCTGCATCGTGCGCACCACCAGGAAATTCGCCACGACATCGACGGCGCCGCGCGCCTCGCCGACGATCTTGATCGACGAGGCCAGGTGCCGGTAACGCTGCGGCTCGTAGATGTTGGCCTCGCGCAGGGCGCTGACCCGGTCCTTCAGCATGTTGCGCGAGGTCGCGTAGATCAGTCCCAGCGGCAGGCCGGCCTCGTAATTCTCGGCCGAGGTGATCCGGTAGAAGCAGTCCTCGGTGAAGAAATCGGGCCAGCCCTCCAGCTCGTCGGCATCGAGACAATGGACATAATCGGCATAGAGCTGGTCCAGTTCCAGCCGCAGCACCATCGTCTCGAATGTCGTCGTCATCGCAGCG
>CAVPFW010000011.1:0-202609 GCA_963703855.1 uncultured Alphaproteobacteria bacterium
GACGCCGGAATTCTCGGCGATCTGCCGTACCGGCGACTGGATCGCCTTGCGGACGATGTCGATGCCAACTTTCTCTGGTCGTTGTTCGGCGGGTTGAGGCCGGCCAGGACTTTGCTCGCGAACAGCAGCGCGACGCCGCCGCCGGCAACAACACCTTCCTCGACCGCAGCCTTGGTCGCGTGCATGGCGTCGTCGACGCGGTCCTTGCGTTCCTTGACCTCGACCTCGCTGGCGCCGCCGACGCGGATCACCGCGACGCCGCCGGCGAGCTTGGCCAGGCGCTCCTGCAATTTCTCGCGGTCGTAATCGGAGGTGGTCTCCTCGATCTGCGCCCGGATCTGGTTGGTGCGCGCGACGATGTCTTCTTTCTTACCGGCACCGTCGATGATCGTCGTGTTCTCCTTCTCGATCAGCACCCGCTTGGCGCGGCCGAGCATGTCGAGCGTGACGTTTTCGAGCTTGATGCCAAGGTCTTCCGAGATCACCTGAGCACCGGTCAAGGCCGCGATGTCCTCGAGCATGGACTTGCGCCGATCGCCAAACCCTGGCGCCTTCACCGCCGCCACCTTGAGGCCGCCGCGCAGCTTGTTGACGACGAGCGTGGCCAGCGCCTCGCCTTCGATGTCCTCGGCGACGATCAGCAACGGCCGCGCGCTCTGGACGACGGCTTCGAGAATGGGAAGCAGCCGGAGGGAGCGGGATTCGAACCGCCGGTCCCTCCCGAGAAAATCGCCGGCTTTCGAGCCAGGCACGTTTGCCCGTTTCGGCACTTCCCCAGGGACCGAGGGTTCGAATCCTCTTTCTCTGCCACCCAGTCGTGATCTACCAGCCTGGAACCCGGTTCAACTTTCGTCGTTCCCTCGCGTTGTATTTTGTCTTGTGCCTTCTGTTGGGCCTCTTCCAATACTTTCGTCAGTTCAGGATCGCGGCCGTGAGGGAGCACCTCGCCCTCCGCGCCGGCGACGGTCAGCAACTCGAAGACCGCCACCAGTTGCTTTCTGCCCTTGAAAGCCCGAGCCGCCGACCTCTAGCCGGCGGACATAACGTCTAGTGTGGGCGGAGGGCCCGGGAACATTGGCGAACTGCGCGGTGCGAGCTCCGTTTCCTTTAAGATTCAGTGCGATCTTGACGACGCAACTCGAATTAAGGGACGCGGCTTACTTCTGCTTGTCGGCGTCTCGGACGGCGGCGATGCGTAGGGGATCGGCAGCGAGCGGCGGAATTCCGGCACGCTCGACCTGCAACAACTGGCCGACGGTGCTGTTGCGGGTGCCCCAGCCGCGGTTCATCGCCTCGGTCAATTCCTCGTAGGCCATGTTGGCGAGGCGCATCGGCACCCCGACCTCACGCCCGAGCCCGACTGCGAGCCCGACATCCTTGTGCAACAGGCGCAGCGCGAAATCGGCCGGGTCGTGCTGGCCGGTCAGGAACCTGTCGCCGAGCCGGTCGAAGGTGCGCACCCGGCCGGTCGCGCCCTGGCGCACGGCCTCCCACAAATCGACCGGATCGACCCCGGCCTTGACGCCCATCGTGAAGACCTCGGCGAGCGCCACCCCCAGAACGGCGCTGGTGCAGTTGTGCACGAGCTTGGCGATCGAGCCGGCGCCGATCGGGCCGATATAGGCCGCCTGGTCGCCCATGGCGTCGAGCACGCCCTTGTGTCGGTTGAAGATCTGCTCGTCGCCGCCGACCCAGATCGCCATCTTGCCACTCGCCGCACCGCTGGGGCCGCCGCTGACCGGGGAATCGAGCATGTAAAGGTTCTTTTCGGCGAAGGCGGCGTGAATCTTGCGCACCGTCGCGACCGAATTGGTCGACATGTCGAAGAAGGCCGCGTCGGGGCGCATGCCCTCGATCAGGCCGTTTGCCCCGAGCGCCACCTGTTCGACATCGCCCGGCACCGGCAGCGAGGTGAAGACGATTTCGGCTTGCTCGGCGACCTGCTTCGGCGAATTGGCCCAGACCGCACCTTTCGCCAGGAACGGCTCGGCCGCGGCGCGGCTCAGATCGTGCACGACAAGATCGTGCCCGGCCTTCTGTAAATTGGCCGCCATGCCCTTGCCCATCATGCCGAGGCCGATGAATCCGACGCGCATGTTTCCCTCCGCCGGGCGCAAAATCGCCGCGGGACGAGTTTTGCCGAGCGACGCAGTCGCACGCAAGGATAACCGCACCCCCGTGCCGGGGAACAGGGGGTTCAGCTTTATGCAGGCTTGCCAATTGGTCGGCGCCCGCATGATCTACTGATCCCGGCCAACGGGTTAACGCCGCAACGAAGATCAGCAGCTGGGCAGGGGGTTAGACGTGCGGGGCGCTCAAGTTGGCGCCGGTCGCCTCGACCTCCCTTCGAGCCAAGTTGCTCAGCGCGCCATGCCGCTCGCCCCGGCGGGCACGTCGTAAAAGGCCAGGGTCATCGAGACGCTGGTGTAGAAGCCCATCAGGCAGATGACGTCGGTGATGCCGACATGCCCGAGCGCTTCGACGGCGCGGTCGTAAAGCCCCTTGGCGACCCAGCGCGAATTGGCGAGGCACGTCGCCATCTCGTAGACGACCTGCTCGCGCGTATCGGAGAACGAAGTCGGTACCCCGGACAAGAGCGCCTCGACCTTGTCGGCCGGCAGACCGGCGGCCTTGCCGGCACGCTCATGCGCGTTGGTCGGGTAGATCGAATGCCACTTGCTGTTGATGATGACGACGGCGATCTCGCGCTCGCGCTCGGAGAGCGAATAGCCGGTGCGGAAATGTGCGCCCAACGGCCCCATCACCTTCGCCAGCTTGGGGTTGTGCACCCAGATCTTGTTTGGCCCGCCGAGCGCGCCGCGGGTCTCGATCAGCGAGCGATAACCCTCCTGCTGCTCCGGCGTCATCTGGTCATAGGGAATTTCGGCGTAGCGGCCAAAGCTTGGCGTATCGGGCATTTTCGGGTCCTCTTGGTGGATAGGCGACGCATCGTGCAACGGCAGCGCCCGCCCTGTCGACCCGCAGCGCGCGGCCCGAGACCCTGGATCTCGGTGGCGTTAACACGCTCCTGAATACCACCCCAATTTCAACCACAGCGATTGAAACGAAGTCTCGAACTCGACTTTCTCCGCGAGCAGGGCGGGTGTCCAGTTTCACCCGATTGCCGGACGGGTTAATCTCTCGCCATGCCGAGTTTCCGATCGCGACCACCCGCCTCGCTCTACGTCGCCGGGCCGTTCGCGATGGGCTACACGGAGTTCTACAACTTCCTGATCCCGCTTTATGGGCTTTCGCTCGGCATGAGCGCGGGGGCGATCGGCATGCTCGTCGGCGCACGCTCGTTGCTGGCGGTGTTCCTGTCGATTCATGTCGGGGTGCTGATGGACCGGTTGGGCACCCGCCGGGTGACCTTGTTCTTTGTCTGGACGGCGATGGCCTTGGCGCCAGTTTTCCCGCTGCTGCCGTGGTTCTGGCCGTTGCTGCTGCTGCAGATTGTCAACGGCGGCGCGCTGCAGTTTGCCTGGTCGGGGTCGCAGACCTTGATCGCCCAGTTGGCCGAAGGAGAGGCCGAATATCTCGGCCGGTTCAGCTTCTTCGCCCGCATCGGGACGACGGTAGCGCCGATGATCGCCGGTGTGGCCTGGGATTTCGGCGGCGTCTGGCCCTCCTATGCCCTCGGGTTTGCCTGGGGCATAGCGCTGACCATGGCCTTGCTGCGCGCCCCCGAGGCGCCGATTGCCGCGGGCGACGATCGCGAGCCGCGCCGGCGCGCGCGGTTCCGCTTTATCGACGTGCTCCCCCGATTGCCGGACTACGTGCGCTGCTTTGCGCTGATGGCGATCCCGGCGGTGGCGACCACGATGGCCATCATCTTCTTGCGCACCGCTGCCAATGGCGTGCAGAGCTCGCTTTACGTCGTTTATCTGAAGGGCATCGGGCTGACCGGCACATCGATCGGCGTCCTGTTCGCCGCCATCGAGATAACCAGCGGGTTGGGCTCGCTGTGCGCCGGGCGCGCGATGCGGTTCGGTGATCCGCAACGCACGATGCTGAGCGGCACTGTGTTGTCGATCCTGTTGATCTGTGCGACGCCTTTTACTGGCGGCATTTTCGCCCTGCTCTTCGTGGCGCAGGCGTCGCGCGGCTGGCTGCAAGGGGTCGTCCAGCCGATGATGTTCTCGGTTCAGGCGAAAGCCGTCGGTCCCCACCGTCAGGGCTCGGTGGTCGGGCTGCGACAGACCATGAACCGACTGGCGGCAATCGTAATCCCGCCGGCAATGGGTGTCATCGCCGACCACTGGGGCGCCGGTCAGAGCTTTGTCATTCTGGGCACCATTTTGCTTGTGCTGTGCGCACCGGTCACCTTGATCACCCGGCGCGCGGCCCGGACCGTAACAGATCAGCCGGAGCCGACCTTGAGCGACTGCCCCGCATGCTCTGGGGCGCAGCCTTTATCCGACATCCGCGCGTTGCGTGACCAATCGGGGAGAGCGCCATGACAGCAACCTCTGGCATCGGCACGGCGGCACTTCCCGCCAGCCATGTGCTCGGCCGCAAGCTCGACAGCATCCCGTTCAGCGCCTACCACCTGGGGGTGATCCTGGTGCTCGGGCTGGTCGCTTTGGTCGACGGCTACGACGGCTCGATGACGGGCACCTTGCTCGTGCTCGCAAAAAAGCCGCTGCATGTCACCCCCGGCGAGATTCGCCTGCTCGCCGTCTCATCTACCCTGGCGGCCTGCATCGGCGGGTTTGTGGCCGCGGCAATTTCCGACCATTGGAGCCGCCGCACCGTCATGCTGCTCGGGGTGGCGGCGATTAACTTCTTCACCTTGCTGATCCCGCTGAACTCGAAGCGGCGAGCAGTTGATCATCATTCGCTTGTTGACCGGCCTTGCCATCGGCTTTGCCGCCTCGGCGCCGTTCCCGATCGCGGCCGAGCTGATGCCGGCGCAGCACCGGCGCACCTTTGGCGCAATCTACGAGATGATGCTGGCCAGCTCGTTCACCCTGGTGCCGTTGGTCGGCTTTTTGGTCGCCGGCAACCCGAACGGTTTCCGGCTCTTGGCTGTGCCAGCGGTTCTCGGGCTGTTCGTCGTGCCGGTGCTGGTCTATTTGCTGATCCCCGAGAGCCCGCGCTGGTATCTGCGGCGGGGCAATCCCGAGGCAGCCGTCGCCATCGTCAACCGGATCAGCGGCCGGTGCGGCAATCGCGTGGCACCGCTGACGGTCACGGAGCTCAGAGAGAACGTCGCGCCGGCGCGCGAACAGCTGCCGTCATTCTCGGCACTCTTTCGCCGGGGTCAGCTGCGCTGGACCGTCGTCGGTATCGTGAGTCTCGTCTGTGCGCAGGTTTCCTTTTTTACAATCTCGATTCTATTGCCAAAGGCTCTGATCGATCAGGGTGCCGCCATCACCTTGAGTTTTGGGCTGAGTTCGCTCGTCTTCCTGGCGAGCATCCCGGGGAAGGGCTTTACCGGATTCCTCATGGAGATCATCGGCCGGCGGTGGACGATCGCCTATTGCCTCGCTGGGTCGCTCCCCGGTCTTCTGATGATGGCCGTGGCACATTCCGCGGGACGTTACGCGACCGTCGTGTTTGTCGCCGGAGCGTTGATCACCGGCTTCACCGTGCTGTCGACCTTCACGGCGGTGCGGGTGTATCTCTCCGAGCAATTCCCGACGGCGCTGCGCGGGCGCGGGCAATATTTTGGCGAGTCGTGCGGACGATTTGTCGCCGGCGTGGTGGCGCCCTTCCTGTTGGAGCCGTACACCGGCTCGCCCACGATCTTCTTTGGTACCCTGGCGGTCGTGGCGTCGATCGGCGCCTTTGTGCCGGTGCTGTTTGGCAAGGAAACCGTCGGCCAGCTGGAAACCGTCAGCGAGGGGGTTCCCGATCTGGCCTGACCGTTTCAGCGAGAGCGTTGCTTCGAGGATCGTCCGCTCTCCGGCTATCTATCCGTGCGTTGCTTGGCCGCCGACGGCTGTGATCGTGATGTGACCCATCGTCGTGTCGGCCTTGGCGCCGTGCCAGTGGCGTTCACCCGCCTTGATGTGCACGACATCGCCGACGTTGATCTCGCGTTTTTCATGCTCCGTCGCCACCATGCCGGAGCCCGAGGTCACGACCAGGATCTGGTCGCAGGTGTGGGTATGCCATCCCGTGGTGCAACCTTGGCTGAAGTTCACCACGCTGCAGTTGTAGTTCGCGGACTCTCCAGGCTGAATGATCGTCTGGCGCGACCGGGAAACAGGACCTGTGTACCCTTCGATCGGCTCAGCGCCTTCCATTTGGACGTTCGGTAGGCCTTGAAGCGTGACTACCTTCATGACGACTTCCTCCTCGTGCCTGACGGGTTCAAGGAATCCGAAACCCGCAATCGCCTCCTGCTTCCTTTCCGCGACCCCGGCAATTTTTCTCGCGCCGTAGCGCGCCGCGAGCTGGGGAGCGCGGCATGAAAAGGTGCCGGGGAACCCCAGGATGCCAAATGGGGCCGGTCAGGCTTGCGCCGGCGCCCAGTTATACACCCGTTGTAGCGTCTCACCCATAAGCGCGGCTCGGTCGCTTTCAGACAGGCGGTCGGTGATGCGAAACGCCTCGACCCCTTGCTCATAGGTCAACAACCCGATCGCTCGGGTCCAGTCGGTGCCCCACATGCAGCGATCGAAGCTAAAGGCGTTAAAGATGCGGCCGAGCGAATCCCACAGGTCCTTGTAAGGGAAGGGTTCGCGCGACAGCGTGCAGGCGCCGCTGATTTTCACCGCGACGTTGTCGTGGGCCGCGAGCGCCAGCAGCTTTGGCAAATCGGCGAACGGCTCCGCGGGGGGCGGGGGCTCGTGCGGTTGCGGCAGGCCAAGATGGTCGATTACCAGCCGCGTGTTGGGATTTCGCGCCGCCAGCTGCCCGGCCTGATCCAGGCGCCCCGTACACGCCAGGTTGACCGGCAGGGAATGCTGCGCCGCCGTGGCCAGGACACGGTTGATGTCGGGGTCGGCGGGGTCGGTCGAAACGTTGTCCCTCAAAAAGACCCGGATGCCGACGGTGCCCTTGGTGGCAGCCCAGTCGGCGATCGTATCGACCACAGCGGGGTCGGTCGGATCGACCGGCTTCACCAGCCTGAAACGGTCGGGATGCGCCGCGTAAACCTCAAGGGCATAGCTGGCGTCGTAGCGATACATGCTGAACGGTGAAACCAATATCGCGCCGTCGACCCTGACGGCGTCCATGGCGGCTACCATCTGGTCGTCGGTAACCTCGGCCGGGCCGTAGAGAGTGCCGACCCACGGGCGGCCCGGGTGGTTGCGTTCGTAGGCGTGAACCTGGGCATCTAATGTCAGCATGGCTTCCAACCCCTATGGAACCGATGTTGTTCAGAAAAGGCGTGTCCCGTTTTCGCTGTTGCCATCATCAGGACTGTAGTGCGGGCTCAGCTGGAAACTCAGGCCAGGCGGTAAACGCGCTTTGCCGTGCCGCTGAACAGCGCCGCCTTTTCGGATGGCGAGGATCCGGCCGCAAGCCGTTTGAGTGCGTTCCACAGGATCGGATAGCTCGAGCTCGCCCCGTCGGGCGGAAAGTTGCTCTCAAACATCGAGCGATCCACACCGAATGCCGCAATGCAGGTTTCGATGTAGGGCTTGTAGGCCGTCGCCAGATCCTCCGAAGAAGGCGGTTTCTCGCGGGTATAGAAGTCGAACATGCCTATCGGCATGCCGAGCCCGCCGAGCTTGACGACGACGTTCTGGGATTTCGCGACCTCGACGATGCCGGCCTTCCACTGCGCGAAGGTCTCGGCCTTCTTGTCCTTGTAGGGCCCGATCCCGAGCGGCCCGCCAACATGGTTGAGAATGATCGTGGTTTGCGGATAGGCGCGGGCGAGGTCGGCAAGATCGGGGAGTTGGGGATGGTAAAGCCAGGCCTCGAAGGTGAGGTTGAGCGGCGTCAGCCGCGCAAACCCGGCGCGCCAGGTCGGATCGAGCATTTGCCCCTTGATCGGATTGGTGCGCGGCTTGGGGAACGCATCGCTCGCATCGCGGGCGACAGAATGGCGGATGCCGCGAAAGCGGCCGTCGCCGGCCGCGATCTGGGCCTCCAGAACCCGCGCAACCCCGTCGCCAACCCGCAAATCGGCATGCCCGACGATAGCGCGGCACAGCCGGGTCGGCCCGTACTGGCCGCTCGCGCTCATCGCCGCCGTCCCGTTGACGAACTCGGTTTCGCCCACGGGCTTCATCTCGACCGGACCATCGGCGCGGTACATCGAGCCACACTCGATGAAAACGGTCTCGGTGATGTTGTGGCCGCTGCCGGTATCGGCGAGCAATTGATCAAGCAGAAACCGGTTCCCTGGGTGGTCCCACAGGTGATGGTGGGGATCGACGATCTCCAAGCCCGGCTCGATGATTTCCTCCTGCCGTAGCGCGAGCCAGGCCGGAGTGGGGTAATGCGGATTGTAGGATGATTTGGGCGCCGCGCCGGTGCTCGCGGGCGCGGTGTTCTGAGCAAGTGCCGCGCCGGGTGACAGCGCCGCCCCGCCCAGCAACCCGGCCGTCCCGCTCAGCAGCGTGCGGCGCGATACGGATTGCCGTCGAACCGTCGTTTCCATCGTCCGTTCCTCCCAAGCGTTTATGTCGGGTGAACCTGCTCTTCCGCGGATGATAGAGGTTGTAGGCGGACGAGTCTTCACAGCCTGATTCTCTCGACCTCGTCCTGGGTGAGCCGTTCCTTGGTGCGGTCATAGAGCTTGGTCGTGCGCGGGCTTTCGTGCGCGGCCATTTCCTGGGCATGCTCGACCGCGCCGCCATTGGCGAGGTAAACAGTGACGCCGGTCGCGCGGAACGTGTGGCAGCCGATCGGCGCCGCGATGCCGGCCACCGCGGCGCGCCGGCGGATCATCCGCCAGGCGTCGGGTTGGCTCATGGGCTTGGCGGACAAGGTAGTGCCGTTGTGGCCTCGCGCGGTACGGAACAGCCAGCCCTTGCGGTCCGCGGCGATGCCGGCCGCGTCGACAGAGGCGCGCAATGCCTGGGCAAGCGCATGATGACAAGGCATCGCGTGCTGCTTGCCGCCTTTCTCATGCAGTCGGACCGTCCAGCCGGCGCCGCGCGGCCGGAGATCATCATGCGTGATGTGAGGACGCAACGGGCAGGGGCCGGACGGCGGGTGACCCGCGGCGGATGAGGTCGGCGACTTCCAGTCACGGCCAGAGCAACCGCCGAGACAAAGTGTCTGCGATGAGGCTGTCACCCCGGTCTAAACCGCTTTCACGGCGTCGGGCGAAAACCGACCGGCGCCGATTTAATAGTAGCGAGGGATAGGACCGTTGTGCGGCGTTGCGCGATCGCTGAGATCGAGCATGATCTCGTCGACGAAACACCATCCCCAGCCTTCGGGTGGGTCATAGCCTTCGACGATTGGATGGCGCGTGGTGTGAAAATGCTTCGTGGCGTGGCGGTTCGGCGAGTCGTCGCAACAGCCGACATGGCCGCAGGTTCGGCATAGGCGCAGATGCACCCATGGCGAGCCGATCTTCAGGCACTCCTCGCAGCCGAGCGCGTTTGGCGTCACGTCGCGAATGGCGGCGGCATGGGTGCATTCGTCTGACATCAGTGTCCCCCGATGATTGGCGGGGAGCGCGGCTCTGTCGCCGACTTCCGCGAGGAAGGCGTGAAGCGCGGCTACCACCTGTGCGCCTTCACCAACTGCAGCGGCTACTCGTTTGACCGATCCCGAGCGTACGTCGCCGATGGCGAATACGCCTGGCAGGCTGGTTTCAAGCTGCCTGTGGATGTTTGAGCCCGTGCTCACGAAGCCCCTATCATCGAGCGTCACGCCGGACCGCGACAACCACCCGGTATTCGGCTCCGCACCGATGAATAAAAACAGGTGGCGGATCGCCCGCCTCACCTCTACACCGGATCGGTGGGAGCGACAGCGGATCGCTTCGAGAATGCCGTCCTGCCCTTCGAGCGCGGTGACTGCCGTCTGGGTCAGGACCTCGATGTTTGGCCTTGCGGCGATGCGGTCGACGAGATAGCGCGACATGCTGGCATCCAGGCTCGGTCCGCGGACGATCAGCCAGACCTTGGCGACCTGGCTGGACAGATAGACCGCCGCCTGACCCGCGGAATTGCCCCCGCCCACCAGCGCCACTTCCTGCCCCGCGCACAGCCGCCCCTCCAGCGGCGATGCCCAGTAGTGGACGCACGAGCCCTCGAACGACGCGAGATTTTCAACATCGAGACGACGATACCGCGCGCCGCTCGCGATGACGACGGCGCGGGCGCGGGCGCGCTCCTGGTTGGCGAGAGTGAGCAAGAAGCGTCCGGCGTCCGAACCGGCCTGTCTCAGTAAGCTGCCCACTTCATCCGGGATTGCCATTTCGGCTCCGAATTTCAGCGCCTGGCTGTAGGCTCGTCCCATCAAGGCCATGCCGGTGATGCCGGTCGGAAAGCCCAGATAGTTCTCGATCCGTGCCGACGCACCGGCTTGACCGCCGAAAGCGCGGCAATCGAGCACGAGCACCGACAGACCCTCGGATCCCGCATAAACCGAGGCGGCAAGACCCGCTGGCCCGGCGCCAACGATGACCACGTCATAAATCTTGTCCGGGTCGATCGGCTTGACGAGGCCGATGCAACGGGCGAGTTCGACGTCGCTGGGATTGCGCAGCAGCTGTCCGTTGGGACAGACGACGATCGGCAATTCGCGAGAGTCGATGTGGAAGCGCTCGATCAGCGTTTGCGCACACGGATCCGTTTTTGGGTCCAGCCGCTGGTGCGGATGCCCGTTGCGGGCAAGGAACCCTTCTAGTCGCAGCACGTCGCCGTGATCGGCGCTGCCTACGATCACGGGCCCGCCGGCACCCACATCGAGAAGGCTGACACGGCGCAGGATCAAAGCGCGCATGATGCGCTCGCCCAGTTCGGCCTCTTCCACCAGGAGATCGCGCAGCCTGCGCGGCGGAATGACGAGCGCCTCGACTGCTTCCTTGGCGTAGGCATCGACCAAGGACGGGCGGCCGGATAGCTGAGCCAACTCACCCATGAACGAGCCCGGACCATGGGTCACGATGGGTTGGGAATGTCCCAGGCTTCCGCCCTGCATGACTTCGACCTGACCCGACAGGATGACGAAGGCGCCGGCCGGGATTTCGCCGGTCGCGACGATGCGTTCGCCCGCCCCATAGGATTTGCGCTCGCCGAACCTCGCCAGCCGATCGATTTCCGCCGGCTCCAGCACCGGGAACATCTGGTCGTGTCGGGCTTCGATGAGCGGATGTACAGAGTGCGGCATGGTTTCGCTCGCGGGCAGGCTAACGCCAGGTGGACCTTGCTGCCAACCGTGGTCGATCATCGCAGCTTTGAAACATATGGGTGTTAGGGCTGCGAACTCTTAATTCCCGCACATTGCGGTACGATGCGCCGAGCCCGCTAAAGGACGTTATGCAACATAAAGAGCCATGAAACGAACCGACAATCTTGCCGCCGTCCCGGAGCCTCGTTTCGGCAACCCGCAATCTGGTCGTGCCAGCGGCGATCACCGATGCCGGCGAGCATGCCGCGCGCCGCTTCATCGAGTTTTTCGACGCCACCATCCGCAACAAGAACACCCGCATGGCCTATTACCGGGCCGCGTGCCACTTCTTCGCCTGGGCCGAGCAGCATCGCATCAGCGAGCTCGCCGACATCGAGATACTTGGGCACGTTTGCGGCATAGCTCCTCGATATGTGCTAGGATCGCCGCTAAAATCGTCTGCGGCGCGGGGTCGGATCACGTTTCCTCCGGTTTCGGTTAGCCAGGCTTGGCATGATCATCACCGGTTTCATTGCCACTGTTGCTCTTGTTGCGCGAGGCGCGTCGGGCGGACCCGCGGCCGATGACTAGCCGCGGCGCTGGGCGGCGATCATTGCGAAAGCGCGGGCGGTGAGGGGAGAAACGGCGCCGCCGGTCGCTAATCGTGGGGCGATGACTGCGACGATCATCTGCGCGTGTGTCATGCAGGGGGTCGACACGACGATCGCCAATGTCGCCTTGCCGCACATCCAGGGCAGCATGTCGGCGTCGCAGGACCAGATCTCCTGGGTATTGACGTCCTACATCGTTTCCTCGGCGATCATGATGCCGCTAACCGGCTGGCTCGCCGGCCGCTTTGGCGTCAAATACATCTTTCTCGCCTCGGTCATCGGGTTCACGCTCGCCTCGGCCTTATGCGGTGCCGCGACCAGCCTTTCCCAACTCGTGCTCTACCGCGTGCTGCAAGGTGTGTGCGGTGCCGGGCTGGTGCCGCTGGGGCAGGCGACGCTGTTTACGGTCTATCCGCGCGAGCGGCACGGCCACGCGATGGCGATCTTCAGCACCGGGGCGATGATGGGGCCGATCATCGGCCCGACCCTCGGCGGCTGGCTGACCGAGAACCTCGATTGGCGCTGGTGCTTCTACATCAACCTGCCGGTAGGCGCGCTGTGCGCGCTCGGCATCTTCGTCTTCATCCGCCCATCCCGCGCTCTGCGGCGTGAGCAGTTCGATATGCTTGGCTTTGCGATGCTGAGTATCGCAGTCGGCTCGTTGCAGTTGATGCTCGACCGCGGCCAGATCAAGGACTGGTTCCACTCGACCGAAATTTGGGCCGAGGCGACGATCGCGGCATTGTGTTTCTATCTGTTGGTCGTTCACACCCTGACGGCTGGCGAGCGCTCGTTTTTAAATTGAGAGTTATTGAAGAGCCCGAATTTTGTCGCCGGAAGCTTGCTGATGTTCGGGGTCGGCATGATCCTCAGCGGCACCCTTGCGCTGATGCCGTCGATGATGCAGGTGCTGATGAACTACCCGGTGTTTGACGCCGGATGGATGATGGTGCCGCGCGGGGTCGGCACGATGCTGGCGATGTTTGTTGTCGCCCGAATGATCAACCGGGTCGACAATCGCCTGTTCATCCTGGCCGGGTTCCTGATGACCGCGGCCTCGTTGTGGCAGATGACCGGGTTTTCGCTGTACATGGGGTCGGGACCGATCTTGTTCGCTGGGTTTGCCCAGGGCTTCGGGCTCGGCTGCACCTTTGTGCCGCTCAACCTTCTCGCCCTGTCGGGCTTGCCGCATCATATCCTGACCCAGGGAACCGCGATCCGCGCGCTGATGCGCATGCTCGGCGGCAGCATCGGCATCGCCATCCTCGAAACGCAGCTCACCCAGAACACCCAGATCGTTCATTCCCGCCTGGTCGAGCACCTGCGCCCGGACAACCCGCTGGCCCAGTTCCCGTACCTGTCCGCGCCGTTCAGTCTAACCACCCCTTCGGGGATCGCCGCGCTCAATCAGGAGGTCACCCGACAGGCCGCGATGGTCGCCTATAACGACGATTTCGCGCTGATGCTGATAGTCATCCTCGCCTCCTTGCCGTTATTGCTGCTGGTCCGCGTTGCGCGCCGGCAGCCGATGACGGCGGCGGCGGACGATTAGGGGGAAATTAGTTCGGGGCCTTCGCTGGCGAGGCGGCGGCAGCGTACCCGTAAATCATCGGATCATTTTGCGCTTATCTTCTGCACGAAAAACCCCCTTTGTTATCAAGGCTCCTATTTTCTGAGCGATAGCGGCTCAAGGCGCAAAACCCTGAGCCCCGTCGAAGAAGCGTATCTGGTGGTCCTAATAGGTGGTTTGAGGTTCCGTCAGATACAGCATGTCAGCGACTTCTCCGAGGGTCTGATTGCATCGCCAAGCATCCGCGACAGGTGTCGCCCCGTCATCCAAGCGGCTTCCTGGCGCAAGTTTCATGGGTATACCCCCGTAGTCGCTGTGAACTTTGTCCAGGACGAGTTTGTATATCGCGATGTGGTGGATCGCCGCCCCCACGAATATCGCATATACACTGGACGATGGAGAGGGATTCAAACCTCGGTACTCCCGCAAGGGGGATAATGCGTGTCGAGTCGGTCTCACCGTGAATTCGAAGGCCGCAAGACGCCATCAAGCGTCGGCGCGCGCGGAACTATCCCGTGCTGTTCAACCTCCGCCGCTTCTCGCGCCGCATCCCTGTCGATGAGTAGATTCCGAGCCTATCCGGGACGGGCAATTGGCGATCATTTTAAGCGTATGAGCGGCCTATCATATTGGCCCCGCAACCGGCTTCTACTCGCCCTGCCATCCCCCGATCTCGAACAACTTATGCCGGAGCTTGAACAGATACGCTGCGAACGCGGGCAGGTCCTGATGGACGCTGATAGTCCGCTCGACCATGTATTCTTCCCCGACAGCGGTGTCGTCTCGGTAGTGGCGGTTTATGAGGACGGTAATATCATTGAGATGGCAACGATCGGGAGGGAGGGCTGCACTTCTGTGCAAGCCATCTTTGGTGCCGAGATTTCCTCCGTCCGGCTTCTCGTTCAGATCCCGGGGGGCGCAGTAAAGATGCCGCGCGCGGTGTTCACACGAGCCATGGGGTCGATGCCGTCGTTCCGAAGCCTCATGTACGCTTATGCCCAAGCCTTTCTCGAGCAGGTCCTGGTGTCGGTAGCGTGCAACGGGGCGCACAGCCTCAAGCAGCGGCTAGCGCGCTGGCTGCTCACGATGCGTGACCGCGGTGACGATGACGCTCTGCTGATCACTCAGAACCTGCTCGCCGAAATGCTGGGCGTCCAGAGGCCAACCGTCACCAATGCTGCCCGGGAGTTGGAGCGTGCCGGTTTGATTGCACGCGGCCGACGGCAAGTCACATTGCTCGATCGGCCGGGCCTCGTGCGGGAATCTTGCGAATGTTATCTGTTGGTGCGGGCGCGCGTCGCCTCTCACCTGCCCAAAACGTACGAGTAAAAAGCGAGTCCGCACCGGTTCGGTAATGTAGGTTACCGACAACATCCCCTCGACGGGCTCACAATCAAGGCTAGCCGGAGGCCGACGTGCGCTCTCCGGCGAGGTTTAGATGTATCGCATATCGGTTGCTGAACGATGTCTTTGTGCGATGCCGAAGGACGTTGCTATGAAAGGACAGAGCCCGCCCCAGGCCGGAGCGGCTCGCCCGCAGCCGAGCCGGCGTTCGTCGCCAAGGCGGGGCTCGCCGCATGCGGCTGACACTTTCCCGGTTGTCGGACTGGGCGCCTCCGCAGGCGGCCTCGACGCTTTCCGCAGGCTGCTCGCGGTGCTCCCTGGCGGCACCGGCATGGCCTTCATCCTGATCCAGCATCTCGATCCGACCCATGCCAGCATGATGGTCGATCTGCTGGCAGGCCATACGCCGCTGATGGTCCAGCAGGCAGCGGACGGGATGCCGATCGAGCCCGAGCATGTCTATCTCATTCCGCCCGGTGCCTATCTGTCGATCCGCGCCGGTGCCTTGCGCCTGTCGCAACCGCGCGAGCGTCACGGCGCGCGGCTGCCGTTCGACTTCTTTCTGCGCTCATTGGCTGAAGAGCTCGGCGAACGCGCGATCTGCGTCATTCTCTCGGGCACCGGCAGCGACGGCAGCCTGGGGCTGAAGGCGGTCAAGGAGAAGGGCGGGCTCGTCATCGCGCAGGAGCCGGGCGAGGCCGAGTATGACGGCATGCCGCGTAGCGCGATCATGACCGGGGCCGTGGATCTGGTGCTGCCGGTAGCTGAGATTCCCGGAATCCTCACCAAATACCATCGGCGGACGGGACTGGCGTCGGACGATGATCCCCCGGATCTGTTCGCCGAGATCGTCGATCTTCTGCGCAGGAAGACGGCGCACGATTTCGCGCTCTACAAGCCAGGCACATTGTTGCGCCGGATCGAGCGGCGCATGACGCTGGCGGGTGCCGACGACAGTGCCCGGTATCTCGATATGCTGCGGCAGAATCCGGCTGAGCTCGAGCTACTGGCTAAGGAACTATTGATCAACGTTACCAGCTTCTTCCGCGACCCGAAGGCCTTCGAATTGCTGGCGGAAGAGGTGATTCCCGATCTCGTCCGCCGGCACCCGGCGGACCGGCCGCTGCGGACCTGGGTCGCCGGCTGCAGCACCGGCGAGGAGACCTATTCCCTCGCCATGCTCTTTCTCGAGGAGATCGCGGCGGCGAAGCGGAACATCAAGCTGCAGGTCTTTGCCTCCGATGTCGACGAGGATGCGGTCGCTCTCGCCCGCGAGGGACGCTATCCGGAAGCGATCGCGGCGGATGTGTCACCGGCGCGGCTCGCCCGCTTCTTTACGCAAGAGGAGCATGGCTATCGGGTGATGCCCGAGTTGCGGGCGGTGGTGGTGTTCACGGCCCAGGACGTGCTGGCCGATCCGCCGTTTTCGCGCCTCGACCTGATCTCGTGCCGTAACCTGCTGATCTATTTGCGCTCCGAGGCGCAGGAAAAGGTCCTCCTGCTGTTCCATTTCGCGCTAAGCGAGCGCGGCATTCTGATGCTCGGCGGCTCCGAGACGGTGGGCAGTCTCGAGGACCGTTTCGAGCCGATCTCGAAGACGCAGCGGATCTATCGGCAGATCGGCCGCAGCCGGCCCGGTGAAATCGATTTTCCGATCGGCTCGGGCGGAGCCGCACGAGCGATTTGGCCAGCAGGGCCGCACCCGGCAACCGCGCGGGGCATCAGCGCCAGCGACCTCACCAACCGGCTGCTGATCGAGACCTATGCGCCGGCTTCGGTCCTGATCAATCGCAAGCACGAGTGTCTCTATTACTCAGGGCCAACCGACCGCTATTTGCAAGTGGCCGCGGGCGAGCCCAGCCGCGATCTGCTCGCCATGGCGCGCGACGGCCTGCGCAACAAGCTCAGGGCGGCGGTCCAACAGGCGAGCCGGGAGCGTGCGCACACGACTGCGACCGGCGCGCGGGCGAGCTACGGCGGCGTTGCTGCCGCGGTCCGCATCGAGGTCCATCCGGTGCTGAGCGAAGGCGACGAGCTGCTGCTGGTCAGCTTCTTCGACGAGCCCGTGCGCGAGCAGAAGTCGGGACCGAGCGGTTGAGCCGGCGGATGACCTCTCGCGGGTCGCCGAGCTCGAGCGGGAACTCGACGCCACTCGCAAGGAGCTGGAGAGCGCCATCCACGACCTCGAGATCGCCAACGAGGAGCAGAAGGCGATCAACCAGGAAGCCATGTCGGCGAACGAGGAGTTCCAGTCGACGAACGAAGAGTTGATGACCTCGCGGGAGGAATTGCAATCGCTCAACGAAGAGCTTACCGCCCTCAACAGCCAGCTTCAGGAGACGCTCGAACGCCAGCGCAGCACATCCAATGATCTGCAGAACATCCTGGACAGCTCCGGGGTGGCGACCCTGTTCCTGGACAGCGCGCTCAACATCCGCTTCTTCACGCCGGCGGCGAAGTCGCTGTTCCGGGTCATCGCCACCGACATCGGCCGGCCGCTCGCCGATCTCACCCCGCTCGCCGCCGACCGCGATCTCCTCACCGATGCCCGCGCGGTGCTCACCAGCTTTGCGCCGGTGGGGCGCGAGGTCGAAACCGAAGGCGGCGGCTGGTACGTCCGCCGCATCCTGCCTTACCGCACCCAGGACAACCGGATCGACGGGGTGGTCATTACCTTCGCCGACATCTCCGAGATCAAGGCGGCGGAACGCGAGATCCGGGCGGCGCGGGCCTATTCCGACAGCATCATCGACACGATCCGCCAGCCGCTGGTCGTGCTCGACGAGGAATGGCGGGTGGTCTCCGCCAACCGTTCCTTTTACCGGATCTTCGCGCTCGCCCGCGAGGAAACCGTCGGCGAGCCGCTGAAGCTCGCCGGCGATGGCGGCTTGGAAATCCCCGGGGTGCGCACCTTCCTGGAGCGGGTCCAAGCCGAGCCCGCTCCGATCGAGGATTACGAGGTCGAGATCGAGCTCCCGCTGCTCGGGCTGCGGCTTCTGCTGCTGAATGCCCGGGAGATCCGCGACGGGCCGCTGGGCGGACGCAAGATCCTGCTGGCGATCGACGACATCACTGAACGCCAGCAAGCGACCGAGGCGTTGGAGGACGCCAAGCGGGAGGCCGAGCAGGCCAATCTCGGCAAGTCGCGGTTTCTTGCCGCCGCCAGCCACGATCTGCGCCAGCCGTTGCAGACGATCAGCCTGCTGCATGAAATATTGGCGAAGAAGGTCGAGGACGAAGCCACCTTGCGGCTGGTCGGCAGGCTCGACGAGACCGTGAGCTCGATGTCGAGCATGCTGGACACGCTGCTCGACATCAACCAGCTCGAGGCCGGGATCGTCCGCCGGGAGATGGTCGATTTCCCGATCAATGCCGTGCTCGATCAGTTGCGCACGCAATTCACCTTTCACGCGGCGGCGAATCGCCTCGGCTGGCGCGTCATCCCGTGCAGCCTCAGCGCGCGCAGCGATCCGCGCCTGCTCGAGCAGATGATCCGCAATCTGCTGTCGAACGCGGTGAAATACACCAATAAGGGCAAGATCCTGCTGGGCTGCCGGCGGCGCGGCGACAAGCTGCGCATCGAAGTCTGGGACACCGGGATCGGCATTCCCGAAGAGCAGCTCCAGGCGATTTTCGGGGAGTTCCATCAGCTCGACAATCCGGCGCGCGAGCGCAGCAAAGGCCTCGGCCTCGGCCTCGCCATCGTCGAGCGCCTGGCAAACCTGCTGGGCCACACTGTCGATGTTCGATCCCGTCGGGGCAAGGGCTCGGTCTTCGCCGTAGAGGTGCCGCTCGGTCAAGACGCGCCGCAATGGCGGCCTCGCCCCGTGTGGCACGAGGCAATGGAAAGCGCACATCAGAGCGGCGCAATCCTGATCGTCGAGGACGATCCTTCGGTGCGCGAGATGCTGGCACTCCTGCTCGACGGCGAGGGTCATCTCACGACGACCGTCGAGGATGGGAGAAAGGCGCTGGAGCTGGCGGCGCGAGGGGCGATGCGCCTGGACCTTGTCGTCGCCGACTACAACCTGCCGAAGGGTCTGAATGGCTTGCAGGTCGTCGCCGGCTTGCGGCAGTCGCTCGGTCGCGAGGTCCCGGCTGTCATCCTGACCGGCGACATCTCGACCTCCGCCTTGCGGGAGATCGCCCAGGGGGGGCACTTGCACCTGAACAAGCCGGTGAAGGCGAGGGAGCTGATAGACCTGATCCGGCGGTGCCTCGCAGATTTGCCGCCGCCGGCGCAACCGAACACCCGGCTGCCCGCCGAAGCGACCGGCGATAGCCCGCGACCGCCAACCCTCTTCGTGGTCGATGACGACAGCGCGGTGCGCGAGGCGTTGCGCGATCTGCTCCAGCAAGACGGACGGACGGTTGAGATCTACGCCAGTTCCGAGGCGTTCCTCGACGCCTACGGTCCTGGCCGCGAAGGATGCCTCCTGGTCGATGCCCAGATGCCCGGTATGGGCGGGGTCGCGCTGCTGCGGCGGCTCAAAAGCGAGGGAACTCGGCTGCCAGCCATCATGATCACCGGCCAGGGCGACGTGCCGATGGCAGTCGAGGCGATGAGGGCCGGGGCTGCGGATTTTATCGAAAAGCCGATCCGCCGCGACGAACTGTTCGCCAGCATCGAGCGCGCCCTGGAACAGACCCGGGATTCGGCCAAGTTGTCGGTTCGGCGGGAGGCTGCAGCAACGCGCCTCGCCGGTCTGACCGCGCGCCAGCGTCAGGTCATGGAGCTGGTGCTCGCCGGCCATCCCAGCAAGAACATCGCCGCGGACCTCGGCATCAGCCAGCGCACGGTCGAGAACCATCGCGCCGCTGTCATGAAGAAGACCGGCTCCCACTCGCTTTCGGCGCTGATCCGCTTGGCGCTCGCCGCCGACCCGGGCACCACGCCACAACCTCTCGGCTGACCCGAGAGCACGGCGCGGCTGGTCGAGAGGCTCTTGCACCGATTTGCTGCCGGACCTCCCATCGTGCTCAGCCGGCCTCGCTTCCGGCGCCAAATCACAGGCGTCGAATACGCCGGACGTGTCGAATTAGGTAAATTCCGAGGCTGGTGGCGTAGTTGTCCCGCACCCAAGTTCAGAGGGGCAGTTCCCCGATACAATGTTTTGGAGGAAGTTATGGACTTGATTCTGATTGTCGTTGTTGTCCTCCTGCTCTTCGGCGGCGGTGGGTATTGGGGTTACAGCCGGTGGCGGTAACAGGACTCGAGCTTCATTGTCGATGAGGGTCGACGGTGTATAGGTGGTTACACCGATCGTTCGGGCCGTTCGGCAGATTGCAGTTGGCGCCGCCGAGATCCAGCCGTATCGCTCTCGAATAGGAGGTTCAAAATCTCGGGCACCGTCGGGTCGTCGTAGACGACCCACCGTGCTTGACCCACTCTTCCAATCCGCCCGACCCGCGGCGAAATTTTCATTCCTTCTCGACCGCAGTCTTTTCCAAACAGCGCAGCACTTCTGCAACGCTCCAAGCCTGGGCGACACAGCCGCGCGGCGTGAACGGCGGCTCGGCGTCGAAGACTTCGCTGATCGAGCCAACGCCGGCTTCAGCGAGATGCGGTTCGAAGCCGTTAAGAAAATGCCGCGCCGCCGCGCGATTATCGGGGTGAACTTTGAGCCAGGCATCGATGAACGGCCCGATCAGCCAGGCCCACACCGTGCCCTGGTGATAGGCCGCATCGCGGGCGCGTACGTCGCCGAAATAACGCGGTTTGTAATCGGGCTCACCCGGCGCAAGGAACGCAGCCCGACCGGAGTTACCAGTTTCGCGTGCACCGCAGTAATGACCATCTCCCAATGTTTCCGGTCGAGGACCGGGTGCTCGAGCGCTATCGCAAAGATCTGGTTCGGTCGGAAAGCGGCGTCGTCGCCGTTCTCCCCATCAACAACGTCGTACAGATAGCCGCCTGCCGCGTGCCAAAAGCGGCGATTGAAGGAAGCGCGCGTCCGGTCCGCATGGGCTGCGAACTCATCGGCTTCCAGGTCCTGAGCTTCGCGCAGCCAATCCACCAGCAGGCGGAGCGCATTGTACCACAGCGCGTTGATCTCGATCGCCTTGCCGCGGCGCGGGGTCACCACCCAATCGCCGACTTTAGCATCCATCCAGGTGAGCGCATAACCCTCCGCCCCCTGGGTGAGGAGTCCGTCATGCGGGTCGACCTTGATGCCGAAGCGGGTGCCCTCGAGATGACTCCGTGCGATGTCCTTCAAGATCGGCAGAAGAAGTTCCAAGGTCGCTTTATCTCGGCTGTGCTCGACATAGCGGTGCAGCGCGTGAAAGAACCACAAGGTCGCATCGGCGGTGTGGTAGAGGCCTTGGTTTTGTCCTTCCGGGAACAGGTTCGGGATCAGTCCGTCGCGCACGTAGTGAGCGAAGGTGCGCAGTATCCAGCGGGCCTCGATTGCTCGCCCTGTCGCCAGGGTAAGTCCTTCGAGCGAGATCATCGTGTCCCGGCCCCAATCGGTAAACCAGTGATAGCCGGCGATCACGGTGCGCACTTCATCGCCCTCGGCCCGTGCCCGGGCCCCGTCGGCAATCCGTCCAACCGGGGTGATGACAAAGGTGTCCGCGGCAAGGACCAGCTCGGCGGCGAACCCGATCTGTGCCGGCGCCGCCGCCATCCCGACGAGACGCCGGCGGCGCTCGCCTTCGAATGTCAGCGCATCGTCGGGGCTCAGCGCCAGCACGGTATGCCAAGCCTCCGTCGCCGCTATTAGGGTCAGCGGGCAATCCTTGCGGACCTCTCCGGCAAAGTAGCCGGGGCTCCACAGCCAGCCTCGCAAATCGTAACCGCGCTGCGCCTCGATGTCGTAGAAGCGCTCGCGGCGCGAGCCGCCATCGGCGGTAAAGGTCGGACTTTCGGAGCCCTCCACGGCCAGCCGCAAAATCGGCAGATCCGGCCCGGCGCTGATCTCGTATCGGTCGCCCCGGACGGTCAGCGTATAGCTCGAGGACAGCGCCTCGCTGACCGACGCTTCCATTGAACGAAAGTTTATGAACGGTCTGAGCCGCAGGCGGACGCGCCTGCCGTCGCTGAGCGAGCGAAACGTGGAATGCACGATGTTTTGGCGCGACGGCACGACAATCGACTTCTCGATGACTAAGCCATCGAGCTCATATCGCCAACTCGGCAAGCCCATGTTCAACGTGAAATCGAGGAATCGACCTTTCTCTCTCAAGTTCACGACGCTGCCGTCTTCGAGCTCGACGTCAACCTCGAGATCGTTGAGCACCACCATGCGGCCGAGAGGAGCCGGCTGGGCGGCGATCAGGAAACCATGGTAACGCCGGGTTATCGCCCCCGTTATCGTCGCCGAGGCGTAACCACCCAACCCGTTCGCCACAAGCCATTCACGCGGAGCCTCCGGCAATGGGTTGTCGTCGCGGATGGCGCGGCGCAGGTCAATCATTCGCTTCCCGGAAATCGCGGACCCTCTTTGCCTTGGGTCCCGCGGCCGAGGGTCCGGGAGCGAGGACAGTGGCGCTCTGGCCCGGGATGAGCCAATCCCCCTCGGTATCTTGCGCCGGGCTTCCCGCACCACCGTAGAGAGGAGCTTCGCTGGACCATAGGAGCCGCCAAGGCTGGTCCTCGACCGGCGCCAGCAGCGGCTCGGGCGCGGGGCCGAGCAGGAGATCGCGGCCGAGATTGACGATCAGCAAGCGGTCGGCGCCGGTCTCCGAAAAAAAGCGCAGTAGCCAGGCTTCATCCGTGAGCGCGGCACCATCAATCCGGCATGGCCGTGATCCGAGCACCGGATCTGCGCGCCGCAGCGCGAGAAGGTCGCGATGCAGCGCATAGATCGCAGCATGCCGTTGCCGTTCGCCGAGATCGAGTACTGACCTTCGGAAGGTGGAGAGATCGCGGGGATCGGTAAGCTTGTCCTGCATCTCGCTCGTCGCGAGACTAGGGAATTGTGCAAGGAATCGGCGGCGTCCCTCGCGGACGTCGCGCGACAGTTTGATCTCGTGGTCGGCAAAATAAAAGAATGGGCTTGACGCGGCGAATTCCTGCCCTTGGAACAGCATCGGAATGCCCGGCATCAGCAACAAATAAGCGGTCATTGCGCGCAGGCAGCCAGGGCTCGTCAGGGCGTGACAGCGCTCCCCGGTGGCCGAATTGGCGATTTGGTCGTGGTTCTGCAGAAAGACGACAAAGCATTCCGCTGGGAGATCGAGCGCCGGCGTACCGCGCCCTTTCCGCTGCCACTGGTAGCGTTGCCCCTGATAGAGGAAGCCGTGCTTCGCGGCAGCGACGAACTCGCGCGGGCGGCCGCGGTAATCCGAGTAGTAGGCTTCGTGATGTCCGGTCAGCGCCACCATGGCGCTGTGATGGAAGTCGTCGTTCCACAAGGCGTCGAGCCCATAACCACCGCGCTCGGCCGGGCGTATCAGCCGCGCGTGCTGCCCCTCGTTCTCGCCGACGACAAAGGTGGTTCGACCGCGTCCCGCCGATCGCACCTGCCGGACGACGGCGGCGATAATGTGATCGTCCGAGCCATCGAAGATCTGTTGCGTCGCGTCCAGTCGCAGCCCGTCCAGATGATATTCGTCGATCCAGTAACCGGCATTGGCGACGAAGAATTCGCGCGTCGGGCCGGAATCGGGACCGTCGAAATTGATCGCCTCGCCCCATTCGTTGTCGTAGCGATCGGTGAAATAAGCCGCAGAGAACGATTTGAGATAGTTTCCGTCGGGGCCGAAATGGTTGTAGACGACGTCGAGGATGACGGCGATCCCGAGAGCGTGGGCGCGGTCGACGAAGCGGCAGAGATCAACCGGCCGGCCGTAGAGCCGGGTCGGCGCGAAAAGGTTGACGCCGTCGTATCCCCAGCCGAATCGGCCCGGGAATTCGGCGACGGGCATAATTTCGAGGCAAGTGATCCCGAGCTCGGCAAGAGCCGGCAGCTCACGCGAAGCAGCTTCCCAGCTTCCATCGCAAGTGAACGTGCCGACATGCATCTCGTAAATGACGAGTTGCTCGCGCGAGACCCCGCGCCATGCCCCGTCGGTCCAATCGAACGTCTCCGGCTCGATGATTTCCGAAGGCCCATGCGGCCCGTCGGGCTGAAATCTCGAAGCCGGGTCGGGCAGCGCCGTTTCACCTCGATCGAGACGGAAACGATAGCGCATGCCGGCTCGCGCCGGCAGGCTCCGCAGTGAGAAATAGCCTTCGGGTTCGGATCGCAGTGCCGCCGGTTCGAGACCCTCGATCTCGACCGCAACCTCGCGGCAGCGGGGCGCCCAAACCCGGAAATGGACGCTGCCGTCGGGCTGCGGCTCCGCGCCGATCGGCAGGCGCCGGACCGGCACCGCTTCGGGTAAGAACAGATGTCTCGGAACGGAGGGCTTAGGTGGCGTCGGGGACTCCTGTCGGTCGCTGACGAGGCCGAAGCCGGCGCGCGCGTCCACGTCGCGACCTCTTTCTCGTCCTAGGGGCCGCCGCTCCCGCGCGCCCGCGATTGCGTGACGTCGCTTGCCGTGATCCCGCGTTCCTCTTGGATCTCCGACGGGATCTGATCCGGCCCGGTCATTGTCATGGTTGACCGCATGACGCTGCGGATGGCTGTCGCGATTTGAACCAGCCGAGCCGCGTATGCGTGGTCTTTGTCGAAGAGCTTGGAGGCTCGGGAATG
The DNA here is from genome assembly GCA_963703855.1 of uncultured Alphaproteobacteria bacterium. Taxonomy (GTDB): domain Bacteria; phylum Pseudomonadota; class Alphaproteobacteria; order ATCC43930; family CGMCC-115725; genus AP-15. The sequence continues at coordinate 24,420 of CAVPFW010000011.1, forward strand.
GTGCTGCGTGACCTGATCACGTTCACCCGCGGACGAAGTGCCATGGTCTGAGCTTGTCTGCGCTGTGGTCATGGGTCCTCCGAGCTTGCGATGCGTCTCATTGCATCGTGGGCGAAAAAAGGATTTCTAGCCCATCAAACTTCGACGATGGCAGGCTCGGAAACTACTCAGGCGGAGAGCTCCGGGCCCCCGGTATTGGCTGGATCGCCAACTTCAGCCGGCGCCTTAGGATTTCGGCATCAACCCTCTCAACAGCACCGCAGCCGACGTCGCAGCTCCGCTATCGACAAAACGTAACTGCTCACCTCCGCCTGTGCGGCCGTCGAAGAGGTAGGCACATTTTGTGGGTGGCGTCGGGTTTGTGCATAGATTTTGGTTGACAGGCGGGAAATCGCGTAATTCAACCTGGAGATGTATCGAGAAGCGCTCGCCAACCTTTCCCAGGAAGACCTGATCGCGCTGGTGCTGGCGCAGGCGGCGCAGATCGCGACGTTGACGGCGCAGATCGAGGAATTGATCCGGCGGATTGCCGAACTGGAGGCCAAGCTCGGCCAACCTCCGAAGACCCCTGATAACTCGTCGCTGCCGCCGTCGCGCGGCGCCAAGCCGAACCAGCCCGAGCGTGGTCGGAAGCCGGGGCGCAAGGGGCGTGCGGGGCGGTTTCGCCGGCTCGCCGACAACCCGGACCGGATTGCCGAGGCGTTTGCTGATCACGGCCCGCACTGCGCGCACGGTCTGACCCCGGCAGACCAACCGGGCGTGCACGCTTACGACCATCTCGATCTGCCGCCCCCGGCCTTCGCCGGGGCAGGCTTTGCGGCCCGTGGTCGCCCGCGTTCACCGCCACCGTGGCGTCTGCCCGTGCTGCCGCCGCGGCTTCAGCGCGCCGGCCCCCGACGGTCTTGCCCCAGGCTCGCCCTTTGGTCCCGGCTTGGTGGCGCTGATCCTGCACCTGCATGTCACCCAGGCGATTGGCTTTGAGCGGCTGGCCCAGCTGCTCGACGAGGTGTTCGGTGTCGTCATCAGCGAGGGCGCCATCGCCAACCTGCTGGCCCGCGCCGAGACACCTCTCACGGCCGCCGCCACGACGATCGCTCAGGAGGTGCGCAACGCCAAGGTGGTGGCCTCGGACGAGACCTCCGCCCGGGTCGGCGGGAAAACCTGGTGGCAATGGGTGCTGCTGTCGTCCACCGCGGTCTACCACGTGATCGCCGAGCGCCGCGCCGCGGCGGTGGTCACCGATTTCCGGGGCGGCGCTATCCCCGAGGTCTGGGTCGCCGACCGTTACGCCGCACAAGCCGGCCATGGCGCCCAGCGCCAAGTCTGCCTCGCCCACCGGTTGCGCGACGCCCAGTTCGCCATCGTCCCCACGGGACATGTGTGGATGGCCCCCGGCTCGCAAGAAGAAACTGCGGTGGATGTGCGAAGCCGCTTGCAGTCATGTGTCCGGCCTTTGAGGTGCGGTGCCATGACCGCTGGCCCAGGTGAGAACCCGTAAGGTGGGGATCTCGATATCAAGCCCTCGGGATCGGTGTCCCCTTGACCCGCCAGAGCCTGCCCTCGCGAAGGCGGGGGTCTGCCCCGCCTTGTCGGTCGACTGCCGCCATCCGTATGCACCTTCTCCTTGACAAGCTCGCCGCCGTGCTTCGGCCCGACCGTTTAGAGCCTGGCCCCGGCGCCGGCCGAAGCCGCGGTCGCCGACGCGCGGCGGAATTCGGTTGCGCGCACCATGACCGCCCAGGCGATGCGCGCCATCTTGTTGGCCACGGCGACGGCGACAACCATGCGCGGCTCGGTCTGGAGCAGCCTGACGATCCAGGGATCCTCTTTTGCCCGTTTGCTGTTGAGCACCGCCTGGGCACCGTTGATCAGCAGCCGGCGCAGATAGACATCGCCCTTCTTGCTGATCGCCCCCAGCCGGATCTTGCCGCCCGAGGAGTTCTGCTTGGGTGCCCGGCCGATCCAGAGCCTGCCCCTGGCGAAAGCCGGGGCCGACAGGTCGCGGCCGCAGGCGAAGCGCTGCGGCTCTTGCACCCGCAGCGCCAGGGCGCTCGAGAGGATCGGGCCAAAGCCGTCGATCCCGCTCAGCCGGCGGCTGCACGGGTTGGCCCGATGCCATGCCAGGATCTGTTTGTCCAGCGCCGCGATCTGCTCCCGCAGCGCCGTCAGCAGCCCGACCAGCCCCAACAAAACCTGGCGCAGCGGTTCGGGCACGCTCTCCGCCTCGACCAGCTCGGCCACCAGTCCCTTGACATGCTGCGGGCCTTTGGCGGCAACCACCCCGAACTCGGCCATCTGCCCGCGCAGCATGTTGATCGTCTGGGTGCGCTGCGCGATCAGCCGCGCGCGCACCCGATGCACCGCCGCCATCGCCTGGTCGGCTTTGCTCTTGATCGGCACAAAGCGCATCGACGGCCGGCTCACCGCCTCGCAGATGGCTTCGGCGTCGGCCGGATCGGTCTTGTTCCGCCGCACATAAGCCTTTGCATAAGCCGGCGGGATCAGCCGTACCTCGGGGCCGAGAGCCCGCAGCGTGCGGCCCCAATGATGCGCTGTGCCGCACGCCTCCATACCAATCAAACAGCTCGGCACCTGGGTGAAAAACGGCACCATCTGCCGGCGCTTGAGCTGGCGGCGCAACACCACCGCTCCGGCGCCGTCGACCCCATGCACCGGGAAAACCCGCTTGGCCAAATCCACCCCGATTGTCGTAATCTGCGTCATGGATGGCTCCCGTCCGTTGGTGTTGTCGACAACCCAACTTTGGCACAATCGATGCCGTCAGGGGGCCATCCACCCCATCAAGCCCGGCCACCGGGGATTCATGCTGCCGACGACGAGCGACAAACCTCAAATCCTTGCAACCAGGATTTCGTGAGGGCGCCTTTTCAAGGCGGCTGGTTCGACATGATGATCGTGCCTGACGCGGCGAACATGCCGCCGACGCCGTGGCAGACCGAGATTTTGGCGCCCTCGACCTGGGCAGGGGCGATGCCGCGCATCTGGCGGACACTTTCCTGCAAGGCGTACATGCCGTACATGCCGGAATGCATGTACGAGAGGCCGCCGCCATTGGTGTTGAGCGGCAATTTGCAGCCGGGGGCGGTGTTGCGCTCGGCGGTGAAGGGGCCGCCCTCGCCGCGCGGCACGAAGCCCAAATCTTCGAGGCCGTAGACCGGCAGGTGGGCGAAGGCGTCGTAGATCATCAGATGATCGACGTCGCCGTGGGTGATGCCGGCCTCGGCAAAGGCCTTGGCCCCCGCCTCGATGTTTGCTTGTCACAACCGTCTAACAACAACTCGTTGGAATCACTCAATTCATTTCTGGTCAGACACTGAGACCTGCAATCCGGGTTTATTCGCGTTCGAGGGCGGCGCCTTGGGCGAGCTCGGCGTAGAAGTGGAACGAATCCTTGAGGCGGCGTTCCTGCGTCTCGTAGTCGACGTGGACCAGGCCGAAGCGTTTGCTGTAGCCGAGGGTCCATTCGAAATTGTCGAGCAGCGACCAGACGAAATAGCCGCGCACCGGCACCCCGGCTGCGATCGCGTCGAGCACCGCGCCGAGATAGCCGCGCAGATAGGCGATGCGGCGCTCGTCACGGATGCGGCCTTCCGCGTCGACCCGGTCGGGAAAGGCGGCACCGTTTTCGAGGATGTAGATCGGCAGGTCGCCGGCGTAGCGCTCCTTCGCGTCGATCATGACCTGGCGAAAGGCGTCGGGGGCGATCTCCCAACCCATGTCGGTCACCGGCGTGCCGGGCGGCGGCGGCAGGGACCCGACCTCGAACGGATGGTCGGGGTCGCGACGCACCCGCGAGCGCGTGTAGTGGTTGAAGGCGAAATAATCGAGCTTCTGCTTGATCTGGTCGAGGTCGCCCGACTGCACCAGCGGCTCGATCATCTCGGCGGCGAGCGGCTCGGGATAATGCCCGAGCATCTGCGGATCGGGAAACGAGCGGTTCCACAGCGCGTCGAGCATGATGGCGGCGACCTCGTCCTCCTCATGCTCGCTCGCCGGCTCGTGGGGGTGGAAATTGAAGATGTTGCCGAGCAGCAGGTCGGCCCGCACCGACCGCATCGCCTCGATCCCGCGGCCGTGCGCGAGGTTCATGACGTGGATCGCCGTCAGTGCGCTCGCGCGGCCGCGAATGCCGGGGGCGTGCTCGCCGTCGCCATAGCCCTTGACGCTCGCACAGTTGGCCTCGTTGAAGGTGGCCCAGTGCTTGACCCGGTCGCCGAGCCGCCGCACCGTCAGATGTGCGTAGTCGGCAAACCAGGCGGCGGTGTCGCGGTTCTGCCAGCCGCCGCGGTCCTGGAGCGCCTGCGGCAGGTCCCAATGATAGAGGCAGACCCAGGGCTCGATGCCGGCCTCCATGATGCCGTCGACCAGCCGGTCGTAAAATTCGAGGCCCTTTGAATTGGCCGCGCCGTGCCCCTCGGGCAGGATGCGCGGCCAGGATGTCGACAGCCGGTAGGCGCCGAGCCCGAGCTCGCGCATCAGCGCCACGTCCTGCGGCCAGCGATGGTAATGGTCGCAGGCGACATCGCCGGTGTCGCCGCCGACGATCCGGCCGGGAAGGCGGCTGAAGGTGTCCCAGATCGACGGCCCGCGCCCGTCCTCCCGGACCGCGCCCTCGATCTGGTAGGAAGCGGTCGAGGCACCCCACAGAAAGCCGTCGGGAAAGCTAGTTGCCATTACCGTCTCACCGAGCGTTGGCGCAGCGCGCAATTGCCGGGGCCGCGCGCATGATGCCGAGCGTGCCACGGTAACCGAACCGGCCGAAATTTTGCAAACCGATCACCCGTGCACTCGATCCGGCAAGGCCGGGGCGCTCTCGATCAGCAACGGACCGTCGCCGAGGCGCGTCGCCCGCCATCCGGCGGGATCGCCCATTGCTGCGGCGGGGGCGCGTCCGGACAACGACATCCAGCGGTCCCGATCCCACGAGGTGACGGCAACCTCCAGGTGCAGCGATGTCCCCGCAACCGGCGGCGTCATCCCCAGCGCCGACCATGGGATGCGCGCTTCGGCGGTGATGCGCGGCTGGTCCGCGCCGAAATAGACCGTTTGCGCGCCGGCGATCGGGGTGCACCCTTCCGTTATCGCCCGCAGCGCCGCGCCGGCGCAGAGCTCGGCGGCCATCTCCGGATAATCGTGGATCTTGGTGCGCGGCGGGATAAAGAACAGGGTGAAGCGCCGCGCCCCGTCACCGAGATCGACGCCGAGCTCCACCCGGTAGGCGTCGACCAGCGGAAACGCACCGTCGTAGGCCAAGAGGTCGATGTCGAAGTAATCCTGGCCGATCGTCGCCAATTGCAATCCGCGCTCGCTCCATGACAGATAGGCCTCGCCGAACTCGACTGCTCCCGGCGAAGCGATCAGCCGCGGCAGCAGGCTCGCCGGCTTCGGCCAGTCCGACAGCGAATGGTTGCGCAGCGCGATCTCGGCGTGCGGCACCACAAACTCCCGCGCCGCCGGCGAGAGCGCCGTCGCTTCCTCATGGATCTCGAACGCTCGCCGGTTGGCGACCGTCAGCGCCGCGGTCAGCCGCCGATAGGGCTGGTCGTTGATGTCGACGAGGCCAAAGTCGTAATCCTCGCCATCGTCGCGCCCGCCCTTTGGATGATCGTAGTATTGGAACCAGTGGGCGCCGACGATCTCCGGGATCGCGGCAAGGTTCTCGGTCGCCGCCGCGGCCCCCCGAGCGCGCTCGGCCTGGGTATCGACCGTCATCAGATGGCCGTTGTTCAGGTTGCCGGTGCGGTTCTGGCGGGCGGCGAAAAACCATTCGGAGATCAGCACCGGCTTGCCGCCCGATAATTTCCGCAGCCCATCGAAATAGTAGTCGGCGATCCACCCGTCGCCGCTGTCGACATTGTAGTTGGTCGCGATCGCGTCGACATAAGGGGCCATCGCCCGCACCGCCGCCGGGTCGTAATAGATCGGCAGCCGGTCGCCAAAATAGAGGGCGTTTGGATCGGCTGCATGGATCGCCCGCGCCGCCACCGCGTAATAATGGCGGGCGACGATCCCGGTCCATTCGCGCACCGCATGGATACCGGCGCCGCCGGGCCGCATCCGCGTCATTCCGGTGCCGGCGAGCAATGCCGCCCACGAATCGACGCCAGTCGGCGGCAGAAAATCGGCGGTGAAGCGTGCCCAATCGCCGGCGTAGTGCCGGCGCAAGATATCGACCCAGTGCTGTTTGGTCGCCGAGTTCCGCCGGCTTCATCGAGTAGAAGACGAACAGCGCTCCGGCCCACCAGCCGACCTCGTTGTCCGAGAAATAGCCGATCCGGTAGGGCGTATCGCGATAGGGAGCGACGAGCTCGCGGGCGAGCGCCGTCATCCGGGTCTCGGTCTCGGGGGCGAACGGATCGAACCAATGAAAGCGCGCGCGGCGCCCGAGCTCGAGATTGACGATGGTCGGCAGGCGCAAGGTCTGCGGCGGCAACGCCCAGCCGCCGGCGCTGTTGAACCCCCATATGGCGAGCCGGCGGCGGGTCGCCGCGACCCATTGCGCCCGGGTCGGGGCAAACGCCGTCCAGCTGTACCAAACCTTTCCGTCCTTGTCGCGGTCGGAATAGCCGCCGTCCAGGGCGTTGACGCCGAAGCTCAGAAAGCGTTGGCCGCAGGGCGTCACCAGCCAGGAGGCGCCGTTTTCGGTCGTCAGCGACCACTGCGTCGACGTTGCATCCGCGAGATCGGTGCAGGCCAAAAGACGGCCGAACGGCAGCGCCGCAATGACGGCGGCGAGTGCCACCGCCCGCCCGCGGCTGTGCAACTGCATGATCCCCACCCCCCAGAGACTGCCGTCGGGGCCGCCGTCGCCCGGCGGCAAGCCTCAGGCGCTGGTGCCGCCGACCGTCAGCCCGTCCATCCGCAAGGTCGGCTGCCCGACGCCGACCGGGACGCTCTGCCCGTCCTTGCCGCAGGTGCCGATGCCGTGGTCGAGGCCGAGATCGTTGCCGATCATCGCGACCTTGGTCAGGGCGTCGGGGCCGTTGCCGATCAGGGTGGCGCCCTTGACCGCCGGGCCGACCTTGCCGTTCTCGATCAAATAGGCTTCGGAAGCCGAAAACACGAACTTGCCCGAGGTTATGTCGACCTGGCCGCCGCCGAAATTGACCGCATAGAGCCCGCGCCCGACCGAGCCGATGATCTCCTGCGGGTCCTGAGTGCCGGCCAGCATGTAGGTGTTGGTCATCCGCGGCATCGGCGCATGGCCAAAGCTCTGGCGCCGGCCGTTCCCGGTCGGTGCGGCGCCGAGCAGGCGGGCGTTCATCCGGTCCTGCATATAGCCCTTGAGGATGCCGTCCTCGATCAGCACGGTGCAGTTGGTCGGCGTTCCTTCATCGTCGACGGTCAGCGAGCCGCGCCGGTCGGGCAGGGTCCCGTCGTCGACCACCGTCACCCCCCTGGTGGCGACGCGCTGGCCGATCATCCCGGAAAAGGCCGAGGTCTTCTTGCGATTGAAGTCGCCTTCGAGCCCGTGCCCGATCGCCTCGTGCAGCATGACCCCGGGCCAGCCCGGCCCGAGCACGACGGTCATCTCGCCGGCCGGCGCCGGCACCGCGCCGAGATTGACCAATGCCTGGCGCAATGCCTCGTCGACCTGCTCCTTCCAGTGGGCGGGATCGAGATAGCGCTCGTAGGCGAGCCGCCCACCGGCGCCCGACGACCCGGTCTCCATATGGTCGCCCTCGCCGACGACGACGGCGACGCCCAAGCGCACCAGCGGGCGGATGTCGGCGACCCGGCGGCCGTCGGCACGGATGATCTGCACCGCCTGCCACACGCCGCTCAGGGAGGCCATGACCTGGCGGACCCGCGGATCCCGGCCGCGGGCATAGGCGTCGATTTCGGCGAGGAGCCGGGTCTTGGCGCCGAGATCCACGAGGCCGAGCGGGTTCACGTCGGTATAGAGGCTGCGGTTGGTGCCCGGAGGCGGGCCGGCCATCTCTCCGGAATAGCCGCTCGCCACTGCCCGCACCGTCGCCGCGGCGCGGCGGATCGCCGCCTCGGAGAGGTCGGAGGCGTGGGCGTAGCCGGCCGCCTCGCCGGCCACCGCGCGCAAGCCGAACCCTTGGGTGGTGTCGAAGCTGGCGCTTTTGATCCGGCCGTCGTCGAGCGCCAGGCTCTCGGACTGGCTGTATTCGAGATAGAGCTCGCCGTCGTCCATCCCAGCCAGCGCCTGGGCGACGATCGCCTCGACCCGGCCGGGGTCCATGCCGGTGCGGTCGAAGAACAAGTCGTTGGTAATGGCGAGATCGGTCATTCGCTGCTCCTTTGGTGCTGCCCTCAATATGGTCGCCGACGACCGCGAGCGGAAGTCGCGAATGCCGCCCGCCGCGGTCCCCGGAACGGGGCCGGCAGGCGGCTGCGGCGGCTTGCCGCAACGGGTTGGGCCGGTTGTGGCGCACGCCGGCGATGGTGTAGGCTCGCCGTCACTTCGCCGCACGGCCGCAGTTGCAGGGCCTCTGGTGCTTTGGCCTGCGACGCGAGGCGTAACGGCGCCGCTCGGATCGTCCTTTGCGGAACGCCGCTGCGGCTGGTCGGCGGCCCGGCCGATCGGGTGATGGCACGGATAAGGCGGCAAGGGCATGGCGCGGGTAACGCGATTGCTGACGAAAAAGCAGGCGGCGCGGGTGTTGATCGTGGTGGCGCTCGCGGTCATCGCTGGCGGCGCGCTCGCAGCCGTCGCCTGGGCGGCGCAGCCGCAGCCCTGGGAAATGGGCATGCAGCCTCCGGCAACCCCGGTAACGGACCGGTTGAACGCGTTCCACAACGAGCTTTTGGCGATCATCTTTCTGATCGCCGCCTTCGTCATGGCCCTGCTGCTCTATGTGATCGTGCGTTTCAACCATCGGCGCCACCCGGTTCCGACCCGGACCTCGCACAACGCCGTGATCGAGATGCTGTGGACCATCGTTCCGGTGCTGATCCTGGTGATCATCGCGATCCCATCCTTCAAGCTGATGTATTATATGGACCGGGTCCCGAATCCCGACATGACGATCAAGGTCACCGGCCACCAATGGTATTGGTCCTATGAGTATCCCGACCAGAAGGGACTGGCTTTCGACAGCAACATCATTCAGCAAGCCAATCTGAAGCAGGGGGAAAAGCGGCTGCTCGACGTCGACAACCCGCTCGTGGTGCCGATCCGCACCAACATCCGCGTGCTGGTGACGAGCACCGACGTGATCCACAGCTGGTTCATACCGTCCTTCGGCGTCCAGGAATACGCGATCATCGGCCGGCTCAACGAGAGCTGGTTCAATGTCGAGCGCGAAGGCACTTATTACGGCGAATGCAACCAGATCTGCGGCGTCAACCACGCCTTTATGCCGATCAAGATCGTTGCGCTGTCGAAGGATGCATTTCAGCGCTGGCTGGTCGACGCCAAGCAAAAGTTTGCACATGATCAAACGGGTCGGGGCGCGGTGCGCGTCGCCGCCCTGCCGGCGCCCGCCGGCAATTGAGAGCGAGAGGGTTGCTATGACTTACGAGCGGGATGCGCACGCGGTCGCAGGGCATGGCTACGGCGCTCATGATCACGAGGGCCACCATCCGGGGTTCTTTACCCGCTGGCTGTTTTCGACCAACCATAAGGATATCGGCACCCTCTATCTGATCTTCGCCGTCGTCGCCGGGGTCGTCGGCGGCACCTTGTCGGTGATGATGCGCATCCAGCTGATGCATCCCGACAATCATTTCATCGCGGACCATCAGGTCTACAACGTCATCATCACCGCGCACGGGCTGATCATGATCTTCTTCACGGTCATGCCGGCGATGATCGGCGGCTTCGGCAACTGGATGGTGCCGCTGATGATCGGCTCGCCCGACATGGCCTTTCCGCGCATGAACAACATCAGCTTCTGGCTGCTGGTGCCGTCCTTTGCGCTGCTGATCGGGTCGACCATGGTCGGCGAGGGTGCCGGGGTGGGGTGGACGCTCTACCCGCCGCTGTCGGGTCCGGTCGGGTCGCCCGGGCCGGCGATGGACATGCTGATCTTCTCGATTCACTTGGCCGGCGCCTCGTCGATCATGGGGGCGATCAACTTCATCACCACGATCTTCAACATGCGCGCGCCGGGCATGACCCTGCACAAGATGCCGCTGTTCGTGTGGTCGATCCTGGTCACCGCCTTCCTGCTGCTGCTGTCCTTGCCGGTGCTCGCCGGGGCGATCACGATGCTCTTGACCGACCGCAATTTCGGCACCAGCTTTTTCGATCCGGCCGGCGGCGGCGACCCGCTCCTGTTCCTGAACCTGTTCTGGTTCTTCGGCCATCCCGAGGTCTACATCCTGATCCTGCCGGGCTTCGGCATGGTCAGCCAAGTGGTCTCGACCTTTTCGAAAAAGCCGATCTTTGGCTATCTCGGCATGGTCTATGCGATGGTCGCGATCGGCGTGGTCGGTTTTGTGGTGTGGGCGCATCACATGTTCACGACCGGCATCTCGATTGACACCCGCGCCTATTTCACCGCGGCGACGATGGTCATCGCCGTGCCCACCGGGGTCAAGATCTTCTCGTGGATCGCGACGATGTGGGGCGGGTCCATCGAGTTCAAGACGCCCATGCTGTGGGCGATGGGCTTCATCTTTCTGTTCACGATCGGCGGCGTCACCGGGGTCGTTCTCGCCAATGCGGGCGTCGATTTCGCGTTGCACAACACCTATTACGTCGTCGCCCATTTCCATTACGTGCTGTCGCTCGGCGCGGTGTTTTCGATCTTTGCCGGCTTCTATTATTGGATCGGCAAGATGTCGGGTCGGCAATATAACGAGACCTTGGGCAAGATCCACTTCTGGACCACCTTCATCGGCGTCAACCTGACCTTTTTCCCGATGCACTTTCTCGGGCTCGCCGGCATGCCGCGGCGCATCGCGGACTACCCCGACGCCTTTGCCGGCTGGAATTTTGTCGCATCGATCGGCTCCTACATTTCCTATGCGTCGACCCTGCTGTTTGTCTTCATCGTCCTGCAGACCCTGCTCGCCGGGCGCCGGGTTGGAGCCAATTACTGGGGCGAGGGGGCGACGACGCTCGAATGGAAGCTGTCCTCGCCGCCGCCGTTCCACAGCTACGACGAGCTGCCGGTCGTTGTGTAGGGAGCGCTCGTCTTCGTGACCGAATTGTCCGAGACCGCGCCGGATGCCGCGCTGCGTCTGACGGCGGCGCCGACCGCGGGGGTCGGCGACTACATCGCGATCCTGAAGCCTCGGGTCATGTCCTTGGTGGTGTTTACCGGGCTGGTCGGACTCGCCGCAGCGCCGGGGCATCTGCACCCGGTTCTCGCCGCGGTCGCGGTGCTGTGCATCGCCGTCGGCGCCGGCGCCGCCGGTGCGATCAACATGTGGTATGACCGTGACATCGACGCGATCATGCGCCGTACCGCCGCTCGGCCATTGCCGTCGGGCCGGATGATGCCCGGCGAGGCGCTCGGCTTCGGCGTCGTGCTGGCGGTCGGCGCGGTGCTGACGATGGCCTTGGCGGTCAATTGGGCCGCGGCCGGATTGCTGGCGCTGACGATCGTCTTTTATATCTTCGTCTATACGATCTGGCTCAAGCGGCGCACCCCGCAGAACATCGTGATCGGCGGGGCGGCCGGCGCCTTTCCGCCGCTGATCGGCTGGGCGGCGGTCACCGGCGATATCGGCTGGGGCGCGGTCGCGCTGTTCGCGATCATCTTTTTCTGGACCCCGCCGCATTTCTGGGCGCTCTCGCTCTATAGCGCCGATGATTACGCCAGGGCCGGCGTGCCGATGCTGCCGGTGGTCGCCGGCCCGCGCGAAACCAAGCGCCAGATGCTGCTCTATACCCTGATGCTGTGGCCGGTCAGCATCGCTCCTTGGGCCCTCGGTGTCGCCGGTGCGTGCTACGGCGCCTCGGCGCTGGTGTTGAGCGCGCTCTTTACCGGCTCAGCCATCCGGGTGTACCGCGACCAAGGCGAGCGCAGCGCCCGGCTGATGTTCGGCTTTTCGCTGCTCTACCTGCTGCTGATCTTCAGCCTGCTGCTGGTCGACCGCACCGCGGCAGCGCCGGCCGGAGCATGGCGGTGACCGCGATGGACGACGACGCGGAACAGGCGCGCGGGCGGGCGATCCGCGCGCGCAACCGCGCCCTCCTCGCCGTGCTGGTGGCGCTCGTCGCGCTGTTCTACGCCATTACCCTCGTGCGGATCGGGGGTTAGCCGTGGCCGAGGCGCGCCCATCGCCGTGGCAACGCAAAGGCGCGGTCGTCCTGATCCTGCTTTCGGTTGTCGCCGGCATGACCGGGCTGACCTTTGCGTCAGTGCCGCTCTACCGGATCTTCTGCGGCGCCACCGGGTTGAACGGCACAACCCAGCGCGCGGCGGCGGCCCCCGACTTGGCGTCGCGCGGGCTCGTCACGGTCAGCTTCGTCGCGCAGACGGCGCCCGGCCTCGATTGGGAATTCCGCCCGCTGACGCGCCGGGTTACGGTTCACCCGGGAGCCCAAACCCAGGTCTTCTTTCGCGCCGTCAACCACAGCGCGGTGCCGGTGACCGCGCGCGCGGTCTATAACGTCACGCCCAACAAGATCGGGATCTATTTCGACAAACTGCAATGCTTCTGCTTCAGCAATCAGACCTTGGGACCCGGCGAAAGCGTCGATATGGGCGTGGTGTTCTTTGTCGATCCGGATTTGCTGACCGATCCCGACACCAGCGAGGTGCGCGCGATCACCTTGTCCTACACGATGTTCCGGGCGGCACACGCGACGGCCCCCACCGCCCAAGCCGCGCCAGCCCGGCCGATCCCGGCGCGTTCCGTGAATTGACCCATCGAGGCCTCGACATATGAGCGAGACGCACGCGGCGCACGCCGCACATGCAGCACCAAAGCACCCCTATCACCTGGTCGATCCCAGCCCGTGGCCGATCCTCGGCGCCATCGCCGCCGGCCTCCTGTTCGGCGGCGCGGTCCTCTATATGCACGGCCATGGCTGGACCTTGATGATCATCGGCGTTCTGTGCGTGCTGGCGATCATGGCCGTGTGGTGGCACGACGTAATCCGCGAAGCGACGTTCCAGGGCTACCACACCCCGATCGTGCAGCTCGGCATGCGCTATGGCATGGCGCTGTTCATCGCTTCCGAGGTGATGTTCTTCGTCGCCTTCTTCTGGGCGTTCTTTGCCTCGAGCCTGTTTCCGGTCGGCGGGGTGTGGCCTCCCAAGACCATCCATCCCTTCGATCCGTTCGAGTTCCCGTTTCTCAACACGTTGATCCTGCTGCTGTCGGGCACGACGGTGACCTGGGCGCACCATTCGCTCCTCGAAAGCGACCGCAACGGCATGCTGCGCGGGCTGGCGGTGACTGTCTTTCTCGGCCTGTGCTTCACCTCGGTCCAGGCCTACGAATACAGCCATGCCGCGTTTCACTTTACCGGCGGCATCTACCCGTCGACCTTTTTCATGGCGACCGGGTTTCACGGCTTTCACGTCATCATCGGCACGACCTTTCTGATCGTCTGCCTGGGTCGGGCGTGGCTCGGGCATTTCCGGCCCGACCATCATTTCGGGTTCGAGGCGGCGGCGTGGTACTGGCATTTCGTCGACGTCGTCTGGCTGTTTCTGTTCGTCTGCATCTATTGGTGGGGCGGCGGCAGCGCTGCCGAGGCCGGGGCGGCCGGCTGAACGCGGCTGCAGCGCGATTGATCGCGGACAGCGGTCAGGGCGACGACGGGTTCCCCGCGGTCTCCGTGGCGCGCGCGGCGGTGGGTTGCCGCTGCCCGCGCTGCGGCGACGGGCGGTTGTTCTGCGGTCTGCTGCAGGTGCGCGCCGCCTGCGAGGTCTGCGGCCTAGACTTGTCGGCGCAGGATGCCGGCGACGGCCCGGCGGTGTTCGTGATCCTGCTTCTGGGGTTCATCGTCGTCGGCTTGGCGGCGCTGGTGGAGATAAACTTTTCCCCGCCGATCTGGGTTCATCTCGCATTGTGGACGCCGCTGATCTGCGGCGGGGCGGTAGCGATGCTGCGCCCGTTCAAGGCGGGGCTGATCGCGCTGCAGTACCGCCATCATCGGCTCGGCGCGTCCCCGCCCCTTGACCCGCATCCCTGAACAGGCTCGCCCGAAGTGGCCGGGTTTCGCCCCCAATTCTGGCCGACCGTGTTTTCCGTGCCGGTGGTGCTGCTGTGCCTCGGGCTCGGCGCGTGGCAGATTGAGCGGCTGTTCTGGAAGGAAGGACTGATCGCCGAGCGCGCGGCGGCGGTGGCAGCGCCGCCGGTTTCGCCACCGCAAAGCGCGGCGCAGGCCCGCGACATGGAATTTCACCGCGTCACCGACGAGGGCGAGTTTCTGAACGACAAGGAGATCTTTCTCGGCGCCACGTCGGAAGCGGGCCGGAACGGCTATCAGGTGCTGACCCCGCTGCGCGAGACCGACGGCCGTATCGTCTTCGTCAATCGTGGGTTCATCCCGGCCGAGCTCAGGGACCGGGCAAAACGGCTGGCTGGGGAGCCCTCCAGCCCGGTGCGTATTCAGGGTCTGCTGCGGCTGCCGCCGCACGGCAGACCGAACTGGTTTCTGCCCGACAACCGTCCCGACCTGAATTACTGGTTCTGGGTCGATCTCCCGGCGATGGCCAAGGCCGACGGGTTCGATCGGGTTGCGCCGTTTTATATCGACGTCGATGCCGCTCCCAACCCCGGCGGCTGGCCGAGGGGCGGCGTCACCCGCCTGGCGCTGCCCAACGACCATCTGCAATACGCGATCACGTGGTTTTCCCTGGCGGTTGCGCTGATCGTCATCTATGTCCTTTTTCATCGCCGCAACGCGGAGCCCCGATGACCGCCTATCAGCAGTTGGAAGCGCGATTTCGCCGGCTGGGCGCGCTCGAGGAGGCGATCGGCGTGCTCAATTGGGACAGCGCGACGATGATGCCGGCGGGGGGTGCTGCGACCCGGGCCGAGCAGATGGCGACCCTGAGCCTGATCGCCCATGAGCAGCTGACCGCCGCCGACATCGGCGATTTTTTGGCCGAGGCCGAGGCCGAGGGCGGCATGCTCGATCCCTGGCAGCGCGCCAATCTGCGCGAGATGCGGCGACGCCGGGCGCACGCCAGCGGCACTGCCGGCGGCGCTCGTCGAGGCCGTTTCCCGGATCTCGTCCGAATGCGAGACGGTGTGGCGCAAAGCCCGTCCCGACAACGACTATGCCGCCGCCCTGCCATGGCTCGACGAGATGCTGCGCCTGCAGCGCGAGGTCGCCGCGGCCAAGGCCGAGCGCCTCGGGGTGATGCCGTACGAGGCGCTCCTCGATCGCTACGAGCCCGGCGGGTCGGTTGCGGCGATCGACCGCCTGTTCGATGAAATCGCAAATTTCCTGCCCGATCTGATCGAGGCGGTGCTGATCCGCCAAGCCGCTCAGCCGCCGCTGCCGGACCCGCCCGGCCCGTTCCCGATCGCGGCGCAGCGCCGCGCGGCGGTGCTGTTGATGGAGGCGGTCGGCTTCGATTTCGCGCATGGCCGGCTCGATGTCAGCGCCCATCCGTTTTGCAGCGGCGCCCCGGACGACGTGCGCATCACCACCCGCTATGACGAAGGTGATTTCGCCAAAGCCCTGATGGGGGTTCTGCACGAAACCGGGCATGCGCTCTACAAGCGCAATCTGCCGCCCCGCTGGCGACTGCAGCCGGTCGGCGCCGCCCGCGGCATGGCGATCCACGAGAGCCAGTCCTTGCTGCTCGAAATGCAGGTCTGCCGCAGCCCGGCATTCATCAGCTTTGCCGCGCCGGTCCTGCGCGCGGCTTTCGCCGCCGACGGGCCGGGCTGGGCGGCCGAGGCATTGCATCGCCGGCAGATCCGGGTCAGCCGCAGCCTGATCCGGGTCGAGGCCGACGAGGTCACCTATCCCGCCCATGTGATCCTGCGCTACCGCCTCGAGCAGGCGATGATCGCCGGCGATCTCTCGCCGAGGGATCTGCCCGGCGCCTGGGCCGAGGGGCTGCGCGCGCTGCTCGGTGTCGCTCCCGAGGACGACCGCGACGGTTGCCTTCAGGATATTCATTGGTACGACGGCTCGTGGGGTTATTTCCCGACCTATACGCTCGGCGCGCTGATCGCGGCGCAGCTGTTTGACGCGGCGCTCCAGGCGCTGCCGGAGCTGACGCGGCAAATTGCCGCCGGCGATTTCGGGCCGCTCTTCGCGTGGCTGCGCGAGCGGGTGCATCGCCAAGGATCGCTGCTGTCGACGGCTGAGCTGGTCGAGAGCGCCACCGGCCAGCCGCTCGGCACCGCCTGCTTTGAGCGCCACCTGCGCGACCGCTATCTCGGCGAGCGCAACGAACCCGCCATCACAGCGTTAACCGGAACAACGTAATCACGTGGGGGACCCGGTGTTCGACAATGCCGCGCCACGACAGGACGGCAGCGCGGATCGCGAGGTTGCGCTCGACCGGTTCGAAGCCGTGCGGCGCGACAGCGAGGCCCTCGCCGCAAATCTGACGCCCGAAGACCAGTCGATCCAGTCGATGCCCGACGTCAGCCCGACGAAATGGCATCTGGCGCACACGACCTGGTTCTTCGAGACCTTCATCCTGACCCGGCTCGATCCCGATTACCGGGTTTTCGACCCGGCCTTCGCCTATCTATTCAACTCCTATTACGAGGCCGTCGGCCCGCGTCATCCTCGCCCCCAGCGCGGGCTGCTGTCGCGCCCGACCGTCGACATCGTCGGCGCCTATCGCGATCATGTCGGCGCCGCGATGGCCCGCTTTATCGAGCGCGCGCCGGAGCCGGCGTGGCGCGATGCCGCACCCCTGATCGAGCTCGGCTGGCACCATGAGCAGCAGCATCAGGAGCTGATCCTGATGGACATCAAGCACGTCTTCTCGATCAATCCGCTGCTGCCCGCCTATCAGGCGCCGCAGCCGCAGATCGCGGCGCCGGCCGCGTTGCTCGGGTGGATCGAACTCGCCGGCGGGCTGGTCGAGATCGGGCATCCGGGGCCGGGCTTCGCCTTCGACAGCGAGACCCCTCGGCACAAGGTCTGGCTCGAGCCCTTCCGCCTCGCCACGCGGCCGGTGACCTGCGGCGAATTTCTGGAGTTCGTCGGGGCGGACGGCTATCGGCGGCCGGAGTTCTGGCTGTCGGACGGCTGGGCGACGGTGCACGAGCAGGGATGGGAAGCGCCGCTCTATTGGCTGCGCGAGGATGATGGCTGGTCGATGTTCACCCTCAGCGGGCGGCGCCGGTTGAACCCGGCCGAGCCCGTTTGCCATCTCAGCTTTTTCGAGGCCGACGCCTTTGCCAAATGGGCCGGAAAGAGGCTGCCGACCGAGGCGGAGTGGGAAATCGCCGCCGCCGGCGTGGCGGTGACCGGCAATCTAGCCGACCGCCGGCTCTTTCATCCCTGCGCCGACAGCGCCCGGCTGCCTGAAAATGGCGACGTTTTGCCGCGCCAGATGTTCGGCGATGTTTGGGAATGGACGGCTAGCCCCTATATGCCCTATCCGCGCTTTCGCGCCGCCGCGGGTGCGGTCGGTGAATACAACGGCAAGTTCATGTGCAACCAGATGGTGCTGCGGGGCGGTGCCGCGGTCACCCCGGCCGGGCATGTTCGAGCCACCTATCGCAACTTTTTTCCGCCCTCGGCGCGCTGGGCCTTTGCCGGGTTGCGGCTGGCGGAGGACATTTAATGATGGACGGCTCGCGCTTTGCCTTTCACGACCTGGCTCCCGGCGAAGAGAGCTTTCGCGACGCGGTGCTGAACGGGCTCGGCCGCGCCCGCAAGGCGATCCCCTGCAAATTCTTCTACGACGCCCGCGGCTCGGCGTTGTTCGAGGAGATCTGCCGGCTCCCCGAATATTATCCGACCCGCACCGAGATCGCGATCCTCGAAGAGAACGCCGACGAAATCGCGGCGCAGATGGGGCCGCATTGCCGGGTCATCGAATTCGGCAGCGGCGCCAGCCATAAGTCCCGCATCCTGCTCCAGGCGCTCGATCGGCCGGCCGCTTATGTGCCGGTCGACATCTCGGGCGAGCATCTGCGCGAGGCCGCCGCCGGTCTCGCCGAGGATTTTCCCGAGCTGCCGGTGATTGCGGTTTGTGCGGACTACACCGGGCCCTTCCCGCTGCCGCCGTTACCTGGGCCGAGCGGAAAGCGGGTCGGGTTTTTCCCGGGCTCGACGATCGGCAATTTCGAGCCTGCCGCGGCCGGGCGTTTTCTGGCGAACTGCGCGCGCATCCTCGGCCCCGGCGGGGAGATGCTGATCGGCGTCGATCTGAAAAAGGACACCGAAATTCTCGAGGCCGCCTATAACGATCGTACCGGGGTGACCGCCGCGTTCAACCTCAACCTGCTCGATCGGATCAACCGCGAGCTCGACGGCGATCTCGACCTCGACCTGTTCGAGCATGTCGCCTTCTATAACGAGGCCGAAGGGCGCATCGAAATCTATATCCGCAGCCTCGCCGACCGGCAGGCGGTCATCGCCGGCCGGCAGATCGCCTTCGCTGCCGGTGAGCTGATCCATACCGAATATTCGTATAAATACGCGGTGCCGGAATTTCGTGCCTTGGCGGCGGGCGCCGGCTTTCGTCCCGTCGACACCTGGACCGACCCTGCCGCATTGTTCAGCGTCCACTATTTCCGGCTGCGCTGACGAATTTCTAGGCGGGCGGCCTACGGCTCCTGTTCGCGGTCGTCGCTCGAGACCGCGGCGAGAAACCCAGGAAGGTCGCGCCAGCCATAGGCGAACGCCTCGATCGTGGTGCCGCCGACGGCGATCGCCTTGCGGCTCACCTGATGGCCGCCAAGCCGCTCGTAAAAAAACCGGCTCGGATTGTCGCGCAACACCCAGACGATCGCCGCGTCGAGGCCGGACCCGACCAGGCGCCGGAACAGCGCGATCAAGAGCCGCCGCCCGATCCCTTGGTTTTGCCGGTCGGGCGTGACGTAGAGCGTGAACACCTCGCCCGGGAAGTGCCGCTCGCTGCGGCTCGGCCCGCAGCTGCCGAAGCCCAGGATCTCTCCCGCCGCATCAACCGCGACGCGCACGTCTCGGGCCTCGCGCAGGATCACCATACGCCACCCGTTCTCGCGCCGCCGCGCCGACAGCCCGACCAGATAAGAGGTCGACAGCACCCCGGCATAAGTCGTGCGCCAGGTCTCGATGTCGAGGCGGGCGATGCCGTGCGCATCTCCCGGCCGCGACGGTCGGATCGTAATCTCGTCCATCGCGGGGCATTGTGCCCGGTTTCGCCGGCCGGGGGAGGGGCCATGCGCGGCGCTCCCAAATCTGTTAGGGTCGAAGTGTTGCAGCTGCGCCGGGAGCGCCCCATGTCCAGCGATTATTTCGCGACCTTCGCGCGCTACAACGCCTGGGCCAATCGGCGGCTCTATCAGGCCTGTGCGGGGTTGAGCGAGCACGAATATCTGCGCGAGCGGCCTTCGACCCTCGGCTCGCTTCACGCCGCTTTGAACCATATCCTGGTTGCCGACCGGGTCTGGATCGCCCGCATCGAGGGCCGCACCCCGCCGGGTCTCGATCCCGATCAAATTCTTTATGCCGATCTGATCGGCCTCAAGGTGGCCCGCTCGGCCGAAGACGAGCATTTGTGCAATTTAGTGGAGGGGATTTCCGAAGACATGCTCGACCAGCCGCTCCTTTACCGCAATGCGCGCGGCAAACGCTTGGAGATACCACTGCGCCTGGTGCTCGGGCACCTCTTCGATTACCAGGCGCAGCGCCGCGGCGAAGCGCAGGCCTTGCTGGCGCAGACCGGCATGCGGCCGCCATCGCTCGGCCTGATCTGTTTCGTCGGTGGACAAGGTGGCGCTGCCGCCGGTTAGCCCGTGGCGTTCGGCCATCAGCGCGGCTAAGCTGGGTCATGACGATGTTCCAGCCCAGCCGCCTCAGCCTGCTGATAATGTTGATTGTTTCATTGGTGCCCCCGGGTCGCGCCGAGACCGTGAAAAAACCGGCGGCGGCGAAGCATGCAGCCGCGACAGCCCCGGCGGAACGGCTCGGCGGTGTCGGAGCGTGGAATGCGTACCTTTACAAGGGGAGATCCGGGCGCGTTTGCTATGTTGCCGGCGCGCCGCAGAAAAGCGAGCCGGCAAAGTTCAAGCGCAAGCCGGCGGCGGCGATGGTCACCCATCGCCCGGAAGAGAACGTCGCCAACGTCGTCAGCTTTGGCGAAGGCTATCCGCTCAAGCCGGGCAGCGACGCGTCGCTCAATGTCGACGGCACGAATTTCACTCTGTTCACCAAGGGCGACAGTGCCTGGTCGCGCACCTCCGATCTCGACAAGGCGATCGCCGAGGCATTGGCCAAGGGCAAGCAAGCCATAGTCAAGGGCATCCCGCAGAAAGGGCCGCCGACGACCGACACCTACTCTCTCGCCGGCTTTACCCAGACCCTGGCCCTGATCGACAAGGCCTGCGGCATCAAGCGCTAGGCCCGGGCGTGGCGGCGGGCTGCGTCCATCTCCATATCTGCTCGCAATGTCGACCGAAGCCCCATCCATCGCACCGCGCCGCAACCTCGTCGGGCTTGGTCGCGAACATCTTGCCGCCGAGATGGCGGCGTTCGGCGCCGAGCCGTTTCGCGCGCGCCAGCTGTGGCACTGGATCTATCATCGCGGCGTCACCGATTTCGCCCGGATGACGTCGTTGTCGAAGGGGTTTCGCGAGCGTCTCGCCGATTGCTACGAGCTGCGCCGGCCAGCGGTGTCGCACAGCCTCGCCTCGGTCGACGGGACGCGCAAATGGCTCTTACGCTTTGCCGACGGGCAGGAGGTCGAGACCGTCCACATCCCCGAAGACGACCGCGGCACCTTGTGCGTCTCCTCGCAGGTCGGCTGCACCCTCAACTGCACGTTCTGCCATACCGGCACCCAGCTCCTGGTGCGCAATCTCGGACCCGAGGAGATCGTCGGCCAGGTCATGGTCGCGCGCGATGCGCTCGGCGAATGGCCGTCGCCGCCAGGTGGATCTGGACCCGACCGGCCCCCCGGAACGCCCGCACCGGCGGGCGGCCGTCCGGGGGTGACCAACATCGTGCTGATGGGAATGGGCGAGCCGCTCTACAATTACGACAATGTCGCGGCGGCAATGAAGATCGTCATGGACCCCGAGGGGTTGTCGATCTCGCGCCGCAAGATCACGCTCTCGACCGCCGGGGTGGTGCCGATGATCCGCCGCTGCGGCGCCGAGCTCGCGGTCAACCTCGCAATCTCGCTGCATGCGGTCGAGGACGACATTCGCGACCAGCTGGTGCCGCTCAACCGCAAATACCCGATCGCCGAACTGCTCGATGCTTGCCGCACCTATCCGGGCAGCAGCAACGCGCGGCGCATCACCTTTGAATACGTGATGCTGAAGGGCGTCAACGACAGTCCGGCCGAAGCGCGCGAGCTGGTGCGGCTGTTGGCCGGCATCCCGGCCAAGGTAAACCTGATCCCGTTCAACCCGTGGCCGGGCGCCCCCTACGAATGCTCGACCGAGACCGCGATCACGGCGTTTTCCGACATCGTCTTCGCCGCCGGCTATTCGGCGCCGGTGCGCACTCCGCGCGGCCGTGACATCCTCGCCGCCTGCGGCCAGCTCAAATCGGCCAGCATCAAGCCGCGCCGCAGCGAGCGCGACCGGGCGGCAGCGCCCGCCGCCTGACAACGCACCGCGCCGTTTCGGGCCCGCCCGCGTGCTCTACCCACTCCTCGGCTGCGCGCTGGGCGCTTATGGCGGCATCGTCGGCGGGCTCTATTTGTTCCAGCAGCAGCTGCTCTATAGGCCCGGCAAAATCCGCCCCGCGCTCGGCGATCTCGCGCGGCTCGGGGTGCGCGAGGTGGCGCTGACCACGGCCGACGGCCTCTCCTTGTTTTCTTGGTACTTGCCGCCCCGCGCCGGCCGGCCGGTTATCGCCTATTTTCACGGCAATGGCGGACATATCGGCTATCGGGCCGAGCGACTGCGCCGCTTCGCCTGCGAGGGCTACGGGGTGCTGCTGGCCGAGTATCGCGGCTATGCCGGCAATCCCGGCAGGCCGTGCGAGGCCGGATTGTACCTCGACGCCGAGGCGGCGGTCGATTTTCTCGCCGGTGAGCGGATCGCGCCTAGCCGGCTCGTGCTGTGGGGCGAGTCCTTGGGTTCGGGTCTAGCCGTCTATCTGGCCGCGCGGCGCGAGGTTGCGGCCATCATCCTCGAAGCGCCTTTCACCAGCGTCGTCGCCGCGGCGCAGCGCCATTACCCGTTCCTGCCGGCTGCCATGCTGGTGCGCGACCGGTTCGAACTCGCTGTCCCGCATCGGCCAGGTCAGCGCGCCGCTCCTGGTCCTGCACGGGGAGCGCGACATGATAATCCCGATCCGCCATGGTCGTGCGCTGCTCGACGCCGCCCCGCAGCCCAAAGAGGGCTGGTTCGCCCCCGCGGCCGGGCACGAAAACCTCGCGCAGTTCGGCGCGCTCGACGCCGCCATCGCCTTTATCGAGCGCCGGCTTTGTCGCATGGAGGCGGAACCCGTTGCGGCCGGCGGGAATTTCGACTAGTGCGGCGCCAGTCGGTGGAGCGCGGGGACAGGGCCATGCCCGATGCGGTGAAAAAGGTCGTGCTGGCCTATTCGGGCGGGCTCGACACCTCGGTGATCCTGCGCTGGCTGCAGCAGACCTATCATTGCGAGGTCGTGACCTTCACCGCCGATCTCGGCCAGGGCGAGGAGTTGGAGCCGGCGCGCCGAAAGGCCGAACTGCTCGGCGCCGCGCAAATCTTCGTCGACGATCTGCGCGAAGAGTTCGTCAATGATTTCGTCTTTCCGATGTTCCGCGCCAACGCGCTCTACGAAGGCGCCTATCTGCTCGGCACTTCGATCGCCCGGCCGTTGATCGCCAAGCGCCAGATCGAGATCGCGCGCATGGTCGGGGCCGACGCGGTCGCCCACGGCGCCACCGGCAAGGGCAACGACCAAATCCGCTTCGAGCTCGGCTATTATGCGCTGGCCCCCGACATCAGGGTCATCGCCCCGTGGCGCGAATGGGACCTGACCTCGCGCACTCGCCTGCTCGACTATGCCGATGCGCACCAGATCCCGATCGCCCGCGACAAGCGTGGCGAGGCGCCGTTTTCGGTCGACGCGAACCTGCTGCATGTCTCGGCCGAGGGCAAGGCGTTGGAGGACCCCTGGGTCGAGCCCGAGGAGTTCGTGTTCAGCCGCACCGTGGCCCCGGAGGCCGCACCCGACGCGCCTGAATACGTCGAGATCGGGTTCGAGCGCGGCGACCCGATCGTGGTCGACGGCCAGACGCTGCCGCCGGCGGCGTTGCTGACGCGGCTGAACGAGCTCGGCGGCCGCCATGGCATCGGCCGGCTCGACCTGGTCGAGAACCGGTTTGTCGGCATGAAATCGCGCGGCGTCTACGAGACCCCGGGCGGCACGATCCTGCTCGCGGCACATCGCGGCATCGAGAGCATCACCCTCGACCGCGGCGCCGCGCATCTCAAGGACGAACTGATGCCGCGCTATGCCGAGCTCATTTACAACGGCTTCTGGTTCTCTCCCGAGCGCCAGATGTTGCAGGCATTGATCGACAAGAGCCAGGAAAACGTCGAGGGCACCGTGCGGCTGAAGCTCTACAAGGGCGCGGTCAGCGTCGTCGGCCGGCGGTCACCACTGAGTCTCTACAGCCAGGCCCACGTCACCTTCGAGGAGGACGCCGTCTACGACCAGCGCGACGCCGAAGGCTTTATCAAACTCAACGCCCTCCGCCTGCGCCTCGCCGCGAGGCGGTAAGTATAGAAGCAGAAAGTATAGAAACGCTTAGTATAGAAGCAGTAAGTATAGCTGTGAACGGCCTTTCACGCTGCATTTTCTACTTTCACGACGAGGCGTTTTCCGATGGTCCGCAGCGCCTGATCGATCTGTTCTACGGTCGAGCAATGATTAAGATCGAAAAGCCGGTCCACCTGCGGTCCATGCCAACCGAGCCGTCGCGCCAATTCCGCCTTCGATACCCCTTGGGCACGTGCCGCGCGATAAAGCTCCACCTTTGCCACAGTAAGCGGCGGCAAATAGACGAAGCGAGGACCGTTTTTCGGCGGGGACGGCGCCGTTAAAAGGCCAACCGCGTTGGAGGGCAAGTTTAGGCGACGTCGGAGGGCGTGCACTGCAAATGCGGGCTTCGATGGCGCTGGGATGTCCTCGCGACGACCGATCCTGGCGGCTAACGCCTCTTCGACAGCGTCCGCGGCTCGCCGCATCGCGTCCTCTTCGTCCTCGCCGAAGGTGGTCACCTCGGCCAGATCGGGACAGGCTACGAGGAAGGTGCCGTTATCGTCCGGCGTGATCGTCACCGCGTACATTGCCAATCCTGCAATTTATTCTAACCCGAGGTCCTTTTTGATCTTCATGAGGAGGCCGGTGCCTAGCTCCTTGTTGCTGCCATGCATCGGCAGCTGGGAGCGGTGTTCGCCGCGCACGACCGTGAGATGGCCGCTGCCACCTTTGTGGTTCTCAAACGTGCACCCCTGCTTTGCCAGTCATCGCCGAAGCTCGCGTGCCGTCATTGATGCAACACAAATGTTGTGCCGCAGTCGGTCCGCGCAAGCCTAGAGTCGGTTCGCCTCACCGCCCCTTACGCTGCGCGTCGAGCCAGCCCGTCATGATGCGGTTGAAGGGGCCGGGGGCTTCGACGTTGGGGAAATGGCGCATGCCGGGGATCTCTTCGTAGCGGGCATCGGGGACAAGGCCGGCGAGGCGGCGGTTTTCGCTGGCGGGGGTGCCGGCGTCCTCCTCGCCGCAGACGACCAGCACCGGCAGCCGCAGCGACGGCAGGCGCGCGACGAAATCGAAATCGATGATCGCGGCCGAGCAGCCGAGATAGCCGGCCGGCGTCGTGCCCACGACCGTGTCGCGCAACTGCTTCCAGCGGCCGGGGTTCTTCGCCTGGAACGCCGGGCTCAGATAGCGGTCCATGCTGGCCTCGGCGATCGGCGCTAACGAGTTCGCCTCGCGCACCGCCTTGATCCGCGGGCCCCAGACTTCGACCGCGCCGGGCGGGCTCGCCGGCAGGGTGTCGCACCACATCGCCGAGATCAGCCTGTGGGCGTGCTCCAGGGCGAAGGCCTGGCCGATCATCCCGCCGATCGACAGCCCGATGTAATGCACCCGCGCCAGACCCAGCGCGTCGAGCACCGCCGCCACGTCGCCGGCGAGCTCCCTCATCGTGTAATCGCCGGCGACCGGGTCGCTGCCGCCGTGCCCGCGCATGTCGAGCCGCAAAACGCGGAACCCGGCCTGCAGCAGTGCGGGCACCTGCTCGGCCCAGCTGCCGCCGTCGGAGGCTAGCGAATGGGTGATGCAGACGACCGGGCCGTCCTCGGGGCCGGCGAGATCGTAATAGAGGCGGCGTCCCGCGAGCGGCAGCAGCATGGCATATCCTCCGTGTCAAGGCGGGGGCGAAACCTGCTCACTCTACCCATGCAAAGTCTAGGGGACCACCACCGGCACGCCGGCGAAGATCGGGTGGGCGAGGTAGAGGACCGCGTAGAGCAACAGCCCCGCGACCGGCCGCAATACCCCGATGTCGCGCCAGCGCAGCCGGGTCCGGCCCGCGGCGAGCGCGGCAAACGGGAGATTGGACGTCACGCTCGCGAGGCGCTGCCAGTGGCTGCCGAGGGCGAGCCGCTTTTTGCGGTCGATCAGCACCGTGCCGCCGAGCGCCAAAGCGGCAATCAACCCGAAAAACCACACCGAGGCGAGGTCGCCGTTCGCGATCAGGTGGCTCAATGCCCACAGCCCGACCGCCCACATGACCGGATGCCGGGTCACTCGCAGAATACCCGGGGCCGGATCGTCGGCCCGTGCCGCCCGCTCCATGCCGACCGCGGTCGGGTTGGCGGTGGTATACCCAGCGACCAGCAGGATCGTCGCCAACGGCATGACCAGCACCGGGACCAGCACCATCCAGGTCTGCGTCGGCCACGGCCGGATGGTCGGCGCCCGCGCATAGGCGACCGCGAACCAGGCGAAAGTCGCCAACGCGGTCAGCGAGTAGACGAACAAAAACCCCTGCTCGCCGAGCTGGTCGCGCAACGACCCCCGCAGCCGTGTGCTCGACAGCAAGGTGTGGGATCCGCAAAAGGCGACCCCGGCGATGGCCAATGACAGAAGTGCATGGGCCATGTCGCCTCCTGCCGTCTCACCGATCGGGCAGGGCGGCGATCAGCGCGGCGAGCCGGTCGAGGAGCTGGTGCGGGTCGCCGGCGATCCGCACCGTCTTGTGCCGGCTCGCGGCGCCGGCGACGATCGCCAGATCGCGGCGGGGCAGCCGCCA
The DNA here is from genome assembly GCA_963703855.1 of uncultured Alphaproteobacteria bacterium. Classification (GTDB taxonomy): domain Bacteria; phylum Pseudomonadota; class Alphaproteobacteria; order ATCC43930; family CGMCC-115725; genus AP-15. The sequence continues at coordinate 50,720 of CAVPFW010000011.1, forward strand.
GGCCCGCGCCAATAGCCGCAGCAACGCCTCGTTGGCGCGTCCGTCCTCGGGTGGGGCGGCGACGCGCGCTTTGACGGCGTGCCCGCCATCGCCCGCGGCGACCCTGACTATGCGGTCCGCCTTGGCCCGCGGCGATACGTGGATCGCCACGTGCAGGCCGTCGCGGGCGGGGCTCAGCGGGCCGTCAGACAAGGTATTCGAACATCAGGTTATCGATGAAATAGAGCAGCAGGATCACCACCACCGGCGAGATGTCGATGCCGCCGAGATCGGGCAGGACGCGGCGGATCGGCCGCAGCAGCGGCTCGGTTATGCGCCACAGAAAATCCCCGACCATGGCGACGACGCGATTGTGCCGGTTGACGACGCCGAAGGCGACGAGCCAGCTCAGCACCGCCTGGATGATCAAGAGCCAGATATAGATCGTGATCACCGTGTGGACGAGGTTCAGCAACGCGTACATGCAGGCGAAACCTCGGCGGCAAAGGGTGCCGCGACCGTAGCCTCAGCGGCCGGGGTCCGCAAGCGGAGCGGTTCACCGCTGCCGCGCGTGCTCGCCTCGACCGCGAACGGTCCGCTCAGCCGCGCCTGCCTTGACAGTAAGCGCCGTGCTCAGCATAGTCCGCGGCACCCGGCAACGGGTTCGAGACGCGCGATGGGGCCGTAGCTCAGCTGGGAGAGCGTCGCGTTCGCAATGCGAAGGTCAGGGGTTCGATCCCCCTCGGCTCCACCAGTCCGGCAGGTCCGCTGATCGCCATACCATTCAGCGCTCACGACGCCGCCGGCTCGGGCACGACGGCCGGCTCGACATGGCGGGGCACCGGATAGGCGTAGGGTCCGAGGCAGTTGACGAGGATCACCGCGGCGAGCAGGGTCACGGCGGCGCCGATCAGGGCCGGGTTGTAGGACCCCGCCCGGTCGTAGACGAACCCGCCGAGAAACCGCCCCAAGCTGGAGCCCAAGCCGAACACCATAAAGAAGTACCCATAGATTTCGCCGAATGAACGCTGGCCGAAATAGCGGGTGATCAGAAAGGCGATCAGGTCGATCTCGGTGCCGAGCCCGAGCCCCATCAACACTACGCCGATCGCCGGCAGCGCGCCTGCGGCGCTGGCGAGGAACACAAAGCCCGCGATCGGCGCCAAAAAGAAGACGCTGGCGACATAGGGGGCGAAGATGCGGTCGACCAGGTACCCGGCCAGCAGCCGCCCGCTCAGCGTCGCCAGACCGAAAACCCCCAAGGTCGCCGCTGCCGCCGCGGGGGAAAGGCCGTGATCGGTCAATAGCGGCACAACGTGCGCGACAGTGCCGTTGATGGCAACGGCGACGAGGAAAAAAGCCGCTCCCAGAACCCAGAACCGCGAACAGCCGGCCGCCTCGCGCGCGGACAGCCCGCGGGGTTCCGTCGCCGCAACCGCGGCACGACGTTCGCCCTCGCGGGGTCGCGGCTCGCGGATCCACAGCGCCACCGCCGGAAAGGCGATGGCGAGCGTCAACAGCCCGAGGCAGACATAGGCGCCGCGCCAGCCGACCCGCGCGATCAGGACATTGGCCAGCTGCGGGATGACGAAACCGCCGAGCCCCACGCCCGACATGGCGATCCCGAGCGCGAGCCCGCGCCGCCGATCGAACCAGGCGGAAATCGCCTTCGCATAACCGATTGGTGTCTGGATTGCGCTCGTCATCTCGGCCAGCGCAAAGAGCAAGGTAAAAATCCACAGCGAGGACGGGCTGAGCCCCAGCAGGCTCATGCATATCGTGTAAATCACGAGCCCCGGCAACGCGACGCGGCGAATGCCCCAGCGATCCATCATGTGCCCGATCACGGGCACGGCAAGGGCCGAAAAGATCCCCCCGAACGACAGCGCGAACGACGCGGTGCCTCGCGTCCATCCCATGTCCGCCATGATCGGCTTGAGGAAGACGCCGAAGGTGAAGCCGAGCACCGGCCCGTTGCAGACAAACAAGCCGATGACGGCGCCGACGACCACCCACCAGGGGTTCTTGAATCTCACTCTCACCGGCGCCGCCCTCCGGTGCCGCGCTGCCGACGGCGCAGCCTCGTGCGAGAACCTACCACCGGACCGGCCGATCCGGAACCCGTCCGGCTAGCCGGCGCGACGGGCCTGCGCTACCCTGCAAAGCAAGCTGGAGGATCGCGATGAAACAGGGACTGGAAGGCGGCTGCGCCTGCGGCTCGGTGCGGTATCGGCTCAATTCCCCGCCGATGTTCGTGCATTGCTGCCACTGCCGCGATTGCCAACGCCAGACCGGAAGCGCGTTTGTCGTCAACGCCCTGATCGAAACCGACCGGATCGCCCTGCTCGCGGGCGATCCCCAGCCGGTGGCGGTCCCCACCGACAGCGGCCGGCCCCACGAAATCCATCGCTGCCCGAGCTGTCGGACGGCGGTTTGGAGCGAGTATGGAGGCCGCTCCGCGCTCCGCTTCGTGCGCGTGGGCACGCTCGACGATCCCGCGGCATTGCCCCCGGACGTGCACATCTACATCCGCTCGAAGCTGCCCTGGGTCACCCTGCCCGACCGCACCCCCGCCTTTGACGCCTATTACGATGCCCGCCAGCTATGGCCGGCGTCCAGCCTCGAGCGCCGCCGCGCGGCTTTCGGCTGACCAGAGGCCGTCGCGCAGGCTGATGGGCCCTGCGCCGGGCCGCCCAGCGGTCTCAGCTGAGCGAAACGTCAAAACCGCGTTTTACGCCGGGGCGGGCCATGATCGTCTCGTACCAGCGCTTGACGTTCGCGAAGTCGGCGAGATCGACTTCGTGGCGCTCGTGCCGCCAGGCCCAGCCGAGGATCGCGAAATCGGCGATCGAGATGTCGCCGCCGGCGAATTCGACCTCGCCGAGCCGCTTGTCGAGCACCCCATAGAGCCGGCGGGTCTCCTTCGAATAGCGCTCGAGACCGTAGCGCCGGTCCTGTTCGTCCTTGACCTGCAGAAAATGATGCACCTGCCCGGGCATCGGGCCAAAGCCGCCCATCTGCCACATCAGCCACTCCAGCACCGACACCTGGCGGCGCCGATCGGCGGGCCAGAATTTGCCGGTCTTTTCGCCGAGATAGATCAGGATCGCGCCCAACTCGAAGACGCTGATCGGCGCGCCGCCCGGGCCGTCGGGGTCGACGATCGCCGGGATGCGGTTGTTCGGGCTGATCTTCAGAAACTCGGGGGCGAACTGCTCGCCCTTGGAGATGTTGATTGGATGCACCGTGTAGGGCAGGCCCATCTCTTCGAGCGCGACGCTGATCTTGCGGCCGTTCGGGGTGTTCCAGGTATGCAGCTCGATGGTCATCTGAGTTCGCCTCTCCGATCGTTGATGTCCTGCGCGCGCCGGCCCTTCGGCCGCGATGCGGCCGGGTCGGCGTCGACCCGCGAGCCGGCAGGCTGACCTCGCCGGGCCAGGCCGTCAACAGCGCAAGCCCCGCCCGTCGTCTTCGCCAACGCCTGGCCGGGAAAACGGAAGGACACAGCCGCGGCGAGGACGATCGCGACGCTGCCGGCATTGGCGAGAAATGCCGACGCGGGAATGCCGGTCACATCCCAACAGGCGCCCCCAAGAAGCGGAATGACGCAGGACAGCGAATAGCCGATCGCGAACATCCCGGCCGAGAGGCGATGGACATCGTCGGCCGGGGCCAGTTGCGGCGGCAGCGCCAGGGTCGCGATCAGGGTGAAGGCGCAGCAGAAGCCGATCACCCCGGCGCCGAGGGTGGCGAGCCACGGTTGCGCAGCGAGGAAGGCGGCGATGCCGAGCAGGCCCAGCATCTGCATCGCTACGAGCACCGCTTTGTTGCCGCCGAGTCGCCGCGCCCAAAAGAGCAGCGCCAGCGAGGCTGGCAACTGGCCGAGGTTCAACGCGGCGAGGCAGGCGGTGACGAGATCGGGCCGGCCGATGGCATGGAGATAATCCGGAATAAACGCGTTCGAGGCGAAATAGAGGCCGCCGGTGCCGCCCTGCATCAGGCCGAGCCGCCACATCTCGGGGCTGCGCCAATCGGGCCACCAGCGCGACGGCGGCATCGCCGCGGATCGCGTGGCCTCGGGCGGACAAAACGCCATCAGCAGCGCGGTCGCCGCGACCGGAACAGACCAGACCGCAAGGCTCGCCGGCCAGCTCCCGGCGACCAGCGGAAGGACGAGCGGGATCGTCAATGCCGCCGGCAGGGCCTCGCCGATCAACAGCCCGTTGGCATAGACCGCGGTCGCGAAACCCGGCCGCTGCGCGAACCATTCGCCGACCAGCGCGGGCAGTGCCGGCTGCACGACCGCGACCCCCGCCGCCATCAGAAAGGTAGTCGCAAACAGCATCGGCACGGACGGACCGATCCCGCGCGCCGCCGACATCGCGGCGACCAGCAACAGCCCGGCGATCACGGTGCGGCGGGCGCCGATCCGCGCGATCAGCAACGAGCCGGGGATCGCGGCGACCCCGAACAGCAGCACCGGCAATCCGGAAAGCGCGCCGATCGCGTGTTCGCTGAGCGCGAATTGCCGGTGGATCAGCGGCAGGACCGGCGGAACCGCGAGCACCGTCAACCGCAGATCGGCGCCGGCCAGCCACAGCGCCGGGAGACCCAGCAGCGACGAGCGCGAGGCCCCCGTGTTCGCCGCCGATTTTGTGTGCATGGCCCCGGACCCGACCGATCGCGAAGCGCTATGGGTGCTCGCAGGCAAAATACGCAATATTCTCTTCGGCGTTCAAAAAGCGCGGCACCCGCTCATAGCGGGCGCAATGCTCCTTCGCTACGCTGGTGGCGGACGCAGGGTCATCGATGAAGCCGACCGCGGCGGAGTCCGCGTCGCCGCCTGCCAAAAACGGCTTCCCCGCGCAGCTGGCCGCAGCGCCGCCGGCCAGGACCAGGCACAGCAACCGAACGACAATCTCGCAGCTCCGGGGCGACCATCGCCGCGATCTCATCGAGATCTTTCCGTTTCGGCTGCCGCCAAGCCTGTTTTGGTGGCGAAATCGCGACCGCGCTCGGCGAAATCGCGGTAATAGCCGTAGCTGGGCGCCGCCGGCGACAGCAGCACCACACCGCCTCCCGACGTCACCTCTTTTGCATGGCCGACCGCGTCTTCCATCGATCGCGCCCGGTATGCGGCGGGGCAGGTCTCGGGCCGCTGTCTCTCGGCGTCGCGCAATCCGCGGTAGATCCGCTCTCCGCTGGCGCCGAGGCAGATGACTGCCTTAGCCGCGCCCGCCGCCAGGATTGCGACGAGCCTGCCGTAGTCGATCCCGCGGTCGTAGCCGCCGACGATTACGGTGATATCGCGGCCGGCATAAACCGACAGCGCCGCGATCGTCGATTCGGGCGCCGTTGAAATACTGTCGTCGACGAACAGAACGCCGTGGGCCTCGCCGAGCTCCTGCTGACGGTGAGGCAGCGCTTGAAAATCGCGAGCAGCATCGAGGGCCGCGGCCAGATCCAAATCCACAACTCGCGCAACCGTCAGCGCCGCGCACAAATTGGAGAGATTGTGCGGTCTGGCGAGGTGGCGATTGCGCACCGCACCGATCATCTGATCGCCGTCGACGATGTCCGTCCCGCACGCGTGAACCGCGTTCTCGACGTTGAAGAAGTAGTGGCCCAGGCCATTTGCCGCCGGCGTCTCGCGGTTGAGGATCGCGCAGCGGCTGCGGCGCACGAGGTTGAGCTTGTCGCGGTAATAGGCGTCGAGCGTGCGGTGCCAGTCGATGTGCTCCGGAAACAGCGAGGTCAGCACCGCGATATCGCAAGCGCCGTCGAAGTCTGCCGCTTGGTAGCTCGACACCTCGATGACCGCGTAATCCGCCGTCGCCCGGTCGCATTCGGTGATCGGGACCCCGATATTGCCGACGAGCGCCGCCCTGCGGCCGAGCTTGCCCAACATGTGCGCGATCAACGACGCCGTCGTGCTCTTCCCCTTGGTCCCGGTCACGCAGATCGTGGTGACATCGAGGCCCTCGGCAAACCACAGGTTCAACAGCGAGGTGACCTCGACCCCGTTGCTGCGGGCGGCCTCGATCTCGCTGCGGTAGAGGCTCACTCCGGGGGATTTGACGAGCACGTCGATCTGGTCCAGGGCGCGGGCGACGCGCTCGGTGCCAAAGGCGCAGTCGATACCGCCGAACCCCGACGGCGCTTGCGCATGCTCCAAATCGTCCAACAGCAGCAACGGCAGCTTCGGGTGGTGCGCGCGCAAAAACCGGATCGCCGCCCGGCCTTCGCGGCCGAGCCCCCAGATCGCGACCCGCGCCGTGCCCAGCTCAGCCGCACGCATCGAGCATGGCCATAAAGGCGCTCGGAACCCGATGCGGATGGCGGTCCTCGAAGAGCGCCTGATATTCGGCCCGATCAGCCTGCCGCAGCGCCGGAAAGGCGGCATGCAGGCGCTGCACCACAGTGTCGTCGCGCCAATCGGGGCTATTCCCCAGCTGCGCCATCACCGCGGCGCTCTCGGCGGTCTCGCCGACGCATTCGAACGGCTTGTGCTCGGCCAACCCGCACAGCGCCGCGAAACCGTCGAGCTGGCTCGCGTCATCCAGCATGTTGCGGCCGAAGATTTCGATCAACTCCCCCTTGGCGACAAACGGCGACAAGGCCAGAAACACGAAGCGGCATTTCGGGCAATCGGCGCACCATTGCCGTCCGCGCTCGGCCGGCGCTTGCCGGAACGCGGTATTGCAGCTGCGGAAGCTGCCGAAATATTGCCGATGCCGCGAAAATCGCCGGGCGATCTCGATTTCGGACAACGGCCGCAGCAGCGAGAAATAGGCGATGCTGGGCGAAATGCGATTGTGCACGAAGTCGGAAAAATCCCGCTCGAACTCGAGGGATTTGCTGAACTGATGGTTGACCCCGATCCCGTCGACCGTCAAGTTCGGCGCGCTGGCCGAATGCTCATTGGACATCGCGATCGTATCGAAGCCTGAAAGCACGGCGCAGGCCAAGACGATCGCGCTCAAGATCCCGGTGATCGGGACGTGCCCGTTCAGCGCGCCATCTTTGTTGAGCTTTAGGAGGCCAGGGTCGAGCCGGCGTTGAACGCGGATGAACGGCCGATCGGCGGCAGCGATGCAGGCGGCGATCGGCGGGGCGTCGCCGAGCGAAAACAGGACGAGATCCTCGCCGCCGGCTTTCAGGCATTCGAGGGTGACGGCCGAATCCTTTCCACCACCCACCGGGACGCAGGTCCGTCGCGGCAATTCGACCGCCACCGGCGTCGCGGGCGCGGTCGAATCGGAGCGAAATCGGCAATGGCCGCGCAGGGAGATCCGGTTTTTCCAGGCGAATTCGGCCAGGCCCTTTTCGTAAAAGTTTTGCAGAAATTCGGCGGTTTCCCGATCGAGCGGGAACGCCTCGCATCGCAGCATCTGCGGTACGAAGGCTTTGTAGTAGCTGACCCCCGCCAGCAGGAAAATCAGCCTGAGGGTGCCGTCTAGCACTTTGGACGCCACCGGCGACAGCGGCCGCCGCGCAAAATCGAAAATCAGCCTCTCTTCAAATCCCGGCCCCTCGGCGAACCGATAGCGCAACGACAGCACGGCGTTTGCCGGGTCGTATCGGTAGTTCTCGAAGACAAACTCGCTATACCTCATGCCCGTGTTCGGCGAGCGCACGGATCATGCGCAATTTTCGGTGATGCGTGGCGAGGTCGAGATCGTCAATCGTCGGCGCTTGCACCCGCGACACGCCGTCCACCGCCGGCCCGTCGGCGAGCGTCCTGTGCAGAATTCGCCGGTCGAGCCCCTCGTCGAGGCACCCGATCAGGCATGCCCGCCAATCCGCGCGAAGACAGGCGAGCGCCCCGAGCAGGGCGTAGGCCCCCCAGTGCGACACCCCGGCCACGATCAGATGCCGGGCCGGGGTGACGCAGGCGATCGTCTCGCCATGCGCGACGTGCTGCGCGATCAGGCCGCGCGGCAAGGCACCCATCCCGATCTCGTTGCCACCGTCTCCGACCGCGATCGTGTCCCATGGTCCGGCCGCAAACAGATCGTCGAGCGGGGCGGTATAGGAGCCGATATTGTGGCCCCGCATGTTGCGCGGCGCACCGTCGGCGCTGCGCCCGCAGCGCTCGATCGAGATCGCATGGGTCACCCCGGCCGCGCGCCAGGTCTCGATCAGCGGGGTCAACATGGCTCCGATGGCGGCCGCGTCGACCGGCACCTCGGACGCGCCGGCCGCAGCCAATGCGGCCGCGCAGGCGCTCCGGCACGGCTCGTCGGTGGCGAGTCGGCACGCAATGTCGATCTCTGCCAGACCCTTGGCCAGCAATGCCGTCCCGACCGGCCCGTCGGTTTCCGCGGCGGGCGGAGAGCCCGTCGGCACATAAAAGCCGGTGATCAGCCCGATCCGGCAAGGCTCTGCCGCGGCCAGCGCCGACGCCGCACTCCACAACCCGCCGCGTGAGGCCTCGCACAGCGCCCCGATGTTGCGCCCGACATCGGTCTGCACCAGCCGCTCAATGCGCTCGACCAGCGTTCGCGCATCGGCCCGACCCGCCACGACGGCCTGCTACAGGCTCGCGAGCTTCGAATTGAGCAGATCGGTGATCAGCATCGAGCCGGGCGCGTGGGTGATGCAGAAATCGGGCTTGGCCTCGGCGATGACCGCCTGCGGGGTCACGCCGCAGGCCCAGAACACCGGCAACTCGCCCTCTCGCACCGGAACCTGGTCGCCGTAATCGGGCCTGGCCAGGTCCTTGATGCCGATCGCCGCCGGCAACCCGATATGCACCGGCGCGCCGTGCACCGAGGGAAAACGCGAGGTGATCTGGATCGCCCGGATCGCGTCGCTCGGCGTCAGCGGCCGCATCGAGACAACGAGCGGCCCGGCAAACGCGCCGGCCCGCGTACATGCGATGTTGGTTCGATACATCGGCACGTTCGAGCCGCAGGTCATGTGGCGCAGCTCGATCCCTTCCTCGACCAGCGCGTGCTCGAACGAAAACGAGCAGCCGAGGGCGAAGCTCACGAGATCGTCTCGCCAAAGGTGGCGAATTTCGAGCGGCTCCTCGACCAGCTCGCCGCGCCGCCATACCCGGTACTTCGGCAGATCGGTGCGGATGTCGAGATCCTCGCCCAAGACCGGCAACCGCGGGTCGCCGGGCTCGGAAACCGCCAATACCGGGCAAGGCTTGGGGTTCGCCTGGGCAAAGCGCAGGAAATCGTGGGCCAGCGCCTCCGGCAGGATCACCAGATTGGCCTGGACGTTGCCGGCCGCGAGCCCGGCGGTGGAGCCGCGGAACTCTCCGCCGCGGATGCGCCGGCGCTCACGCGTGCCGGTCTCGACGCTTCGATCCATCACTGCGCTCATCGCACGACCCTGTCGAATGGCGGAAGATTCTAGCGCCGATCGCTCGCCGCCGTCAAAGCGGGCCTTGTGCGGGCACCGGGTCAGTAGGGGCCGAAATATCCTCCGCCCCGCAGAAGCCACACGATCAGAACGACGATGATGATCAGGCCGAGGATGCCACCGATGCCATAGCCGCCGCCGCGGCTGTAATAGCCGCCCCGGTAATATCCGAAGCCGCCGCCGAACAGGATGAGCAAAAGAATGATTATGAGGATCAGCTCCATAGCCACAGCTCCTTTGCAGCGTTTGGGGACAACTTCCAACGCTCGCGGGGTCGCGCTCTGATCGGCGGCCCGCGCTGCGCGCTGATTAAATTAAAGGCAAACCAGGGGCAATGGTCGAAATTATCGGAGCAGACCTCTCATGCCGAAACCACACCCGCCGAAACGGCGGGTGGCGGATCGCGGACCGGCGGCGGCGGGGGCTCGATCGGCGGCACCGGCACCGGGCTCGGCGGTTCCTCGACCGGCCGGGGGCGATCGGGGTCGAGCGGCGGCTGCGGCGGGGTAACGGGCGGCGGGTGCGGCGTCGGGCCTTGAGCCGAGCCGCCCGCAGCACCCTTTATCGCGCGTGAAATCATCCCACCTCCGCCCTTCAGCCGGCCAGCACCGCTGCGCAACCGAGAAATGCCGCGAAATTGTGGGTTACGACATGCGTCGGGATCGCCGCGAGATAAGCTTGAAACCGCCCTTTTGCCTCAAAGCGGGCGCGAAACGGCGAATCGGCGAAAAACCGCCCGAGCCGCGGCACGATACCGCCGGCAATGTAGACCCCACCGCGGGCGCCCAGGGTCAACGCCAGATTGCCGGCGATCGTGCCCAGCATCGCGCAGAACATCGCCGTCGCCTCGACGCAGAGCGGATCCTCGCCGCGCATCCCCAGATCGGTGATCTGAGCCGCCGTGTAGCCCCGCGACAGGGTCCCGCCGAGCTCTCCCAACGTATTGTAGAGGTTGACGAGCCCAGGCCCCGACAGCACCCGCTCGGCCGAAACATGATCGAAATGCCGGCGCATATGATCGAGCACTGCGCTTTCGCGATCGGTCGCCGGCGCCATCGTCGCATGGCCGCCTTCGCCGGTCAGCGCCACCCATCCCCTGGCGCAAGCGACGAGACCCGAAACGCCGAGCCCGGACCCCGGGCCCAGCACCGCCAGCGGCGCACCTGCGACCGGGTCGCCGCCGCCGACCGTCATTCGATCGGTCGGCCCGAGGTGAGGAAGGGCCAATGCCTGCGCGGTAAAGTCGTTGATCACTTCGAGCCGCTCGACGCCAAGCCGGGTCTTCAGCGCCGCGATCGAAAAGCTCCAGGGATGGTTCGTCATCGAGACGCGGTCCCCGGTGATCGCCGAGGCGACGGCGATCGCCGCCTTTCGCGGCATCGGCCATTCGCCGCGGGCGCCAAGGTAATCGGCGAGCGCTTGGTCGACGGTCGGGTAATGGTCGATCGGATAGCTGCGCCAGTGCAGCACCTCGCACGCGGGCGAAACGAGGCCAAAGCGGGCGTTGGTGGCGCCGATGTCGCCGACGAGCCAGGTTTCGGTCGCGGCCTGCGAACCGCCCGCCGTCGTCACCGCCGCTCGCCGCTCGCCGCCAGGGCAGCGACAAAGGCCTCGCGCCATCGGGTGATGTCGTTGCGTTCGACCGTCGCCATCATCGCCGTCCACCGCTCCTTTCGTTCACCGAGCGACATGGTCAATCCTTGCCGGATGGCTTCGGCCATGCCCTCGACATCATGCGGATTGACCAGCACCGCCTCGCCCAGCTCCTGCGCCGCGCCGGCGAAGCAGGACAGCACCAGCACCCCCGGGTCCCCCGCCGGCTGCGAGGCGACATATTCCTTCGCCACCAGGTTCATGCCGTCGCGCAACGGCGTCACCAAGCCGATCCGGCTCGCCCGGAAGAAACCGGTCAGGACCTTGTGGTTGAAGCTCTTATTGATGTAGCGCAACGGGGTCCAGTCGAATTCGCCATAGCGGCTGTTGATGTTGCCGGCCGACGCGGCGAGAGTGCGGCGGATCTCCCGGTATTCGGGAACCTCGGAGCGCGAGGGCGGCGCGATCTGCATGAATACGATGCGGCCGCGCGTGCCGGGGTGGGTTTCGAGAAGCTGTGCGAAGGCCTGGAACCGCGCCGGCAGACCTTTGGAATAGTCGAGCCGGTCGACCCCGATCATCAATGTCCGCTGCCCGAGACTCTGCCCGAGCCGCCGCATCTGCCTGGTCCCGTCGGCGGCTGCCGCCTGCGCCGCGACGGCGGCGGTGTCGATCCCGATCGGAAAGACCTGGGCGCGCACGATGCGGCCGAATGCCCGCAGCACCCCATGTCCGAGATCCTCGGCTCCGGCCCAGCGCACCAGATAGTCGCAAAAGCCGTGCAGGTCCGATTTGGTCTGGAAGCCGACGAGATCGTAGGCGCACAGCGCCTCGACGAGATCGCGGTGGCCCGGCAGCACCCGCAACAGCTCGGCCGGCGGAAACGGGGTGTGCAGAAAAAATCCGATCGGCTGGGTGCGGTCGAGCCGGCGCAGCTCGCGTCCGAGCGGGATCAGGTGATAGTCGTGGACCCAGACCAGATCCTGGGGCAACAGCATCCGCGCCAGGGAGCGCGCGAACATTCGGTTGACCCGCAGATACCCGGCCAGGCTGGATCGCGAAAAATCGACGAGTCCGGCGCGGAAATGAAACAGCGGCCACAGCACCTGGTTGGCGAACCCCAGATAATATTCCTCGAAGTCGCGCGGCGCGAGATCGAGGGTCGCGTAAGTGAGAGGTCCGCGCTCGACCAGCGCCGGCTCGCCGTCGGCCCCATCGTTGACCTGTCCGCTCCAGCCGAACCAGAGGCCGCCGCTTTCCTTGAGCGCGGCGCGAAGGGCAACCGCAAGGCCACCCGAATCGGGTTCTCCGTTCTCGACCGCGACCCGGTTGGAAACCACGACCAGCCGGTGATTTTCCGAACTCAGCGCATTTTGAAACCGCTGGCGTCCCCCGGCGCTGCAAGCCGGCGTTCGCCGAGCCGGCCGTAACGATTTCGTCCTCGACCATTTTATTCCCCGCTCGGTTTCTTTGCCGAACGCCGGCGGGCGATGAATGTTCCAGCGGTGGGCTGATCTCAGGCCGGGCATCGGTTGCCGGTGAGCCAGGCGAGCACCCCCGGGACCGACGCCAAGCCGTAGCCCGCGAGCGTTGCAGTGGGCGGCCCGACCCGGATCGCGATCCCGCCACGGCGGTCGATTTCCGCAAATCCGTCCTCGTCGGTCACATCGTCGCCGACAAAGACCGGGCGGCGGCCGAGAAACGGCAACTCGCCCATAAAGGCGGCGATCGTCGTGCCCTTGTCGGCGCTGCGCGGATGAAACTCGACGACCATCTTGCCGGCAATCAGTCGCAGCGTGGTCCCGACCTCACGCTGGAGGGCCCGAGCCACGGCGAGGATGTGAGCGGCGCGCTCCGGCGCCGCGCGGTAATGCAGCGCCAACGCGCCTTGCTTGTCTTCGAGAATGAGGCCGCTGCCGTCGCTTGCCACGGCCGCGAGCCGCGGGCGGATGCGGTCGAGAGCGGCTGCGGCGGCGAGGTTGATTCGATGGTCGAGAGTGCCGTCGGCCCGCCGGCGCTCGCTCCCGTGCAGGCCGGCGGCAGCCCCGCGCCACGGCTGGAACAGCAGATCGAGCTCGCGCAGCGGCCGGCCGCTGACCAGCGCCAGCGCCCCGCCGCGCTGCTGCGCCACCTCGCCGAGCAGCCCCGGCAGCACGGACGGAACTTGGACGAGATCCGGTCGCGGGGCAATTTCGAGCAGGCTCCCGTCGACATCGAGAAACACCGCCGCGCCCGCATCGAGCGGCGGCGGCGGCACCAGCGGGCTCCCCGGCATTTCGTCCATCGTCAAAAACCCGTCACTTGTGCGTTGCACATCAGTCCCCTGCCGGGGGTGGGCTAAATTGCTGATCCGACCCAAAAGGCTCAACGACGCCAGACGTTTCGAAAAAGCAGCTTGACATCGCGGCGCGATGCATTAGATTGTGCAGTGCGGTAACGATCGCCGGTTGTGGTCTTACCGTACGTCTTCTAGGCGTTTCCTCCCTAAACTTGGGCCGCGCTGATTTGCGGCCCAATTTTTTTTGGCACCCTCCGTGCCGGTCCGGGCTGGGGCATACTGCCGGTCGGCAGCGAGCGCCGCGTCGGTCTCGAGGTCGGGCAACGCCGCGATCTCCTGGTAGATCGGAGTGAAATCGGGACGGGTCGCCTCGAACAGCTGCGCGAAATCGTCGATGACGAAATAGGTTTCCTGAAACCGGTCGATCCGATAGCGGGTCCGCATGACCCGGCGCAGGTCAAAGCCCAGGCGATGCGGCCGCGGATCGTCGAGGCAATAGACCAACTCGCCGGCGGACGACAAAATCCCCGACCCGTAGATCCGCAGGCCCGCCGGGGTCGCAATCAGCCCGAACTCGACCGTGTACCAATAAAGCCGCGCCAAGCGCTGCAGGTGCCCGAGGCCCTGTGCCTTCAGCCCGCCCTCGCCATAGGCCTGCATGTAGTCGGCGAAGACCGGGTTCATCAGCAGCGGCACATGACCGCAGATGTCGTGAAAAACGTCCGGCTCCTGCAGATAATCGAGCTGGTCGAGGCGGCGGATGAAACAGGTCGACGGAAACCGCCGCCCCGCGAGATGGGCGAAAAACACTTCGTCCGGGACGAGACCCGGCACCGCCACGATCCGCCAGCCGGTGGTGCGCTCGAGGATATCGCTGAGCCGGCGAAAATCCGGAATGCCGCCGGCTGCGACGCCGAGCGCGCCGAGCCCCTCGAGAAATTCGCGGCAGGCCCGCGCGACCAGCAGGTTTTGCTGGCGCTCGAACAGCAGGCGCCAGGTCGCGTGCTCCTCTGCGCTGTAGCTCTGCCAATCCTGTTCGATTGCAAATTCCGGGGCCATCTCCGGCCCGATCCTCTTCATCACCCTCTCCGCCCTTGCACTCGACCCTTCAGGTGAGAATGCCGAGGGGCCGGGTCAATCGCGGGATTGGCGCGATGTTGCCGCGGCGATCACGCGGCGGCGGCGGCCAGGCATTCCTGCGCCGTCAGGCTCAGCCGGCCGATCAGCTCGGCCATTTCCGCGGCGAGCCAGGCGAAACGCGGCTTTCGGCGGTAGTTGCACTCGTCCATATAGAGCGCGCGGTTGATCTCGATCTGCAAGGCATGGCGGCGCCGGCGCGGATCGCCGTAATGATCGGTGGTGAACCCGCCGGCATAAGGTGCGTTGATCGCGACCGCGAAACCGTGCTCGGCGAGAAAATGGCGGGCGGTTTCGAGGATCGCAGGGGCGCAGGCGGCGCCGTGGCAATCGCCGAGCACGATATCGGCGCCGTCGGGCCCGCAGACCGAGCCGGCGGCCGACGGCATCGAATGGCAATCGATCAGCAGATAGCCGCCGAACAGCGCCTCGGTGTCCTCGACCAGCCGCCGCAATGCCCGGTGATACGGATGATAAAGGCCTTCGATGCGCCGGTTCGCCTCGGCAAAGCAGAGTTTTCCGGAATAGATCTCCTCGCCGCTGGCGACGATGCGGGCGATCGTTCCCAGCCCCATGCGCACGCGCGGCGACCCGGCGTTGACAAAGCGCGGCAGCGCGTCGGAGAACATCGCCGGATCGAGCTCGTAAGCCTCGCGGTTGACATCGAGATAGGCGCGCGGGAAGCGCGCCGACAACAGCGGGGCGCCGAGGCTCGGAGCGGCCGCGAACAGCTCGTCGACAAAGCTGTCCTCCGACCGCCGCAGCGCTACGGGATCGAGCCGTGAAGCGGCGACGAAATCGGCCGGATAATCGGAGCCGCTGTGCGGCGAGGAGAGGATCAGCGGCAACCTCTCCGCCGCAGGCCGCCGCAGATCAATGGTTCCGCAGGAAATCTCGCCGTCCATGCCGCGAGCTTAGTGCGCCGGCGCAAGGCTGTCATCAGAATGAGGCCGGCCGCGCGCGGCGCATCTTGCGCAAGGAGGGATCGGGCGCGACATGGTTACACGCGATCCGCTATGCCGGTGACGAATTGGTCTACGCGCCCGATCCGACATTTGAAGCGCCCATACCCGTTGGATTTCCCGGCCGGCCGCTGTCGCGTCGGAAAACATCGGGTCCGCTTGCCGCCCGGCCCGATCACCGCATGATCGGCTCCGCGAGCGATATGCCGGAGGCCAGGATCGTCTGCGCTGTTTCTCGTCCATTCGCCAACGCCGCCTCGACCGTGCCCATATCCGGGCCGGCATAGAGCGCCTCGCCGGAAAAGAATATGGCGCCGCCATCCGGCTTTCTGAGCACCGACTGCGCCTCCCGCGTTTTTGGCGTGGCGTAGGAATAGGCGCCGCGCGCGAACGGGTCGTTGCCCCAGTTGATCGCTCGCGAGGCGACGAGATCCCTCCTGATGCGGTCGGGAGCGAGATCGAAAATCTCGGCGAGCGAGGCGAGACCCATGTCGACGAGCTCGGTCGCGGTGAGCGGCGACACCCTGTCGGCCTTGGGTCCCGCGAACCACCCCGTCAGCACCGGATATCCGGCCGGATGCTGGGTCCACCAGGTCGGGACCGTTGCCTCGGAAAGCAGGAACGACAGGTCGCCGAGATCTCGCCCGCCATGATCGGCCCACCATTTCGTGGTGAAGCGCAACAAAATCTTGACGACGTTGCCGAACCCGATGTCGGCAGCGGCCGCCGCCCGCTCGCGCGCGGCCGGCGGCAGCCCGATTTCGGACAGCAGCGGGAGCGGCACGGCAAGGATCGCGGCATCGGCCTCGAGCACGCCGCCGCGGCGGCATCGTGCGGCAATCCGTCCGCCGCCCTCGTCAATGGCCGTCGCGGCAGCGCCGAGATGGATCGCGGCGCCGTGCCGGCGGCATTCCGATGCGAGGTATTCGACGAGCGCGCCGTAGCCCTCCGCGATCCGCCCCTGCTGACCCTCTCCCCGGGCCATCCATTCGTCGCGGATTGCCAAGGTGCTGGCGCGGCGCGGATCGGCCGCGTCGTAGCCCTCGACCATCCGCGTGATCGACCGCCTCAGCTCGGCGTATTGCCGGCCGGCAAAATGCTTCTCCAGGAACTCGGCGACCGGCAGATCGGCTTTCACCTCGCTCAAGGCTTGGTAAAACCGACCCGCGTCAGGCAGCGAAAACTCGTCCGGCAACAACGCACCGGTGCGGGCACTCCATCGCGTGCCCTGATGCGGCGACAGCGAGAGCCGCGCTTCGCGCATCAAGGCGCGGGTCACTGGTGCCGCGCCATGGACAAACTCGGCGCCGCCCTCCGCCGGGTAGCCGAATTCCTCGGCGGGCAGCGGGTAGATGCGACCGCCGCAGCGGTTTCGCGCCTCGAGGATCGTCACTCTCTTGCCCGCGCGGGCCAGCTCGCAGGCGGCCATCAAGCCCGCCGCGCCGGCGCCGACGATCAGAAAGTGCGTCGGATGTAGAAGGGCCATCGATCACTGTGCCCTTGCTCTGGCCAGATTCGCCTCTGGCCTTGGCCTCTGGACCCTGCTCAACGCCGTCCGCCTTCGCTACGCCGCCATTCTTTGCGGCGCGGCGCCTTTTATCATCGCCGCACCCTTCTCGGCGATCATGACCGTCGGCGCGTTGGTGTTGGTCGAGGTGACCGCCGGCATCACCGAGGCGTCGATGACCCGCAGCCCGGGCGTAGAGCGAATGCAATCTGCCTTCCTTGCGGGTGTGGCCGCGCAGTGCGATGGCGGGGCTCCCTCGTCCGCCTCGCATCCCGCCTGAAACGGCGGCGCATCGGCAACAGCCAAGATGGCGGATTTCATCCGCCCTGCGCTTGCTTGCCTGCGCAGGCGAGCTCGTGGGCGGCCGTCAAGTCCGCAGCGCCGGTGCCGACGATCAGAAAATGCGTCAACTCCGCCCGCCTTGGCTACGCTGCCAGTCTTTGCCGCGCGGCGCCTTTTATGATCGCCGCGCCTTTCTCGGCGATCATGATCGTCGGCGCGTTGGTGTTGGTCGAGGTGACCGCCGGCATCACCGAGGCGTCGATGACCCGCAGCCCATCGATACCGTGCACGCGCAGCTCGCTGTCGACGACGCTCGTCGCGTGCTGCCCCATCATGCAGGTGCAGCTGGCGTGATAGCAGGTACCGCCGTTGCGCCGCGCATAGTCGAGCAGCTCGTCGTCGGTCTGGACGTGGCCGCCGGGCAGGCTTTCTTCCCGGACGAACGGCCTCAGCGCGGGTGCGGCGAAAATCTGCCGCGCAAGTTTCAGGCCGCCAACGATGGCGCGCCGGTCGCTTTCCTCCGACAGATAGCGCGGGTTGATCGCCGGCATGTCGCCCGGCCGGCTCGATTTGGCCTCGACGTAACCGCGCGACAGGGGCCGCATCTGCCAGGCGCCGGCGGAGAGGCCGGGCGTCTCCTCCAATTCGCCGATCTGGCCGTTCTTGAAGCTGCCCGGCGCGAAGGTGCATTGCATGTCGGGGGTCGCCGACTCCTCGAGCACCTTGACCGAGGCGGCGACGATCGAGGGGCTGTAGGTCAGCATGCCTTTGCCGGTCAATAGCCAGCGCACCACCTCGCCGGCGAGCGGCAGGCCGCGCGAGCGCTCGTTGGCGGTCTGGGCGCCGACGATTGGATAGGAGACCCGAGCGACGTAGTGGTCCTGCATGTTCTTGCCGACGCCGCGCAATTCATGCACCACCGGCACGCCGATACGCCCGAGATGCTCGGGATCGCCGACGCCCGACAATTGCAGGATGTGCGGCGAGCCGATCGCCCCGGCCGACAGGATCACCTCGCGCCCCGCATCGGCCCGCTCGACGGCGCCGCCCGGACCGCTGCGCGAGAACTCGACGCCGGTCGCACGCTTGCCGTCGAACAGGATGCGGTGCACCAGGGCCTTGGTGACGAGCTGGAGGTTCGATCGCTTCAACGCCGGCCGCAGATAGGTGCGCGCGGTGCTGGCCCGGCGCCGCCCGCCGCGGGTCTGCTGGCACCAGCCGATGCAGTCCTTATGGCCGGGCGGCAGGTTGTTGAGGTCCTCGCGGTATTCGAGCCCGAGCTCCTTGCCGGCCTCGATCACTGTGGCGCAGATCGCCGGCCGGTCCGTCCTTGAGGTATAGAGCGGCCCGTCCTTGCCGCGGGCCTCGCTCTCTTCGCCCTCCCAGCGTTCGGCGTTGCGGAAATAGGGCAGGCAATCGTCCCACGACCAGCCGCGGTTGCCGAGCTGGGCCCAGTGGTCGTAATCCTCGGGCTGGCCGCGGATGTAAATCAGCCCGTTGATCGAGGAAGAGCCGCCGATCACCCGGCCGCGGGTGTAGACGATGGCGCGGCCGTTGGTGCCGGGGTCGGGCTCGGCGCGAAACTTCCACGTCAAGGTATCGTGGTCGAGCATCTTGAAGAACCCGGCCGGGATGTGGATCAGCGGGTTCCAGTCGCGCCCGCCCGCCTCGATCAGCAATACTTTGGTCCCGGGATCCTCGGTCAGCCGGTTGGCCAAGACGCAGCCGGCCGAGCCCGCGCCGATGATGATGTAATCCGCCTGCATGCTCAGCCCTCCCCAGGCCCACGGTTCGGCCCACTGCCGGACTGCTTATTCGCGCGCATAGTCTAGCGCATCGTGGCAGAACCGAAAGTCGAGCTCGCGTTGCGTCCTTCGAGCCTATGACAGTTTCCCCCTCCGAAACAATTCGGCCCGGCGCGGACGACGGGCGGAAGTTGGGTCGAGAGCGCGGCCATAGCGAGCGGTGCCGAGCGTCAGATATAATCTGGCAGCAGCTGCAGGCTCCAGCCGTTCCAGCGGCATCACCGCGATCGGGGATGGCGATCTCGCCGTCCCGCAACATCGCCATCCTCCTGCGCCAACCCTTTCCGCCACCGTGATCCGCGACGGCCGCCGACATTCGGCGGCGCGCGATGGGATCATGGAGCTTTCCGATGCTTGCCAATTCCGTCGCCTTGCAGCCGCGCCATCGAGGCCGCCTCGGGCGGCGGCTGACCGCCGCTATTCGACGCGCAGCTTGTCCAATCCAGGCGTGTCGGGCGGGTAACTCAAATCCAGGGCTTCGAGCGTGCTGCGGACAAGGCGCGCGACGACCGCATTGCGGTACCATTTGCGGTCAGCGGGAACGACGAACCAGGGCGCCCATTCGGTGCTGCAGCGTTCGAGCGCGGTCTGGTACGCCGCGATGTAGTCGTCCCAATACTTGCGCTCGGCGAGGTCGCTAGATTTGAATTTCCAGCGCTTGGCGGGGTCGTCCAGCCGAGCCCGGAGCCGCTCCTTCTGCTCCTCCTTCGAGATGTGCAGATAGAATTTGACGATCGTCACCCCATTCTCGGCGAGGTGCCGCTCAAAGCCGTTGATCTGGCCGTAGCGCGCCTCGATCCGTTCCGGCGGGGCCAGGCCGTGAACGCGCGCCATGAGCACATCTTCGTAGTGCGAGCGGTTGAAGACGCCGATCATTCCGGCGGCCGGAACGGCCTTGTGAATCCGCCACAGGAAATCGTGCGCGAGCTCGAGCGGCGTCGGCTCCTTGAAGCTGACCGCGGCAATGCCGAGCGGATTGACCGCGCCAAAGACTCGGCGAATGACGCCGTCCTTGCCGCTCGTATCCGACCCCTGCAATACGATCAGCAGCGCATGCTCGGCCTGTGCGTAGAGAATATCCTGCAGCCGGTCGATCTCGGCGATGTCGGCCGCCGTCGCCTCTTCGACCTCGGGCCTGGGCAAGGGCATGCCCGCCCGGTCCCGCGGATCGATATCGGCGAGTTGCGTCGACCAGCCCGACAGCGGCACCCGGTAGCGCTCCAACGGGCCGAGGTTCATCACCGGAAACAGGGCCATGGCGGTCACCAGCGAAGCGACGAATACGCCGAACCCGCGGCGGAGAGCGCCGAGTTTGCCGGTGCCCACGGTCGTTTCTGGGAGATGCGCGACCTGCTGTACGAGAACCAGGATCTTCCGGGCTTGCCGCTGCTGTTCTCCGCCGCGCGTTTATTGGGACTGCCCGAACCGGCCCTTCGCCGCGTTCTGGCGACCGGAGCCTGCGCGTACAAGATGCGCCCCCCTGCTCCTCCCCAGATCCGGGCCGGCCGCCTACTCCTCCGCGGCGGCGTCCGCCGGGGCGGCCATCATCGCTTCGGCGACGAGGCCGGCATTGGCGCGGATCGCGCGCTCGATCGCCTCGCCGACCTCGCCGTGCTCCTTCAGATACGCCTTGGCGTTTTCGCGGCCCTGGCCGACGCGCTGGCCCTCATAGGAGAACCATGAGCCCGATTTCTCGACGACCCCGGCCTGAACCCCGAGATCGATCAATTCGCCGCGCTTCGACACCCCCTCGCCGTACATGATGTCGAAATCGACGACCTTGAACGGCGGCGCCATCTTGTTTTTGACGACCTTGACCCGGGTCTGGTTGCCGATGATCTGGTCGCGCTCCTTGATTGCGCCGATGCGGCGGATGTCGAGCCGGACCGAGGCGTAGAATTTGAGCGCGTTGCCGCCGGTCGTGGTCTCGGGATTGCCGAACATGACCCCGATCTTGTGGCGGATCTGGTTGATGAAGACGACCGTCGCCCGCGATCGCGAGATCGACCCGGTGAGCTTGCGCAACGCCTGGCTCATCAGCCGGGCGTGCAGGCCCATATGGCTGTCGCCCATCTCGCCTTCGAGCTCGGCGCGCGGCACCAGCGCGGCGACCGAATCGATGACCAGCACATCGATCGCCCCCGAACGAACCAAGGTGTCGGTAATCTCCAGCGCCTGCTCGCCGGCGTCGGGCTGGGAGATCAAGAGATCGTCGACATTGACCCCGAGCTTGCGGGCGTAACCCGGATCGAGCGCGTGCTCGGCATCGATAAAGGCGCAGGTGCCGCCGGCGCGCTGGGCCTCGGCGATGACGTGCAGTGCCAAGGTGGTCTTGCCCGAGCTTTCCGGGCCGTAGATCTCGACGACGCGGCCGCGCGGCAATCCGCCGATGCCGAGGGCGATGTCGAGGCCGAGCGACCCGGTCGAGATCACCTCGATGTCGGCGGCAGCCTCATGCGAGCCGAGCTTCATGATCGAGCCCTTGCCAAAGGCGCGTTCGATCTGGCCGAGCGCCGCGTCCAAAGCCCGCTGCTTGTCCATCGCTTCCTTGTCCAAGAGCCGCAACGCCGTCTGCATGACCAAGACCTCCCTTATTTCACAGCCGGCGGTGCCGTGCAACGCGAGCCGGGGCGGAGTGTACCTGTTTTGTTCGGGAACGCAAACGGAAATCCGCCGGCTACCCTCGGCCACCCTCGATCACATCTTTAACCTTAACGGCGAGCTGCTTCAAGCTGAACGGCTTGGGCAGGAAATGGATGTCGCCCTCGTTGTCGAGCCGCTGGCGGAACGCATCCTCGGTATAGCCCGAGATGAAGATGACCTTGATGGCGGGATCGATGCTGCGCACTTCGCGGATCAGCGCCGGTCCATCCATCTGCGGCATGACGACGTCGGTGATCAGCAGGTCGATCTTCTCCGGCGCGCTTGCGACCAGGTCGAGCGCCGCCTCGCCGCTTTTCGCCTCGGTCACGCGGTAGCCCTTGCTGCGCAGCGCGCGCGCGCCGAACATCCGCACGGCGTCGTCGTCCTCGACCAGCATCACGGCGCCGGTGCCGGTCAGGTCTTTGACCGCGGCCGGTTCGGCCGCATCGGCCCGGGCCCCCGGCGCGCCTGCCGCAGCCTGATGGCGAGGCAGGTAAATCTCGAACGCGGTGCCCCGCCCGGGGATGCTCTCGACAAAGACGAACCCGCCGGTCTGCGTGACGATGCCGTAGACCGTCGACAGGCCGAGGCCGGTGCCGGAGCCGACTTCCTTGGTCGAGAAGAAGGGCTCGAAAATGTGCGCCAGATGGTCGGGAGCGATGCCGATCCCGGTGTCGGCCACCTCGATCAGCACATAATCTCCGGCCGGCATGATTTCGGGTCCGCGCCGCAATGCCGCCGCCCGGCGCACGTTCGCGGTGCGGATCGTCAGCCTTCCGCCATTCGGCATCGCATCGCGGGCATTGACCGCGAGATTGATCACGACCTGCTCGAGCTGACCCTGGTCGACCTTGACGAGGCCAAGGTCGCGCCCGTTCACGACCTCGAGATCGAGGTTCTCGCCGATCAGGCGGCGCAGCAGATGCGACAGCTCGACCAGGACGTCGGTGATGTCGAGAACCCGCGGCTGCAAGGTTTGCCGCCGCGAGAACGCCAGCAGCTGGCGCACCAGATTGGCGGCGCGGTTGGCGTTCTGCTTGATCTGCATAATGTCGGCAAAGGCCGGGTCGCCGGGCCGCGCGCGCAGCAGCAGCAAGTCGCAAAACCCGATCATCGCGGTCAACAGATTGTTGAAATCGTGCGCGACCCCCCCGGCGAGCTGGCCGACCGCCTGCATTTTCTGCGATTGGGCAAACTGGGTTTCGAGATTTTTCTGCTCGGTGACGTCGATGAAATAGAGGGTGAGCTCGCCCCCCGACCCCGGCGCCGTTCCGCCGCCGTCCGAGGCGACGGCTTGGGCGACGTTTTCCGGCCAAGGGTCGAGACGGCTGAGCAGCAGGACCATGGTCCGCTCGCGCGGACCCTCGAGCCGGATCTCGACCGGGTCGCGATCGACCATCCCCTCCGCGGCGGCGGCGAATTTTGCGGCGATCGCCGCCCGGTCGCCATCGTTCAGCAAGCCGATCAGCTCGCGCCCGATCAGATCCTGCGGCGCGGCGCCGAACAGCTCGCCGAGCGCCCGGTTGGCCTCGACAAAACGTCCGATCCGGTCGACCACGGCGATGCCGACCGGGGCGTTGGCGAAGAACCGCCGAAAACGTTCGCCCGACAGCCCCGAGCCGAAGTTCGGGCGATGCTCTGTCGTGAGCTCGCCGATGATGCTCGCCGCCGTTTCTCGGCGCGCGCCGATGCCCTGAAAATTCCACAAAGAGTACCCCGGGTGTCCGCTGACCGGGGCCACCGACACCTTGAAGCCGCCGACCGGGCCGCCGCGCGCACCGGCCAGGGCGATCTCCGCGACCGCACGCGCCCCCGCTGCCGCGCGGGCGCGCATCCGGCCAAGCTCCGCCGCCGCTTCCGGATCGGCGGCCGCTAGCCGTTCGATGTCGTCGAGCGGCGGCCCACCCCCCTCGGGCAATAATCTCCTGCACCCGGCGTTGGCGTGAACGACCCGGCCATCCGGCGCCATGATCAGCTGCGCTTCCGGCGAGGCATCGAGCGCCTGGCTCAGGATATCGAGGCGGGCGGCGAGCACCGCGCCCGTCCGGCCGACGGCAAACGCAGCCCCGGCGGCGGCGAGGCCGATCAGCGCGATCGCAGCCGCCCGGGCCGGCGAACCGCCGACCGCCGCTGCGATGCACAGAGCCGCGAGAGCGGCAGCGGTGACGAATGCCAGGGTCGCCGATCCGACCCAGCACAGCTTTAGCCGCCGACCACGATTTCGCCGCGGCGCGGCACCCCAGCCGGGTCTGCTGCGCGCCGGTCCGCCGCCCGTTGCTTCAACTTCGATCGCCATGGTTCGCGTCCAAGCGGCTTATCGACCGCATGACACTACCACAGATAGCCACACCCGCAACCATGGCCATGATGCCGCCGGGTTCGAGCACCTCCCCAACGGGCCGGCCCGACCCGCCGCCGTCCGGGTTCCCACCGGACAGTCGAGATCAGTCGTCGCGGTGGGTGCGCTCCATCCGCTCGTGCCGCTCCTGCGCCTCGATGCTCAAGGTGGCGATTGGCCGGGCTTCGAGACGGCGGATGCCGATCGGCTCGTCGGTCTCTTCGCAATAGCCGTAAGTGCCGTGGTCGATCCGGTTGAGCGCCGCGTCGATTTTGGAAATCAGCTTGCGCTCGCGGGCCCGGGTGCGCAGCTCGATCGCGCGCTCGGCTTCGAGCGCGGCGCGGTCGGTCAGATCGGGCTTGAGCAGGCTCTCCTCTTTCAGATGCTGCAAGGTGTCCGACAATTCGGCCAGCAGAACGGTGCGCCATAACAACAGCTTCTGCCGAAAATATTCGACCTGCAACGGGCTCATGAACTCTTCATCGTCGGACGGGTGATAACCTGGCGGAAGCGACAGACGCATCGGTTTCCCCGAAACTCCGTGAAGGAAGGGCCGGAGTATATGAATCGCGTTGTTCCGCTTCAAGCGCCAGAATCGCATGGAGCATATTAATTCGGCATGCGTTTCAGCGACGGCGGCCGCAACCTGCCCGAGCGCGCTGCGCGCTGATTTTGCCGATCCCAGCGCCGCCCCGCCCCGTCGCTCCGGGGCCAAAAGGGGCGACCGCGCGCCGTCGTCGCCGACCCGCGAGGGTCGTCGTCGGTCCGCTTCCCGCGTTGTTCCTTGAAATGCGAGTTGGGCCCGACAAATTCCAGGTTTTGTCCAGGAAACAATGCACAAGCGGAAGATTTTCTCGGTTCTGACGTAGGGATTCTTTAAGAGGTGCGCGTCTACTCTCTCTAGATGGACGACAATGAAACAAAATCCGGTGCGGCTGCAGAAAACGTCTTGCCGGCAGCGGATACCAAGCGCTGGGTCGCGCGGCGCAAGGCGGTGATCGTCTGCGCCGTGCGCAGCGGCGCGCTCAGTCTCGACGAAGCGTGTCGCCGCTACCAGCTGTCGGTGGAAGAGTTCCGAGCCTGGCAGCGGGCGATCGAGGCGCACGGCGTCGCCGGCCTGCGGGTCACCCGGCTGCAGATCTACCGCGACACTCCGCCCGCGCGCCCGGTCAAGCCGCGCTACTGATCGGGTCCCGCCAGACGTGTCGGTAGATGAACCGACAAGCCCCGGTTCGCTCGGAACAGGCCCCGACCTCAGAGCCGGCGGCGACACTCCCGAACATGAACGTCGCTTCCGATCCGTCGGTCATCCGAGCGGCGCCGGCACCCGAGCGCCCGCTGTTGTCTCCCGTCGCGATGATAATTCCATGGCGACCATCGGAGCACAGCACCGGCATTGAGATCGTTGGTGAGGTGTCCAACGCATTATAATTGTCGCCGCCGGTGAGCTTGCCATCGGTCACGTTGAACGAGCCGCCGGACAACGAAGCCGTGGTCGTTCCGCGCAGGATTCTTCCGTTCTTGTCGATTACGACAACGGGTTCGGGGGACGGCGCCGCCAGCGACAAAAGCGGTAGCAAGACGCAAGGCGTCGCTCTGATGTTTCTCCGTGCCGGTCAGACCGCGGGGCGTGAGCGGATCTCGTCGGCGATCTTCCGCGACAGAAACTGGCCGTCGCTCGGCGCGGCGAGAAAGTTGCCGTTGTCGACGACGACCTTGCCGCGCAGGATCGTCATGCTCGGCCAGACGGCGACCTCGTGGCCTTCCCACGGAGTGTAGTCGGTCTCGTGCAAATCCTCCTTGCGCAAGACCCGCCGGGCATGCGGGTCGAGCACGACGATGTCGGCATCCGAGCCCACCGCCAGCGCCCCCTTCCTCGGGTAGAGGCCCATGATCCGCGCCGCGTTCGACGAGACCAGCCCGACAAAGTCGGCGAGGCTGTAGCCGCGCTGCTCGACCATGTGCGTGTACATCAAGGAGAGCCGCGGCTCGACCCCGGAATTGCCGCCGGTGGTGTCGTCGATCCGCCGGCCCTGGAGCTTGACCTGGAGCGGGCAGCACACCTCGTCGGTGGCGATCGCCTGGATCGCACCGTGCCGCGTCGCCGCCCACAGCGCCTCCTGGTCCCTGGCGAATTTGAGCGACGGATAGGTGTGGAACATCTGCCCGCCCGGCCGCTTGTAGTCCTCGGCGGTGAAGAGCAGGTACTGGTGCAGGGTTTCCCCATAGATCGGAAAGCCTCGCGCACGCGACCCTGCGATCGCCGCGGCCCCGGTCGCGGCCGAAACGTGGACCATATAGAGCGCCGCCCCGTCCACGTTCTCGGCGAGCCGGATCACCCGGTTGAAGGATAGATCCTCCGACAAAGTGTTGTGCACCTCGGCCATGTTCTCGAACCCGACCCGGTCCTCGCGGGTCAGCTTCTCGTACATGTGCATGACGATGTCGTTGTCCTCGGCATGGATCGCGGCGATGCCGCCCGCGCCGCCGAGGATCTTCAACACCTCCCAGATATCGCCGAACTGCACCATCCGGCCTTGCCGGTTCGGCCGGATATCGGTGGTGAACATCTTGACCGAGGCATGCCCGGCCTGGATCGCCTCCGGCAGTGGGTTGAGGACCCCCGGCGACAGCTTGCCGTGCAGCAGCAGATGAAAGCCATAGTCGCAGCAGCAGGCGCCGGCCCATTCGCGCTGGCGCGCCTCGATCGAGCGCTGCAGCGGGAGGTCGGGCGGGCATGGGGCGAAATCGAGCAGGGTCGTCGTGCCCCCGTGCAGGGCGGCGCGGCTGACCTGCTCGGGCGGCGCGCTCAGCATATCCTCGTTGCGGCCCGGAAACGGGATCGGCGAGCTGCAATGGATATGCGGATCGACCCCGCCCGGAATCACGATCTGCCCTGATGCGTCGACGGTGCGCGCAGCCCCGATCGCCGCGAGGCTGCCGGGGGAACCGATGACGGCGATCCTGCCGCCGGCGACACCGATATCGGCGGCCTCGGTTGCCGTCGGCATGACCGCGAGACCCCCGGAAACGATCAGGTCGAACATCCGCCACCCCTTTTTCGATCCGAACCCGCCGCGGCCCGCGGCCGCGCCGCCAGTTTCGGGGATCAGCCGCCGCCGTCCAGAGGGTTGCGCGGGCGGCGCGGCCGGCACCAGTCCTCACGGCCGGCGAACGGCACCGAGACGGCGAGGCGGCTGCGCCATTGCGCGGCATACTCCGCCGCGAGCGCCCGCGAGGCGACCAGGTTCAAATCCTCGGAGTTGCGCGCCGCGTTGCGGGTCCAGTTATAGGAGCCCATCAGGGTCAGGGCGTCGTCGATCACCATGGTCTTGGCATGGGCGATCGGCACCGCGCGGTCGATCCAGATCGGCGCCCCGGCCTGGGCCAAGAGGTCGATGCCGGCGTTGCGCTCGCAGGGGGTGCGCTTGTCGGCGATCAGCCGGACGTCGACGCCCCGCCCGCGAGCCCGCACCAGCGCCTCGACGATGCCCGAGCCGGTGGTCAGATTGTAAGCGCTGACCAGGATCTGCCGCCGGGCCCGGTCGATCGCGGCAACCGCGAAGCCGGCGCAATCCTCCTCCGGGGCAAAGCACACGGTGACCGCCGCGCCGGGCACCGCCGCCGCCGCCGGCAATACCGCCGAGACCACTCCAGACGCCAGAAACAGAGCCGCCGATATCACCCGCCGGAGAGTAGGCGGCAGAGCTTAAAGGCAGGTTTCCTCCGCGTGCGGGTTGGATCCGATCAGCCGGATGGAAGCGCCGCGGCGGCCGCTCAGTTGATCGATGCCAGCTCCTCGACGCGCAGGCCGTCACGCACCCGCGCGACCAGCTCGTCGGGCTCGTAGACGATGCCGACCGGGTTCTTGTCGGTGGCCGAGCGGCTGCGCATGTAGGCCTGGCCCTCGGCCGCGGTCGCGAAATTGTCGACCAGCAGCTCGACCTGGTTGTGGTCGGGGTCGTAGTAGTACATCGAGGTTGTGACCCCGTGGTTGACGCAGCGGTGCGGGCTGATGCCGATCTCTTTGAGCCTCAGATAGTTCTCGGTCAGATCGTCGAGGCCGGCAAAGGTGAAGGCGACGTGGTGCAGCCCCGCCTCCTTGCCGGCTCTGGGCCCGTCCGGTTCCCGCTCGGCCAACGGCCCCGGGTCGAGGAAGGCGACCCGGTGGTGCTCGTCGTCATAGCTGATGAACGAGATGCGCTCGGCTTGGTAAAGGATTTCGGCGCCGAGCACGGTGCAGTACCAATCGATCATCTCGGGCCGGCGATTGGTCTGCAGCACGATATGCGACAGCTTCCTTGGTGACGCCATGATCTTCTCCCTGGCGGACGCACGACATTCCCCGCCGATCGGTGCATCAGGGGCGGGTGCAAGTCAACAATGACGCGCGGTTGAAACCGCACGTCGAGCGAGGCCCGCGGCCCGGCCGTCGACCGAGCCCGGCCGGCCGATCGAGGACTACTCCGCCTTGAAGCAGTAGGCCGCGAGCTTGTTGCCGTCAGGGTCGCGGACATAGCCGGCGTAGGCGTTCGGCTTCCAGCTGCGCGTTCCGACCGCACCTTCGTCCCTGCCGCCGGCGGCGAGGGCCGCCTTGTGGAAGGCCGCGACCGCGGCGCGGCTTGGTGCGACAAAGCTGATCGTGCCGCCGTTGGCATGGCTGGCGGGCTGCCCATTGGCCGGCTTCAGCACGAAAAACTCGGGATCGCTTGTGCCCCAGATCGAGCCGTTGTCGCCGAGATCGTTGAGCCGCTTCAACCCGAGCGGCGCCAGCACGCCATCATAGAACGCACGCGCCTTCGCCAGATCGTTCGTCCCGACCGTGACATGGGTAAATATAGCCATCCGATCCTCCCTTGATCCCGTTAGCTCCAACGAGCGCGCTTGCCAGCCGCGATCACGTCGCCGGGTAGGCCACCCTGGCCCATCCGCGGACGCGTCGCGACCCTGCGGTCGGGTCTTGATAGCAGAATCGGGTTCGCGCGCCAAGGACCGGATCGGCCGAAAACCGCGCCCGGCCCTCTCCGCCATCATCGACCGTCCGCCAGCGAAGACGCTCGCCGCCCCCGAGCCGTTTCTCGTCGCGAAAGCAGGCGCCCGGCGCCGAAGCCTCGGCCCGGCCCAATCACAGCTCGGCGGCGACCTGGCGGACCACGTCGCGCAGCCACAGGATGGCGGGTTCGCTGCCGTGCTCGCGGTGCCACAGCGCCATGATTTCGAAGGGCGGAGAGGTGTAGGGCGGCTCGAACAGCTTGAGGCGATACACCCCGGCAAAGGCGGCGGCGAGGCGGCGCGGCAGCGGCGCCGCCATATCCGACTGGCTGACCACGGCCAGGGCCGCTAAAAAGTGCGGCGTGGTCAGGCCGACCACCCGGCTCAATCCGCGCGCCGCCAGGGCGCCCTGCAGCAGGCCGACCTCGCTGCGCATCACCAGCCGTTCGAGCCCGTGATCGACGACATAGCCGGCGACCGCCTGCTCGTCCTCGCCGGTTGCAGAAATGATCAGATGGGTGAGTGCTGCGAGCCGTTCGAGCGTCAGCTCCTGCCAGGCGGCGGGATGGTCGGCGCTAACCACCCAAACCCGGGTCTCGCGGAACAGCGGCGCGCAGGCGAACCACTCGGGCACCCGCCGAAAGCTGCCGATCGCCAGATCGGCGCGCCCGGCGAGAAGCGCCTCGGCCACACCCATGTTGCTCGGCCAAATCCTGAATTCGGCATTGGGTGCGGCTTCGCGCAGCCGCGCGAGGAGACCGGGGACCAGCACGGCGCCGACATACTCGCCGCAGATGATCGTGAACCGCCGGGAGGTCTGCTCGGGAACGAATTCGGCAGGGGTCAGCGCGAGCTGCAGATGGAGCAGGCCCTGGCGCAGCCGCGGCGCGATCTCGCCGGCGCGCGGGGTCGGCCGCATGCCCTCGGGCGCGCGCACGAACAGTTCGTCTTCGAGCACGTAACGCAGCCGGTTCAGCGCATGGCTAATCGCCGATTGAGTGAGGCCGAGCCGCTCGCCGGCGCGGGTGACGCTGCGCTCTTCGATCAGCGCGTCGAAGACCCGCAGCAGATTGAGGTCGAGCGCGTTAAAATGACTGCTATTCATGGGTGCGATGCAATATTATCATTTGCATGACGGTCAAGGCATGTCCCAGAGTGCGCGGCGGAAAATTCGACAAGGTCAGCTGGAGGTTCAATATGCCGAGCACCCTCAAATCGACAATCCTTGCTCTCGGTTTGGCAGCGGGAACGGCGATGGCCGTGCAGGCCCAGTCGGTCTCGTCGCTGCCCCCCGGCGGCGCGCCGGTGCCGCAGACCGCGGTGACGCAGCCCTATGCGTCCACCCAGAGCTTCTATCCGAAGCCGGGCGGCTCCGGGATATGGAAGGAAGAGCACTATCAGGCGCCGGGTGCCTATGCGGCGAATAAGGCGGATCATCCCTATCCGACCACGATCGGCCCAGCCTCCGGTTCCGACTCGTCGGGAGCGGATGTGCCCTACCGGCCCTCGGCGTGGGATGCCGCTCCCGCTCAGCACCCCTACACGGCCAATATCGGCCCGAAGCCCAACTGACAGACGGTTCGCGCGTCGCACGACGCTGCGTCGCAGCCTCCCTTACCCGGACTCGCCGGCTCTGCTGGCGGGTCCATTGCCGCCCGCCCCGCCTGCGGACCGATCGGTTGCCGCCGGGTCAGCGCTGGGGAGCAGGTATCCCGAAAGTGAAATAACACCGCGCGTCCTGGTTTGAAACGCGAATTTGCAGCCGGTGGGGTATGGCGCAGCCCGGTTCGGCGCAGGGCAGGGGCTCGGATCGATAGGCCTCGCCGCGGTTTCTGTCGCTTTCCTCGGTCGGGAGATCTGACGACAAGCGCGGAAAGTGAACCGGATTCATAATCCAGATGTGCAATCATCATTTGCCTAATCTCGGTGCCGAACACCACTCTGCCGTCTCGAATCGAGTCGGATAGAATGGGAGCCTGCGAGATGTGGAGCTTGACCAAATCGACCCTCCTCGGCCTCGGGCTGCTTGCCGGCGGCGCGGCGGCGGCGCACGCCCAAAGCGTCGCCAAGCTGCCGCCGGCCGGCTCGACGCCGCCCGCGGTCATCCAGGCGCCGGTTTATTCGGCGCCGCAAGTAGCCTCGCCGAACCCCGGCAGCAACGTCAGCATTCCCACCACCGAGCATTTTCAGAAACCCGCCGACTGGGACACGAACCCCGCCTACCATCCCTATTCGACGAGCGGCATGGGCCCCAACCCGGGTTCCGGGGTTACCGCGAACAACGAGCCTCATCAGCCGTCGCCGGGCAGCGATTCACCTGCGCGCCATCCCTATTCGCAGGGCGGCACCGGCCCGCAGCCCGGCGCCGGCTCGACCTGGCCGACCGGGCGCTGAACCGACCCGCATCGCGAAACCCGCCGGTGGCCCCGGCGGGTTTTTTGTCGGGCCGCCGACGCCTTGATTGTCCGCCGGAATTATCCGCCCTGTCCCTTGTCGGCCGCTGACGCTTGAATTGTGTTGAGGCGCGGCGGCCGGGTCGACTGGCGGCTGCAACCGTGAGAAACTCCGGCGCGAGAGAGCTTTCCGGTCGGAGATCGGATATGTCCGGAACGACAAGCCCGGTCGCGGGGCCGGTTGCGCCGCTGCGCGCGCCGGTTCTGATCGCCGACGATTTCCTGCCCGCGGAATTGGCCGCGGCGATGCGGGCCGACATCGACGCCCATTTTGCCGAGCCGGGCCTGCACCGCGCCGACACCCACCAGGTATGGAACTACTGGTTCGTCCCCGAGCTCTACACCTATCTTCGCACCAGCCCGGAAAAGGTGATCCGGCGCGATCGCGTGGACAGCTTCGTCGGCGGGCTGCAGGCGTGGGCGATCGCCGCCTTGGGCATGGGCAATGTGAGCTGGCCCTATCTGAGCCTCTATGTCGGCGGCTGCCGGCAAGGCCTGCACAACGACGCGACCAACGGGCGTTTCGCCTTCGTCTACTCGCTGACCCGCGACCAGCGCCGCACCAGCGGCGGCGAGACCCTGGTCTTTCGCGAGGGCGACCCGTTTCGCAGCCGGCTGGCCGAGGCCTCCGCGGGGCACAGCTTTTATGACGCGATCGAGCCCAGGTTCAATCGGCTCGTCGTGTTCGATGACCGGCTTCCTCACGCCGTCGAGCGCATCGAGGGCTCGATGGACCCGCTCGAAGGGCGGTTCGTGCTGCACGGTCATCTGAGCGAGACCGGCATGATTGTCGCCGGCGCCCTTCCGGCCGCCGCGATCGAAGAGCCGGTGCAACGGCTGCTGCACGATTTCGCGGCGCGCCACCCGGCGCGGCTGGCGCTCTATCAGGGCCCGCTGGCGCTGCGCTGGGTGATCGGCTCGGGCGGCTCGGTCGAAACCTGCAATATCCTGGTCGATCGCGTCGTCCATGCCGATCCGGGGGACACCGAATGGGAGCCGCTGCTGGCCGAGCTGGTGGCCCAATTCAAGAACTTGCGCTTCCCCGCGGCGACCGGCGGCACCACGGTGACCCAGCCGCTGGCGTTCGGCGTCCGCCCCGCCGTCGCCGGCTGACTCGAAATGATTCCATTGAAGCAATTTTTCATCGTCCTTCCCGCGAAAGCGCAGCGCTGTCGGGGGAAACCGCATCGACAATCGGAGGAAATCCGTAGATCATATGGACTATAGATTATCTATAGATATCTGTCATCTTCTTGCGCAGACTTGTCCCGCGCATCCACACCTCATTTTTAGCATCTAAAGACGTGGATGGCCGGGACAAGGCTGGCCAAGACGAAAGGGGCCAGCCAATCCCTGTCAAGGTTCGCGGTGGCCTTGATCTCACCGCCAGGCCGATCCCGCTCGCGGTCGTGGATTAAGCCGTAGGGCGGGTGCAACCCGCCGAAATGGCGCAAGGTGGCCGGTTGCACCCACCCTACATTGCTGATAAAGCCCGCCGACCAGGACGATTGCGCCGACATGGCGGCCCGCCAGGTGCCGCACCGAGACCATGGCCGGCCAGACGATCGTCCTCAACTCCGGGCGCTACTTTCATTGATGCTGCCGACGACGTAGTTCAGAAGAGGGAGTTCGCAGGATGACCGAGGCCAAGCTCGCTCCAAACCTTCCGGGCTGGATGGTGGAGCACGCGAACCGCTACATCTCCAGCGGCGGCGCCGACGGGCACATGCACAAGCCGACCCAGCCGGGCCGGCCGGACATGACCGTGCCGTCCTTGCTGCTGACGACGACCGGCCGGAAGTCGGGACAGAAGTTCATCTTCCCGCTGTACTACGGGAAAGCCGGCGACAGCTATATCGTGGTCGCCTCGAAGGGCGGCGCCCCGCAACACCCCGGCTGGTACCGCAACCTCCTCGCCAACCCCGACGTCGAAGTGCAGGTCGGCACCGCGAAAATGACGGCGCGGGCCCGGACCGCCACCGGCGAGGAGCGCGCGCGGCTGTGGCAAAAGGCGCTGGAGTTCTGGCCGCCCTACGCCGAATACCAGAAGAAGACCGAGCGCGAGATCCCGGTCGTCGTGCTCGACCCCGTCCGCTAGCGGTCGGAACGTAACGGATGGCACCCGTCTTCCTTTCCTCGTCGCCCCCGCGAAAAGCGGGGGTCCAGGGCCGCGGGCGACGACATTGGCGGCTTCCTGTTCAGGCCAGAGCCTGCCCCCGACCCGAACAAGGGCGGGCTCTGGGTGCCCGCGTTCGCGGGCATGACGGAAAACGGCGGTCCCAAATGTCAAATTCTCACCGCCAGGCCGCGGTAAGCCAAAGCCAAGCGGTGCTGCTCATTGTATGCTCCGATCTCGTCAAGGTTCGAGGGTGGCCTTGATCTGAACATGGAGGAGATCGCCGTGCCCGATACCACCGATCAAAGGCCGCCTGTTGCCGTCGGCCATGTGCGCCTCAACGTCACCAATGTCGGCGCTGCTGCGCATTGGCTCGAAACCGTCGGCCTGCGCCCAATCGTGACGATGGACGAGCTGGCCGTGCTCGAATTGCGCGGCGGCACGCATGTCGTCGTCAGACAAGCGGAGCGGCCGCCCGAGCCTGGGACCGGAGCGCCTTTCGACCTGATGGTCGACGATGTCGACCTCGCGCACCGCGACTACGCCGAAAAGGGGCTGTCGCCATCGCCGATCCGTCGCGGCCATATCCACAATTCGTTCGATCTCGCCGGACCCGATGGCTGGGCGTTCACGATCAACTCCTCGCACGCCGGCGGCCGCCCGATCTGACCGCCGGGCAGCCGATCCCGCTCGCGGCCGTGGAATAAGCCGCAGGGCGGGTGCAGCGCAGCGCAACCCGCCGAAGACGGCGCAAGGCTGCTCAGCGCCTCTTGGAAGGCACGCGCCACCCCCAACCTCCGCCCCGAGCAGATCGAGCGCTCCGCTGCTGCCTCGCTGCTCGAAAAGCCCGCCGACAAGGGAGACGGCGCCGAAACGGTGGTCGCCCTATGCCGCACGACACCATGACCGGCCAGACGATCGTCATCGACTCCGGACACTGTCACCTCGGCCGCGCGGTCGACACAATCACCATTGATTGTGGCCGATGAGCCCCTACCTACAAGGAATAGCCATTCCGGGGAGCAATGGGCTAGACGCCTGATGCACCCCGCTGATACATTTGGAGGACCAATTGGCGCGACGGACTTTCTTCTCGTTTCACTATCATCCCGACGTCTGGCGCGCGTGGAACGTTCGCAACAGTTGGGTCGTGACGGACGATCAGGAAGTAGATCGGGGCTTCTTCGATAGCAGCGTGTTCGAAGCCTCCAAGAAAGAAGGCGACGACTCACTCAAGGCATTTCTCCGCAAAGGGCTTGAAAACACGTCAGTAACCTGCGTACTGGCGGGCACGGAGACTTGGAATCGCCGCTGGGTAAGGTACGAGATCGCGCGTAGCGTGTTGAAGGGGAACGGGCTACTGACAGCGTATATCCATGGCATAAAAAATCAGGATGGGCTAACCGCTCCAAAAGGCCCGGATCCCTTAGCGCAAATGGGGTTGTACAAGACGAACAATGGGATCTTTCTTGCCGAATGGAAGGCAGATAAATGGGTCAAGTACGACGATTACACCCTTGCAATTCCGAAAGGCGAGCTTTGGTTTGATGCACCAACGAGCGATACCGTTGTTCAGCTCTCTACTCATTGCCTGCGTTACGACTTCACGGCGCAGGATGGACGGAAGAACATCGGCGGATGGATTGAAACTGCTGCAGGGGTGGCGGGGCGCTGATCTCGCGGTCTTCGAGATCGGGGCGATAGCGAAATCCGATCATGAATGCGGCAACAGAAATCTTCATCGCGAATTATCTTAAGGAGCTGCGCGAGGACAATGCTGCGGTGTTCATTGGCGCTGGAATGTCAAAAGCTGCTGGCTTTGTTGACTGGGCGGAACTTCTTTCTCCAATCGCAGCAGAGCTTGGGCTAGACGTTAGGAAAGAACATGATCTTGTTGGTGTTGCGCAATTCCATCTCAATGCCAATGCAGGCAACCGCCACCATCTGAACCAGCTGCTCATCGATCAGTTTTCGGATCTAACGTCTCCAAGCGAAAACCACAGAATTTTAGCACGCCTTCCGATAAGGACGTATTGGACGACCAATTATGACCGCCTGATAGAGAAGGCTTTAGAGGAATCTGGAAAACGCGTCGATGCAAAATACACCAATGAACAGCTTTCCATTACCCGCCGCGGTCGCGATGCTGTAGTATACAAGATGCACGGCGATGCTGAGCACCCTGATAAGGCTGTTCTTACCAAGGACGATTACGAGCGCTATCACCTTACGCACGCACCGTTTATAACCGCCTTATCCGGTCAGCTGGTGGATACCACCTTCTTGGCGCTCGGTTTTAGCTTCAACGACCTAAATCTCGATTACATTCTTAGCCACATCCGGACGACCTTCCGACAGCATCAACGGCGTCACTACTGCGTGACAAAGCGCCGAGCGAAGCTGGAAGGCGAGAGTGATGGAGATTTCGACTATGGCTCACGCAGGCAGGCCCTGGTCGTAAACGACCTGTTGCGGTTTAACATTCACACCGTTTTCGTAGACGAGTACAACGACGTTACGGAGATACTTCGGGTTCTCGGAATTCGCTATCGGCGTCGTTCCGTATTCATCTCGGGCGCCGCGGCAGATTACCGGTCGCTGGGGCAGGGAAGCCACGGAGGCATTCCTGGTAAAGCTCGCCGGCCTTCTCATCGAGCACGACTTTAGGATAAACAGCGGATTTGGCCTCGGGGTCGGCGGGGCCGTTGTGAACGGGGCTGTCCAGGCAATCTACTCCGCTCCGCGCCGGAGCATCGAGGAGCAGCTGCTGCTCCGACCGTTTCCAGTAGGAATTAAAGACCCCAAGGAACGGGGGACCATTTTTGGCGATTCCGCCATGAGCTTATTGCGCAAGCGGGAATTGCGATGTTCATTATGGGCAACAAAATGGATGACGGTTCAATAGTCAAATCCGATGGAGTTCACGAAGAATTTGAAATAGCGAAAGCTCACGGTTTGTATCTCGTACCGGTGGGTGCATCCGGGTCAATGGCAGAAGAACTCTGGAAAGAAGTTTCTGGATCGATCAATACTTTCTTTCCTAAAAATGCGGAAGCCGTGGCTCCATTTATAAAAAAGATAGGCGAACCGACTGCTGAACCTGCCGAACTGTTGCAGGCGATATTGGAGTTGGTAAGCCTACTCGCCAAGGATTAAATGCCAGCAAGCGTAGGCCGGGTGAGCGACGCGTAATCCGCCGACGGGCGG
This sequence comes from uncultured Alphaproteobacteria bacterium, assembly GCA_963703855.1. Classification (GTDB taxonomy): domain Bacteria; phylum Pseudomonadota; class Alphaproteobacteria; order ATCC43930; family CGMCC-115725; genus AP-15. The sequence continues at coordinate 87,387 of CAVPFW010000011.1, forward strand.
TGCCGATTTGGCGAAGGGCGCTGCGCTTTTCCGCCCTAAAGTGCTGGTTCGCGTCGGCGCTCACCCCTTTTTCGACGCTGCGGTCCTCGGCCAACCCAGCATCGATGTCGCCGCGCGAGTTGACGCCCACGCCCTGGACACGGCGGTTCTCTATGCCTGGCGAGAGCCGTTCCTTGCCCGGCGCACCTCACGATTTGACAGAAAACGGCGAGGGCTTGCACCGTTACGGGGCGCGAGCCGTTAAGCTGTTCCCCGCGCCCGCGACGGCTTGCTCCTTGCCGTCAGGCGGCGGGCGTGTGGCCTGCGGCGGCGTAGAGTTCGCGGATCTGATGGGCGGCGCTGGCCAGGTCGGCGTCGTCGAGTTGCGAGGCCACATCGTCCTCCTCTGCCTGGGCGAGGAGGCCGCGGAAGCGCAACGGCTTTTCGAAGAACGCCAGCGCTATGTCGAGCGGCTTTTGCCCCTCCTCGACCCACAGCGGGATCTGCCTGCCGCGCAGGGTCGGGCGGATGTGATAGTGGCTGCCCATGCTGAAGGGATCGAAGCGCAGCGCCTGCTCCCGCTTGCCCGCGACGGCGACCAGGATCGAGGGCCGTTCGATGCCGTCGGGCTCGCGGCCGAGCAATTGCCGGTTGGGGTGGAACATGATGTGCAGATATGGCCCGGCATCGACGCGGTGCCATCCGCCGTCGTCCTCGGGCATGGTCTGCTGCATCCGCTGTGGCTGTGGCTGTTCCGACATCATTCGCGTCTCCTCCCATCAGATATGCATGTCCGCAACGTCGTGGGTGCGGATGGACCGAGCCCGCACAACCGCGGCCCCAATCCCCGCACGACGATCACCGGGGGTTCGTGCCGTTGCGACCATATCATGGCCAGCTTGCGCCCGCCATGCAGCCAAGCCGCGCGGGAGATTAAGCCGTCGCGGCGAGCGGCTCGATGACGGCGCCACAGGGCATCAGAGCGCCGTCGACAGCTCGGGAGGCTCAGCGCCGTAGGGCGGGTGGAGCGAAAAGCGGACCCCGCCTCAGGGTGAAGCCGCTATCGGCGGGTTACGCTTTGCTGACCCGCTCTACATTCGGTAGGGATCGCCGACGAAGATGAACGTAGTGCCGGTTGCGATCGGGGCGCTGGCGCCGACGAACGAGACGTTGGGGCCCTTGACCTGGCGCGAGCCGGCGCGGCCCGAAGCCTGCAAGGCGCCTGCCGGGATCACGGAGGCGGGCGTGGCGAGAAACCGAGCTCGGCTACGCGCGGAACGCGACCCGTTGTACATCGTTCACTTGGAGCCGCGGCGCTCTGCCGCTCTTTTGCATGCTTCACGGAGATGACGATGCCAACCAGGCTCAAGATGTTTGCGGCCGCCGCGGCTTTGGTGGCGGGCGCGTCGAGCGCGGCGATGGCGCAATATTCCTGTCCGCCGGGCTACGCGCCTTATGGCGGCGTCTGTCAGCCGGTCCCGGCGCCCGGGTATCCGGCGGGTCCGGTGTCTGGTGCTGCGGCCGGGGGTGCCGCGGGGGCCGCGAGCGGCGGTGCTGCAGCCGGTCCCGTTGGCGCGATCATCGGCGGGGCGCTTGGCACCGCTACCGGTGCGGTTGCCGGCACCGCCAATGCGATCGCGGGCGCCGCCCCGGCGCCGGCCTGCGGCCCTGGATATACGTATTATAGCGGCGGCTGCTACCCCGCGATGTACGGCAGGTAGTCTGCACGAGACCGGCGGCCCGAGGCTGCGGCGGCGCTGCACGCGAGCGTCCCGGGAGGTGGTAGGGCGGGTGGAGCGTCGCGCGACCCGCCATCGGTTCGGTTCGCCGCCACGGCGGGTTATACCCGCCCTACGTTCCTGCACGAGACCGGGCGGAACCGTGGCCTCGGCCGGCACCGGGCAATCCTGCCGGCGAGCACCCGCGGCCCGGCTCGCGGGGTTCAGTAGGGGTCGCCGACGAAGATAAAGGTCGTGCCGGTCACGATCGGGGCGCTGGCGCCGACGAAGGACACATTGGCGTCCTTGACCTGGCGCGACCCGGCGCGGCCCGATGCCTGCAAGGCGCCTTCGATGATGTGCCAGAGGCCGTGGATGCGGCCAGTGCCGAGGCTGCCGCCAAAGGTGTTGAGCGGCAATTCGCCGTCGAGCTCGATCCGGCCGTCCTGGATGAAATCGAGCGCTTCGCCTTCCCCGCAGAAACCGTAGGATTCGAGGCCGTAGATCACCGAGGCCGAGAAGCCGTCGTAGATCTGCGCCACGTCGACGTCCTGCGGAGCGAAGCCGGAGCGCTCCCAGGTCAGTTTCGCCGAACTGCTGCCGCCCTCCATGTAATTGCTGAGGCTGCCGATGCGCCCCGCCACCTCGAAGTGGAGCCGCTGGCCGTAGCCGGCGAGGTAGGCCGGCCTCGGCTTCAAGTCGCGCGCCCGGTCGGCCGTCGTCAGCACGATCGCGACCGCCCCCTGCACCGGGATGTCGCAATCAAAGAGGCAAAACGGATACGCCACCATCCGCGAATTGAGGTAGTCCTCGCGCGTGAGGGGCGTGCCGTGGAAATAGGCGTGCGGGTTGTGCTGCGCGTGGCGGCGCTGGGTCACGGCCAATGTCGCCATCTTCTCGCGGTTCTGATTGTTCCGCTCGAGCCAGCGGGTGTAGGCGACCGCCATGCCCTGCCCCGGGCCGCCAAAGCCGTAGGGCGCGGTGAACTGGGCGGCACCCTGCGCTTGAGCGCCCGGAAGGTTCTGATAGGTGCCCCGCGGGTTGTGCATCGCCCGCCACACCACCGCGTATCTGCACACCCCGGCGATGAGCGCGTTGACCGCTTGCTGCACAGCGCCGCCGATGTTGGTCGTGCCGACCTGGATGTGCCAGCTGAGATCGGGCAGTTTCAGCATCGCCATCATGCAGTTGACGGACACGATGGAGACGCCGTCCACCTCCGCGTGCCCGGTCGCCGGCAATTCCGGATAGGTCGCCAGGCCGTCGATGTCGGACATCTGCAGCCCCGAATCGGCGACCGCCTCCTTGACGGCCGTGAGCGCATGGGCGGCGAGCGGAATGTCGGCCGAGCGCGTGACCTGGGAAAAGCCCACGCCGCTGACGGCCACCTTGCACCGGTTCTCCCACATACGGCTCTCTCCTTGATCAAGGTAGGGCGGGTGCAGCCCGCCGCCGCACACGCCCCCTTCGGCGGGTTCCACTTTGCTGCACCCGCCCTGCGGCGCCAAAGCAGGATCCCGCTGCTAGCAATGCTGACAACCCCGCGCAGGATGCTCAGGCCGGCGCCGAGCGCGCGAGGCGAAACTGCGGCAACGTGATGTCGTCGTTCAGCTTCTCGAAGACGACCTCCACGCGCCGCCCGACCTTCGCCTCGGTATACTGCGCTTCCAAGAGGTTGCCGGCGAGCAGTGCACCGGGCGCGTCGTCGAGCTCGACGATGATGCTGGCGTAGGGCACCGCGGACGCAAAGCGCCGGTCGCCGGTGTGATACATGATGGTGTAGGCATAGATCGTCCCAGCCCCCCCTGAACCATCATGGCGCACGGCTTCGAATTTCAGGTCCGTCGCGACGCATCGGGTACAGGTCGCATAGGGCGGGTGCTGGAAATGTCCGCAATTCTGGCAGCGTTGCAATTCCAGAACGCCCCGCCTGGCCGCGTCCCAGAACGGCTTCGTCCACTCGTTCGGAACGGGGATCGGCCGGGTCACCTTGCTCCAGTCGCTCATGCTGTTCGCCTTCCTGTTGGTTTTTCCAGGCGCGACGGCCTCGGTCGTGTCCTTTGGCGTCGAAGCGGTGGGTAAGTAGCACGTCGCCGTGGAGTGCTGCGAATCAGGCGGCCGGCTGCTTATCCACAGCGGTGGTCTTCGCGGATCTCTCCGGTAGGGTTCGGTCGGCAGGCCGATCAACCTGACGGAGAACCCGGTCCCCGACCCGATCGGGGATGCCCGGGAGATGATGAGCGGGATTGCCAAATCCTATCTGGTATGCTCTAACGCGCGCCGCTTCCTGGTAGGCACATGGGCCAATCGGTGCCCAAAGCGAACAGAGGAGCTCAGGAATAGAACTCTCCCTTGTTGATATTGAATATTGATGCCCAGGTAGCTCAGTTGGTAGAGCAACGGACTGAAAATCCGTGTGTCGGTGGTTCAATTCCGCCCCTGGGCACCATTGCCCCTTTTGGCACCGGAGCGCAATGCCATCGCCGCGGTGCCGCCCGTGCTTTCTCCGGGCGGGCCGCAACCTCTGCGGCAGCGCTGGGCGCTGGTGTCTTGCGGCCGGCGGTGCGGGCCGCATCCTGCGGCGGCGTCGAGGGGTTGCGCGCCTCTCCGCGTCGGCCGGGCGCCGGCGCCGACCGCCGGGCCCGCAGTCGATCACACCGGGCTCGGCCAACGCTGTGCCTGCGAAAAGCAGCAGTGCAGATCGCGGCCGGTCCAAGGCCGGCAAGACCCGCCGCAACCCGCTTAATCGATCGGTCATAAGCTTGCCGTAATCTTGGCGAACTCACCGATTGGCGGCCGAGACAAGGCGGGAAAGTCCGCGATCCGGCGCTCGGGGGATCGTTGGTTTGCGGCCGTTGTTCCGGCTCCTTTATTACCTCTATGCCCGCCGGCTCTCCCGCGGCCTCAGGCGGCGACCGCGACCGCGCCATATCGGCATCATCCTCGACGGCAACCGCCGCCATGGCCGCTCGCTCGGCATCACCGAGCCGCGCACGGTCTACGACCTAGGCGCCGACAAGCTCGACGAGGTGCTCGATTGGTGCGCCGAGCTCGCCATTCCGACCGTGACCCTGTGGGTGTTTTCGACCGAGAATTTTCGCCGGCCGGCGGCCGAGGTGTCGGGGATTCTCGCCTCGGTCGAGGCCAAATTGACGGCACTCGCCGGCGATCCCGCGATCCACCGCCGGCGGGTCCGGGTTCGCGCGATCGGCTGTCTGGAGATGTTGCCGGAGGCGGTCCTCGCCGCGATCCGGGCGGCCGAGTGCGCCACCGCCGAATATGCCGGGATCGAGCTCAACATCGCCGTCGCCTACGGCGGCCGCCAGGAAATCGCCGACGCGGTGCGGGCCCTGCTCGCCGGCCTCGCGGCCGAGCAGGCGACCCTGGCCGAGGCGATCGAGCACATCACCCCCGAGGCGATCGCCGGCCATCTCTATACCGCCGGGCTGCCCGACCCCGACCTGATCATCCGCACCTCAGGCGAAATCCGGCTCTCCGGTTTTCTGTTGTGGCAGAGCGCGCACAGCGAGTTCTATTTCACCGACGTGTTGTGGCCGGCCTTTCGCAAGATCGATTTCCTGCGCGCAATCCGATCCTTCCAGCAGCGCCATCGCCGCCATGGCTGCTGATCGCCGCGGATCGACCAGCCCGCCTCAAGTCGACGCTTCCGCGGGGCGTCGAACAGAGGGCTTGGCCCAGGGGGGAAGATGTCAGCGCAAGCCGCGGCCAAGCAAACGGGGCGTACCAACCAGGCCGAGCGGGTCTGCGGCATGTTCCGAACCATGCTGCTGATCCGCGATCCGCTGCGACGACCCCGTGGTCTCCATTGACCGTGGGACCAGCATTTCGTCTTCGCCTCAGTCGAGAAGACCGGTCGGGTGCTGGTGCCGCAAGAGGCGGTCAATGTCGGCGGGTTCGCCGCGAAGTCGACGCTTGGCGTCGCCGGGGCGCTGGACCCGGCCCTGAAGGCACCGCCCAAGCGCATCGGCGCGCCGCGCATGCCGGTCCCCTACGCCTCGCCCCTCGAAGACGAGTACCGTTATCACCGACACCCACATCCTCGTTGCCGCCAAGGCGATGTTTGGCTAGCGCATACCGCCCGGGAGGTCATGGCGTGTCCTCTTCAGGGTGCGGGTGATCGAACTCGCAGCGCCGCCAGCGGGCGAGCCTTCCTTTGCATCAACACCGCGCCGATTGCCACTGAAGGTCTCGGGGGCGCAGACGACCGGCACAGGTAACTCCGCGTTGATGACCGAGCCCTCCGGTGCGAGGGAGCCGGGCGCCTCGTGCCCGAGACGACCGGCAACCCGCGCTTACGGCCGGAGCACGGGGCCGCGGGAATCGGGGACGGTGTTTGCCTTTTCCTTCCAGTCCTTCGACCATGGGGTAACCGGCCGCGGCACGGCCTTGCCGTCGACCCGGATCTCGTCGACATGCTCGTTGTAGAAGCACAGATAGCCCTTGATCTTCGGGCATTCGGGGATCGGGTCGGGGTAGCTCCACACCAGATCCTCGTAGAGGCGGTCGCCGATCTTGACCGAATAATAGCGGGCGCGGCCCTTGTAGGGGCAGGCGGTGGCCTTGCCGCTCGGGATCAGCAGATCCATGCGCACATCCTCGGCCGGGATGTAGTAGCGGGTCGGCAGCCGCGTCTCGAACAGAAACCGCGCGCGCCGGGTCTCGGCCACGACCTCGCCGCCGACGATGATCTGCACCGGTCGCGAGGATTGGATCACGTCGATCCGTTTGTAGGGATCGCGCGGATGGACGAAGATCTCCTCGTCCTCTTCATACCAATGATCGACCCGGTCCCAGTAGAACGCGACGAAATCGCCGATCGCCGCGACTTCCTCGAACGGGTCGGGATAGCCCCAGACCGCGTTCTCGGCGGTCCGGTCGCCGGCCTTGATCGTCCAATAGGACGCCGTCCCCTTATAGGGGCAGAAGCTGTGGTGATCGGTCGGCGTCAGCAGGTCCATGCGCACGTCCGCACGCGGGAAGTAATAGACCGGCAGGTGGCGGGTCTCGAACAGCAGATGCGCATCGGTGCTGTCGGCGATGGTCTCGCCGTTGAATTTGACGCGCACCCGGCGCGGCGAGCGCTCGAAGGTGATCCTGTAGTCGGGGTTGGTCTTGAACCCGGATTCGCGCGCCAGGGGTCCATGCGTTGCCGGTGCCGCTGCCATGATCCGATCCCTCCAGCTGTTCACCTCGAAAATGAGCGCGGCACGGGTAGACCACAAGCCCCGAACACGGCCGTGCCGCTAATGATGGGCAGGTGCCGCGCCAGCGTCGACCTCGGCGGCGTGCACGATCAGGTTTGACTTCATCGCGATCAGCATGTCGAGCAGCAGGTTGCGGTCGGGCTCGGGGATCCCGGCCAGCGCGTCTTCGCGCACCTCGGCGGCGAGCTTGAAGATGCGGTCGAGCAGCGGGTAGGCGGCTTCCGTCAGATAGAGCAGATGGGCGCGGCGATCCTTGGGGTCGGCCCGGCGCTCGATCAGCCGCGCCGCCTGCAGGCGGTCGAGGAGGCGAGCGAGCGTGATCGGCTCGAGGTCGAGAACCTGCGCCAGCGCCGCCTGGTTGACGCCCTCCTGGCGGGCGAGATGGGCGAGCACCGCAGCTTGCGCGCGGGTCAGGCCGAGCGCGGCGGCGCGCGCGCGCTGCTCGAACCGTTTGCGCAGCAGCCGGGCCACGTCGCTGAGAACAAAGCCGAGGGTTCGGCTGGGGATTTCGTGGATCATGACGCTTCGAAGCAACTATCGGTTAGCGGATAATATGCGTGCTGATCGTAAGCGTGCTCGCGAACCTCGCATGCCAGGCATGTTTGCTGATCGACGGCGTCTGATCCGCGGCCGCGTCGCCGCCTCGACGCTGCTCTCGGAGCCTTGGGCGCTCAACCGGCTTCGCCGGCGGAGGCGGCGATGCGCAGCGGGTGGGCGGGATAGACGCCGAGGATCTTGAGCTCGCGCGAGAAAAAGGCGAGCTCCTCGAGCGCCAGCGCCAGCGGGCGGTCCTCGGGGTGGGCCTCGACATCGGCATAGAACTGGGTCGCCGCGAACGCGCCGCCGACCATGTAGCTTTCGAGCTTGGTCATGTTGACCCCGTTGGTGGCGAACCCGCCCATCGCCTTGTAGAGCGCGGCCGGCACGTTGCGCACGCGGAACAGAAAGGTGGTGACCGTCGGGGTCTCGCGCGGCGGCGGCGCGGGCTCGCGCGACATGATCAGAAAGCGGGTGGTGTTGTGCTCGGCGTCCTCGATATTCGCTTTCAGCGAGACCAGGCCGTAGATCCGCCCGGCCAGTTCGGAGGCGATCGCGGCGACGGTGGGGTCGCCGAGGCTGGCGATCTCGGCTGCGGCACCGGCGGTGTCGGCGGCGACCACCGGCTCGATCCCGAGCGCGCGGATCAGCTTGCGGCACTGCGACAATGCCTGGACATGGCTTTTGACCGTACGGATCGTCGCCAGGGTCGCGCCGGGCGGGGCCAGCAGGTGGTGGTTTACCCTTTCGAAATGCTCGCCGATGATGTGCAGCCCCGAGTCGGGCATCAGGTGGTGGATGTCGGCGACCCGGCCCGCGACCGAGTTTTCGATCGGGATCATCGCCAGCCGGGCATGGCCTTCGCCGACGGCAGCAAAGGCGTCCTCGAACTGGGCGCAGGGCAGGGTGCTCATGTCGGGGAAAACCCGGCGGCAGGCGAGGTCGGAATAGGCCCCGAACGTGCCCTGGAACGAAATCGTCTGCGCCGGATCGGCTGGTTCGCGCGCGCCTTCAGCCATCATTCGGTCCCGATTGCTGCATCAGCCGGCGGGCATGTTCGAGATCGGCCGGGGTGTCGACCTGCACGCCGAGGCGGGCGGCTTCGATCAGGCTGACCGAGATGCGCATCCCGGCTTCGAGCGCGCGCAGCTGCTCGAGGCGCTCGCGCCGTTCGAGAATGCCCCGCGGCAGGCCGACAAAGCGTTCGAGCGCCGCGCGGCGGTAGGCGTAGAGGCCGATATGCTCGTAATGCGGCCCTTCGCCCCACGGCACCACGGCCTTGCTGAAATAGAGTGCCAGCGCCGGCCGGCCGGGCTCGGCAAAGCCGGCGACGACCTTGTTGACGCTGGTGTCGGCGAGTGCGGCGTCGTCCTCGATCACCGCGGCGAGGGTCGCGATGTCGGTTTCCGGGTCGGCGAGCCCGGCGAGCGCCAGCCCGATCGCGGCCGGGTCGAGCAACGGCAGATCGCCCTGGACGTTGACCACCGCATCGTGACGGCGCCCGGGATCGAGACGCGCGATCGCCTGGTGGATGCGGTCCGAGCCGGTTGGAAGCTGCGGATCGGTTAAAATGGCGCGGCCGCCCGCGGCCTCGATCGCCTCGGCGATTTCACGGTCGCCGCAGGCGACTACGACGGGCCCGACGGCGGCGGCGACCGCGCGGCGCCAGACATGGACGATCATCGGCGTGCCGGCGATGTCGGCGAGAGGCTTTCCCGGAAGCCGCGTCGCGGCGAGCCGGGCGGGGATCAGGACGATCGGGTCGTGCGGGGCGGTTCTGGTCACGAGGTCTCGCTGGCGCGCATCTCGCGAGCGTCTCAAAGAGGGGCGGACAGCGACAACATGCCCGGTTCGTAGGATCGCAGGAAGCGTGATAATTCATTTGAGTTGTCGGGGGGAATTCGATTTTCTCCCGACCCGGCCGGGTCGGAAGGGTGGTCGATGTCGTCTTTCGAGTGGAACAAGATCATTGCTTCGGTCCTGACCGCGATGATCGTCGCGATGGTGGCCGGGATCCTGTCGAACATGCTGGTCCAGCCGAAGGAGCTGGCAAAGCCGGCGTTCGTCGTCGCCGGAGGCGAGCAGACGGCGGCCGCCCCGACCCAGCCGCCCGCCGCCAAGCTCGAGCCGATCGCGCCGCTGCTGGCCAAGGCCGACCCGAAAAAGGGCCAGCAGCTGACCACGGTCTGTTCGGCATGTCACACTTTCGACAAGGGCGGGCCGAACAAGATCGGACCCGAATCTGTGGGACGTCGTCGGCCAACCGATCGCCGAGGATCGCGGCGGCTACGCGTTCTCGTCCGCATTGCAGGCGGATAAAGGAAAAAAATGGGACCCGGAGCTGCTCAACCAATGGCTCGATAGCCCGCAATCCTTCGCCCAAGGGACCAAGATGACCTTTGCCGGGTTCCCGAAGGCGGAGAACCGCGCCGACGTCATCGCCTATCTGCAGACCCTGAAATAGGTGGGCATCGCCCGGCCGGCGCCGGGCGGCCGGACGCCCCGGGTCCGCTGTTCCCGCTGTTATTTACAGCGGATTAATAGCGAAACATCCTGGACCGGCATCGCTACCGACCCGCCGGTGCGGGCGCCGGCGCGGCTTGAGGCGACGTGCCGACCCGGATCGCTGGCCAGAACCCCGACGGCGCGCTATAGCAAAACCCACCCCCGCGGCCGATATGCCGGGTCGGAGGTCGCGTCCCATGAACCAATACGGCATCGGCCAGTCGCTCCGCCGGGTCGAGGACCGGCGCTTTCTGACCGGCCGCGGCAATTACGTCGACGATCTTGTCCGCCCGCGCCAGACATATGCGTATATGCTGCGCTCGCCGCATGCGCATGCCCGCATCCGTGCGCTCGACACCGCCGCAGCCGCGGCTGCGGCCGGGGTGCTCGCGGTCTACACCGGTGAAGATGTCGCCGGCGATGGGCTCGGCCCGATCCCTTGTCTCGGCGTGCCGGCCAATCGCGACGGGTCGACATCGCCGACCCCGCCGCACCCGGCGATGGTGCGCGACCGGGTCAGGCATGTCGGCGACACGGTGGCGATGGTGGCGGCGGAGAGCCCTGCGGCGGCTCGTGACGCGGCCGAGCTGATCGAGGTCGATTACGAGCCGTTGCCGGCCGTGGTCGAGACTGCGCATGCCCTCGATCCGGGTCAGCCGCCGGTGTGGGACGAGATGCCGGGCAATCTCGCCTTCGACTGGGAGTTGGGCGACGAGGCGGCCGTCGAGCGGGCGATGACGGGGGCGCGTCACCGCATCCGCCTCGATATCGTCAACAACCGCATCGTCGTCAATTCGATGGAGCCGCGGGGTGCCATCGGCGAATACGATCCGGGCGAGGACGCCTATACCTTGTGGAGCACGACCCAGGGCTCGCATTTTCTGCGCAACCTGTTGGCCGAGAGCGTCTTCGGGATCCCGGAGAACCGCATCCGCGTCGTGACCCGAGACGTCGGCGGCGGGTTCGGAATGAAGTTCTTTCTTTATCCCGAGCACATCCTGGTGCTGTGGGCGGCCAAAAAGCTCGGCCGGCCGGTCAAATGGACGCCGGACCGGTCCGATGCCTTCATGACCGACACCCAGGGCCGCGACAATGTCACCCGGCTGGAGCTGGCGCTCGACGACGAGCTGCGGTTTCTCGGGCTGAGGGTGGCCACGATCGCCAACATGGGCGCCTATCTGTCGAATTTCGCGCCGGAGATCCCGACCAATTCGGGTGGGGTCATGTTCAGCGGCGTCTACGCGATCCCGGCGATCCATGTCGCGGTCAAGGGCGTGTTTACCCACACCGTCCCGGTCGATGCCTATCGCGGCGCCGGGCGGCCGGAAGCGGCGTACGCGATCGAGCGCCTGATCGATGTCGCCGCGCGCCGGCTGCGGGGTGACGCCGGCAGGAATTGCGCCGGCGCAATTTCATCAGGCCCGAGGCGATGCCCTACGCGACCCCGCTCGGCCTCGTCTACGACAGCGGCGATTTCGCCCGCAACATGGAGGACGCGCTCGCCGCCGCCGATGTTGCCGGCTTTGCCGCGCGACGGGACGAGGCGCGGGAGCGCGGGCGGTACCGCGGCCTGGGACATGCGGTTTATATCGAGCAGTCGGGGATGCCCCCCGACGAATTTGCCGAATTGCGCTTCGATCCGAGCGGCACCCTGACGATCCTGATGGGGACGCAGTCTTCCGGGCAGGGGCATCATACCGCCTACGCTCAGCTCGTCGCCGAGCGGCTGGGATTGCCGCCCGACAAGGTGCGGGTGTTGCAGGGCGACACCAACGCCGTCGGCTTTGGCCGCGGCACCGGCGGCTCGCGCTCATTGCCGGTCGGCGGCGCCGCGCTCGACCATGCCGCCGGGAAATTGATCGCCAAGGGCCGGCATATCGCCGCCCACCTGCTGGAAGCGGCCGAGGCCGATCTCGACTTTGCCGAGGGCGTGTTCCGGATCGCCGGCACCGACCGCCAGATCGGGATCGAGGCGGTGGCGCGCGCGGCGTTCAACCCGGCCTCGTTGCCCGCCGATATCGAGCCCGGCTTTGCCGAGAGCGGGCATTTCACCCCGCCCGCGCCGACTTTTCCCAATGGCTGCCATGTGTGCGAGGTTGAGATCGAGCCCGAGACCGGGCATGTCGATATTGTGCGCTACCTCGTCGTCGACGATTTCGGCACCGTGGTCAACCCGCTGCTCCTGCAGGGCCAGGTGCATGGCGGGGTGGCGCAAGGGGTAGGCCAGGCGATGCTCGAACATTGCGTCTACGATCCGCAGACCGGCCAGCTCGTGACCGGCTCGCTGACCGACTACTGCCTGCCGCGGGCCGCCGACCTGCCGGCGGTCGAGTTCGCCTACAACGTCGTGCCGTGCCGCACCAACCCGCTCGGCTTGAAGGGCGCGGGCGAAGCAGGTGCGATCGGGGCGCCGCCGGCCTTGGTCAATGCGATCGTCGACGCGCTCGCCCCGCTCGGGATCGAGCATATCGACATGCCGGTGACGCCGGAGCGGCTGTGGCAGACGATCCGCGCGGCCGAAGGGCGGGCTGCGCCATGAGCGCGGCCCGCGGCATCAGCGGGCGAGGCGAGGCATTGCTCGAAACCGCGCGGCGCGCGGCGGTGGCGGCCGGCGAAGCGATCATGCGGATCTATGCGCAGGATTTCGACGTGCGCCACAAGGCCGACAAGACGCCGGTGACCGAGGCCGACCTCGCCGCCGAGCGGATCATCATCGAGATGCTCGGGGACGCTTTTCCCGATATTCCGATCTTTGCCGAGGAGCTGGTCGAGGCCGAAGGGCTGCCGCCCGCGGCCGCGCGGTTCTGGGCGGTCGACCCGCTCGACGGCACCCGCGAGTTCGTCGCCAAGAACGACGAGTTCGCAGTCTGCATCGGCCTCGTCGAGGATGGCAGGCCGGTGCTCGGCGTGCTGCACGGCCCGGCAGTGGGGCTGACCTATGCCGCCTACGGGCCGGGGACCGCGACCCGCCAGCGCCGAGGCGGGGCGGTCGAGCCGATCCGGGCGCGCATCCCATCGCCCGACGGGCTCGTCGTCGTCCACAGCCGCTCGCACGAGAACAGCCGGCGGCTCGGCGAGTTCTTGCAGGACCATCCGGTGCGCGCGCGCGTCAGCTGCGGCAGCGCGCTCAAATTCGGGCTGATCGCCGCCGGCGGGGCCGATTTCTACCCCCGCTTCGGCACCACGATGGAATGGGACACCGCGGCCGGCCAGGCGATCCTCGAAGCCGCCGGCGGCCGGGTCGAAACCTTTGCCGGCACGCCGTTGCGCTACGGCAAGCCCGGCCTCAAGAACGACGGCTTCATCGCCTGGGGCCGCCTTAGCAACGAATAAATGCTGTAGAATCCGCGCGGCGGCTGATAGCGAGCCAGCTAAGGCGGCGATTTGACCCCGCGTGAGGTCATAAACCGGCTGCGGCGCGAAGGATGAACCGAGCGGCCCGGCAAGGGCTGGCGTGTCGTGTTCCGCAAGACTGGCCCCGTTGTCGCCGTGCCGCATCACTCAGGCGACATCAAGCCGGGACGCTGCGGTCGATATGTCGGGGCGCCGGCTGGGAATATCCCCCGGAAAGGTGAGGGAACGGACGTGAAGAATTACATCGTCATCGTCGAGCCGTCAGATGACGGAAAAACCTGGTGGATCAGCTTCCCGGGACTTGCCGGCATCACGTCGGCGGCGGACCGGCCCGAGCGAATCGTGGCGCAAGCGCAGGACGCCTTGGCTTCAGCAGTCGAAGCCGGTGTCGTCCCACCGCCGGCGATCGAGGACGGCGTCGTTCCGCCGTCCGACCTCAGCGATTACCACAATCCGCTGGTTGTTCTGGTGCCCTGCGACATGCCGGCGGCCGCAGCGTAGCGGAGTGCCGGTCTCCACGCGGCGGAGGTGCCGCTGCACATTTACCGGCGGATCGAGCAGCCTCGCCTGCGTTCGGCGAATCGTTAACCGCGGGAGCACGATCGCGGCACGCCGGTATACGCGTAGCGGCGGGCGGCCCTGCGGCGTTATCGCAATCAGGAACCGGTGCCGGCTCCGGTCAGCTGTTGTCGGCGAGGATGATGCCGGCGAGGTGGAGGGAGCCGCAGATCAGGATGCGGGCGGTGCCGCCTCGAGCGGCGATGGTGCGGAGTGCCGCGCCGACCGAGGGGGATTCGGCGGCGTCGAGGCCGACCGAATGGGCGGCGGCGGCGATCGCGGCGGCGGGGAGCGGGTTGTCTTCGCCGGGGATGGTGACGGCGCAGAGCGCGCGGGCGTGTGGGGCGAGCGGGGCGAGAAAGCCCGAAGCGTCCTTGGTGTTGAGCATGCCGACGACGAGGTAGAGCGGGCGATCGCGCCAGTCCGCCGCGGCTGCGGCCAGGGCCTCGCCGGCGCCGGGGTTGTGCCCGCCGTCGAGCCACAATTCCCACCCGGCGGGAAGTGCTGCGACGAACGGACCCCGGATCAGGCGCTGCAAGCGCGCCGGCCATTCGATATGGCGCAGGCCGGCGGCGATCACGTCGCGCGACAGCGGGAAGCCGGCGAGCTGCTCGAGGCAGGCGATCGCGGTCCCGGCGTTGATGATCTGGTGCGCGCCGAGCAGCGATGGGCGCGGCAGATCGAGATGCCGGCGCGCGCCCTCGTAGCGCATGCCGTCGCCGTCGGCCGCGCATCGCCACTCGTGCCCGAAACGGTAGAGCGGGGCCGCCACCGCCGCGGCGCGCGCGGCGATGACGATAGCCGCTTCGGGCATCTGCGGGCCGATGATCGCCGGCGCGCCGGGCTTCAGGATGCCGGCCTTCTCGCCGGCTATCGCGGCGATCGTGTCGCCGAGAAAGCTCTGATGGTCGAGCGAGATCGGGGTGATCGCGGTTGCCGCGGGATGGAGCATCACATTGGTCGCGTCGAGCCGGCCGCCGAGCCCGGTTTCGAGCAGCACGATGTCGGCCGGGGTGCGGGCAAAGGCGAGAAGCGCCGCCGCCGTGGTGATCTCGAAATAGGTGATCGGCGCCCCGCCATTGGCGCGCTCGCATTCCTCGAGCAGCTCGACCAGCCAACCCTCCTCGATCAGCTCGCCGGCGAGGCGGATGCGCTCGTGGAAGCGGACGAGATGCGGCTTGCTGAAGACGTGAACCCGGTAGCCGCCGGCTTCGAGGCAGGCGCGCAGGGTCGCCACCGTCGAACCCTTGCCGTTGGTGCCGGCGACATGGATGACCGGCGGCAGCTTTTCATGGGGGTTGCCGAGCGCGGCGAGCAGCCCCTCGATGCGGCCGAGCGAAAGATCGATCAGCTTTGGATGAAGGCGCGTCAGCCGCGCCAGCACCAAATCGCTGGTCGGCGCGCTCATGCGGCCTCCGGGGTCACCGGCGCGACGGCGCTAGCCGGAAGCGGGTCGCGCAGCAAGCCGAGCAGGCGGCCGATCGTCGCCCGCAATTCGGCGCGCGGCACCACGAGGTCGACCATGCCGTGGTCGAAGAGGTATTCGGCGCGCTGAAATCCTTCGGGAAGCTTTTCGTGGATCGTCTCCTCGATCACCCGGGCCCCGGCAAATCCGATCACGGCGCCGGGCTCGGCGATGGTGATGTCCCCGACCATCGCGAACGACGCCGAGACCCCGCCGGTCGTCGGATCGGTCAACAGCACGATGTAGGGAAGCCCGGCCTCCTTGACCATGTCGGCGGCGATGATCGTGCGCGGCATCTGCATCAGCGACAAGACACCCTCCTGCATGCGCGCACCCCCCGAGGCCGGGACGACGACCAGCGCCGCCTCCTGCAGCACCGCGAGCCTGGCCGCCGCCAGCACAGCCTCGCCGGCGGCCACCCCCATCGAGCCGCCCATGAACCCGAACTCGAAGGCGGCGACCACCGCCGGAAAGCCGCCGATGCGCCCATGCGCGACAACGACCGCGTCGCTGCCGGCGCCGTGCGACGCCTGTGCTTCCTTGAGCCGATCGAGGTAGCGCCGGCGGTCGCGAAAGCGGAGCGGATCGACGATCGCGGCAGGCAGCTCGATGCGGGTCGCCGCGCCGTCGTCGAACAGCAGCTGCAGGCGGCGCGCGGCGCCGATCCGCAGATGGCGGCCGCAAGCGCGGCAAACATGAAGACTGGCCTCGAGCTCGCGATGGAACAGCATCTGTTCGCAGCCCGGGCATTTTGTCCAAAGACTTCTCCGAGACCGCCCTCTTGCCGACGACCGCCCGGATCTTGGGAAGAACGAAATTGGTAAGCCAGCTCATCAAACCCATCGCGAGGGCTGTTGCGCGCTTGAAATTGCCGCCAATGGCGCGGCGCCGCAACAGCGCCGGCGCGTATGTCCGCCAGACGATCCGGCGATCGTGCCTTAACTTAACCCTCATAAATTGTATGATATTTATCCAAGGATGCGACAGGTCACGCAATGACAGATGAACCCTCCGGAACGCTCGCAGGTGAAGAGCAGCCGGTGACCGGCTCGCTGATTCCGGCGCTTCCGCCGAACACATCGGCGTCTGGGCGCGCTGCGGCCGCACGGCTGTCCGGCGGCCCGGTTTTCTATCTCTTCTCGCTCGGCCTCGTCGCCGCTCTGACGATCGGAATCTTTCTCGGCATCGGTCTTCTTTTCCTTCTGCATGATCCGGTCGGCCGCCGGCCTGCCGCAACCCGCTCGATCCCGCCCGGGGCTGCGCTGATATCGGCGGAGACCAGACCTGCGCCGCCGCCGGCGGGTAAGGCGGCGGTCATCCCGGCCGCCGGTTCGATTGCGTCGCCGCGGAATTCCCACGAGATGCCCGAGCAGATGCCGGCGGCGCCCGCCGAGGGCGGGGATGGATCGGACCGGGCGACGGCCGCGACGGCGTCGTCGCCATCGCGCGCGTCGCCCCCCGAGCCGCCGGCAAATCGAGGCGCCGAGCCATCCCGGCCCGCGGGCGCGGGGAGGGCGCCCCCCTCCGCTGCCGAGATCGCGACCTTGCTGGCCGATGGCGATGCGCTCTTTCGCAAGGGCGACCTCGATGCCGCGCGGCTTTCCTACCGGCAGGCCGTCGCTGCCGGAGAAGGGCGCGGAGCATTGGGCATCGGCGCAACCTATGATCCGGCGTTTGTCGGCCGTTTCGGCGTGCACGGCGCATCCGCCGATTTGGCCGAGGCGCGCTCATGGTATCGGCGCGCCCTCGATCTCGGCGCGACCGAGGCCGAGGGTCGGCTGACCGAGCTCGAAGCGGGACCGCAGCGCTAGACGGGAGCCGGCGCAACGAGCGGCACCGGCGCGGCCCCGCTTATATTGCGGGATAGTCCGCCGCCGGCGGCGGACTATCCCGAGGCCGCCGGTACCCAGCAGCACGAGGCTGACCAACTCGGGGCACGACCGTCGCGACCGCTGTTTCCTCGGCCTGGGCGTGGTCGAGGATGATGCTGCCGCTGACTACGCGATGCCGGCGAGGGCGAAATTATTGAACACGATATCGAGTGCGTCGACCGATATGCTGTCGGCGCCAACGGTTTGAACATCTGCGGTGATCGTCAGGCCGAGCAAACTGAACAGCACCGTGTTGGGCGGCGGCGACACGCTCACCGGAGCGCCGCCAAACAGCGGGAGGTCGACGACCGGTGCCGAGCCGCTCGGCGTCAGCGGGCCGAAATCGCCGCTGACCTGAGCCCTCGAGCGAGGCGAATCGCCGGAACTGTAAAATTGACGATCTTTGGACGCGCCGGGTCCCGCCCGGGGAGTTAGACATGGAGCCCCCGACACCGTCGGGGCCTTGTCGAAAAGGGTGTCTGCGGCCGCCTGCTCGCTGGGCCGGTGACAGTCGATACCCGGGCGACTTGGTGACGGTCGGCCGGCGGGCGATCGCGCGCGCCGATGGGACGCACATTACGCCGCTGCACGTACATTGCACCGGAACCTGCCGCAGTGACGGGATGAACAGGAGCCTTTTGATCGTAATGGTTTGACCTCGAAGGGGGTTCCTGTAAGATGGGTTTAGCCACGGGGGAGGGCCGAACGTGACCAAAACTGTCACTTACCATTCGGAAACCTACGAGTTTTTCCACGGCTCCTCGGTGGCGGTGATCGGCGCGGGCGGCAGCGTCGGTCGGGAGCTTGTCTCGCAGCTGCTGCAACTGGAGGTCGACCGGCTGCATGCTTACGACAACGACGAGAACGCGTTGTTCGAGCTCGCGACCCAGCATCAGCCCGACCCGAGGTTTGCCGCGCGCTTCTGCGACATCGTGACGCTCGACCGCTATCCGCGCCTGCTCGACGGCGTCGACTACGTCTTTCATGCAGCCGCGCTGAAGCACGTGCTGGTCTGCGAGCACTCGCCCTTGGCTGCGGTGGCGGTCAATATTACCGGTCTCAGCAACCTGGTCGATGCGGCAATGGCCGCGCGGGTGAAGCGGGTGGTGTTCACCAGCTCCGACAAGGCGGTCAACCCGACCAGCGTCATGGGCGGCTCGAAGTTTGTCGGCGAACGGATCGTCGCCGCCAACAACAAGCGCAACGGCGTCACGCTCACGTCCTGCACCCGCTTCGGCAACGTGGCGGGCACGCGCGGTTCGGTGATCCCGCTGTTTTACCACCAGATCGTCACCGGCCGGCACATCACCCTGACCGATCCCGACATGACCCGCTTTTTCATGACCCTGCGCGAGGCGGTGTCGCTGACCATTCAATCGATGGTGCACGCCTGCGGCGGTGAAACCTTTATCACCAAGATGAAGACGATGCGGATCAGCGATCTCGCCCGGGCGATGATCAATGTCGTCGCGCCCGCGGTCGGGCGCCCGGCCGCCTCGGTCCGGATCGACATCGTGGGCCGCCGCCCCGGCGAAAAGCTCTATGAGGAATTGACCACCGACGAGGAGAGCTGTCGCACCCTCGATGTCGGACCCTATCTCGTCATCCAGCAGCTGCAGGCGGCGCGCGACAATGCTCCGCTGTCGGTCTACGCCCAACTCGGGCCGGCGATGCATTCGACCACCGCCTACCGATCGCAGGACGAAGTTCCGATGAGCGTTGAGGCGATCGAGGCCTTTCTGCGCAACAACAACCTGGTTCCGTGCCTGCGTCCGGCGCCGACATGGCAGCAAGCGGAAAAGGCTGCGTAGCCGTCGCGGCGGCGCGGCGCCGCAGGCTCGGGACGATGCCGCCGCGCCCGACGGCGCGGCCCAGCGGGAGTGAGGGGTGATGCGCGTTCTGGTTCTCGGCGGCGACGGCTATCTCGGCTGGCCGACCGCGATGTACTTCGCTGCCGCTGGCCATCAGGTGCTCGCCGTCGACAACTACACCCGCCGCCGCATCGCCGCCGAAACCGATTCCGAGGCGCTGCTCGACAACCCCCGGCTCGAGGTGCGCTCGGAGATATTCAACGCCGCCGGCAACCATCGGCTCGAGGTGCAGATCGGCGACTGCGCCGATTACGCCTTCCTCTCCTCGGTGGTCGGCCGCTTCCAGCCCGACGCCGTCGTCCATTATGCCGAGCAGCCCTCGGCGCCGTATTCGATGATCGACTTCGCCGCCGCCCGCTTTACCTTGAACAACAATTTGAACACGACCTTCAACATTCTTTGGGCGATCAAGGAATGCCGGCCCGACGCGCATCTGATCAAGCTCGGCACGATGGGCGAATACGGCACCCCCAACATCGACATCGAAGAGGGCTGGATCGACATCGCGCATGACGGGCGGCAGGACCGCTTTCTGTTTCCGCGCCAGGCCGGCAGCCTCTACCACACGACCAAGGTGCTCGACACCGACCTGATCTGGTTTTACGTGCGCACCTACGGGCTGCGCGTCACCGACCTGATGCAGGGTCCGGTCTACGGCATCGCCACCGCCGAGACCGAGTTCGACCGCCGTCTCGCGCCGAACTTTCATTACGACGACATTTTTGGCACCGTGCTCAACCGCTTCATCGTCCAGGCGGTGGCCGGGGTGCCGCTGACCGTTTACGGCAAAGGCGACCAGATCCGCGGCTACCTGAACCTGCTCGACACCCTTCAATGCATCGATCTCGCCGCCCGCCATCCGGCGGCCAAGGGCGAATTGCGGATCTTCAACCAGTTCACCGAGACCTTCAGCGTCAACCAGCTGGCGGCGCGGGTCCAGGGCGCGGCGCGCGGGCTCGGCATCCGCGCCGAGGTGCAGTCGATCCCCAATCCCCGCAAGGAAAAGGAAGAGCACTACTACAACCCGAAATTCACCGGCCTGAAGGCGCTCGGCCTGCAGCCCCACCTGTTGACCGACGACGTCCTCAGCCAGATGATCGAGGAAATCGCCCGTCACAAGGACCGCATCAAGACCGGGCGGATCCTGCCGCGGGTGCGCTGGAGCTAGCCGCGGCGCGGCCTCAGTCGAGAATCAGGGTCTCGGGGGAGGCTATGATCGCGCTGCCGGACGCTGCCGCCGGCGGATGATGGCGAGGGCGACAAGGCCGGCACCGAGCAGCGCCAGCGAGGTCGGCTCTGGCACCGGCGAGGTTATGAAAACGTCATTACCCTCATTGGTGTCCTGCCACGAGGCGAAGTCGATGAGGAACGTCGCACCGATCGGGATGCCGGCATCAGTGCCGGCGCTCCAAGTGTAGGTCACCATATTCGGGGCGAAGTTGGCCGCGGCGCCTCCAGGGCCGTCCATACAGCTCATTCCCACAGTGGTGCCTTGGGTACAGCTGTCCCAATCCGGCCCGCTCAAGGTTTCCACGCTGAAGTAGTTCGCAGCGCCGCCGTGAATCGTGAAGTTATCGCACTCTTTGCCTGCTTGGGCGCCGGTACAGGTGGTGACCGACGGGGTGGTCGACGAGAAGGTGTCGGTTAGCGTCATCGAGAAGCTTGTGACAACCGCCCCCGTGTTATTGGTGACAGGGAAGTCGCCGGCGCCGCCGTTGGGCTCGGGCTCGGTCTGGGTGAGGGGAAGATGATTGATCGCGGGGGTTTGTGCATCGATCTGAAACCATGAATTGATCGTGCTCAGATCGAACGCCACGCCGGTGCCGTTGATCAGGTACCCCGTCGTACCGTTGGTGCTGCAAATCACCGCCCCACCGCAGGAAGTTGCGTTGTCGGCGAACGAGATTATATCGGGCGCGTGTGCCTGGGGATTGCCAAGCCGGCCGCGGCCGAAAGCATGACGGCCGTCAGAATGAACCACGGCTCTGGACCTGATTTCGCCGCTTTTTTCAAATGCGGCCCGAGCCCGTTTGGTTAGTTGCAGCGCGTAAAGAAATCCGACAGGCCATGCGGCACGATGGCGCGCACCCGCGCCTCCACCTATTTCAGGTGCCCCGGCATCGCCGTTAGTTCCCACTGATGGACGCTCCGTCGCACCCTTGATGTCGGGCTTAACGCGTCATTCAGCCGTTTTCAAGCGGTGCGCGACAGCTCCCCGCTTTCAGTCTTTTCCGAATGCGGGCTCAGTCGAGCGCCAGCGGCTGGCCGTCGAGATCCTCGGCGCGCTCGATTTCGATCAGCACCGCGTGGCCGCTCTTTCTGCGGGTCGCGGTCTTTCTCGGGCTGGACGAGGCGCCGCCACACTTCCTCATAGACCGGCCCCGATTTGTGAATCCGGGCGCGGCCATAGAACCGGGCGATGCCGCCCTTGGGTAGAATGCCTTCCTCGCGCAGCTGCGGCTTTCTGAAATAGACCGTCAGCGCGGTGCCGTCGGCGAGATTGGCGTTGGTCGAGCCCTTGCCGCGCTCCCACAGCCCGATGTGCTCGTCGTCGAACACCATCGTGCCGCCGCGCGGCGTGATCTGGGCAAACCCGCTCGGCAACACGCTGCCGACCAGGCACACATTCGCCGGAAACGCGGTGTCGATGTGGGACTGCAGGATCTTCGGAATTTTCGCCATGACAGAACTCCCTTTTGAGAACGATGCGACCCGATCACGGGTGTGGCCCAGGTTACAGGCGGTCTCCCAGTCGCCGCATCGAGCGAAGATTATCGGGATTTGGCCAATGCCGGTTCGGCGTGCTCTCGGGCGAAGCCCCGAAGCGCCGCGATCAGCTCGGTGATGTCGGCCTGCACCCGGGCGAAGCCCGCGTTCTTTTCCAAGGTCTTCTGATCCATGTAGAGGGCGCGGTCGACCTCGATCTGCAGGCTGTGGCGCCGTGCCGCCGGGCGGCCCTGGCGCCTGACGATCTCGACGCCCTTGAAGATCTCGTTGATCCGTACGTCATAGCCGCGGCTGCGCAGCACGGCGGCGACAAAATCGGTGAATTCCTTGGCGCAGGTCGTGCCGTCGCGATCGCCGAGCACGAAATCGGCGGGCCGGCCGATATCCCGCGCGCTGCGTTTGGACGGCATCGAATGGCAGTTGATGTGCCACACCGCACCGAATTGGCGGTGGAGACGGGTGCAGGCCTCGTCGAGCACGCGATGATAGGGCGTGTGGCAGCGCTCGATCCGGTCCAGGATCTCGGCCGCGGAGAGCTTGCATTCATAGATCGGCATGCCCGGCCGGGCGACCCGGCGAACCAGGCCGAGGCCGGCCCGCGTCTTGTGCGACGGCCGCAGCGGCGACGGCCACGCCCCGTCGATCAGCGCCTCGTCGATGTCGTCGACCGCGCGGTTGGCGTCGAGATAGCTGCGCGGAAACAGCGCGCCGATCAGGGTCGCTCCGTGCGCCGGTGCGGCGGCGTAGAGCTCGTCGACATAGCCGTCCTCGGCGCGGCGCAAGTTTTCGAGCGCGCAGGTGAAACGGAAATCCTCGGGATAGTGCGATCCGCTGTGCGGTGAGTTCGAACACCAGCGGCACCTCCGCCGTCTCCGGGTCGCGGCGCCACAGCACGCCGGGGATCTCGAAGCTCATCCGCTTCAGGCCCACCGCCGGATGTTCGAGCACGGGGTCGGGCGATTTCATCGGGCATCATGCACCCAAGGCGAGACTCTGGCGGGTCGGGGGCGACGGTTGGCCGTTGCGCTCTGTCTCCCAGAGAGTTTACGGACGGCGCTGCCGATGAGCAAGCCGGGAGGATGCGGCGGATCTGGCGTTGCGCCGTGGTTAGGCTTACCGTGGTGCCATGACCGAAGCGGCGATCGACAGCGTCGAGATGGTGCGCCGGCTCGTCGCCTTCGACACCACGAGCCGCGGCTCGAACCTGGCGCTGATCGACTTCGTGCGCGGCTATCTCGAAGGCTACGGCGTCGCCAGCGAGCTGGTCTTCGACGAGACCGGCAACAAGGCCAACCTCTACGCCCGGCTCGGACCCGCGGGGATCGGCGGGATCATGCTGTCCGGCCACACCGACGTCGTGCCGGTCGACGGCCAGGATTGGCACAGCGACCCGTTTACCGTGCTGGCCAAGGGCGACCGGCTTTTCGGCCGCGGCACGGCGGACATGAAGAGCTTTGTCGCCGTGGTGCTGGCGTGGCTGCCGCAGCTCGCCGCCCGCCCGCTGCGGATACCGATCCACCTCGCTTTTTCGTATGACGAGGAGGTCGGCTGCCGCGGCGCGCGCCGGCTGATCGCGGCCATCGCCGACCGGCCGGACCGGCCGCGCCTGTGCATCGTCGGCGAGCCGACCCTGATGCAGCCGGTGACCGGCCACAAGGGCAAGCGCAGCTTTCGCTGCCGGGTGCGCGGGTTCGAATGCCACTCGGCCCTGGCGCATCTCGGGGTCAACGCGATCGAGGCCGCGGCCGAGATGGTTGCTCTGCTCAGGGCGATGGCGCGGCGGCGGCGCGACGCCGGCCCGTTCGACCCCGAATACATTCCGCCCTACACGACGATCCAGACCGGCGTGATCCACGGCGGGACCGCGCTCAACATCGTGCCCAAGGACTGCAGCTTCGATTTCGAGCTTCGGCTATTGCCGGGCGAGGACCCCGATGCCGGGATCGGCGAGCTGCGCGACTTCGCCGAACACCGGCTGCTGCCGGAGATGCGCGCGGTGCGCCCGGAGGCGGCGATCGAGTTCGAGGAGCTGAGCGCCTTTCCCGGTCTCGATACCGCCGGCGACGCCGAGATCACCCGGCTCGTCGCTTCGTTGACGGGGGCCAACGGCACTGCCAAGGTCAGCTTCGGCACCGAGGGCGGGCTGTTTCAGCAGGCCGGCATCCCGACCGTCGTCTGCGGCCCGGGCTCGATCGAGCAGGCGCACAAGCCCGACGAATTCATCGACCTCGAGCAGATCGCGCAATGCGAGAGGTTTGTCGGCCGCCTGATCGAATGGGTCGCCGCCTGACGAGCATCCGCCCCGCCGATGGCCTGCTGCCGGCGTGACGCGGCTGCCGACCGGGTGCAGGATGGCGCCGGCCTTTTTTTGAACAGCGGGAGCGCCCTCGTGCCCGAGCCCAACTATGCCGTCGAGCTGACCCCGCCCGACATCGAGCCCTACCGGGCCGGCAATACCGGGGTCGAGTACGTCACGACCTTCGACAGCGGCATCGCGGGGCCGCATGTGCTGGTTACCGCGCTGACCCACGGCAACGAGATCTGCGGGGCGATCGCCCTCGACCGGCTGTTCCGCGCCGGGCTGCAGCCGCGCCTGGGCCGGCTGACCTTGGCCTTCGACAATGTCGCGGCCTATCGCAGCTTCGACCGGCGCTATCCGGTGGTCTCGCGCTTTGTCGACGAGGATTTCAACCGGCTGTGGGACGAGGCCACGCTCGATGGCCCGCGGCAATCGACCGAGCTCGCGCGCGCCCGGCTCCTGCGCCCGTTTGTCGACGCCGCCGATTTCCTGCTCGACATCCATTCGATGCAGTATGCGACGGCACCCTTGATGCTGGCCGGCACCTTCGAGCGGTCGGCGGCGTTGGCCCGGCGGGTCGGGATCCCCGAGCTGATCATGTGCGACGCCGGCCATGCCGCCGGCAAGCGGATGCGCGACTATGGCGCTTTCGGCGATCCCGCCTCGGCCAAGACGGCGCTGCTGATCGAGGCCGGGCAGCATTGGCAGACCCGTGCTGCCGAAGTCGCGAGCGACGTCCTGCTGCGCTTTCTGATCGCGCTCGGCACCCTCTCGCGCGAAGACGCGGCGGCGATCGCCGGCCCGGATTTCGACGCCCACCCGCGGCAGCGGGTCATCGAGGTCACCGAAGCCGTCACCATCACCGGCGACAAGTTCGAGTTCGCCGACGAGTTCCGCGGGCTCGAAGTGCTGTCGCCGAAGGGGACGTTGATCGGCCGCGACGATGGGCGCGAGGTGCGCACCCCTTATGATGACTGCGTGCTGATCATGCCCTCGCGCCGGCTCGCCAAGGGGCAGACCGCGGTCCGCCTCGGCCGCTTTGTCGCGTGAGGGAGGGGCTCGACCTCGCCGCAGCCGCCCCGGCCAAGCGCAGCTTTGCCCCGATCGTCGACGGCAGGGCCCGGGTGCTCGTGCTCGGCACCTTGCCGGGCGAGGAATCCTTGCGCCGGCAGCAATACTACGCCCACCCGCGCAACCTGTTCTGGCCGATCCTGTTCGCCCTGTTCGATGCGCTGCCGGCGGCCGATTACGCTGAAAAGCTGGTTTTTGCGATGGCGCACCGGGTGGCCTTGTGGGACGTGTGCGCGGTCGGCGAGCGCGAGGCCAGCGCCGACGCGACGATCCGCCGCGAGATCCCGAATGCGATCGACCGGCTGCTTGACCGCGCATCCGCTGATCCGCGCCGTCGCCTTCAACGGCACCGGCGCGCGGCGGCTCCATGACCGCCATTTCCCGCGGCGCCCGGGCCTCGCCTATCTGGCCATGCCGTCGACGAGCCCGGCCCACGCCCGGCTCGATTTCGCCGCCAAGCTCGGCCACTGGAGCACGCTTCGGGAGGTGCTGATCGGCCAACTCTGAGCGATAAAGGCGGCAGCTTTGCGCGGCTGGCAATTTATCCGAAGCTGGTGGCCAGCGACGTGGATCATGTCATCCTGTTGCAGGGTCTGCCGATGTGTATGATATAGGCAGCTCGTACACAGTAGGTCCGACATGCGCACCAATATCGAGATTGATGACCTGCTCCTCGAGCAAGCTCTTCGGCTTACCGGCCTCAAAACCAAGCGTGCAGTCGTCGAGGCCGGGCTTCGGATGTTGCTGCGTCTCAAGGGGCAAGAGGACATCCTGCGCCTCGTCGGAAAGGTACATTGGGAAGGCAATTTGGACGAGAGCCGCGAAGGCCGTGATTTCACGTGATCCTCGTCGACAGTTCGGTTTGGA
Source organism: uncultured Alphaproteobacteria bacterium (assembly GCA_963703855.1). GTDB lineage: Bacteria > Pseudomonadota > Alphaproteobacteria > ATCC43930 > CGMCC-115725 > AP-15. The sequence continues at coordinate 113,434 of CAVPFW010000011.1, forward strand.
TCGATCTCCTCAGTAACGTCGTTACCGAGCAGGTAAGCCGGCTCCGGGAGTTGATACCGACGACGCAGCTGCTGATCGGCGATTTGATCCTGTGCGAGGTCTTGCAAGGTTTTCGGACCGAGGCGCAGGCGACCCTCGTCGAGCGGTCGCTCAGGCGTTTCGAGGAAGTCTCGCTGCTCGATGCGGAGCTGGCGGTCAGGGCAGCGGCTAACTACCGGCTGTTGCGCCGTCGCGGCATCACGATCCGCAAGACGATCGATGTCATCATCGGCACGTTCTGCATCGAGCGCGGCCACGCACTGCTGCACTCCGACCGAGATTTCGCGCCGATGGAGCGGTTTCTCGGCCTGCAAACCGCCTGATTTACGTCAGCAGCCCGATTTCAGCCGAGCGGCTCGAACAGGCGCTCGATATCGGCCGCCCCGAGCGCCGCGGCGGCGTTGCCGCCGGCTTCGTAGATCCCGGCGGCGAGCGCCTTTTTGCGCTGCTGCAATTCGAGCATGCGCTCCTCGACGGTGCCTTGGACTACGAGCTTGTAGACGAAGACCGGCTTGTGCTGGCCGATGCGGTGGGCGCGGTCGGTGGCCTGGTCCTCGACCGCCGGGTTCCACCACGGGTCGTAATGAATGACCGTGTCGGCCGCGGTCAGGTTGAGCCCGGTGCCGCCGGCCTTCAGGCTGATCAGGAACAGCGGCACCTTGCCTTTCTGAAAGCGCGCGACCGGCCGGGCGCGGTCGACGGTGTCGCCGCGCAATTCGACGAAATCGATCCCGGCCTCGGCCACCGCCGGCTTGATCAAATCGAGCATGCTGGTGAACTGCGAGAACAGCAGGATGCGGCGGCCGTCCTCGATCAGCGCCGGCAGCATCTCCATCAGATGCGCGAGCTTGGCGCTGGCGCCGACCCGGCGCGCGGCCGCGAGCTTCACAAGACGCGGGTCGCAGCACACCTGGCGCAGCTTCAAGAGGGCGTCGAGCACGATGATGTGGCTGCGTGCGAGCCCCTTGGCCGCCACCTCGCGGCGCACCTTCTCGTGCATCGCCAGGCGCACGGTCTCGTAGAGGTCGCGCTGCGGCCCGGCGAGCTCGAGCGGGCGCAGGATCTCGGTCTTCGGCGGCAGATCGGCCGCGACCAGAGCCTTGGTCCGGCGCAGCAGAAACGGCTTTACCCGGGCGGCGAGCACCGCCCGGCGCTCGCCATCCTGCTTCTTCTCGATCGGGGTGCGGAAGACGCGCGCAAAGCGCCTGGCGTCGCCGAGCAGCCCCGGCATCAGAAAGGCGAATTGCGACCACAGCTCGCCGAGATGGTTTTCCATCGGCGTCCCGGTCAGGCACAGCCGCTGGCGCGCGTCGAGCCGGCAGACCAGCCCGGTCGTCTTCGCGGCGGCGTTCTTGATCGCCTGTGCCTCGTCCAGCACCGCCATATGCCACGACACCGGCAGCAGATGGTCCGCATCGCGCGGTAAGAGGGCATAGGTCGTCAGCACCAGGTCGGCGGCGGCGATCTCGGCGAAATGCCGCGCCCGGTCGGGTCCGTGCAACGACAGCACCTTCAGCTCGGGCGCCAACCGCGCCGCTTCGGCGAGCCAGTTGGGGACCACGCTCGTCGGACAGACGACGAGGCACGGCCGGTCGAGGCGGCCGGCGCGCTTTTCGACCAGGATATGGGCCAGGGCCTGCACGGTCTTGCCCAGCCCCATATCGTCGGCGAGAATGCCGCCGAGCTCGTATTCGCGCAGGAATTGCAGCCAGTCCAACCCGTCCTTCTGATAGGGGCGCAGCTCGGTGCGCAAGCCGGCCGGCGGTTCGACCTTGGCGATCCCGGCAAAGCTCGACAGCCGCTGCGCTAATGCGCGCAGCCGCTCGCCGCCCAGCCAGCGCAAGCCGATCGCCGCTTCGAGCGCCGCGAGCCCGACCGCCTCGCCGGCCGATATTTCGATCTTGCCTCCGTCGGACAGGGTTCCCGGGTGATAAAGCTCGACCAGGGTCGACAGGATCGCCTTGGTGCGGTCGAGCGGCAGCGCCACGTGCCGGCCGTCGGGAAGCGTGCCGAAGACCGTGCCGTTATGGGCCAGCGCATCGAGCCCGTCCGGCGTGCCGAGATCGCGCACCCGCGCCAAGAGCGAAGTCAGAACCGGCAGCAGCGGCACGACTTTGCCGTCGATCTCGACCCCGAGATCGAGCGAGAACCACCAGCCGCCGCCTTCCTCGACCGCGGCCACCCATTCGCCGCCGGCATCGACGACGCGATGGCCAAAGCCGTCCTCGATTTCGATATGCCAGCCGTCGCGCTCGAGCTGCGGCAGCGCGTCATGGATAAAGCGCGGCCAATCGTCCGAAATCTTCGAGAAAGCCGAGGGCGATATGGCCGGCGCCGCCAACGCCGTCGGTCTCGAACGGGTGCAGGCCGAACCCTTGCAGCCGCTTTTTCGCCGCCCGCTCGGCGCCGAGATCGCGGCGGCGGACGATAATGCGGCCGTCCTCGACTGTCCGCAGCTCGCGCGGGCTGTTCGCGATGTCGATCGAGGTGCCGCCATAGGCATAGCCGAGCAGCGCCGCGTCGATCGTCTGATCGACCCGGTTCGCCCGCCAATCCCAATAGCCCCAGCTGCGCTTGCGCCGGCCCAGCACGAGGCTCGGGACCGGCGCCTCCTTCCGCAGCTCCTCGACCATGTCGGCGCGCGGCCGCGGCAGGGCAAGACCGGGGAGATCGCGCTCGAAACGGCCGGCGATCGCCGCCGCCTGCATGGTCGTCACCGGCGGCGCCGACAGCGCGACCCTGACCAGCGGGCGGTCGACATCGAACGCGACCGGGCCCGCGACATGCCGGTGCGGATCGATATACCAGGGCGACGCGGCGGGTAGGACCGTCGCGTGCCGGTCGTCGAGCTCGACCGCGATCGTCTGCCGACCATCGCTCTCGAGATGCCAGGCGAGGCGGCCGGGCAGCGGCGGGCCCAAGCTCAGCGGCGGCGAATCCAGCTCGCGCCAGCGGCAGCGGCCGGTGGCGATGACGCGGCGCAGCAGCAGATCGACGATGTCGGGATCTTCCGGCAACGGCGGCGGCGAGCTCCATAGCCCACCGGCCAAGAGCCGCAGGACGGCGCGGTCGTCCGGCTGCACATACTTTGCGGTCGCGTTCTGCAGCTGCTGGATCGGACACGGCCGGTCGGCGCCCCAGCCGCCCGATTTGAGGATGCGGACGACGCGCAGCTCGAGGATGAAGGGCAATCCCGGTTGCGGCGGGGGATCGAGGCGATAAGCCATCTCCTCGGGTGCGGCAGTAGGGAGCGCCACGCGGGAAAGCTGGTGCAGCCAATCGCCAACCGGCCCGGCGAGCGGGTCTTCGAGCACCGCCTCGACCGGCGGCGGGTGCGCCAGCGCTTCGAGCAGCACGGCGGCCGCGTGCTTGCAGTTATGTCCGACCGGGCAGCTGCATTGCGCCGACAGCTTGACCGGATCGGCGTCCCCGAGCTCGACAAAAACGTGGTAGGGCCGCGGCCGCGTTCCCTGGACCGAGGCGATCAGGCGCCGCCCGCCCTTGTCGGCACGCAGATCGCGAACCGCGCCGCGGCGCTGATAAGGCTCGGCCTTTCCGATCGCGCCGGGAAAGCAGCGCTGAATATCGGTTTTGTCGAAGGGGAACCACTCGGCCGCGGAAAGCCGGGTGCCGGAAGACGGGAAATCGTGCAAGGGCGTCGTCCGTTTCGCGGGTTGGGCCGGGTGGCGCGGAGCTCGCCGGCCGGCTGGTTATCAGTGGCGAATGCCTGCGGCAGGTGTCAATGACCAGGCTGCGGGGGCCTGGTCATCGGCCGCGGCCGGTCGCCGGTCGCCGGCCTATCGGTGCCGCGAGCCCCGAATCGCGTGCTATGGTCGCGGGCCGGAACAGCCGGCGGGAGACCGAGCGATGAACCGCGAATTCGAGACGGTCAAAGCCGAGGATCGCGGCGAGGGGCTGGTGCTGCTGACCCTCAACCGCCCCGAGGTCGCCAATGCGCTCAACACCCAGATGGGGCGCGACCTGCTCGCCTTTTTCGAGGAGATCAACGCGGCCCCGTCGGCGGTGCGCGCCATCGTGCTGACGGGGGCGGGGGAGCGGGCCTTTTGCGCCGGCGGCGACCTCAAGGAGCGCCACGGCATGACCGACGAGGCCTGGCAGGACCAGCACCTGCTGTTCGAGCGCATGGTCCGCGCCGTCATCGCCTGCCCGGTGCCGGTGATCGGCGCGGTCAACGGGGCGGCCTATGCCGGGGGGTGCGAATTGGCGTTGTGCTGCGACTTCGTCTATGCCGCCGAGACCGCGCGCTTTGCGCTGACCGAGGTCACGCTCGGCATCATGCCGGGTGCGGGCGGGACCCAAAACCTGCCGCGCGCGGTCGGCGAGCGGCGCGCCAAGGAGATCATCCTGACCGGGCGCCCGTTCACCGCCGTCGAGGCCTGTGATTGGGGCATGGTCAACCGCCTGTGCGCGCCCGGGAAGCTGGTCGAGGAAGCGCTCGAAACCGCGCGGAGGATTGCCGACAACGCGCCGATTTCGGTGCGGCAGGCCAAGCACGCGATCCATTTCGGCATGCAGATGGATCTCGCCAGCGGCATGATGCTCGAGATCGAGGCCTACAACCGCATGGTCCCGACCGCCGACCGCCGCGAAGGCATCGCCTCGTTCAACGAAAAGCGCAAACCGCGTTTCCAGGGGCGGTGATCTGCCGATCGTCGCTTGCAGGGGCCACAATGCAGGCGGCGGCGGCCGTCATTGCGAGGAGCGGAGCAACGAAGCAATCCCGTTGGGCTGACCGGCCGGCTGACCGGGATTGCTTCGCTGCGCTCGCAATGACAGGCTCCTTGGCGAAAGGATTTCGTCGTTAGGAGGAGAGAGATGGATGGCGATTTGGCAAGTGCGCAGGCGGCCGATCTGACGCGGGCGTTGGCGCAGCGTGCGGCGGCGCTCGGCTGGGATGACCTGCCGGAGCCGGCGCGGGAGCTCGCTCGGCAATGCGTGCTCGACTATCTCGGATGTGCCGTCGCTGGGGCCGGCGATCGGCTGGTGCGGCTGTTGCTCGACGAGATGACGGAAGCGGGCGGAGCGGCGCAGGCGATGGTCATCGGCCACCGCGTGCGATTGCCGGCATTGGCGGCGGCGCTGGTCAACGGCGCGGCGAGCCATGCGCTCGATTACGACGACGTCAACCTGGCGATGCCGGGGCATCCCTCAGTGGCGATCCTGCCGGGGCTGCTGGCCCTCGCCGAGCTGAAGGGCAGTTCCGGGCGCGAGGTGATCACCGCCTTTGTCGGCGGCTACGAGACCGCCTGCCGCATCGGCATGGCGTTGCAGCCCGGGCATTACGCGCTCGGCTTCCATTCGACCGGCACCGTCGGCAGCTTTGGCGCGGCGGCGGCCTGCGCCCGGCTCCTCGGCCTCGATGCCGATGCGACCGCCGTGGCGCTCGGCATCGCCGGGACCCAGGCGGCCGGGCTCAAATCTGAGTTCGGGACGATGTGCAAGCCGTTCCATGCCGGCAAGGCCGCGCAGAACGGCCTCTTGGCAGCACGCCTCGCCGCGCGCGGGTTTTCGAGCCGCGTCGACCTGCTCGAATGCGCGCAGGGTTTTGCCGCGACCCACGGCCCGGATTTTTCGCCCGAGGCGGCATTGGCAGAGCCCGAGAACGGCTTTCACCTCTATGCCAACCTCTTCAAATACCACGCCGCCTGCTATATGACGCATGCGCCGATCGAATGCGCCCGCCGGGTGCGACGCGATCACGGGTCGAGCCCTGACAGGATCGCCGCCGTCACCCTGCGGCTCGACGCCGGATGCGACCGCATCTGCAACATTCCCGCCCCGGTCGACGGGCTGCAGAGCAAGTTCAGCCTGCGCCAGACCGTGGCCATGGCCCTGGCCGGGATCGATACCGCGAGCCTCGCCGCCTACAGCGAGAAGACCGCGCGCGACCCGAATCTGATCCGGCTGCGCGACATGGTGACGCTGGATTTCCACGAAGGATGGCCGTCGACCTTGGCCGAGATCGAGGTCGAATTTGCCGACGGCAAACGCGTATCGGCGCGCCACGATGCCGGCGTTCCCGCCGCCGACATCGCCGAGCAGGGCCGCCGCCTCGCCGCTAAGTTCGACGCCCTGGTGGAGCCGGTGCTCGGCGCGCCGCGCGCCCGCGAGCTGCGCCAGATGGTGGCCGGGCTCGATGGTTTGGCGCAGATCGGCAGCCTTGGGCAGCTCGCCGCGGGGTAGGCCCGTGCCCCTCACCCCCACCCTCTTCCCGCAGGCGGGGCGAGGGAGCAGGCGGGTCGATCCTCGGCGCGTGATCGGAGCGGCGCCTGGATGAAGCTGCTGTCGCATTTCGGTCCCGACGGCGACGGGCCGCCTCGGCCGGCGGACCCGCGCCGCCTGGCGCTCGGCTTCGAGGCCTGGGAGGGCACGCTCGCGGCTGCGGACGATCCCGCCGTGGGGGCCTGGAGCGCCGCGCCGGCGGGCAGGCAGCTGCTCGCCGCGATCTTCGGCAACAGCCCGTTCCTGAGCGGGCTCGCGGTCAAGGAATGGCGTTTCCTCAACCGCCTCGTCGCGGAAGGCGCCGATACGCTGTTCGACGAGATCGCGGCCGAGATCGAACAGCCCGACGATCTCGGCGAGGATATGGCGGCGTTGATGCGCCGCCTGCGCGTCGCCAAGCGCCGCGTGGCACTTTTGGCCGCGGCAGCCGAGCTCGCCGGCACTTGGTCGCTCGAGCAGCAGACGGGCGCCCTCAGCCGCTTTGCCGCGGCGGCGGTCGGGGCGGCGTTGCGCCAGCTGCTGCGGCAGGGGGCGGGGAAGGGCCTAATCACCCTGCCTGAGGCGGACGATCCGGAGCGCGACAGCGGGCTGATCGTGCTCGGCTTGGGCAAGCTCGGCGGGGGCGAGCTCAACTATTCGAGCGATATCGACCTGATACTGTTTTACGACGCCACGCGGGCGCGGGTGACGGCACGCGAAGGCACGCAGCCCTTTTTCAGCCGGCTCGCGCGCGATCTGGTGCGGCTGCTCGAAGAACGCACCGGCGACGGCTACGTGTTTCGCATCGATCTGCGGCTGCGCCCGGACCCGGCCTCGACCGCGCCGGCGATGTCGGTAGCGGCGGCGATGGCTTATTATGAGAGCGTCGGCCAGAACTGGGAGCGGGCGGCGCTGATCAAGGCCCGCCCGATCGCCGGCGACCGCGTTGCCGGAAGGCGGTTCCTGCGCGAGCTGCGGGCCTTTATCTGGCGCAAGAACCTCGATTTCGCGGCAATCCAGGACATCCACTCGATCAAGCGGCAAATCAACGCCCATCGCGGCGGCGGCCGGATCGCGATCGAAGGCCACGACATCAAGACCGGCCGCGGCGGCATCCGCGAGATCGAATTCTTCGCTCAGACCCAGCAGTTGATATGGGGCGGGCGAATGCCCCGGCTGCGGGTGCGCTCGACCTGCGAGGCGCTGCGCCGGCTCGCTGCTTGCGGCCGGATCGATCCCGCGACCGCGGCGACATTGATCGACGACTACCGCTTTCTGCGGAGGCTGGAGCACCGCTTGCAGATGGTCGACGACGTGCAGACGCACCGTTTGCCGGCCGACCGCGACGGCATGGCCGGCCTCGCGGTATTTCTCGGCTATCGGGACCCCGACGCCTTCGCCGCCGACCTGACGGCTCACCTGGGGTCGGTTGAGCGCCATTACGCCGAGCTGTTCGAGCAGGCGCCGAGCCTCGCCAGCCCCGGCAACCTCGTCTTTACCGGCGCCGAGGACGATCCTGAGACCCTGCGCACCTTGGCACGGCTCGGCTTTGCCGATCCGCCGGCGGTCGCGCGCGCTGGTGCGCAGCTGGCATCACGGCCGGCTCCGCGCCACCCGCAGCCAGCGGGTGCGCGAGATCCTGACCGAGCTCGTGCCCGAATTGCTGCGCATTTTCGGTGCGACGCAGCATCCGGACGAGGCGCTGCGCCGCTTCGACCAGTTTCTGTCGCGCCTGGCGGCCGGGGTGCAGCTGTTCTCGCTGTTTCAGGCCAACCCGGGCTTGCTGGCGCTGGTCGCCGATGTGATGGCCGGGGCGCCGCGCCTGGCCGAGCAGCTAGCGCAGCGGCCGGCATTGCTCGATGCGGTGCTGACCCACGGCTTTTTCTCGCCGCCGGCGGATCGCGTCGGGCTGGCGGCCGATCTCGGCGAGGCGCTCGCCGCCGCGTCCGATTTCGCCGACATGCTCGACACGCTGCGGCGCTGGGCCAGCGAGCGGCGGTTTCAGGTCGGGGTCCAGCTGCTGCGCCGCGCGCTCGACGGCGAGCGGGCAGGGAAAGCTCTCGCCGACATCGCCGAAACCGCACTCGCCGCCCTCGTCCCCGCGGTCGAGGCGGAGTTCGCGCGCCGCCACGGACGGGTGCCCGGGGGCGAGTTTGCAGTCATCGGGATGGGGCGCCTCGGCAGCCGCGAGATGACCCTCGCCTCGGATCTCGACCTAATCCTGATCTACGACGCCCCGCCGGCCGGCGGCAACTCCGACGGCGCGCAACCGCTCGCGGTCTCGGCCTACTACGCGAGATTGAGCCAACGGCTGATCGGCGCGATCACCGCGGCGACCGCCGAGGGCCCGCTCTACCCGGTCGACATGCGGCTGCGGCCTTCAGGTGCGGCGGGTCCGATCGCTTCGAGCCTCGAGAGTTTTGCCCGCTACCAGCGCGAAGCCGCCTGGACTTGGGAGCACATGGCGCTGACCCGGGCGCGGCCGGTCGCCGGCGACGCCGCGCTGTGCCGCCGGATCGGCGAGATCGTCGACAGCGTGCTCCGTTCCCCGCGCGAGCCGCGCCGACTGGCCGCCGACATCGCCGATATGCGCCGGCGCATCGCCGCCGAGCACCCGAACCCCTCGCCCTGGGACCTCAAAAACCGGCGCGGCGGGCTGATCGATCTCGAATTCATCGCGCAGTACCTGATGCTGCGCGAGGCTGCCTCGTCGCCGCAGGTCCTTTGCCGCGCCGCCGCCGACGCGTTGCGGAAGTTGGGCGGGGTCGGGGCGCTGATGCCGCAGGCCGAGCACGAGCTGGGCGAAGCGCTGGCTTTGCTGCGCCAGGCGCAGGCGGCGCTGACCTTGATCGGGGAGGGCGCGCCGCAGAGCGGCGGGCTTTCAGAACCTGACGCCGCTACCCTCGCGCGCTGCGCGGGGGCGATTGACTTTGCGCGCCTCGACGCGGATATCACTGCCGCCGCCGCGCGTGTCCGCAGCTGGTACGAGCGCCTGATCGAGGAGCCGTCGCGGCGCGCGGCGGGTACAACGGCCGAACCGGCGGAAGAGAGCGCATCATGAGCCTTGAGCTGGGCGCAAAAGCCCCCGATTTCACCTTGCCCACCGATGGCAACGGCAAGGTCACGCTCGCCGAGCTCGCGGGCAAGAAAGTCGTGTTGTATTTCTACCCGAAAGACGACACCTCGGGCTGCACCGCCGAGGCCTGCGGGTTTCGCGATTTGTTCCCGGATTACGGCGGCGCCGGCGCGGTCGTGATCGGCATCTCCAAGGATACGGTCGCCTCGCACGACAAGTTCAAGAAAAAGCACGGCCTGCCGTTCATCCTCGCCTCCGACAGCGCGGGCGAGGTCTGCGAAAAATACGGCACTTGGGTCGAGAAGAGCATGTACGGCCGCAAATACATGGGCATCGAGCGCGCCACCTTTCTGATCGACGGGTCGGGGATCGTGCGCGGCATCTGGCACAAGGTCAGGGTGCCGGGCCATGTCGCCGAGGTGCTGAAAGCGGCGCGCGCCCTCTGATCGCTGAAGCACCCGGCGCCCCGCTGACCATCACACCGCCGACTGTCGAGAGTCTCACCGCCGGCGCGGTCGCGATCCTCGCCATCCCCGACCCGATGGCCAAGGCGGCGGCGAGCCGGGCGTTGGCTGCTGCGTGGGCCGAAGGGACGCTGGCGATCGGCGATGCCGTGCCGCCGCCGCGGCCGGCCCGGCCGGAGCGCCCGGTGCTGCGGCCCCCGCGCGAAATGCCGAAGCGCCGGGCGTTTGGCTCGCAGGCCGGGCGGACGGCGCTCATCCATGCGCTCGCCCATATCGAGCTCAACGCGATCGATCTCGGCTGGGACATCGTCGCGCGCTTTGCCGGCGAGGCGCTGCCGCGCGGCTTTTTCGACGATTGGGTCGGCGTCGCCGCCGAGGAGGCCGGCCATTTCGAGCTGCTGGCGGCGCGGCTCGCAGAGCTCGGCGCCCGTTACGGCGACCTGCCGGCCCATGACGGGCTGTGGGAGGCGGCCGCGGCGACCGCCGACGACCTGTTGGCGCGGCTCGCCGTCGTGCCGCTCGTGCTCGAAGCGCGCGGGCTCGACGTGACGCCGGTGATCGCGGCCCGGCTCGAACGGGCGGGCGACGCTCGTAGCGCCGCCATCCTCGGCCATATCTATCAGCAGGAGATCGGGCATGTGGCCGTGGGGGTGCGGTGGTTCGAGCGGCTCTGCCAAGCCCGCCGCCTCACCCCGGACCTGGTGTTCCGAGAGTGCGTCGCGCGCTGCTTCAAGGGCGAGCTGAAGCCGCCGTTCAACCATGCGGCGCGCACCGCCGCCGGCTTTCCGGCCCGGTATTACGAGCCGCTGCTACCGCCGGCGGGGGGTGAGGGCTGATCACTCTGCGGGGTCGGTCTCGACCGCCGCCTCGCGCCGCTGCTGCTGCGCGGCGGGGTGGGCCTGGAGCCGTCGCTCCGCCTCGTCGCTGACCACCCGCGCGAGATCGAGCTGGCGCCCGAGCAGCTGGCGAAAATCGACGATGTCGAGGCTCAGCAAGGTGCATGGCTGCACCGCGACGATCGTCGCGTTGCGCGGCTCCCCGGTCAACAGCGCGATCTCGCCGAAGAACTCCCCTGGGCCGAGGCGGACCGTCCCCGGTCGGAGCCGCACTTCGACCTCGCCCGAGGCGATGAAGTACATGCAGTCTCCGGGCTCGCCGCGGCGCACGATGACCGCCCGCGCCGGGTAATCCCGCGGCCGCAGCAGGCGCGTCACATCGGCGATGACCGAGGCGCCGACCTTGCTGAAGAACGGCACCTTGGCGACGAGGTCCCAGGTGCGCAGAAACTCGCGCCGGCGCAGCTCCTCGGCATAGCCGGTCGCGAGAATGCCGGCCCACAGCGCGAACACCAGGATGCCGGAAACCATGACGAACCCGGCCAGGATCCGCCCCGAGGGGGTTACCGGCGTCACGTCGCCATAGCCGGTGGTCGTCAGGGTCACGATCGCCCACCACAAGGCCAGCGGGATCGAGCCGAACAGCTCCGGCTGCGCGTTGCGCTCGAGCAGATAGGCCAGGCTGGCGGCGGCGAGGAGGACGATCCCGAAGCCCAGCAGCACCGAAAGCAGCGCGTGGCGTGCGCGGCTGATGACGCGCTGCAGGCTTGCCAGGCCGGGCGCATAGCGGACCGGCTTGAACACCCAGACGAACCCGTAGAGGCTGGCATAGGTTGGGCTGAACGCGATGTCCAGGGCCCCGGGTACCGCGCCGAGCAGATCGAACAGGCCCCCCGGCGAGATGGCCCAGGCGAGCCGCGCCCGCCATCCGCGCTGGGCGCCGGGCGCGCCGGGCGCCGCGGCCACCCGCAGCACGTACTCGGCGAAAAAGAATGCGCAGGCACTCTGAAAGCCGAGGTCGAGTGATTCGGAATGAGCCTGTCGCCACGCCGCGACCGTGTCGGCGAGCATGATCGCGATGCCGGCCGCGACCATCGCATGGTGGACAACACGAAGAACCCGGGCGGCTGTGCCGGCGGTCTCGGGCTGAAGGACCTGATAGAGGCGCTCCCAGCTCATGCGTCATTGTAATGGCGACGCGTCTTTGCCGAAATAGAGCGGCGCGCGCCGCTCTCTGCGTCATTGTCGGGGCATGGCGGCGCGGGCGAGATAAAGGGGCGCTCGGCTGCCGGCGGCGCGCGATCTTCCGCTTCCGCGGGGTTTCCTGTTATAGGGGCGCGGTGGCGATGTTCCCGAACAACCGGCGAGCCCTGTTCGCTTTCCTTCACGACATTGCGATGGCGGCGCTGTCTATCGTCGTCTCGCTGTATCTGCGCATCGGCACCGACATCGTCGGCTACCAGCCCCGGCTGACGGCGGTCTACGTCGTCACCTTCACGTTGATCGCCGCGGGGGTGTTCCTGGTGACCGGGCTCTACCGCGGCATCTGGCGCTACGCCTCCTTGCCCGATCTGTTCAACATCGCCCGCGCAGTGACTTTGACCCTGCTCGTCTTCCTGCCGGCGATGTTCGTCGTGACCCGTCTCGAGGCGCTGCCGCGCTCGACCCTGCTGATCGACTGGTTCGTGCTGGTGGCCCTGCTGGGCGGGCCGCGCCTCGCCTACCGCCTGTTCAAGGACCGCGGTCTCGACCACGTCCTCGAACGCGCCAGGCATCAGAGCGTGCCGGTGCTGCTGATCAGCGCCAAGGACGGGGCCGACACCTTTATCCGCGAGATGATGCGCAATCCGCGCGCGGTTTATCGCGTGGTCGGCGTCCTCGCCGATACCCCGTCGCGGGTTGGGCGCGAGATCTATCGCGTGCCCGTGCTGGGCACGATCAATTCGCTCGAAACCGTGGTCGAACGGCTGGATCGCCGCGGCCGGCGCCCGCAAAAGCTGATCATCACCGCGCAGAACCTGCCCGGGTGACCAGGTGCGCCGGCTGCTCGACCGCGCCGATGCGCTCGCCATTCCGCTGGCGCGGCTGCCGAGGCTGACCGATTTCCAGCGCACCCTCGACAATCCCGAGCCCAACGCCGGAGCACGCCCTCGAGCCGATCGCGCTCGAGGATCTGCTGGGCCGGCCGCAGGCGGTGCTCGATCGCGACGGGATGGCAGGGCTGATCCGCGGGCATCGGGTGCTGATCACCGGCGCCGGCGGCACGATCGGCGCCGAGCTCGCCCGCCAGGTCGCCGCCCTTTCGCCGAGCCGGCTGATCCTGCTCGACAATGGCGAGTTCGCGCTCTACGCGATCGACATGGAATTGCGCGAACGGTTTGCGCAGCTGGCGCAGATCCCGCTGCTGCGCGATGTGCGCGAACGCGCGCAGGTGGACGCCGTGATCGCCGCCGAACGGCCCGAGATCGTGTTTCACGCGGCGGCGCTGAAGCACCTGCCGATGGTCGAGGCCAACCCGATCGAGGGGGTTTTGACCAACATCGCCGGGAGCCGCAACGTCGCCGAGGCGGCGCGCGCCTTTGGCGTGTCCGTCGTGGTGATGATCTCGACCGACAAGGCGGTCAATCCGACCAATGTGATGGGCGCCACCAAGCGTCTCGCCGAAAGCTTTTGCCAGGCGCTCGATGTTCACGAAGCACGCCAAGGAGTGCCCGGTACGCGCTACGTCACCGTGCGCTTCGGCAACGTCCTCGGCTCGACCGGATCGGTGGTGCCGCTGTTTGCGCGCCAGCTCGCCGGCGGCGGGCCGTTGACCGTCACCCACCCCGAGGTCTCGCGCTTTTTCATGACGGTGCGCGAGGCGGTCGAGCTGGTATTGCAGGCCGCTGCCCTGTCGTCCGCCCGGCAAACGCCGGAAGATCGCGGCAAGATCTGCGTGCTCGACATGGGCGAGCCGGTCAGGATCGTTGACCTCGCGCGGCAGATGATCCGCCTCGCCGGGCTGCGGCCTGACCGCGACATCAAGAATCGAGTTTATCGGGCTGCGGTCGGGCGAAAAACTGCACGAGGAGCTGTTCCACCCGTCCGAGCCGCTGATGCCGACGCGCATCCCGGCGATCCGGTTGGCGGCGCCGCGCACCGCCGATTATGCGATGCTGGCCCGCTCGATCGACGAGCTGGAGGAGACCGCCGCGCTCCGCCGCGAACAGCGCATGCTGCAGTTGCTCGAGCGGCTGGTGCCCGAATACCGCCGCGGCAACTCCGGGCCTAGCGCAGCGGTGGCGGCACGCGGCTGACCCTCGGCCGCCGCTTCGCGTCGTGCCATGCCAGGAAGCCAGCCCTCGCTCTCCCCCGGAATATCTGAAACAAGGAAATTATCTGACGTAGATTGCTCGCACGGTACAGGCTGGAGAGCCGATTCCCGTCAAGGAAGTGGGGCCGGGGACACGCGCACGCTCGCGGCTCGCTCTTTTTGGCGCATAATCGACCGTTCTGAAAAATCACCGGCTCCGAGGCCGAGGGCGGATAAGGGGCCTTATGGGGAAAAGGGCGACGATTTCTAGGGACTGCATCATTAATAGAAGGGGACATCCTCAAGAGCCGACCGCTTAACGGGAAAACTGAAACTGTATTTAGCCGTGACATCGCGAGCCACATCCTCGAACCACGGCAGGGCGAGTGGCGAGATTCTGGCCTCTATTATGAGATCGTCAATTTCTACCAGTATCGAAAGTCCTGCTACCTCGGTGACTTTGTGATGATAAAGGATAGCGCGGACCTCCCGCCCATGCTCTAACGACTTAGACTTGCACCAAAATGCCTCATTGATGCCAACCATCATTTTTCTATAATCTACATAATAGACTCGGCCGACATATAGATTTGTTTGAGACGTTAGACACTTACTTAATCCGCCGAACGTGGTTCTGATTACAATGCTGCCCGGATTATCTATACCTGTGCGCTGCCATCCCGCGTACAAGTTCCACATCGCTTCCGATTCGTATTCGGCCTGATACCAGCAGTTAATGAAGGCAAGTTTTCCGCGCCCATTCCCCCGCCTTTCGAAGGCTGTCTAGTCCGTGCCGAGCCGAAGTCTCAAGCTTTTCATCGGTTAAATCTTCAGGTTTTACCCCGGGAGCAGTTCGAGATGCTTTGCGCATAAATTCCAAATAGTACTCATCATATTTGCTTTCTAAGGAAATTGAGCCCTTCGCACCCTCGAATTTATCGGGGAATGCGTCAGCGCGCGTGAAATACAGGGAACGTATGCTAAGCATCGCAACAAACTTTGTAAAGCGTAAGCGATGAGCCGTGGCCACCATCCGAACGGCTTGACGCGCCGATTTGTTCACCGCCGCCGGGGATCAGCGTGCGGCAGCCCAGCCCCAAGGCGTGAGTTCGGCGAGCCGGCTATTGGGCCAGTTGTAGACGAGCTTGGCCATTTGAACTTGGCCCCTTCCAGCCGCTTCCAGATCAGCACCAGCCCGGTCCCGTCGTAGACCAGCAGCTTCACCCGGTCGGCTCGCTTCGAGCGAAACACGAAGACCGTCCCGCTGAACGGGTCCTGCCGCAGCACCGATTGCACGGTCGCCGCCAACCCGTCGGCGCCGCGGCGAAAATCGACCGGGCGCGTCGCGATCAGCACTCGCATCCCCGCCGGCGGGGTGCCAGAGAGGGCGGGGATCATCTCACCGCCTTCAACAGGCGCAGCACCTTGCCGAGACAGGCCAGCTCGACCCCCGCCTCGGCACGCACGATCGCGCTGCCGATCGCGATCGCGATTGCCGGCCTAGCCCGAAGTTTTCATTGTTCGACCCGATAAGGCATTGAGATGGGGCCGATATCTGTGGATATTGGCGTGTGTCTGTAGTCATGCATTTATGATAATTATGCCTTGACTACAAGGGCTGGTGATGATTCGATGTGTCATGCATATCGAGTCGGTGCCCAATCGCCAGTCCCACCCGACCATCCTGCTGCGGGAGAGCTACCGCGCCGACGGCAAGGTCAAGAAGCGCACCATCGCCAACCTGACGAACTGGCCGGAACCGCTGGTGGAGGGCCTGCGCACGCTGCTGCGCGGCGGGGTGGCGCTGGCCAAGGCGGATGAGGCGCTGACCATCAGCCGTTCGTTGCCGCATGGTCACGTCGCCGCCGTTCTCGGCACAGCGGAGCAGATCGGCTTACCCAAGCTGTTGACCGAACGCCGCGGCGGATCGGCGAGCCGGCGCTATCGCGATCTGGTGATGGCGCTGATCGTCAACCGGGTCATCGCGCCGGCCTCCAAGCTGGCGACGGTGCGGGCGCTCAATCCACAGACGGCGGCTTCCAGCCTGGGGGCACGGCTGGAATTGGGCGAGGTCGCCGAACGGGAGGTCTATGCCGCGCTCGACTGGCTTGTCGATCAGCAGGAGCGGATCGAGAACGCGCTGGCCAAGAGCCATCTGGTCGGCGGCACCCTCGCCCTCTACGACGTCAGCTCCTCCTATCTCGAAGGCCGCTGCTGCGAGTTGGCCAAGCATGGCTATAGCCGTGACCATCGGCCCGACCGGCCGCAGATCGTGTACGGCCTGCTGTGCAGCCGCGAGGGCTGTCCGGTGGCGATTGAGGTGTTCGAGGGCAACACCGCCGATCCGATGACACTGAGCAATCAAGTCAGCAAGCTCAAGGCACGCTTCGGCTTGGATCGGGTGGTGGTGGTCGGTGATCGCGGCATGATCACCAGCGCCCGGATCCGCGAGGATCTCGAGCCGGCCGGGCTGGACTGGATCACCGCGCTCAGGGCACCCAGGATCCAGGAGCTGGCCAACGGCGGTCCGCTGCAATTATCGCTGTTCGACAAACGCGACCTGGCCGAAATCGCGTCTCCCGATTATCCCGGCGAGCGGCTGATCGTGTGCCGCAATCCCTTGCTGGCGGCGGAGCGCCGGCGCAAGCGCGCGGACTTGCTGACCGCGACCGATCGGGATCTGGGCCGCATCAAGCTGGCGGTCGGGCGCCAGCGCGCACCGTTGCGCGGCACCGCCGAAATCGGCCTCAAAGTCGGCGCCGTGCTCGATAAGCACAAGATGGGCAAGCACTATGATTTGACGATTGCCAACACCAGCTTCGCCTATCGCCGCAAGGCGGAGACCATCGCCACCGAAGCCCGCCTCGATGGGATCTATGTAATCCGCACCAACGTGCCGGCGGCGGCCCTCACGGCGGAGCAGACGGTCGGTGCCTATAAATCCCTGGCCCAGGTCGAGCGCGCCTTCCGCTGTCTGAAGACGATTGATCTGGAAATCCGCCCGGTCTCCCATTGGACGGCGCCGCGGGTGCGCGCCCATGTCTTCCTGTGCATGCTGGCCGATTACGTCGAATTCCATATACGAAGCCGGCTGGCGCCGATCCTCTTCGACGACCATGACCGCGCCGCCGCTGCCGCCCAACGCCCAGCGATCGTCGCCCCCGCCAAACGGTCCCCGGCAGCGCGACGCAAAGTGGCGACCCGCCGCACCGATGACGGCCTGCCGGTGCATAGCTTCCGCAGCCTGCTCAGCGACCTGGCCACCCTCTGCCTCAATCAAGTTAGCCTGCCCAGCAATCCGACATACCGCTTCGAGCTGCCGACCAAGCCGACACCACTCCAGGCCCGCGCCTTCGAATTGCTCGCCGTCGGCCTCGGAAGGTAGTCAGCACCAGATCACCATCAGCCGGTTTTACAAAATCGGATCAAATGGTTGCTGGTTCTCGTAATGAAAACTTCGGCCTAGCCGAACCGGCATGGCTCTCCGCCAGCACCGGAACGAAGTCGGGCCCGGGAGTGCCGGTGTCGGCCACCGCGGCCGACCGATACTCCCGCCGCCAGCCATAGAGCTGGTTGCGATGCAGCCCGTGGCGCAACGCGATTTCGCTCGTCACCGCCCCCGGCGCCAAGCTCTCCGCGACAATCGCCGCCTTCGCCGCCGCGCCCCAGCGCCGCCGGCGCGGGGTCCCGGTCAGAACCTCCACGCGACGGAAACTGTGCCCATCAATTGGCAAATTACTTGGCACACGAACCCCGCTGCCTCGATCACACGAGACAGCATCACCCCATCGTCAGCCCGCGCAAGGTGGGGATAGGGCTCCGCTTACGCCGGCTGCCAAGGGGATGGAAGGAGATCACGCGGCAGCGCCCAGCGGCTTGGCGCGCTCGATCCGCTCGCGTTCGCGGGGGCTGTTCAACCGGTAAGCGATCATTTCTCATCTACGGTGTCGAGACCGATGGGGTAATCATTTCAAGGAAGGTCAGCCGGTCCAAGCTGGGACGCGCTGATCGACGCTGCCCGTTTCGCCGCTTGTGAGGTCTGGTAGTGGATCAGGCGGTTGCCGTCAGCGGCTGTCGCTCAGCCGCGCGATCGGCGATCGGGTAATGACAGGCGGCGAACTGGCCCGAGGCAATCTCGCGTAAAGCCGGCATGGCCGTCGCGCATTTCTCGGTCGCACGCCCGCAGCGGCCATAAAGCGGGCAGATGTTCGGGGCCGGGTCGATCGGACTGCGAGGCTCGCCCGGCAGGCCGATCCGCTTCGCCCGCCTGCCGCCGGCGCCCGGCCTCGGCACCGCCGACAGCAATGCCTGAGTATAGGGATGCACGGGTGCCGCGAAAACACGGTCGGCCCGCCCGCTTTCGACGATACGGCCGAGATACATGACGAGAATGCGGTCACACAAAAGCCGCACGACATTGAGATCGTGACTGACGAACAGGTAAGAAAGATCGAGTTGCCGCTTGAGATCTTGCAACAATTGCAGGATCACGACCTGCACCGACACATCGAGCGCCGAGGTCGGCTCGTCGAGGATCAATAGCCGCGGCTCGACCGCGATGGCGCGAGCGATCCCGACCCGTGCCTTCTGCCCGCCGGAGAGCTGGTGCGGGAAGCGGCCGAGCAATTCCGGTGGCAGGCCGGTCAGCCGCGCTACCTCCTCGACCCGGATGCGCAATGCCGGGCCGGAAAGGCGCTGCAAGCGCAATAACGGATCAGCGATGGCGCGGAACGCGGTGAAGCGCGGGTTGAGGCTGTCGGTCGCGTCCTGAAACACCATCTGGATTTGCGCGCGCTGCGGTGCCCGGCCGAAACGCCGCGCCGGCACCCGGCCGATCTCCTTTCCGGCAAAGCGGATCGAGCCGCCGCTGGCATCGAGCAGGCGGGCAATCAACCGGGAAATGGTGGTCTTGCCGCAGCCGCTCTCGCCGACCAGCCCTACCGTCTCGCCCCGTCCGATGGCGAA
Source organism: uncultured Alphaproteobacteria bacterium (assembly GCA_963703855.1). GTDB lineage: Bacteria > Pseudomonadota > Alphaproteobacteria > ATCC43930 > CGMCC-115725 > AP-15. Next base: position 132,328 of record CAVPFW010000011.1, read on the forward strand.
GCTGACGCCGTCGACTGCATGGAGAAAAGACGGCGCGGCGTCACGCCGCCAAATCCGACGCTTGCCGACCGGATAGAGCTTGCGCAGCCCGTCGACGGCGAGCAGTGATCGATCCGCTGTCATAGCGGAAAATGGCAGGCGACGTGCCGGCCCTTGCCGACAGGCCGCCGCGGTAGCGGCCGGTTGAAACAATCGGGAGCGGCGCGCTCGCAGCGCTCGGTGTAGCGGCAGGGCGGCAGATCTGCCCGGCGCAGGTCAGGCAGCGCGCCGCCGATCGAGGCGAGCGCGTCGAGGCTCGGCGCTCCGCCGGGGGTCGCCGCGATCAGCTTGGCGGTATAGGGGTGATGCGGCGCGGCGAACAGGGCCGCCGTCGGCGCGGTCTCGACAATGTGCCCGGCATGCATCACCGCGATCAAGTCGCAATATTCCGAGGCGAGGCCGAGATCGTGCGTGATCAGCAGGGTCGCCATGTGGTGCGCGGCGGCGAGCTCGGCGATTAAATCCATTATTACCGCCTGCGTGGTGATATCGAGCCCGGTCGTCGGCTCGTCTGCGATCAGCAATTGCGGTTCGCAGGCAAGCGCCATCGCAATCATGATCCGCTGGCACATGCCGCCCGACAGCTCGAACGGATAGGCTCGGGCGCGCCGCTCCGGATCAGGAATGCGCACTTTCGCCAACATTTCTATAGCGCGCCCGGGCACCTGCGCGGCGGTGACGTTGCCGTGCCGCAGCAAGACGTCGGCGATCTGCTTGCCGACCGGCCGGATCGGATTCAGGGCGGTGCGCGGGTTCTGAAAGATGATCGCCAATTCGCGCCCGCGTAACTCAGCGATCGCCTTTTCGCCCGCCTGCAGCAGCTCCAACTCGCCGAACACGATCCGCCCCGACGTGATGCGCGCCGCCATATCGAGGATGCCCATAATCGCGTACGCGGTGACCGACTTGCCGGAACCGCTTTCGCCGACCAGCGCCATCGTCTCGCCGCGGCGCAGCTCGAACCCGATCCGGTCGACGGCGTGTACCGTCCCAGTCCGGGTGCGGAACTCGATACCGAGATCCTCGACCGCAAGCAGCGGCGCGGTGCGGTTGCCGGCCATCAGGTCCGCCGTAGCGGGTCGACGATGTCGCGCAACCCATCGCCCATCAGGTTGAAGCAGAACACCGCGGCCATCAGCGCGATGCCGGGGAAATACGCGACCCACCACTCACCCGAGATGATGGAGCTGGCACCCTCGGCGACCATGATGCCCCATTCAGCGGTCGGCGGGCGCACCCCGAGACCGATAAAGGAAAGGCCGGCGGCGTTGAGGATCGCGTAACCGAGTGTCAATGACACCTGCACCATCATCAGCGGCATGATGTTCGGCAATAATTGCCCGAGCACGATCCGCGTCTCGCTATTTCCGCACAGCCGCGCCGCCTCGACATAGCCGGCATTGCGCCGGACGTTTCCTTCGGCACGGGAGAGCCGGGCATAGATCGGGAAATTGATGATCGCGGTCGCGTACACGATGTTGGCGACGCTGTTGCCGAGCGCGGCGACGATGCCCATCGCCAGGATGAACAGCGGGAACGCCATGATCGTGTCGACCAGGCGGCCGACGATGCGGTCTAACCAGCCGCCGTAATAGCCGGCGGCGATCCCCGCGAGGGTGCCGATGCCGAAAGCGAGGACGACCGAGGCCACCGCGATGCCGAGATCAAGACGGGTCGCGACGACGACGCGGGAGAAAATGTCGCGGCCGAGCTGGTCGGTACCGAACCAGTGGGCGGCGGAGGGGGCGGTCAAGGCACGCGCCGTATCGCTGGCGAGCGGGTCATAGGGTGCCAGCGCCGAGCCGAATACGGCGCATAACACAAACAGGAAAAACCCAGCGAAGGCAAAGGCCGTGACCGGGTTTCCGCGCAGCACATAGCCAGCATGGCGCAATGTCGCGGTCATGTTTCGAGCCGCACCCGTGGGTCGACGACGCCATAGACGAGGTCGACGGTCAGATTGAGCAGCACGTAAAGCAGCGCCATGATCAGCACGTAACCCTGCACCGGCGCGTAATCGGAGGCGATCAGCGCCTCGACCGCGTAGGAGCCGATGCCGGGCCAGGCGAATACCTTTTCGACCAGGACATTGGCGCCGAGCAGGAACGAGAACACGATGCCGAGCGTGGTAATCACCGGCAGTACCGCGTTGCGAAAGGCATAGATAAAGACGATCCGGAACCCCGACAGGCCGCTCGCCCGCGCGGTGCGGACGAACTCGCTGCCGAGTGCCCCCAGCATCGCGGCGCGGGTTATACGCGCCAGTGGCGCCAAGGTGAAAATCGCCATTGTTGCCGCGGGCAGAATCAGCTGCGCCAATGCGGCGCGAAACGTTTCGAGATCGCCGGCCAGCAGGCTGTCGATCAGGTAGAACCCAGTATGCTGCGGCGGTGCCGAGGAGAACACGCCGAGTCGGCCGAGCGGAGCCGGCGCCACCCCGAGGAGGTAATAGAATAAATAGACGAGCAGCAGACCGGTAAAGAATGTCGGCAATGAGACGCCGGCGGTCGTGACGATGCGGCACGCGTGGTCGACCGGCGACCCGGGCCGCAATGCCGCCGTGATGCCGAGCGGCAACGCGATCCCTACCGCGAGGAACAGGGCGAGCAAGGTCAGCTCGGCCGATGCCGGCAATCGGGTCAACAGCTCGGTCAGAACGGGTTGCCCAGTGGTCAGCGAGGTGCCGAGATCGCCATGCGCGAGCCGCTCTATATAATCGACGAATTGCACCGGCAGGCTACGGTCGAAGCCGAGGCGGTGGCGGATCTGGTCGATCGCTTCCGTCGACGCCGCCGGCCCGGCGAAATAGACGGCCGGGTCGCCGGGCAAAGCCCGGGTCAGTAGAAAGGTCACAAGAATTACGCCGACGACAACCGGTAGCGCTGTCGCGAGGCGGCGCAGGGCGATCATCAATCGCGCGCGGTCAGGTCTTAGCCAATTGCCGGTAATCGAGCTGGCGGTGAAACCAGTAGCGATACCCGGTAACGTTCTTCTGCATCGCGACGTCGAGCCATGGCTGGAACAGCGGGATGCGCGGAACATCGCCGAAGGCAAGGCTGATAAAGCCTTCGACCTCCTCGCCGTATTTCTTCGGATCGGTCTCGAAACGGGCGGCGTCGATCAGCTTGTCCATTGCCGGATTTTGGTAGGACATATCATTGAAAAGCGAATTTTGCCCGTGATAATTCCAAAAAAAGAAGTAGTCGGGATAGTTGAGCCAGGCGCCGAACACGTTGGCAAGGAAGGGCAGCGTCTTCTTCGAGAACTCGGCCCGCCAATTGGCGCCGGGCACCTTGTTGAGCGTGGCCTTGACGCCGATCTGGGCAAGGCTTTCCTGCACCAATACGCAAATCGGCTCCTGAGTCACGGCATAGCCGAGATCGAAGGAGAGCGTCGTCTCAAAGCCATTAGGCAGCCCGGCTTCGGCGAGCAATTGCTTTGCCTTGCCGATATCGGTGACATAAGGCGAGGGCTGCGGCCACTCCGGCGAACTCACCTCGCTCGGACCGCCGAACAATGGTTTGCCGCGACCGAACATCGCCGCATCCATGATCTTTTGATAAGGGATCGCATAGGCGACCGCCTGGCGCAGCTTGACCTTGTCGAAGGGGGCCATCTTGACGTTCATGCTGAGATAGATCATCGCGCACTCGATCAGCGAACCGATCACCGTGAGCTTCTTGTCCTTCGCCATATCGGCCACGTCCTTGGGCGGCAGGTCGACCGAGATGTCGGCGTCCCCGCGCTCGATCAATGCCCGGCGATTGCCGGCCGAGGGGATGATGCGCCAGATCACCCGCTGGAGCTTCGGCAACGGTCCGGATTTCCATTCGTCGAAGCGCCGGTAGGTCAATTCCTGACCGGGCGTCCATTTGTCGACGCGGAAGGCGCCGCCGCCGGCTTCGTTGTTTTTCAACCAATCCATCGCCCAGGGATCGCTATCCGTGGCGTGCTTCTTGGCCAGTTCCGAATTGATTACGACCGGCGACGGCACCCCGAGGTCGGGCAAGGTCAATTTGTCCTTGCGCGCGAGGTCGATACGGAAAGTGTAATCGTCGACGACGACGAACTGCTCCGGTTTTTGCATCGACCCGGCCTTGAACTGAAAGGTCGGCGCGCCGCCGACCGTTACCGCACGGTCGAACGACCATTTGACGTCCTTGGCGGTAACCGGCGTGCCGTCGTGGAATTTTGCGTCCTTGCGCAGCTTGAAGGTGATGGACATGTCGCGCGCATCCCAGGATGCGGCCAATTCCGGCTCGATCTTGGTGTGATCGTAATGGTCGTTGCCGGCAGTGTCCTTCTTGACCCCGAAGGTCACCAGCCGGTCGTAGGTGTTCCAGGACGCCTCGTAACCGGGACGGTTGGTGCCGACCCCCATCACATCGAGATTGTTGGGGCCGCTCTCGGAAAGGGTCAGCAGCATGTCCTGGCGCGACTGCGCCTGCGCGGGAAGGACATAGCTTGCGGCAACCGTCCCCGCGGCCGCTGCTGTCGTGCGCTTCAGAAAATCGCGCCGCCTCATCGCCGTCCCCGCTCTCCCGTGGTATAGGTGGTCACAGCAATCGGCGTGCCATCACCGCTGCAGCGTCCGAATTCGCCGCCTGCCGCGGGCTTGTCCAAACTATCGGCAGGCCAATCGCCGTTTGCCGGTTTGACCGGCAGCCTCTTCGCGGTAGGCCCGCAGCCGCCAGGCATTGAATTTCAGCCGGAGCCAAAGACGGTAATCCAAATACAGGCGACCACGCTGCTGATCCAGCGACGCCGCATAGGTGGGTCCTTCTCCCAACGCAATCGGAACCCGGGCGTGACCGCTGAAGCCAACCCCGTGGAGGACCCGGTATCTAATTACAGCGTATGTTTCTTTTCAGAATGCCGGCGATTGCATAGGCGCCTTTTGTGATGGGGGAAGGGGAAAGCCAAGACATGTGCCAATGCGAACACCTGTTTGCGCGGGCGCCGCGACCTACTGGGAAGCCGACCGAGTGCCGCAGCGTGGCTTGCAGTGGCCGGCAGTCCCAGAATTTGGGCGAATGCCTGAAATCGGGGCTAGAACAGGCGGCAATGCGTCGCACAAAACGGCTTCGGCCGGTCTGGCCGAGAATCGTCAGCAGGCTTTCGCAGGCCTACACTGTCCCAAATACCCGCGGCAGGCGCCTTGATGAGGCCGCCCCAAGGCCAAATGGCATAAATCCTGCGTCATAGCTTCCGAACGTCCTCTCGAACCCGCATCAGGAGCGGCCGAGATGAATCATGTCGCTGTCATGGAGCTTACTTCCGAGGCATTTGCCCCATTTGGTGAAGTCGGCGCACCGCTGGGCGACGGGAGTCACGCGGCAGGGGACGTGGCGCTCGACCTGTCGCACGGAATGCCGCGATTTTACATCATGCGTCTCGCCCAGCGAGGCCTTGCCTTCGAAAAAATGGCGCGGCACGATCGGGTGACGCAGTGCCTCGGCGCGGTCGATGGCATGCCCTGGCTGATCGCCATGTCGCCCGCCGGCGTCGCCCGGCCCGAATTCGCCGACATCCTGGCGTTTCGCATCCCGGCCGACCGTTTTATCAAGCTCGGCTGCGGCACCTGGCATGTCGGTCCCTATTTTGCCGAACCGCGGCGCGACTTCTACAACCTCGAACTGACCGACACCAATACCGCGGACTACACCGTCTGCCGGTTGGGCGCGCCGGCCGTGATCGCGACATGAAGCCCACAGTCGAGATCGCCGGCGGTGGCGTCGCCGGCCTGACGGCCGGCCTCGCGTTCGCGCAGAAGGGCTGGCGAGTGCGCGTCAATGAGCAGGATAACGCGCTGCGCGTCCCGGAGGCCGGGATCCATCTCTGGGAAAACGCGCTGCGGGTGCTGGACGCGCTCGGCGTGCTGCAGCAGGTCATCGCCGGGGCGATCCCCGCATCCCGGCACGAACAGCGCAACTCCGACGGCGCGGTGTTCGCCAGCAGTGCTCTCAGCGGCGACTTTCGCCTGTACGTGCCATTGTGCGAGGAGTTGCTGACGGCGCTCCATGATGCCTTGGTGGCCACCGGCGGCGAGGTCGTGTTCAACGCGCGCGCGGTCGCAGCGGACCCCGACGGGGCGCTGCATTTCGCCGACGGCGGGTCGCGGTATGCCGATCTCGTCATCGGCGCCGACGGCGTCAATTCGCCGGTTCGCGACAGCCTCGGCCTGTTGAAGTGGCGCCGTCCCGCCAGGCAATTCGGCTATCGGGCGTTGATTCCGCGCGAGCCGGAGGAGCTCGAAAACGAAACCTGGGCCACCCATTGCGAGAGCTGGAATGGGTCGCGCCGGCTGCTCTATGCGCCGTGCACGGCGGCACGGGCCGATGTGCAGCTGACCTCGGTCGCGGGCGACAGCGCCGGCAACGCGTTGCCGCTCGATCGCGGTTTTTGGCGCGCCCTGTTTCCTCGTCTTGGACGGATCGTCGACCGCATCCCCGACGATGGGCATGGCGACTGGTTCGAGATCACCCGCCTCGAAAATTGGTCGAGCGGCCGGGTGGCGATCGTCGGCGACGCCGCCAGCGCCCAGCCGCCATTCCTCGGCCAGGGCGGCGGTTGCGCGATGATGTCGGCCTTCATGCTGGCTCACATGATCGATCGCGAAGGCGAGGTGCCGGGTGGCCTCGCGGCGTGGGAGTGGGAGCTGCGCCGCTTTACCGAATGGGTGCAGCGGGTTGCGTATTGGTATGGCCAAATGGCGTTGTTGCCGGCAGCGCCCCGGACCGCTGTGTTCAGAGCGATCGGCGTCAGCGAATGGGCACAGCGGCAAACCCTGCGCGCCGCCGCGTGCCGGGATGTGACCGCGGCGCGTCGGAAGCCGCCCGCCCTGGCGCCGGGCACCCCGATCTACCCGCTGATCCATTGACCCTCGCAGCCGGCGATCCTCACCTCTCGCTGCAGCCGCGCCCGACGGCCGGGGCGGACCTCGTTCGGCTCGCCGCGCAGGCCAGACGCGACCTCGCCGCGCTCGCCCATCCGGCGGATGAGTGGGTTCGTCCGGTTTCCCACCCCTCGGGGCAGCATGTCTTCGACGTCGCAATCGTCGGCGCCGGGCAGAATGGGCTGGTCATCGGCCTCGCCCTGAAGCCCGAGGGCGTCGGCAACGTGCTGTTGCTGGACCGCAACCCGGCCGGCTACGAGGGTCCATGGGAGACCTTCGCCCGCATGGCGGTGCTGCGCACGCCAAAGGAGCTGGTCGGCGCCGAACTCGGCATCCCGAGCCTATCGGCGCGCACCTGGTTCGAGACCCGCTACGGCACCGAGGCCTGGGACCGGATCGCCTGGATCCCTCGGCAAGACTGGATGCGCTATCTGCGCTGGTACCGCGAGCTAGCCGATCTCGACATTGGCAACGAGACCCCGGTCGTCGGCGTCGCGCCCACGGGGAATGTTCTGGCATTGAAGACGGCCGGACCGGCGGACTGCCGTACCGTGCTCGCTCGCCGGATCGTGCTGGCGACCGGGCAGGACGGCGGGGGCGCCTGGAAAGTGCCGGACATGATCGAGCGCGCCCTGCCACGCTGCGCTTACGCCCATTCGAACGGGCCGATCGACTTCGGGCAGTTCGCCGGCAAGCGCATCGGCATCCTGGGCCATGGCGGCTCGGCGTTCGACGCGGCGCTGACGGCGTTGTCCGCCGGTGCGGCCCGCGTCGACATCTGCTTCAGACGGCCGCTGCTGCCGGTGGTCAACCCCCACCGGTGGCTCGTGTTTTCGGCGATCTTCGCGCATTACTCGGCGCTCGACGATCATATCCGCTGGAATATCGCCCGGCATTTTGACCTGCACGACCAGCCGCCGCCGCGCCACGCCTTCGATCGCGCCCGCCGGCAGCCGGGCCCGCGCGTGCACGCCGACAGCGCTTGGGAAGAGGTCCATTGGACTGGCGATGCCGTTGAAATCGTCACCAAACGGGAGCGCTTCGGCTTCGATTTCGTGATCTGCGCGACCGGGGTCAGCATCGACCTCAGACTGCGGCCCGAGCTCGATGGGATCGCCCAGTACATAGCCCTATGGTCCGACCGCTTCGTTCCCGAACCGGACGAGGCGCATGCCGCGCTCGGCCAGCTGCCCTACCTCGACAAAAGCTACGAATTTCTCGAAAAGGCGCCGGGCGCCGCGCCCTGGCTGTCGCGTATCCATGCCTTCAACTTTTCGGCAAGGCCGAGCATGGGGCCGGTGTCGACCGGGATTAGCGGCCATCGCTACGCCGTCCCCCGCCTGGTTCGCGGCATTACCCGGAGCCTCTTCCTAGAGCAGGCGGACACGTTGTTGCCGGATCTGCGCGGCTTCGCCGAACCCGAGCCGGAGCCATACGCTGCCGCAATGTTCGCCCCTATCGCTGCCGACGTCGCGGAGTAGGGAGTCAGCCTGTTAATCCGCAGGCGCGTCTCGGGAAGAAGGATCACGGATGCCCCAGCGCTTTCATCTCGGTTGGTTCACTAATTTCACGCCGGGCGATTGGAACCACTCGTTCAGCCACGGCGGATCGCCGTGGGACGGCAAGTTCTTTGTCGAGATGGCGCTGGCGATGGAGCGCGCCTGCTTCGACTACATTCTGCTCGAGGACACCTTGATGGTGTCGGAGGCCTATCGCGGCACCGCCGAAGCAGCACTGAAATACGTGCTGCAGGTGCCGAAGCACGACCCGCTGCCCCTTGCCGCGATGATCGCCGCCGCCACGACCCGGCTCGGCGTCGTCGCCACGATGTCGACGATGGCCTACCCGCCGTTCATGCTGGCGCGACTCGCCTCGACCATCGATCACATCGCAGGGGGCCGGTTCGGCTGGAACATCGTCACCAGCGGCGAGGACGCTGCCGCGCAGAATTTCGGCGTGGATGAATTGCCGCCGCGCGAGATGCGCTACGCGATGGCCGACGAATATGTCGATCTGGTCTGCAAACTGTTCGAATCCTGGGACGCCGATGCGGTCGTGATGGATCGCGAGCGCGGGACCTACGCCGATTTCAGAAAGGTCCATCCGATCCATTTCGAAGGCCGGTTCTTCAAATGCCGCGGACCGCTGAATACGGTGCGCTCGCCGCAGGGCCGGCCGGCGTTCATCCAGGCCGGCGGCTCGCCGCGCGGGCGCGCCTTTGCCGCGAAGCATGCCAATTCGATCCTCGCGACGGCCAACGGCATCAGAGGCTTACGGCAATATCGCGACGAGGTTCGGGCCCATGCGGTCGCCGCCGGGCGCAACCCCGGCGACATCAAGATCCTCCATTTGGTCTATCCGATCCTGGGCGAAACGTCCGAAGAGGCACGAGCCAAGCACTCGCGCATGGTCAATGCTCCGGGCTTTGTCGAGGCCGCGCTGGCTTCGGTCGGCTCGATCACCGATATCGACTTCTCGCAGTTCGATCTCGACGCGCCATTGCCGCGCGTCACCACCAATGGAGAACAGGGCTCGCTCGATAAATTCGCGCAATGGGGCAGCGGCAAGACCTTGCGCCAACTCGCCTCGGAGCGCTTCGACAGCGGGCTCGATCTGATCGGCACCCCAGATGAGGTGGCCGAGCGTATGGGCGAAGTAATCGAAGCCATCGGCGGCGACGGGTTTCTGATAAGCACCCCGTTCCAGCGCATCACCCGGCGCTTTATCACTGAGGTATGCGAGGGGCTGGTGCCGGCCCTGCAACGGCGCGGGCTCGTACGCGAGACCTATAGCCGAACCACCCTGCGCGACACCCTCAAGGAATTCTGACATCGAAGCTCTGCTGGCAAAACCGAGACTTCGACCCGGCCATCTTTCCGTGCCGGATCTGGCCCAGGTTTTGCACTGGTGAGAGGCGACATTACACGCCGAACCGGAGGGACAAAGAATGGCCTCTCAGACCGAAAACGAGATCTTGACCCAAGTCGGGTCCGGCACCGCGATGGGCAGCTTGATGCGCCAGTACTGGCTGCCGGCCTGCTTGTCGTCGGAACTATTGGCCGATGGCGACCCGCTGCGCCTGATGCTATTGGGCGAGCGGTTGATCGCCTTCCGCGACAGCGCTGGGCGGGTCGGCGTCCTGGATCACCGGTGCCCGCATCGGTGCGCCTCGCTGTTCTTTGGCCGCAACGAAGAAGGCGGCCTGCGCTGCGTCTATCACGGCTGGAAGTTCGACACTGCCGGCAACTGCCTCGACATGCCCAATCTGCCGGCTGACCAGGATTTCCGGCACAAACTCAAGGCAAAGGCCTACCAAGTGGCGGAGCGCGGCGGACTGGTCTACGTCTATATGGGCGAGCGCGAGGCCGCACCGCCGTTGCCCGCCTTCGAGGCAACCTTGCTGCCTCCGGACGAGACCGATCTCTCATGCCGGCTGCGCGAATGCAACTGGCTGCAGGCGTTGGAAGGCGATATCGACACCTCGCATTTCAGCTTTTTGCACACCGGCAAGGTCGAAGTCTCCGACATCGATCCGAACCACATGGATCGGTTCCAACTGATCGACCGCGCCCCGCATTTGCATGTCCTTTCGACCGATTGGGGCACGATGTACACCGCCTCTCGGCCGGCCCAGCCGGGCTATCTCTATTACCGCTTCGCCCATTTCGCGATGCCGTTCTGGACCCTGTTTCCGAACGGCCCGCTGACCGACAACATCATCGCCCAGGCATGGGTCCCGATGGACGACACTCACACCATGTCGTTCAACTTCAGCTGGAACCGCCGCACCCCGCCGCTCGCCGTCACGAAAACCGGGGAACCGATCCCGTTCCTCGATCGCACCACCGCCGTGCTGCCCAATACTGCCGATTGGTTCGGGCGCTGGCGCCCGGTCGCCAATAAAAGCAACGACTATCTGATCGATCGCGAAGCCCAACGGACCGTCAGCTATACCGGCATCGCCGGCGTGTTCCCCCAGGATTCGGCGGTGACCGAAAGCATGGGCGAAATTTCCGATCGCACCCTCGAACATCTGGCGCCCAGCGACCGGATGATCGTGATGACCCGCCGGCGGCTGCTCGATGCCGCGCGCGCTGTGCGCGACAACGGGACGATCCCGCCCCTCGTCGACGATCCGGAGATCGGCGGCAGCGCGCGCTCCGGCGAGTTGATCGCGCCCGAGGGCCTGCCGTGGCTCGACGCCTATGAGAAGACCATGGGGCAGGCGCTGCACCCGACCATGCTGCGCGCCGCGGAGTGAGCCGCCAGGGGCCGCCCGTTGGAATGCGTTGTCCGCCGCGTGCCGATGCGGCATCCGGGCGACGTCTCGGCAATCCTGCGGCTGATCGATGAGGGACAGGTAGCGGCGCACGAAATCGTCGCAATCCTGGGAAAGACCGCAGGCAACGGCTGCGTCAACGACTTCTCCCGGGGTTATTCGACGATGGCCGTGTCGATTGCCCTAGCCGAGCGGCTGGGCATCGCACCGGACGCAGTGCCGAGGCGGATCGCGATCGTGATGTCGGGCGGCGCCGAAGGCGGGCTATCGCCGCATTTTTTGGTGTTTGCCGCTCGCGAGCGTGAAGCGGCGCCGGCCGGCGGCAAATCCCTCGCGATCGGTACGGCGACGACGCCAACGCTCTTGCCTGAGCAGCTCGGCTGCATGCCGCAAGCGGCAGCAACGTCGGCCGCGGTGCGCGAGGCAATGGCGCGCGCCGCGATCGCCGATGCCGAGGATGTCCATTGGGTGCAGGTCAAGTGCCCGCTGCTGACCAGCGAGCGGATCGCCGAGGCCGCCTCGCGCGGCGCAATCACAGCTACTGCGGACACCTATGCCTCCATGGGTTTGTCGCGCGCGGCTTCGGCGCTCGGGATCGCGTTGGCGCTCGGCGAGGTAGCGCCGGTGGCGGTCGATGACCGTGTGATCGGGCGCGATTTCCGCCTGTGGTCGTCCCGCGCCAGCGCATCGGCCGGCATCGAGCTGATGCACAACGAGATCGTCGTGATCGGCAACAGCGCCGCATGGTCGGGCGACAGTGTCATTGCCCATGGCGTGATGCGCGACGCCATCGATGTCCCCAGCGTCATCGGCGTGCTTCGCCGGCTGGATTTCACGATCGCCGGCCAGTTGGAGGAAGCAGCCGCCTCCCGCATTCTGGCGGTGCTCGCCAAAGCCGAGGCGTCGCGCGACGGGACGATCCGCGGCGCACCCCACACCATGTCGGACGACAGCGACATCCACGCCAGCCGGCATGCGCGCGCGCTCGTCGGCGGCGTGCTCGCGGGGATCGTCGGGCGGACCGATTTGTTTGTCTCGGGTGGCGCCGAGCACCAGGGGCCGGACGGCGGCGGCCCGGTCGCGGTGATCGCGCGGCGTCGGTGAAGGCGGCTCGATGGCCCGAAAATTGCTCCGCCAGGGGTGATGATAGCGTCGTCCGAAGTGCGGCTCATCGCGCTGACCAAGAGCTTTGGCCGCACCATCGCGGTCGACGCGATCACGGCCGAAATCCCCGCCGGCAGTTATTGTTGCCTGCTCGGCCCGTCGGGCTGCGGCAAGACGACGACCTTGCGCATGATCGCCGGGCATGAGGTGCCGACCAGCGGCGAGATCGTGGTCGGCGGCGCGCGCGTGATCGGTTTGCCACCGGCCCGCCGACGCACCGCGATGATGTTTCAGAGCTACGCACTGTTTCCGCATCTCGACTGCGTCGACAACGTCGCGTTCAGCCTGCGCATGCGTGGCGTGCGCAAGGCCGAACGCCGGTCCAAGGCGCGCGACATGCTGCGCCTGGTCGAAATGGAGGAGCAGGCGGGCCGGCTCCCGGCGCAACTGTCCGGCGGGCAGCAGCAGCGCGTGGCGTTGGCGCGCGCGCTCGTGACCAACCCCCAGGTGCTGTTGCTCGACGAGCCGCTGTCCGCGCTAGACCCGTTCCTGCGGGTGCGCATGCGTGAGGAGCTGAAACGTTTCCAGCGCCATTTCGGCATCAGCTTCGTGCACGTGACCCACAGCCAGGACGAGGCTTTGGCCCTCGCCGATCTGGTCGTCGTCATGAACGAGGGGCGGATCGAGCAGGCGGCGCCGGCGCGCACCGTATTCGATCGCCCGGGCACCGCCTTTGTCGCGCGCTTTATCGGCGGGCACAACATTCTGCCCTGCACGGTCGAGGCTGCCGATGCGAAGGGCGCGCGGCTGCGCGGCCCGCACGGGATCGCGATCGAGACCGTGCGGGCGGGGCTGGTTGCCGGCGCCACGGTTCAAGTCGCGATCCGCAGCGATCGAATGCACATAAAACGCGCAGCCCGGCGTCTGAAAGCCGTCGGCGCAGGCAATATGGACGCCGCCTCGTCCGAAACCGTGCAATCCCGTATTGCCGCGATCGAATATCAGGGCGCTGTCGTCAAGTTGCGGCTCGAGGCGGATTGGGGGGACGAGCTGACGGTGACGCTTTCCGATCAATCCTTTTACACGGCGCCGGTTGCCGAAGGCGACCTCGTCGCAATCGGCTGGAACGACGCCGATGCGCATATCGTCGGCTGAACAGGGGAGGAACACATCATGCGGCAGCGACAGGGCGCGTCTCGCCGCCGGTTTTTGACCGGCACGGCATCTGCCGCGGGGTTGGCGCTCGGCGCCGGTGCGATCACCGGGTTTCCGTTTGTCCACGCGGCCGGGCCGGTGACCCTGCGGATCGCCGGCACCGGGGTCAACCAGTTCAAACAGCTCGCCGACAAATGCAAGTCGGACCTCGGCTTCACCGTGCAATACACGTCTCTAGTCTCCGACGACGTGGTCAAACGCGCGGTCACCCAGCCGAGCTCGTTCGACCTGCTCGATTCGGAATACTGGATGCTGAAGAAGATCGTGCCGTCGGGCAATCTGCGCGGTATCGACGTCACCAAGATCAAATACTACGACCAGATCGTGCCGATATTTACCAAAGGCGAACTGCCGAACGGCAAGAAAATGGCGATGGAAGGGATCGCGCCGATCAAGGTCGCCTTTCTGACCGCGGAACAGTCCGACAAATTCGCCAAGCAGCCGTCGCAATGGATGACGGTGATCCCAACCGTCTACAACGCCGACACGTTGGGTATCCGCCCCGATCTGATCAAGCACCCGATCAACTCCTGGGCCGATCTGCTCAACCCCGAATTCAAGGGCAGAACCGCGATCCTGAACATCCCGTCGATCGGCATCATGGACGCGGCGATGGCGAGCGCGGCCAAGGGTCTCGCCAGCTACGAAGACAAAGGCAACATGAGCCGGGAGGAGATCGACAAGACCATCGCGGTCATGACCGCGGCTAAAAAGGCCGGCCAGTTCCGTGCGTTCTGGAAGGATTTCAACGAGAGCGTCAACCTGATGGCCTCGGGCGAGGTGGTGATCCAATCGATGTGGTCGCCGGCGGTGACCAAGGTGCGGCAGATGGGCGTCGCCTGCACCTACCAGCCGCTGAAGGAAGGCTACCGCGGCTGGGCCTCCGGGATCGGCGTGCCGGCGCATGTGCAAGGCCCGATGCTCGACGCCGCCTACGAATTCATCAACTGGTATTTGTCAGGGTGGGCCGGGGCCTTTCTCAACCGCCAGGGCTATTACACGGCGGTGCTCGACACCGCGAAAAAGGACATGACCGCGGACGAATGGGGCTACTGGATGGAAGGCAAGCCGGCCAAGGGCGACATCCTCAGCCCAACCGGTGAAAAAATCGAAAGCGCCGGCGCCGTGCGCGACGGCGGCTCGTTCTGGGAGCGCATGGGCCGGGTCAGCGTATGGAACACGGTCATGGACGAGGACCTCTACATGGTCCGCAAATGGAACGAGTTCATCGCCGCGTGAACGGCACGTATCCGCGTTGTGGCGGCACGCTTCTTTCCGGATTTGCATTGCTGACGTGATGCGGCCGGCCTCGTCGATCGTAGCCTATCTCGAGGCGCTGCCGCTGACCGCGGTGTTCCTTGTCTTTTTCGTCGCACCGATGGTGCTGGTCGTCGTAGTCAGCTTTTTCGGCTACCAATCTTATCGGATGCTGATTCCTGGCCTAACACTCGACAATTACAGCGAGGTCTTTTCCGACCCCGTTACCTATCGAACCTACCTGATTACAATAAAGTTCTGTGTCATCGTCTGGACGATCACGGTTGTTCTCGGTTTCCTGATCGCCTATTTCCTCGCCTTTCTGGTGCGCAGCCCGAGCTGGCAGATGGTGCTTCTACTGCTCTGCACGATCCCGTTCTGGACCTCGATCGTGATCCGCATGATCGCCTGGATTCCGCTGCTCGGGCGCAACGGCCTCGTCAACCAGCTGCTGCTGGCGATCGGCGCGGTCGACCGGCCGCAGGAATGGCTGCTCTATTCCCAATTCGCCGTGATCATCGGCTACGTCCAGCTCTACACCCTGATGATGATCATGCCGATTTTCAACTCGATGATGCGGATCGACCCGGCACTCGTCGAAGCCGCCACCGATGCCGGCGCCAATACCTGGCAGGTGCTGTGGACTGTTGTCCTGCCATTGTCCAAGCCGGGCATCGCTATCGGCTCGATCTTCGTCATCGCCATGGTGATGGGCGATTTCGTCACCGTCGACGTGCTCGGCGGCGGACAGGTCGCCTCGGTTGGAAAGGAGATCGCGTCTCAGCTCTCCTATCTGCAGTTTCCGCCGGCGGCGGCGACCGCAATCGTGCTGCTGCTGGCGGTCGTCGCGATGATTGCCCTGTTGGTGCGGGTCGTCGACATCCGCAAGGAGCTGTGAGGATGCGTTCCGCGGCGCGCCCGCCGATCTTCTACGGCCTCGCGGTCCTGCTCGGGGTCTTTATCCTGTTTCTTTACGGCCCGATCGCAACCGTCGTGCTGCTCGCCTTCCAGGGGCCGAATGGCGGGCTGGTGTTTCCGATGAACGGGGTCTCGCTGCACTGGTTCGGCGAGCTGTTCCGGCCGCAATCGATCGGCGACATCTGGGGCGCGTTCGATCGCTCGATCGGTCTCGGCGCGGTGGTGATGGTCGCGACCGTAGTATTCTCGTTTCTCGCCGGCCTGGCCTTTCGCCATCGTTTCGCCGGCGCCGCTGCGCTCTTCTATGTCGCCATCGCCAGCCTGGTGATGCCGTCGATCGTCGTCAGTCTCGGCATCGGCGCGATGTTCGAGATGCTCGGGATCGACCGCGCCTGGTACAGCTCGGCGCTGGGAGCCCATCTGACCTGGACTTTGCCATTCGGGCTTTTAATCATGTTCGCCGTGTTCAACCGGTTCAACCCGGCCTACGAGGAGGCGGCGCGCGATCTCGGGGCGACCGGCTGGCAGCGGGTCCGCCATGTCGTCGTGCCGATCATCGCCCCGAGCCTCCTCGGCGTAGCACTGTTCGGGTTCACACTGTCCTACGACGAGATTGCGCGAACTTCGCAGTCGATCGGGGCGCTGAACACGTTGCCGCTCGAGCTCGAAGCGATGCAGACCAACGCCACGACCCCGGTGATTTACGCGTTGGGGGCGATGACGACGGGCCTGTCCCTCCTGGTCATCGGCGCATGTTTGCTGGGAGTCGTTGCGGTGCGCCGGCGCCGGGAACGCTTCGGCTCGGATGCCGGGAAGGCGGCATGAGGCGCCGATGTACCTGATCGGGGTCGATGTCGGCGGCACGTTCACGGACATCGTGTTTGCCGACACGCAATCCGGCCGGACCCTGATCCACAAGCTCCCGACGACAAAAGAGGATCCATCGCGCGGAGTGGTCGTCGGCATCGGCGAGCTGTGTTCGCGGTTCGACCTGCCGCGCGAAACGATCGACCATGTGCTGCACGGCACGACCATCGGCACCAATGCGGTGCTCGAGCACGACGGCGCGGTGACCGGCATGATCACCACGGCAGGCTATCGCGACATCGTCCATATCGGACGCCATCAAAGGCCACAGCATTATTCGATCCGCCAGGAGATTCCGTGGCAGGACCGGCCATTGGTGCGGCGCCGTCATCGACTGACGGTGTCCGAGCGGCTGGTGCCGCCCCGCGGCGAGGAGCTGGTTCCGCTCGACGAGATGGCGGTACGCGAGGCCGCGCGAGCCTTGCGCGCCGACAGTGTCGAGGCGATCGCGGTCTGCTTTCTGTTCTCGTACCTGAACCCGGCGCATGAGGAGCGGGCGCGCGCGATCGTGCGCGAGGAATTCCCGGATTGCTTCACCTGCACCTCGGCCGAGGTGGCGCCGCAATTCCGCGAGTTCGAGCGCTTTACTACGGCGTTGCTCAACGCCTTCGTCGGGCCGCGGCTGCGCGACTACGTGGCGCGGCTGGCGCGCCGCCTCGGTGGCGAAGGCTTTTCCGCGGACCTGCACGTGATGTGCTCGAATGGCGGGGTCGCGACACCCGCCACCGTCGCCAAGATCCCGGTGTCGACCCTGATGTCCGGACCGGCCGCCGGCGTTCTCGGCGGTGCCTGGAGCGGGGCGCTGTCGGCGCGGGATCGGCTGATCACATTCGACGTTGGCGGCACCTCGGCCGATATCGGCATCGTCGTCGACGGCCGTTTTGCCGAGGCGACGGCGCGTGACACTTGGATCGGCGGCTACCCGGTGCTAGCGCCGATGATCGACATCCACACGATCGGAGCCGGCGGCGGGTCGATCGCCTATGTCGACGCGGCCGGGGCCTTTCGCGTCGGCCCGCGCAGCGCCGGGGCCGACCCCGGGCCGGCGGGTTATGGAAAGGGCGGCGCCGAGCCGACCGTGACGGACGCCAACCTCGTGCTCGGCCGGCTCGACCCCGAGAATTTTCTGGGCGGCGCGATGCGGCTCGATCCGATCGCGGCGCGACGCGCTATCGGCCGCCTGAGCGAGAGCCTCGGCCTCGGGATAGAGGAAACGGCCGAGGGCATTCTGACCATAGTCAACGCCAATATGGCCAACGCGATCAGCTCGCGCACCGTGCAAAAAGGCCTCGACCCGCGCGGCTTTGCTCTCGTCGCGTTCGGCGGCGCCGGGCCATTGCACGGGGCCGAGGTGGCCCGCGCGCTCGAGATCCCGGAAGTCATCGTGCCGGCTTATCCCGGCATCACCTCTGCGGTCGGATTGCTGACCACCGACCTCAAATACGACGCGGTCCGCACCGAATTCCAGGCCGGAGATACGATCGATCTCGACCGGCTCGACACCGATCTTGCGGCAATGCAAGGCGACCTCACGCGGCAGCTTGCGGACGACGGGATCTCCCCGGATCACGCGGTGTTCGAGCGCTCGGGCGATCTGCGCTATGTCGGGCAGGGTTACGAACTGCGCGTCCCGTTTCCCGACGGGAAATTGGATCAGGCGGCGCTCGCGCAAGTCTTCGCGCGCTTTGCCGAATTGCACCGGACCGAATACGGGCATGTATTCGAGGCGAGCCCGATCGAGATCGTCAATATCCGCGTCACCGGCATCGGCCATATGCCAAAGATCGCGGCACCGCTGCCGGCCAGCGGCGGCAGCCTCGCCGCGGCGTTGGTCAAGACCGCGCATTGCATGTTCCGGCGCAACGGCGCCCTCGCAAGGTTGGCGACGCCGTTCTATCGGCGGGACCTGTTGCCGCTGGAGCAGCCGATTGCCGGGCCGGCGATCGTATTGCAGACCGATTCGACGACGGTCGTCCCGCCGGGGACGACACTGACCGCAGAGACCGGCGGCAACCTGATTTTGACGTTGGATCAATAGCGATGGCAGGCACCGATGGCGCAGTCCTTTGAAATCGACAGCATCACCGCCAGCGTCGTGCAAGGCGCGCTCGAGAACATCGCGGTCGAGATGGGCTACAAGCTGATGCGGATGTCGTATTCGTCGATCATCCGCGAATCCGAAGATTTCGGCGCGGCATTGGTCGATGCCGAGGGGCGCGGGCTCGCCGAATCGGCGCAATCGACGCCGCTGCAATCGGGGCCGATCCCCGGCTACATCCGCGGCATCCTGAAAACGCTGCTGGCGCGAGGAGATCAGGTCCGGCCGGGCGACGTGATCATGCACAACGACGCCTATGGCGGTGCCAGCCATGGGCCGGATGTGGGCTTTGCGGTCCCGGTGTTTCACCAGGGGCGGCTCGTCGCCTTCGCCGCGACGACGGCGCATCACCTCGATATCGGCGCGCTGAGCCCCGGCAGCTGCGGCATCGTCGATGCGATCGACGCCTACGCCGAAGGGCTCCAGTTCAAGGCCATCAAGGTCTATGACCGCGGCATCCGCAACGACGCCGTCTGGCAGTTGCTGCGCGACAATATCCGCGTCTCGGACCTCGTCGTCGGCGACATGGAGGCGCAGATCGCCGCCGCGCGGATCGGCGCCGAGCGCCTCGGCGCATTGATCGAGCGCTACGGCTACGGGCGTTTTACCGCCGCCTCCACCGCGGTCATGGACTATGCCGAGCGGCTGATGCGCCAGGCGATCGCCGCAGTGCCGGACGGCGATTACACCGCCCGCACGATGATCGACGGGTTCCTCGACAGCCCCGACCCGCGCAAACGGCATCTGCCGATCGTCGCGACGGTGCGGGTGCGCGGCGCCGAGATCGAGGTCGATCTGACCGGCACCGCCGACCAAGTGACGGATCGGCCGATCAACATGCCGTTCGAGGGCACCGTCGATGTCGCGGTCTGGCTGACGATCCGCTCGGTGCTGCTCGATACCGCCGTGTGCGGGCATATCCCGGTCAATGACGGGCTGCTGCGCCCGATCCGGATCACGGCGCCGCTCGGCTCGCTCGCCAACCCGGTGTTCCCGGCGCCGACGATAGCCCGCTTCTGCCCCGGCAATCAGGTGGCCGACACCGTGATGAAGGCATTGGCGCAGGCGCTTCCGGGCCAGGTCTCGGCCGGGATCGGCAATCTCAAGGTCATCGCCTTTTCCGGCATGCAGCAGGGCCGGCAATGGGTCCATATGGAGATCTTCGAGGGCAGCTATGGCGGGCGCAGCGGGCTCGACGGCATGGATGCGGTCGACACGCTCTACGCCAATACCCGCAACAACCCGATCGAGGATATCGAGAGCCACCTGCCGCTCCGGGTCACCCGCTATGAGTTGCGCGAGGGGGCGAGCGGGGCGGGCGAGTGGCGCGGCGGTCTCGGCTCGGTGCGGGAGTTCGCGTATCTGAGCGATGGCGGCGCCTCGGTCGAAGGCGAGGGGCATGCCTTCGCCCCCTGGGGGCTGGGCGGCGGCAAGCCCGGCAGCCCGGCGGAGCTGCGGCTCGTCCGGCAGGACGGGACGGTCGAGATGCTGCCCTCGAAGGTTCCGCACATGCCGATCCGCACGGGCGAGCGGTTTGTCTGCATCGGCCCGGCCGGGGGCGGTTATGGCGACCCGCTCCTGCGCGACCCGGCGCGCGTGCGCAACGATGTCGCCGACGGCCTGCTGTCGGCCGTGGCCGCACGCCGCGATTACGGCGTGGCGCTGACCCCGGCCGGCGCCATCGACGCAGCGCAGACTGCTCGACTGCGCGCCGGGTCGGGCGCGCCTCTTCTTAACTCTGCATCTGCCCGGTCGGACGGCCCTTGTTCCAGGGCGCATTCTGCATGATCGCCTCCAATGAGCCGCCCGCGCCCTCCCACCAACCACCGCAAATATCGCCTTAGGGTACACGCCAATATAGGGATGAAGTTCTAGAAAACTCGAAAAGGGCAGGCCGAGTCGGCGGTGCAGCCAATCGATGCCGAACTCGGCAATGCGCCATAATCACTTTGTAATTCATATAATATTCCTGTGATACTATGAGCAAACGGCGCTGTCTCCTTCGGTGTCGGGGTCCGCGGCTATGGGCAAACGCTCCACGAGACCGGGGCGTGCTACTCGCTTTGAACCAAATCACCACAGCGAACAGGAGGACATGACCAAGCGCAAAAAAAACGTCCCCGCACCGCCCGCCGCGCGCGCCATCGCAAGCGGCACTTCCGGCTCACCGTCAAGGCGCAGGAAGTGCTGGTCTATTACACGCCGAACTGGATGGAAGGCGACGACCCGAAATGGCCGGCCGAGTTGGACGCGACTGCTGGCCTTCGGCGGCTCGGCACCGAGCGCGGGGCCGCCCTTGGCGATGATCGTGGTTGCTATGTGGGTGCTAGGCGCCGCGCGCGGCTGATGATGGTGTCTCTAAGTACTTTAAAAATGGTCGGAGTGAGAGGATTTGAACCTCCGGCCCCTGCCTCCCGAAGGCAGTGCTCTACCAGGCTGAGCTACACTCCGCCGACCGGCCGCGGTCTATAGCGCTTGCGCCGCCGGCGCGCAAGGCGGCGGCTTCAACGACGCGGCTCGTCCGCCGTCGCCGGGCTCCCAGTCGGGAAATCCGCACACAATGTAAATGGTCCTGAACGAATGGTCCTGAACGGATATTTTGCCAATCCGACTCCGGATGGCCGGCCAAGGAGGCTCGGCTCGGGTCACGCCGACATCCGTGCCGACCGGTCAGAAGCTGCGCTCGCTGGCGAACCCGGCGGCGTCGATCAGGGCGCGCCGCTCGGGGCCGTCGCCGAACCGGGAGAGCGCGTCGATCGCGGTGGCGGCATAGAGGCGGGCGCGCTCCAAGGTTTCGGCCAGGGCGCCGCGGCGCTCGACCAAGAGGATCGCGTGATCGAGATCGCCCGGCCGCTGATCCATCTGCTCGATCGTGCGCCGCCAGAACCCGCGTTCGGCATCGTCGCCGCGGGCGAAGGCGACCAGAATCGGCAAGGTGACCTTGCCGTCGCGGAAATCATCCCCGACGCTCTTGCCGAGCTCGGCCTGATGCGCCGAGAAGTCGAGCATGTCGTCGACCAGCTGAAACGCGGTTCCCAGATTGCGGCCGAAGCGGTCGAGCGCCTCCTCCTCCTCGGCCGGGCGCTCCGCCACGATCGCGCCGATGCGGCTCGCCGCCGCAAACAACTCCGCCGTCTTCGCCTGGATGACGGCGAGGTACGCCGTTTCGGTGGTCTCGGTGTCGCTGGTCGTCATCATCTGCATGACCTCGCCTTCGGCGATCACCGCGGAGGCGCGGGACAGGATCTCGAGAACCCGCAACGAGCCGTCCGCGACCATCAGCTCAAAGGCGCGGCTGAACAGAAAGTCGCCGACGAGGATTGCCGACTTGTTGCCCCAGACCGCGTTCGCGGTGTCGCGGCCGCGGCGCAGCTCGCTGGCGTCGACGACGTCGTCGTGCAGCAGGGTCGCGGTGTGGATGAACTCGACCGTGGCCGCGAGCGCCACGTGCCGCTCGCCGCGATAGCCGCAGAGGCGAGCGCAGGCCAGGGTCAGCATCGGCCGCAGCCGCTTTCCGCCGCCGGCGACGATATGGCCGGCGAGTTGCGGGATCAGCGCCACCGGGCTGTGCATGCGTTCGAGGATCAGCCGATTGACGCTTTCGAGGTCGCCTTTGAGAAGCTGGGACAACGGCTCGATCGATGGCTTGCGGCCCGCGTGCACCTGATCGACAACCGCCACCAGCGCCACCCGAGCCTCCTGCGCGCCCGGCGCGGGCCGACCGGCCCGCCCGATCGGCTTGACGCGCGCCAACCCGAATGAGCATAGAATGCCGGCGAGAGCGGTCAAGAGCCGCACCATCGACCCCCGATCGAAGCCCTCCCGAGCGTCTGCGATGAAGGAGCTGCTGCGCACCAACAACGCCGTCCGCCTGTCCTGGGTGCAGGCGCTGCTCAGGGATTCGGGGATCGAGAGCCTGGTGCTGGACCATCACACGAGCCTGGTCGAAGGGAGCATCGGCGCCATCCCGCGCCGCCTGATGGTGGCGGAGCGCGACTTTGCCCGCGCCCGCGCGCTGCTCGCCGCAGCGGGCGAGGACGCCCGGTGAACGAAGTGCCCGCCGCCGGGGCGGCCTTCACCGAAGATCGCCTATTGGGCGGCCGGATCCGGCTGAGGCAGCCGGCAACCGGGTATCGCGTCGCGATCGACCCGATCTTTCTCGCCGCCTCGGTGCCGGCCGAGCCGCATCAGCTCGTGCTCGATGTCGGCTGCGGCGCCGGTGCGGCGATGCTGTGCCTGGCGGCACGGGTGCCGCATGCCCGCGTCGTCGGCCTCGAGATGCAGCGCGATCTGGTTCGGCTGGCCGGCGACAATGCGATCCTGAACGCGATGGAGGCCCGCGTCTCGGTCATGATCGGAGACCTCCTGCATCCGCCGCCGCGGCTGTCGCCCGGCGCCTTCGACCACGTCATCGCGAACCCGCCGTTCAGCGAGCCCGGCCGCGCGATGCCGGCGGCTAGCGCGGGCAAGGCCGCCGCGACGGTCGAGGGCGATGCCGACCTCGGCGCCTGGGTGCGTTTTTGCCTGGCGATGGTGCGGCCCAAGGGGACGGTGACCTTCATCCACCGCGCCGATCGCATCGACGCGCTGATCGGCGAGATCGCCGGCCGGGCGGGCGAGGTCGTCGTCTTTCCGCTGTGGCCGGGCGAGGACCGGCAGGCGATCCGCATCCTGGTGCGCGCCCGCAAGCAGATCGCCGCTCCGGCGCGGCTCGCCCCCGGACTGGTGCTGCACCGGCCGGACGGCCGGCTGACCGATCGCGCCGAAGGGGTGCTGAGGGAGGGCCGAGGGCTCGATCTCTGACCGCCGCGCCGGCCGCTGCCGTGGTTTCGCACAGCGCGGCTTCCCATTTGAGGCGACATGAGCATTCGCGATCATCTCGATATCGAGCGTCTGTGGCGGCGCGGGCCGGTCGTCGCGGTTCTGCGCTTCGAAGGCGTGATCATGCCGCGGGCGCGCCGCAACGGCATCTCGTTGGCCAGCCACGCCAGGGCGATCGAGCGGGCGTTCGGTCTTCGCGGTGTCGTCGCCGTCGCCATCGTCGTCAACTCGCCGGGCGGCTCGCCGGTGCAGTCGGCGCTGCTGTTCCGCCGCATCCGCCAGCTCGCCGACGAAAAGGGCATCCCGGTCGTCGCCTTTGCCGAGGACGTGGCGGCGTCGGGCGGCTACTGGCTGGCGCTCGCCGGGGACGAGATCTTCGGCGAGGAAACCTCGCTGGTCGGCTCGATCGGGGTCATCAGCGCGGGCTTCGGCCTTTACGAGCTGCTCCAGCGCTTTGGCATCGAGCGGCGGCTTTACACCGCGGGCACGCACAAATCCCTGCTCGACCCGTTTCTGCCGGTGGACCCGGCCGATGTCGAACGCCTGACCGGATTGCAGCAGGACATCCACCGGGCGTTCAAGGAGCATGTGCGCCGGCGCCGCGCCGGCAAGATCGACGCCGCCGACGAAAGCCTGTTCGACGGCGACGTGCTGACCGGGAACATGGCGGCCCAGCGCGGGCTGATCGACGGCATCGGCGAGCTGCGCGCGGTGATGCGCGCCCGCTACGGCGACACGGTCAGGCTGCGCGCGATCGCCCCCGAGCGCCGCCGGCGGTTATGGGAACGGCTGCCGTTCGCCGCCCGCGAGCCTTTCGCCGCGCTCGCCGATCTCGCAGAGTGGATCGAAGCCCGGGTGCTGTGGAGCCGGTTCGGGCTGTGATTGACGAGAGTTTGCGCCGGTCGCGCGCGTTTCTTGACCCCGCTCCCGGCGTGCCGGTAAACCTCGCCTATGTTTGAGTTTCCCAAGCTCGTCCTATTGATCCTGGTGTTCGCCGCGGTGTGGATCGGCTACCGCTGGCTGAACGGGCCGGCGCGCGAATTGCCGCGCCGCCGCGCCGCGCCGCCGCGCCGGGCGATCCAAGCCGAAGATCTGGTCGCATGCGGCGTGTGCGGTTCCTACGTCGCGGCGCAGGCACCCGGCTGCGGCCGGCCCGATTGCCCGCGGCCGCGCTGACCGCACCGCATCCGAGGCCGCACCGTGAGCTTTCAGTCGCTGGTCTTCGAGCTGCAATGCTATTGGGCGAAGCAGGGCTGCGTGATCCTGCAGCCCTATGACGTCGAGGTCGGCGCCGGCACCTTTCACCCGGCGACGGCATTGCGCGCGCTCGGGCCCAAGCCGTGGCGCGCGGCCTATGTGCAGCCCTCGCGCCGGCCGACCGACGGCCGCTATGGCGAGAACCCCAACCGCTTGCAGCAGCACCACCAGCTGCAGGTGATCCTGAAGCCCGCGCCAGCCGACAGCCAGGAGCTTTATCTCGCGAGCCTCACGGCGATCGGCATTGATGCCCGCCGCCACGACATCCGCTTTGTCGAGGATGATTGGGAGAGCCCGACCCTGGGCGCCTGGGGGCTCGGCTGGGAAGTGTGGCTCGATGGCATGGAGGTCAGCCAGTTCACCTATTTCCAGCAGGTCGGCGGCATCGAATGCGACCCGGTCTCGACCGAGCTGACCTATGGGCTCGAACGGCTGGCGATGTACGTCGAAGGCGTCGAGAGCGTCTTTGAGCTCGACTACAACGGCGCCCACGAGGCCGCGCGCATAACCTATGCCGATGTGTTCAAGCGGGCTGAACGGGAATTCTCGACCTACAATTTCGAAATCGCCGACACCGCGCTGCTGGTGCGCCACTTCGCCGACGCCGAGGCCGAATGCCGCGCGGTGCTCGAACGCGGGCTGGCCTTGCCGGCCTATGACCAATGCCTGAAGGCGAGCCATCTGTTCAACCTGCTCGACGCGCGGGGTGCCATCAGCGTGACCGAGCGCGCCGCCTACATCCTGCGCGTCCGCGCGCTCACCAAAGGCTGCTGCGAGGCCTGGCTCGCCGGCGCGAATGCGTGAATGAGACAGCCGCATCCCATCTCCCACCCGGCCCCTCACCCCCGGATCAGGTCCGGGGTAGGCTCTCCCGCTGCGCGGGCCCCTCCCTCTCCCCGCATGCGGGGAGAGGGCCAGGGTGAGGGGCTGTTACCGCAGAGCGCGCGATGACTGGCGAGCTGCTGCTCGAACTGCTGTCGGAGGAAATCCCGGCGCGGATGCAGCGCCGCGCTATCGAGGACCTGACCCGGCTCGTGCGCGACAAGCTCGCCGCGGCCGAGATCCCGGCCGCGCGGCTGCGCGGCTATGTGACGCCGCGCCGGCTCGCGGTCGTCGCCGAAAGCATTCCCGCGACCCAGCCGGATCGCACCGAGGAGCGGCGCGGGCCGCGGGTCGGCGCGCCGCAGCCGGCGATCGAAGGGTTTTTGCGCGCCGCGGGGCTCGCCGATATCGACGAGTGCGACATTCGCGACACCGGCCGCGGCGAATTCTATTTCGCGGTGGCCAAGCGGTCGGGCCGCAGAGCCGCGCAAGTGCTGCCCGATCTGATCAAGGCCGCGATCGCCGAATTGCCCTGGCCGAAATCGATGCGCTGGCCGGGGTCGCCGTTGCGCTGGGTGCGGCCGCTGAGCTCGGTTCTGTGCCTCTACGACGGCGAACTGCTGCCGTTGGCGCTCGATAGCTTGCCCCCGGCGGGAACGGGGGGCATTCCGGTCGGCCGCACCACCCGCGGCCACCGTTTTCTGTCCCCCGGCGAAATTTGCGTCGGCAGCGCCGCGGAGTACGTCGAAAAGCTTCAACGCGCCTATGTCATCCTCGACCAGGACAGCCGCAAAGAGCTGATCCGCGCCGATCTAGACCGCCGTGCCGCGGAGCTGGGGATCGCGGTCAAGCCCGATCCCGCTCTGCTCGACGAAGTTACCGGGCTCGCCGAGTTCCCGGTCGTGCTGGCCGGAGCGATCGACCCCGATTTTATGACCTTGCCGCCCGAGGTCCTGCAAACCGCGATGCGCGTCCACCAAAAATATTTTTCCTGCGTACACCCCGACAGGAGACCCGCCCCGCATTTCCTGTTCGTCGCCAACAACCTCGCCGAGGACGGCGGCGCCGCGATCGTCGTCGGCAACGAGCGCGTATTGCGCGCCCGCCTCGCCGACGCCCGCTTTTTCTGGGACCAGGACCGCAAAATCCGCCTCGAAGACCGGGTCGAGGCGCTGAAAGACCGCGTCTACCACGCCCAATTAGGCAGCGTTTACGAGAAAATCGAGCGTATGGGCCATCTTGCGGATTTTCTTGTTCAGCATGTGGAAGGGGCCAACCAAGACATCGCATATCGGGCAGTTCGCTTGGCGAAAGCCGATCTGTCGACCGGGATGGTTGGGGAGTTGCCCGAGCTTCAGGGCATCATGGGCCAATACTACGCCTTAGAAGATGGCGAAGATCCCTCCGTAGCCATAGCAATAGCGGACCACTATAAGCCGCTTGGGCCTGCTGATTTTGTTCCCGTTGCGCCAACGACAGTGGTGGTGGCCCTCGCTGACAAGATAGATACTCTTGTCACTTTTTTCGCTCTGGACAATGCCCCGACCGGATCACGCGATCCATTTGCATTGCGGCGAGCCGCACTGGGGGTTAATCGAATCATTTTGAGAAACCAAATACGCATTCTTCTGAAGGACACGTTTAAGACAGCGCTCGAAATTTTCTACTCGCAGCATCACGTACCTAACTGGGAGCAACGCGTGGACGCAGTATACGCAGATCTGATGTCGTTCATGGTTGATCGATTAAAGGTTCAGCTGCGTGACCAGCAGGTGCGGCATGATCTTATCGCAGCAGGTTTCCACCAAGTAGGAACTGCCGAAAGTGATTTGGTGCGTTTGCTCGCGCGGGTCACCGCTCTCCAGTCCTTCCTCAGCTCAGAGGACGGGGCCAACCTGCTCGTCGCGTACCGTCGAGCGACCAACATCGTTACGATCGAAGACCGGAAGGACGGCCGCGCCCGAAGTAACGACATCGAAGATTTGCTTTTGGATCTTCCTGAGGAGAAGACGCTCGCGCGGAGCCTCGACATTGTTGAGGATCGTGCTGGAGAACTTATTGGAGAAGAGCGATTTGAGGAAGCCATGGCCGAATTGGCGCGATTGCGGCAGCCGGTTGACGCCTTTTTCGACAAAGTCACCGTTAACACCGGTGTACCTGAGCTGCGCGAGAACCGGCTGCGGCTGTTGTCGCGTATCCGCGCGACGATGAACCAGGTCGCCGACTTCTCGCAGATCGAAGGGTGAGCGGCGGATGACGAAATGGGTCTACGGGTTCGGCGGCGGCGCGGCCGAGGGAAACGCCGAGATGCGCAACCTGCTCGGGGGCAAGGGCACCGGCCTCGCCGAAATGAGCGGTCTCGGGCTGCCGGTGCCGCCCGGCTTCACGATCACGACCGAGGTGTGCACCTGGTTCTACGCCAACGGCAAATCCTATCCGCCCGAGCTCGAGCCGCAGGTCGCCGACGGGCTCGCGGCGATCGAGCGGGCGCTCGGCGCCCGCTTTGGCGACGCCGACAACCCGCTCCTGGTTTCGGTGCGCTCGGGTGCCCGCGTGTCGATGCCGGGGATGATGGACACGGTGCTCAACCTCGGCCTCAACGACCGCGCGGCCGAGGGGCTGGCGAAGAAGAGCGGCGACGAACGTTTCGCCTATGACAGCTATCGCCGCTTCATCCAGATGTACGGGCAGGTCGTGCTCGGCATCGAGCACCATCATTTCGAGGAGCTGATCGAGAACCACAAGCTCGATACC
Source organism: uncultured Alphaproteobacteria bacterium (assembly GCA_963703855.1). Lineage (GTDB taxonomy): Bacteria > Pseudomonadota > Alphaproteobacteria > ATCC43930 > CGMCC-115725 > AP-15. The sequence goes on from CAVPFW010000011.1 coordinate 160,654, forward strand.
GATGCCGCGCTCGATACCGACCTCACGGCCGAGGATTGGAAGACCGTCGTCGCCGGGTTCAAGGATTTGGTCGTGCAGGAGAAGGGCCACCCCTTCCCGCAGGAGCCGCGCGACCAGTTGTGGGGAGCGATCGGCGCCGTCTTCGGCTCGTGGATGAACCCGCGCGCAATCACCTATCGTCGGTTGCACGAGATCCCCGCCGATTGGGGCACGGCGGTCAATGTCCAGGCGATGGTGTTCGGCAATATGGGGTCCGATTGCGCGACCGGGGTCGCCTTTACCCGCAACCCGTCGACCGGCGCCAATGAGTTCTATGGAGAATATCTGGTTAACGCCCAGGGCGAGGATGTCGTCGCCGGCATCCGCACCCCGCAGCATCTGACGATCGCCGGCAAGCAGGCGACCAAGTCCGCCTTGCCGGCGATGGAAGAAGTGATGCCCGAAGTTCTGGACGAGCTCTGCCGGGTGCGGCGGGTGCTCGAAGACCATTACCGCGACATGCAGGACATCGAGTTCACGGTCCAGTGCGGCAAATTGTGGATGCTGCAGACGCGCTCGGGCAAGCGCACCGCCCAGGCGGCGCTGAAGATCGCGGTGTCGCTGGTCGAGGAGGGGGTCATCGACCGCGCCGAGGCGATCCGTCGCATCGAGCCCAATTCGCTCGACCAGCTGCTGCACCCGACCCTCGACCCCAAGGCCAGGACGACGATCCTGACCCGCGGTCTGCCGGCCTCGCCGGGTGCGGCTTCGGGCAAGGTCGTGTTCTCCGCCGAGGAGGCGGAATTGTTTGCCGCGCGCGGCGAGCCGGCGATCCTGGTCCGCATCGAAACCAGCCCCGAGGACATCCACGGCATGCACGCCGCCAAGGGCATCCTGACCGCCCGCGGCGGGATGACCAGCCACGCCGCGGTTGTCGCCCGCGGCATGGGTCGGCCCTGCGTCGCCGGGGCAGGCGATCTGCGCATAGATTATGCCGGGCGCACGATGGCGGCTCGCACCACCCAGGTCGCGGCGGGCGATGTCATCACGATCGACGGCTCTACCGGTGAGGTCATGATCGGCGAGGTGCCGACGATCCAGCCCGAGCTGTCGGGCGATTTCGCCACCCTGATGGGCTGGGCCGACGCGATCCGCACGATGAAGGTGCGCGCCAATGCCGAGACCGCGCTCGACGCCCGCACCGCGCGCCGCTTCGGCGCCGAGGGGATCGGGCTCAGCCGTACCGAGCACATGTTTTTCGAGGCGGGCCGCATCGGTCCCATTCGCCGCGTCATCATGGCCGAGGACGAAGCGGGCCGGCGCGCCGGGCTGGCCGAGCTCTTACCGATGCAGCGCGAGGATTTCGCCGAGATCTTTCGCATCATGAAGGGGTTGCCGGTCACGATCCGGCTGCTCGACCCGCCATTCCACGAGTTCCTGCCCAAAACCAAGGAGGAGTTCGAGGAGATGGCGCGGCTGACCGGCCGCGACGTCGCGCAAATTCGCCACCGGGCGCTGGCCTTGCACGAGGAGAACCCGATGCTGGGCCATCGTGGCTGCCGCCTCGGCATCACCTATCCCGAAATCTACGAGATGCAGGCGACCGCGATCTTCGAAGCCGCCGCCGCGGTGATCAAGGAGACGGGCGGGGCGGTCGAGCCCGAGATCATGGTGCCGCTGATCGCGACCAAAACCGAGGTCGACATCCTCAAAGAGATGATCGACCGCGTCGGCAAAGAAGTCATGGAACGGGCCGGGGTCGAGGTGCCCTATCTCGTCGGCACGATGATCGAGCTGCCGCGGGCGGCCTTGCGCGCCGCCGAGATCGCCGCGACCGCCGAGTTTTTCAGTTTCGGCACCAACGATCTGACGCAGACCGTGTTCGGCCTGTCGCGCGATGATTCCGCGAGCTTTCTCGGGGCCTATCAGCGGCTCGGCATCCTCGACCACGACCCGTTCGTGACGATCGACACGGCAGGGGTCGGCGAGCTCGTGCGCATCGCCGCCGAGCGCGGCCGCGCCGCCCGCCCCGGGCTGAAGCTCGGCATCTGCGGCGAGCATGGCGGCGACCCCGCCTCGATCCGGTTTTTCCAGGCCGTCGGGCTCGATTACGTCTCGTGCTCGCCCTATCGGGTGCCGATCGCCCGCCTCGCCGCGGCCCAGGCGGCGCTCTCCGGCGACCGCCCGGACGCGACCCTATGACCGTGCAGACGGCCGGCCTGCTGCTCGTCCTTGTTGCGGCGCTCGACGCGGCTGCCGCCGCGGCAGCGCAATTGTCCCCGGACCTGTTGCCGATGTCCCTCGGCCCGGTGGCGCCGCCGAGCATTCCGGCGCCGCTGGCGCCGCCGATCAATCCCGGGTATGCCGCAGCTCCGCCGAACGGCCTGTCGCCGCTGCTGACGCAGCCCGGCCCGGTATATCAACTGCCGCCACTGCCCGGTCCGTCCTATCCGCCGCAGCAGCTTCCCGGCCCGATCGACCAGCAGAAGCTGCAATCGTACCGCAATAACCTGCTCGGCCAGCAGTGGCAGATGCAGCGGCAGGGCGTCAGCCCCGGGAGCGAATACAGCCGCGAGCTTCAGCAGCAGCTCAACGCGCCGGACCCGCAATGACCGGGTGATGTCGGACCGCGGGCCCCCGGCCCGCATGGATGCTGGACCGCGGGCCTCCGGCCCGCATGCGGGCGGGACGCCCGCGCTCCTGTTTAGCGTTACGATTCGCGGTCGTCTTCGAACCGCATCCATCCGGGCGTCGTCGGGACGATCACGGCGTCCCCGGCCGTCAGGTGCTTGTCGGGGCGCAGGGCTTCGAGCCGCAGCACGGCCAGGCCGCGCCCGCCGCGGCTCGACCGCATCTCGCCGACATCGCGGGTGTCCGCGAGTAACAATGGTTCCCGGCGGGGGTGCAGCGCCGTCGATCGCGCACCGGCACCAGCCGGCGCTTGACCAGGCCGCGATACTTGGTGCGAGCGGTCAGCTCCTGGCCGATATAGCAGCCCTTGTGCCAGTCGACGCCGTTGAGCTCGTCGAACCCGGCTTCGAGCAGGATCGATTTTTCGAGCACCAGGTCGCGGCTGCCGTCGGGAACCCCGAGGCCGAGGCGCAGGTGGTCGTAGGCGTCGAACCCGGTTTCGGCGAGGCCGGCCTTGGTCAGCGCCGAACGCGCGGCGCCGCGCGGCAGGATGCAGCGCGCCCCCAGTGCCGCCAGCCGCGGGTCGACAAAGACGACGCCCGAACCCAACGCACGGGCGGCGCCGGGCTCGTCGGGAAGATCCAGCCGGGCGAGGGCGCCGGCGCCGAAAACCGCCGCCACGGCGAGGTCCGGCCGCTCCTCCAGCGCGGCCTTGGCGCGCAGCCGGTAGATCGACAGCCGGCGCTTTAGATCGGCGAGGCGCTGGGCTTCGGCGTCGAGCAGGATCGTCTCGGAAAGCTCGACCATCGTGAAGTCATGCAGGTACTTGCCTTGTGCGGTCAGCAATGCCGCGTAGCGCGCCCGGTCGGGGCCGACCTTGTCGACATCGTTGGAAACGAGCCCCTGCAGAAAGGCGCGGCGATCGGGTCCGCTGACGGCGAGGATGCCGCGGTCGTCGAGGATCACAAAGCAGGCGTCGGCCATGGCTCGGTACAATGATTGCGGCGGGGCAAGACGTAGGCGAGGAGCCTCCGCTTGGCAAGCAGGTGGGCGCGGGATATAAGGCGGCCGGATCGGCGCTATGGACATTCTGTTTGTCACCGCGACGCGCATCGGCGACGCCGTGCTGTCGACCGGTCTCGTTTCCTATCTGATCGACCGCTATCCGGGCGCTCGCCTGACCATCGCGGCGGGGCCGGCGGCGGCGCCTCTGTTCGAGGCCGTGCCCGGCGGCGAGCGGGTCATGATCGTCGAAAAGCGGCGCTGGTCTCTGCATTGGCTGCCGCTCTACGCCCGGGTCGCCGCGCGGCATTGGGATCTCGTCGTCGATCTGCGCGGCTCGGCTCTCGCCTGGCTGCTGCGCGCCCGCGAGCGCAAGGTCATGGCCAAGGGCGACGGGCGCGAGCATCGGGTGCGCCAGCTCGGCCGCCTGTTCGAACTCGATCCGCCGCCCGACCCGCTGCTGTGGACCGAGCCCGGTCACGAACGCGCCGCCGCCACGCTGATTTCTTCTGGCGGTCCGGTGCTGGCGATCGGCCCGGCCGCGAACTGGCGCGGCAAGCAATGGCGCGCCGAGCGCTTTGCCGAGCTGGCGCGACGGCTGACCGCGATCGACGGCCTGCTACCGGGAGCGCGCGTCGTGGTGCTGGCCGCCGCCCATGAGCGCGCGCAAGCCCGGCCGCTGCTCGACGCAGTCCCGGCTGAGCGCCGCATCGACCTGGTCGGCCGGGTTGACCTGCTGACAGCGGCGGCGGTGCTGCGGCGCTGCGTCCTGTTCGTCGGCAACGACACCGGGCTGATGCATATCGCCGCCGCCTGCGCTACGCCGACCCTGGGCCTGTTCGGCCCGAGCCCGTCGAGCCAATACGCGCCATGGGGGCCGCGCGCCGATTTTGTCTGCTCGCTCGATCCGCCGATGGCGATGTTCGGCCCCGGCTTTGACCACCGCACGACCGACACCCTGATGGACGGGCTCTCGGTCGATGCCGCCGAGGCGGCCGCGCACCGCCTGTGGGGCTCGGTCGCGAGTGCGGCGGCGTGAGCGGTTTGCGGCTCTCCGCCCTGGTCGTCGCCCATGATGAAGAGGGGCAGCTCGCCGAGTGCCTCTCCCGCCTACATTTTGCCGACGAGATCGTCGTCGTGCTCGATCGCTGCCGTGATCGCTCCCGCGAGATCGCGCGAGGCTTTACCGATCGTCTGGTCGAGGGTGCGTGGGAGCGCGAGGGGCCTCGTCGGCACGCCGGGATCGACGCCTGCCGCGGCGACTGGATTCTCGAAATCGACGCTGACGAGCGGGTGACCCCCGAGCTCGCCGACGAAATCGGGCGGGTCGTCGCCGCCTCGGCGGCGTCGTGGCACCTGGTCCCGATCGACAATTTCATCGGCGAGCGTCTGGTGCGCTGGGGCTGGGGCGCCTCGTTCGGCCGGTCGGCGCATGCCGCACTCTACCGCAACGGCGCCAAACGATGGGGCGATCAGCGGGTGCACCCCGCGGTGTCGCTGTCGGGAGAGCAGGGTTCGGCGCTGTCGTCGCCGATCCTGCATTACGTCGACCGCGACATTTCCGAGATGCTGCGCCGCCTCGACCGCTATTCGAGCGCGCGGGCATTGGATTTGCGCGACAGCGGCGACATCGGCGGCTATGGCCGCAATCTGCGCCGCATGCCCTCGCGCTTCTGGAAATGCTATGTCGGCCGCCGCGGCTATCGGGAAGGCCCATGGGGCTTTCTGATCGCGCTGTGCGCCGCGCTATACCCGATCCTGTCCTATCTGAAGGCGCGGCTCGACGCCCCTCCAGCTCCCGGAGCTGCCCCTCACCCCAGCCCTCTCGCAGGCGGGGAGAGGGAAGGACCCGTGCCGCGGGAGGGTGAGGAGCAATACGCGGCAGAGCTCAGCCGATCCGAGCGCCGGTGATGGCGAGCGTGGTGATGGCCGATGACGGCATCGCCTTTGACGGGGCGATGGCCGAGACGGAACCGCTCGGCGGCGCCGAGACCGCTTTCGTCGCCTTGGCCGAGGCGCTGGCCGAACGCGGCCATCGTGGTCGAAGCGCGCAACCGCTGCCGTGCGGCGCTGACCCATAACGGCGTGCGCTGGGCGCCGCTGTCGGGCGGGGTGCCCGAGGCCTGCGACCTCTATGTCGGCAATCGCAGTCATCGCCTGATCGGGCTCGTGCGCCAAGCGCGGGCGGCGGGTGTTCTGGCTGCACAACCCGGCCCGCTACCTGCGAAAGCCGCGCAATCTGTGGCGGCTGGCCTGGTATCGGCCGATGCTGGTCGCGATCGGCGCGTACCACGCGGCGACGATCCCCTCATGGCTGCCCTGCGGCGGCTGCGAGATCATCCCCTATGGCATTCTCGACCGCTTCCGCATCGGCGCGGCGCGCGAGCCGCCGCCGCCGCGGGCGATCTTTACCTCGAACCCATTGCGCGGGCTCGATTGGCTGCTCGATGTGTGGGTGACGCGGATCGCGCCGGCGGCGCCCGGGGCGGAATTGCACATCTATGCCGGCCCCTCCGTATACGGGGCGGCCACGCCAAAGGCCGGGCCTATGGCCGAGATCCTGGCCCGCGCCGACGCGCTCGGCGCGGCCGGCGTGCGCCGCTTCGCGCCGGTCGGCCACGAGGCGCTGGCGGCGGCGCTGGCGGGCGCGCGGGTCATGCTCTACCGCGGCGATCCCGGCGAGACCTTTTGCCTGGCGCTGGCCGAGGCGCAGGCGCTGGGGGTCCCGGCCATCGTCACCCCGCTGGGCGCGGTCGGCGAGCGGGTCATCGACGGCGTCAGCGGCCGCGTCGCGCCCGACAAAGAGAGGTTCGCCGCGGCGGCGATCGCGGTGCTGCGCGACGACGGTTTATGGCGCCGCTGGCATCTGGGCGCCCTCGAACATCAGCGCGGGCTGAGCTGGGACGCAGTCGCCGCCCGCTTCGAGGCGCTGATCGCCAAACCGCTCCGTTGATGACCCGCCGGCTGTTGCAGGCGATGGCCGGGGCGCGTCACGGTGGGGCGGAAACCTTTTTTGTGCGCCTGGCGACGGCGCTGCAGCGCGCCGGCGAGGTGCAGCGGGTGCTGATCCGCCGCGATCCTGCCCGGTCGCAGACCCTCAACGAGGCGGGGGTCGCGGTGGCCGAGCTGCCCTTTGGCGGCCCCTTCGATCTCGCGACCCGATTCGCCTTTCACCGGCAGATCGCCGCCTGGCGCCCGGATATCGTGCTGACCTGGATGAGTCGGGCGACGCAGCTATGCCCGCGCGGCGGTTTCGTGCATGTTGGCCGTTTGGGAGGGTACTACGATTTGAAATATTATCGGCGATGCGACCGGCTGATCGGCAATACCCGCGCGATCGTCGAGTACGCCGTCGCCAATGGCTGGCCGCGCGAACGGATCGATTATTTGCCGAATTTCGTGCCCGATGCGCGTGCCGCAAAGTCCCGCGACCGACCCGGCTCTGTCGCCGCGCCAGCAAAGGCGCCGCTCGGCCTGGCGCTCGGCCGGCTTCATCCCAACAAGGGGTTCGGCGCTGCTGCTCGAGGCGCTGGCCGCGACCCGCGAGGTTCGCTTAGCGATCGCCGGCGAGGGGCCGTTGCGCGCGGCGCTCGGGCGGCTCGCCGCAGACCTCGGGGTCGCCGACCGGGTGTCCTTTCTCGGCTGGCGCGAGGACGTGGCGGACCTCTTGGCGAGTGCCGATTTTCTCGTCTGCCCGTCCTTGCGCGAGCCCTTGGGCAACGTCGTGATCGAGGCGTGGTCGGCCGGACTGGCGGTCGTCGCCACCGCCAGCGACGGACCAGCCGCGCTGATCGAGGACGAGGTCAGCGGCCTCCTGGTACCGTTGCCCGATGATCCGGGCGGCGGCCCCGCGGCCCTTGCCGGTGCGATCGAGCGCTTGTGCCGCGACCCCGGCCTCCGGACCCGGCTCGGGCAGGCCGGCCGCCGCTCCTACGAGGCCGCGTTCACCGAACAGACGGTGGTCGCCCGCTATCGCAGCTTTTTCGACCGACTGGCACCCGGATGTGCGGAATCGCCGGGCTGATGACCCGCGATGGCGCGCCCCCGCCGGCAGCGCCGCTGCGGAAGATGGGCGCGGCATTGCGCCATCGTGGCCCCGACGGCGACGGCCAATACCGCTCGAGCGATGTCGGCCTGGTGCAGACCCGGCTGGCGATTATCGATCTGGCGACCGGCGACCAGCCGCTCTACGAGCCCGGCGGCGCGGCGCTGATCGCCAATGGCGAAATCTACAACTACGTCGAGCTGCGGGAGGAATTGGGCGGCGGACGCCCGCTCGCATTCTCGACCCAGTCGGATTGCGAGGTGCCGCTTCACCTCTATCGCCGGCACGGGCTCGATTTTCCCGCCCATCTGCGCGGCATGTATGCGATCGCGTTGCACGACCCGGCGGCGGGCCGATTGGTGCTCGCCCGCGACCCGTTCGGCATCAAACCGCTATACTACGCCGAGACCGCGCGCGGATTTGCTTTCGCGTCCGAGCCGGGTGCGATGATCGAGGCCGGCATCGTCGCGCCGGCGCTCGCGCGCAGAGCGCGCAACGAGCTGGTGCAGATGCAGTTCACGACCGGACGCGAGACGATCTTTGCCGGGATCAACCGGGTCCTGCCGGGCGAAACCGTGGTCGTCCGCCAGGGGCGGATCGTCGAGCGCCGCCGCCGCACGGCATTGCCCGAGCTCGGCCCGGTAACGGTCGGCGAGGCGGAGGCCTTGGCCCGGCTCGATGCCGCTTTCGCGGACAGCGTGCGCATTCACCAGCGTTCGGACGTGCCGTTCGGCATGTTCTTGTCGGGCGGCATCGATTCGACCGCGGTGCTGGTGATGATGGCGAGATTGGCCGAGCGCCCGGTCAAGGCGTTCACGATCGGGTTTGCCGACAGCGATGTCGCGGACGAGCGCCCGGCGGCATGCGCCGCGGCGCAGGCGGTCGGCGCCGAGCACGTCGAGATCCTCTTCGCCGAGGCCGATTTCTGGCGATTGCTGCCTGAGATCGTCTCGGCGTCGACGACCCGGCCGCCGATTACGCGATCCTGCCGACCTGGGCGCTCGCTCGGGCGGCGCGGGAAGCCGGGCTCAAGGTCATCCTGTCCGGCGAAGGCGGCGACGAGCTGTTCGGCGGCTACGGCCGCTACCGCAGCGTCATGCGCCCATGGTGGGCCGGCGGGCGGCGGCCCCGCGCGCGCGGCGTGCTCGACGATCTCGGCGTGCTGCGCGGCGAGATCGCCGGCTGGCGCGACGGGATCGCGGCAGCCGAGGTGCATGGCGGCGGCCACGGCCGCACCCCGCTGCAAGCGGCGCAGGCGGTCGATTGCGCCGACTGGCTGCCCAACGATCTGCTGGTCAAGCTCGACCGCTGCCTGATGGCGCACGGCGCCGAAGGCCGCACGCCGTTTCTCGACACCGAGATGGCGGCACTGGCCTTTCGCTTGCCGGACGAGCTCAAGATCCGCCGCGGGCTCGGGAAATGGCTGCTGCGGCGCTGGCTCGCCGACCAGCTGCCCCAGGCCCAGCCGCTCGCCCGCAAACGCGGCTTCACGGTGCCGGTGGCGCGCTGGATCACGCGGCGCGCCGACGAGATCGGCCCGCTCGTCGCTCGCTCGCCGGCGGTGCGCGAGATCTGCCGGCCCGAGGCGGTCGAGCGCCTGTTCGTTGCCGCCGGGCAAAAGCGCGCCGGCCGCGCCGCCTGGAACCTGCTGTTCTACGCGCTCTGGCACCGCCGCCATATCGAGCGCGTACCGATGCCGCCGGATACCGCGGCAGCGCTGGCACACTAAACCCTGTGCCACGGTGTTTGCCCGGAAACGCCCCACGCCAGCGACTGTTGGCACATTATGCCATATCCGTTGGATTGATCGCCGGCGGGATTAAACAAGGAGACCAGCATGCCGACGCGCAATGTCGTGCTGACGGCACACCATGAGAGCGTCATCGAGGCTCTCGTCAGCTCCGGACGCTACCAGAATGCGAGCGAGGTGTTGCGTGAAGGCCTGCGTCTTGTGGAGGCCCGCGAGTTGCGCGAGGCCGCCCAGCTGAAGGCCCTGCAGGAGGCCGCCCGCGTCGGCTTCGCCGATCTCGGGGAGGGCCGCTACAAGGAGTTCGAGAGCATCGATGATCTCGCCGATTATCTGCACGATCTGTCGGAGCGGGCCATTGCCAGAGTGCGAAATGAACCTTGAAGTGGATCGCCCGCCTCAGCGCCGCGGCTGAACGGGACTTCGCGTCTATTCTCGAATGGACGAACGAGCGGTTTGGTGCGCGGCAAGCCCGTGTATATCGTAATGCACTCGAACAGGGCATTCGGGCACTTCGAAACGGCCCGGACGTTCAAGGCGCCAAAAGCCGTGATGACATCATTACCGGCGTATGGTCCTTGCACATCGCCAGAAACCGGAAGCGGGGTCGGCATTTGCTGCTTTATCGCGTCTCAGGCGAGAGCACGATCGAGATCGTCCGCATCCTTCACGATAGCATGGACATTCCGCGCCACCTGCCTATGCAGGAAGAAGATCAGTGAGCATGCGAGGCCCTCTCAACGCGCCAAGAGCTCGCGGACGGCGTCGTCGAGGAATTTGGCGTCATCGGGGTGCTGCGCCGGGTTGCCGGCGCGGTGGCCCCAGATCGACGGGATCGGCCGCAGCTCGGCATGCGGCATTTGGGCGACCTCGCGGCGGTTGTCCTCGACCGTGAAATAGAGGTCGGTTTCGGATGGCATGACCATGGCGTCGGCGGTGATCGAGGCCAATGCCCGGCCGAGATCCCCGCCGTACAGCTCGTTGGCGCTGATGTCGGCGTGCTGCCAGGTCCACAGCATGGCCAACAGGTCGTTGGCGTCGCGCCGCCGAAAGCCGGCCTCCCAGTTGCCGACGAGAAAATCCTCGAGCGACGAAAAGCCGAGCTTGCGCCATTCCTCCTCGCGGTAGAAGGCTTGGCTCAGCCCCCAGCCGGCATAGACCCGTCCCATCGCGTGAAACCCCCGGGTCGGCGGGGTCGCAAACCAGCCATCCTGCCAAGCGGGGTCGGCGGTCAACGCCGCCTTGACCCCTTCGAGAAAGACGAAATTGTGCGGCGAGGTCTTGGCCGAGCCGCAGATCGCGGCGATGCGCTCGACCCGGTCGGGGAACAAGGCACCCCAATGAAAGGCCTGCTGCGCTCCCATCGAAAACCCGTAGACGAGCCTGACCCGCTCGATGCCGAAGACTTCGTGCAATAGCCGCTGCTGGACCCGCACATTGTCGGTCAATGTGAAATGCGGCCAGCGGCCGCGGTCGAACGGCGGCGGCGTGTTGCTCGGCGACGAGGACAGGCCGTTGCCGAACTTGTTGATGATCACAATGAAGTATTTGGTCGGGTCCAGCGTCTTGCCCGGCGCGATCGCCCATTCGAGATCATAATGCTGCGCGCCGTACGAGGTCGGGTAGACGATCGCGTTCGACCTGGCGGGGTCGAGCGTGCCGCAGGTCTTGTAGGCAAGGCGCGCCCGGCGATAGGTCAGGCCCGATTGCAGAATGACGTCGCCCGCCTCGAAAATCTGGTAATCCGGCATCGCTGAACAGCCCAGTGCTTGGAGTTGCCGCAGCGACAAGTCGCCCCGCTGACGATGGCCGCGCAGCGCGGCCCTGATTGCGCTGCGGGGTCCGCCACCCGGTCGAGGGTAGCGCTGCAGCCCGACCCGAGTCGAATGCTACACTCTGCATACCGGCATGCGCCAACCGGTCGGCAATCGGCGCAGCGGGTCTTGGGGAGGGCGCCGCGGTGAGAATGGAACCTAACCGGCGCGAGTTTCTGGCCGGAGCCGCCGCTGCGGCAGCCGTGCTCCCGCGAGGCACGGCGGTTGCCCTCGACGAAACCGGCGCGGCCGGATCGGGCGACATGGCCTATCGCAGCGCCGCCGATCTCGTCGCGGCACTCGCCGGCAAGCATATCTCGTCGGTCGAGCTGACCGATCTCGCGATCGCTCGCATCGAGGCGTTCGACAAGCCGATCAACGCCGTGGTGGTGCGCGATTTCGACCGGGCGCGGGAAGCGGCCAAGGCCGCCGACGCCTTATTGGCGCGCGGCGAGACCCGCCCCTTGCTCGGGTTGCCGATGACGGTGAAGGAACAGTTCAGCATCGCCGGCCTGCCGACGACCTGGGGCAACCCCAAGTTCAAGGACTGGCAGCCGAGCGCCGATTCTCTGATCGTCACGCGCCTGAAAGCCGCAGGGGCAATCATCCTCGGCAAGACCAACGTCCCGTTCATGCTGGAGGACTGGCAGAGCTACAACGAGATATACGGCGCCACCAACAACCCGTGGGATCTCGCCCGCACGCCGGGCGGGTCGTCGGGCGGCGCCGCGGCCGCGCTCGCCGCCGGCTTTGTCGCGCTGGAGCTCGGTTCGGATCTCGGCGGCTCCTTGCGCTGCCCGGCGCATTTCTGCGGGGTCTTCGCGCACAAGCCGAGCCTCGATCTCGTCCCGCTGCGCGGCGCCGGCCCGCCGCGCGTTCCGGCCCGGCCGGTTCGCGGCGGTCTCGGGGTCGCCGGGCCGCTGGCCCGCAGCGCCGCCGACCTCGCCTTGGAGCTGGACGTCCTGGCCGGGCCCGACGAGCTGTCGGAAGGGATCGGCTACAAGCTCGCGCTGCCGCCCGCCCGGCACCAGGACCTCAAGAGCTTTCGAGTTCTTGCCATCGACACCCATCCGCTGTGCCCGACCGCGGCGAGCGTGCAGGCCGCGCTCGATAGGCTGGCCGAGCGCCTCGGCCGGGCGGGCTGCAGCATTGCACGTACGAGCCCGCAGCTGCCCGATCTTGCCGAGACGGCGCGGATCTATCGCGAGCTGCTGTCGGCGGGCCGCGCCGCGGATCTGCCGGGCGATGTCTATCAACGCGTCGAGGCGGCGGCAAAATCCTTGCCGCCCGACGACGACAGTCTCGCCGCCGCGAGGCTTCGCGGGCTGGCCTTCAGTCACCGCGACTGGATCTCGGCAACCCGGATCCAGGGGCGCCTGCGGCAGCAATGGCGCGATCTGTTCGAGGCTTTCGACGTGGTGCTGTGCCCGCCGATGCCGACCCCGGCCTTTGCCCACGACCACACCAACGATCAGCGCATGCGGCGGCTCGATATCGACGGCAGGCAGGTACCCTATGGCGACCAGATCGTCTGGGCCAGCATGGCGACCCTGCTGGGCCTGCCGGCGACCGTCGCCCCGATCGAGCGCAGCGAAAAGGGCTTGCCGATCGGGGTCCAGATCATCGGGCCCTATCTCGAGGACCGTACGACGATCGCCTTCGCCGGGCTCGTAGAGCGCGAGTTCGGCGGGTTCGTCCAGCCTCCCGCCCGCTAGCCTTTGACTCCCGAGGCTGCCGGCGAAGCGGAACCCGCTTTCGAGACCCCGTGTTGACGGGCTGTGTTCCAGCCACGGGATGATCGCCATGATCCGCCGTCTGCTCGCCAACACGGCAATCCTCGCCGCCGGGCTGCTCGCCGCCCCCGCTTCCTTTGCCCAAGCAGCTCAGCCGAATGCGCCGAGCACGGCGGTCGCCGGCACGACCGTGCCGCGACAGATGCTGAGCACGCCGGATAAGGATTTTGTCGACAAGGCCGGCGCCGGGGGCCTGGCCGAGGTCGAGCTCAGCAAGATCGCCGAAAAATCGGCGAACCCGGACGTCAAGCGCTTTGCCGAACGGATGGTGAGCGATCACACCAAGGCTGATGCGAAGCTGACCTCGATCGCCGCCCGGATCGGCGCCGGGATGCCGGCGGCGCTGGACAACGAGCACCAGCGCGTCCGCGACCGGCTCGCCGAACTGCACGGCGCCGCCTTCGACCAGCGCTACATGCGGGTGATGGTCGACGACCACGATCAGGCGGTAAAGCTGTTCCAACACGAAGCCGGCGCGGGCCGCAACGCCGAATTGGTGCGGTTTGCGCAGCAGACTTTGCCGATCCTCAGGGAACACCAGAGAATGGCGATCGATCTGTCGCACCGTCTCTCGGCAACCGCCGCCAAATAATATCGAGCGGGTTCGATGGACAGGAGGGGTCTATGACGGAAAAGCTGGTCGTCGGGCTTTTCGAGTCGAGCGGCATTGCCCTCGACGCCTATCATCGGCTGCGCACCGAGGGCGTCCCGGCGAGCCGGCTCGCGCACCGTGTGCTGAAGGAAATCGCCCCCGCTCCTTCGACGGTGCAAGCCGAGCTCGACGCCTTGTCGGTGGACCCGATGGTGTTGGGCGACGCACGCCATACCTTCGCCCAGTTCATCCGCAATGGCGAGACCGCGGTTTTCATCCGCGCCGAGGATGACGGCGAGGCCCAATTCGCCGCCGACATCCTGAAGCTCTACGAGCCGCTCGCAATCGAGACCGTGCTGTCGCGGGAGGGGCCGGGCAACTCCGGTTGACCGGCCGAATTGCCCGGCCGCAGCGAGCTCGATCGGTTGACGCGGCTCCTCGATGCTCCGTTACGCGGGTTGCTGCGAGGCACCCGGCAACAGCTCGGCGCGATAAGTCGGGCGCAGGATTTCGAGGCGCATCGGCACCGGCGTCCCCAGCCACAGCGCGTTCTTGCTGTGGTCGTCATAGGAGCTTTCGGTCAACGGGTGCACCAGAACGTCGAGCCCTTCGCGGTTCAGCATCAGCCACGGCACGATGTTCTGGAATTCCTCGGTCTTGAAAATCACGTTGAACTGCGAGATCGGGTGCGGACCTCGCGGCTCGTCGCTGAAGCCGCCGGGCTCGACCGCGAACTTGCCGATGATCGTGTCGCGCAGCCGTGCGGCGACGGGCTTGGTCCCGGCATCGTAATAGACGTGGGCGTGATAGCCTTTGAGCTCGGTCACTGCAGGTCCTCCCGGTCTTGTTCCGAGTTGATGATGCGAGAGCCGAATTCTCGCAGAGCGGAAGGGGATGCACAACATCGAACCGGCACCCGACCGAGCGGCGCCGAATTGCGGTTCGGTTGTGTTAAATATGCTGTTTGACCATCGGGACGCGCGGTCTTACGGTTATGCCAGGATAGATGATCAATCCACACGCGGAGGGCATGATGGACGGCTTGGCATCGGTCGATCTGAAGAGCGTCACGGCGCCGTTGAACTTTCTGGTACCGATGGCGGAAAAGCCGGTCGCCTATAATTACGAGCCGCCGCCGGGGACGCCGGTTCGGACCGGCCGCAATGTCGAGCACCAGGTGACGATCCGCGACGCGCGGCCGATGATCGGTCAGCTGTCCTTGGACAAGCAGGGCTTCGTGCTGCTGCGCCATCAGACGGCGGTGTCCAATTTCTACGACGAGGAGCAGATCGAGGCGGTCTACTACCCCGAATGCGAGCGGGTCATGAAGGCTGCCACCGGGGCCGCGCGCGTGGTCGCGTTCGACCATATCGTGCGCAACGCGGCGCTGGCGGCGATCGAGGGCAGCGGCATCAAGATGCCGGCAAAGCGGGTCCATAACGACTACACCGCGTGGTCGTCGCCGCAGCGGGTGCGCGACCTGATGGGCGACGAGGCCGAGGAATTGCTGAAGAACCGCTATGCGATTGTCAATCTGTGGCGCCCGATCCGCGGCCCGGTGCTCGAATCGCCGCTGGTGCTGTGCGACGCGCAGAGCCTGGCGCAGGAAAACCTGATCGCCAGCGACCTCAAATACCCGGATCGCACCGGCGAGACCTACTCGATCACCTACAACCCGGAGCAGCGCTACTACTATTTCCCGAGGATGCAGGCGGACGAGGTGGTGCTGATCCGCTGCTTCGAACTCGGCACCCGAGGGCGCGCATCGGTTTTCCGCGCACACCGGCTTCGACGACCCGACCTCGCCCCCGGACGCACCGCCGCGCGAGAGCCTCGAGGTGCGCACATTGGTGTTCTACCCGCCCGGCGCCTGACGCCTTCTTTTGTCGCCCCCGCGAACGCGGAGGCCCACGGGCAAACGCTGCTGGATGCAGCTCTGGGTTCCCGCTTTCGCGGGAATGACGACCCTAAGTTGGCCGCTCGGAGGCTCCGGACGGGGTGATCCGCCGCAGCGCCGGCAATAGCTCGTCGCTGATCAGCCGCATGCTGGCGAGCGCGTGGGCGACCGGCATGCCGCTCCAATGGGTGCGGAAGATCAGAAAATTCGCGCCGGCCTGTTCCCAGCACGGGCGCAGCTGCTCCCAGCACTCCTCGGGGCTGCCGAGCACGAACCGGTCGCGCAGCAGCGCGTCGAGCGACTGGCGGAACAACTCGTGGCCGGGCAATACCTGGTCCTGCCCCCATTGGGCGTAAGTGCGGTATTTCTCGGCCAGATAAGGGCCGGCCATCTCCAGCGCGGTCTCTTTGTCCCTGGCGCAGAAGATCTCGCGCAGATAGGGCAGCACCGCCGGAAACGGCCTGGCGTGAGCCGCGAGCTCGGCGCGGTAGAGCGCCATCTGGCGGGTAATCACCGCCATCGTCGCATGCGGGTTGATGAACAGGCTGTCGCCGAGCCGGGCGGCGCGGCGCACGGCGGCGTCGCTGTTGGCCGCGATCCAGATCGGCGGATGCGGCTTTTGCACCGGCCGGCAGGTCGCGGTCGCGTTTGTGAGCTTGCAGATTTCGTTCTCGAAAGTCACGCCGTCCTCGGTCCACAACCGGCGCACCACATCGAGACATTGCTCGAAACGGCGCACTCGGTGGCCGCGCGGGACGCCGAACGCGTCGAACTCGATCTCGCGATAGCCGAGACCCACGCCGAAGACGAAATTGCCGCGCCAGATCGCGTCGAGCGAGGCGATGCATTCGGCGACTTCGACCGGGTTGTGCAGGCCGGCCAGCAAGACCCCGGCGATGCCGGTCATCTCGCCCGCTTCGGCCGCGAGCCGCGCCAGAAACGGGATCAATTGCAGCTGGCGCACCCCGTCGCTCAGATAATGCTGGCCGGTGGCGACGGCGTCCCAGCCGCGGTCGCGCGCGAGCCGGGTCATCGCGTACTGGCCTTCGAGCTCGGCGACGATATCGCTGCCGGGCGGGTGCTGGCCGGTCAAAAAGATACCGATCTTCATGTCGCCTCCATCCTTGCGTGCGGTCGGCCGGATTGCCCGAGATGCGTTGGTCGTAGATGATCGCCGCAGCAGGGGCAACAGCGGGGCTCGAGGAGGCGCCATGGAGAGCTTTACCGCGAGCGACGGCGTGCGGCTCGCCTACTGCGTCGACGACTTCACCGAGCCGTGGAGGAAGTCGCCGACCCTGTTGCTGCTGCACGCGGCGATGGGCAGTGGGCGGCGCTATTATGCCTGGGTCTCGGCGCTCGCCCGTCATTACCGGGTGGTGCGGATGGATCTGCGCGGGCACGGAGGCTCGGAAATTCCGCCGGCCGACCAGGCGCTGACCCTCGACCGGGTGGTGGCCGATGTCGCCGAGCTGATGGACCATCTCGGCTGCGCCAATGCCCACATCGTCGGCAACTCGGCCGGCGGCTATCTCGGCCAGCAACTGGCGATGAACCGGGCCGAACGGGTGCGCAGCCTGATGCTGTTCGGCTCGACCCCGGGGCTCAAGCACAGCCAGGCGCCGAGCTGGATCCCGCAGATCCGGGCCAAGGGGCTGCGCGCATTTCTCGCCGAGACGATCGCCGACCGGCTGCCGCTCGACCAGGTCGATCCCGGGCTCGTCGAGTGGTTTCTCGACGAGGCCGCCAAGAACGATCCGGTCTATATCGGCAAGTTCGTCCTGCTGATGGCGAGCTACGATTGGAGCGACCAGCTTGCCCGCATCCGCTGTCCGACCCTGGTCGTCGTCCCCGGCGCCGAGCCGATCGGCTCGACCGCGAATTACGAGCCGTTCCGGCGCCTGGTCAGGGATGTCGAAATGCGGGTCTACGACGGCGCGCCGCACAACATCTGCGACGCTTTTCCCGACCGCTGCGCCGGCGACGTGATCGATTTCCTGACCCGCCGCTTCGGCCTCGGCGTGTGACGCTCCCGCGGCACCGGCGCGGCTCCACCTCATCCTCCCCATCGCTGACGCGGCGGGTCCCGTCCCTCTCCCCCGGTGGCGGAGAGGGAGCAAGCCGAGAAGGAGTTAGGCCGGCATCCTTTTCTCCTCTCCACCCGCCCGCGGGGGGAGAGGGTAGGGTGAGGGGGCTGTTCCGTGGAGCGTCAGCCGTCGAGGCCCGGTGGGTGGCGGTCGTGCCAGTCCGTCGCGTGCTGATAGGCCCAGCCGATGCGCAAGGCAGTTGCCTCGTCATACGCGCGACAGACGATCTGCAACGACAATGGCAGCCCGGTTGCGGTGAAGCCGTCGGGGACCGCCAGCGCGCACAATTCGAGCGCGTTGACGAAACGGGTGAAATGCGCCGGGGTCGAACCCTGGTCGACGAGGTCGAGCGGGATCGCCGCCGTCGTCGTGGTCGGGGTCAACACCGCATCGGCGTCGCCGAGCGCCGCGGCGAACTCCTCCTTCGCACTGGCCTGCTCGCGCAGAGCGCCGAGGTAGTCTCGCGCCGAGATGCCGCGGCCCGAGGCGATGCGCGGCCGCACCGCGTCGTCGATCGGCAAGCTCATGTCGTCGACCAGATCGCCGACCAGGGAATAGGCTTCGGCGCCGATGATCCGCCCGGTCAGCTGGGTATAGTCGGAAAACCGCCGCGGCAATTTGACCGTGACGATCTCGGCGCCGAGCCGGGCCAATGTTTCGAGCGCCGAATCGTAGGCGGCGAGCACCTCGGCGGCGACGTGGTCGCGCTCGATCTCGGGCATCCGCGCGAGCCGCAGCCCGCGCACCCCGCGTTTCATCATCGTCAGCGGGCCGGCGGGCGGGCGTCCCAGGGTTCGCGGATCGTGCGGGTCGGGTCCCTCGATCGCCTGGTACAGCAGGGCCGCGTCCTCGACCGAGCGCGCCATCGGCCCCGGCGTGTCGAGGCTCGGGCTCAGCGGCAGAATCCCATAGGTGCTGACCCGGCCGATCGTAGTCTTGAGCCCGCTGAGCCCGCACCACGACGCCGGCAGCCGCACCGAGCCGCCGGTGTCGGTGCCGATCCCCCACGGCGCCATGCCGGCGGCCACCGCCACCCCGGTGCCGCTGCTCGACCCGCCGGGGGTGCGCGCCACCGCCGGGTCCCACGGGTTCCACGGCGTGCCCCGGTGCTGGTTGGTGCCCCAGCCTCCCATCGCGAACTCGACCGTATGGGTCTTGCCGATAACGATCATCCCGGCGGCGATCAGGCGCCTGGCGATGGTGGCGGTATAGATCGAGCGCCGGCCGTGCCACACCTGCGAGCCGCCGGTCGTGACCCGCCCCTCGATCTCGATCAGGTCCTTGAGCGCCACCGGGATGCCGTGCCATGGCCCGATCCGATGCCCCGAGCGGATCGCCTTGTCGGCGGCCTCGGCGGCGAGCCGAGCCTCCTCGGCATAGACCTCGACAAAGGCGTGCAGCTTTTGGTCTTGGGCGCGGATGCGCGCGAGCAGCGCGTCGACGAGATCGACCGGCGACAGCCGGCCGACGCCGATCTCGGTAGAGAGGACATGGGCCGGCAAGAAGGTCGGATCGGCAGCGGCTGGCGGCATGGCTCCCCTCGCGAGTGGAAGACGGGCGAGCATAGGCCCGCTGTTGCCGCCGCTGTCAACGGCCGGGGATCGAGCCCGTGGGCGGCTACGCCCGATGATGCTGCTTGACCTCGGTCGTCCTGGTCTTCCCCGGGTGGGCCGGAGCGTGCGCGGCATGGGCGGCGGAGCCGGGCGAGCGTGAGATGGCGCGGCCGTGCCCGTGTGCCGCCGCGGCGAGGCGGATCGAATGTCTCGACGCCTCTTTGCGACGCGACTCGCGTGCCGCGGTCCCATGGCGGTGGCGGGCGCTGCCCTGCGGGTACTCGGCGGCGACGGCAAAATGAAACAGGCCGGAGCTGCGGGTTCGGCTCGTAGGATGCTGTTCCGGCGGCGACATAAGGATCGAACCCGCTCGCCGCTGCGGTCGCGACGATCTCCCGCGCCCCGGTTTCGGGGTAGACGAAGCCGAAAGTCGGATTGTCGCGCCCGTATTTGCCGGAGCCCAGATCCATAACCGAAACCGTCGTCCAATCATGATCGGGCGAGGTGTCGATGACGGGCATGTCGCGGCTGACCGTTCCGCGATACCAGTTTGCGTGGTCGACCAGGATCTCGTTGGCGCTGATCACCTTGGAGACGACCGCGACATGGCCGGAAGGGGTGTGCCCGGTTCGCCTGAAGACGAGGATCGAGCCCACTGCCGGAACCTGGCCGCGCTGATAACGGCCCGCGGCCTCGTCCCACCATCCGCCGGCGGCTCCATAAAGGAAGACGCCGGTTTGGGCGCGGGCATAAAGCGCGCAATTGGCGGCCCCAGCGCGTCGCGTGGGAGTTGCAAAACAGGTCACCAGAACGGCGCCCCATACGAGGCCCCAGCCCACCTTCGCTCGCATTGATTTGCCCCCCGGCTGGTGCGGCGCGACGCCCGTTCGCGGTTGTGGCCCCCGACTCCGCGCCTGTTAAGAATTCGTTAACGGCGCTCATAGAACCCGAGGTCGGATGCAGAAATCACTATAATTCTTAACAGGAGAGCGAAAAAACGACCCGATTTTAACGATCGCGCGCACAAGGAATCAAGTAATTCGCGGAATGGGGGAAGGATCACATCCGAAAGCCGAGCGCGCCCAGCGCATGGCGTATCGCGGGGTCCACGAGCAATTCGCGAAAGCGCAGGACGGCCGGCCGTTCGAGCCGAGGCCTGGGCACGACGAAGTCATAGTGCTCATCCTGTGCCGGGATAAAGCCGAGCCCGTACTGACGCGCCACGGTTTCGATCGCCATTCCCCAATCGGCGCGGTTCTGCGCCACCGCGACCGCAACGGCATTATGCGATTTGGGCTGCGACCAATAGCCGGGCGGCTTGGCGCCGTTCAGCAGCCGGTCGGTCAGGATGCGGGTGCCGCTGCCGGCATTGCGGTTGACCATCAGGCAATCGGGAGCGGACAGCGCCGCGGCGATCGCGCCTTCGACCGAACGACCCTCGAAGCGCGGATCGCCCTGGCGATGGACGACCCCTTGCAGGCGGCGATAGCCGGGCACCAGCTCCAGCGCCGGGGTCAGGAACGGCCGGTTGTATTCGCCGGTCTCCGGATCCATCAGATGAATAGCGGCGACATCGCACTCGCCGCGCTTGGCCGCGGCGAGCCCGCCCATGCTGCCGACATTGAGCGCCTTGACCGAAATCCCTTGCCCGTGCAGCCGGTCGATCAGGAGGTCGAGCCCGACGCAGTGGCTGCCGATGATGACCAGATCGGCAAGCCGGGCATGGCCGATCAGCTGCACCTCGACCGGGGTCCCGGCAGCCACCGTCTCGACCTGCGGGCCGATCATGATAAACCCGTCGGCCTGGCTGAACGCGGTTACCGCACCCGAGCCCTTGGCGTTGGGGTAGGCCGCAAGGGTGCCGTCCGGGCCGGCAGTGAGCGAAACCATCAGATACTCGGTGCGGCCGCGCTCGGACGAAACGCGCAGCGGCAACATCGCAGCAACCCGGTCGTCCGCCGTCGCGCGAAGCCCGGCGAAGGCGCGGATCACCGGTGCGACGAATTCGTGAAAGGTGAAGATCGCCGAGGTCGGAAAGCCCGGCAATACCACAATCGGCTTGCCGCCGGTCACCGCCAGGCACAGCGGCTTGCCCGGCTTCAGGGCAACGCCGTGCACGACGATGCCGGGATCGCCGAAGCGGGCGACCGCGCGGTAACATAGGTCGCCCGCACCCTTCGAGGTGCCGCCGGACAAGACCACGATGTCGCAGGATGCGAGCCCCTCCTCGACGAGGCGGGTCAGCACCGCGTCGTCGTCGGCGCCGATGCCGAGCGCGCAAGGGACGCCGCCCGCTTCCTCGACCGCGGCGGCGAGGATCGCGGCGTTCGAATCATAGACCGCGCCGGGCCGCATCGGCTCGCCGGGGGCGATGATCTCGTCGCCGGTCGATACGATGGCGACTCGCGGCCGGCGCCAGACCTCGACGATGGCGCAGCCGACCGCGGCCAGCATGCCGATCTCGCGCGAGGTCAGCACCTGCCCGGCGCGCAAAACGGTCTCGCCGCGCGCGAGATCGCTGCCGGCGAAAGCGATGAACTGGCCGGCGGAAACGGGCCGGCGGATTTCGATCGCAGTCGCGCCGCCTTGGTCGACTGCCTCGGTGTGCTCGACCATGACGACGGCGTCGGCGCCGCGCGGCGCCATCCCGCCGGTGGCGATCAATGCCGCCGCGCCGGGGCCGAGCGCAAACTGCGGCACTTTGCCCGGGGTCAGGATTTCGGGAACGAGGGTCAACCGGCGCGGCGCGCGCTCGCTGGCGCCGACGGTATCGGCCGCACGCAGCGCGAACCCGTCGACACTGGCGCGGTCGAAGCCGGGAACGTCGACCTCGGCAACAACCGTGCTCGCCAACACTCGGCCCAGCGCCTGCGGCAGCGCCATCGGCTCGCGGCCCAGCGGGTGCAGGTCGAGGTGATGGCGAAAGCGGCGTTCGGCCTCGTCGCGGCCGACGACTTCGAGAAACTGCTCCTGGCGCGCCAGGCTGCGAAGGGTCGCGGGGATATCGTTCATGATGTCGGCTCCGCGCGCGGTTCAGCGCTCGTCGTAGAGATAGACGGTCACTTGCGCTCCTTCCGGGTAACCCTCGCTCGCCTCGGGGACGATCATAAAGCCGTCGGCCCCGGCAGCGGCCATCAGCCCGATCTCGGCGAAGGGTGCCATCGGCTCCGCGCGGCCGTCGGGCCTGCGCCGGATGGGGCAGATCTCGGTCGTTCCGATCGTCGAGACGATCTTGCGCGCGGTCGTCACGGTGCACGGGGAATAGGGGATCCCCGGGTCGCGTCCGCCGAGGCGGCGAATGGCGCGCCCGGCGAACAGCTCGTAGCTCCACAGGCGCGCCGCCGGCGCGCCCGGCAGCAGGACCACCGGGACCCCGGCGGCGGTATGGCCGAACCCGGTAGTCTCGCCCGGAACCAGCGCCACGCCGTCGAGGTCGAGGGTGCCTGCCGCGGCCAGCGCCGCAGCCGAGTTGTCCCCGCGAACCGTCCCGGCGCCGCCGATGACGAGAACGATGTCGGCCGGCTCAGCGCATGCGTCGGCGAGCCGCGACACGGCCACGACCCCGCCGTCGCGCTCGGCCGCGGCGCGGACCATCGGCCCGTCAGCGCCCACTGCCCCGTCGGATGGCGCCGCCGCGGCGATCGCGATGCGGACACGCGGGCGGCGAATGAGCGGCGCATGCCCGAAGCCGGCGACCGCCAGCAGCCCGATGTGATGCGGCTTCAGCCGCGTCCCGGCCGCGATCAGCAGCCCGCCGGCAATGGACACAGCACCCTGCCGGTCGACATTGGCGCCGGGTGAAACGGGATCGACCAGGACAAGACGGCCGGCACCATCCGGTTCTCCGTGATCGAGCGGCACCACCCCGTCCATCCCCGCAGGCAATGCTTGCCCTGCCGATATCGAAATCAACGGCACCGCCAGCGGGTTGTAGGCACCGGCGCCGACACTCGCTTCCGCACGCACGGCAAAACCGTCGATCGCCGCGCAATCGTGGGACGGGATCGCGCCGGCGGCGCGGATCTCCGCCCCGAGCACGCGTCCCGACGCCTGGTTCAGCGCGACCTGCTCGGTTTCGAGGCTGTCGGTCGCGCCGTCGATCCAGGCGGTCGCCGCCTCGACCGACACACGCCCATGCCCAAGGCGCCTGTCGTATTTCGTCACGATGCAGTGATCATCGGCCGGTGATCCTCGGACCGGCGCCGCCGGTCCGTCGCGTATTTTAGCCGCGGCAAGGATATTGTGCCGAGCGAATGCGGTTGGGGGCCGAGATTCCGACGATCGAATCGATGATGCGGGCGGGGCGGGTCTTCGCCGCCCTCGCGGTGATCGGAGCCTGCGGGATCTCGCTGGGCTCTCGCCAGCTCGACGCGACCAATCGCGCAATCCTCGGCGACAGACCGAGCTACGGCCCGGCATCGATCAGCGAGGTCCCGAGCCTGGCGGCGATCGATCGGCTTATCTGGATGCCGGGACTGGACGCCGGCTGGGACCCGCAGGGGTTGGCCATCGCCGAGGGCAGCCTGTTCGTGTCGGCCTACCGGAGCGACGGATCGTGGGTGAGCCGCGGTCCGTGCCGGGTCTTTCGCGTCGATCCGGAGACCGGACGGGAAACCGGCCATTTCGACGTTCCGTCGCCCTGCGGCCACGCCGGAGGCCTTGCCTATGGCGGCGCAGGAAAGCTGTTCATCGCCGACACGCATAATTTGTTCGAGGTCGATATCGCCCGTGCGTTTGCCGAGCCCGCGCCGAAATTCCGCGTTTCCCGGCTCGGCCGCGGGGTCAAGGGTGCCTTTGCGGTCTCGGGCGAAGGCGAGATCGGGATCGGCGATTATCAAGAAACCCGACCCGGCAAGATCCTCAAATACGGCCTTGCCGCTCTCAAATCGCTGAACGACGGCGCAGTCCTCAGCGCGGCGGCGGCTTCTGCCGTCGTGCCGGTTCTCAGCTACGCTCAGGGCGGCGCCATCGGACCGTCGGGCACGCTGTGGATCTCGCGCAGCGAACTCGGCTGGGGCGTTCTCGAAAAGCTCGACGCCGTCACCGGACATCTCGAACGGCGCTACGCCGCCCCCGGCGGCATCGAGGGCATCGCCTTCGACCGGGCCGGGCGGCTGTGGTGCGTGTCCGAGGCGGGAGCGCGGCACCTGCCGCTGCGCCACCCATTCTTTCCGCTGATCTTCAGGCTCGACCCGGCGCGGTTGAGCCCCGCCGCCGATGCCGCGGAGTGAGCCGCGGGCAGCTCAGGCGCGGACCGGGACGCCCTTCTGCTCGAGCACTTGCTGCAACTCGCCGGTTTCGTACATCTCGCGGATGATGTCGCAGCCGCCGATGAACTCGCCCTTGACATAGAGCTGCGGGATCGTCGGCCAACTTGAGAACTCTTTGATCTCTTGACGGATCTGCGGGTCAGCGAGCACATCGACGCCTTTGAACTTGACCCCGAGATGGCTCAGGATCTGCACCACCGCTGCAGAGAACCCGCATTGCGGAAACACCGGCGAGCCCTTCATGAAAAGCACGACCGGCGTCTCGGTGATCTCGTGGCGGATGCGTTCTTGAACCGTGTTGTCCATTGTCTTGTTCCTCGGTTTCACCTGTGAATCGTCATTTCCGCGAAAGCGGGAACCCAGGGCCGAAGGGCCTCACCGATTGCCCTGGACCCCCGCTTCCGCGGGGGTGACGGTGGGCGGATAGGCATGAGCGGCACGCAATACCTGATTGCCGGCCATGATTACTCACGGTGTCTTGCTCAGTCCTCGGGGGCGCCGGTTTGCAGGGCGAGCGCATGAAGCTCGTTGCCCATTCGGCCGCGCAAGGCTTGGTACACCATCTGATGCTGCTGGACCCGGGTCTTGCCGCGAAAGGCGCCGGAGACGACATGGGCCGCGTAATGGTCGCCGTCGCCGCGCAAATCTTCGATCGAGACCTCCGCGTCGGGCAGGCTCTCCTTGATCAGCCGCTCGATCATCGCCGCATCCATCGCCATCGCCCGGTTCCCTCGCTCACGCCTGGTCCATATAGCCCGGCAACCAAGCCTCGTTCGCGGCCTTCAGCGCGTTAACGGATATGGCACCAGCGCCGGAGAGTGTCAACGCAACCCCTGCGACCATGCCGATGACGCGCGCGGCCACCCCGGCGGCGCGCGCGGCCTCCAGCATCGCGTCGGGCTCGGCGGTCTCGATCAGATAGCGCGCCTGGTCTTCGCCGAAGAGCCAGGCGTGGCGCGGCAGATCCGCCGAGGGATCGAGCGCGACACCGCGGCCGCCGGTCATCGCCATCTCGGCGATCGCGACGAGCAGCCCGCCATCCGCCAGGTCATGGCAGGCGACGGCCCGCCTGGCGCCGATCTGGGCGCGCACGAAATCGCCGTTGCGCCGCTCGGCGGCGAGGTCGACCGGCGGCGGCGGGCCCGCTTCGCGGCCTTCGATCTCGCGCAGATAGAGCGACGCGCCGAGATGACCCTGCGTCTCGCCGATCAGGATCAGCGCGTCGCCATCGCGTTTCAGCGCCAAGTCGATCGCGTCGCGCGCATCGCCGATCAGCCCGACGCCGCCGATCACCGGGGTCGGCAGGATCGCAGTGCCGCTGGTCTCGTTGTAGAGCGACACGTTGCCCGACACCACCGGGTAGTCGAGGGCGAGGCAGGCCGCGCGGATGCCTTCGATCGCCCCGACGAGCTGGCCCATGATCTCGGGCCGCTCGGGGTTGCCGAAATTCAAATTGTCGGTCAGCGCCAAGGGGAGGGCGCCGACCGCGGTCAGGTTGCGCCAGCTCTCGGCGACGGCCTGCGCCCCGCCGCGCGCCGGGTCGGCCCGGCAATAGCGCGGCGTGGAGTCGGTCGCCAAGGCCAGCGCCTTGTTCTCGCCGACCCGGATCACCGCGGCGTCGCCGCCCGGGCGCTTTACCGTGTTGCCCATGACGAGCTGGTCGTACTGCTCCCAGATCCAGCGCTTCGAGGCGAGCGCCGGCGAGCCGATCAGATGTTCGAGGCACTCGAGCGGGTCGCGGTCGGGCAAGGAGGCCGGGTCGATTTCCGGCTCGGGGTCGGGGCACCGCCACGGCCGCTCGTACACCGGCGCCTCGGTTACCAGCGGCCCGACCGGGATGTCGGCGGCGATCCCGCCATTCATCCGCAGCACCAGATGCCCAGTGTCGGTGACCCGGCCGATCACCGCGAAGTCGAGCTCCCATTTCTCGAAGATCCGCCGCGCCTCGGTCTCGCCGCCCGGGCGCAATACCATCAACATCCGCTCCTGGCTCTCGCTCAGCATGATCTCGTAAGGGGTCATGCCGGTCTCGCGCGCCGGCACGAGGTCGAGGTCGAGCTCGATGCCGAGCCCCCCTTTGCCCGCCATCTCGACCGCGGACGAGGTGAGCCCGGCGGCGCCCATGTCCTGGATCGCGACGATGGCGTCGCCCTGCATCAATTCGAGGCAGGCCTCGATCAGCAATTTCTCGGTGAACGGGTCGCCGACCTGCACTGTCGGCCGCTTTTCGCCGGTGTCGCCGCCAAACTCGGCTGAGGCCATCGTGGCGCCATGAATGCCGTCGCGCCCGGTCTTGGCGCCGACATAGACAACTGCGTTCCCCGGCCCCGCCGCGGCCGAATAAAAGATCCGGTCGGCGCGGGCGAGCCCGACGCACATCGCGTTGACCAGGATGTTGCCGTCATAGGAATGGTGGAACTCGCATTCGCCGCCGACCGTCGGCACGCCGACGCAATTGCCGTAGCCGCCGATCCCGGCGACGACGCCGGCGACGAGATGCCGGGTGCGCGGATGGTCCGGATTGCCGAAGCGCAATGAATCGAGGATCGCCACCGGCCGCGCCCCCATCGTGAACACATCGCGCAGGATGCCGCCGACCCCGGTCGCCGCTCCCTGATAGGGCTCGATGAACGAGGGGTGGTTGTGGCTCTCGATCTTGAAGACGACCGCGTCGCCGTCGCCGATATCGACGACCCCGGCATTTTCGCCCGGGCCGCAGATCACGCGCGGGCCCGTCGTGGGCAAGGTCTTGAGCCAGATTTTCGACGATTTGTACGAGCAATGCTCGCTCCACATGACCGAAAAGATGCCGAGCTCGGTCAGGTTCGGGGTGCGGCCGAGGATGGCGCAGGCGCGCTCGAATTCTTGTTCCGTCAGCCCGTGCTCGGCGGCCAGAGCCGGGGTGACGTCGTTGCCGGTGGTCATGATTCGAGACGGCTACAGCCGCATTCTCCCTCTCCCCCCGCCGCCCGGGGGGAGAGGGTTGGGGTGAGGGGGGCCGGGACAACCGAGGAGAACTTGCCCGGTGGCAGTACAATAGCAAAATCGGCAAAGATCGCGCTGCCAGCACCCGCCTCACCCTGCCCTCTCCCCCCGCAAGCAGGGGGAGAAGGAGAAATCTCGGCGAGCGGCGACATGACCTTAATGGAGCGCGCCTGCGAGCCCTTCGAAAAAGGCCTGCCCGTCGGTGCCGCCCAAGAGCGGGTCGGTGGCGTTTTCGGGATGCGGCATCAGGCCGAGGATGGTGCGGCTGTCGTTGAAGATGCCGGCGATGGCGCGGGCCGAGCCGTTGAAATTCGCCGAATCGTCGAGGCTGCCGTCGGCGCTGCAGTAACGGAACGCTACCAGCCCCTCGCCTTCGAGCCGGTCGAGCGTCTCGGGGTCGGCGGTGTAGTTGCCGTCGTGATGGGCGAGCGGCACGCGGATCGTCTGCCCGGATTGGTAGCCGCAGGTGAAGAGCGTCTGGCTGTTCTCGACGCGCAGATGGATATCGCGGCAGATAAAGCGCAGCGAGCGGTTTGGCAGCAGCGCACCCGGCAGCATCCCGGCCTCGGCCAGGATCTGGAAACCGTTACAGATCCCTAGAACCGGCGTACCGGTTTCCGCCCGCTCGCGCACGGCGCGCATGATCGGCGAATGCGCCGCCATCGCCCCGCAGCGCAGATAGTCGCCATAGGCAAATCCTCCGGGCAGCACGATCAGATCGGCTTGCGGCAGGGTTGCGTCGCGATGCCAGATGCGGGCGGGCTCATGCCCGGTCGCCCGCTGCAGCGCCATGCACAAATCGCGCTCGCGGTTGGAGCCCGGGAAGATCACGACGACGGCTCTCATCTTGCTTTCTCGCTTCCTCGGCGAAGTGGGCAGCAAATACGCCCCGCGGCAGATACGCTCTGTGGCAAATATGCCCGCCCGGCGATGCCATTCAAGGCGATTGCGGGAACCCGGGCGTCTCCCCGTGGTTAATCTCAGGCGGCACATTGCCTTGACCCGGCAGGTCTGTTGGTCTTTGCTCCGCGCCTAGTTCTCGGCCCCCGTTTGGAAGGGTGTGGCGTTGGATTTTCTCGAGGACCGTGCACCATCCCCGGCGGTCGATTACTCGTCGTTCGATTGGAGATTTCGACAGCTCCTCGAAGCATTGCCGGCCGCCGTATACACGACCGATGCACGGGGCCGCCTGACGTTTTACAACCAGGCCGCGGTCGAGTTCTCCGGGCGCAGACCGGAATTGGGCAGCGATCATTGGTGCGTCAGCCGGCGTTTGTACTGGCCGGACGGGACGCCGATGCGGCATGACGAATGCCCGATGGCGATCGCCCTGAAGGAAGACAGGCCGGTCCGCGGCGTCGAGGCGATCGCGGAACGGCCGGACGGCTCGCGCGTCCATTTCATCCCGTTCCCGACCCCGCTGCACGATGCGTCCGGCACGCTGATCGGCGGCGTAAACATGCTGGTCGATATCAGCGACCGCAAGGCAGCCGAGGAGGCGCAACGGCAGCTCAACGACAAGCTCGAGGAGCGCGTCGAGGAGCGCACGCGGGAGGTGGCCGAAGCCTTCGCCAGGCTGCGGAGCACCGAAGAGCGGTTCAGGATGCTGGTTCAGGGAGTGACCGACTACGCCATCTTCATGCTCGACCCCGACGGCTTCGTCACCAACTGGAATTCTAGGCGCCGAGCGCATCAAAGGCTATGCCGCCGAGGAGATCGTCGGCGGGCATTTCTCGCGTTTTTATGCCGACGAGGATCAGCAGGCCGGGGTGCCGGAGAGAGCTCTGGAAACGGCGCGCCAGACCGGCAAGTACGAGGCCGAGGGCTGGCGGGTACGCAAGGGCGGCACAAAGTTCTGGGCGAACGTCGTGATCGATGCGATCCACGACGAGACCGGCCGGTTGATCGGCTTTGCCAAGATCACGCGCGACCTGACCGAGAGGAAGGCCGCCGAAGAGCAGCTCCGTCAGGCGCAGAGGATGGAAACCCTTGGTCAGCTGACCGGCGGTGTCGCCCACGATTTCAACAATCTTTTGACCGCGATCGTCGGCAATCTAGAATTGCTGGAAGCGGTATTGCCCCAGCACGGCTCGGCTAGCCGCTATGCCGACGCGGCCCTGCGCGCGGCCGGGCGCGGAGCGCGGCTGACGCAGCAGCTGCTCGCGTTCTCGCGCCGCCAGGAGATCCGGCCGCAGATCGTCGACGTCAACGAAATCCTGGGCGAGACCTTGCTCCTTTGCCAGAAGACGCTCGGCGAGGACATCGAGATCGAGCTGCGGCTGCAACCCCAGATCTGGACTTGCCATATCGATCCGGCCCAGTTCGAAGCCGCGATCCTCAACCTTGCCGCCAATGCCCGCGACGCGATGAAGCAGTCGGGCCGGCTGACGGTCGTCAGCGAAAACGTCACCGCCGGCGGCGGAATCGATCTGAGTGCCGGCGAGTACGTCGTCGTGTCGGTCAGCGACGCCGGTTGCGGGATGAGCGGCGAGGTGCTGACGCGGGCGTTCGAGCCGTTCTACACGACAAAGGATGTCGGCAAGGGCACCGGGCTCGGCCTGAGCCAGGTTTACGGCTTCGCCAAGCAATCGGGCGGCGCCGCGCAGATCGAGAGCAAAATGGGCGTCGGCACCACGGTCCGCATCTACCTGCCGCGGAAGGACGGCCGCCCGGTCGAAGAGGAAGCGGGGGATCGCGTCTCGAATGCGGTACCCGGCGGCGCCACGATCCTCGTCGTCGAGGACGATCCCGATGTCCGCGAAATGGTCGTCGCGATGCTGTCGGATCTGGGTTATCGGACATTGGTCGCAGAATCCGGCCCGGAGGCGCTGGCCGTCTTGCGTCACGACGACGCCGTCGATCTGCTGTTCACCGACGTCATCATGCCGGCCGGCATGAGCGGCATCGACCTGGCCCGGGCGGCGCGCCGAACCTACCCCGATGTGAAGATCCTGCTGACCTCCGGCTATGCCGGCATCGAGCCGGTAGCGCTCTCGGCGCGTCGTGAATTCTCGTTCATTGCCAAGCCCTATCGAGCGCCGACGCTCGGCAAAAAGCTCATGGAGATCCTGGCTAGAGAGGCGCCGGGGCGCGAGGGGGCGCAATCTCCGTGATCTCGATCGCGTAGTCTTCGATGACCGGGTTGGCGAGCAGCTGCCTGCACATCGCCTCGACCCGGGCGCGGGCGAGCGCCGGATCGGTTTCGACGAGATCGAGCTCGATCAGCTTGCCCTGGCGCACCTCGCCGACGCCGGCGAAACCCAAGGCAGCCAGGGCGTTGCCGATCGCCTTGCCCTGCGGGTCGAGCACGCCGGGTTTGAGGGTGACGCGCACGCGCGCTTTCATCGTGATTGCCGCCGCCGCAATTGCTCGGCCTTCGATATAGCGGGGCCGAGCCGGGCGAACAATGCCGGCCCGCTCGCGCTTACCCGAGGCTCACATCCTGCCACGGGGTCGCCTCTGGCTCCCATCCGGCAAAGCGAAAATGTGCCCGGCGATCAGGCCCGCTGCGGGCCGGAAGCGCGATCAGCGCACTCGACACGGTGCCGTAACCGTCGCTGCGAAAGCGCATCGCGGCAGTCGCCGGCTCGCCGGGCGGGGCGCGGGTGCTGCCCAGCAGCTCCTGCCATGCGGCCCAATCGTCGCGGTCGGGGTCCGGCGCGGGCCACTCGCGGAAGGCCGGCATCGCCAATTCCAGCCGCCGTGTGCCGAGATCGTCGACATCGCCGGCCGCGATCAGGGACACCCCGTCCTTCAGCGGGTGGACCTCGATGCGCGCTCCGCCGGCATGGCGCAGCCAGAACCCGTCGCGCTCGTCGGCGATAATCAGGTTGAAGGTGCGGTAGGAATCGGGGTCGAGGTATGACAACGCCGCGGCGGCGGCGACCGCGTCGGCGTGGTCGAGCGCTTCGAGCACCAGCTCGCCGCGCGACCGCAGGCCGGGTGCCGGCCCCAGCGAGCCGGTGCGGTTCAGCACCGCCGCGGCGACGCCCCAATCATTGATCCCGAGCCACGACCCGCCGGCGAGCACATCGAGCCCGGCGACCACCTCCGGCCGGTCGGGCCAGTGCCGCCCGGGCGCCCGCCACGGCCGGTCGACCATCTCGTCGCGATTGGCGCCGATCAGCACCGGCCAGCGATGGTCGGGCCGGCGCAGGATCACCACGGTGCACATTCATCCTCTGGTGTTGCCGGCATTTTCAGACATTCCCGGCAGCCTGCGGCATTGCCGGCTTGCCGCGTTAAAATCGCCGCGCCATATCGCACAGGGTCAAGACCGCGTCACGCCGCATTCCAGGGATGAGAGGGACCATGGCCACCTTTGCCGACCGCGAGAGGGAGTTCGAAGCCCGGTTCAAGCACGACGAGGAGTTGCGCTTCAAGGCCACCGCGCGGCGCAACCGGATGCTCGGGCAGTGGGCGGCGCAGCGTCTCGGCCTCACCGCGGATGCCGCCGAATCCTATGCCAAGGACGTGGTCGCCGCCCAATTCCAGGCGGGTGGCGATCAGCGGGTGGTCGACAAGCTGTTCGCCGACCTCGCCGCCAAGGACCCGGGCATCACCCCGGCCCGCATCGCCTTCGAGCTCGAGCACTTCGCCGAGCAGGCAAAGCAGCAGCTGATGAGCGAGTAGGGCCTCAGACCGGCCGGTCGCCCTTGACGGTGACCCGGTTGCCGGAACGGGTGTGCGGCCAGTAGTCCCACATCGCGTGGTGCTGGACGCAGCGGTTGTCCCAGAAGGCGATCGAATTTTCCTGCCAGCGGAAGCGGCACTGGAACAGCGGGTTCGCCATGTGCTCGTAAAGATAGCGCAATATGCCCTCGCTCTCGTCGCGCGGGATCCCGAGGATGCGGCGAGTGAACCCCTTGTTCACGTAAAGCGCCTTTTTGCCGGTGACCGGGTGCGTGCGCACGACCGGGTGCTCGGCGCGGGGATAGCTCTCCTTGTCGGCGACGCCGTAATTGGCGTATTGCCCGCGATAATGTTCGCCGTCATGGATCGCGACGAGGCCGCCGAGATAGCTCTTCATCCGGTCCGACAAGGCCTCGTAGGCCGCATACATGCTGGCGAACAGGGTGTCGCCGCCGCGCGGCGGGCACTTTCTGATGTAGAGAATGCTGCCCATCGGCGGCTCGAGGTCGCACGACACGTCGCTGTGCCAGCCCTCGCCATTGGCGCGCGGCGAATCCCTGTCGGCGTGGATGATCATCAATTCGGGCTTCCCCGGCTCGTGGGGTGCGGCCGGATGGAGGTGCAGATCGCCGAACCGCCGGCCGAAGGCCAGGTGCTGGTCCTGGCTCAGATGCTGGTCGCGGAAAAAGATCACCAGGTTCTCGGCGAGCGCGCGGTGGATCTCGTCGAGGGTGCGGTTGCCGAGCGGCTTGCCGAGATCGACGCCGCCGATCTCGCCGCCGATGATCGGGGTCAGCTTGTCGACGGTGATCGTGTCGTAGGGTGCGGCTTCCTCGGCGAGGTGCTTGTAGCGGGGGCCGTTGTTCGAGCGCACCGGGTCCATGGTATTCTCCTGAATTCTTGCCGGCATCCGGCATCGATCTGCTGCCGAAGCCTAACCTCGCCCGGTGCCTCGGTAAAGCGGTCTGGCACAGCCGCCGGCGCCGGCGAACAGGTCGCTGAAAGCACTGACTTTTGACGCGGCGGTGACGGCGCTTAGACGTATTTATGACGGTCGCACCCGATACTCGCCTGACGCGAACCTTTGGCTCAGGCGATCGGCGGTCGGCGAGCTTCGGAAGCGCCGCGCGCGGTCGCATCTCCGATCCGCTCCATGGGCCGTCGAACCGCGCATAATTAACTCGGACGCCCGCCGGATCGAGATGACCGCATCATTGAGCGACGCCTGCGAGTCACCGACCGACCCGGCCGCGACGTCGGTATTCCGTCGGGCGCTGGCCGCCGGCGAGCTCGAAAGCTGCGGTCGCCAGCTCGCCGATCGCGAGCTCCCCGATGACGATCGGGCCACGCTCTATTGCCGATTGGGCGAAAAATTCTTCTATCGCGGGGACCGCAATGCGGCTGTCGACTGCGCCCGCGCCGCCTTCGACTTGCGCCCCGGGCACGAGCCGATCGCGGATTTCTGTGCGTGGCTGTTCAGCAATTGCGAGCAGCACCAGAATGCGGCGGAGGCCTACGAGCGGCTGCTGCAGTGCCGTCCCGGATGGGCGGCCGGACATCGTCACGCGAGCGGCTCCCTTGCTGTCGCCGGTGAGATCGATCGCGCGATCGTGCACGCCGAGCGGGCGTGCGAGATCGAGCCGGGCTCGTTCGAGTTTGCGGTTCATACCGGCTGTCTTCTCGCATCGGCCGGTCGGCACGCCGACGCGCTCGGCTACCTGACCAATGCCGCCGAGATCGAGCCCGACGATGCGGCCGTCCTGCGCCACCTGTCGGCGGCGGCGTTCGCCCTCGACGAAGCGGAAAACGCCGTCGCGCTGGCGTTGCGCGCCCATGCCCTGGCGCCGGCCGATCGGGGGACCGCGCTCCATGCCGCGGAGCTGCTGCTGCGCTCGAACCGGTTCGACGAGGCGGCCGAGATCGTGACCGCCGCCCTGGCCGTCGAGCCGCAGGACGCCGCCGCCTGTCGCCAGCTATCGGCGGCGCAGATGCTGCGCGGCCGGCCGGAGGATGCTCTGGACGCGATCGATCGGGCACTGAGGCTTGCTCCGGCGACGGCCGAATATCATGTGCACCGCGGCAACCTGCTCTATCGCCTCAGCCGTTTCGACGAGGCGGCGGAGGCGTTCGATCGAGCCGCTGCGCTCGATCCGGAGAACCAGGCGGCCAGGCGCTCGCAGCTGACGGTGTATTTCGACAGCGGCCGGTTTCGCGAGGCCCTGGCGGTCGGCGGCGAATTGATCCGTGCCGCGCCCGACAATGAGGAATACGCCCAGGCGGTGCTGCAGGTGCTGAACCGCCGGCTCGAAATTCTCGACGGCGACTACCTCGTTGTCGGCGAGCGCCGCTCGCGGCCGCCGCGCGCATTGCGCCCGCAGCCGGATTTCTTCGCGGCGCTGCGCACCCAGTGGCGGGTCGTCCACGCCCTGATCATCCGCGAGACCCGCACCCGGTTCGGCGACTCGACCCTCGGATATGGCTGGGCTTTGCTGGAGCCGATCCTTCACATCCTGATGCTGTCCCTGGTATTCGCTGTATTGATGCACGGCCGGCCGCCGATCGGCACGCAGTTCTTCATATTCTATTACACCGGTATCATCCCCTACCATCTGTTCGTTCACACCAGCAGCAGCATGACGTTTGCGGTCAGTGCCAACGGGTCGCTGCTGCAGCTGCCGCTGGTCAGCACCTTCGACGTGATCCTGGCGCGAGGCCTGGTCGAGCTGGTGACCGACCTGCTGGTGGCCGTCATCCTGCTGGCGGGTTTCGGCGCGCTCGGGCAAGCCGTGCTGCCGAATGATTTTGTCGGCGTGTCGGGAGCGATCGCCACGGTCTGGCTGCTGGGCTGCGGCTGCGGCTTTATCAATGCGGTCATCAACGCCTTTTTCAAATCCTGGGACAAGATC
The DNA here is from genome assembly GCA_963703855.1 of uncultured Alphaproteobacteria bacterium. Taxonomy (GTDB): domain Bacteria; phylum Pseudomonadota; class Alphaproteobacteria; order ATCC43930; family CGMCC-115725; genus AP-15. Next base: position 195,584 of record CAVPFW010000011.1, read on the forward strand.
TGGGCGCAGCTGACCCGCATCCTGTATTTCTGCTCGGGGATCTTTTACGTGCCGGGCATGATGCCGGACTGGATCCGCGACATCCTCGCCTGGAACCCGGTATTGCACGCCGTCGACTGGTTTCGCGCGAGCTTTTTCACCGACTACCAACCGCACTGGCTCGATCGCTCCTATCTCGCGGCCGTCGCCATCCTGAGCCTGCTGGTGGGATTGGGGCTCGAGCGCGGCCTGCGCCGCCGCCTCCACGAGCCGCTGTGATCAGGCTCGAGCATGTGGCCAAGGCCTATCGCACCCGCAGCGGGCGCCGGGTGGTTCTCGACAACGCCAGCGCCACCTTCGAGTCGGGGCATAATTTCGGCATTCTCGGGGTCAACGGCGCCGGCAAGTCGACGTTGATCCGGCTGCTCGCCGGCTCCGAGCTGCCCGATCGCGAAATCGTGCGGCGCTATGCCCGGGTGTCGTTTCCGCTGGGCTTTGGCGGCACCTTTCACGGCGCCCTCTCCGGCCGCGAGAATGCCGCGTTCGTCGCCCGCATCTACGGCGCCCGGATACGCGCGATGGTCGGCTGGGTCGAGGAATTCGCCGAGCTCGGCGAATATTTCGACATGCCGGTCAACACCTACTCGGCCGGGATGCGCGCGCGGCTCGCCTTCGCCGCCTGTCTCGCCATCGATTTCGATGTCTACCTGATCGACGAGGTGACCGAGATCGGCGATCAACGCTTCCGCCGCAAATGCGCCGAGGCGTTCCGCGCCCGGATGGCGCATTCCGACATCATCCTGGTCACTCATAACCCGCAGACGATCCGCCAGTATTGCGATCGCGGCGCGATCCTCGCCGACGGCGCTCTGTCGCTCTACGACGATGTCGGCGCCGCGCTGAGGCAGCATCATCGCATGCTTCAGGAAACCGCCTGATGAGGCAGACCGCGCTGGCCGCGCGCGCGCCCCGGCGCGACGCCGCGACCGCGGATCGCGCCGCGGCGCCGATCGCCCTGGCGAGCGTCGCCAACCTGCCGGTGCGCGGCGATGCCGGCGAAATCGCGCTGTTCCGTGAGCGCCGTTCGATCGGCAACGCCGCCGAGCGGCGCCGTATCGTCCCGCTCGCTTGGGTCTCCTTCCTGCTGGTCGTGGTGCTGCCGGTCGCCGCCGCCGCGGCGTATTACTTCCTGGTGGCCGCCGATCAATATGTGGCCGAATTCCGTTTTGGCCTGCGCTCGGCCGAACCCATGCGCGCCGATCCCGGCACCTTGCTGCAACCGGGTTCCGCGCCGCTGCAGATCGGGCTCGATTCATATGTGGTCGTCCAATACATCGCCAGCCGCGCGATCGTGGACGATCTCGACAAGACGCTCGATCTGCGGCGAATGTTTTCGGCTCCTGCGGGCGATTGGCTCGCCCGGCTGCATCTGCCGGTGCCGATCGAAGAGCTGGTCGCTTATTGGCGGGCTCAGGTCGACGCGTTCTTCGACGCCACCAACGGGACGATCGTCGTGCGCGCCCGCGCGTTCGCGGCGCGCGATGCGCTGGCGCTGGCGCAAGCCATCCTCGCTTCATCCGAGCGCCTGGTGAACGGTCTGTCGGCGCGGGCCCGGCATGACAGCCTGCGCAATTCCGAACGAGAGGTGCAGCAGGCCGAGCGGCGCCTGACGGCGGCTCTCGCGCGGCTGCGCGACTACCGCGACAAGGAGGGCCTGATTGATCCGCACAAGGCGGCCGACGCCAACGCCGCGCTGTCCGGCCGATTGCGCGACGAGCTCGTCCGCGCCGGCACCGACCTGTCGACCTTGAAGCAATACATGCGCGACGACGCCCCCGCGCTCAAAATACTGGAGGCGCGGATCGAAACTCTGAGGGCGCAGCAAAGCGGCGTCGAAGGCGAGGCGACGGACACCGAAACCACGCGCAAGCAGGCTCTGTCGCGCAAGATGGGCTCGTACGAAGAGCTCGAAGGCGAGCGGCGTTTTGCCGAGACCGCCTATCAGCATGCGCTGGAGGCGCTCGACCGCGCGCGCATCAACGCCGACCGCCAAGAGATCTATATCGCCGATTTCGTTCGACCGAGCCTGCCCGAGGAGGCGCTCTATCCGCGCCGGCTGCGCTCGCTCGGCGTCGTGTTTCTGATCGCCTTCGCCGCCTGGGCGATCGGCAGCCTGACCATCCGGTCGGTGCGGGATCACCTGTAGGCCGCGGGCCGTGCGGGGACAGCCGGTGGGAGCAAGAAACAGCATGGCGAGCGTCGAGTTCGAATCCTCCGGGCCCTTGCTCTTTCCCGTCGGCGCGGTCAGCGCGCCGCCGTTTGCCGCGGCCGTTCGCGCGTCCCGCCCGCGCCTCGCGGTGGTCTCGACCTACAGCGATCTGTGCGGAATCGCCGCCTATACGCGAAGCCTCGAAAAGCAGCTCGGCGAAGTCTTCGACGTCACGGTGTTCGATCTGAACCAGTATCTGCTGCGCGGCACCCACGCCCGAGTGCGCAAGTTCGCCGATCGCCACATCCAAGAGATCTGCCGGGAAATCAGGGACTTCGACTGCGTCAACCTGCAGCTCGAGCACGGCACTCTGGGCCGCACCGTCCGCGACATCTTCCGTCGGTTTACCTGGATCGCACGAGCGGCGCCACGGCTTTCGGTCACCTTTCACACGGTGTTCGAAGCTCGAGCGTTCGACTTCAAGGAATGGTTTCGGGAAATCTCCAGGTTCAATATCGGCAAAGCAATCGCGCTGCGCGCCGAGTATCATCGCACCTGCCTGTTGTCGGCCGGGGTCGCCGCCCGGCTGCGCCGCGCGCAGCGGTTCAAGCCGGTCGGCGTCATCGTCCACACCCGCCGCGAGCTTTGGCATATGAAATATGCCCACGGGCTGCGCAGCGTCTACGATCACCCGCTGTCGTTTCTCAGCGAAGACGAGGCCGGCGATATCCGCCGCGGCGCGTCGCGCGATAAATTCCCGCTGCTCGATCGAGTGCCGAAGGATGCGAAGCTCGTCGGAGTTTTTGGGTTTCTCGGGCGTTACAAAGGGTTCGATACCGTCATCCGCGCGCTGCATCACCTGCCCAAGGATTACCATCTGCTGATCTTCGGCGGGGTCCATCCGAACGAAATCAAGCCGCACCAGTCGATCGATCCGGTCGTGTCGTCGCTGTTCGACGCCGGCTATGTCGATACCAGCGTCGCCGAGCGCATGCGGGCCGAGCCGGCGCGCGGCACGCCGACGATCTCGGTCGCCGTCGACGCCTCGATGCGCGACCTGCTGACCGAGCATCCCAAGGATTTGTCGCAGCGCATCCATTTCCTGGGGGCGACCAGCGATAGCGATTTTCTGTCGGGCATGGCGATCTGCGATTCGGTGGTCTTTCCCTATCTCGAGGTCGGCCAATCATCGTCCGGCCCGATCTCGCAGGCGCTCGAGCTCGGCTGCCGGGTGATCGCCTCGCGCACCCATACGTTTTTGCAGCTCGACCGGTATCACCGGAACACGATCGAATTTTTCGATATCGGCAACCACCTGGAATTGGGCGCGCGGATCCTGGCCCGGCCGCAATACGACACCCGCGCCCATGTCCTCGCCTTCAACGTCGAGACCAACAAGGCTACCTATCTCGCCGCCAACGGCGCGCCGAAGAAGATACGCCTCGCCGCCGACCGCTCGGCCCGTTGAGCCGAAGACGCGGGCCGGAGGGCGCGGACGGTCGACAAGCCTCGTCGGCGACCCTATGATGGCGCGGTCAGAAAAGGCCGCGCCGGCGAGCGCCGAACGGAGGAGAGGCAGGATGAGAAACGGCTACCGCGTCTATGATTCCGACACCCACGTCAACCCGGCCGCCGAGGTGCTGGAGCGCTACGTCGATCCGGGGTTTCGCGAGCGTCTCCCCGAATTGGCGCCCTACCGCCTGCCGGTCGGCCAGGCGGTCGAAGGCAAGAGCGAGCTCCACAATTACCGTGTCGGCGTCAAATACTACCGTCGCGTGCTGGGCGAGAAGGCGCCGCGCGACACCTTCACCGGCCGCGACACGCTGTGGATGGGGACTAAAAAGCCGCGGCCCGGCATCCAGGACGACCAGCCCGGCAACCGGGTCAAGGACATGGACGACGAGGGCACCGACGTTCATTTCCTGATCCCGACCTCGTGGCTCAGCATCGTCGGGCTCGACGATGCGTCGCTCGAAACCGGCATCATCCGCGCCTATCACCGCCACATGGCGGATTTCTGCTCGGATTACCCGGACCGGCTCAAAAGCATGATCGTCGCCTCGTCGCGCGACGTGCCGGAGGCGGTGCGCGAGATCCGCGAATGGGGCAATTCCAAATGGGCGGTGGCGGTCATGCCGTTGCTGGCCAAGGACGTGCCGGCCGACCACCCCGACCTCGACCCGATCTGGCAGGCGGCGGCCGACCACGATCTGCCGATCGCCAATCACAGCTTTACCTGGACCCCGCCCTATTACCCCGGCTACCAGGATTTGTGGGAGAACATCTTTCTCGGCCGCGCCGCCGCCCATCCCTGGGGTGCGATGCGCTTTGTCGGCTCGTTCATCGGCGGCGGCCTGTTCGACCGTTATCCGTTGCGCATGGGCGTGCTCGAAGGCGGCTTCGGCTGGCTGCCATTCTGGGCCAGGCGCCTCGACGAGCAGGCGGTCTATGTCGGCGGCATCGCCCCCTTGAAGCACAAGCCCAGCGAATACATGGCGAGCGGCCGGTTCTTCTGCAGCATCGAGCACCACGAGGGCGAGGACATGTTCGCCCATGTCACCCAGTTCCTCGGCGACGATCTGCTGATGTACGCCTCCGACTACCCGCACTCGGAATGCCAATTCCCCGATTCGGTCGACAACATCCTCGCCTGGCAGAGCCTGAAGCCCGACACCAAGAAAAAGCTCCTGTCCGGCAACGCCGACCGCTTCTTCAAGCAGACCTGAGGTCGTGCGACCGGCAATAAGACAGACGATCTCGGCACCTTAGCCGTCGCCCCCGCGCAAGCGGGGGCCCAGGGCCGGCGACGGGCCTTGACTCCTGGATTTCCGCTTTCGCGGGAACGACGGCTGGGTAGCGGAAGTGGAACGGTAACCGGGGGACACGGAAAGGGAGGAGCGACTTGAAAAACGGCTTTCGCGTTTTCGACGCCGACACCCATGTCAACCCCGCCGCCGAGGTGCTGGAGCGCTACGTCGATCCGAGCTTTCGCCCGCGCCTCGCCGAACTGGCGCCGTACCGCGTGCCGATCTTACCCGAGGCCGACGGTTCCGGCGGCCTCCACAACTATCGCGTCGCGACCAAATACTACCGCCGGGTCCTCGGCGAGAAGGCGCCGCGCGAGACCTTCACCGGCCGGGAGTCGCAATGGCGCGGCGGCAAGACGCCGCGGCCGGGGGTGCAGGATGACGAGGCCCGGAACCGGGTCGCCGACATGGACGACGAGGGGACCGATGTCCATTTTCTGATCCCCGGCTCGTGGATGAGCCTCCTCGGCCTGCCCGACACCGTGTTCGAGGTCGGGATGATCCGCGCCTATCACCGCCACATGGCGGATTTCTGCGGGCAGTTCCCGACCCGGCTGAAAGGGTTGATCGTGGCCTCGACGCGCGACGTCGACGCCGCCGTGCACGAGATCCGCGAGTGGGGCAACTCGATCTGGGCGGTGGCGGTCAAGCCGATGCTGCACATGGACATCCCGCCCGACCATCCCGACCTCGACCCGATCTGGCGGGCCGCCGAGGATCACGGGCTGCCGATCGCCCACCACAGCTCGACCTGGAACCCGCCCTACTATCCGGGCTACCGCGACGTCTGGGATAACATCTTTCTCGGCCGCATGGCCTCGCATCCCTGGGGGGCGATGCGGTTCGTCGCCTCCTTTATCGGCGGCGGGGCCATGGACCGGTATCCGGGGCTGCGGCTGGCCGTCCTCGAATGCGGGTTTGGCTGGCTGCCGTTCTGGGCGCGGCGCATGGACGAGCAGGCGGTCTATGTCGGCGGCGTCGCCCCGTTGAAGCACAAGCCCAGCGAATACATCGCAGGCGGCCGCTTTTTCTGCAGCATCGAGCACCAGGAAGGCGAGGACATGTTCAACCATGTCACGCATTTCCTCGGCGACGATGTGCTGATGTACGCGTCGGACTACCCGCACTCGGAGTGCCAGTTCCCCAACTCGATCGACAACATCCTCGCCTGGCAGACCCTCAAGCCCGAAACCCAAAAGAAGCTGCTCTGGGACAACGCCGCCCGCTTCTTCAAGCAGACGTAAATCTCGATTGCGAAACCGCAGGGTTCTTGCCTCCGCCTGGTCGTTCACTTATCGTCAAGACGATGGATTATCGGGATCGGATCGTAATCAACCCCGAAATTCGCTTCGGGAAACCGAGTGTGCGGAGAACGCGCATCACCGTCGGGGACGTGCTCTCGTACCTTGCCTCCGGCATGACCGAGCGGGAAATCCTGATCGATTTTCCGCAATTGACCAGCGACGACAGCCGCGCCTGCTTGGCTTTCGCCGCGGAACGCGAGCGCCGGGTGATGACTATCCCGGCCACCTGAGCACGGAGCGTAGGTCGGAAAAGCGGAGCGCATTCCGCCTCCTTCCTTTTGGGAGATCACAAAGCATGACGACGGTTTTGGCCGACATCGAGCGCGCGGTCAGGCCAGGTACGGTAATCCCGAAGCCCCAAGCAAAGGCCGACTTCATCTTCAAGAGATGGGGGAACCGACGGGGGGAGCACGCATTCATATACACCATCCCGAACCATAAGATGCCGACCAATCCCTATGAAAAAGGCATCACCAATTCAGAGTGGGAACAGGCAGCCGTACACTTGATGCAAGCTGGTGATTTCAGCCGTTCATGGTTCGAGCAGTCAATGGCTCCATGCGCAAAAGAAGGCGGCTGCAATTTTACGACAATTGGGGGAATCTTCGAGCTTCTCGGGTACGCTGTCCGTGACCGTCCCGGCATATACCGAAGGAAACATTCGGTCTAAACAGTTTACGGCGGTGCTGTGTAGCTCGTAACTTTACCATCGGTAAAGACAGCATTA
>CAVPFW010000012.1:0-103712 GCA_963703855.1 uncultured Alphaproteobacteria bacterium
GTCCCGCGTATCCACGTCTTCTTTCGGGCGTTTGAAGGCGTGGATGGCCGGGTCAAGCCCGGCCACAGGAATGCTGGTTGGCTGTGCGAGCCGCTGGAGTAAATCCGATGATGCCCCGCGTCATAAAAGTCGCCCCGCTTCCGCAATACCGGCTCCATGTCGAATTCGACGACGGGGTGGCGGGCACGTGCCGCCGTTGATTAACGTTCCGTGCCGAGGTTTATGTTGCCGTTGGCAGGATATCGCCAGCTTCAGTAGTTCAGCAGCCTGTACGGCCCGGGGATTATCTTGTGAGGAATGTCCCGGGGATCCTCTGAGTTAGGAATTGAGCACGTCGAAAGCGCCGCACTGATGAGTGCTCCAAAAATCCAAAAGGAGAAAAACGGGGCTTTAGAACTCGCAATGTACGAGGGGTCCATTTTGACATCTCCATTCAATCTGCGGGCTGGAGCAGGCCAAAGGCAGTATACTCACCAGCGGTACAAAAATTGAAAGTCGGAAGGATAGGCATCCCATAATGTAAGACTTCCTCGTTTTGACTTCCGTGATACGATTGATTTGTCTCACCTGCAAGCTTCGGCTCCGGGACCACACCCTCCATACGAAGACGAGGGGGGAGCGGGTCTTGGCGCTGTTCTTGGCACGGTTGGAGTATAGAATTTTGGCGTGTAGTAGGTAAACGTCGGACCAGTTCCCTGCTTCAAATAATTCTGCAAGGCTCCGCTAAAGTCAGTGTTCCACTGCTCTTTGTTGTTTGCTTTGTTGTTGTTGCTGTTGTTGCTGTTGTTGCTGTTGTTGCTGTTGTTGCTGAGCAGCTGCGTCCGCCTCTTCACGCTGCTGTTGTTCTCGATCTTGCTTGCGCTGCCGCTCCCGTATCTGCTCACGTTAATTTACGTATGGTGCGTCGGCTTCATTATACATCTGTTGGGCTTTTCCAATGGCGTCACTGGTCACTTTGCCCCACTGCTGCTCAATCAATCTTGACAGCTCTGGGTCTGGAAACGAATGCTGTGAACTTTGAGGAACTGGCCTAGAATACAGCTTGGGGTGGCGATGATCACTTCTTGAGCGCCCCGATCACATTTGTCCATCCAGTCATTGGAGCCCCTGATGTGATCGTTCATTTGGCTTACTCGGGATATACAGTCCAAATTGGCGAAGTCAGGGCATTCTTTATTAATATCGTATGTCTGATAGTGGGCTCGATTTGCGGGCGACGGACAGTAGTGTGTGCTTACAACACGATCGAGGTCATCGATCCCCTCAGCCATGGCTATGGTTCCTCCGACCATAGCGGAGAAGAATAAGATCGCTGATATGCTGAACTTGAGGCGACGGCTAACCCGAATCTGGATTTTCAATGTCCTAACTCCGTCCCTTGACGATTTTGGAGTCATTTCCCCGAACTAGCCGCTGGCGGCCGCCTCCGTCTACGTCTCGATCCCCACAATTCGCGGGTCGTCGGAGATTACACATGGGTCGCGAGGTTGACATCACCCGTTTGGGTGAGGATGCACGATTTTTCGCGCGTCGGTTAGTTAGCCTGAATAATTCATCAGGCCACGCTAAAGGATTAGCGGGAGCGACATAAGCTGTTGGATTCGTGTATGATTTGGTTGCTACGCCGGATCAACCGAGGCCAACGGAGTTCGCGCCCGCCATGGACGATGCTACGGGGATTCTGCCGGGTTTGCCACCGGTGAAGGGCAAGCCGGTGCATGTTGCTTTCGACGGCGGCCGGATGACCTCGGATGCCGGGATATTGCTGCTCGCGGCGGTCGAGCAGCGGCTCGGGATCGCCAAGCGCCTGGCCGATTGCATTGAGGACCCGCGAGCGCCGGAACGGGTGCGGCATACGCTCGCCGAGATGATCCGCTATCGGGCACTGCTGATCGCGGCGGGCTATCCCGACGGCAACGACTGCGATGCGCTGAAGTCCGATCCCGCCTTCAAGATGGCGGTCGGGCGGCTGCCCGAGAGTGGCGCCGATCTGTGCTCGCAACCGACCATCAGCCGGCTGGAGAACCTGCCCGGCCCGACCGCGCTCAAGCGGATGATGGCGGCGATGGTCGAAGTGTTCTGCGACAGCTTCGAGCAGGTCCCCCGGCACATCGTGCTCGACATCGACGACACCGAGGACCGGGTTCACGGCGGCCAGCAACTGGCGCTGTTCAACGCCTGTGACGACAGCCGCTGCTTTCAGCCGATCCACATCTACGAAGCCGTCACCGCCAAGCCGGTGGCGATCATCCTGCGCCCGGGCAAGACCCCGGACGGGGCCGAGGTAACCCTGGTGCTGCGCCATGTGATCGGCCATATCCGCGCCCGCTGGCCGTCGGTCGACATCATCGTGCGCGGCGACAGCCATTACGCCCGGCCCGAGGCGATGGCGTGGTGCGAGCGCAAGCGCATCGGCTACATCTTCGGCCTTTCCGGCAATCCGGTGCTACTGCGCCGGGTCAGCGATCTCGCCGAGGACGCTGCCTTGGGCCGGGTCGAGGGTGAGGGCGACAAGGTCCGCCGCTACGGCGAATTGCGCTACGCGGCGAAAAGCTGGAACGTCGAGCGCCGCGTCATCGCCCGAGTCGAGGCCGGACCCCAGGGCGCCGACAGCCGCTTCATCGTCACCAACCTGCAAGGCTTGCCCAAGGCGCTCTACGAAAAGATCTACTGCGCGAGAGGACAGGCCGAGAACCTGATCAAGGCGCACAAGCTGCACCTCGCCTCCGACCGCACCTCGTGCACCAAGGCCACCGCCAACCAGTTCCGCCTCTTGATCCACACCGCCGCCTATTGGCTGATGCTGAGCCTGCGCGGTCTGGCGCCCCGCACATCGTTCTGGCGCGATGCCCAGTTCGATACCATCCGCCTTTGCCCGATCAAGGTTGCCGCACGAGTGACCGAGATGGTCACCCGGATCAAGATCGCCCTGCCGACCGCCTACCCCTACCAAATCGGGTTCGCCGATCTCGCTGACCGCCTCGCCACGCTGCCGCCGTAAGCAACGGGTGCGCGTTCCGGTCGATTGTGATCACGGATTCCGGTGGAAGCTGATCACTCAATCCGGTGGAACGTGATCACGGATTCCGGTGGAAGCGTGATCACTCAATCCGGTGGAACGTGATCACGGATTCCGGTCGAACGTGATCACCCAATCCGGTGATCGTGATCAGCCCGGCGCGATGGTTTAGCGCTCCGCGGCGCTGACGGTTCTCAACCGAAGGTAGCCTCGTCCTCTTTGTCGAAAGGGGGGACGGGATGCCGGCCGAGAGACTGTCGATGCGCCAGATCCGGGAAGTTTTACGACTGTGCTTCGAGAGCAGGCTTCCGCAGCGGGCGGTTGCCAACAGCCTCGGGCTGGGCCAGGGGGCGATTTCAGGCTATCTGAGCCGGGCGCGGGCGGCCGGCGTAGCCTGGCCGCTGGCCGAGGATATCGACGACGCGCGGCTCGAAGCGCTGCTGTTTCCGCCGCCCTCCGGAACGCCGGCTGATCAGCGTCCGATGCCGGACTGGGGCTGGGTGCACCGCGAGCTGCGGCGGCCCGATGTGACACTGGCGTTGCTGTGGGAGGAGTACCGCGCCGGCGCCGCCGACGGCTTCGGCTATTCCTGGTTCTGCGATCTCTACCGGACCTGGGCCGGGCGGCTCAAGCCGACGATGCGCCAGATACACCTCGCCGGCGAGCGGATGTTCGTCGATTTCGCCGGCCGCACCGCCGAGGTGGTTGACGTCGATACCGGCGAGATCATCCCGGTGCAGATCTTCGTCGCGGTGCTGGGCGCTTCCAGCTTCACCTACGCCGAGGCGACCTGGAGCCAGAAGCTGCCGGACTGGATCGCCGCGCATGTTCGCGCCTTCGCCTATTTCGGCGGGGCCGCGCGGCAGACGGTCAGCGACAATCTGAAGGCCGGCATCACCAAGGCCTCGTTCTACGAGCCGATGGTCAACCGGACCTACGCCGACATGGCGCGGCATTACCGCACCGCCATTGTTCCAGCACGGCCCTACAAGCCGCGCGACAAAGCCAAGGTGGAGGTCGGCGTCCAGGTGGTCGGCCGCTGGATTCTGGCCCGGCTGCGGCACCGGCGCTTCTTCTCGCTGGCCGACCTCAACGCGGCGATCCGCGCGCTGCTCGACGATCTCAACGACCGGCCGATGCGCGGCTGGGGCACGAGCCGGCGCGCGCTTTACGAACAGCTCGACCGGCCGGCGCTGGAGCCCCTGCCGGCCGAACTCTACGAATACGCCGAGTGGAAGCGCTGCCGGGTCAACCTCGACTACCATGTCGAGATTGCCAAGCACTACTACAGCGTGCCGCACCAGCTGATCCGCCAGGAGGTCGAGGCGCGGATCACGTCGCCACGGTCGAGATCTTCCACCGCGGCAAGCGGGTCGCCAGCCATCGCCGCAGCGCCCGCCCGCATCGGCCGACCACCATCGCCGAGCACATGCCGAGTTCGCACCGGCGCTATCGCGACTGGACGCATGAACGCATCCGCCGCGAGGCTGCTGCGGTCGGCGACAACGCCGCCATCCTGGCCGATGTGATCCTGCGCTCGCGGCCGCATCCGGAGCAGGGGTTCCGCTCCTGCATCGGCATCCTCGGCCTGGTCAAACGCTTCGGCCCCGCGCGCGTCGAGGCCGCTTGTGCCCGTGCGCTGGTGCTCGGCACGCGCTCCTACAACTCCGTCGCCACCATCCTGAAGAACCATCGCGAGAACGCCCCGCCGCCGATCGGCGAGGCGCCGGTGCTGATCCACGAGAACATCCGCGGCCCAGGCTACTACCACTGAAAGGAAGACAAGATGCTGATCCACCCAACGGTCGAGCGGCTGCGCGCTCGGCCTCGCCGCCATGGCCGATGCCTTCATCGAGATGCAGAACGCGCCGGACGCCGCCGAGCTGAGCCGGGAAGATTGGCTCGGCCTGCTCGTCGATCGCGAGGTGACCAGCCGCGAGAACAAGCGCCTCGCCCGCCGTCTGCGTGAGGCGAAGCTGCGCCAGGCCGCCGTCGTCGAGGACGTCAATCTTCGCGCGCCGCGCGGCCTGGACCGCGCCCTATTCCAAAAGCTCGCCACCTGCGAGTGGGTCCGCGATCATCACCATTTGCTGGTCGTCGGCCCGACCGGTATCGGCAAGTCGTGGTTGGCTTGCGCCCTCGGCCACAAGGCCTGCCGTGAGGGCTTCTCGGTGCTCTACAAGCGCGCCGGCCGCCTGTTTGGCGATCTCAGCCAGGCACGCGGCGAAGGTCGCCTGCCGCGGTTGCTGACCACGCTCGAACGCGTCCGGCTGCTGATCATCGACGATTGGGGGCCGGAGCCGCTCAATGCCGAGCAGCGTCGCGACCTCCTCGAGATCGTCGACGACCGCTACGACCGCGGCTCGCTGCTGATCACCAGCCAAGTCCCGGTCAGCCGCTGGCACGAGGTCATCGGAGATCCCACCCTGGCCGACGCGACATTGGACCGCATCGTGCACCGCGCTCATCGCATCGAGCTCAAGGGACCCTCCTTGCGCCGACACCTTGTCGCCGCCGAAAGCCCCGCTGCATGACCGCCCGTGCTCCGATCGCCCACGGGGGTCCACAGCGCCTCCCCGCGCGCGCCGCTCCATCGCTCGTCAAGGCACTGCGCGACGCGCGGGGTCCCCTCCATGGACTCCGTGGACGATCCGCAGCCGACTTGACCGGCCCCACCATGCCCATGCAACCTACATTTACGTCGGCGGCGCGCCGCGCTGCGACCATCACGCCGGGCTTTTACCGCCCGTGATCAGCGTGATCACGATCACCGGAATTGGTGATCACCTTCAGCCGGTATGGCTGATCACGTTCACCGGAATGCGCAAGTCGCGCCTCGGCTGGCGTTAAGCCGTGCAGTCGTTGCAGCCACTCTGTCGGCGTCGTGGCCGGCGCGTCGGGGTCGCGGATGAAAACCGCCGCCATCGGCTCGCTGAAGCCAGAAGCGAACATGGTCTCACCAACAGGCGCGACCAGCACCTCGTAAGACGGGCGTTCGGATCGCCGTCGAATGCAGATGACGCCGCCGGGCACAGCCGTTACCTCGCGGGTCGCCTGCACCGCAGCGGCGACGAGTTGCCGTAGCGCCTGGCTTTCTCTCGGATCGACGGCGGCCAGCTTGTTGCCGACGACTATAACCCGTCCGCGGCGGTGATGATCATCGAAGCGGCGGGATTGTGATAGGCGACCCGGCCGACGGCATCGACGATCAGCAGCGCCGTTGCCAGGTGTTGGAGCGCCGCCTCGGCCGCGGCGGCGCGGGTCTCGATCCCCGCGAACTGACGGTTGAGCTGGGCGACCCGCAACAGGTGCGGCACGAGCCGCTGCAACCGGTCGATCGTGTCGGGGTCACGCTCAGCGGGCGCGTGCGGAAACAGCACGCTGACGATCATGCGACGCGTGCCATCCTGCTGCACGGTCAAGCCAACGCCGCTGTCGAGCTTGGCCGGCCTGAGAAAGTCCTGATAAAATTCGGTCTTTGTTAAATCGGCGCGCGGCAGCATGAATTCGGCCGGTACCACTCGTCCGATCGGCCGCCTGCTCAGGCTCGGAATCCACGGGTTCACAGCGACGAAGTGCTGATTATAAGCGGCGAACAACTCAGGGTCCCAGCCGCCCCCGGCTTGCGCCCAACTGCCGCGGAAAGTAACGTCATGCACGGCGAGGAGCCCTCGGCCCCCGGGATAGGAACACGCCAGAGCCTCTATGAACCCTGACCAGCCCTGAGCATTCCCTACAGTATCATAGAGTGCCGTGAGCAACCCCGCGCTTACATCCTCGATGGACCGAGAAGATCGCGCGGCCGCGGAATGCACATCCGGCGTCATGATTCGCTCCCTGCGCCCGCTCTCGACCTCTTTTTGGCTGATCGCAACCCATCATAGTGCAGGGCATTCATCACGCGAATAAGGCCAGCTCGACACAATCTTACAAATTGGTTACTTCTGACAAGGATAGTTGCATCTCACAACGCTGGTATCGAGGGCCGACGTAGCTACTCTGCCATTGTCGGCGCCGCCGAGGCCACGCTGCTTTGGCGTTGTCCCGACACGAAGCGCGGCCCGTGCTTAAATGCGGTAGTTGGCGAGAACCATGGCGAGAGCTGCCGCTCCAGCGTCGGGCGCACCCCCAATGTCGCGCCGACGGGCACTGCAGGGGCGTCAGCCGGGCTGCTCACTCGGCGAAGCGGCGGCCCCAGTCGAGGAGGGCTTTGAGGACTGGGCCGAGCTGGCGGCCTTTGTCGGTCAGCAGGTATTCGGCGCGGGGCGGGTGCTGCTCGTAAAAGCGGCGCTCGACGATTCCGCCTTCCTCGAGCCGTTTGAGGCGGGCCGACAGGGTGTTCGGGCTGATGCCCGGCAATGACCGCGCGAAATCCTGGAATCTGCGGGGGCCGGACAATAGCAGCTCGCGCAGCAGCAGAATGGTCCAGCGTTCGCCGATGATGTCGAGCGTGCGCGCGACCGGACATTCGGAATTGTAGGTCAGCGACATCCCTCGCTCCGCCTCTCGCGGCAGGAATATCACATCCCGGCGGGATTTCGTAGTTACTTCTTTAAACGGAGTCGATATAATATTCGGAGTGTCCGAAGAAGGGAAATGCGATGAGCCCTATCACCGATGATCCCGCCGCTCGCGACCGGGCTGCCATCTTCTTCCTGCTGGCGGCTGCGGTCACCGCCCTGTCGATCGGCGTCAACCTGGCCTTTCCCGGCCTGGCGCCGACCGGGATTCAGCAAACCGTCGTGCGCGTCGACGATCCACGCGGCGATCCTCGTCGGGCTGTGGCTCGGCCTGTCGCGCGCCGGCTTCAGCGAGCGCACCAGGCTCGACGGCATGGCTCGCCATTGCCGTCCCGTTCACGCTGTGGCTGGCCGCGATCTGGTGGCTCGCGGTGTCCGGCGCATTTGTCCCGCGCCCGGGAGGCGGGGCGCCGCGCCTGCCTTTGGCGGTCTTCGTGCCGCTGATCGTCGCTCTGCCATTGCTGCTGCGCTCGCGGCGGGTGGCGGCGATGCTCGACGTGACCCCGCCCTCATGGCTGGTCGGGCTGCAGGTCTATCGCATCCTCGGCAGCGCGTTTCTCGTCGCCTGGATCGCCGGCAGGATACCCGGCTTTTTTGCCCTGCCGGCCGGCATCGGCGACGTGGCCGTCGGCCTCCTGGCGTTGCCGGTCGCGGTACGGCTGCAATCCGGCAATCGCGGCGGCCGCGGCGCGGCGATCGCCTGGAACCTGCTCGGGATCCTCGATTTAACGATCGCGGTCGGGCTCGGCATCGCCAGCGCGCCGACGCCCTTGCAGCTGATCGTCCCGGCTCACCCGAACACTCTGCTGGGGACGTATCCGACGGTGATGATCCCGGCCTTCGCGGTGCCGAGCTCGATCCTCCTACACGCGCTGTCGTTGCGGCAATTGCTGCGCGCGTCGCGCCACCCGGCCTCGGCCGCGCCCGGCCGAGAGGCGGCGGTCGCGACCGGGTGAGCACCGTGGCGGAGACCCGCCATGGTCGACAACGTTCGGCCCGATCGCATACGACAGAACGCAGCACTTTGAGCAGCGAAGCGGTCTTGATGCATGGAGTGCGTGCATCGCCATTTTTCTCCTCTCCCCCGAGGGGGAGAGGGCGGGGGTGAGGGGAGTGCCCGCCGGGACTCCGCCTCGGCCCAGCCTGACAATTTTGGCGGCGCATCCTATGCTGCGCGGCCCCCTCACCCCTCCCTCTCTCCCGCGGCGGGCGGGGGAGAGGGGGAAGAATGGCGGCCGTTCCGGAAATGTGGATCAACCCAACGAATCCCGCTTGGCCGGCCGTATCCTGCCCCATGACAGCATCGGGGCGTCCTGTACGTGAAGATCGTGGTTGCGCGCCGCCGGGGGGCTGCCTCCATCGAGGTATGGACGCACTGATTGCCGCCACGGCCTTGGCCGCCGGCGCCAGTCTCGCGACGCGCGATATCGGCGGGTTCGACGGCTGCGGCCTCGCCTTCTCGACCCGTGGGCTTCGCCATGACGATCATGGCAGGCCTCGATCCCGAGTGAAGCATCCGGCGTCCAGCCGAGCGCGCCCGCGACTTCCCGGTCGGATCTCGCCGCGCTCGACGCGCGGCGCGCCAGCAGCCTGCCGAGCAGCGCGATGGCGCGCTGGATCAGCTCGGCGTGATGGAATTCGGCCAATTCGGGAAATTTCGGTCCCTCGGCGATCAGCAGACGCAGCAGCCGATGCGCTCGGGCATTTTTGACCAGCCGCTCGTATGCGACGGTCACCAAGCCGCGAAGCAACTCCATCGTCGGTAGGTCTGTGCGGCCGAGTTGCGCTTCGAGAACGCTCCAGTCCGGCAGCACGTGGCGGTGCAGCACCGCTTTGAACAATTCCTCCTTGCTGTCGAAATAGAAACTGGGCAACCCTTTGGCGATACCGGCGCGGCGCGCCACGTCCTCGAGCCGCGTTGCCATATAGCCGTGCGCGGCAAACTCCGCGAATGCGGCCTCCAGGATTTCATTTTCGGGGGTTTCGCGGTCCCGCCGGGGTCGCGATGTCGCGGGCCGGGGGGCTTTTCGGGGCTTGAGGCGGCCATGGGAACCTTTTCGATCGGCGGGCATTCTGCCCCCAGGCGGAGCAGGGAGACCATTCTGTCCGGGTGACCGCGGGCGGACCCAGGACCGCTTCGCTTCTGCATCGAGGGGATCGGCGGGGCTCGGGCATCAGGGTCAGCGCCCGCGGAGCTGGCTGCGGCGGGTGAGGCTCGATCCCGGTCGCGCGCGATAAGGCGCCTGCCGCGAACGCGTCGTCGACAGCCTTGCCAACCCGGAGGTCCATGCTCCAGGGCAAGACCATCCGCCGCTTACGACCGCGCCGAAATAGCAATAGGCGAGCAGCACGGCGCGGCGCGGCTCCTGGTCGAGCTCGTCGAGGCAGCGCTGCAAGGCTCTGAGCTCGGCGCCGTTGTCGGCGCTGCCGGGCGACGCCAGCGCCAGCCGGGCTTCCTCGGGAGGCCGCGGCTCTCGGGGCGGGCGGCGCGCCGGCGCAGCTCGTCGATCGCGCAGTGGCGCACGATGGTCGCCATCCAGCCGATCGCCGAGCAGCGCGCCGGATCGTAGTCTCCCGCCGCGCTGCCACGCCGCGATAAAGCTCCTGCAGCACCTGCCGAGCAGCGCTATGGCTGCCGCTGATCGCAGCGCGATGCCGAATAGTATCGCAAGGTTCGTGCAGCGCGGCGAACGCGGCCCGATCCCGCCGCGCGGTCCCGCGGATCAGCTGTTGCAGCCGCAGCGGCAGGTCCCGCCCCGATCCCGGTTCGGCAGCTTTCACGATCCCGAGGGCGAAAAGGAGCGCAGGGCGCGAATTCGGCGGGGCCGAGAGTTTTTCGTCAACCTGACATCGGCTGGGTCTAACTGCATAAATATTTTGGCGCCTTCCTCCGCAGGGTCTTGCCGCCGATTATTGACAGGGGCTGCCGCGACCGATACCAAAGGCCCAGCTGGAATAAGAAAAACCTCGAGGCGCGTCAACGGGAGGAAGGAAGCCGGCGTTTTGCCACCACTGCTCGAAGTCAGAAATCTGCACACCGAGTTCCGCACCGGCGCGGGCGTCGTGCCGGCGGTCGACGGCATCTCGTACACCGTCGAGCGCGGCGAGACGGTGGCGATCGTCGGCGAGAGCGGGTCGGGCAAGACCGCCGGGGCGTTGTCGTTGCTACGCCTGATCCCGGACCCGCCGGGGCGGA
Organism: uncultured Alphaproteobacteria bacterium; assembly: GCA_963703855.1. Lineage (GTDB taxonomy): Bacteria > Pseudomonadota > Alphaproteobacteria > ATCC43930 > CGMCC-115725 > AP-15. The sequence continues at coordinate 10,736 of CAVPFW010000012.1, forward strand.
TCACCGGCGGCGAGATCCTGTTTGCCGGCCGCGACCTCTTACGGCTTTCGGACGAGGCGATGCGCCGGGTGCGCGGCGGCGACATCGCCATGATCTTTCAGGAGCCGATGACCTCGCTGAACCCGGTGCTGACGATCGGCCGGCAGGTCACCGAGACCCTCGAGCAGCACCGTGGCGCCGATCGGGCCGCAGCCCAGAGGCGTGCGGTCGAATTGCTCGGGCTGGTCGGCATCGCCGACCCGGTCCGCCGCTTGAAGCAGTACCCGCACCAGCTCTCGGGCGGCATGCGGCAGCGGATCATGATCGCGATCGCGTTGGCCTGCGACCCCAAGCTGATCATCGCCGACGAGCCGACGACCGCGCTCGACGTGACCATCCAGGCGCAGATCCTCGAGCTGATGAAGGAATTGACGCGGCGGCTCGAGGTGGCGCTGATCATCATCACCCACAACCTCGGCGTCGTCGCGCGCTATGCCAACCGGGTCAACGTCATGTATGCCGGGCGCATCGTCGAGAGCGGGCCGGCGGCGGCGATCTATCACGACCCCCGGCATCCCTATACGATCGCGCTGTTGCGCTCGGTGCCCCGGCTCGACCGCCCGCGCCAGGCCCGGCTCGACCCGGTCGAGGGCCAGCCGCCCGATCTGACCCGGCTCGACGAGGGCTGCTCGTTCCGGCCGCGCTGCCGGTTCGCGGTCGAGGTGTGCGCGCGCAAGCGGCCGCCGCTCGAACCGGCCGGAGAGGGACCGCATCTCGCCGCCTGCTTTCGCAGCCGCGAGATCGCCGCGGAGATGGCGCCGCAGGCCCGCCGCGTGGCCGGCGGATATGCCGACGCCTGACCAAGAAAATTATCGGAGGAAGCGATGAAGATCAGGTGGGGTCTGTGGGCGGCCGGTCTCGGCGCGGTTCTCGCCACAACGGCAGCGGCGGCGACAGCCACCGACGAGGAGGCGCCCAAGCGCGGCGGGAACCTGACCTATATGATCCCGGCCGATGCCCCGCCGAGCTTTGACGGCCATCGCGAGGGCACCTTCGCGACTCTGCATTCGGTCGCGCCCTTTTACAGCGTGCTGATCCGCATCAACCCGGAAAACCCGTCCTCGACCACCAATTTCGTCTGCGATTTGTGCACGGTCATGCCGCAGCCGACCGACGCCGGCAAGACCTACACCTTCAAGATCCGCGACGGCGTCAAATTCGCCGATGGCTCGCCGTTGACCGCGGCCGATGTTGCGGCGAGTTGGAACCACATCATCTACCCGCCCAAAGGTGTCTTGAGCCCGCGCCAGAACTGGTACGAGATGGTCGACACGGTCACCGCACCCGACCCGTTGACCGTCGTCTTTCATCTCAAATTCGCCACCGGCGCGTTTTTGCCGGCGCTCGCCGATCCCTTCACCTTTATCTATAAAAAGGAAACCCTCGACAAGGACCCGCGCTGGTACGAAAAGAACATCATGGGGTCCGGGCCGTTCAAGTTCGCCGAGTATCAGGTCGGCCAGTCGATCAGGGGTGTGCGCAACCCCGATTACTATCACAAAGGGCTGCCTTATCTCGACGGCTTCACCGGCATCTATGCCGACAAGCAGGCGGTGCGGGTCGACGCAATCCGCGGCGATCGTGCGGCGATCGAGTTCCGCGGGTTTCCGCCCGCCGCCCGCGACGAGCTCAAGGCCGCGCTCGGCGACAAGCTCGCGGTGCAGCAGAGCGACTGGAACTGCGGCAGCCTGGTGACGCCGAATCACAAAAGGAAGCCGTTCGACGACGCGCGGGTGCGCCGGGCGCTGACCCTGGCGATCGACCGGTGGCACGGCGCGCCGGCGCTTTCGAAGATTGCCGATGTGCGTACCGTCGGCGGCATCGTCTTTCCCGGCGCGCCCTTGGCAGCAACCAAGGGGGAACTGGACGAGATCGCCGGGTTCTGGCCCGACATCGACAAGTCGCGGGCCGAGGCGAAGCGGCTGTTGAAAGAGGCCGGGGCCGAAGGGCTGAGCTTCGAACTCCTCAACCGCAATGTCGATCAGCCCTACAAATACGTCGGCACCTGGCTCGTCGACCAATGGAGCAAGATCGGGCTGCACGTCACGCAGCATGTGATGCCGACCGGCCCCGAATTGGCAGCGCTGCGGAGCGGCGACTTCCAGGTCGTGCTGGGGGCCAATTGCCACGGGGTGGTCAACCCGCTGCTGGACGTTCAGGCCTACCTCCCGAGCTCGATCTATTCCGCGAATTACGGCTACTACCAAGATCAGCAGGAGGTCGATCTCTATAACAAGATGTTGCGCGAGACCGATTTTCCCAAGCAGCGCGCTTTAATGCGACAGTTCGAGAAGTACGTGGTCGACACCCAGGCCCACGAGATCTGGGTCGTGTGGTGGTATCGGATCATTCCCTACCGGTCGTATGTCAAGGGCTGGAAGATCAGCCCCAGTCATTATCTCGATCAGGATTTGGCGACGATCTGGCTAGACAAATAGACAAATAGACAGCGAGAAACGAGTGGACCTCAAGACGGCGGCATTGGCGGCGATCCTCGGCGCGGCAGCAATCGCGCCGGCGGCGGCGGATGAGGAGGCGCCGAAGCGTGGCGGCATCCTGACCTATATGATCCCGGCGGACGCGCCGCCGAGCTTCGACGCGCACCGGGAAAGCACTTATGCGACGGTGCACGCGGTCGCACCCTTTTACAGCGTCTTGATCCGCATCAACCCGGACGACCCGCAATCGACGACCGATTTCGTCTGCGATCTGTGCACGGCGATGCCGCAGCCGACCGAGGACGGCAAGACTTTTGCCTTCAAGATCCGCGACGGCGTCAAGTTCGCCGACGGCTCGCCGCTCTCCGCTTATGACGTGGCGGCGACCTGGAACGACATCGTTTATCCGCCCAAGGGAGTGCTGAGCGCGCGGCAAAGCAATTTCCTGATGATCGACAAGATCGAAGCGCCGGACGCGGGCACCGTGGTTTTTCATTTGAAGTTCGCGACCAGCGCGTTTCTGCCGGCGCTCGCCGACCCGTTCAACATGATTTATCGGAAGGCGATCCTCGACAAAGACCCGCGCTGGTACGAGACCCATGTCATGGGCTCGGGTCCGTTCAAATTTGTCGAATACCAGACCGGCCAGTCGATAAAGGGCGAGCGCAACCCCGATTACTATCACAAGGGGCTGCCTTACCTCGACGGCTTTGTCGGGGTTTTCGCCGACAAGCAGGCGGTGCGGGTCGCCGCGATCCGCAGCGACCGGGCTGCGATCGAGTTCCGCGGCATGCCGCCCGCCGCGCGCGACGAATTGAAAGCCGCACTCGGCGACAAGCTCGCGGTGCAGGAGAGCGATTGGAACGTCGGCAGCGCGGTCACCCCCAACCACAAGAAAAAGCCGTTCGACGACCCGCGGGTGCGGCGCGCGTTGTCGCTCGCGATCGACCGTTGGGGCGGAGCGCCGGGATTGTCGAAGATCGCCATCGTGCACACCGTCGGCGGCATCGTCTTTCCCGGCTCGCCGTTGGCCGCAACCAAAGAGGAGCTGCAGCAGATCGCCGGCTATTGGCCCGACATCGAGAAATCGCGGGCCGAGGCGCGCCGCCTCCTTAGGGAGGCGGGAGCCGATGGGCTGTCCTTCGAGCTGTTGAACCGGAATGTCGACCAGCCTTACAAATACGTTGCGACCTGGCTGATCGACCAGTGGAGCAAGGTCGGGCTCCATGTGACCCAGCACGTCATGCCCACCGGGCCATGGTTCGAGGCGATGCGAAGCGGCAATTTCGATGTCGTGCTCGAAGCTCCCGGTCACGGCTTGGTCAACCCGCTGCTCGACGTCCAGAAATTTCTGCCGCAATCGGTCGACGCCGAGAATTACGCGCATTACGAAGACGACCACGAGGTCGCGCTTTACCAGCAGATGTTGCGCGAGGCCGATCCGGCAAAGCAGCGCGACGAGATGCGCCACTTTGAAAAATACCTGCTCGACGATCAGGCGCACGCGATCTTCGTACTGTGGTGGTATCGGATCGTGCCGTACCGGTCCTACGTCAAAGGCTGGAAAATCGGCCCGACCCATTTCATGAAATCAGGATTTGGCGAGGATTTGGTTGGACAAGTAAATACCCGTCGCGCCCTGCGAAGGCGGGGGCCCAGGGCGGATGATGAAGCGCTGACCCTGGGTTCCCGCTTCCCCGGGAATGACGAAGAACAGCGGTTCAAAACGAGCAGACGGACACAGGGAGGGTAAGGTGCACATTCGGACCGCGGCATTGGCGGCAATTCTGGGACTGTCGGCTTTCGCGGCCTTGGCCGGGCAGGACGAGGAGGCGCCGAAACGCGGCGGCATCCTGACCTATATGATCCCGGCCGACGCGCCGCCGAGCTTTGACGCGCATCGCGAGGAAACCTATGCGACGATCCATTCGGCTGCACCCTTCTACAGCGTCTTGATCCGGGCCGACCCCTACGATCCGGGCAAGAGCGACGATCTGGTGTGCGATCTGTGCACGGCAATGCCGAAGCCCACCGATGACGGCAAGACCTACACCTTCAAGATCCGCGAGGGGGTCAAATTCACCGACGGCTCGCCATTGACGGCTGAGGATGTCGCGGCGAGCTGGAATGAGATCATTTTCCCGCCTAAGGGGGTTATCAGCGCGCGGCAGAGTAATTTCGTCATGGTCGACAAGGTCGAGGCCACCGATCCGACGACCGTGGTCTTCCACCTGAAATTCGCTACCGACGCATTTCTGCCGGCATTGGCCGACCCCTATGGCTGGATCTACAAGAAGGCGATCCTCGACAAAGACCCGCACTGGTACGAAAAGAACATCCTCGGCTCCGGGCCGTTCAAGTTCGTCAATTACGATATCGGCCAATCGATCAAGGGTGAGCGCAACGCTGACTATTTCCGCAAGGGCCTGCCTTACCTCGACGGCTTTACCGGGATATTTGCCGACAAGCAGGCGGTCCGCGTCGAGGCGATCCGCGCCGACCGTGCCGCGATCGAATTTCGCGGCTTCCCGCCCGCCACCGTCGACGAGTTGAAAAAGGCGCTCGGCGACAAGATTACAGTCCAGACCAGCGACTGGAACTGCGGCGGGGTGATAACCCCCAACCACAAGCGCAAGCCGTTCGACGACGTCCGTGTACGGCGCGCCCTGACCTTGGCCATCGACCGCTGGGGCAGCGCGCCACAGCTGTCCAAGATCGCGATCGTTCATACGGTCGGCGGCATCACCTACCCCGGCTCGCCGCTCGCCCCGACCAAGCAGGAGCTGCGGCAGATTGCCGGCTACTGGCCGGACATCGAGAAGTCGCGGGCCGAGGCGAGGCGCTTGCTGAAGGAGGCCGGAGCCGAGGGGCTGACTTTTACCCTGTTAAACCGCAACGTCGACCAGCCCTATAAATATTACGGGATCTGGGTCGTCGACCAGTGGAGCAAGATTGGACTGCACGTCACCCAGCGGGTGTTGCCGACCGGGCCCTGGTTCGAGGCGTTGCGCAGCGGCGATTTTGAAGTCGCCACCGAGGGCAACTGCCAGAACGTGGTCAACCCGCTCGCCGATGTCGGCAAATACCTGCCGCATTCAGTGTCCAGCTCCAACTACGGACAGTTCGACGATCCTAAGGAAATCGAGATGTACAACCGGCAACTGCGCGAACTCGACAAAGCAAAGCAGAAGGTGGATTTGCTCGAATTCAACAAATACGTCCTCGACGAGCAGGCCCATGCGATCTACCTGCTGTGGTGGCAGCGGACCGTTCCGTACCGGTCCTATGTCAAGGGCTGGAAGATCGGTCCGAGCCACTACGTCAATCAGGATCTGGGCACGATCTGGCTCGACAAGTAGCGGCAGGGCGGAAAGGGCGGCATCGGCGTGTCGGCGATCGGCGCAAATCCACTCCTCGAGGTCAGGGGGCTGCGGATGCACTTCCCGATCACCGAGGGGAACATCACGCACCGCAAAATCGGCGAGGTCAAAGCCGTCGACGGCATCGACTTCACGGTCGGCCGCGGCGAGACCCTGGGGCTGGTCGGCGAGAGCGGCTGCGGCAAGACCACCACCGGGCGCTGCATCCTGCGGCTCGAACGCCCGACCGCTGGTGAGATCCGCTATGACGGCGCCGACATCGCCAAGCTCGAACGGCGCGAGCTGTCGGCATTGCGGCGCCGCATCCAGGTCATCTTTCAGGATCCGTACAGCTCTTTGAACCCGCGCATGAAGGTCGGCGAGATCATCGCCGAGCCGATCATGGTGCACCGGATCGAGCGCGACGCGGCGCGCCGTCGCGCGCGGGTGCGCGAGCTGCTGTCGATCTGCGGCCTCGACCCGAAATTCGCCGACCGCTACCCGCACGAGATGTCGGGCGGCCAGCGCCAGCGGGTCGGGATCGCGCGCGCCCTGGCATTGGAGCCCGAATTCATCGTCTGCGACGAGGCGGTGTCGGCGCTCGACGTGTCGATCCAGGCGCAGATCGTCAATCTGCTCGAGGATCTGCGCGATCGCTTTGGCCTGACTTATCTGTTCATCGCCCACGACCTGTCGGTCGTGCGCCATCTGTGCCAGCGCGTCGCGGTCATGTATCTCGGCCGCATCGTCGAGTTGGCCGAGTGCGACGAGCTGTTCGACAACCCGCTCCACCCTTATACGCAGGCCTTGCTGTCGGCCGTGCCGGTGCCCGATCCGACAGTCGAGGGGACGCGTGCGTTCCGCCCGGTCAAGGGCGAAGTGCCGAGCCCGATCAACCCGCCCTCGGGCTGCGTGTTTCACCCGCGCTGCGCGATTGCGGTCGAGGGCTGCAAGCGGGTCCGGCCGGAATTACGCGAGGTGCGGCCCGGCCATTGGGCCGCGTGCAGCGAAATCCGCTAGCGGCCGCCCGCCGATCGCGACGGGCAGGGCGCGGCGGCAGCTTCATGAGGGTCGGCAAGGTCGAGGCCCCCGCCGACGACCGTCGCTTTTGATCTCGAATTCGCAACCACCGCGTTCCTGCCGCGTGTCGCCGCGTTGCGCGATCGGGGGGAGGGGTGTAGGAAAAGGCGGCCCGGACTTGCGCAAGCTGCGCCGTGCGCCGCGGGTCGCCGGCAGCGAGATCAACTGGCGCCGGCGACACGGTACCGCAATAGAAAAAAGAACAGTAGAACAGGAGGAGGAAATGAAGATCCGCTCAGGGTTGACGGCGCTGGCCGTCGCCGCCGTCCTTGCGGCGACCGCGGCGACAGCGGGTGACGAAGAGTCGCCGAAATATGGCGGCACCCTGACTTATATGATCCCGGCGGACGCGCCGCCGAGCTTCGATGCGCATCGCGAGACCACCTTTGCGACGATCCACTCGGCGGCACCCTTTTACAGCGTGCTGATCCGGGTCAATCCGAACGACCCCTCGTCGACGACCGATTTGGTGTGCGATCTGTGCACGGTGATGCCGGAGCCGACCGATGGCGGCAAGACCTATACCTTCAAGATCCGCGACGGGGTCAAATTCGCCGACGGCTCGCCCTTGACCGCGGCCGATGTCGCGGCGAGCTGGAACGAGATCGTCTCTCCGCCCAAAGGGGTCTTGAGCCCGCGCCAGAGCCATTACATGATGGTCGACAAGGTCGAGGCGCCCGATCCGACGACCGTCGTGTTCCATCTGAAGTTCGCGACGAACGCATTCTTGCCGGCGCTCGCCGATCCCTATTCGTGGATCTACGAAAAGAAGATCCTCGACCGGGACCCCCGCTGGTACGAGAAGAACATCATGGGGTCGGGGCCGTTCAACTTCGCCGGCTACGAGGTCGGTCAGTCGATCAAAGGCGTGCGCAACCCTGATTACTATCACAAGGGATTGCCTTATCTCGACGGCTTTGTCGGGATCTACGCGCCGCAACAGGTCATTCAAATCGACGCGATCCGCGCCGACCGCGCAGCGATCGAGTTCCGCGGTTATCCGCCCGCGGCGATCGACCAGCTAAAGCAGGAGCTCGACGGCAAGATCGCCGTGCAGAAGAGCGACTGGAATTGCGGCAGCTTTGTCGAGATCAACCACAAGAAAAAGCCGTTCGACGATGTCCGCGTGCGTCGCGCGCTGACCTTGGCGATCGACCGTTGGCATACCGCGCCGCAGCTCGCCAAGATCGCCAACGTCCACACTGTCGGCGGCGTCGTTTATCCTGGATCGCCGCTGGCCGCGACCAAAGCGGAGCTGCAGCAGATCGCCGGATGGTGGCCCGACATCGAAAAATCGCGCGCCGAGGCACGGCGTCTGCTGAAAGAGGCGGGAGCCGAAGGGCTCAGCTTCGAGCTGCTCAACCGCAATGTCGACCAGCCCTACAAGTACAATGCCACCTGGGTGATCGACGATTGGAGCAGGATCGGCCTCCACGTCACCCAGCGCGTGGTCCCGACCGGCCCGTGGTTCGAGGCGTTCCGCCAGGGCAATTTCGATGTCGGAATTGTCGGCAACTGCCAGAGCGTGGTCAACCCGCTGCTCGACGTGCAAAGATACCTGCCGCCCTCGGTCTACACCGGAAACTACGGCCGGTTCGACGACCAGCCGGAGATCGCCCTCTACGACACGATGCTGCGCGAAACCGACACCACCAAGCAACGGGTCCTGATGCGCGCCTTTGAGAAGCACGTGCTCGACGACCAGGTGCACGAGATCTTTCTGCTGTGGTGGTATCGGATCGTCCCCTACCGGTCTTATGTAAAAGGCTGGAAGATCAGCCCCAGCCATTACCTCAACCAGGACCTGGCGACAATCTGGCTCGACAAATAGGGCGGAACGGCGGGGTCGGACCTAGGTCATGTACCGATACATCATCCAACGAATACTGCTGGTGGTGCCGACCCTGTTTGGGGCAGCGGCGCTGGTGTTTCTGCTGATGCGCCTCATTCCCGGCGACATCTGCGTCGTGCGGCTCGGCTCCGGCGGCGGCACCTTCGACGAGCGCGCGGTCACCGCCTGCCATGCCGAGCTCGGGCTCGACCACCCGGTTTGGCGGCAGTTCTTCGATTTCGTCTGGGGCGCTTTGCATTTCGACTTCGGCATTTCGATGTGGTCCGGCAAACCCGTCTCCTACGAGATCGCGGCACGCTTTCCGATCTCGCTCGAAATCGCGATCCTGGCGACCGTGGTCGCGGTCGTCATCGCGATCCCGTTCGGCACGATCTCGGCGCTGAAGCAGAACAGCGCGGTCGACCTCGTGGTCCGCACTTTCGCGATCGCCGGTCTCGCCACCCCGTCCTTCTGGCTCGGCATTCTGATCATTCTCGCCATCCTCGACATCTCGCAGGCCGCCTTCGGCGCGCCGTGGATGCCGCCGATCGATTATGTGCCCTTGTGGAAGGACCCGGTCCGCAATCTGTCGATGGCGATCTGGCCGGCGATCGCGGTCGGCTACCGCACTTCCGCGGTGACGATGCGGATGACGCGCTCGGCGATGCTCGAGGTCATGCGCGAGGACTACATCCGCACCGCCCGCGCCAAAGGCCTGATCGAGCGCATCGTCGTTAACCGCCACGCGCTCAAGAACGCGCTGCTGCCGGTCGTGACCCTGATCGGTATCGAATTCGGCGTTCCTGATCGGCGGCCTGGTCGTGACCGAGCAGGTGTTCAACCTGAACGGGATTGGTCGCCTGCTCGTCCAGGCCGTGCAGAACCAGGATTACACCCTGACCCAGGCATTGGTGATGCTGACCGTCGCCGTCTTCGTGCTGACCAACACCGCCGTCGACCTGCTCTATGCCTGGCTCGACCCCCGCATCCGCTACGCGTGACCGCCATGACCGTTGCAGCACCGCATCAAGCCGCTATCCCCGCAATTCTCGACGATGTGCCGGGAGGCCGGCGATCCCTGGCCGGCCGGGCCCTGGTCTTTGCCCGCCATCAGCCGCTCGGCAGCTTCGGCCTGATGCTGGTGCTGATCATGGCGGTGGCCGGGATCGGCGCCGATTGGATCGCGCCCTACAGCCCGACCGCCAATGATTTCGCGGCGATGACCGAGGCGCCGAGCTGGGCGCATTGGCTCGGCACCGACCAGTTCGGGCGCGATCAGCTGTCGCGCATCATCTTCGGGGCGCGCACCGCGCTGATCGTCGGCTTCTCCTGTGCCTTCGTCAGCAGCTTTGCGGGGCTGGTGCTCGGCGTCGGCAGCGCCTATTTCGGCGGGCGCATCGATCTCTACCTGCAGCGCCTGCTCGACATCCTGATGGCCTTTCCGCTGATCATCATGGCGCTCGCGGTCGTGTCGATTTTCGGCACCGGGGTGCACAACGTGATCATGGCGATCACGATCCCGCTGATCCCGCGCTGCGCCCGCATCATCCGGTCGAGCGCATTGTCGATCCGCGAAGTGCCTTATGTCGACGCCGCGCGCGCCTGCGGCTTCAGCCACTCGCGGATCATCCTGCGCCACATGGTGCCGAACGTGATGGCGCCGTTCCTGATCCTTTTGACCGCGTTCGTCGGACAGGCGATCCTGGCCGAGGCCTCGCTGTCCTATCTCGGCCTCGGCGTGCAGGAGCCGGTCCCGGCCTGGGGCCTGATGCTGCAGGGCGGGGCCGAGGAATATGCCTCGACCGCACCCTGGATCGCGATTTTCCCGGGCTTGGCGATCGCGGTGACCGTGTTCGGCTTCAGCCTCTACGGCGACGCGCTGCGCGACGTCCTCGACCCCAAATTGCGCGACCGCTGAGCCGCGGGGTCGGGTGCTTCAGCCGCCGCGGCGCGCGAGGGCGAAGGCGAAATCGCGGCCGCGCCCGCGGTTCAGCGCCTGGTCGATCCACAGCATGCCGTAGGCTTCGAGCAGCTGGGCCCTGCGCAGCGGTCCGGCGTCGATCGCCTCGAAGCCCAGCTTCGCGATCAAGGACAGCACCGTGGGCTTGCGCACAGCATCGTCGCCGGCGACGAACATGACCGGTCTGACCGCAAAGAGCGCCGCCGTCTCCATGTTCTCGGCCCCAGTCTGATTGAGCGATTTGAAGACCGCAGCACCTCGCGCCCAAGCCGCGACCTGCTCGCCGCCCGAGGTATCGTGCCCGAGCACCAGCTCCAGCCCGTCGGGTCCGATGCCGAGCGGGTTGGTGCAGTCGATCAGGATCTTGCCGGAAACGTCGCCGAGGCTCTTTATCGCCGCCTCGGTCGCCGGCCAGGGAGTGGCGAGCACGACGATTTCGGCGCCGCCCGCGGCCTGCGCCGGGGTGCCGAGCCGCTCGCGCGGCAAGGATCGGTATTTTGGGTCGCCGGGGTTGGGAATGCCGAAAGCCACGTCCTCGCCGGTCTTCAGCCAAGCGCGGCCGAGCGCCGATCCGACGTTGCCGGCGCCGATCATCGCAATCTTCATGATTTTCCCCTCAGCCGAAATGCGAGACACCTGCCGTGACATAGGATCGGGCGTCGCGGCCGGCACCCGGCCATTCGACCGGGGCATTGCCCCTCCCCAAATGCCCGGTAGCGACGCCCCGCGACCGGCCCCATCCTTTTCGGCGTACCAATCGAGGAGAGGGCGATGCCCGACAACACCGAGGATACCATGATCCGACTTTCCGCGGCGCTGACCGAGCGTGTGGCCGCAGCTCGCCCGCTGGTCGCGGGGATTGTCGTGCGCGGGCGCCCGCCGCGCTCCGGCACCCTGTGGCGCCAGGGTGTCGTGGTCGCCTCGGAGCAGGCGCTGCCCGATGTCGAGGCGGCCGAAATCGTGCTGGCCGACGGCCGCACCTTTGCCGCGCGGGTCGCCGGGCGCGATCCCGGCACCAACGTCGCCGTGCTGCGGCTCGAGGGCGGCCCGCAACCGGCGCCGCTCGCCGCGATCGAGCCGCAGCCGGGCGCGCTGGTCGTCGCCCTCGGTGCCGACGGCCTTCTCGGGGTATCGGTGCGCCTCGGCGCCGTCCACGCGGTCGGCCCGGCCTGGCACAGCCGCGCCGGCGGCCGCATCGACCGCCGCATCGCGCTCGACATCAGGCTCGGCAGCCGCGAGGAAGGGGGCCCCGTGCTCGACGCCGCGGGCGGGCTCATCGGGATCTCGACCCTCGGCCCGCGCCGGCGGGTTCTGGTGATCCCGGCGGCGACCGTCGAACGCGTGCTCGACCCGCTGCTGACGACCGGCCGGATCGCGCGCGGCTGGCTCGGCGCGGCGGTGCAGCCGGTGCTGGTGCCGGAGCCATTGCGGACCGAAGCCGGCCAGTCCTTGGGTCTGATGGTCATCGGGGTGACCCGGGACGGGCCGGCGGCCCAGGCCGGGATATTGATGGGCGACATCCTGATCGGCGTCGACGGCGCCGGCGTCGGCAGCCCGTCGCAGCTCGCCGAGCTGTTAGGACCGGAAGCGGTCGGCCGCGAGATCCAATTGCGGCTGATCCGCGCCGGCCAGGTGCAATCCCTCGCGGCCAGGGTGGGCGCGCGGCCGGCGCGATGAGCGCTGGTGCCGCGGCGGCCGCCGTCCCGCTGCGGCTTCGCGTCGCGGTCATGGCCGCCGACCCAGCGGCGGCGAGGAGGCTCGCGGCACTCGTCGCGGCAGCCGGGCACGAGGCCGTCGCTGTTACCGATGCCGCGGACGCGGTCTTGACCGACGGTTCCGCCGACGCGGCGCCGGAGGCCCCGATCGTCGTTTTGGGAGCGGCGGAGGGCGATTTCGCCGGAATGCTGCCGGCGGAGGCGGGGCCGGCTCAGCTCGATGCTGCGCTGCGCGCGGTCGCCGCCGGGCTCGCAATCCGGCCGCTCCCCTTGCCAAAGCCGCGGTTCGAGCCGCTGCCGGACGCTCCCTCGCCGGCGCTGACCCCGCGCGAGATCGAGGTGCTGACGGCCCTCGGCGAGGGGCTGAGCAACAAGGCCGCCGCGCGCCGGCTCGGCATCTCGCCGCACACCGTCAAATTCCACTTGGAGCAGCTGTTCCGCAAGCTCGGCGCCGGCTGCCGCGCCGAAGCCGTCGCCAAGGGGCTGAAGCGGCAGATCGTCGAGTTCTGACCTGTCTCAGAGCCCGAACCATAATGATCCCCGTAATATCAAGCGATTATTCGTCATTCCCGCGAAAGCGGGAGCCCAGGGCGCAAGGGCCCGAACGGTTGCCCCCTGTTCAGGCCAGGGGCAGGCTCTGGACCCCCGCTTTCGCGGGGGCGACGATAACCTATTGAGATAGCGTGTTTCGTTTCGGGTCGGACACTCAGTGGCGTGCGTCGCTCGCGAATACGACGGAGCCCTCGCTGACCGCCGCCGTGCGAAAGAGACAGCAAAAAATGGGAAGAAGGCTTTTTCCATTGCCCTTATATCCGATCGCAGCCCGACGTGGACGGCACCCAGATCGAAGTTTGGCACTGCCACCACCGGCGCAGGGCGAGCACCGATACGGACAGCGAAGGAATTCACCATGTCGCAGGAACAGGACAACAAGGCTATCGTCGGTCGCTGGTTCAACGAGTTCTGGGGTAATCCCTGGAACCACAAGGTGGTCGACGAGCTCGGCACGCCGGATATCCTCTTGCAGTACTCGCTGCACGAGCCGCGACGCGGCCGCGAGGAGGTCAAGAGGTTCATGACCGGGTTTCGCGAGGCATTCCCGGATCTCAACTTCTGGGGCGCGGCGGACCTGATCGCCGAGGGCGATTACGTCGTCGGCCGCTGGGAAGGCGGCGGCACGCACACCGGGCCTGCCTTCAGCGATTTTCTGGCAGGGTCGCTTCCCGCTGCTTCCGGCCGCAAGATGCGGTTCACCGGAACGACCGTGCTTCGTGTCGAAAACGGCAGGATCGCAGAGGAAATCGGCCTCGACGACGGCGTGACCGCGCTCCAGCAGCTCGGCCTCCTGCGAGCGGCCTGATCGAACATCCACGGCAAACTGATGCCGACGATCGGCGGCAACAACCAACCGAAAGTGAGCCGGACCCAAGGGTCGTCGCCGGTCCGGTTCCTCGCTGGCGGCGGCAACGGTCGCGCTCAATCTCCTTCGCGCAGGCCGCTTATCCGATCCGGTCGAACCACCCTCTCGTCACCCCCGCGCAAGCGGGGGTCTAGAACGGCCCGCTCGCCGCTCGCCTCACAGCATCTCTGGGTTCCCGCTTGCGCGCAGGGCTGTCCGGGGAAAATGCGTTTGCGAGCAGGCTCCATCCGAAACACTCTGAAGTCGCCTTGCGCGGACTTGATCCGCCCATCCACGTCTTCGTTTCAGGCACCAGAAGGCGTGGATGCCCACGGATCAAGTCCGTGGGCTGAAGGCCCACGGGACAAGCCCGGCCAAGGCAAAAGGGGCGAGCCGATTCCTCCATTTTTGTCGCCGCGAAATTTTCCCCGGGCAGCCTTGCGCTTGCGCGGGAACGACGTTTCAACGTGGTCGCATCCTGCTTTAACGGTCGGGCAACCCGGTCAGCCGCCCTCGCGCACTACCGGGTTGCTGAGGGTGCCGATGCCGGTGATCTCGATGTCGATCGTGTCGCCGTGCTTGACGTTTTCGGGGGCGCCCTCGGTGCCCATCCACACGACGTCGCCGGGGTAGAGCGTCAGATATTGCGACATGCGGCTGATAAAGGTCGCCGGGCCGAACAGCATGTGGTCGGTCTTGAAGCGGATCTTTTCGTCGCCGTTGACGCGGATGATCGTGTGCGCCGCGGCGAGGTCGAAATCGGTCTCGATCCACGGCCCCATCGGCTTGAAGGTGTCGGCGTTCTTGGCCCGCCACAGGGTGCGGTCGCCGGCCTGCCAGGTGCGCTCGCTGAAGTCGTTGCCGATGGTCCAGCCGAGCACGCAGGACAGCGCATCCTGTTCAGAGAGGTTCTTGGCCTTGCGTCCGATGACTGCGACGAGCTCGCCCTCGTATTGCACCCGCTCGGTCGCGTCCTGCGGAATGACGATGTTCTCGCCGTGTGCCACGAGCGCGTTGTTGGCGCGGTAGCCGATATCCGCGGCCTTCGGCAAATTCGGCTCCTGGCCGCGTTTTCTGGCGGCTTCGATCACGTGCTCGGCATAGTTGAGGCCGGCGCAGTAGAACGTTCGCGGCTCGACCGGCACCAGCAATTTGACCGATGACAGCTTGTGGCGGGTCGCGGTTTTTTCGTAGCCGGCGAACGGGTCGCCCTTGACCTCGCTCACCGTGTCGCCGTCGACGATCCCATAGGCCGCCCGGCCATTCGTCTCGAATCTTATCCAGCGCATCTTGTCGTCTCCTCCTTGCGATCGCGCCGTCAGGCCGGCGTCTCGCCCTTCAGCATCAGGCGGTAGAGATACCGCCGCTCGTTCATGTCGTAATCGGGGTTCGCTTTGTGGATGACGCTGCGGTTGTCCCAGATCACGAAGTCGCCGTGATGCCATTGATGGCGGTATTCGTATTTTTTCTGGACCGCATGCGCCATCAGGCCGGCGACGAGGTCGAGCGCCTCCGCGTCCTCCATCCCGAGGATCGACTCGATCCGCACCGGGTTCAGATACAGCGCCTTGCGCCCGTTTTCGGGATGGGTGCGGACCAGCGGATGCACCCCCGGCGGCGGGACCTGCCGGCTGCTCTGCTCGCTCAGCGGGCGCAATTCGCGCGGGCTGTATTTGCTCAGATAGACGTGGACCGCCTTGAGCGCGTCGATCCGCTCCTTGGTCGCCTCGGGCAGGTCGTCATAGGCCTCGTGCATATTGACGTACTGGGTGTCGCCGCCGCTGCTCGGCAACGACACCGGGAACAGCATCGTCGCTTTTGGCGGCGCCGGATGATTGGAGTGGTCGGTGTGAAAGGTCTCGCCCGAGATATAGCGCTTGCCGGGCACGGTCTGCTCGTTCGAGACATAGTAGATCTGCGGATAGCCGGGAACGTGCATCTCGCGCTTGTCATGCTGGAACAGCTCGCCGAAAACCTGTGCCGCGGCGATGAATTGCGGCGGGGTGAATTCCTGGCCGCGGACCACCAGGACATGATGGTCGGCAAAGGCGCGGTTCAGCGCGGCGCGGGTCTCGGCATCGACGCCCTGGTTGAGATCGAGCCCGCGAACTTCCGCGCCGGTGTGCTCTGTCAGCGGGGTGATCGTGTATTCCATCGGCTGGTTTCCTCCGCTCGCCTTGCTGCGCGGAGTATGATGGCGGCCCCCGGCGATTTGCAATGCGCTCGCGCTCGGCCAGCCCGATCTAACATTGTTGTAAAGTTATTTAATTAGAATTTACACCGCCGGTTTGCCAGATTATAAGGCGCTCTCAGGACGGGCCCGATGCCGCGCGAGGGGGGCGGGAGGATGGGGGAAAGATCACAACCGACACAGGATGTTCTGCGCCGCATTGCCGGTGCCTTCGCGCCCGCCGTGCTGGCGTCGAGCCTCGGCGCCGAGGATATGGTGCTGCTCGACCTGATCGATCGCGGCGCTATCGAGATCGGCATCTTCACCTTGGACACCGGCCGGCTGCCGCAAGAGACCCACGACCTCATGCAGCAGGTACGGCAGCGCTATCGCACGCCGGTCACGGTTTATGCCCCCGCCAGCGCGGACATCGAATGCTATGTCGCCGCCCACGGGCCGAACGGGTTCTACGACAGCGTTGCGCTGCGCCAGGAATGCTGCCGGCTACGCAAGCTCGAGCCGCTGAAGCGCGCGCTCGCCGGCAAGCGCGCCTGGATCACCGGCCAGCGCCGTGCGCAATCGCCGACCCGCGGCACCTTGCCGTTCGACGAGTGGGATGCCGAGAACCGGCTGCACAAGTTCAACCCTCTGGCGGATTGGTCGGAGGCGGATATCTGGGCCTATATCCGCGAGCACCGGGTTCCGCACAGCGCGCTGCACGCCAAGGGGTTTCCCAGCATAGGCTGCGCGCCCTGCACCCGCGCGATCATGCCGGGCGAGGATGTCCGCGCCGGGCGGTGGTGGTGGGAAGATCCCGGTAACAAGGAATGCGGGCTGCATGCCCGGCAGGTGTGCGATGGCTGACGGGGCGCATTTTGCCGATGCCCCGGTGCTGCCGCTCGCCGGCGCGCCGATGCTCTCCTCGGCCCGGCATCTCGACGATCTCGAGAGCGAAGCCGTCTATATCCTGCGCGAGGCGGCCGCCGAGTTTTCCAGCCCGGTGCTGCTGTTCTCGGGGGGCAAGGACTCGACGGTTCTGCTGCGCCTCGCCGAGAAGGCGTTCCGGCCGGAAAAATTCCCGTTCCCGCTGCTGCACGTCGATACCGGCCAGAATTTCCCCGAAATCATCGAATTCCGCGACCGCATCGTCGCCGAGCTGGGCGAGCGCCTGATCGTGCGCTCGGTCCAGACCTCGATCGACAATGGCCGCGCCCGCCTCACGAGCGCCGATCAGAGCCGCAATGCGATGCAGACCGTCACTCTGCTCGATGCCATTGCCGAATTCGGTTTCGACATCTGCATCGGCGGCGCGCGCCGCGACGAGGAGAAGGCCCGAGCCAAGGAGCGGATCTTCTCGTTCCGCAATTCCTTTGGCCAATGGGATCCGCGCCAGCAGCGGCCCGAGCTGTGGCACCTTTTCAACACCCGAATCGCGCATGGCGAGCACATGCGCGCGTTTCCGCTCAGCAACTGGACCGAGCTCGATGTGTGGCAATACGTCGCCCGCGAGCGCCTGTCGCTGCCTTGTCTCTATTACGCGCATCAGCGGCGGGTCGCGGTGCGCGGCGCGAGCTTGCTGACGGTCGGGGCCGGCGAGGGCGATGCGGTCGAAACCCGCATGGTGCGATTCCGCACCGTCGGCGACATCTCGTGCACCTTGCCGGTGGAATCGGCTGCGGCGACGGTCGAGGACATCATCGCCGAGACCATGGCGGCGACCATCAGCGAGCGCGGCGCCACCCGGCTCGACGACCGCACCTCGGACGCCTCGATGGAACAGCGCAAGCTCGCCGGGTATTTCTGATGGGCGTTCTCAACCGCGAGCCGCCCGGCGGATTGCTGCGCTTCACCACCGCCGGCAGCGTCGACGACGGCAAGAGCACCCTGATCGGCCGCATGCTCTACGATGCGCAGGCGGTGCCGCGCGACCGGCTCGAAGCGCTCGAGCGTCTTGCGCGCCGCGCCGGCGACGGCGAGATCGACCTGTCCTTGCTGACCGACGGCCTGACCGCGGAGCGCGAGCAGGGCATCACGATCGATGTCGCCTACAGCTATTTCGCGACGCCCCGCCGCAAGTTCATCATCGCCGACACGCCCGGCCACGAGCAGTACACCCGCAACATGATCACCGGCGCCAGCACCGCCGACGCGGCGGTGATCCTGGTCGACGCGCGCGGCGGGGCGACGGTTCAGACGCGCCGTCACCTCTATCTGAGCCACCTCCTCGGCATCCCGCATCTGGTCGTCGCGGTCAACAAGATGGACCTGGTCGGCTACGGCCATTGCCGATACCGCGCGATCGTGCGCTCGATCGGCGAATTCGCCGCCGCGATCGGTGCGCCCGAGCCATATGCGGTTCCAATCTGCGCCAAGCACGGCGACAATGTCGTGCATCGGAGCGCCCGGATGCCCTGGCACGCCGGGCCGTCTCTGCTGGCGCTGCTCGAAGCCCTGCCCGAGGCGCGCCTGATCGGCGACGCGCCGTTTCGCCTTCCGGTCCAGCTCGTCCGCCGGATCGTCATGCCGGACGGGACCCGGCGTCGGCAATACCTCGGCAGGATCGATTCGGGAGCTGTCAGAACCGGGGACCAGGTGGCGGTGATGCCCTCGGGCATCGTCACCCGGGTTCGTCGGATCGCGACCTTCGATGGCCCGCTCGATGCCGCGGCGGCGCCTAAATCGGTGATCATCGAGGTCGTGGATGATGTCGACATCGCCCGCGGCGACCTGCTGGCGGCGTTGCCGGCTCGGCCCGAGGTCGCCGACCGGGCGGACGCGACGATCTGCTGGCTCGACGACCGGCCCTTCACCGGGCAGGGCCGTTATCTGGTCAGGAGCGGCACACGTCGCGTCGCCGCGCGGATCGTCGAGGTGCGTCACCGGCTCGACATCGCCACCTTGCGGGCGCAGCCCCGCCCGGCGCTCTTGGAACGCAACGACATCGCCGGGGTACGGCTCGTCTTCGCCGCACCTCAGCCGATCGACGCCTATCGGGAGAACCGTGCGACCGGCGCCTTCATCGTGATCGACGAGGACACCAACGCGACGGTCGCGGCCGGCATGTATGCGCGGCCGCCGCGGGCCGGCGCCGATGCGCAGCTCGCCGGATTTGCCCCCGGCTTGTAATCCGGCCGCGCAGGCCGAACGTGGCACGGGGATGAGGCCAGTGGAGCGCAGGGCTGTCCGGGAAAATTTCGGCTTTAAGGTGAACGTGTCTGTGACTCCGCCAAAGCAATTTGACGCCGTCTTGCGCGGACTTGATCCGCGCATCCACGACTTCATTTCGGGCACCAGAAGGCGTCGATGCCCGCGGATCAAGTCCGTGGGCCTGAAGGCCCACGGGCAAGCCCGGCCAAGGCGAAAGGGGCGAGCCGATTCCTCTACTTGTGCCGCCGCGAAACTTTCCCCGGACAGCCCCGCAGCGGAGCGGGGATGATCCGATGACCCTGGTTCCGTCGATCAACCTTCTCTATTCGCTGTCGGGTTTTTGCGTCGGCGCGCTGGTCGGCATGACCGGGGTCGGCGGCGGGTCGCTGATGACCCCGATCCTGATCCTGCTCTTCGGCGTTCACCCGGTAAGCGCCGTCGGCACGGATCTCCTCTATGCCGCGGTGACCAAGACCGGGGGCGCCGTGGTTCACGGGGCGGTCGCGACGATCGACTGGCGCCTGGTCGGGCGGCTCGCCGCGGGCAGCTTGCCGACGACCGTGCTGACCTTGCTCGCCATGGCGCGTTTCGATCTGAGGACGGGGGCGGCCGAGCAGATCGTCACCTTCCTGCTCGGCTTGACGCTTCTCGCCACCGCATTGACCCTGGTCTTCCGCGCCCGCCTCGTCGCTCGGTTCGGCGCGCGTGCCGACGCGCTGAGCCCCCGGAGCAACGCCGCGCTGACGGTTTTGACCGGGGGCGTGCTCGGCGTGCTGGTGTCGGTGACCTCGGTGGGTGCCGGCGCGCTGGGCGTCACCGCGCTCGTTCTGCTCTATCCGCGGCTGCCGATGGTGCGCATCGTCGGCTCGGACATCGCCCATGCGGTGCCGCTGACCCTGGTCGCCGGCCTTGGCCATTGGCTCGCCGGCTCGGTCGATGTGGCGATGCTGGGCTCGCTCGTGATCGGCTCGCTTCCCGGCATCGTTCTGGGGAGCTACGCCGCCTCGCGCGTCTCCGACCCCGTGCTGCGCGTCACCCTGGCCACGGTGCTCGTCGTTGTCGGCGGCAGGCTGGTGCTCCACTGACGCGGCGCCCGGCCTGCGAAATCCCGCGCCTGGATGGTCAAGGGCTCGGCTCGCCGACGCGATAGCCGCCGACGATCGCGCGATAGGCCGCGCGGATCAGCTCATCGACGATCGGCGGCGGCGGTTCGCGGCGGTGGAGGTGCTGCCGCACCGCCGCTACCGGCACCTCGGCCAGCACGAATTGCGCGCGGCGAATATCGTCCGGCTCGGCAGATCCGAAGGTGTCGCGGGCGAACTTCTCGAACCCGGCTTCGAGCCGCCGAGTCTGGACGGCGACCCCGTCCTTGAGCGCCTGAGGCCAATCGCCTTGGACAAAATCATCGCGGTGATAGAGCAGCAGCAGCCTCCCCTCATCCGGATGCTCGCGCACCCAGGCCGGCGTGTGCAATGCCGCTTTCAGCCCGTCGCCGGCATCGAGCGCCGCCGCGATCCCCTCCTGGAAACCCAGCACGGTCTTGAGCCACAGCTCACCGAGCAGCGCGTCGCGAGAGGGAAAGCGATGATAGAACGACCCGGTCGGCGCCTTCAGCCGCTCGCCGAGGGCGGCGATCGTGACGGCGCCCGGGCCGCGTTCCGCCGCGAGCGCGAGCGCTGCGTCGAGAAAGTCGGCGTGGTCATATGCCGGACGGCCCATCGTTTTAGAATATTAGTTCTAGAACTTCCGATCAACAAGACTTATGATGGCCTCCCGTTGCGACGGAGGCCGACCATGCTCACGATGACCAGCGCGCCCGCGATCAACCATGGGCAGATCGATCGGCTGCTCGCGGCGGCGCGCGAGACGATCTCGAAGGTGCCCTATTGCTGGGTGGCGACATGCGCCGAGGATGGCGGCGCCAATGCGCGCGCCGTGCGCTCGTTTGCCGCCGCGCCCGGCGGCGACGAATGGACCCGCCGGTTCCTGACCCGCCGCGGCTCGCGCAAGGCCGATGAGATCCGCCGCGCTCCGCGGGTCACGCTCGCCTATCAGCACGATTTCGAGGGATGCCTATGTGGCGTTGGCCGGCCATGCCGAGCTGGTCGACGACCGGACCGAGATGCGCAGCCTGTGGCATACCGCCTGGGACGCGCTGTTCCCCGCGGGCTTCGCCGACGCCAACATGATTGTGGTCAGGGTCGCGGTCGACCGCATCGAGATGCATGCGCGCGGGGTCACCGCCGAGCCCTTCGGCCATGGCCGCACCCTGCTCGAGCGCGCGTCCACGGGCGGATGGCGCCTCGTCCCCGACTGACCCGGCGCTGCCGCGGCTCGATTGTTGGGGCAGAAGGCAGCATCGCACGCGCTTGCGCATACGGGTGCGGCGCGACCGCGGAGCCCAATCGCAATGGCGTCGAGGCTGCGGCATTTTTGCGCTCGCACATGGGAACCGGGCAATGAGCGGCAGCCCCGGCGACGATCCGATCCATGCGATGCCCTACTGCTCGGGAGCTTACCGGGACCGCACCTCGCTGATGCGGGAGATTCGCCGCGAGGGCGTCGATCTGTGACGCCGGAGGCCGCCGGCCATCTCGACGAGGCGCGCCAATTCCTGATCCGTGCGTGCATTATCCTGAACGCCAAGGTCGTAGAGGACGCTACCCGCGACGCATATCTCTCAGCCTTGCATGCGGCCCAGGCCCTGATCGCCGAGCGCACGGGGAAGGCGGCAAAGACCCACAAGGGCGCGCACGTCCAGCAGACATAGGGCGGATGCAATCCGCCTCCTTCGCACGTGTGCCGCGTAGTGCGATAGTGACAACACGTCCGCTCGCGCCGCCTCGCTCATGGAAACGGCCGAGCACCGCAAGGACCAAGATGGCGGATTGCATCCGCCCTACGCTTGCTGCGGTAATTCTCGCAGTGCGATGGTGACAACCCGGTCCGATCGCCCCGCCGCCCTGGGCCGAGAACCGCAAGAGCCAAGATGGCGGATTGCATCCGCCCTACGCTTGCTGGCCTATTGCGAAGATCAGGGGTGCCACCCCGATGATTTTCCAAATCTATCTCATCCGGCTCAGTTCCGGGGGGCGTGTTTGGACAGAATGCGCTGCAGGGTGCGGCGGTGCATCTTGAGGCGGCGGGCGGTTTCCGAGACGTTGCGCTCGCACAATTCGAACACCCGCTGGATGTGCTCCCAGCGTACCCGGTCGGCCGACATCGGGTCCTCGGGCGGCTCGGGCGCGCTGTCTTCCGGGGCCAGCAGCGCGCGCTCGACCGCGTCGGCGTCGGCGGGCTTGGGCAGATAGTCGATCGCCCCGGCCTTGACCGCCGCGACCGCGGTCGCGATGTTGCCGTAGCCGGTCAGCATGACGATGCGCGCGGCCGGCCGCGCCTTGCGCAAGGCGCTGACCACGTCGAGCCCGCGGCCGTCGCCGAGCCGCATGTCGACCACCGCGAACGCGGGCGGCCGCTCGGTTACCGCCGCAGTGCCGGCGGCGACGCTGTCGGCGGTGGCGACGACGAACCCGCGCCGTTCCATCGCCCGGGCGAGGCGCTGGCACAGGGGCGCATCGTCGTCGACGATCAGCAAGGTGCGCTCGGCTTCGGGCAGCCCGCGCAATGCGGCGGAGAGCCCCTCGGCTGAAATGGTCGGTCGGTCGGTGGCGTTCATCATGCTCGCCTTTGGAGCTCGCCTCTGGATGCTCGCCTTTGGCGCCGGGGACGGCCGGGCCGCCGGCTAGCGGCGTTCTCGCGCCGGCGCCGCCAGTTGACGGGTCTTGTCTGCGGTTTCCAGATTGGCACGGTTCCACGAAATCTCAACATGGGCGCCGCCCTCTTCGAGATTCTCGAAGGTCAGTCTGGCGCCGCTGCGCTCGAGCAGGCTCTGCGCGATGAAGATGCCGAGCCCCATATGGTCGGCCGCACCGGCACGCGTCGACAGATAGGGCTCGCCGAGCCGGCCCAGCAGATGGAGCAGAAACCCGGGCCCGTCATCGGTGATCTCGACCGTAACCGTCGCCGCGTCCCAGAAGGTGGTGACCGTGACCTCGCGCCCGGCGAACTGGACCGCGTTCTGGATGAGGTTGTGGAGGCCGTGCAGGATCTCCGGGCTGCGCCGGACCTGGGGCTCGTCTTCCGCCGGCGCCCCGGCGGTGGCGAAGATCAGCCGGACCTCGCGGTCCTGATTCGGCGACGCCGCGGCCTCGACCAGGGCCGAGATCGGCAGCCGCGTATAGGGCGAGCCGCCATCCTCCTCGGGCCGCTGCGAGAGCTCGGCGAGGATTCGCCGGCAGCGCTCGGATTGGCTCAGCAGCAGCGCCGCGTCCTCGGCGTGCGGGCTGCCGGGCGGCAGCTCATGCGCCAATTCCCTGGCGACGACGGCGATCGTCGCGAGCGGGCTGCCGAGCTCGTGCGCCGCCGCCGCGGCGAGCGCGCCCACCGCCGAGACCCGCTGCTCGCGGGCCAGCGCCAGCTGGGTCGCCGCCACCGCATCGCGCAGCCGGCGCGCATCCTGTGCGACGCTCCAGGTGTAGCCGCCGATGAACACCGTCGCCAGCACCAGCGCGGTCCAGGTCCCGACCACGATCTCGGGCGGAAACACCAGGGGTCCGGGATCGCTGCGCCACGGCAACGGCAGGTGCCATAGCGCCAGGGCGCTGATCGCGGCCACGGCAAAGATCGACAGCGCGATCACCGGGCGGCGCGACAGGATCGTCGCCGCCACCGTCACCGGCGCCAGGATCAGGATCGAGAACGGGTTCTGCAGCCCGCCCGTCAGGTACAGCAGGATCGCGAGCTGAAGGATGTCGTAGCCCAGGCAGAGCGCGGCATAGCGCTCGCCGAGCTGGCGCGCGACCTGGCGGTGGACGATCAGGACGATGTTGAGCAGGGCCGAGCCGGCGACGACGGCGAGCGCCGGGACCAACGGCAGACGAAAGCCGAGCCCGTAATGGACGATCACGATGGTCAGCGCCTGGCCGGCGATCGCCACCCAGCGGATCGGGACCAGGGTGCGCAGGCTGATCCGGCCGGAGCCGGTGGCCGGCTCGCTCGCGGCGGGCAGGGTGGCGTCGGTCACGATCGGCTCGCGTCCTCTCCTCGCTCTCCGTCGACGGCCCGGGGTATCGCCGCCGAGGCGATCGCTCGCGTTGGGCGCGGATTTGCCGCCGGGTGCGGAAAAAGATCCTGCCTGCCGGCGGTTTCCGTCGGCCTCGATCCTAGGCTAGTCTGCGTCCGATCGCCACGGCCGAGGCGGAGAGGATGCCGAGCATCGATGGGGAGCGCGTCGTCGCCGAGCTGAAGCGGCTCGCCGAATTCGGCCGCTACCAGACCGGGGTCCACCGCCCGACCTATTCGCCGGTCGATGTCGCCTCGCGGCATTGGCTCGCCGACCGGCTGCGCGCGGCCGGGCTCGATACGGTCATCGACGGCATCGGCAACGTGATCGGCCGCAACCCGCGGGCGCGGCGGCGGCTCCTGGTCGGCTCGCACAGCGAGACCCAGCCCTATGGCGGCTGGCTCGACGGCGCCTTGGGGGTGATCTACGGCCTCGAGCTCGCCCGCGCCTTTGCCGCCGACCCCGATTGCGCCGGGCTCGGCATCGAGGTCGCCGCCTGGGCCGACGAGGAAGGCCATTTCGGCGGCTATCTCGGCAGCCGCTCGTTCGTCGGCATGCTCGGCGAGGACGAGATCGACCGCGCACGGGGCCGCGACGGCGGGACCCCGTTGCGCGCGGCGCTGGCAGCGGCCGGGTTTGCCGGCCGCCCGCGCGAACTTTTCGAGCCCGGCCGTCAGGTCGGCTATCTCGAAGCCCATATCGAGCAGGGCGACACGCTCGACACGACCGGGCTGCGCATCGGCATCGTCGAGACCATCGTCGGCATCCGCAACTTCCGGG
Source organism: uncultured Alphaproteobacteria bacterium (assembly GCA_963703855.1). Classification (GTDB taxonomy): domain Bacteria; phylum Pseudomonadota; class Alphaproteobacteria; order ATCC43930; family CGMCC-115725; genus AP-15. The sequence continues at coordinate 35,776 of CAVPFW010000012.1, forward strand.
TCTCGTTGATCGGCGAGCAGAACCACGCCGGCACGACGCGCATGATCAGGCGCAAGGACGCCGGGGTGGCAATGGTGCGGCTGGCGGCGTGCATCCACGACCGTTTCCCCGAGATCGTCGGCCCGCGCACGGTGTGGACGATCGGCCGCATATTGCTGGAGCCGAACGCGCCTTCGGTCGTTCCCGGCCGGGCCGAAATGCAGGTGCAGTTCCGCGATGCCGACACGGCGCGGCTCGACCTGTTGGAGCAGAATTTGCGCGAGCTCGCCGGCGCGGCCGACCGCGCCGGCCCCTGCCATTGCGAGATCGCGCCAATCGGGCACACCGAGCCGCGCCCGATGGACCCCGGCTTTCAAGCGCTGATCGAAGCGGCGGCCGAGGCTCGCGCGCCGGGGATGCACATGCGCATGCCGAGTGCGGCCGGCCACGACGCCGCGATCCTCGCCGCGCGGATGCCGGCCGGGATGATGTTCATCCCCAGCCTCGGCGGCATCAGCCACCACTGGGCCGAGGACACAAGGGAAGCCGACATCGTGCTCGGCGCCCAAATCTTCGCCGACGCCGCCCGCCGCATCCTGAATGCTACGCGATGAGCCTTCTCCTCGCGGCCGATCGAATGCACTCCTCGCAAACGGCCTCGGGCGGGTTGAAGGCGCGGACGCTCGGCCACGCCTGCCTCGCTCTCTACCGCGAGGGGGAGAGGCCGCTGCTGCTGACCGACCCGTGGCTGGTCGGCTCGGCCTATTGGCGCAGCTGGTGGCTGCAGCACTACCCGGATGCCGAGGACATCGACTGGCTGGCGACCAGCGCGCAGGTTTACGTCACGCACGAGCACCCCGACCATTTCCACATGCCGACGATCCGCCGTCTCGGCCGCGGCCCCGTCTATCTGTTCCCGGCATTGGCCGAGCCCGGCTATCTCGACTATCTAACCGAGCGCGGTTATCGCGCCGAGGCCGTCTCACCGTTGCGCTGGCGCCCGGTCGGCGAGGGTGTCTCGATCCTGTCGATCCCGGTGTGGAACGACGACAGCCTGCTGCTGATCGACACGCCCGATGCGCTGATCCTCAACCTCAACGACGCCAAGCCGCTGGCGCCTGTGCTGCGCGCGATCCGCCGCGCCGCCGACCATATCGCCAAGCCGCGGGTGCTGCTGTGCAGCTATTCGCCGGCGAGTCTGGTCAACAGCTTTTTCGACGCCAACGGCATCGTCTCGCTCCGGCCGGCCCGCCATTACGTCGATTACATCTGTCGATTGTGCGACCGGCTCGCCATCGACTGCTACCTACCGTTCGCGAGCCAGGCGGTGTTCTGCCGCGCCGACAGCTCTTGGGCGAACGATTACCGCACCACCTACGAGGATCTTTGCCGATATTGGCGCTCGCAAGCCCGGCTGCTGCCGCCCTACACGACCCTCGACCTCGGCGATTTCACCCACAGCTCGGTCGCGCCCCGGGACTATCGCCCGATGGCGCCGGCGAGGCTCGCCGCGCGGACCGGGCAGCGCGCCGCCGAGGAAGCGGCGGCGTGCGTTTCGGCCGATGAGGCGGCACTGCTCGAGCGCAAGCTCAACGCGTTTCGCTGGCTGCTGCGGCTGTTCTTCCGGCGCGGGTTTGCCTTCCGGCTCGGCGAGCAGTGCCTCGAATACGACCCCTCGCGCGGCCGGCTTCGCGACGGGGTAAGCGGCGGGCGCGGCGATTTTGTCGTCGAGGTGCCGACGCTGACGATGAAGGAGGCGCTGCGCAGCAACCACCTCTCCGACCTCGGCATCACGATGTTCGTGCGCGTCCAGCTGCTGCGCAGGATCGATCCGCGTAAAGTCTACGGGCTCTTCGTGCTGTTCCAATTCGACGATTACCGGCACCTCGCCGGCATCAGGCCGCTGCTGCGCTGGCTGCGGCGCGGCCTCAGATACACCTTCGCGCTGCGCCTGCCGCTGCCGCCGGCAACCCGCTGACCGGCCGCGGCCGGTACGCTCAGCCAGCGTCTGCGCGGTCAGCCCGGGCGGCCACCGGTGTCGCGGCGCACGGCACGCTGCAGGTAGTCGAGCGCCGAGTCGAGCTGCCCGTCCTTGGCGGTGCCGATGATCAGCGGCTTGATCGGGTGCTCGGCCATTTCGCTGGCGACCTTCGAGGCGCCGGCCGCCGCCGCGGTCTCGCCGGGGTTGAGCGAGCCGGTGTTCTTCAGCGCGCCGTAGAGGTCGCTCTCGTGGCTCAGCACGGCGTTGGCCACCTGCTCGCTCTTGGGCAGGCTGACGACGATTTCCGGGGTGATGCCCTGGCCCTGGATCGAGCGGCCGGAGGGCGTGTAGTAGAGCGCCGTCGTCAGCCGCAAGGCGCCGTGCCCCTCGATCGGGATGATCGTCTGCACCGAGCCCTTGCCAAAGCTGCGGGTGCCCATGATGGTCCCGCGATGATCGTCCTGCAGGGCGCCGGCGACGATCTCGGCGGCCGACGCCGAGGCGCTGTTGATCAGCACCACCACCGGAACCCCGGACAGCAGATCGCCGGCCACCGGCGCGCGGTAGACCCGGTCGTCGTCGCGGTTGCGGCCCTTGGTCGTGACCACGACGCCGCCGTCGACGAACTCGCCGGTCACGTCGACCGCCGCGTCGAGCAGGCCGCCCGGGTCGTTGCGCAGGTCGAGGACAAAGCCGTTCAGCCTGCCGTGCGCCTGCTCCTTCAGCCGGGCGATGGCGCTGGCGAGTTCGGCGGCGGTGTTCTCGGTAAAGGTGGTGATGCGGGCATAGCCGATCCGGTCGCCTTTCAGCGCCGATTTGACCGAGACGACGTGGATGATGTTTCGGGTCAGGGTCAGGTCGAAGGGCGGCCGGTCGTTGCGCGCGATCTCGAGGGTCACCCTCGAGCCCGCGGCGCCGCGCAGCCGTTTGACGATCGCCTCGACATCCATGCCGGTGGTCGGCTGCCCGTCGATCTTGACGATCCTGTCGCCGGGCTCGATGCCGGCATTGGCGGCCGGGGTGCCGTCGATCGGGGCGATGACCTCGGGCACCTTTCCTTCCAAGGTCAGCTCGATGCCGATCCCGCCGAACTGGCCGCGGGTGATCGCGGTCATCTGCTGATACTGATCCTGGTCCATATAATCGGAATGCGGGTCGAGCCGGGTCAACATGCCTTTCAAGGCGTCTTTGGTCAGCTCGTCGCCGGTCACCGGCTCGACGTAGCTTCTCTGCACCTGCCGGGCCACGTCCTGCAGCAGGGTGAAATCGGCGGGATCGCCGGGCGCCGCGGCGGTGCCGGCTCCGGCGCTGTCGCAGCCGCAGAGCGTCAGCGTGAGCAGGACGGCAGCGGCGGCCCTGAAGGCCGAGCGGTGGCGTGAGGTCGTGATCATCGGAGCCTTTGCGGCAAGCGGCCCGTCGCGACGGGCCGGGAAATTGGTCCCGGATGATCCTGCGCCGCCACCTCTCCCTGGGACGTCGTCCGGGGTTTGTGGCCGAACCGCTATCCGGTCGCCGCAGAATGTAGTCTTCCGCGAGCAACCTTCCAGGGGCGCTCGCTCCCCGGTGATGCAAGGGCTGCACCGCCTGGGGTGACGCGCCACCACCGGGCGCGGCGGGCTTCCGGCAGGTTTGCCGCATCGAACATCGGTTCCCGCCCGGCCGCGATCGAGGCTATATATCCGCGCGCAGGGGCCGGGCGGAGGAAGGATCGCGATGACGAGGGGTCAAACGGGTGCCGATCGGCTCACGGTGCAGGGGATCGAGCTCGAAGTGCTGCGCCGCGGCGCCGGGCGTCCGGTGCTGCTGCTGCACGGCTTCGACACCATCGCGGCCGAAGCGCCCTTTCTCGATCTGCTCGGCCGCCGCGCCGAGATCATCGCGCCGTCGTCGCCCGGTTTCGGCAGCTCGCCGCGACCCAAGGATTTCGACACGGTCTACGATCTCGTCCATCTCTACCTCGCCGTCCTCGACGCGCTGCCGGGGGACAAGGTGAGCCTCGTCGGGTTTTCGTTCGGCGGCTGGCTCGCAGCCGAGGTCGCGGCGGCGTGCGGCCATCGGCTCGACAAGCTCGTTCTAGTCGACCCGGTCGGGATCAAGATCAGCGATCGCGAGACCCCGGACATTCTCGACGTCTTCAACCGATCGCCCGACGAGGTCCGCCGCCGCAGCTGGCACGATCCCGACCGGTTCGCCCCCGACTACAACGCGATGTCGGACGAGGCGCTGGTCGTCCACGCGCGCAACCGCGAGGCGCTGTGCCTCTATGCCTGGCACCCCTATATGTACAACCCGCAATTGCCGCGCTGGCTCGGGCGGATCGACTCGCCGACCCTGGTGCTGTGGGGTGCCAGCGACCGGGTGGTCAGCCCGGACTACGGCCGCGCCTATGCGAAGCTGATCCCCGGCGCGCATTTCGAGACGATCGAGCATGCCGGCCACCACCCCGAAATCGAGCAGCCTGCGGTCTTCGCCGACCACGTCGCCCGTTTCCTCGATCAATAATTGGAACCGAAAGATGCGAGCCTGGTACCATTGCGAGAACGTCTATCCGTTTGTGCCGCAGGAAGTCCTCGACGCCGCACCCTCGGTGCGCGCGAGCCTCCCCAATAAATACTGCGACCCGAAGATCGCCGCCGACCTGTTTGGCGAATGCCTCGACGAGCACCTGCTGTGCGACGATCTCGGGGTCAACGTCGTCTCGATCGAGCATCATTCTGGGATCAACAGCCTTTACGGCGCGAGCCCGATGATCCTCGGCATCCTCGCCCGGCAGACGAAAAAGGTGCGCATCCTCAGCCTCGGCACCCTGATCACGATCCGCCCGGACCCGGTGCGCATCGCCGAGGAATACGCCACCGCCGACGTGATCTCGCATGGCCGGCTCGACATCGGCTTTGTCAAATCGGGCGACAGCGAGATGGTGTCGGGCAACGCCAACCCGGTCGGCTATGTCGACCGCTTCTGGGAGGCGATCGACCTCATTCAAAAGACCCTGACCGCGCATGACGGGCCGTTCAGCTGGGAGGGCAAGCACTTCACCCATCGCCACGTCAACATCTGGCCGCCGGCTTACCAGCGCCCGCACCCGCCGATGTGGGCGGCGACCGGCGATCCCGAGACCTCGGCCGAGCTCGGCCGGCGCGGCATGGTCAACGCGCTGGTGTTGCGCGGCCCCGAGGCCAGCAAGCGCGCCTTCGACGCCTACCGCGCCGCGCGCAGCGAAGCCGGATTGCCCGCGCCCGGCACCGATCGCTTCGCCTATGCCGCCCTGGCCTATGTCGGCGACACCGACGAGGAGGGCGTGCGCGTCGGTTCGAAGCTGCTGTGGTTTCTCAACACCAGCCTCAAGCAGTCGCCGCAGATGTCGAAATTCCTGCCCGGGCGCACGCCGCCGGAGGTCGCGGCGCAGAACTACCGCAGCGAGCCGCGGCCGGGGAGCCAGGCCAACCTGCGCCCGGGCCAAAGCCTGATCGGCATCACCGCCGAGCAGGCGATCGCCCGCGGCATCCTCGTCGCCGGCAACCCGGACACGGTCCACCGCCAGATCATGGAGATCTACGACAAGGTCGGCGGCTTCGCCAATTTCATCTTCATCGGGCGCTCCGGCCTTCTCGACCACCAGGAAGCCGAAAAAGGCATCCGCCTGATGGCCAAGGAAGTGCTGCCGCGCCTGCCGGCCGCGACGCATACCCCCGAACAAGAGCGCCAGGCGGCGGAATAGTGAGCTGCGTCGCCGGGGGGCAGGCGCAAAGGGAGGCCTGACCGGCGGCCTGTGGCCGGTGACCCGCTGGCTCGCGCTGAGGCGTCGCTTTCAGCCGGCAGCAATTCTCTCCGCGCGGGCGATTTGTCGGCATAAGCGAAACATGCTACATCGGCATCTGATTGCCAAAGGCGACGGCCAGCCGGTCGGCTTTGCCGCAGGCTTGTCCGGCCGAGTGCCTCCGACCGATTTCATGGACCTTTCAGTCGTCATTCCCGTCAGAAACGAGGCCGAGAACATCGCGCCGCTGGTCGCCGAGATCGCCGTCGCGCTCGATGGGCTGGCTGCCTATGAGATCCTTTGTGTCGACGACGGCAGCACCGATCCGACTGCTGCCGAGATCGGGCGGCTCGCTGCCGAGATGCCTGGGCTGCGCCTGCTGCGTCACAAGCACAGCTGCGGGCAGAGTGCCGCGATTCGCACTGGGGTCCGGGCCGCGCGCGCAGCCTGGATCGCCACGCTCGACGGCGACGGTCAGAACGATCCGGCCGACATCCCGCAATTGTGGCGTCTCGTCCGAGGCGCCGCAGCGACTCCGCTGCTCATGGTCGCAGGCCATCGCCGAAATCGGCAGGATAGCTGGTCGAAACGCGCCGCCTCGCGAATTGCCAACGCAATCCGGGCGCGGCTGCTCGCAGACGACACCCCGGACACAGGTTGCGGCCTGAAGCTGTTTCCGCGAGCGCTTTTTCTCGATCTGCCCGATTTTGACCACATGCACAGGTTCCTCCCGGCGCTGGTGCTGCGCGCCGGCGGAATCGTGCGCTCGGTGCCGGTCAATCATCGACCGAGACGCTCCGGCGTCTCGAAATACGGCGTCTTTGATCGCCTGGGGGTCGGGATGATCGATCTTCTCGGCGTTCTGTGGCTGCAGCGTCGCGCCGCCCGACCGCAGCTCCTCAGCGAGGCGCCGGTTCGTCCGTGTGCCCCCGAGCCGCGTGCGTCGCCCCTCCCCGCGATCTCCCTACCGCGATGATCATGAAGAAGAAGGGGGCTGCGGTAGCCGCCCTCCAATCCGCAGGCTCTCGCCGCGCGGGGAAGCTTTTCGTAGCGGTGCTGCTGGTGATCGGAGCTGCCGCCGCTTGGCGCTGGCGGACGCTGATCGATCCCGCCGCAATCGGCGCCACGATCGGCCGCTATCCGGCAACCCCGTTGGCATTTCTCGCCGTTCACGTCGCCGCCAGCCTGCTGTTTGTACCGCGCACCATGCTGGCGATCGTGGCCGGGATGCTGTTCGGGATGGGGTGGGGCATCTTGTGGGCGGCTATCGGCAGCGTCGCCGGCGCGGTGGCGGGATTTCTCGTCGTCCGCTATGTCAACTGCGGCCTCGTCAATCTCGATCGCGCTGTCCGTATGCGTCCGATCCTCGATCGGGTCGAGCAGGGCGGCTGGCGTGCGGTGGCGTTGCTTCGCCTCATCCCGGTCATGCCGCACAGCCTCGCCAATTACGGGCTGGGGCTGACGCGGGTCCCGCTCGGGGCCTACGCGTGGGGCTCGCTCATCGGCCAGCTGCCGATGACCATCGCCTATGTCGATTTCGGCGCAGCGGGGGAGCGGGTGATGCTCAGCAGCGCCGGATGGCTGGCACCGACCCTGATCGGCGCCGTGGCGCTCGCGCTGTCGCTGCTGATCCCTGCCGTCGCTCGTCCTCGCTTGCGTTAGCTGCGTTCCAGCGCTCTCGGCCGCGGGCCGCCGGTGGCCCAGTCGAGCAGCTCGACCGTGTGCACGACCGGCGCGGCACACCCGGACCCGAGCTGGGTGATGCAGCCGATATTGCCGGTGGCGACGAGATCGGGCCGGACGCTGGCAATTGCGGCCAACTTGCGCTGGCGCAGTTGTCCTGCGATCTCCGGCTGCAGCAGATTGTAGGTGCCGGCCGAGCCGCAGCAAACATGCCCTTCCGGCACGTCCAGGGTCGCGAACCCCGCCTGGATCAGCAGAGCCTTTGGGCCGCCGTGGATGCGCTGGCCGTGCTGCATCGAACAGGCGGAATGATAGGCGACGCGCCGGCCGGTACCGGCATGGGTCGGCGGGAGCGCACGCAACCCTAGGGTCTCGATGATTTCGCTCACGTCGCGGGCGATGGCGGCGATCCGCGCCGCCTTATCGGCATAGGCGGGGTCCCCGCGCAGCATAAAGCCGTAATCCTTGACCGTCGTGCCGCAGCCTGAGGCGTTGATCACGATCGCGTCGAGCCCGCCGGCGGCGCGTTCGCGTTCCCAGGCATCGATAGCGGCGCGGGCAAAGGCCAGCGCCGCCGCCTCCTGACCCAGATGATGGACGAGCGAGCCGCAGCAGCCGCTGCCCCGCGCCACGACGACCTCGCAGCCATGGCGGGTCAAGACCCGGATCGTCGCCTCGTTGATCTCGGGTGCCAGCACCTGCTGGGCGCAGCCGGTCAGCAGGGCCACCCGCATCCGCCGCTCTCCCTCGGCCGGAAAGACTTGCGGCCGATCGGTCGGCGAGGCGGCTGGGACCGAGGCAGGGGTCAGCGCCAGCAATGGTGCCAGGCGCTCGGGCAGGAATCGTGCGAACGGCTTGATAAGGGCGGCGCAGCGCAGCGCCAGGCGGAACGTCGAGGGTCGCGTCAGCACCTTTCCAAGCATCCACCGCAACGCCCGTTCGTCCCACGCCCGGCGGTATTTCACCTCGATCCAGCGCCGGGCGTGGTCGACGAGGTGCATGTAATTGACCCCCGACGGGCAGGTCGTCATGCACGAGAGGCAAGAGAGACAGCGGTCGATGTGCTTGACGGTCTCGGCGGCAGGTTTATCGCGGCTGGCGAGCATGTCCTTGATCAGGTAAATGCGGCCGCGCGGCCCGTCGAGCTCGTCGCCGAGCAGCAGGTAGGTCGGGCAGGTCGCCGTGCAGAACCCGCAATGGGTGCAGTTGCGCAGGATCTTTTCCGACTGAGCGGTGTCGGGATCAGCGAGCTGCTCGGCCGAAAAATCAGTCCGCACGGCCTCAGCTCCCCTCGACCATGCGCCCCGGGTTGAGGATATGGCGGGGGTCGAAGCTGTCTTTGACACGAGCGGCAAGGGCCGCCAAAGCGGGAGGCTGCGGCTCAAAAACCGGGATCGCGGAGCGCAGCGCCGGGATGCCCTTGACCAAGGTGGCGTGACCGGTGCCATGCCCATCGGCGCCGCGGATTTCGCTGCGGATCACCGCAGCCCCTCCGTCCTCGGCGTCGGCGATCGCGGCCCACAGCAGCCCGCCGCCCCAGTCGAGATACCAGACCGTGTCGAACCTGCGCGCGATCCCCTCGCCGAGTCCGACGCCGCTCGATGGCGGAACCGACACACGCCAGACGGTGCGGCCAGCGAGGCGGGCGAGCGGCTCGACATCGCAGATCGACCGCCAGAATGCGGCCGAAGGGTCGCCCTCGATCACTGCGGCGTCGCAATCCGCGGCGAGCTCCTTTAAAAGCTGCTCGCGTCGGAAGGCAACCGAAGGTGCCGGCCCTTCGAGGCGCAGCGCCACGATACCGGCGGTCTCCGACAGCGATGCCAGCGCCGCAATCGCCGTCGGTGGCAGGTAGGCGGCGCCCGACACCTCGTGCGGCGAGGCGAGCGCTCGGTTCATCAACCGCGCCGCCGCCGTCGGATCGAGCCCGCAAAGCACGAGCGTGGCTGAATGCTCGGGCTGCGGCAGCACCTTGACCGTCACCTCCTCGAACGCGGCGAGAGTTCCATAGGATCCGGCCATCAGCTTTGAAAGATCGTAGCCGGTGACGTTCTTGACAACCTTGCCGCCGGATTTGAACACCTCGCCGCGCCCGCTGACCGCACGAAAGCCGAGAAAATGGTCGCGTGCCGCCCCCGCCTTGATCCGACGCGGTCCCGAAAGGTTGCAGGCGAGCACCCCACCCAGGGTTCGTCGGCCGGATTGGGAAACCGGCAGGCCGTGAAGCGCGCCCCAATCGGGCGGCTCGAACGCCAGCATTTGCCGGGCGCCCTTGAGAGTGGCGTCGATCTCGGCGAGCGGGGTCCCGGCCCCGGCGGTCAGGACCAGCTCGCTCGGCTGATAATCGCGGATGCCGGCGAGGTGAGACAGGTCCAGCATACGCGGCAGCTGGAGCGGACGGCCGAGCCCGCGCTTGGTGCCGCCCGCGACGAGTTCGAGCGGCTCTTCGGCGGCGAGCGCCTCGCCGATGGCGTCACGCAGCTCGCCGAGATCAGCGGGGGCAATCCGACTCGATCAGCCCCCGAACGGCTCAAAAACGGGGCAGGTCGGGAAACGGCAACCGGCCGGCATGGATATGAAGGCGACCGAGCTCGGCGCAGCGATGGAGCTGCGGGAACACCTTGCCCGGGTTCAGCAACCCGTCGGGGTCGAACGCGCATTTCAGACGCTGCTGGTGCGCCAGATCGCTGTCGTCGAACATCACTCCCATCAGGTCGCGTTTCTCGACGCCGACCCCGTGCTCGCCGGTCAAGACGCCGCCTACCTCGACGCAGAGCCGCAGGATGTCGGAGCCGAACGACTCGGCCCGCTCGACTTCGCCGGGCTGGTTGGCGTCGTAGAGAATCAGCGGATGGAGGTTGCCGTCGCCGGCATGAAACACGTTGGCAACGCGGAGCCCGTAACGGTCCGAGAGCCCGCGCATCCGGTTCAGAACCTCGGCCAGGCGGGCGCGCGGGATCGTGCCGTCCATGCAGTAATAATCGGGCGAGATCCGCCCGACCGCCGGAAAGGCAGCCTTGCGCCCCGACCAGAAGGCGAGCCGTTCGGCGTCGTCGCCGCTGATCCGGATCGAGGCGGCATGGTGGTCGCGGGAGATCGCCTCAACCTTGGCGATCAGATGATCGATTTCGGCCGGCACGCCGTCGAGCTCGACGATCAGCAATGCCTCGACGTCGAGCGGGTAGCCGACGTTGACAAAGGCCTCGGCGGCGTGGATCGCCAGCCGGTCCATCATCTCCATTCCGCCCGGAATGATGCCGGCGGCGATCACCGCAGCGACGCAATTGCCGGCATCCTCGGTCGTGGCGAAGCCGATCAGCAATGCGCGCGCCGCCGCGGGCTTGGGCAGAATGCGCACGGTGACCTCGGTGACCACGCCGAGCAGCCCTTCGGAACCGGTCATCACGCCGAGGAGGTCGTAGCCCTCGGCATCGAAATGCTTGCCGCCGAGGCGAATAATCTGACCATCCATCAGGACCAGCTCGATGCCGAGGATATTGTTGGTGGTCAGCCCGTATTTCAGGCAGTGCACCCCACCCGAATTCTCTGCGACGTTGCCGCCGATCGTGCAGGCGATCTGGCTCGACGGGTCGGGTGCATAATAGAACCCGGCATGCTCGACCGCCTGGGTCAGCGCGAGATTGGTGACGCCGGGCTGAGCGGTGACGCAGCGATTGTCGTAATCGATCTCGAGAATGCGGTTGAACTTGGCCATGCCGAGCAGCACGCCGTCGGCCAAAGGCAATGCCCCGCCCGACAGCGAGGTGCCGGCGCCGCGCGGCACGATTTTGACGCCCATCTCCCTGCAATAGCGCAGCACCGCCGCGACCTCCTCGACGCGCGACGGGAGCACGACGATCATCGGCAGCTGGCGATATGCGGTCAGCCCGTCGCTCTCATAGGCACGGCGCTCGGCCTCGGAGACGATAACACCTTCGCCCGGCACGATCCGGCGCAGCGCCTCGACGATCTCGCCGCGGCGTTGCAGTACTGCCGCATCGGGCGTCGGCATCCTCATCAACATAGCCTCGCGGGTCGGCGCCGCCCCGGGATCAGCCCTGTCTTGCCTTGTATCGCGGATTGATCTTGTTGATCACGTAGACGCGCCCCTTGCGCCGCACGATGCGGCAGTTCTTGTCGCGCTTTTTCAACGATTTCAGGGAATTGACGATCTTCATCCGCGGGCTCCTCGGCGAGCCGGGAACATAGGGAGGTGACCCGCGAAAGTCAAATCGGGCGGGCGCGGGTCTCGGTGCGCGCTGGGACCTGCCGGGTTGCTATCCATGCCGCCTCGCGAGCGACCAAAAGCCGATCTGCGGGCGGCGCCGGCACCGATGCAAACGCCGAAAGCAGCGGATCGCTAAGCCAGCTGCGGCACGGCGAGGCGCCGGCCCTCGATCTTTGCCGGTCGCGCCATATCACGTTCGTGCACGATCGCCTGAGGTGAGCACTTGAGGAGCCGTGCGAAACGCTACACTTTATGCGAATTGCTCGATCGCCACCGCTTCGCTATGGCGATGGCCATGTGGGGCCGGGTTCGGAGAGAAATTGATGCAGCTTTTGCAGCCGGCGCGCGGCACCCAGGATCTGCTGCCCGAGGCGGCGCGGCGCCACCGAGTGGTCAGCGAGACGGCGCGCACGGTTGCCGAGCTTTATGGCTTTGCCGAGATGGCGACGCCCATCTTCGAGTTTAGCGAGGTTTTCGCTCGCCCGATCGGCGAAACCACCGACATCGTCTCTAAGGAGATGTACACATTCGCCGACCGCGGCGGCGAGGAGGTCGCTCTACGGCCGGAGGCTACTGCCGGGATCGTGCGTGCGGTATTGTCGAACGGGCTTACCCAATCGACGCCGCTCAAATTCTTCTGCAGCGGCCCGATGTTCCGCTACGAGCGACCGCAAAAGGGCCGCTTTCGCCAGTTCCATCAGATAGACGTCGAATTGCTCGGCGTGACGCAGCCGCAGGCCGATATCGAGATCATCGCGCTGGGCTGGCGCATCCTCAAGGAACTCGGGATCGGCGATCGTGTCAGCTTGGAACTGAACACGCTCGGCGATCCGGAAAGCCGCACCGCCTACCGCACCGCGCTGGTGTCCTATTTCTCCGCGTATGTCTCGCAACTGTCGGAGGACAGTCTGCGCCGGCTCGAACGCAACCCGCTGCGGATCTTCAATTCCAAGGACGAAGCCGACCAGCACATCAGTGCCGGGGCTCCCGCCTTTGCGGAATATTTGACTGTCGCCTCGGGTGATTTTTTTGCCCGAGTGCTAGAGGGGCTGGATCGGCTGGATATCCCCTATCGGCTCAATCCGCATCTTGTGCGCGGGCTCGATTACTATACTCACACGGCATTTGAATTCGTCACTGCCGATCTCGGCGCGCAGGGAACCGTGATGGGCGGTGGCCGCTATGACGGGCTCGTCGAGATGATGGGCGGCCCGGCGATGCCGGGAGTGGGCTGGGCGGCCGGGATCGAGCGGCTCGCCATGCTGATCGCCGAGCCGCCGCCGCCGTCGCGGCCGGTCGCTGTGGTCCCGGTCGGCGAAGCCGCGGAAGCGGCGGCGTTGACCCTTGCCGAGGTGCTGAGGAGCAATGGCTGTGCCGTGGATCTCGGGTATAGCGGAAACGTCGCGCGGCGCATGCGACGCGCCAACCGCGTCAACGCGCGCGTCGCGGTGCTGATCGGCGAGGACGAAATCGCGCGCAAGGTTGTCGCCCTGCGGGATCTCGACAGCGGCGAACAGAGCGAGGTCCCGATGGATCAGTCATTGAGCGAGTTGCGTGCACGACTGCAGACGTTCCACGGTTGAGCCGAGGGCCGCATGGAAGCCGGGCTGGAATCGCGTCTGCAGCAGTTGCTTCGCCGGCATGCGGAGCTGCAAGACGCGCTGAGCGGCAGCGGGCTCGGCGGCGCCGAATTCGCCAGGCTGTCGAAGGAATACAGCGAGCTGAGCCCAATTGCCGAAGGCGTCGACGCGCTTGGCCGGGCCCGCGGCGAACTGGCGTCGCTCGCCGAAATGGCGCGATCGACCGAAGACGCGGAACTGAAGGCTCTCGCCGAGGCGGAGCTGAGATCTTTGCGGGAGCAGCTGCCGGCTATTGAGAATAGGGTCACGCTGGCGCTGCTGCCCAAGGACGCCGATGACGCGCGGAACGCAATCCTCGAAGTGCGCGCCGGCACCGGCGGCGAGGAAGCGGCGTTGTTTGCCGCCCAGCTCTTTCGCATGTATCAGCGCTATGCCGGGCTGCGCGGCTGGCGGTTCGAAATCCTCGACCTGTCCGAGACCGGGCTCGGCGGCTTCAAGGAGGCGAGCGCCTCGATCGCCGGCGGTGGCGTATTCGCCCGCCTCAAATTCGAATCCGGAGTGCATCGCGTCCAGCGCGTGCCCGAGACCGAGGCGGGTGGCCGGATTCATACCTCTGCCGCCACCGTCGCGGTGCTGCCCGAGGCCGAGGAAGTCGATGTCAAAATCGACGATAAGGAGCTGCGCATCGATGTCTTTCGCTCCAGCGGCCCCGGCGGCCAGTCGGTCAATACGACCGACAGCGCGGTGCGGATAACCCATTTGCCGACCGGGCTCGTCGTGATCCAGCAGGACGAGAAATCGCAGCACAAGAACAAGGCCCGGGCGCTGAAGGTGCTGCGCTCGCGACTTTACGAGATGGAGCGGCAGGCCCGCGACGATGCCCGCGCCGCGGATCGCAAGAGCCAGGTCGGCAGCGGCGATCGGTCGGAGCGCATCCGCACCTACAATTTTCCGCAAGGCCGGGTGACCGACCATCGCATCAACCTGACCCTCTACAAGATCGACAAGGTGATGAGCGGTGAGGCGCTCGACGAGATCATCGAGGCGATCCTTGCCGAGGACCAGGCAGCGCGGCTGGCCTCGGTGGAAGGGTAGAGGCCCCGGGTGGCGGGTACTCTCGGCTCGTTCCTAGCCGAAGCTGCCGCAGCGCTGTCGACGGCCGGTTTTGACGAGCCTCGGCGGCGCGCCCGCCGACTCATTGCCGGTGGTTTGGAAGTTTCCCTGAGCGAGCTGGTGAGCCACCCGGAGCGCGGGCTCGAACCGAGCGAGGCCGATCGTCTGCGCCGGATGCTCGGGCGAATGATCGAGGGCGAGCCGCTGACCCGCCTGCTTGGCCGTCGCGAGTTCTGGGGGCTGAATTTTACGCTGTCGGCAGAAACCCTTGATCCGCGACCGGAGAGCGAGGTTCTGGTCGAGGCGGTGCTCGCTCGGATCCCCGATCGCAGCGGATTTCTCAAGTTTCTCGATCTCGGGACCGGCACCGGCTGCCTGCTTCTCGCGCTCCTCGCCGAATTCCGGGCCGCCACGGGCATTGGCGTCGACATTGCCGCTGGGGCGGTCGCGACCGCCCGCGACAACGCCGCCGCGTTGGGTTTTGCGGATCGCGCCCACTTCTTCGTCGGCGACTGGGGCAGCGCCGCGGCGGGGCGGTTCACGGCGATCGTTGCCAACCCGCCCTACATCGCCGAAACGGCGCTTGCCGACCTGCCGCACGAGGTCGGTCGCTACGACCCGCGCCCAGCCCTCGATGGCGGCAAGGATGGTCTTGTCGCCTACCGAATGATTGCTGTCGACCTGCCCGCCCTGTTGGCGCCGGGCGGAGTCTTTGCAGTCGAGGTCGGAGCCGGGCAAGCGCTTGCCGTTGCCGCGATCTTCGAAGCCCTCGGTCTCACGATCGACGGCATCGAGCGCGATCTCGCCGGCATCGAGCGCTGCATAGTGGCGCGTCTGCGCGAAAGAGATCGGGCTGCGGCGCCCTCGGGCGGTCAAAAAAGCTTGTTGCCGACGCGTCAAGTTGAGCGGTCTTGCAGCGCGTCAATTGACCGGGCGATGGCGCTCGAAGTCGAGGTGGAATTGGCTCGGCCGCAGCCGGCGGTGGTTGCGCCGTGAGCGGGCCTCAGCGCACGCCTTCGCGACAGATCCCGATGCGGCGCGCGTTCTTGCCCCAATAGAAGAGCGGCGGCGCGCCCGCGGCGGTTCCTTCGCGCATCGCCACGGCGCGTGCCAGCATGAAGCGGGTCACATCGCGCAGCCCGTCCTCCAGATCGCCGGTGCCGATCGGGTGCCAGCGCACATCCTCGAGCTCGGTGCTCGCCATCGGCTCGCCGAACATGCTCTCGCCGTCGGCCGCAAAGAACCGGGTGTTGAAGCGGCGGCTGGAGTGGGACGGGGTGATCGCCCGCCCGATATAGGTCAACAGATCCATCGCCGCGACCAAGCCGTGGTCGCGATAGGCCCGTTCGATCGTGGAAGGGTTTGGCGAGGCCGGGGCGGAGCCGGATGGGCGGCCGACCAGCACCCCCACTTCCTCCCAGGTCTCGCGCAATGCCGCGCGGGCGCCGCGCGCAAGCTTTGGCGGCAGCGAAGCGGTTCCGGTTTCGACGCTCCATACCACCTTGTCCGGCGGGTCGATGGCTCCGCCTGGAAAGACATAGACGCCCGGCATAAACCGCGCCGAAAGCGGGCGGCGGCCGACCAGGACCTCGAGCGCCGCACCGGCGCCGCGCAGCAGGATCAGCGAGGCGGCGTCGCGCGGCCGTACCACCGATTTGCGCGCTGCGGTCGGGCGCCGCAGTTCCTGGCTGAGTGCGTCGTTCATCGCGACACTATGCGCGCAGCCCGGTCGGCTGCTCCAGAAATTGCCGTCAGCCTGGGTTGCGGCGGGCGCGCTCGATCGCGACGATCCAGGTGTCCAACACCGCGCGCAATTCGTCGAGGCGATAGTCTTCCGGCCGCGGGTCATCAAGTATGGCATTGCGAATCCTAACCCCGCCCGGGCTGATCGCGATGGAAAAGGCGTTGCCGACCGCTGCCGGCTGCGGCGCTTCGCCGCGTTCGGCCGCGGCGAGTTCGTCGACGAGGGCGCGGGCGGCGGCGAGGTCGCCCTGCACGTTGCTCTGCAGAAAGCTCGCCAGCATCTCGCCGTGCCGGCCGCTGCCGGGCCGGGCATGCCCTTCGAGGTGCCCCGCCGGGTGCCGTCGGACCGTGATCAGGCTGGTCCGTGCCGTCATGGGCCGCGCAACGGATAGGCTGCGGCGATCCTGCCGCCCTGATACCAGCCTTCGATGACGAAGCCGTGTCCCGAAGCGCCGGAAAACTCGCCGTCGCCGCGCATTTGCCCGTGATGGAAGGCGGCGAGGACCGCCTGGATCACCTGGTCATCGGACATCGCGTCCGGGAAAAAGGTCGAGGCCGCCCGTTTGTCGACCCACTGGCCGCTCGCCGGATCGCGCAGCTCGACCCGCGCCCGGTAGACGCCGTCGGCATCGGACGGCTGCACAATTCGCAACACCCGCGCCTCCGGCGGATCGACTCCGTTCGGTCGGTGATGGTAGCCGACCGCTTCGCCGCGGCGGTTGATCTCGCCGGTCGCGATATGGGCGAAGTCGATCGGCGGGTCGGTCGCGGTCCATTGCCCCGCCGGCATCGGCGCCAGGTCGCGGGCGAAAAGCGCCGCCGGGAATAGAACCAGCAGCAGCGCACACAAGCCGAGCACGCGGGCATGGCAGTTCATCGCATCGCCCTCGACCGAGCATCGCCGGGCAGGCTCACCGCCCGGCGAACACTTCCTTCGCCACCAAGGCCGCAGTCATCGCCGCCGGCCACCCGGCGTAGAACGCCAGATGGGTGATCAGCTCGCCGAGCTCGGCTTGGCTGAGGCCGTTGTCGAGCGCGCGGCCGAGATGGCCGACCAGCTGCTTGTCGCGGCCGAGCGCCACCAGCGCCGCGACGGTGATCAGGCTGCGGTCGCGTTTCGACAGGCCGGGGCGCTCCCACACATCGCCATAGACGACCTTGTCGGCGAGGTCGATCAGCTTCGGCACGATCGGCCGAACCTGCTCGCGAGCAGGCGAGGGCGGTGTTACGGGCATGGGATATCTCCTTCGCTGATTGCGGCTCTTCTATAAGCAAGGTCCACAGGGTTGATCCACAGAACTCCGGTTTCGCATCCTGTTTATTCCTCTCCCCCGCCGGCCGAGGTAGAGCGTGTGGTGTCGCCCCCCCTCACCCTGCCCTCTCCCCCCGCACGGGGAGAAAGGGTTAGAAAAGGCGTGTACAAAATCTGTATGGATCGACCCATTGATGCTCGCTTACGGCGGGCGCCACCCGACGCCGTCATCGAGCGGGACGACCGGGCGCGGCAGCCGCGTCCATTGGAAGCGGTCGAGCATCGGCGAGGTCAGACCCGGCAGGTCGACCTCGACGATCCGATCGGGGCCGAAGAACTCGTCGAAGCCGCCGCGGAAATGGCCGCGCGACTTGACCATAACCGAGCGCGCGGCGGCGATGTCGAGGCCCATCATCTCAAAGAAGATCGGGTCGGCGCACTGCACCCGGTGGGTGACGACGACGACCGTAATGCCGCCGACCTGCAATGCGGCGCACGGCCCGAGCGCCAGCCGCATGCCGGCATAGATGCCGCGCCGGCCGATGCAATTGCCGTCGGTCAACGCCGCGACCGTCGCCGCGGCGGCCCAGGGCTCCGAGAAATTGGCCGTCTCGGACCGGTTGAAGCGCGCCTCGAAGGTCGAGCCGACGCCGCGCCGGTGCGCCTCGGCGGCGAGGTCCGGGTCAAAGACGACGCCGAGCAGCGCGCCCTCGACCCCGGCTTCGTCAAACGCGCGCAGCAGAAAGACCGTGTTGCCGCGCCCGCCGCCGCCGGGGTTGTCGGCGACATCGGCAAAAGCGAGCGCCGGCAGGGACGGGTCGCGCCCGACCGCGAGCGCCTTTGCCACGGCCTCGTCAAGCGAGGTCAGCCGGGGATAAAACCGCGCCCGGTTGGCCCAGCCGAGCTCGGCGATCTCGCGCGCCAGCGCCTCGGCGGCGCTCTTGTCATGGCGCGCGGTCACGACGACGGCGAGCCCGTTGTCCGCGGTGTCGGCAAAGGCAAAGCCGCCCATCACCGAGACGTTCATGATCTCGGGGTTCATTCGGCGCTGGCCGAGATCGATCATCTCGGCGTAGGGGCCGGCGGCGGTCAGCATCGTCACCGTCGGCGGCACGATCGGCAGGCGGATAAAGGCCGATTGCGGCCGCAGCCCGGCCAGCATCTCGCGGATCGCTGCGGCCGCCTCGGCGCCGCGCTCGCGCATGTCGAGATGCGGGTTGGTGCGGTAGCCGATAAAGGCGTCGATCGACCGCACCATGCGCTCGGAGACGTTGGCGTGCAGGTCCAAGGTCGCGGCGATCGGCACTCCCGGGCCGACGATCTGCCGTACCCGCTCAAACAGAGCCCCGTCGGGGTCGTCCTCCTGCGTCGTCAACCCGGCGCCGTGCGAGCAGATGTAGACCGCGTCGAGCGGCAATGCCGCCCTCAGCCGGCGCTCGATCGTGGCGATCAGCTCGGCGAAGAATGAATGCTCGACCGGGCCGTTGGGCCCGGCCATCGCCAGCGCGATGCCGAGCGGCGTCCAGCCGCCCGACACGTCCATCGCCGCGACAAAGCCGGGCGTTTCGGCGAGCACCCGCGGCGCCGGCGCGCGCGCCTCGGACAGGATCTCGTCGCCTTCCAGACAGGTGAAGTCCGCCTTGGTCGCCGGCGGGGCGAATTTGTTGCACTCGATCGAAAAGCCGAGAAGCGCCACGCGGGGCAGGAAGGGGTCGGTCATGGCGGGCTCCGTGGGTTGCGATCGCTGTGGCCGCGGGA
Source organism: uncultured Alphaproteobacteria bacterium (assembly GCA_963703855.1). Taxonomy (GTDB): domain Bacteria; phylum Pseudomonadota; class Alphaproteobacteria; order ATCC43930; family CGMCC-115725; genus AP-15. The sequence goes on from CAVPFW010000012.1 coordinate 54,853, forward strand.
CAGATCGTACCTCGTCCCGAGAGGAGCGGCTCTCGGGGCCGGCCCATCCTGGCCGATCGCGCCCCGATGCGCCATATAGGGGCGATGCCCGCCCCCGCCGTCCTAGTCGAGAACCTGGTCAAACGCTATTCGACCGCCGTCGCGGTCGACGGCATCAGCTTTACCGTGGCCCGCGGCGTCACCACCGCGCTGCTCGGCGGCAACGGCGCCGGCAAGACCACGACCTTGTCGATCCTGCTCGGCCTGCTGCTGCCGACCGCGGGTAGGGTGCATGTCCTCGGCGAGGACATCCTGCGCCATCGCTACCGGGTATTGCCGCGGATGAATTTCTCCTCGCCCTTTGTCGACCTGCCGCACCGATTGACCGTGCGCCAGAATTTGTTGATCTACGCCCGACTCTACGGCCTGCCGCGGCGGCGCGAGCGGATCGAGACCCTGGCCGGCGATTTGCAGATCGGCGCCTTTCTCGACCGCCCGGCGGGCAAACTGTCGGCCGGGCAGAAGACCCGCGTCGCCCTCGCCAAGGCGCTGCTGAACGAGCCCGAGCTGTTGCTGCTCGACGAGCCGACGGCTTCGCTCGACCCCGATACCGGCGATTGGGTGCGCGGCTATCTCGAAGACTGGCGCGCCCGCACCGGCGCCACGATCCTGATGGCCTCGCACAACATGGCCGAAGTCGAGCGGCTGTGCTCGGAGGTGCTGATGATGAACGCCGGGCGGATCGTCGACCGCGGCAGCCCGCAGGCGCTGATCGACCGCTACGGCCGCGCCAACCTCGAAGAGGTGTTTCTGCATATCGTGCGCCGCTCCCCGCGCGAGCTGGAGCCGGTGTCGTGAGCCGGCACAGGTCGGGAGGGCGCACCGCCGAACCCAGGCGCGCCCTGGGCCGGGTGTGGGCAATGCTGCTGCGCTACCTCTATCTGCTGCGCAGCTCGTGGCCGCGCACCCTGGAGCTGCTTTATTGGCCGACCTTGCAGATGCTGATCTGGGGGTTCATGAGCCAGTTTCTCTATGTCAACAGCAACTACGTGTTCCGCGCCTTTGGCGTGCTGCTGGCGGCGGTGATGCTGTGGGACGTGCTGTTCCGCGGCCAACTCGGCCTGTCGATCTCGTTTCTCGAAGAGATGTGGGCGCGCAACCTCGGGCATTTGTTCGTCACCCCGCTGCGCCCCTATGAATGGGTCGCCGCGCTGTTGTCGATGAGCCTGATCCGGGTGCTGGTCGGCGTCGTGCCGGCGGCCTTGCTGGCGATCGTGCTCTACCACTATTCGATCTTTTCCTTGGGGCTGCCGCTCGCCGCGTTTTTTGCCGTGCTTCTGCTGATGGGCTGGTCGCTGGGCTTGGCGATCTGCGGCATGATCCTGCGCCACGGCATGGGGGCGGAAAGCCTGGCTTGGCTCGCCGTCTTCACCCTCTCGCCGATCAGCGCGGTCTACTACCCGGTGTCGATCCTGCCGGGCTGGCTGCAGCATCTGGCCTGGGCCTTGCCCTCGACCTATGTCTTCGAGGGCATGAGGGTGGTGCTGTTTCAGAAAGTCTTCCGCGCCGACTATCTGTTGACCGCAGCCGCGCTCGACATCCTCTGGCTGGCCGCCGGCGCCGCCGTGTTTTTTCTCGCCTTCCGCGACGCCCGCCGCCGCGGGGCGCTGCTGCAAATGGGCGAGTGAGGCGTCGGGCTGCGCCGCTCAGCCCGATTTGGCCTGGCCCAGCACGGTAAAGCCCTGCTTTTCAAAAGCCGGCCGCGCCGCCGGGGATTCGAGAAATTCGAGGAAGCGAGCGGCGTCGGGGTTTCGGCTCGCTGCGGTCAGCGCCACCGGGTAGATGATCGGCGGGTGCGTGTCTTCGGGGAAGGCGCCGACGATCTTGACCCCGGGATCGGCCGCGGCGTCGGTGGCGTAGACGATGCCGAGCGGCGTCTCGCGGCGCGACACGTACAGCAGCGCGGCGCGCACGTTCTCGGCGCCGGCGACATGCGGCTGCACGGCTTTCCAAACCCCGAGCTTTTCGAGCGCCGCCTTGCCGTATTTGCCGGCCGGAACGGTGTCGGGGTCGGCCATCGCTAGCCGTCCGCCGCCGAGCAGCCCGACGAGATCGAAGCCGGGCCTGATGTCGACCTTCAGATTGGCGTCGGCCGGGGCCACCAGAACCAGCCGGTTGCCGAGCAGGTTTTTCCGGGTCGACGGCTGGATCAGGTTGCGCTGTTGCACGTAGTCCATCCAGGCGAGGTCGGCCGAGATGAAGATGTCGGCCGGCGCACCGCTCTCGATCTGCTTGGCCAGCGCGGAGCTCGCCGCGTAGGAGATTTTCGCCGGCGCGCTGCCCTTGCGCTCGAACGCGTGGGCCGCGTCGTCGAGCGCGTTCTTCAAGCTCGCCGCGGCGAACACCACGACATCGTCCGCCTGCGCCGCCCGGATCGGCCCGAGCGCGATCAGCATGACCATGAGGACGGTTATGGCGCTGCGAGATCGCATAAGTTTTTGCACGGGCCTCTCCTCCGGGTGGCCGGGGACCAGCCGTTTTGACGACGGTCGGTCGATCGACGTATTATCTTGTATACGTCGAGTTGACCAGCCTTGACGAACTGCGTCAAGCGGATGGCTCGCCCCTGCTGCGAGGGAACTCCTGGCGCAGATTGTCTCTGGCTGCCTCCATGGAGACGATATATACGTCCTGATACATCGCGCCGTTGCAGGCGAATCCCTGTGCGGCTTCCTGGAGGGGACGGACAGAATGCGAGAGATGCGTTCGATTTGCCTGGCCGCTGTCTTTGGCTTAGGGGCTTGGACCGCCGCGGCCTCGATGGCCGAGGCAACGCCGACCACGCAATTCGCCGTCACCGGCGACGTCTCGGCCCCCGCGACCTATGCGCTGCCGAGCTTGCAGGCATTGCCGGCGACGACTGAAACCGTCACCTATCAGACCAGCGGCGGTCCGCAGACCGGGACTTTTACCGGCCCCACCCTGTGGTCCCTGCTGAATGCGGTCGGGCTGCGCAGTCCCGCGGTAAAGAACGGCGTGCTGCGCCAATACGTCGTTGCCGCCGGCAGCGACGGCTACAGCTCGGTGTTCTCCCTGGGCGAGCTCGCTCCGAATTTCGGCGGCAGCGCTCCGCAGGACCTCGTCGCCTACCAGGAGAACGGCGCCCCGCTGGGCTCGACCGGCTTTGCCCGGACCGTCGCCGCGAAAGACAATTTCGGCGGGCGCTACGTCTCCAACCTGGCAGCCCTCCGGGTCGGAACCGCACCGGCATTGCCGTCGCAGGGAGGCGGGACGACGACGCAGTTCGCCCTTTCCGGACAGGTGAAGACGCCCGGCATCTATACGCTGTCGAGCCTGCAGGCTCTGCCGGCGACAACCGAGACCGTGACCTATCTAGCCGGCGGCAACCCGGTGACCGCCACCTTTACCGGCGTCTCGGTCTGGACCCTGCTGAATGCAGCTGGGATCGTCACCAACCCCGCGGTCAAGAACGACATCCTCAATGACTATGTGCTGGCGACCGGCAGCGACGGCTACGAGGCGGTGTTTTCGCTGGGCGAGCTCGACCCGATGTTCGGCGGCGCCGGCGCGCCCGACCTGATCGCGTACAGCGTAAACGGCGGCCCGCTCGGGCCGGACGGGTTTGCCCGGGTCGTCGTGCCCGGCGATCATTTCGGGGGACGGTATGTCTCGAACCTGGTCAGTCTCGAAGTCATCGACGCCGCGGTCCCCGAGCCCGCCTCGCTGCCGCTGCTGGCGGCGGGCCTCGTGGCGATGGGGTTGCTGCGCGCCCTCTGCGCGGCGCCGGAGCCGGTGAGCGCGCCGGCCTGGCAGCCTGGCTGCGCGGACCGCTCGCATCGGTTATACTTCCGGGATGGCGAGGCTCACCTTGCGTCTCGATTTTGGGCCCGGACAAGCGGTCGGCCACGGCAAGATCCGGCTGCTTGAAGCGGTGCGCGACCACGGCTCGATCTCGGCGGCCGGACGCTCGATGGGGATGTCGTACCGCCGCGCCTGGCTGTTGATCGACGCGCTCAACGCGACGTTTGAGATGCCGGTGATCGCAACCAAGCATGGCGGACAAGGCGGCGGCGGCGCCGAGCTGACCGTGTTCGGCCACCGCGTCGTGGAGCGATACCATGCGATCGAGGCCAAGGCGCACGCTGCGGTCGCGGCCGACCTCGCCGTACTGGCCGCAGCCACCAGCAAATCCGCGCCGAACCGCTGAGCCCGAGGATTTTGCCCGATGCCGTCGCGCTATACGGCGACTGGCGCCGCGAGCGCCTGACGGGGCGCTGGAGCCCGCTATTGGCGCAGCAGCTGATCGCCTGGGCCGGGATCGAAGCCGCGACCGCGTGCTCGATGTCGGCTGCGGCACCGGGAGCCGGGCACTCACGTTCGCCGCCCGGCCGGAGCCCGCCGCGATCGTCGGCATCGACAACGCCGCCGGGGAAATCCCAGACCGCGGCGGCGACCATCCCGCCCCGGCGCGCGACCCGCCGCATCGCGCCGAGCAATCTCGCCGCGGCGGTGCGCCGGGCCTATCTGGCGGGTACCCCCGACGGCCCGCGCTCGGAGGCCGCGACCGCAAGGGCGGCGCGCGGCATCGCACCGGGCTCGATAGAACGAGGAGAGCGAGGATGAAGCTCAGCGCGCGCAACCAGATCAAGGGCAAGGTGGTCGAAATCCGCAAAGGGGTGACCACCGCGCATGTGCGGATCGATATCGGCCACGGTGTCGTGATCACCTCGTCGATCACCAACGAAGCGGTCGACGAGCTCGGCCTCGGGGTCGGCGACGAGGCCATCGCGGTGATCAAGGCCTCGGACGTGATGGTCGCCAAATAGGCTCAGCCGGGGCCGCTGACCCCGGCCTCGGCGAAGGTCGCCATGCCGTTGTGGCACGCGGCCGCCGCCTTCAGCACGGCCAAGGCGAGGGTCGCGCCCGAGGCCTCGCCGAGCCGCATGCCGAGATCGAGCAGCGGCCGCTGGCCCAGCCGCTCCAGCAGAACGCGGTGGCCGGGTTCGGCCGAGACGTGGGCGACGATGCAATGGTCGAGCGCGTGCCGGTCGGCGGCGAACAGGACCGCGGCGGCGGCGGTCGAGGCGAAGCCGTCGAGCACGACCGGGACCCGGCCGAGCCGCGCCGCCATGACCGCGCCGGCGATCGCGGCGAACTCGAGCCCCCCAGGCGGCGCAGCAGGTCGAGCGGGTCGCGCGCCGCCGGGCGGTGCCGCGCCACCGCCGCCGCGACGGCTTGGCGTTTCGTTTCCAGCACGGCGCCGGCGACCCCGGTGCCGGGCCCGGTCCACAGCTGCGCCCCGCCGCCGAACAGCCCCGCGCACAACGCCGCTGCGGCCGTGGTGTTGCCGATCCCCATCTCGCCAACCGCGAGCGCGTCGATGCCGGGTTCCACCGCCATCATGCCGTAGGCCATCGCCTTGGCGCATTCCTCCTCGCTCATCGCCGGCCCCTCGACGATGTCGCCGGTCGGCCGGTCGAGATTCATCTCGTAGACCCTGAGATCGGCGTCGACGACCCGGCAGAGCTGGTTCACCGCGGCGCCGCCGGCGACGAAATTCTGCACCATCTGCGCGGTGACCGAAGCGGGATAGGCCGAAACCCCGCGCGCCGCGACCCCGTGATTGCCGGCAAAGACGATGGTGCGGGGGTGGTCGAGGCGGGGAGGGTGACGCGCCTGCCAGCTCGCCAGCCACACCGCCAGATCTTCGAGGCGGCCGAGCGCGCCCGCGGGCTTGGTCAGCTGCGCCTGACGCAGGGCGGCGGCGGTCCCGGCTTCGAGATCGGGCCCCGGCAGGTGCTCCGATAAGGCGCGGATCTCGTCCAGGCTCGCGATCGGCTCGGGCATATCATCCTCCTTTGCCCGGGATCGTCATCGAACCCGAGTGCGAACCCAAGCGGAAAAGCACGGCCGCAAGCGCCGGCTTCGGGTATCGTGTCGGCGATGACCGCTCCCGAACCGTTCTCAAGTCGGCGACCGGGGGTTTTTGCCGGGTTTGCCGCCGCCCTCGCGTTTTTCACCCGGGTGCCGGCAGCGGCGTCGTCCGCGGGCGAACGGCCGCTCGCCAATTCGGCCTGGGCCTTTCCGCTGGTCGGCGCCGGGATCGGCGCCATCGCCGCCCTGGTGTTCCTGGCCGCTCAGCTGATTGGGCTCGGTGATTGGCCGTCGGCGCTGGTGGCGGTGCTGGCCGGCTTGCTGCTGACCGGCGCGATCCACGAGGATGGTCTCGCCGACACGGTCGACGGGTTCGCCGGCGGCGATGATCGCACGCGCAAGCTCGCCATCATGCGCGATGCCCGACACGGCACCTATGGCGTGCTGGCGCTGGTGCTCAGCGTCGCGTTGCGGGCCGCGGCGCTGGCCCAGATCGGCGAGGCGGTCTACGCCGGCTTGGCGCTGATCGCGGCCCATGCCGGCTCGCGCGCGATGCTGCCCGCGGCGATGTGGGCGCTGCCGCCGGCGCGCGAGGATGGGCTCGGCGCCGCAGCCGGCAGGCCCAGCCTGGCGGCGCTGGTTGCGGCGGCGGCGATCGCCGTCGCGATCGGCCTGGCGTCGCTCGGCCCATTGCACGGCGCGGTCGCGCTCGGGCTCGCGGCAGCGGCGGTTTTCGCCGGGGCGAGGCTCGCGCGCCGCCAGATCGGCGGCTACACCGGCGACGTCCTCGGCGCCTTTCAGCAGATCGCTGAGATCGTCATCCTGCTCGCGGCGGCGGCGCGATGAGCGACGTGACCACCCGATTCTGGTGGATTCGCCACGCCCCGGTCGCCCATGGCGGTCGGATCTACGGGCAGTCCGATCTTTCCTGCGACTGCTCCGAGACCGCACTGTTCGCCGGTCTCGCCGCGCAATTACCGCAGCAAGCGGCATGGGTGACCAGCAACCTGCGCCGCACCCACGAGACCGCGGCGGCGATCATTCGCGCCGGGCTGCCGGGGCCGCAGCCAATTCCGGGCCCCGAGGCGCTCGCGATCGCCGACCTCGCCGAGCAGCATTTCGGCGAATGGCAAAGCCTGACCTACGACGAGCTGAGCCGATCGCGCAACGGCGATCTCCATCGCTTCTGGCATGCGCCGGCACGGGAGGCGCCGCCGGGCGGTGAGAGCTTCCTGGCCGTCGTCGAGCGGGTATCGCGGGCGATCCGCCGCCTGGCCGACGCCTATGCCGGGCGCGACATCATCGCCGTCGCCCATGGCGGCACGATCCGCGCCGCGCTGTCGTTGGCGCTCGGTCTCGATCCCGAGGCGGCCCTCGCCTTCACGATCGAGAATTGCTCCTTGACCCGCATCGACCGGATCGACGGCCTAGGCCATGGCTGGCGGGTCGCGACCGTCAACCGCCCGCCGCGCTGAGCGCCTAGGGGGCATGGGCATTCCGGGGAAGCGCTGCATGTCGCCTTCAAGCGATACCCAGGGCTGCGCCTTGTCGCAGTAGATCTGCATCGTGGGCTTGACCCAGCTCGCATCGTCGAGCGTCCCGGCCGGGATCATGACGACGTCCGGCATCACCTCGGCCTCGCCCGCGATCGGCGAGGCGCATACCGGACAGAACCTGCGGTAGGTCGCCTTGCCGGTATCGCCGCGGCCCTCGAAGGTCGTCAACGCGCCCTCTATGCTGACCGCCGGCTTGGGCACCGCCACCACGACGTTGAACGCGCTTCCCGACGCCTTCTGGCAAGTAGTGCAGTGGCATATGCCGACAAAGATCGGTTCGGCATCGGCCGAATAGCGCACCTTGCCGCAGCGGCAACCGCCTTCGATTTTCATCCGCCCCTCCTGTGCATCGACGACGCAGATTACGCCGAATGCCCAACATTAATCGAGCTTCGCAGACGAATGTGTGACGACGGACCACGCCGCGTGCTAGCCTCGTCAACGCGATGCGACAGGGAAGTCCGGTGCGATGCCGGCGCTGCCCCCGCAACTGTGAGCGGCGAGCTTGCGGCAATGGCCACTGGTTCGGGCGACGGCCCGGCCGGGAAGGCGCCGCTGGCGACGACCCCGAGCCAGGAGACCTCCGCATCGCGCGAACCGGGACAATTCCTCGGGCGGAGGAGGAGAGACCATTGCCTTTGGCAAATCTAGGCGGAGCACGCGAACGCTTGCCCCCGTTGACCCTGGTGCTGGGCGGCGCCCGGTCGGGCAAGAGCCGGCAAGCCGAAGGTCTGATCGAACGCGCTGCCGCGGGCGGCACCTATTGCGCGACGGCCGAGGCCGGCGACGTCGAGATGGCGGCGCGGATCGCCGCGCATCGGGCGCGCCGCGGCCGGTTCTGGCGGACCCTCGAAGAGCCGCTGGCATTGGCTCCGGTGATCGCCGCCGAGGCGTCGCCGGAGCTGCCGCTGCTGGTCGATTGCCTGACCTTGTGGCTGTCGAACCTGATGCTTGCCGGGAGGCCGGTCGACGGCGAGGCTGAGGCGCTGTGCCGGGCGTTGCGCCGGGCCGAGGGGCCGGTGGTGCTGGTCGCCAACGAGGTCGGCATGGGCCTCGTGCCGGAAACCCCGCTCGGGCGCCGCTTTCGCGACGCCGCCGGACGCCTCAATCAACAGGTCGCCGCGCTTGCCGACCGCGTCGTCCTTGTCGCCGCCGGCCTCCCGCTCGTGTTGAAGGGAGGGGTGAGCCGATGACGCCCGTGCTCTACCCTCCAGCCCCGGATCATGTCCGGCGCAGGCTCCCCCTCTCCGCGGGCTCCTCCCTCGCCCCGCACGGCGGGGAGAGGGTCCGGGTGAGGGGCCCTTGCCTGGTTCTGCGGCGCGCGAGGACAATCTGACATGCGCCGCGTCCCCGCCACCGTGATCACCGGCTTTCTCGGCGCCGGCAAGACCAGCCTCGTGCGCCATCTGCTGACGCGGGCGCAGGGGCGGCGGCTTGCCGTCGTCGTCAACGAATTCGGCGAGCTCGGCATCGATCGCGAGCTGCTGCTCGGCTGCGGCGACGAGGCGTGCGGCGAGGAGGACATCGTCGAGCTGGCCAATGGCTGCCTGTGCTGCACCGTCGCCGACGATTTTCTGCCGACCCTGACCCGGCTGCTCGACCGTCCGGCGCCGCCCGAGCACATCCTGATCGAAACCTCGGGCCTGGCGTTGCCGAAACCGCTGGTGCAGGCCTTTGCCTGGCCCGAGATCCGCACCCGCACGACGGTTGACGGCGTGCTGACGGTGATTGACGCCGCCGCCGTCGCCGACGGCCGGTTCGCCGACGATCCCCAGGCGGTGGCGCGGGCACGAGCGGCCGACCCGGCGCTGGTCCATGACAACCCGCTCGACGAGGTGTTCGGCGACCAGCTCGCCTGCGCCGATCTCGCGATCCTGAACAAGGCGGACCTGGTCACTCCCGATCGCCTTGCCGCGCTGCGCCGCGAGATCGGCGAGCGGCTGCGCCCGGGGGTCAAGCTCGTCGCCGCGCGGGACGGCATGGTGCCGCCCGCGGTGGCGCTCGGCCTTGGCGCCGCGGCCGAGGACGATCTCGCATCGCGGCCGTCCGTGCACGATCTCGAAGGCGCCCACGACCACGACGATTTCGAGAGCTTTGTCGTCAGCTTGAACGCGGTCGCGGACAGCGAGGCGTTTTTTGCTCGCCTGCGCGCGGTGATCCGCCGGCACGGCGTCCTGCGGCTCAAGGGGTTTGTCGATGTACCCGGTCGCGACCGGCGGCTGGTCGTCCAGGCGGTCGGCGACCGGCTGCAGCAGTATTTCGACCGGCCGTGGCAGACCGCAGAGCGCCGTGAAACCCGGCTCGTCGTGATCGGCGAAAAAGGGGTCGCCCGGGTGGCGATCGCGGCGGCGCTGGAGGGCTGATGCACCTGCTCGCCGCCCTCCCGGGAACGATCGCCGACGGCTCGGCCGCGGTCGACCTCACCCAGACCCCGGGCGATATCGTGATGCTGTCGAGCGCGGACACCGAATTGGCGCTGCTCGCAGCGGCCCAGGCGGCGCGGCGCGCGCAGGACCCGGCGGCGCCGAGCCTGCGCCTCGCGCCGATCCTGCGGCTCGGCCATAATTTCTCGGTCGACCTCTACATGGAGACGGTCGCGCGCGCGCGCCTGGTCATCGGCCGGGTGCTCGGCGGCAGCGCCTACTGGCCCTACGGGATCGAGCGGCTGGTCGAGGTTTGCCGCGGGCGCCGCATCCCGCTGGCGCTGCTGCCCGGCGACGACAAGCCCGACCCGGAGCTGGCCGAGCTCTCGACCCTGAGACCCGACAGCATGGGCCGGCTGTGGCGCTATCTGTCGGAGGGCGGTCCCGCGAACGCCGAAAATCTGCTGCGCTATGCCGGGTCCCTGATCGGGCATCCGACGGCCTGGGCCGAGCCGGCGGCATTGCTGCGCGCCGGGCTATACTGGCCCGATCGCGCGTTGCCGAGCCTCGACGACATCGCCGGCAGCTGCTGGCGGGGGACGGGCGGCATCGTGCCGATCGTGTTCTACCGGGCGCTGGTCCAATCGGGCAACACCGCACCCGTCGATGCCCTCGCCGATGCGCTCTCGGCGCGGCGGCTGCGCCCCTTGCCGATATTCGTGCAAAGCCTGAAGGAGGGCGAGGCCGCAGCGCTGCTCGAGACGGTCTTTGCCAAGGCCCAGCCCGCCGTGATCCTCAACGCGACCGGCTTTTCGGTGCGGGTGGGGAAGGGCGACGACCCGTTGGCGGAGGCGGATTGCCCAGTATTGCAGGTCGTCTTTGCGGGAAGCGACGAAGAGAGCTGGCGCACCGGCACCCGCGGCCTCGTCCCGCGCGACCTGGCGATGAACGTGGCTTTGCCCGAGATCGACGGCCGCATCCTGTCGCGCGCGGTCTCGTTCAAAGCTTCGCTCGGCCGCGATCCCGAGACCGAGATTGATCTCGTCGGCTACCGACCGGTCGCCGACCGCATCGCCTTTGTCGCCGACCTCGCGCGCAATTGGTCGAGGCTGCGCGAGAAGCCGGCCGCCGAGCGCCGGGTCGCGCTGATCCTCGCCAACTATCCCAGCCGCGCCGGCCGCGTCGGCAACGGCGTCGGTCTCGACACGCCGGCCTCGGCGATCGCGATCCTGCGGGCGCTCGCCGGCGCCGGCTATCGAGCCGCGGATATCCCCGACAATTCCGGGGCACTGATCGGGCGCCTCGCCGATGGACCGACCAACGCGAACCCGGGCATGCCGGCCGACGAGACCATTTCGTTTGCCGAATATTCGTTGTTCTTTGCAACCTTGCCGCCCGCGGTGCAGCAGGCCGTCGTCAGCCGCTGGGGTCCGGCCGAGCTCGACCCGTTCTTTCGTGAGGGCAGGCTCGATTGCGGCCGGTTCGCGATCCCCGGCTTTCGCGCCGGCAATGTCGCGCTGCTGATCCAGCCGGCGCGCGGCTACGACATCGATCCGAAATCGACCTATCACGATCCGGCATTGGTCCCGCCGCACGCCTATCTCGCCGCTTATGCCTGGCTGGCGCAGGATTTCCGCGCCGATGCGGTGATCCATCTCGGCAAGCACGGCACCCTCGAATGGCTGCCGGGGAAGGCGCTTGCCTTGTCGGCCGAATGTTTCCCCGAGGCGGTATTGCCGCCATTGCCGCATCTCTACCCGTTCATCGTCAACGACCCCGGCGAGGGGACCCAGGCCAAACGGCGTGCCCAGGCAGTAATCGTCGACCACCTGACCCCGCCCTTAACCCGGGCCGGCAGCTATGGCCTGATGGCCGAGCTCGAGCGCCTGATCGACGAGTATTACGAGGCGGCCCACGGCGATTCGCGGCGGGTCGGGGTGCTGGCGGCGGCGATCCTCGAACGGGCGCGGTCGGCCGGGCTCGACGGCGATTGCGGCATCGCCGCCGGCGAGGACCCGGCGACGGCATTGCGCAAGCTCGACGGGCTGTTGTGCGAGATCAAGGAGTTGCAGATCCGCGACGGGCTGCATGTGTTCGGCCGGAGCCCCGAAGGCGAGAGGCTCGACGCGCTGCTGGTCGCCTTCGCCCGCCCCGGCCGCGGCGCCGCCCCCGAAGACGCTTCTCTGCTGCGCGCCTTGGCCTCCGATCTCGAACTCGGCTACGATCCGCTCGCTCTCGACTTGGCCGAGCCATGGCATGGCCCGCGTCCACCGGCGCTGTCCGGCACCGGGCCGTGGCGCAATGCCGGCGACACCGTCGAGCGCCTGGAGGCGCTGGCGCTGCGCCTCGTCGCCGGCGAGGTTCGCCCCGATCAGAGCTGGCAGCGCACCCGCGCCGTTCTTGACTGGGTCGAGCGGGAATTGCGGCCGGCGGTCGCGTGCTGCGGGAAGGCCGAGCTGGCCGGGCTGCTCGCCGGGCTCGACGGCCGTCTGGTCATGCCGGGCCCCTCCGGCGCCCCGAGCCGCGGGCGGCCCGAGGTACTGCCGACCGGCCGCAACTTCTACTCGGTCGATACCCGCGCGGTGCCGACCCAGGCGGCCTGGCAGCTCGGCTGGAAGTCGGCGGCAATGCTGATCGAGCGCCATGCCCAGGAGCACGGCGCCTATCCGGTGCGCGTGGCGCTGTCGGCCTGGGGCACGGCCAACATGCGCACCGGCGGCGACGACGTCGCCCAGGCCTTAGCGTTGATGGGGGTGCGGCCGGTGTGGGAACGGGCGAGCGGACGGGTGACCGGGTTCGAGATCATGCCGGCCGCGGTGCTCGACCGGCCGCGGGTCGATGTCACCCTCCGCGTCTCGGGCTTTTTCCGCGACGCGTTTCCCGCGCTGATCGACCTTGTCGATTCTGCGGTGCGTGCGGTCGCCGCACTCGACGAGCCGGAGCAGGTCAACCCGCTCGCCGCCAGGGTCGCCGCCGATCGCAGGATGCTCGAAAGCGCCGGGGTGACGCCCGAAGAGGCCGCGCGGCGCGCCGGCTATCGCGTATTCGGGTCGAAGCCCGGCGCCTACGGGGCGGGGCTGGAGACCCTGATCGACAACAGCATCTGGGACGGCGAGGCCGACCTCGCCGAGGCCTGGCTCGAGGGCAGCGGCTACGCCTACGACGCCGGGGGCGAAGGCCGGCCGGAGCGCGAAATGCTCGAAACGCGGCTCGCCGATGCCGATGCGGTGCTGCACAACCAGGACAACCGCGAGCACGATCTGCTCGACAGCGGCGACTACTACCAGTTCGAGGGCGGGCTCGCCCTGGTCGTCCGGCGGCTTTCGGGACGGATTCCGGCAGTCTGGCACAACGACCATTCGCGGCCCGAAATACCGCGCATCCGCACCCTGCGCGAGGAGATCGGGCATGTCGTCCGCGGCCGCGCGGCCAACCCGCGCTGGATCGCCGGCGTGATGCGCCACGGCTACAAAGGTGCGGCGGAGATCGCGGCCACGGTCGATTACCTGTTCGCCTTCGCCGCGACCGCGCGGGCGGTCGACGACGCGCATTTCGAGGCGCTTTACGACGCCTATCTCGCCGACGACGCCGTGCGCGGCTTTATGGCCGAGCACAACCCGGCCGCGCTCGCCGACACCAGCCGGCGCTTTCTCGAAGCGATCGACCGCGGGTTGTGGCGCCCGCGCCGCAACAGCGCCCGCGAGGAGTTAACCCGGTGGAGCGGGGGGTGAGCGATCCGCTCGAAACCGAGGCGGAGGTCAACCGCCGGCACAACGAAAAAATGGCCCGGCGCAAGGCGGCGCGCGACCGCATGCTGGCGACCAAGACGCAAGAGCGCGGGCTGCTGATCGTCCATACCGGGACCGGCAAGGGCAAATCGACCGCCGCGTTCGGCGTGGTGCTGCGCTGTCTCGGCCACGGCATGCGGGTCGGCATCGTCCAGTTCGTCAAGGGCGTGTGGGGGACCGGCGAGCGGGTGGCGCTCGAACGCTTCGGCGACCTCGTGACCTGCCGGGCGATGGGCGAGGGTTTTACCTGGGACACCCAGGACCGTGCCCGCGACATCGCCGCCGCACGCGCGGCCTGGGAAACGGCGACGGCGATGATCGCCGACCCCGGCTACCGGCTGGTATTGCTCGACGAGCTCAACATCGTGCTGCGCTACGACTACCTGCCGCTCGCCGAGGTTGTGGCGGCGCTGAAGGCGAAGCCGCGCGACCTGCACGTCATCGTCACCGGGCGCAACGCCAAGCCCGAGCTGATCGAGGCCGCCGATTTGGTGACCGAGATGACCCTCGTCAAGCACCCCTTCCGCGCCGGCGTCAAAGCCCAGCAGGGCATCGAGTTCTAAACGGCCGGCTGCGGTGTGGCGCTCTCACCCCCTTGCCCGGATTTCCACGTCTTACGGCGGAGGGGAAGCAAGCCGTGGATGGCCGGTTCAAGCCCGGCTACGGGGATTTCAGGCTTCATGAAGACCCGCGCGCTGATGCTGCGGACGGGGTCGGATGTCGGCAAATCCCTGCTGCTGGCGGGGATGGCGCGCGCCTTTACCCGGCGGGGGTTGAAGGTACGCCCGTTCAAGCCGCAGAACATGTCGAACAACGCCGCCGTCACCGCCGACGGCGGCGAGATCGGCCGGGCGCAGGCCTGCAGGCGCGCGCCTGCGGCGTCGAGCCCGCGACCGACATGAACCCGGTGCTGCTGAAGCCGCAATCGGAGAACGGCGCGCAGATCGTGCTCGACGGCCGGGTCCGGGGGAATGCCTCGGCCGGCGAATACCGCCGGCTGGCGCCGGGCCTGCTGCCGGCGGTGCTCGCAGCTTTCGCCCGGCTGGGCGAGGCCGCCGATCTGGTGCTGGTCGAAGGTGCCGGCAGCCCGGCCGAGATCAATCTGCGCGCCGGCGACATCGCCAATATGGGCTTTGCCGAGGCGGCGGACGTGCCGGTCGTGCTGATCGGCGACATCGAGCGCGGCGGGGTCATCGCCCAGCTGGTCGGCACCTGCGTGCTGCTGTCCGAGCGCGAGCGGGCGTTGCTCGCCGGCTACATCGTCAACAAGTTTCGCGGCGACATCCGGCTGTTCGACGGCGGCATCGAGGCGCTCGGGGCGCGCACCGGGCTGCGCTCGTTCGGCACCGTGCCGTTCTTTCCGGCAGCTGCCCTATTGCCAGCCGAGGATCGCTGGGCTCTCCCCTCACCCCAGCCCTCTCCCCGCAGCCGGGGAGAGTGAGGGACCCGCAAAGCGGGAGGGTGAGGTGCGGGGCCGATCCGCATCGCGGTGCCGGTGCTGCCGCGGATCGCCAATTTCGACGATCTCGACCCATTGCGCGCCGAGCCCGCGGTCGAGCTGGTCATGGTCCGGCCCGGCCGGCCGTTGCCGCGCGACGCAGCACTGGTGATCCTGCCGGGCTCGAAGGCGACGATCGGCGATCTTGATTTCCTGCGCGGCGAGGGCTGGGACATCGACATCCTCGCCCATCGCCGCCACGGCGGGCATATACTCGGGATTTGCGGCGGCTATCAGATGCTCGGGCATACGATCGCCGATCCGCAGGGCGTGGAGGGGCGTCGGGCGGTGGTGCCTGGGCTCGGGCTCCTCGACATCGACACGGTGCTGGGCGGCGAAAAGCGGCTGCGGTCGGCCGCGGGCGTCGATCTCGCGACCGGGACGGCGGTCGCCGGCTACGAGATGCATCTCGGCGCCGCCACCGGGCCGGGGCTGGCGCGGCCTATGCTGCTTCTGGCGGGCCGGCCCGAGGGTGCGGTCAGCGCCGACGGCGTCGTCGCCGGCTGCTATCTCCATGGGCTGTTCGCCAGCGACCCGTTCCGCCGCGCGCTGCTGGCGGGGCTTGGCGCCGCCTCGGGCGATGTCGCCTATGAGCGCCAGGTCGAGACCACCCTCGACCTCCTCGCCGAGCATCTCGAGCGCAATCTCGATCTGCCCGCATTGCTCGCCGCGGCACGTCCGCCCCGGCTTACAGGAGTGGGTTGAAATGGGCGGCGAGCCAGATGCCCAGCACCAGGCCGCCTTCGATCAGGCAGGCGAGCCGGTAGAGGCGCAGCGCCCGCGCGATGTCCGATGTCGCCGCCCGCGCCGTGCCCTCGCCGACCCACGGGTCGACGACCACCCCCTCGGGATAGTGCCGCGGTCCCGCCAACGCCAGACCCAGCGCGCCGGCCATCGCCCCTTCGGGCCAGCCGGCATTCGGCGAGCGGTGCTTCCTTCCGTCGCGCAGCATGATCGCCAAGGCCCGGCCGGCCCTACCCTTTTCGGCAAACAATGCCGCGGCGGCGATCAAGAAGTCCGCTGATCCGCGCCGGCGCCAGGTTGAGCAGATCGTCGAGCCGGGCCGCCGCCCAGCCAAAGTCCTGATAGCGCCGGGTGCGATGCCCGATCATGCTGTCGAGCGTGTTCGCCATCTTGTAGGCGAACAGCCCGGGCAAGCCGAGCAGCAGGTACCAGAACGCCGGCGCCACCACCCCGTCGCTGAAATTCTCCGCCAGGCTCTCGATCGCGGCGCGCGCCACGCCATGGGCATCGAGGCTCGCCGGGTCGCGGCCGACGATGTGCCGCACCGCCTCGCGCCCGGCCATCAGCCCGCCCCGATCGAGCGCTCGGGCGACGTCGGCGACGTGCTCGAACAGGCTGCGCTGGGCGACGAGCACGGCGATCAGCAGGATCTCCACCGCCGCGCCGACAACGCTGCCGCGGCAGGATCTGCTCGACCGCGAGCCCCAATGCCGCGGCCAGCCCGACCAGTGCTGCCGCGGTCAGGATGCCGCGGACGCGGCGCGAGGCCTCGCTGCGGATCTCGCGGTTGAGCTTGCGGTCGAAGAAGTGGACGGCGCGGCCGGCCAGCACGACCGGGTGCGGGATGCGGCCGAACAGCGCCGGCATGTCGCCGAGCCAGGCATCGAGGGCGAGGCCGGCGACGAGCATCAGGATCGGGTCGACGGCGGCCGGCATCATGATGGCGGCAGTCTCCGCCGCCGCCGGGAGAGGGTCAACCGATGACCGACACCGCGGCGGCGACCGCGGGCCCGCGCGGGACCGGGGGCTGGGGTTGTTCGACAGCTTCGTGATCGTCGACTGGAGTGCGGCGAACGTGCCGCGGGTGGGCCGCGACAGCATCTGGATCTGCCGGCGCTGCCGCGGTGACGAAACCGTGGTCAACCCGCCGACCCGCCACCTGGCCAAGGCATTGCTCGCCGACTGGCTGACGGCGGCGCTGGTGCCGGACGAGCGGGTATTGCTGGGCTTCGATTTCCCGTTCGGCTATCCCGCCGGTTTCGCCGACCGGCTCGGCCTCGGCGGGCCGCCCTGGCGCGCGGTGTGGGACGAGATCGCCAGCCTGATCACGGATGACGAGCGCAACCGCAACAATCGGTTCGACGCCGCCGACGCGCTGAACCGGCGGGTCTCGGGCATGCCGTTCCCGTTCTGGGGCTGCCCGGCCGCATCGGTCAGAACCCATCTCGGCAGCAGGCACCACCGCGGCCACGAGCGCGACGGGCTGGCCGAGCGCCGCCTGGTCGATCTCTACATCCCGACCGCCCAGCCGTGCTGGAAGCTCCTCGGCGCGGGCTCGGTCGGCGGCCAGGCGCTGACCGGCATCCCGGTGGCGCGCGCCCTGCGCGACGACCCGCGCTGGTGCCGCCACGCGCAGATCTGGCCGTTCGAGACCGGGCTCTGCGCGCCCTCCGGGGTGCCGCTGGTGATGGCCGAGATCTATCCGTCGCTGTGGGCGGTGTCGCCGGCGCCGGGCGAACCCAAGGACCGGGCCCAAGTGCGCGCCGTCGCCCAATTCCTCGCCGCGCGCGACCTTGCCGGCGAGCTCGAGGCACTGTTCGCGGGCGATCCCGGCCTGAGCCCGGAGCAGCGCCGCCGGGTCGAGACCGAGGAGGCCTGGACCCTGGGCGTGACCGCCCCCCGTCAGCGCCCGATCGCGGTGCCGCCCATTGGCAGAATTTAAATGGGTGAGTATTACAGATCGGGTCTGCGTATGGATCGGCGAGCGGCTGACCGTAACCGTTGCTGGCCGTGGGGTCGGGAATGTCTGAAAAACAATTCGGCCAAGACTACTATGACCGCCTCTACGAGCAAGACGCTCGGAATTTCGATCGGGCGCTGACCAGCCCCTATTA
The DNA here is from genome assembly GCA_963703855.1 of uncultured Alphaproteobacteria bacterium. Taxonomy (GTDB): domain Bacteria; phylum Pseudomonadota; class Alphaproteobacteria; order ATCC43930; family CGMCC-115725; genus AP-15. Next base: position 72,790 of record CAVPFW010000012.1, read on the forward strand.
CCCGTTATACCGCAAAGTGGTCGAACTGCTGCGCAGGGAGGGATTGCGCTCGGTGCTCGAAGTCGGCTGCGGCAGTGGAGTCCTGGCGGAGATGCTGATTGCCGAGGGCCTCGCGTATGACGGGTTCGACTTCAGTCCGGTAGCCGTCGACAAGGCCCGGACGCGCAACCCCGAAGGCCGGTTTTTTGTCGGCGACGCGACCGACCCGGCCTCATATCGGCTGAGCTACGACGGCGTCGTGTGCTGCGAGGTGCTGGAGCATATCGAAGGCGATTTGACCGCGATCGAGCATTGGAAAGCAGGAAGCATTTGCGTTTGCTCCATCCCGAATTTCGATTATGAGAGCCATGTGCGTTACTTCCGATCGCCGGAGCAGATCAGGCAACGCTACGGCGGGCTGCTCGACATCAGCCAGATCGATCGAGAGTCACCACTTCGCCGAGCGCCAATCTGACCTGGGCCGAATATTTCAGGCGGGTAAGATGGGCGCGCAACCAGCCGACCCGGCTGCTCGGCATCTTCGGGATCAACCGCTTCGAGTGGTATGGCGGCTGGTTCGTGCTCGTCGGGCGACGGCGCTGACGCCGCCGGTCGCTGCTCGACGGCAATGATCTCCGGTCAGCTGCGGCGCGCGCCACAGCGCGGCTTCGCGGGCCGGCAGACATATTCGCGGGGTTGTGGGGAGGGCCGTTGTGGAGCGAGGTTGCGACCGGCGCATTCTGTTTCTGTTCCGCCACGGCGAGACCGATTGGAACCGCGAGGGGCGGCTGCAAGGGCACACCGACGTGCCGCTCAACGCGACCGGCCTCGCCCAGGCCCAAGCGCTGGCCCGGCGGCTGCGCCCGCACCTGCTCGACGCCGTCCTCTCCAGCGATCTGTCGCGCGCGCTCGATACCGGGCGGATCATCGCCGACGCCTTGGGCGTGAGCGTGACGACCGATCCGGGTTTGCGCGAGACCAGTGTCGGCGCCGCCGAAGGGATGATCTGGGCGGATGCCAAAACCCGTTTTGGCGAGGGGTTGACCGAGCGCTGGTACAGCGACGGCGACACCGCCTTTCCCGGCGGCGAGACCGGCCTTGCCACCCTGACGCGCGGGCTCGCCGCGTTGCGGCGCTTTGCCAACGCATATCCCCATCGGCGGATCGGGGTGTCGACCCATGGCGCGATGCTGCGCCAGCTGGTCAAGCACGCCCTGCCGCCGGACGCCGCGCCGGTCCGAGCGCCGAACACGGCGCTGTTCATCCTGCATTACGAGCCGGCTGACGACCGCCTCGTCTTGGCCGCCGAAAATGAGATCGGGTGATCCTCAGAACGGCCGGTCGCCCTTGATCTGCGAGCGGTGCATCAGCCGGCGGCTCGCCGGATCGAACTCGTCGCGGCGGTGCATGACGCAGCGATTGTCCCACAGCACGAGATCGCCGACCCGCCATTGCTGATACCAGGTCAGCTCGGGCTTGGTCGCGTGCGCCCACAACGCGTCGAGCAGCCGTTCGCTGTCCTCGAGCTCGAGCCCCTGGACATAGGCGTTGCGGCGGCGGCCGAGAAACAATGCCTTGTGCCTGGTGACCGGATGGGTGCGCACGATCGGATGGTCGGCGCCCGGCGCCCGCCGCGGATCGGTCACCTCGGTGCAGCCGCGGCGCAATTCGCCGGCGCTGTTGCGGCTCGCATCGTGGCGGCAGAGGCGGCCCTCGACCCGGCGTCGCAGATCCTCGGGCAGGGTTTCGTAGGCCAGGTACATGTTGGCGAAGCCGGTGTCGCCGCCCGCGGGCGGGACTTCGAGCGCGTAGAGCGCGCTGCCGATCGGCGGCTCCGGGTTGTACGACATGTCGGTGTGCCAGATCGCCTCGTAGGCGCCGAGCGCGCCGATCGCGACGCCGTTTTCGACGATGTTGGAGATGACCGAGATGTAGGCGTTGCCCTCCTCGGCCGAATCGACATAGCGGTCTTCGCCGCGAAGCTTGACGCGCGCGGCGGCGATGACCGGGGCCCGGTCGAGCTCGCCGAACAGCGCGCTGAAGCGCATCAGCCCGTCGTCGTCGAGACGCTGGGCGCGAAACCGCAGCACCAGGTGGTCGGACCACGCCTGCTTGATCGCGTCGACGGTGGCCAGCGGCAATTCCCGCGCCAGGTCGACGCCCTCGATGTCGGCGCCGAGCGCCGCGCCCGTCGGTTTTACCGTGACTGTCTGGCGATCCAAGACTTCTGACATCTGGTGTTTCTCCAATTCAACTCAATTTCGGCCGGGTCGCGCGCTGCCTCCTCACCCTCCCGCCCCTCTCGGCGCGCGCGTGCGTGCGCCTGTCGGGTGGCGCATCTCCAATGCGCCAGGGGTCCCTCCCTTCCCCGCAGGCGGGGAGCGGGTCGGGGTGAGGGGCCTCGGTCGAAGCACCGGCAGGGCAAACCTCGTCACTCGAACTGCATGCTTATGGTTTCGGCGACGAGGGCCGGGCGGGCGGCACCCTCGACCTCCATCGTGCTTTCCGAGGTGATGCGCACGCCGCCGCCCGCGACCGGCTCGACCGATTTGATCTTCTGGCGCAGCCGGACCCGCGAGCCGGCCGCCACCTGCCCGGTAAAGCGCACCCGGTTCGACCCGTAATTGAGCCCGCGCGAGCGCTTGTTGACGCGAATCAGGGTCGCCGCCAGCCGCGGCACCAGGGACAGGGTCAGATAGCCGTGGGCGATGGTCTTGCCGCCCGGCATCTCGCGCCGGGCGCGCTCGACATCGACATGGATCCATTGATGGTCGCCGGTCGCCTCGGCGAATTTGTCGATCATCGCCTGGTCGACGGCGAACCAGTCGCTGACCCCGATCTCCTGGCCGACATAGCGGGCGAGATCGGCCGGCCGCTCGACCTCTATCATGCTTTCTTCCTCTCCGGCATGTGCGCTCGATCCCCCGGTGGCGGCGTTTTATCCGGCGAGCCACATTAGGAGCCCGCTCCCGCGGCCGCAACCGATGCGCTACACCAAGATCGCCCTGTTGACCTTCGGCGCCGGCCTGGTGCTCGGGCTCGTCGTCGTGGTGATCGAGATCGACCCGCTGCAGCGCGTCGCCAGCGGGTTGATGGCGCTGGGCCTGGCGGCGATCCCGGTCGGCATGATCGCCGACTGGCGGCTGGCGACGCGGCCGGCGCCGGTGAAAGGGCGGCGTAAGCCGCAGACCCGGCCGACCGCGGCCGGGCCGCGCCGCGCTCCTCGACCGCGCAAGCCGGCTCCGCCCAAGCGATAGGGTAAAGCGACAGGATGGCGGGGCCGCCGCGGCCGTACTAGGATCGACGACGGAGCACGCGGCGCGCTGAGCCCGCGACCCTGATGCGGAGGAAGACGGAATGGCGAAGAACAAGATCGCGATCGTCGGCGCGGGGGCGGTCGGCGGCTATGCCGGGGCGCATATGGTGCAGGCTGGCGAGGACGTGACCTATATCGATCCGTGGCCCGAAAATGTCGAGGCCATCCGCAAGGACGGGCTGCGGATCACCCATATCCGCGATGTCGAGCCGTTTACGGTCAAGCCGCGCGCATTGCATCTGACCGAGGCGCAGCAGCTGAGCAAAGAGGCGCCGATCGACATCGCCTTCGTCTGCATGAAATCCTACGACACGGCCTGGGCGACGACGATGATCAAGCAGTACCTCGCGCCCGGCGGCTTTATCGTCTCCCTGCAGAACTGCATGAACGAGGAGACCATCGCCGGCATCGTCGGCTGGGGCAAGACCCTGGGCTCGATCGCCAGCTCGATCACCGTCGAATTGCATGCGCCGGGCCAGGTGCGCCGCGCCGCCGGCAAGTCGGGCTCGCGCCACACCGTGTTTCGCGTCGGCGAGGTCCACGGCCGGGTCACCGACCGGGCCAAGGAGGTGTGCCGGCTGGTCGGCTACGCAGACAGCGCCATGGTCACCGAGAATTTGTGGGGCGAGCGCTGGTCGAAGCTGGTCACCAACGTCATGGGCAACGGGCTGTCGGCCTGCACGGGCCTGATCTCTCGCGACATGATCAAGAACGATGCGATCCGAAATTTCTCGACCCGGCTGGGCAGCGAGGCGATCCGCGTCGGCCAGGCGCTCGGCTACACCTTCGACGAGGTCAGCCACATGGACCCGGAGACGATTGCCCGCGCCGGCGAGGGCGACGCAGCCGCAATCAAGGAAATCGACGAGCATCGTCTGGCCGAGGCCAACCGGGCCGGCGGCGGTGAGCATCGCCCATCGACCGGACAGGACATGTTCAAGGGTCGCCGCACCGAGATTCAGTTCTTGAACGGTTTTGTCGTGCGCAAGGGCGAGGAAGTCGGCATCGCCACCCCGACAAACGCGATCCTGACCGACATCGTCACCCGGGTCGAAAAGGGCGAGCTGAAGCCCGACCCCAAGCACATCGTCGATCTGCGGCTGAACTGAGGTTGACGACAGCAACTTGCACAGCCCTCACCCACCCAGCCCGGGCGGGCTGGGTCCCCCCTCTCCCGCATTGCGGGAGAGGGGCCGAGCGCAGCGAGGCGGGTGAGGGCAGGTGCGGATTCCGAGTAAGGGGGAGGGTCTGATGCTCGCTCTCGTCAATACCCCCGGTGGTGCGGCGCCGGTCGAGCTGCGCGAGGTGCCCGAGCCGGTCCCGGCGGCGAACGAGGCGGTGGTCGAGGTGCATGCGTTTTCGCTGAACCGCGGCGAATTGCGGCTGATGCAGATCCGGCCGGAGGGGTGGCGGCCGGGCCAGGACATCGGCGGGGTGATCGTGCGCCAGGCGGCCGACGGCAGCGGACCCGCGGCCGGGACCCGGGTCGTCGCCTTGGCCGACGACGCCGGCTGGGCGCAGCGCGCGGCGGTGCCGGCGCATCGGCTCGCGGCGCTCCCGGACAACGTCCGCTTCGAGGAAGCGGCGGCATTGCCGATAGCCGGACTGACGGCGCTGCGCACCTTGCGCCACGGCGCGCCATTGCTCGGCAAGCGGGTGCTGGTCACCGGTGCGGCCGGCGGGGTCGGCCATATGGCGGTGCAGATCGCGGTGCGATCGGGGGCATATGTCACCGCGATCGTCGGCAGCCCCGAGCGCGGCCGGCATCTGCGCGGCGCCGACGCGATCGTCCACGGCATCGACCAGGCCGAGGGGCGGTTTGCGCTGATCCTCGAAGCCGCCGGCGGCGCCTCGCTCGCGGCCGCGATAGCGCGGGTCGAGGCCAAGGGGACGATCGTCATCTTCGGCAATTCGTCGGGCGAGCCGACCTCGATCAGCTTCCGAGACTTTGCCGAGCATCCGAATGCGCGGGTGCAAAGCTTTTCCTATTTCCGGTCGGAGGCCGAGGAGCGGTTCGCGCCGGATCTGGCGCTGCTGGCGTCGCTGGTCGGCGACGGCTCGCTGAAGCCCGCGCTCGTCGAAAGCAGCTGGCGCGATGTGGCGCGGATCGGTCCGCAACTGCGCGACCGGCAGATCGCCGGGAAAGCCGTCTTCCGGGTCGAGCAGAGCTGAGAGATGGCCGAGCACAGGGGGCAAGATGGCTCCTGACCGCATCCATCTGAGCGTCGCCGAGGCGCGCGAGCATGCCGAACGCGCGCTGAGCGGCATCGGCTACGACGCCGAGGAAGCGTGGATCCTCGCCGACCACATGATCGATGCGGCATTGTGCGGTTACGAGTATTCGGGGCTGGCGAAGATCCTGAACATCCCCGAGCACCGCCGCTTCAAGCAGCCGCGCCGGCCGATCGAGGCGGTGCGCGAGACCGAGGTCTCGGTGCTGTTCGACGGCGGCAACAACGTCGGCATGCTGGCGATGTACCACGCTGCCCGCGCCGCGATCGCCAAGGCCGAGGCGCACGGGCTTGCGGTTGTCGGCGTGACCAACAGCTGGATGAGCGGGCGCAGCGCCTATTACGTCGAGATGATCGCCAAGGCCGATCTTGTCGGCATCCACACCGCCAGCTCGTCGCCCCTGGTGGCGCCGTTCGGCGGGGCGCGTCCGGCGCTCGGCACCAACCCGATCGCCTTCGGCCTGCCTTCCTTGGGCGGGCCGGTCGTCCTGGACATGGGCACCTCGGCGTTCATGGGGACCGAGTTGGCCTTGCGCGAGCGGCTAGGCCAGCTCTTGCCCGAAGGTGTGGCGATCGATTCGCAAGGCCGGCCGACCCGCGACCCGACCGCGGCCCGGCTCGGGGCGCTGCTGCCGTTCGGCGGCTACAAGGGCTACGGGCTCGGCTTTATCGTCCAGGCGTTGGGCGTGCTGGCCGGCTCGGGCATGGACCCGGACCAGGACGACGGCTACCTGTTCGTCGTGTTCAAGCCCGATCTCCTGGTGCCGCTCGACCGGTTCAAGCGCGAGGTCGGCGGGTTGCTCGATCGGATCAGGAGCATTCCGCGCCAGCCGGGGGTCGGTGAGATCCGCATTCCGGGGGAGCGCTCGTTGCGCAGCCGCGAGCGCCTGTTGCATCAGGGCATCGAGATCGACCGGCTGGTCTACGACGCTCTCGCCGCGCTGCACGCGTGATCGCCGAGGGTCGGTCCGAAGACGCCGCGCGGCGGACGACCGCGATGAGACCCGCTCCGCTCTCATGGTTGTTCGCGCCGGTTTACGTTGCCGCGCTGGCGACCGGGGCGAAGTCGTTTCGCAACAATCCGATCATCGGCAGCCCGGCCCTCAATCGCGCGGGGCTGCACGTCGCCCGGATGCGCATCGCCTGCCGAATGGCCGAACGGCGGCGCGAAAGATTGGCGCCGCTGATTTCCGCAGCCGATCGGGCGGCGTTCGAACGCGACGGGTTCATCGTCAAGCGCGATTTTTTGCCGGAACCGGCCTTTGCCGCGGTCCGGCGGGAGGCGCTCGAGTTCGAGGGGCCGGCGCGGCAGCAGGTCCAGGGCGACGCGATCACCCGGCGCATCGCCTTGGACCGGCGGGCATTGTCACGCCTGCCCGGTGTGCGGGCCTTGGTCGAAAGCCCGGAATGGCTCGGCCTGGTGCGCTATGTCGGGTCGTCGATGCTCGAACCGCTGCTGTACATTCAAACCATCTTTGCCCAGGCATGCGAGGCCGCGCGCGATCCCCAGACCCGGCTCCATGCCGACACCTTTCATCCGACCGTCAAGGCATGGTTTTTCCTGACCGACACCGGCGAGGACGAGGGCCCCTTCGTCTACGTTCCCGGGTCGCACCGGCCGACCCGACGGCGCCTGGCCTGGGAAAGGAGGGCATCGCTGACCGCCCGCCACAGCCCCGATCCCGAACTCGGCGCACGGCTCGCCGCGAATTGCCGCGGAAGATCTGCGCCGGCTCGGCCTCGGCGAACCCAGATCGTTCGCGGTGCCGAAGAATACGCTGATTGTCGCCGATACCATGGGTTTCCATGCGCGCGGCGTCGCGGTGCGGCCCTCTGCCCGCGCCGAGATCTGGGCTTATGGTCGGCGCAACCCGTTTCTGCCGTGGCTGGGGCTAGACGTCGCCGCCATGCCCATGGTCAAGGGTCGTGCCGTGCCGCTTTACTGGTCGGCCATGGATCTTCGCGAGAGGTTCGAGCTCGGTCGCAATCCGTGGCGCCGCGCAGGCACGGTGACACCGCTCAGCCCACCGGACCGATCGGCTCGCGCGGGCTGAACATCGCGGCGCACGCGACGCATTTTTGCCACGGCTTGCCGCGGTCGGCGATTGCCGCCGGGGCCGACCCGCCGGACGCGTTCGCCGCGGTTGACATTACCGCCATCTTACGAAAACAAATGAAACGGGATTGATCGGCGATCGAAGGCTGGATGCTCCAGGTGCCGGCGCCGAGGGCGAGGGGGAAATGGGGACAGCTGGTGCTCCGGAGCCACGATCCGGCGGCTATGAGTGACGGATCGATCGCGATCGTCGGGGCATCGTGCCGATTTCCGGGAGCTGACGGACTGGAGGCATTTTGGCACCTGCTCGTCACCGGCGGCGATGCAGTGTCAGAGGTCGACCCTGGGCGATGGTCGACCCGCTTTTTCTATCACCCCGACCGCAATCAGCCCGGCAAAAGCTACACCTGGTCAGCCGGGCTGATCGCCGACGTCGACCAGTTCGAACCCTCCTTTTTCGGGATCTCGCCGCGCGAGGCGGTGCAGATGGACCCGCAGCAGCGGCTGCTGCTGGAGCTCGTCTGGCACGCGATCGAGGATGCCGGCATCCCGGCTCGCCGGCTCGCCGGCAGTGAAACTGGGGTCTATATCGGCGCCTCGGCGACCGATTATTCCGATTTGAGGCTTGGCGATCCGGCCGGAGCGGACTCGTATTTCATGACCGGAAATACGCTGAGCATCCTCGCCAACCGCATTTCCTATGTATTCGATCTGCGCGGGCCGAGCCTGACCGTCGACACCGCTTGCTCGTCGTCGCTGGTCGCCCTTCATCATGCTTGCGAAGCCATCCGCGCCAAGCAGATCGCCAGCGCCGTCGTCGGCGGGATCAATCTGCTGCTGACGCCTTACCCGTTTCTCGGCTTCTGCCGTGCCGCGATGCTGTCGCGACGGGGGCGCTGCTACGCCTTCGACGAACGCGCAGACGGCTATGTCCGCGGTGAAGGCGGCGGCGCGATCGTCCTCAAACCGCTCGATGATGCGCTTGCCGCCGGCGACCCGATCCGCGCGGTCATCCTGGCGACCGGGATCAACTCGGACGGCCGCACGATCGGCATGTCCTTGCCGAGCGAGACCGCGCAGGCCTCACTGCTGCGCTCGGTCTATGCGCGGGCGGAAATTGCCCCGGACAGGCTGGCCTTTTTCGAGATGCACGGCACCGGAACACCGGCGGGCGATCCGGTCGAAGCCGCTGCGGTCGGACGCTCGCTCGGCCGACGCCGGTCGCAGCCGCTGCCGATCGGATCGGTAAAGGCCAATATCGGCCACCTCGAGCCGGCCTCGGGGATGGCCGGGCTGCTGAAGGCGGCTCTGGCGCTCGATTGCGGGGTCGTCCCGCCGACCCTGCACTGCGAAACGCCAAACCCAAACATCGCGTTCGATGCGCTCAACCTGCGATTGGTTCGCGACGCCGAGGGAATGTCGGGTGCGCCGGAGCGCCGCTGCGCCGGGGTGAACTCGTTCGGTTTCGGCGGGACCAACGCGCATGTCGTCCTTGCCGCGGCGCCGCGTCGGGAGGACGGCCCGGATCTGCCGCAGCCGGTCCCGCCGCTGGTGATTTCGGCGGCTACCGAGGCGTCGCTGCGCGCACTCGTCGGCGGCTGGCGCGAAACCCTCTCCGAGGCTTCGGCCCAGCGCGTGCCGGGGCTGCTGCGCGCCGCCGCCCGCGGGCGCGATCACCATCGCCATCGGCTGGTTGCCCTCGGCCGCGATCGGGCGACCACCGCGCGCCTGCTCGAGGGATTTCTCGGAAGCGAATCGAAGCCTGAGGTCGTCAGCGGGACCGCTGCCGCGGAAGGAAAGCTCGCCTTCGTGTTCTCCGGCAACGGTGCGCAGTTCGCCGGCATGGGACGCGCGGCGATGCACGCCAACGGCGCCTTCCGCGCGGCGGTCGAGCGTGTCGACGATGTGCTGCGCCGAGACCTCGGCTGGTCGGTCGCCGAGCTGATCGCCAGCGGGGCCGAGGCCGAAGTGCTCGTGCGCACCGACATTGCTCAGCCGCTGCTGTTCACGATCCAGATCGGCATCGTGGACGCCCTGCGCGAGGAAGGAGTCGTCGCCTGCGGATATCTCGGCCACAGCGTCGGGGAGATCGCCGCCGCCTGGGCTGCCGGTGCGCTCTCCTTGGCCGATGCCGGACGCATCGTCATTGCCCGCAGCCGCAGCCAGCAGCGCACCCAGGGCACCGGCAGGATGGCGGCGCTGGCCCTCGCCCACGACGCGGCGCTCGACTTTCTCGCGGAGGTCGACAGCCCCGCCGAGATCGCCGCGCTCAACGCCGCGCATTCGGTGACGATCTCGGGCGCGGGCGAGGAAATCGAGCGCCTCGAAGCCGAGGCGCGTCGCCGCGGTCTGCGGTTCCGCCCGCTCGATCTCGATTTCGCCTTTCATTCCGGAAAAATGGACCCGATCCGCGGCGAGCTGCTGGTAAGCCTCGCCGGCGTCTCGTCAAAGCCTCCCGCGGCACGGCTGATTTCAACGGTTACCGGAGCCGCCGTCGAGGGGGAAATGCTGGACGCCTGGCATTGGTGGCGCAACATCCGTAACCCGGTGCGCTTTGCCGAGGCTGCCGCGTCGCTAATCGGCGACGGCTATCGCATCTTTCTCGAAATCGGCCCCAGCGCCATCCTCCAATCCTATTTGGCGGACGGCCTACGCGCGGCGCAGGCTGAGGGTCGCGTAATCGCCGCCCTGTCGCGCAAGGACGGCGACGGCGACCCGTTTCCGGGGATCGCCGCCCGTTGCTACGTCGCCGGATACGATCTGGCGGCAGCGCCGCGGTTCGAGGGCCGCCTCGACCTGCGCGGGCTCCCGCTCTACCCATGGACCAGGCAGAGGTTCTGGTTCGACCGGACGGTCGAATCTACCAATCCCGAGAACCCGCCCTTCGATCACCCGCTGCTAGGGTTCCGCCAGAGCGGTCCGTTGCGGCACTGGCTCAATCATCTCGACGAACTGGTGTTGCCTTGGATCGCCGACCATGCGGTCGAAGGAATGCCGGTGTTCCCCGCCGCTGCGATCCTTGAAACCGCACTCGCCGCGGCGCGGTGGCGTTGGCCGGACGCAGCGGCCTGGGAAGCCTTCGATGTCGAGGTGCGGCGTCCATTGCCCTTCGACAAAGGACGGATGCGCGAGCTGCGCACCACTCTCCTTTCCGATGAGGGCGATTGGGAGCTGGCGAGCCGGCCGCGCCTGTCGAGCGAGGCAATGACCATCCATGCCGTCGGGCGGATCGCCGCCGCGCCCGACCGATGGCCGATCACCGATTGGGCCGACGACACGGCAGACGCACCGCGCATCGACGGCGAGACCCTTTATTGCATCGCGCAGCGGGCCGGGCTCGATTACGGCCGCCGGTTCAGGACGGTGGAACATGTCGAGATAGCCGCCCCCGACCTTGCCGTCGTCCATCTCGATCCAACTGCGATCGACGAGCCCCTCGACGCCTATCTGCTGCATCCCGCCCTGCTCGACGGCGCGCTGCAGGGCTTGCTGGCGCTTCTCGCCGAGCGCCGTCAGGAGATGCCGGGCGTCGGCTATCTGCCGTGGCGGTTCGGCAGGGTGCGGCTGGCGGCGCCGTCCGGACGGGCGGCCCGGCGCGCCCGGCTGCGGCTGACGCGGACCGGGGTCAGATCGGTGTCGGCCGACATCGCGCTTTACGACGATGCCGGCGCGGTCGTCGCCGAGTTGACCGATTGCTGGTTTCGCCGGGTCGAGCTAGGCCGGCGGGGCTCGGCCGACGAGCGCATGTTTTATGTCGGCCTCGTGCCGGCCCCGCTCGCCGAGACCGGCGCGCCGGCGGCACTGGACCGGGCCGACGCAGCTTTGGCGCAACGTGCCGCGGCGCCCGCAGCCGACCCGGAGCGCGTCGAGCAGGCGCCGCTGCTCGATGCGCTGGTCGGCGCGGTCGCGCGCCGCGCGTTGGAGAAATTCCTGGCAGCTGGGCAAGTCTTCACGATTGGCGAGCTGGTCGATGGCGGCCTGATCGCACCGACCTCGAGCGGGCTCGCCCAATCCTTGCTGCAATCACTGGAACGGTTCGGCGCCGCCAGCGACAGCGAGGGCCAGTGGCGCCTGGAGCCGGCAAACGATCTGCCGGAGCCGGCGGAAATCTGGCGGCTGCTGCTCGCCGAGGCTCCCGATCTGGTTACCGAGCTTGCGCTCGTCGCGGCGGCTTTCGAAGACCTGCCGAACATCGTCGTGGACGGTCCGAGACAATCCGCGGGCGGGCTGTCGCCGATGGTCGAGCAGCTGCTCGAGGCTTCACCGGCGACCGTCGCCGGCGTCGACGTGCTGTGCGATACCCTGAGCGAGATCGCGGCGGCATGGCCGCAAGGGCGTCCGTTGCGGATTTTGCAGGCCGGCGCGGTCAGCGGGACAGCCCGCCGCATTCTCGAATGCCTGGCCCGAACCGAGGCAGCGCTCGTTTATGTCGCGACGAGCTGCGATTCCGAGCAGGTCGATCGTCTCGCCTTGACGATGCGATCGTTTGTCGGCGCCTCGGCCTGCGCCTGGTCGCCGCGGGACGGGAACAGCGCTCTCGGCGACGCCGCGTTCGACATCGTCGTGGCGGTAAATTCATGCGCGCGCTTGCAGATCGACGCGACAGCGTTGGCCTCGATGCGTGATCTGCTTGCCCCGGGCGGGCTCTTTCTCGCGGCCGAACCCGAGCCCAACGCCCTTTGGGACGTCGTCTTCGGGCAAGCTGCCGGGTGGTGGCTGCCGGATGCCCTGCCCGGCGGCGTATCCCCGTTGCGTTCCGGCGAGGAATGGCGGGTCGAGCTCGAAATCCGCGGGCTTTGTCTCGACCGGCGCTGCCGGCTGCAGTTCGGCGCCATGGCCGAGCGCCGTGTTCTGGGGTCGCCCGCCGGCCCGGGCGGTGGTCGACGGCGCGGGCCCGGCAGAGCCGAGCGTCGTCACCCTGGTCGCCGACGACACGCCATTTAAGCGGGCGTTGCTCGACCGGCTGGCAGCGGGCCACCGCGTAACCACGGCGCCATCCCTCGATTTTCGAAAAGCGGCCGCGAGAAGCAGCACCGTCGCGCGGGACGGCGGCGCACCCGAAATCATCCTCTTCCTGGCCGGGGAGCGCGACGCAGAGCGTTGTGCAGCGCAGCAGATCGCCGCGCTGGCTCGGCTCGCGCACGAGGCGGCGCAAAGGCGCGCAGCGCTGTGGGTCGTCACCTGCGACGCCCAGCAGACGACATCGGGCGATCCCGGCGGCGGGCTTGTCGGCGCCGCCCTGTGGGGGCTCGCGCGCGTGCTCGGCAACGAATTGCCGCGGCTGTCGATCCGCCTGATCGACCTCGCCGCCGCTGCCGCGCCCGGCGAACGCGCCCGGCAAGTCGCCGCCGAGCTGGCATCGGCCACTCCTGAAACCGAAATCGTCTGGACCGCGCACGGGCGTCATGTGCTGCGCCTTCGCTCCGGCTTGCCGCCCCTCCGTGCGACGCAAGCGGAAATGCTGACCTTGGCGAGCAGTCACTCGGGCGGGCTCGATGCGTTGGGGTGGCAGCGCCGCGCGCCGTCGACCCTCGAGCCGGGCGAGGTCGAGATCGACGTACACGCCGCGGGCCTCAACTTCCGCGATATGATGTGGGCGATGGGGCTGCTGCCGGAGGAGGCGCTGATCGACGGCTTTGCCGGTCCCACTTTCGGGCTCGAATGCGCCGGGATCATCCGCGCCGTCGGCCCGGGGGTGAAAGACCTGGCCGTCGGCGACCGGGTTGCGGCGTTTGCCCCGGCGGCATTGGGCACGCGCGTCGTGACCATTGCGGATGCGGTCGTCCCGATCCCGCCTGAAATCGGCTTTGCCGCAGCGGCGACATTGCCGGTGACCTTCGTCACTGCGATCTATGCCCTCGGTCGCCTGGCGCAGCTCGCGCCGGGCGAGCATGTCCTGATCCATTCCGCCGCCGGCGGCGTCGGCTTGGCCGCGATCCAATATGCCAAGCACTGCGGCGCAACCATCATCGCTACCGCCGGATCCGAAGTAAAACGGGCATTTCTGCGGCTGGCCGGCGCCGACCATGTCCTGGATTCGCGCGACCTCGCCTTTGCCGACGCGGTGCGCGCGATCACCCTCGGGCAGGGGGTCGACGTCGTGCTGAACTCCCTCAGCGGCGAGGCGATGGAGCGCAGTCTCGAAGTGCTGAAGCCGTTCGGGCGCTTTCTCGAGCTCGGCAAGCGCGATTTTTACCTCAATCGCCGTCTGCATCTGCGACCGATGCGCCAGAACGTCTCGTATTTCGCGATCGATGTCGACCAGCTGCCGCGGCGCCGGCCAGCGCTTGCGCGATCCTTGCTGGCCGAGGTTTCGGGCTTGCTGGTCGAAGGTGCGATCCGGCCGCTGGCACACCGGATTTTTCGGTTCTCCGAGATCGACGACGCCTTTCGGCTGATGCAGTCCTCGGGCCATATCGGCAAGCTCGTCCTGGTTCCGGACGCCAATCTCGGGATAGCGCTGCGCGAGCCGTCGGCGCTGACCCTGCGTCGCGACGGCACCTATCTGGTCACCGGCGGGATCGACGGGTTCGGCTACGAGGCGGCGCGCTGGCTGGTCGCGCGCGGCGCCGGCTCGATCGCGCTGCTGGGCCGCCGCGGGTGGGAAACCCCGGGATGCGAGACCAGGGTCGCGGAGCTCGAGGCGGCGGGTGCCGTGGTGCGCGTCTATCGCGCAGATGTCGCCGACCGGGCCGGCCTGGCCGCGATCCTCGACCAGATCCGGCAGAGTCAGCCGCCGCTTCGCGGGATCGTGCACGCGGCCTCGACGATCGTCGACCGGCTCACCGCCGATATCGACCCCGCCGGCATCGATCAGATCCTGCGGCCCAAGCTGGGCGGCGCCGCCGCCCTTGACGCGCTGACCCGCGAGGATCCGATCGAGCTGTTCCTTATGTTCTCCTCGGCGACGACCGTGCTCGGTGCGCCCGGGCAGGGCGCCTACGTTGCGGCAAATATGGCGCTGGAAGCGCTTGCTCGCCGGCGGCGGGCCGAAGGTCGGCCGGCCTTGGCGATCGCGTGGGGACCGATCGCGGACGTCGGCTACCTGGCCCAGCGGCCGGAGACGCGCGACGCGCTTGCGCGTCGACTGGGGGCAACGCCGATCCCAGCGGCCTTGGCGCTGGCCGGCCTTCCGGCAATGATCGCGAGCGGCATGCCGGCGGTGGGCTGCGCCGAAGCGAGCTGGACCGAGGCGCGCCGCTATCTCCCGATTCTGGCGACACCGCTCTTTTCCGAGGTTCGCGCCAGAACGGGGTCGACGACCGTTGACGAGGCGCTTGCCGATCGGCTCGCTTCGTTGGAGCCGGAGGCGGCGCTGTCTTTGATCAGAACGGTGGTCGCCGAGGAGGCGGCGCGAATCCTGCGGCTGCCGGCGAGCGGGCTCGATCCGTTGCGGCCGCTGTCGCAGATGGGCATGGATTCGTTGATGGCGGTCGAACTGCGCCTCGCCCTCGAAAGCCGGTTGCGGGTCGATCTGCCCCTGGTATCGCTGACCGAAGGGACGAGCGTGGTCTCGATCGCCGCCCGGCTGGGCAGTTCGCTGGCCACCGGCGCAGCAGACGCAGAGGTGGCGGCGCTGGCGGCGCGCCACGAGGCCGTCGACCCGGCGGCAATCGAACCGGGGGCGATTGCAGCGGACGAGGGAAGCGCAGAACCAAAATCGGTGGCGGCGGAGTAGCCTGTTGGCGGTCGGGCGCAACCTCTTCGGATTGTCGCCGCAGGCCAAGGCGCGCCTGCTCGAAAAGGTGTCGTCCGCGTCGCCGATGCGGATCGCGGCGCGCTCGGCCACCGCGCAGGCGAGCGGCGAGGCGGCCCCTCGGCTCTCGGTGTCGGATCTCGATGGGTTCAAAGAAATCCGCATGATCCGCGAGGCTGCAGAATTTCTCGGCATTGCCGACCCGTACTTTCGCGTGCATGAGGGAATCGCGGACGCCGAGACGCTTATCGCAAACCAAACCTACGTCAATTTCTCCTCCTACAACTATATCGGGCTCAACGGTCATCCGGAGGTTGTCGCGGCGGCCAAGGCGGCGATCGACCGCTACGGCACTTCGGTCTCGGCGAGCCGTCCGGTGTCGGGCGAACGCCCCGTGCACCGTGAGCTCGAACGCGCGCTGGCGCGCCTGCACGGCACCGAGGACAGCGTCGTCCTGGTCGGCGGCCATTCGACCAACGTCACCGTGATCGGGCATCTGCTCGGCCGCAACGACGTGATCGTCCATGACGCGCTGATCCATAACAGCATCGTTCAGGGGGCGATGCTGTCGGGGGCGCGCCGGGTGCCGTTTGCCCACCTCGACCACCAAGCCGCCGACCGGCTGCTGGCCGGGGCGCGCCCGCGCAACGGGCACATGCTGCTGGTCATCGAAGGCCATTACAGCATGGACGGCGACGTCCCCGACCTGCCGGCCTTCATCGCGGCCGCGCGCCGCCATCGCGCCTGGCTGATGGTCGACGACGCGCATGCGCTGGGGGTTTTGGGACCGCGCGGCTTCGGCAGCGCCGACCGGTTCGGCATCGATCCGGGCGAGGTCGACATCTGGATGGGAACGCTCAGCAAGAGCCTGGTCTCGTGCGGCGGCTACATTGCTGGGCGGGCCGAGCTGATCGATTATCTGAAGCTGGTCGCGCCGGGTTTCGTATTCTCGGTCGGGATGGCGCCGTCGGCGGCCGCGGCGGCTCTCGCGGCGCTCGAGCTGTTGGAGCGCGAGCCCGAGCGGGTTCGTCGGCTCAATGATCGAGCGGCCCTGTTTCTGCGCCTGGCGCGCGAGGGCGGGCTCGATGTCGGCGGGTCGATCGGCGCTTCGATCATCCCGATCATTACCGGAGGCTCGATCCGCGCCGGGCGGCTGGCGCAGGCGATGTTCCAGCGTGGCGTCAACGTCCAGCCGATTCTCTACCCGGCCGTGCCGGAACGGGCTGCGCGGCTGAGGTTTTTTCTGACCGCGGCCCACAGCGAGCAGCAAATCCGCGACAGCGTTCGCATCCTGCTCGAGGAAAGCCGCCGGGTGTCGTCCGAGCCGAGCGAGCTGGCTGCGGTCGCCCGCCATCTCGGCACCCGGGCGTTGTCGTCGCGCTAGGGTCGCTGGAGGCGTGCCGCGGCTTCTGCGACGAGCGCTTCGACCGCGGCAAAATGGGTCTCCCAGGCCACCGCCTTCCAGTCGGCGAGGCGGCGCAGTTGGCCCGCGCGCCGGGGCGAGTCGGCAATTGCGTAATCGAGGATTGCCGCCCGCCAGCCCGGTGCATCGAGCGGGCCGAAATGTTCCGGAACCCCGCCGCCATTCTCGCGCAGAGCTGCGATGTCGCTGCACAGAACCGGAACGCCGAGAGACAATGCTTCGACCAGGGGAAGGCCGAAACCCTCGGCGAAGGACGGCAGCAGCAGCGCCCGCGCTCCCTTCAGCAGCCATGCCATTTCCCGATCGGGGACGAGATTGCGCTCGAGGACGAGGCCGCGCAGCGCCGGGCAGCGATCGATCATGTCGATGGCATTCTCACTCTCCCACCCGCGCCGGCCGACCAGCACGAGGCGGGGGACTGTTGCGGCGGGTTCCCCGGCCAGTTCGCGCCACAGGTTGAGCAGCAGCAGATGGTTCTTGCGCGGCTCGATCGTGCCGACGAAGACGAAATAGGGCGCCTCGGGCAGCGGCGGCCCCGCCGCGACTTCTTCCAGATCGACCCCGAACGGCGCTACGAGCACCGGCGGAGCGCGGCCGGCTTTCTCTAGATAGGGCTGGAGGGCGCGACGGATCTCACTCGAGCCGACGATCACCGCGTCGGCAAGTGCTGCGGCGGTCTCAATTCGGCGCCGATGCCGCCGGTCGTGGCCGGGCCGGGCGTATTCGGGGAATTCGATCGGGATCAGATCGTGGATCAGGCAGACAAAAGCCGCCTCGCCTCGTCTCTTGACCCGGGCGAGGACGCGTCGCCTGTCGAGGTGATGGTGTGAAACCAGCAGATAGACCGGCACTTTATCGGCGACCTGCAACCGGGCATGGAGCGCGCGCCGGCTGTGCCGCAGAGCATGCAGCCACAGCCCCAGGGCGAGCAGGCGCACCCGCCCGCGCCCGCCGCGCCGCGCCGAAACGGTTCCTTCCCGCCATACCGCGGCGAGGGCCTCGACATATCGCCGAACCTCCGGCAGCGGCAGCGGCGCCAACCCGCCCCAGGGCGTCACCGCGCTGAAACCTGCCGCGCCCCCGGCGATCAGATGTTCGGCATAGGCCAGCTCCACCCGGTCGATCCCCGTCGGCGTCCCGCGACCGGCGCGCGAGAGCAGGCGCGAGATGTCCAGGACGATCACAAAGCACCTCTTGACCGGTGCGCAGCGCCGGACCGGCGGAACCTCAGGACATGCTGTCGATGCAGTCTTTGATGCCGTTTTCGAGCGTATGGAACGGGGCGGCAAAACCGGCGGCGCGCAGCTTTGTCATCTCCGCCCGGGTGAAATACTGGTATTGATCACGCATTGCTATGGGGGTGTCGACGAAGCGTATGTTGAGCGGACATTTCAGCTGTGCGCAGACGGCGCCGACCAAATCGAGAAAGCTGCGGGCCGTGCCGGTCCCGACATTGAACAGGCCGCTGACCCTCGGGTTTTCCAGGAGCCATCTGACGACGGCGACGCAATCCTTGACATAGACGAAGTCGCGCAGCTGGCCGCCGTCAGCGTATCGCGGATCGTGAGATCGAAACAGCGTGACCGGCTCGCCCGCCTGGATCACCGGCAGAACCTTGGCGACCATCGACTGCATCGGGCCCTTATGGGTCTCGTGCGACCCGTAGACATTAAAAAATTTGAGCCCGGACCATTGCGGCGGTGTCGGCAGCCCACGCACGACATCGTCGATCAAGCGGCGGTCGACGAGCTGCTTGCTCCAGCCATAAGGGTTGAGCGGGCGCAGGCGGGCGAGGGCCGAGGGGCTCTGATCGTCAACGAACCCGGCGTTGCCGTCGCCATAGGTGGCGGCCGAGGAGGCATAGATAAAACGGGCATGATGTGCCGCGCACCAGTGCCACAGATCGAGCGTGAGCCGGATGTTGCCCGCCACATACCGGTCGACATCAGGTTCGGTCGTGGTCGAGATCGCCGCCATATGGACCACCGCAGCGACCTTTCCGCCATGGCGGTCGAGCCAGTCGAACAGCGTTTCGGGGCGAATGAGATCATGCAGCGGCGCCGCGGCGATGTGGCGCCATCTGCCGTCCGAGCGCAGCAGATCGGCGACGACGACGCGCAACCCCGCTGCCGCGAGATCGAGAACGATGTGGGATCCGATGAACCCGGCGCCGCCGGTCACCACGATCAGATCGTCGCGCAGACCCGCGAGCGCGGCCATCAACCGTGCCCGCGGCGGCGCGATGCTTCACCGGCGCGCGACCGGCTGGTCACGGCGCGGCTCCCGCTAGACCACCTGCAGCTGCGTCGCAATCAGCCGCGCGGCGTAGACGCCCATCCACGCGACCGGGTCGAGCCAGGCTTTTTCGTCGCGCGGCGGGCGAATTGCCCGGATATGAGCGTCGGTGATATCCGAGAGATCCGCGATCACCCGCGGCCGGTCGAACTCGGTCGACCAGAAAAACCGCGCGCTTCCCGCAACCTCGTGCTTGGCAACGAGGCAGTTGGGCGCGCCTCCCGCCGGGTTGTAGAGGCCCACTGCCGAATAATTCTCCTGATGGCTGACGACCATCACGCCTTCGGTCTCGGGAAAGGCATATTTCATTGCCGAGAACCAGCGGCACAACGCCGTCAGTTCCGCCTCGGTAAATTCGTATCGGCTCGGCATCGCAAAGGACGTTGCGCCCACCGGCGATGGCGCCCCTTGCACCGCTGGCGGAAAAGGTATGACGTTCGTGTGTTCGGACGCTTGTTCCACTTTGCCCCCGCTTCCGGGCCGCACTGTCGGCGGCCAAGTCCCCGCGCCGCTCCTCGCCCGCACGCCGTCGACCGCTGCGCCGTTCCGATACCGCAAGGCAGCAAACCGGAAAGGCGCAGTTTCGCCGACTACTTATCGATCAGCGATCGATACAGCGCGCGAACCAAATTCGACTAGGACCAATACTATCGGGTGCCGATTCCGAGTCAATCGAGCCGGTGCCGGGCCGTGGTTTTTTGGTCCGTCTGTGGCTATGAGGCAACAGTTGCTAAAGTGTGACAGTCTGTTAAACTTGAGGTTTCATCGCGCCACCGCCAGCCGAGCGCGCGGCATAGGGCTGCGGCCATCGGTGCGGGCCCCTGCGTCGAATGGAGTTGACCTGGTGCCGCGGTTCTGTTAACCAGCCGGCGATGTCCATCGAGCGCGACGAGCTTCGACTTACCGCCTTGGCGTCCTGACGGCCGCCGGCACAAGCTTGGTTCGTTCCCGGCCAGGGAACATTTTCCGCTCGGTTTCTGCGATGTCTTCACCCCTTCGATCGACCTTTGGGCTGCGTGCGGCAGCTCCTCGCGGACCAGTTTGCGCGCTGTGCCCCTGCGACTTGGCAGCGGCCGGTGGCGCTGACCGATTTCCGCCGGCCGCGAGGCCCTCTGCACCCTTCGCTCGGCCGCTGCGGCGGCCCTTCCGCACCAGGAGTTTCCGATGTCCGAGATGCCGATCCACAAATACCGCCCCTTTACCCCCATTCACCTGCCCAACCGGCGCTGGCCGGCGCGGGTCATCGACCGCGCCCCCTTATGGTGCAGCGTCGATCTGCGCGACGGCAACCAGGCCCTGGTCGAGCCGATGGGGCCCGAGCGCAAGCGGCGCATGTTCGATCTGCTGGTCAAGCTCGGCTTCAAGGAGATAGAGGTCGGCTTTCCGGCCGCATCCGAGACCGATTTCGCCTTTGTCCGGACGCTGATCGACCAGGATCTGGTGCCCGAGGACGTCACCATCCAGGTGCTGACCCAGGCGCGGAGCGAACAGATCGAGCGCAGCTTCGAGGCGATCCGCGGCGCCCGGCGCGCGATCATGCACCTCTACAACTCGACCTCGACCTTGCAGCGCCGAGTGGTCTTCGGGCTCGACAAGGGGGGCATCGTCGACATCGCCGTGAACAGCGCGCGGCAGATCCGCGACCTCGCCGCGGCCATGCCGGAAACCGAAATCCTCTATCAGTATTCGCCCGAAAGCTTCACCGGGACCGAGCTCGATTTCGCGGTCGAGATCTGCGAGGCGGTAATGGATGTCTGGCAGCCGACGCCGGCCAAAAAGACCATCCTGAACCTGCCCGCGACTGTCGAGATGGCGACGCCCAACATCTATGCCGACCAGATCGAATGGTTCGGCCGCAATATCCGCAACCGCGACAGCATCGTTTTGAGCCTGCACCCGCACAACGATCGCGGCACCGCGGTGGCGGCGACCGAGCTTGGGGTCATGGCCGGCGCCGACCGGGTCGAAGGCACCTTGTTCGGCAATGGCGAGCGCACCGGCAATGTCGACATCATGACCCTGGCGCTGAACCTGTTCAGCCAGGGGATCGATCCGGGGCTCGTCATCACCGACATCGACGAGATCGTGCGCACGGTCGAGCATTGCAATCAGCTGCCGGTCCATCCGCGCCACCCCTATGCCGGCGAGCTCGTCTACACGGCTTTTTCGGGCTCGCACCAGGACGCGATCAAGAAGGGCTTCGAGGCCTTGGCCAAGCGCAACGATTCGCTGTGGGAGGTGCCGTACCTGCCGATCGACCCCAAGGATCTCGGCCGCACCTATGAGGCGGTGATCCGGGTCAACAGCCAGTCGGGCAAGGGTGGAGTGGCCTATGTTCTACAGGCCGATCACGGGCTCGACCTGCCGCGCGGGTTGCAGATCGAGTTCAGCAAGATCGTCCAGGAGGTCGCCGACCGCACCGGCAAAGAATTGACCAGCGCCGATATCTGGTCGCTGTTCGAGGCGACCTATCTGCGCGGCGACGGTATTGTTTTCGGTCGACTACAGCATCTTCCCCGAGCCGCGCGCACCAGAACAGCGACGAGTCGCCGCGACGGTTCTCGTCGACGGGGTCGAGCGCCGGATCGAGGGGGTCGGCAACGGCCCGATCGACGCTTTCGTCGATGCGCTGCGCGGCCAATGCGGGATCGAGCTGACAGTCGCCGATTATCGCGAGCACGCGATCGGCGCCGGCGCCGACGCCCAGGCCACCGCCTACGTCCAGATCCGCGACGCCGGTGCCGCGACCCTCTACGGCGTCGGCATCGACGCCAACATCGTCACCGCCTCGCTGAAGGCGGTCGCCAGCGCCGCCAATCGGGTCAGGGGACGCTAAGCAGCGAAGGCTATCAGGTTCGATCGCAGGCGTCGAATAGGGAGCGCCTGCGGTCCCCTGCCGGTCAGGTTTGCAGATCGCCCCGGTGATCGAGTTCATCCATCACCGCAAGCTTCACGGCCAAATCGATGCGTTTGTCGACCTCGGCGAAGCGGTGTTCGACCCCATCGAGCCGCCCTGCAGTGCGGTAAACGAGTTCCGCGAGCCGTTGAAGATCGCTGCAAAGTGTGCGGCTTCGGTGCGTAGATCGCTCAGTCGCTCCGTAACCGTAACAATCGTTCGGACACCCTCGCTGATGCTCCTCAGCAAGGTGGTGGCCTGTCTCAGTCCTGGGGATCTGTCGTCCGGTCCGCCTCTAGCCCTGGGACTTGGCCAGTTGCGCTTCCAGCCGGTCGAGAAGCAATCGCGTTTCTTCGCCGCCTCGTCGCATGTCGGCAAGGGTATCTTCTACAGTGTTGAGAAGCTTAGCTGCAGCCGCTGCGAATGCTGCAGCGGCCTCCCCCTCATCCTGGAATTGCGTGTCCCCGCTGCGCTGCCGGACAGTGCTGTTCTCCTCATCCTGCTGTCGCCGGTGCTGATCGGAGCCACCCAGTGCCTTGGTGAGGTCGCTCAAGTGGCGACGAACGACTGGATCAGCAATCCGATGATAGGCGCTGACCAGTTCGGCCGCCTCGCTTGAGGTTGGCGGATCGAAGGCTTCGGCCGGAGACTCGGCGAAGCCTTCCGGGAGCACCGGAGCCCGCATCGGGTCCATGTCGTCGAAAAAGAAGGAGACTGGGACACCGAGCACTCGGCTCAAATCATCCAGCCGGCTCGCCCCGACCCGATTGACGCCGCGCTCGTATTTCTGAACCTCCTGAAGGGTCAAGGCGAGGGCCGCGCCGAGCTTCTCTTGACTGAACCCGAGCATACTGCGCCGTAACCGGATGCGAGACCCGACATGAACATCGATGGGATTGAGCGCCCCTTCCTCGCTCCCGGGCGTTGCCCTCAAATCGGTCTTCTTGGCGCCGGCATTCACGATTGACGCTCCTAAATCACGCCACCCGGTCGCCTTGCTTGATCTCGACGGTGCGGTTGTCGACGGCGGGGAGCATGCGGGCGGGGTCGCGGGTGACGACGATGTCGAGCACGGTCGGGCGGGTGCGTTCGGCAAGGCCGGCGGCGAGGGCGGCGCCGAGCCGGTCGGGGTCTTCGACGCGGATGCCGTTGCAGCCCATGGCGCGGGCGATCGCGGCGTAATCCATCTCGACCAGGTCGGAGGATTGGTAGCGGCCGCGGAACATCGCGTGCTGCAACGCCTTCACATAGCCCGAGGCGGCGTTGTTGACGACGACGATGGTGAGCCCGATCCCGGCGCGGCGCGCGGTTTCGAGCTCGCCCAGCATCATGTTGAAGCCGCCGTCGCCGGTGATCGCAACGACCGGCGTGGAGGGCGCCGCCAATGCCGCGCCGATCCCGCCCGGCAGCCCATAGCCGATCGAGGCCAGCCCACGATCCGGGATGAAATGCCGCCCGGCGCTCTTCGTATCGTAGAGGAGCCCGGTCCAATGGCCGGCGAACCCGCCGTCGGCAACGAGAATGCTGTCCGCCGGCAGCGCCCGGTTCAGCTCACGACAGAGCCGCGCCATGTGGATCGGCCGCTCCGCCGAATCGAGCCGGGGCGCCGCCTCCTCGCGCCAGGACGCCATTCGCTTCGGGATCTCGGCGACATAGTCGGCGCGTGCGGCGCGGGCATGGCGAGCGTCATCGGCGAGCGCCTCGGCGAGGTCCTCGAGACCGGCGCGGGCGTCGCCCCACAACGCCACCTCGGCCGGCAGGCAGCGCCCGATCTCCTCGGCGACGATCTCCAGGTGAACCAGCGGGATCGCCCGCGACGGCAGCGCATAGCGCTTGGTGGCGATCTCGCCGAGCTTGCAGCCGACGACCAAGAGGCAGTCCGACCCTTCGATCAGCTCGTTGGCGATGCGCGAATAGCGGCCGAACAGCCCGGCCGCCAGCGGGTGGGTGCAGGCGATGCCGCCCTTGCCGCTCATCGTGTGCGCGATCGGGATCGACTGCGCCTCGGCGAGCGCCAGCAGCGCCTGATATCCTTGCGACAGATGGATCCCGCCGCCGGCCAGGATCAGCGGCCGCTCGGCGCGCGCGAGGAGCGCCGCGGCGCGGGCGATGTCGGCGCGATCCGGTCGGATGCGCCGCGCGGGTGCCGCCAACGTCGTCGGGTCGATCGCGAAATCCTCGGCCGCAAAATCATGCTCGCCGTGACAGACATCCTCGGGCACGTCGAGCAATACCGGACCCGGCCGGCCCGATGTTGCAACCGCGAAAGCGCGGCGCAGCAGCTCCGGCACACGGCTCGTCTGCTCGACCAGGATCAGCTCCTTGACCGCTGGCCGCAGGATTTCGACCTGGCGGCATTCCTGGGTCATGTTCTTCCAGGAGTGAGCGCGGTTGGTGTCGCCGGCGAACGCGATCACCGGTGTGCCGGCGTTCAGCGCCTCGATCAATCCGGTGACGAGATTGGTCGCGCCGGGCCCTAAGGTGCCGTCGCAGACGCCGGGACGGTTCGTGACCCGCGCATAGGCCTCGGCCGCGAAAGCGCCGCAGCGCTCGTCGTTGATCAGAAAGTGCCGCATGCCGAGCTGGGCCAGGGCGTCGTAGAACGGCAGCAGCTGGAACCCGCCCATGCCGAACATCGGCCCGACCTCGGCGAGCCGCAGCATCTCGGCCATGGCGCGACCCCCGCTCATGCGGCCGGACGGGCGGTTGCTGGCGCGGTCGGCTTCGCTCATGCGTGCTTCTCCCGGTCGGCTGCGGCGCGGCGGATGATCGCGACAAACTCGCGCGCGCCGACGCCCGGAGCGATGCCGAGCCCGGCGGCACGCGAGTTGACGCGCGACAGGATACCATCCTCGTAAGTGGAGCGGGCGTCGCCGATGCGCGCGCTCGCCGCAGAAACCGTGGCGGCGGCGATGCCGCGCGCGTCGAGCGCCGGCAGCCGGGTCACGCCGGCTTCGTCGACGCCGATCCCGGCGTCATTGAACAGGGCTGCGAGCGCGTCGTATTTGAGCGCCGTCTCCGGTCGGCCGCCGAGCACCCCGCCATGCGATCCGGTGACGACCAGGGTGCCGACATGCTCGGGGCCGACCGCCGAGGCCGAGTCGAGCGCCCACACCGCCGGCCGCCCGGCGATCAGCAGAAAGGCTGATTCGAGAGCGGGTGGCGGCTCTCGCGCGCTCGCGGGCGCTTGCGCGAGAGCGGCCGCAGCATCGCGGCAGGCGAGACCCGGGCGGCACCCGAGCGTGAGCGCCAGCGCGTTTGCGCGGGTGATGACGCCCCGCGCCATCATATCGGCGCCATCGCCGATCCGCGCCGTCATATGCCCGACTGCAGCGGCCGGCACCCCGAGCGCGGCGAGATAGTCGAGCCCGGCGATGCCGGCGCGGTCGCGCCCGACCCCGGCATCGTTGAAGATCGCCGCGGCGACGCCGAGCCGAGCCGCGAGATAGGCGGCATAGACGCCACCATGCGAGCCGTTGACGACGACGGCGCCCTTGGCCGCGCCGCCGATGCGGGTGATGCTGTCGCCGGTTACGATCGGCGCGGGTGCTGCAGGCATGGTATCGTCTCGCACAGGGATGCGGCTCGGCGCCATCATGCCGGGACCGGCGAAACGCGCAAGCGGCAAAGCCCGGCCTGCAACCTCGTCAGCATGTCGGCTGACGCCCCTGGCGTGATAAGCTCGTCGGCAGCACGGAGAGACCGCGATGGCGCGCCTGCCCTATCTCGACAAATCCGATCTGCTGCCGGAGCATCAGGATCTCCTGGCGCGCAACATCAACCTCTACCGGCTGCTGGCGCACAGCCCACGCGCGGCGCGCAGCCTCAACACGTTGGCGCGGTTCATCCGCGACGGCAGCCGGCTCGATCCGAGATTGCGCCAGATGGCGATCCTTCAGGTCGGATATGTAACGCGCTCGGCGTACGAATTCTCGCACCACATCAGGATCAGCCGCGAGTTCGGCGTCTCCGATCAGGATATTCGCGCGATCGCCGAGGAGACCGCCGGACGCGCCACCGCCCTCGATCCGCTGGCCAAGGCAGTGTTGCGCGCCGCCCGCGAGATGACCTGCGGCCTCGAGATTTCCAACGAAGCTTTCGATGCGCTGCGGCACGAGATCGATGATGAGCGCCTGACCGATCTCGTCATGACGATCGCCTTCTACAACGGCCTGGTGCGCCTGATGGCGGCGCTGCAGATCGACGTCGAGGACGAGTACCGGGGCTACCTCGAGGAATTTCCGCTGCCGAAGGCGTGAGCGGCGCGCAGGATGCCCGCCACCTGCTCTTCGCGCCGCAGGGTCACCTGTTCGCCAGGGCGCGGGCGAGTTGGCTCACCGCCTCCTGATGCTTCTCGTTCCGGATCTCGGCGAAATTGCGCGCGATCTCCAGCAGCATGCGCTGGTGCGGCGTGATCTGGCGCGGGCCTTCCTGCCCGATGCCTTCGTAGAAATGACCGACCGGCGCGCTGAGCGCGCGGGCGATCTCGAACAGCCTGCCGGCCGAAACACGATTGATCCCGCGCTCGTATTTGTGCGCCTGCTGATAGGTGACCCCGATCATCTCGGCAAGCTGCTGCTGGGTCAACCCCAGCATGATGCGGCGCTCGCGGATGCGCGCTCCGACATGATCGTCGATGGCGGCCGTCGACCGCCCCCTTTTCGGTTTTGCCATACCTTCACCCGTATAAGCCTGTACGCGTGCTGATCAAGTTCCGTCACGCCCTGCTCAACGCAATACCGGCGGTTTAATTCCCTCGGCTCATCCCAGTGGCCAAAAGACCATGATCAGCGGAACCCCGATGCCGATGACGATCAACGAGAGCGGCAGTCCGAGCTTCCAATAATCACCGAAATGGTATCCCCCCGGACCCATGACAAGGGTGTTCGACTGGTGGCCGATCGGCGACAGAAAATCCGATCCGGCGCCGAGCGCCACCGCGATCAGAAACGGGTCTAGATGGTAGCCGAAGGTCTGTGCCAGGCGGGCCGCGATCGGACCCATGACCAACACTGCCGCGGCGTGATGCAGCATCGGCGTCATCAGCATGGTGACGACGAGAACCAGCGCCAGAATGCCGTATCCCGGCAGATGCGAGGCGAGCCGCGCGATCATTCCGGCGAGCAGATCGGTCGTTCCGGTGGTCCGGACCGCCTCCCCGATCGGGATCAAGGCGCCGATCAGGACCAGGATCGGCCACTCGACCGCGTCATAGGCCTCTTTCAAGGTCAACAGACCGAGCCCTGCGACCGCGAGCGCGGCCGCGACAAACGCGATTTCCGCCGGCACCAGCTCAGTCCCTGCCACGGCCATCGCCAGTCCGAGGATGGCCAGCGGCAGCGCGGCCCGGCGGGGGCGCCCGAGGGTCAATTGACGCTCCGCCAGCGGCAGACAGCCGAGCGCCGCCAGGGTTTCGAAAATCCGGTCCTGATAACCCTGAAACACGATCGCGTCGCCCAGCCGAAAGTTGAGCCGTCGCAGGCGCGCGGTCTCGCGTCGCCCGCGCCGGCCGATCGCCAGCACGTTGACGCGGTAGTGCTCGCGCAGATGCAGCTCGGCCGCCGAACGGCCGATCAATGTCGAGCCCGCCGCAACCACGGCTTCGACGACGCCGAGCCGGCTCGGGTCGGCCTCGGCGGACGGCGCCGGGGCGCCGCTGGAGTCGCCCGACCTACCGCCTTCGCCATCGCCGGCGGGTTCCGTGGGGTCAGGCAGCTCGGTGCTGCCGACGACACCGAGCTTGCCATCGCTGGTGAACTGTTCGGGCGCCTGCGGGTCGGCTTCGACGACGAGCAAATCGCCGGCACGGACCGCCCAGCTGCCTCCCGGCACATAGCGCCGGCGTTCGTTGCGGATGATCGCGGTGACCGAGACTTCACCCCCGGCCGCGTCCTCGATGGCCGCGATCGTCCGGCCGATGAACGGAGACTTCCCGCCGACCTCGAGCTCGCCCAGCGGCTCGACCGATCTCCGCAGCTCAGCTTCGGTGATCATCAGCCTGGAACTCGCGGCCATTCCGTGTTGCCCTTTTGTGCTGATCACAGCGTGCCGGCTTCCGCCTCCCGGCGCAACCTGCTGTGGCAGCCCCTCATCCGCCTGCGTATAGCCCAATAAGTACGAAAGCCGTTCCGACGCCCATCAGGCAGACGCACAAGGGCAGCCCGGCTCGTGACATTCGGCGAAGGGTCAAGCCAAACCCCGTTATAAAGAGACCCACCAAGGTCAATATGTTCATGCCGAAAAGAATATCTTTGGTGAGCATTGCATCGTCCCCCGACTTGTGTGTGGCTTAAATGACTTTAAACGCAAACCGACCTAATTTGACCGGAACCCTGAAATAATCCACGGTATGCCCAGAATGGCGGCGGCTATGAGAACGATGTCCGTCGTCAACGAGAGCGCCGGGGGCAGAGACGGCGCATTTTCCGATGACTGCGGTCTGATTATGTAGGCGCACGTCCAAAACACGAGCCACAGCATCGCCAAGCCTATTCCAAGTCGCACGAATCCTCGGTGTAGATTCACTTCACTGCCCACCGCTCGTAGATGATCGCACCCGTACCGCAGCCCGCCCGCTATTTCCCGGCGGATGATGCAGCACCGCTCAAACCTGCCGCTTTGGGCTGCTTTCGATCGGCGATGGACCAACCAGCGCTCATCACAGATTGAACTAGCCCCTCCATCTCCGCTTTCCTCGCCCAACGCTCGGCCCCATACCAGCTTTCAGCGGTGGCAACGGTTCGGGCTGCGGCGTCGGCGGTCGAGCTTCGCCAGGATCGCTTCAAGCGGCAGCAGCCGCGGCGAGAGCGGGTAGGGGTCATCCTCGATCGTGCGCGAGAGGAACCGGATCAGGGTAAGCTTCTCGTCATAGGTGAGATCGAGCGTCATGATCCGCGTGATCATGGTGCGACCCGGCGAATTTCGATGAACCGACATAAGGCGCTCGCCGCGCTTATCTGGCGCAGAATTTTGATTTGAGCGTCAGAGAGCCCTATACCCGCCGCCGATTGTGGAACAACGCGTCGGTCTCGGCTCGCAGGACGCCGCCCATTATCTGGCCGCGATAGAATGATGCGGCGGCGCGCACCGCGCTCGCGTCGATCATGATTTGGGCGATGCCGGCCTGCGCTAGCGTCGAGATCGAGCTGCCATAGACGACCCCGCCGATGCCGGCCCAGACGATAGCGCTCATGCACATCGGACAGGGCTCGCCGGTGGTGTACAGGATGCCCTCGGACCAGCCTCGGTTGGCGTGCCGGGTTACATAGTTGTTGATCGCGACGATCTCCCCGTGAAGGATCGGATTGGCCTTACCGTTGTTCACGCCTTCGGCCAGCATCGCGCGGTCCGCTGCGCCGATGACGACGGCGCCGAAGGGATAGAACGGATTGGCCTTCGCGGCCGCGATTGCCAGCCGCATCGCCGCTTCGTGCTCCGCAAGCGGCATGGCGTTGAGGTCGATCGCCGGGGCAGATGCCGAACTCGCTGCCGCTCCAACGCACCCGGCCGCGGCCACCAGATTCCCGAACGCTCGTCGCGACAGCATCGCTGTTCGTCCTCCGCATAAAAAGATCAGCTAAGATCGTTTAAGAGCAGTCATTGGTGGGGCCCGGTGATCAGCCGCTAGTGGATACTCTAACGGAAGTCACCCTGCTTAGCCCACGTTCGCGGCTCGGGGCCTCGGATCGCGAGGGTACCAAACGTCAGAAGCGTACCGCTAGGCGGACCTTTGTCAACCAAATCACGCTCAGATCGTCCGAAGAATTCGCTTGATCTCAGCGCCGTCGGCACCATAGAGCTCGGCGACTTGGGAAACCGTCATGCCGTACTTGACCCAGGTGCGGATGCGGGCGAATTGCGTGCTCGGTATTTGGAGGGCCACAGGCGCGGTGGTGACCGGCGCGGCGCTTTCCTGGTGACCGACCGGCGCGGACGACGAGATCGCCAGCACGCGCGGTTTGCGCGCTGATTGGTCGCCTGAAGGCGAAGGCGGGTCTGATGGCCCGCTGACTGGCGATTTCGATGTGAACAGCGCTTCGGCCGCTTGGCGCGCCCTCTTGATTAGCTCGCGATCATCGCCCCGCGGCTGGGGTGGTTGGTGCTGTCGGGTACTCAGCAAGATTTTGCTCCGAACGACTGATTCATTCGCGTTATCGAACCGACGATTTGCTAATGTTGGCAAGCCAGACTTGGGAAGTCGCTGCGTTATCCGCAAGCTCGCCGCGGCTCGCTCACAAGGGCCGCGTCGGTTAAAAATCGTATAATGTCCACTTACGGAAAATCAGCCGCGCCCCGTCAAACGTCCGATAACCGCCGTTCTAGAAAATCACCGAGCTGGCGGCACTGCAATTCTCGAAGCTGCGACCGAAGTTGTGGGTTCCTGCGATAACTTTCGTGCCATCTCCATGATGCGCGCAGCCTGCTCGATCCCCACTAAATCCTGATCTTCTCCACGAAGTATCTTTTGAAGCTCCGTTAACAGGTTCAGCTCAATTTCTTCAAGAAAATAGTAATACACGTTTGGTTCATTTCGATCTATAAATTCAGATTGGTGAGGCAGAACCGTTTTCAGGAAATTACGAATACTATATTTGGCAAATAGCTCGCTCAAATTTGGAGTGCCAACCTCCTGCTAACTTCAAACTTGCAAATGCGAACGAAACGATTGTCATATAGGCGAAAAAGTAGGCCCACGCGAGTGCCCAAACAAAAGGTCGTTCATTTTTGGGCGGATTATTTGAGAGAGCCTCCTGGTCTCGTTTTACCGCAGCGGAAAGAATCGCAATGAATTGCTGTATTTTTGGGTTATCCGATCTTCTGGCGAGTGCATCGACGTTGAGTGTCGCTACGGAAGAAGAGAGGCCCTTGTATGAAGTAAGGGC
Source organism: uncultured Alphaproteobacteria bacterium (assembly GCA_963703855.1). Lineage (GTDB taxonomy): Bacteria > Pseudomonadota > Alphaproteobacteria > ATCC43930 > CGMCC-115725 > AP-15. The sequence goes on from CAVPFW010000012.1 coordinate 103,564, forward strand.
TACAATACCGCTCCACAGCTTCTCTACAGCTTCAATGCGACGCTTATCTACCAGCGCTTGGCGCTGTGTCCGGCCGCTGAGAACACCATCACGCAGCGCTGTGATTTCGGTTTCTGTGATACGTAATTGGCTTTTGAGTTCCTCTTCGC
>CAVPFW010000013.1:0-65372 GCA_963703855.1 uncultured Alphaproteobacteria bacterium
TCGAAAGACAGAAGCGAAAACGCCCGGGGTCGGCGATCCGGGCCGCGCGGGCGCTCGGCAGCAGCGCTCGACCATTCGGAACCAACCCCGGGATGGGGTACATTTATGCGGCAGGTCAGCGGGTCGCCGCGGCGAAGGGATCATCCGTTGGCGATCTTCGGTCCGCGCGCGAACCTGTTGATGAACGCGGCGCTGCTCCTGCGGCAGGTCTGCTGATCGTTTTGCTGCTGCTGGTGTGGGGCGCGCCGGTCATGGGCTGCAACACGCAGATCGGCCTGATCCCCCCGCAGCCGGTGCCGTTCAGCCACCAGCTTCATGTCAGCGGGCTCGGGCTCGACTGCCGATATTGTCATGCGACGGTCGAGATTTCGCAGAATGCGGGCATGCCGTCGACCGCAACCTGCATGACCTGCCACTCGCAGATCTGGACCAACGCCGCGGTGCTTTCCCCGGTGTGCCAGAGCCTGGCCGAGGACAAGCCGCTGCGCTGGACCCAAGTCGACGCGCTCCCGAGGTAACGGTCCGCGACCGCGGCGTCATGGAAAATGCACTTATTGCATCCAGCGCATCCGCACGGCGCAGATCGACGCCGATCGAGAAGAGCGCCCGGTGCGCGACGGCGAGATCGTGGCCGCCTGCCAACAGAGTTGCCCAACCCAGGCGATGGTCTTCGGCAACCGCAACGACGCCGACAGCGCCGTCGCCCGACGCAAGGCGAGCCCGCTCGATTACGTGCTGCTCGACAAGCTCAACACGCGCCCGCGCACCAGCTATGCCGCGATCATCCGCAACCCCAAGTGAAAAAGCGACGACGTATGACCGTCCTCGCAGATCGGGGGCAGGGGGCGCCGATCATCCGGCCGGGCGTCACCTTGCCGTCCTTGACGAGGCGGTCAGCGAGCGGGTGCCGGGTCCGCATGCGCGGCGCTGGTGGTGGATCGGGTTCGGCATCTCGCTGGGCCTGCTGCTGGTCCTGGTCATCGCCGTGACTTGGCTGTTCGTCAGCGGCATCGGCATCTGGGGCATCGATGATGCTGTGCGCCGCGGCCTGCGCCGGGATCATGCCGATCCTGCACCTCGGCCGGCCCGGCTTTTTCTATTGGCTGTTCCCCTATCCGAACGTAATGGGGGTATGGCCGCAATTCCGCGGCCCGCTGTTGTGGGATTTCGTCTGTCTGCTTTGCTACATCCAGATGTCTCTGATGTTCTACTACGTCGGGCTATTGCCCGACCTCGCCACCGTGCGACCTGGCGCCGACCCGCGGCAGACAGATCTTTTACGGCGTCCTCGCTCGCGCTCGGCTGGCGCGGCTCGGCGCGCCACTGGACCTTTTACGCGCCGCTCGAGGTGCTGGGCCTCTATTGGAGCTGTCGACGCGGTGTGGATCTTTCTCTATCCGTCGATCTATCCGGTGGGCCGCTGATGAAAACCGGGGCGGAGCGCAGCGCCGGACCGGGCTATGTCGTCGCCTGGCTCGTGTTGCTGCTGCTCGCCGGCGCGAGCGTGCTGAGCGCATACCTGCATCTCGGCAAATTCGCTGCGGTCGCCCAGTTCGGCATTTCCGCCACCCAGGCAGCGATCGTCTTTGTTCTGTTCATGCGGCGGAAGCGGCAGCCGTCGCTGAATTGGCTGTATGCCGGCGCCGGCTTTTTCTGGCTGCTCTTCCTCTACGGGCGCAGCATGACCGACTACGCGACCCGCCGCGGCTGGCCCTGATGGCTGCCAGCCCGAGCGGCATCAGCCCGAGCGGCATCATGCACTTTGCGACGAAAGCTCCTGCACCTTTACATGAGGTCGACCTGGGCGCGATGGCCGGAAGGGGCGGCGAGGCGGCGGTCGCGGTTCAACAGCGAGGCATCGAGCGCCGCCGCAAGCGCCACGTAAACGGCGTCGTAAGCCGTGAGGTTCGACCGCAACTCCCAGACCCGCGGCAGCAGGACATCATGCGGATAGCGGTGTAGAGGAAAATCGGACAAATCAGTGAGAGCGTCGCGGCAACGTCCGGGTTCAATCTGCCCGCTCGCCGCATAGCGCCGCAGCACCTGCGCCACCTCGATATCGATCAGGTGGGGCGCGTGCAGCGTATGTCCCACATCAAACAGCCGCTCCTCGACAGCCGCCGCGGCCGGCGTCCGCAACAGCGTTTCCAGCAGCGCCGAGGCGTCTACGACGATCACTTGGTGTCGCGCTCGGCGCGGATCGCCTCTTCCGGCATGACGCGGGGGCCACCGCGGGGCGGCGCCCCAGGCGCTCGCGCAGCTCACCGATGGTCGGCCGCTCGGCCACCCGGCGAAGCTCGGCGCGAAGATAATCGGAGAGCGACATGCCTTCGAGGGCTGCGCGCGATTTGAGCGTGCGGTGGAGCGCATCCGGAACATTGCGGATCCGGATCATGCTTGGCATGTGTCAGACATAAAAACATGCGGCATACATGGCAAGACTGCGAGCCAAACCGCGGCCCCTCACCAACTGCGGAACCGCTGACCGAGGCCCTATCGGGCCGAGATTGTCATCCCCGGCCGCGCGTGGAACACTCGCGGTCAGATGAGGACGCGGAGGGAAGCCATGGATCTCGGCATGATGATGGTGTTCGCCAGCTATGGCTGGGAGAACATCGGCGACGATCGGGTTTGGGACGAGGAAATTCGGCTGGCGCGGTTGGCCGCCAATTCCGGCTTCGACGTGTTGTGGTCGGCCGAGCATCACTTCTTCGATTATTCGTTTTGCCCGGACAATCTGCAGCTGATGACCTATCTCGCCGCACTTTGCCCCAACGTCGGGCTCGGCACCGCGGCGGTCATCGTGCCGTGGCACGACCCGCTGCGGGTCGCGGAGCAGGCGGCGGTGCTCGACCTGTTGTGCAACGGGCGGCTGCGGCTGGGGTTGGGGCGCGGTCTGGCGCGGCGCGAGTTCGCGGCGTTCCGCGGGACGATGGACGAATCTCGCGAGCGCTTCGACGAGGCCGCGCCGATGATCGTCGAGGCGTTGCGAACCGGCTTTATCGAGGGCAGCGGCAGGCACTATCCGCAGCCGCGGATCGAATTGCGGCCGCGGCCGAAATACGATTTCGCCGGGCGGATCTATGCCGTGGCGTCGAGCGAGGATTCGGTGGAGGCCGCGGCCCGGCTCGGCGCGCATATGGTGATGTTCTCGGATAGGCCCTGGCACATGCGGCTGCCGGCGATCGAGCGCAATCGCGAGCTGCACCAGAAATTCCACGGGCATAGGGCGCCGGCGATGATGATCACCGACTTTTGCATCTGCGGCCCCAACCTGGCAGATGCCGAGGAGCACGCGCGGAAATACATGGGCAAATTTGTCGAGAGCAATTTCCACCACTACGAATTCCTCGGCGAGCACTTCAACACCGTGAAAGGCTACGATGCCTACGTTCAGAAGGCGGCGATCGCCCGCCAGGGCGGGCTCGAGGGTGCGGTGGCCGGGTTCATGCAGGCGGCGATATGGGGCACGCCCGACCGCATCCTGCGCGAGCTGGAGCAGCGTCGCGGGGTGATCGGCGATTTCGAGCTCAACGCAGCGTTCCGCTTCGGCGGCGTGCCGTTCGACATCGCCGAGCGCGGGCTGAAACTGTTCGCCGCGGAAGTATTACCGGTGTTGAAGACTTGGCGTGTAGAAAACGCCGCACTAGCGGCCGAGTGAGGGACCGATGATCACAAAATTCGACAGCTCCTATTACGGCACTGCTGACATGGAGAATCTCGGCTACACGGGTACGCCGATCAACGAGCGCTGTTATTCGAAGGGGGAACTGGCCAAGGCGCTGCACAAGGTCGTCGCCTACGCCAAATGCATGGACGAGCGCGGCTACAACACATTCTGGATGGCCGAGCATCATTTCCAGCCCGAGGGCACGGAATTGATCCCGAACCTTCTGATGATGGCGATGCACCTCGTCAACGTCACGAAGAACCTCAAGATCGGCTGCGGCTTCAACGTCGTGCCGATGTGGCATCCGCTGCGCCTCGCGGAGGACTACGCGATGGCCGACGTCCTCAGCGGCGGGCGGGTGATCTTCGGCGTCGCGCGCGGCTATCACACCCGCGAGGTCGAGACCTTCGGCTCGCCGCTGACCGACCAGGACGCGAACCGCGAAATATTCGAGGAGGGCGTCGACATCCTGTTCAAGGCGTTCGAGGGCAAGCCATTCTCGCACAAGGGGAAGTACTACACGATCCCGCCGGAGGTGCCGTATCGCGGCTATACCTTGAAGGAGATCACCCTGGTGCCGGCGCCGGAGCGCCTGCCGGTCGAATGCTGGCAGCCGATCCAGAGCGGTTCCGAGCGCGCCTTTGACTTCATGGCCAAGCACGGCATAAACGGCGTCATCGGCGGCGGCTCGGCAGAGGGCGGCGCGGTCGAGCGCGCACATGACCGGGTTCCAGGCCGCCTATGGCCGCCGCGGCATCCACCTCGAACTCGGCGAGCGCCTCGCGCTCGGCTTCCAGTTCCACGTCGCCCAGAGCCGCGAGGACGGCATGCGCGAGGCGGCGAAACACTACGAAGAGAACATGAAGATGTTCGGCGAACTGCGCCTCGTGCGGGCGCTCTCCGACGAGCAGATCGCGGCGATGCGCGACCCCGGGCTCGCCGCCACCGCCAAGCTCCCGCGCATCGAGGACGCGGTGAAGGCCGGCGGCTTCCTGACCGGCACTCCCGACGACATCATCGAACAGCTGAAGGCGGTCGAGAAGCGCTATCCCGGCATCGATCGCGTGATTTGCGCCACGCCGCTCGGCACCCCGCTCGACGTCCAGTTGGAAGACCTGGACCGGTTCGCGACCGAGGTTATGCCGGCATTCCGTGGCGCAAAGGTCGGCGCGCGCGCCGCCGCCGATTAGCTGCGACCGGGCGGAGCGGACCCCACCGCCGCCCGATGCAGGCCGCCCACGCTCGACAGAATAAGAGGGAGTAGACGCATGGCACAGATTGGAGACGCGAAGGGCGAATACCGCGGCACCGGATACCGCAACGATGCCGAGCTGAAAGCTTGGCTGGCGAAGCGGCCCGGCGAAACGGCGCTGGAGCCGGATCTGCCGATCATCGATCCGCACCATCATTTTTGGGACACGCCGCAGCGCGGGCGCTACCTATTGCGCGAGTTGCTCGACGATATCGGTGGCGGCCACAACATCGTTTCCACGGTCTTTCTCGAATGCCGCTCGATGTACCGCAAGGACGGCCCGGTGGAGACGATGCCCGTGGGCGAGGTCGAGTTCGTCAACGGCATCGCGGCGATGAGCGCCTCGGGCGGGTACGGCCCGTGCCGCGTCGCCGAGGCGATCGTCGGCCATGCCGACCTGACCCTCGGCGCGCGGGTGCGCGAGGTGCTGGAGGCTGAAATCAGGGTCGGGGGCGGGCGGTTCCGCGGCATCCGCCACGGCGTCTCATGGGACGGCAATGAGGCGATCCAGAAATTCGCCACCCGCGTCGTGCCGCCGCATCTGGCTGCGCGACCCCAAATTCCGCGAGGGCTTCGCCCAGCTCGCCCCGCTCGGGCTCAGCTTCGAATCCTGGCAGTATCATCCGCAATTGCCGGACGCGATCGACCTCGCCCGCGCCTTCCCCGACACCACGATCATCCTCAATCATGTCGGCGGCGTGCTCGGCGTCGGCCCCTATGCCGGGCATCGGCAGGAGATCCTCGCCGGCTGGAAGAAGGATATCGACGAATTGGCCAAATGCCCGAACGTCAACGTCAAGCTCGGCGGCGTCGGCATGACCTCGTTCGGCTTCGATTTCCACGAACGCGAAATGCCGCCGTCCTCCGAAGACCTCGCAGCGGCGTGGCGCCAGTATCTCGAGCCCTGCATCGAGGCCTTCGGCGCCAAGCGCTGCATGTTCGAGAGCAACTTTCCGCCCGACAAGCAGTCCGGCGGCTACACCGAATTATGGAACGCGTTCAAGCGCATCTCTGCCGGCATGTCGGCCGCCGAGAAGACCGCGCTCTACAGCGGCACCGCGGCGCGGGTCTATCGCCTGACGGCACCCTGATCGCGCCGGTGGCGGCCCCTCACCCCGGCCCTCTCCCCGCTCGCGGGGAGAGGGAGGGACCCGCGAGCGGGAGGGTGAGGGGCGGCGAGCGACGGTTCGACCTCTATCAGCCCGGGCGGCGCGCCGAAACCAGGAAGATCGTCGCCGCCAGCCGGATCGGGCCGGTTCCGGCTTCGGCAGCAAACGCCATCTCGATTTCGCGGGCGATCGTCCGGCGGGTCGCCTCGTCAGGCTGCTTCTCCTCGATCAACCTCGCCGTCGGACCCATCATCACCGCCTGGCGCGCTTCTTCCTCGGGGCTGCCGCCGATGATCGTCGGGTGGGCGCGCTCGACCATGATCTCGGCGAACCCGGCCGCGGCGAGAAAACCGCCGATATAATCCGGGTCGGCAAAAGCGAGCGTGCCGGCTTCGTGAGGCGGCCGCGGCGCCGGCGGCCCCAGATGGCGCAGCGCGACATCATAGGCGATCAGCCAGTGCCGGTTCTCCGCGAGCGGGCCCCAGCAGGCAAAGACCAGCCGCCCGCCCGGCTTCAGCGCCCCGCCGATGTTGCGGAAGGCCGCCGCCGGATCGGCGAAGAACATGACGCCCATGCGCGAGGTCGCGAGGTCGAAACCGGCCGGTTCGAACGCGAACACCTGCGCGTCGCCAAGCAGCAAGGTGACGTTGTGCAGCCCGCGCTCGCCGACCCGCTGCCGCGCGACCGCGAGCATCGGCTCGGAGATGTCGACCGCGACAACGCGGCCATGCCCGCCGACCGCCGCCGCGAGCGGCAAGGTCAAGGCGCCGGTGCCGCAGCCGATTTCGAGCACGCTCTCGCCGCCGGCAAGGCCCAATCGCGCCACCAACAACGCGATGCTTTCCTGGTTGCGCCGCTCCCTCAGCTCCGGGGCGGCGGCCCAGCGCGGCCCCACGACCGTGTTCCAGTAGCGGCGCCACTGCGCGTTCGCGTCGAGAGCTTCTTCCGCCATTTTTCAAATCCCCTGTCTCGTTTCAAATCCCCTGTCTCGGCCCGCATCGTGCCGACCGGAGCGCAGCCGCGCGCTGCACCACCAGCGCATCGAGTCATGCGCCGGCGAGCAGCTGGGCAATGCCCTTGCCGATGCCGCGCCCGGCCCCGGTGATCAAGATCACTTTCTCGGTGACGTCGAATTCGACCGGCATCATGGATTGTTCTCCGCCGTCGTGGCCGTGCGCGCTCGGCCGATCAGCGCTCGCGCGGCCGCCACCGGACCAGCGAGAGACCGCTTTTCCGGCAGGCGTCTCCCGCCGGCCCGGATCATTCTCCAACCGATCGCGGCGCCGAGCCGGCGGCGGCGAGGCGGCGCTTTGCCTCTGCGTAGAGGTCCGGCGGCAGCGGTCCCTGCTGCAGGATGTCGAGGTTGGCCTGCAGGTGTGCGGGGTTGATCGTGCCGACGATGGTCGTGTCCAGGTCCGGGTTTGTGAACGTGAAGCGGAGGATGAACTCCATCGGGGTCATGCCCTCGAGCAGGTCATCGAGATGCGCCCGGCTCCAGCGTTCCCATTGCAGCCCGGCTTGCTTTCCTTGGGTGGGCGCTCCCTTTGCGGCGCCGCCGCGAATGACGATTCCCCCGCCCTTCCGAGCGGCCGCCGCGATCGCCGCTTCGTGCTCACGCTCGACTGCCGAATACGGGATCTGAAAGACGTCGAAAACGCCCATGGCAATGTGGTCCATCAGGTAGGGCAAGGTGCCGGACATGCCGACAAACCGCACCTTGCCGGCCTCTTTGAGCTCCAGGAGCGCATCGAGCGCGCCGTGCTCTTCCAGGGTGTGCCGGGACGGCGAGGCGTGGAATTGGACGACGTCGAGATAGTCGGTTTTCATCCGCGCCAGGCTTTGCTCGACACCCGCCACGACGTTGTCGCGGGTAAAGACATGCGCACTCCGCTGGCCGCGTGGCGTCGGGGGCGCGCCGACCAGGCAGCCGCATTTGCTGGCCAGGTAATATTCGGCGCGCCGATGCGCGATATAGCGGCCGATCCGCTCCTCGCTCAATCCGTAATCGATCGAGGTGTCGATGTAATTGATGCCGGCGTCGAGCACCTTGTTGAGAATGGTTTCCGCTTGGGCCTCGGTGATGTCGCGGGCACGCGGGGCCCCGCGCAGCTCCATCGCTCCGTAGCCCAAGGCCGTTACCTGCAGGCCGGTCCGTCCGAGCTCTCGTTTTGCTGCCGCCATTCTCATATCCCCCACCGGCAAGATCGGTTCAATCTAACCCGCGAACCTCGATCGGTCGAATGGTGTAAGCGCCGTTCGATGGTCAGGATCGCGTCCGGTCGCTACGTGAGCCAGGAGCTGGGCGAAAAATTCCGATCCCATCGCTTGTGCCGTTATCCGCTGTGCCGAGGGTCGCGACCCGAACATTCGAGTTGGAACAGTACCCTCTGTTCGCGCTTGACATCCGGTAAGTGAGCGCTTACTTCGGCGCGCCATGGCCACGGTCCGATTAGACAGCGACGAGCGCCGCAAGGCGATCGTCGCCGCAGCGTTGCCGCTGTTCGCCCGCAAGGGCTTCGCCGGCACCACGACCAAGGAGCTGGCCGAAGCGGCGAGCATCTCCGAGGCGCTGCTGTTCCGTCACTTCCCGAGCAAAAAGAACCTTTATGGCGAGATCTTGCGGCTCGGCTGCGCCGCCGATCCGGCGCTCGAAAGGCTGGCTGCGCTCGACCCGTCGACCGTGACGTTGGTCCGCATGGTTCGTTTCATGGTGCGCTATTTTCTGCTCGCCGGCGACGCCGAGCGGAACGAGCGCGACTCGCGGCTGCGCTTGGTCCTGCACAGCTTTCTCGAGGACGGCGAGTACGCCCGCGAGCTGTTCGAAACGATCTTCGAGCGGGTCCATCCGCTGTTTGCGGCCTCGGTGGCGGCGGCGACCGCAGCCGGCGATCTGGTGTGCGGCTCGATCGCTTCGGCCAACCGCTTCTGGTTCGGCCATCACGTCGCCGTGATGATGGCGTTCGTGCTGTTGCCGGCGCGAGCCTGCCTGTCCTACCACGGGACCCTGGCGGCGCTGGGCGAGGAGACCACCTGGTTCATCCTGCGCGGCATCGGCCTGACCGACGCGGCAATTGCTGCCTCGCTCGCCAGCAATGCGCAAAATCCGCTCGAACCCGCTTTCCCCGCTACCGGAGCAGCCGATGGACGGTGAGCAGATGGCGAACGCACCTGGGCGGGTCCTGGCCCCGGATCGGGTCCTGCGCGAGCGCGACGACAGCGGGCGGAGCGCGGCGCCCCGGCCGAAGACGGGCCGTTGGCTCGTCATCGTCGGGCTGCTGCTGGTCGTGGTGCTCGGCGGGCTCTATGGGTTCAACCGCTTCCGCACGCAGGCGATCGCCAACTTTTTCGCTCACAACAAGCCGCCGCCGGTGCAGATCAGCGCAGTCACGGTCGAGACCCGATCGGTCCCGCGCTTTGCCCCCGGCATCGGCTCTATAACTGCGGTGCACCAGGTCACGATCAACCCCGAGGTCGGCGGCCGGGTCACCAAGATCTTTTTCGAGCCGGGGCAGAAGGTAAAGGCGGGCGATCCCCTGGTGCAGATAAACGACGGGCCCGACCGCGGCGACCTCGCCGACTATCAGGCGCAGGCGCGGCTCGCCACAATCAAATTGGCGCGCTCCAGGGAACTCGTTAAACGCCAGTTCACGCCGCAGGAGACGGTCGACGAAAACCAGAGCCAACTCGATCAGATGAACGCTTTGATTCAGAAGACCGGGGCGATCATCGCGCAAAAGCTGATCCGCGCCCCGTTTTCCGGAGAGCTCGGCGTCCGCCAGATCGATCTGGGGCAATACCTCAATGCCGGCGCCCCGATCGTGACCTTGACCGATCTGTCGACGCTCTACATCAATTTCACCTTGGCCTCGCAGCTGCGTTCGCAGATATCGGTCGGACAACGGGTGAATGTCAGCTCCGACGCCTTCCCCGGCCGCGTCTTCACGGCAAAGATCACGACGATAGAACCGCAGATCAGCGCCGATACGCGGACGATGCAGGTCCAGGCGACGATGGCCAACCCGGGCGAGGCGCTGTTGCCGGGCATGTTCGTCGATGCCGCGGTGGTGCTGCCCGCGCAGCCCGACACGACCGTCGTGCCCGAGACCGCTGTCGAGTACACGCTCTACGGCGACAGCGTTTACGTGATCCGCCGGGATGGCAAGGACGCCGGCGGTCACGCGATCCTGAAAGCCGAGCGCACCCCGGTAAAGACCGGGACGCGCTGGGACGGCAAGGTGGCGATCCTCTCGGGGCTCAAACCCGGCGAGCAGATCGTCGCCGCCGGCCAGGTCAAGGTGCAGAACGGCTCGCAGGTCGCGGTCACCGGCTCGCCGCCGCCGCAGCCGCCGGCCGAGCCGAGCCTGCACTGACGCCCGGATACGCTCATGTCGTTCACCGACATCTTTATCCGCCGGCCGGTGCTGGCGCTGGTTGTCAGCCTCTTGATCCTGCTGATCGGGCTGCGCGCGATGATGGGCCTGCCGATCCGGCAGTACCCCAAGCTGTCGAACACGACGATCACCATCACCACGATCTATCCCGGCGCATCGCCCGATCTGATGCAGGGATTTATTGCGACGCCGATCGAGCAGGCGGTGGCCTCGGCCGAGGGCATCGATTATCTGACCTCGTCCTCGGTCCAGGGCACCAGCACGATCACCGCCTACATCGAGCTCAACTACGACCCGGACAGCGCGCTGACCGAGGTCATGGCCAAGGTCCAGCAGGTCAAATACCTGCTGCCGACCGGGGCGCAGGACCCGATCATCGTCAAGGCGACCGGGCAGACCACGGCGGTCATGTATATCGGGTTTTCGAGCGATGAAATATCGAGCGCCGCGATCTCGGATTATCTGACCCGGGTGGTCCAGCCGCTGCTGGTCACGGTTCCGGGCGTCGCGTCGGCGGATATTCTCGGCGGCCAGGTGTTTGCCATGCGCCTGTGGCTCGATCCGGCGCGGATGGCGGCGCGCGGCATCTCGGCGAGCGACGTGGCGGCCGCGATCCAGACCAACAACTACCAATCGGCGCCGGGCCAGGCCAAGGGTTATTTTACGATCACCAATGTCAGCGCCAATACCGGGCTGACCGATGTCGCCCAGTTCAAGGACATGGTCGTCAAGGCCAGGAGCGGCGCCCTGGTGCGGATGGACGACATCGCCAAGGTCGATCTGGCGGCGCAGAGCTGGACCTCGAGCGTCGAGATGAACGGGCAGCATGCCGTGTTCATCGGCATCCAGGCCACACCCTCGGGCAACCCGTTGTCCTTGGTCAAGGGCGTGCGCGCGGTGATGCCCGAGATCAAGCGCAACCTGCCGCCTTCGGTCAAGATGCAGGTCGCCTACGATTCGACCAAATTCATCCAGGCCTCGATCGACGAGGTCGAGACCTCGCTCGGCTCGGCCGTCGCCATCGTGGTCGCGGTCATCTTCCTGTTCCTCGGCAGCATGCGCTCGGTGGTGATCCCGATCGTGACCATCCCATTGTCCCTGGTCGGCGCCGGGATGATCATGGCGGCCTTGGGCTTCAGCCTCAACCTGTTGACCTTGCTGGCGATGGTGCTGGCGATCGGGCTCGTGGTCGACGACGCGATCGTGGTTGTCGAAAACGTCTACCGCCACATCGAGCAGGGCCGCACGCCGGCCCAGGCGGCGCTGATCGGCGCGCGCGAGATCGCCAACCCGGTCATCTCGATGACCCTGACCCTGGCGGCCGTCTATGCCCCGATCGGTTTTCTCGGCGGCGTTACCGGCGCGCTGTTCCGCGAGTTCGCCTTTACCCTCGCCGGCGCGGTCATCATCTCCGGGGTCGTCGCGGTGACCCTGTCGCCGATGATGTGCTCGATGCTGCTGAGCCGCGAGATGCTGCACGGGCGCTTCGTCGGGCTGATCGACCGGGTCTTTTCGCGGCTGGCCGGCTGGTATGGCCGCCGCCTCGAACGCTCGCTCGACTACCGCCCGGTGACCGCGCTGTTCGGCGCCGCGATCCTCGTCAGCATCGTTTTCATGTATTCGAACACCAAGTCCGAGCTCGCCCCCGAGGAGGACCAGGGGGTGCTGTTCGCGCTGACCAAGGCGCCGCAATATTCCAATCTCGACTATTCAGAGGCCTACGGCCACAAGCTCGACCAGGCGTTCACCTCGTTCCCCGAGACCTTTCTGCGCTTTATCGTCAACGGCCGGTTCGGGCCGAACCAGGGCATCGCCGGCATCATTCTGAAACCCTGGGGGGAGCGGTCGCGCTCGGCGCAGCAATTGAAGCCGCTGCTGCAGCGCAAGGTCAGCGCGGTCGAAGGGCTGAGCGCCTTCGTCTTCTCGTTGCCGCCGCTGCCGGCGACAATCGGCGGATTGCCGATCCAGATGGTGATCTACTCGCCCGGCGACTACAAAACGATCTACCAGCAGATGGAGAAGATCAAAGCCGCGGCGCGCAAGAGCGGCATATTTATCGTCGTCGACAGCGATCTCGACTTCAACCAGCCGGTCATTCAAGTCAAGATCGACCGCTCGAAGGCGCACGATCTCGGGGTCACGATGCAGTCGATCGGCGACACCTTGGCCCTTCTGGTCGGCGAGAACTATGTCAATCGCTTCAATTTGAACGGCCGATCCTATGAGGTGATCCCGCAGGTGCCGCGCGCCGATCGCCTGAATTCGGAGACCTTGACGCGTTACTACGTCAAATCCGCCTCGGGTCAGCCGGTGCCGCTGTCCAACCTCGTCAGCCTGAAGATCGCAACCGAGCCCAATGCGCTGACGCAATACAATCAGCTGAATTCCGCGACCTTCCAGGCGGTGCCGATGCCGGGGGTGACCACCGGCCAGGCGATCGACTTTCTCGAATCCCAGGCGAAGGACCTGCCCGCCGGGTTCAGCCACGACTACCTTTCGGATTCGCGCCTCTACGTGCGCGAGGGCAACCAGCTCGCCGTCACCTTCGTCTTTGCGCTGATCATTATTTTCCTGGTGCTGGCGGCGCTGTTCGAGAGCTTGCGCGACCCCCTGGTGATCCTGGTCAGCGTGCCGATGTCGATCTGCGGGGCGATGTTGCCGCTGTTTTTCGGCCTGGCGACGATGAACATCTACACCCAGGTGGGGCTCGTCACTCTGATCGGGCTGATCAGCAAGCACGGCATCCTGATGGTCGCCTTCGCCAATGAACTGCAGGTCAGCGAGCAGCTCGACCGCCGGCGCGCGATCGAGCGGGCCGCACGGGTGCGGCTGCGCCCGATCCTGATGACGACCGCGGCGATGGTGGTCGGGCTGGTGCCGTTGCTGACCGCGACCGGGGCCGGGGCGGCGAGCCGCTTTTCGATCGGCATCGTCGTCGTCGCCGGCATGTCGATCGGGACTCTGTTCACGCTTTTCGTTCTGCCCGCGGTCTATACCGTGCTGGCCAAGGACCACCTCGCCGCCGCGCAATCGACCCGGACGCGCGAGCTCGCCCAGGTTTCGTAAACGTCTCGGCGGCTCGAGCCTGGCGTCGACAATTGGCCGAGCCCCCGGACCTTCACGGGAAAGAGGGTAATAACGCCGGAAAGGGGGTAATGCGGGGTTTGTCATTACCCCCTTTAGCCCGCTGTTCCCCCAATTCGGGGCGCTTCCACCTTTCGCCAGCGCGCGCCGCGACCTCGGCCGATCGCCTTAAGGCGACCCGCATCACGCTCGCTGCGCAGCACGTGGCGCAGCATATCCCAGCCGACGCTCGGGCAGCGTTGATGCAGCTCGGAAACCGAAAAATCGCCAATCATCTGACCAAGCGCTTGAAGAACCAGTTGAGATCTTCATCCCGCGTCCATCGCGCAGCTCGCCGACGTCACGTATGAACTCGTCGTAGGCAGCGCGTACGATACCGAGAAAGTAAGCAACCCAAGGCATTGGGTCGTGCGCGCTGGCGTGCCATCCCTGAGATGCGCGATAGAGCGTGTCGTAATAGCTTTCTTTGGTCTGCTCGATCAACCGCTCCAGCGAGATATAGCGAGCGACCTCGATACTCTTCGCGATAGAGCAGCAAGACAGTCAGCAACCGCACCATGCGGCCGTTCCCGTCCAGGAAAGGATGGATGCACAGGAAATCAAGGACGTAGAGCGCGACTAGGATCACCGGGTCCACCTCGCTGTCACCGGCCTTCTCATATGATCGATGCAACTCCTCCATCGCAGCCGGTGTGCGCCATGCTGGCGTCGGCGCAAAGCGCACGAACCGGGAGCCGTCCGGCCGCGTTTCGGTAATCATATTGTCGGTCAGCTTCCAGCTTCCGGCACTTGAACCGTCGACGAACCGGAACAAATCGCGATGGAGCTGAAGCACTAGGTTCGGCGTCAATGGCATGTAATCGTGACGATCGTGTATAAGTTGCAGCACGTTCCTATAGCCGGCGATTTCGCCCTCTGAGCGGTTGTCGCGCTTTGGCTCTTCATTTCGGCGAACAAGCACCTCGATCGCCGTGCGCGGCAGGGTCACGCCTTCGAGGCGGTTCGACGACTCTGTGCTTTCTATGATTGCGACCTGCCGCAGGTTCTCCAGCACGTCGGGAGCCCGCTCCTTGAACAGATCCTGCCTGCCCTTGCCTTCGGCAATTCCGCGTATGACGGTTACGACATCGTGTGTCAGTCGCAGATTATCGAGAACCGATGGCTTGAACGAACTCATGGGGGGTTCCCGGGCCTACGCTGAGCGAAGCGAACTCGGCTACGAGGTTCGCCGCCGCCTTCAGGTGGGCTGTGATGTCCTTGAAGGCAAGGAAACGGTAGGCCGCGAGGATTTGAACCCGCGACCACACCGCTATGAGCGGCGCGTTCTGACCGGCTGGAACGTACGGGCCCGCGGACTCGAAGGTAACCGATCGCGGTTTTGAGCGTCGCCCCTCGCCCTGCCGTTGCGCTTTCGCCGCGCAGTCGACGCGGGCGCGCGAGTTCGCCCAGGTGTCCTGAGCCCGCGCCGGTCCGGCCCGGCGTTACCCGCCCCCGGCGTTACACCGCAGGGAGCTGCGCGGCGCGGACATGCGCGGCGAGCAGCGACGAGAGCCGCGCCGGATCGCCGCGCGCCATGCCGCATTCGGTGGCGACGCCGGCGACGCGCGCATGGCGCCGCGCCGCCGCGAGCCGCGCCAAATCGCCTCCCTCGTCATCGTAATGGACCAGGCCCAGGTAGAGCTCGGTCCGAGGGCCGAGGCGCAGATTTTCGAGCGGCGCAAAATAGCCGTCGTCGGTGCGCTCCTTCGGCACCGGCATGTGGAAGAAGTCGATCGGCCGCGCGACGCCGGCGGCGATCGCATTCGCCATCTCGACCATGATCGCCATATCCTTCGGCTGCACGCAGTGCTCGTCGGCCGGGCTGCCGTAGCACAGGTGGTAGCCCAGTTCGATCGCCGCGGGCACCGCCTCGCCGATCCGGGTCAGGATTTCGATGGTCTCGGTGCGAAAATCGACCGGCCCCGGTTCGTAATAGCCCTTCCCATGCCAGTACCTCCTGGCACACATCCCATTGCACCGCGAGGCGGTCGTTGGGGATTGCCGCGGCGATCTTCGCAACCTCGCCGATCAAATGCGCGGTCAGCGCCGGCAGCAATGCCGGCCGGTCAGACGGCACCATGTTGTTGTAGGTCGGCGCGATCGGCGTCGGCAGCGAAACCTGGAATTTGACCTTGGGCGGGATCGTTCCAGCCTGCTGCATGCGCTCGAACCGGCCCCATGAGGCGATCGCCATATCGGCATAGCCGGTGACGAAGCTGTCGGGATCGGGCGTGGCGCCGGGCCGCAGGCGAAGGCGCGGGATTTCGCGCAGCACCTTGCCGTCCCATTGGGTGAACTTGAAGGGCGGCACGTCCGTGGCCAGCTCCATCGCCGGGTTTTCGGCGAGCACACCTTGCAAGTAGCGGATCCAGGTCCGGCGGATGCCGGTCTCGCCGTCGGGCAGGCGCACGAGGTGCGGCCCGGCCGCCGCGGCGAGCGTGCCGAACACGGTTTCGGCATCGGGCAACGGGATGCTGCCGACAAAATGCACGATCGGATCTTTGCCGCGGTCTGCGGTCATGGCGCCCTCCCGGCGGCGTTGCGCGGTATCGTTGCGATCATGTTCCAGCCCGGCCACGGGATGCAGCGGCGGCTGGTAGGCCCGGCAGGACTCGAACCTGCGACTACACCGTTATGAGCGGCGCGTTCTGACCATCTGAACTACGGGCCCGTCGGCTACAGAATATCTCGTCGCGAACCCGGCGTCGCCCCTCACCCTCCCACGCCTTGCGCGGGCCCCTCCCTCTTCCCGCAGGCGGGGAGAGGGTTGGGGTGAGGGGCTATCTTCAGCTCGCTCAGGTATCCAAAAAGCTGCGCAGTTTGCGCGAGCGGCTCGGGTGCTTGAGCTTGCGCAGGGCCTTGGCTTCGATCTGGCGGATGCGCTCGCGGGTGACCGAGAATTGCTGGCCCACCTCCTCGAGGGTGTGGTCGGTGTTCATGCCGATCCCGAAGCGCATGCGCAGCACCCGCTCCTCGCGTGCGGTCAACGAGGCGAGGACCCGCGTCGTCGTCTCGCGCAGATTGGCCTGGATCGCCGCGTCCAACGGCAATACCGCGTTCTTGTCCTCGATAAAGTCGCCGAGATGCGAATCCTCCTCGTCGCCGATCGGGGTTTCGAGGCTGATCGGCTCCTTGGCGATCTTCAGGACCTTGCGCACCTTTTCGAGCGGCATCGCCAGCTTTTCGGCGAGCTCCTCAGGGGTCGGCTCGCGGCCGATCTCGTGCAGCATCTGGCGCGAGGTGCGCACCAGCTTGTTGATGGTCTCGATCATGTGCACCGGGATGCGGATGGTGCGCGCCTGGTCGGCGATCGAGCGGGTGATCGCCTGGCGGATCCACCAGGTGGCGTAGGTCGAGAATTTGTAGCCGCGGCGGTACTCGAATTTGTCGACCGCCTTCATCAGCCCGATATTGCCCTCCTGGATCAGGTCCAGGAATTGCAGCCCGCGGTTGGTGTATTTCTTGGCGATCGAGATCACGAGCCGCAGATTGGCCTCGACCATCTCCTTTTTGGCCCGGCCCGCCTCGCGCTCGCCGCGCTGCACGGTCTGCACGATGCGGCGGAACTCGGCGATCGGCAGCTTTGCTTCGGATGCGATCTGGACGATCTGGGCGCGCAGCCGCGCCGCGTCGGCATGGTGCTTTTCGATAAGCCGCAGCCAACCGCGGCCGGGCAGGGCCGCGACCCGCTCGAGCCAATCGCCGGCCAGCTCGTTGCCGAAATACTCGCGCAGAAACTCGGGTCGCTTGACCCCGGCATTCTCGGCCAGCCGCAGCAGCCGCCCCTCATCGGCGACGAGCCTGCGGTTGACGTCGTAGAGCTGGTCGACGAGGTACTCGATGCGGGCGTTGTTGAGCCGGATGCGCTTGATGTCCTCGATGACCTTGTTGCGGAGCTTTTCGTAACGGCGCTCGGTCACCTTCGGCAGCGGCTCGCCCTTGAGCAGCGCGTTGATGCGCTGGTCCTGGAGGCGGTGCAGCTTCTTGTGGGTTTCGGCGATGGCGTCGAAGACAGCGAGCACGCCGGGCTTCAGCTGCGCTTCCATCGCCGCGAGCGAGATCGAGCTCTCCTCGGCCTCGGCCTCTTCGGCGGCGAGCTCGGGCTCGATCTCGGCGGGCTCGGCGGCGGCGTTGTCGGGCGCCGGGTTGTCGGTTGCCGTGTTGTCGGTTGCCGTGTTGTCGGCTGCCGTGTTGCCGGGCGCCGTGTTATCGGGCGCCGTGTTGTCGGGCGCGGCGGCATCCGGCGCGGCATCGCTCTCGGCCGCCGGGGCGACGGGACCCGCCGGCGCTTCCCGCGCCGGCGGGTCGAACCCGCCGCTGCCGTAGGTCGCGTCGAGGTCGATGATGTCGCGCAGCAGCATCTTTCGTTCGTTGAGCGCGTCGCGCCAGCCGACGATCGCGCGGATCGTCAGCGGGTTGTCGCAGATGCCGCCGATCATCATCTCGCGACCGGCCTCGATCCGCTTGGCGATCGCGATCTCGCCCTCGCGCGACAAGAGCTCGACCGATCCCATCTCGCGCAGGTACATGCGGACAGGATCGTCGGTGCGGCCGATGTCGTCGTCGTCGAGATTGCCGCGCGCCTCGCCGTCGGCCTCCTCGACCTCGGCGGCGGCCGGCTCTTCGCTCTCCTCGCTCTCGATCACGTTGATCCCGACCTCGGAAAGCATCGTCATCGTGTCCTCGATCTGCTCGGAGGACACCTGATCGTGCGGCAGCGCCGCGTTCAGCTCGTCATAGGTCACATATCCGCGCTCCCGGCCGCGGGCCACCATCTTTTTGATCGCAGCGGCGACGGTGTCGAGCAGGGGAGCCTCAGCAGCCTCCTCGCGGGTTTCCGTCGCTTCAGCCGTGTTCGCCGCTTTGCTCGCCATTCCACCATCCCTAAACAGGTTTCTGCCGGCCCGGCCAGGACCGGGCGCGAAAATGCCTCTCGATGCGGGTTTGCCGAGATGTTCCGCGATCGGGCGCGGCGTCGCGTCAGACCGGCTCGTCATCGTGTCGGCCCTCGTGCAACGCCCGCTTCCGCGCAGCCAGGAAGCGCTCCCAGGCCGCCGCCGAAACGTCATCGATCAGGTGATTGCTCGCCTCGGCCAAGGCCGACCGGTAACCTCCCATCAGCATTCCGATCACATGGGCCCATTCGTCGCGCGCCCTGCGCGAGTCCGAGCGCCGGACCAGAAAGCCCGAGTTGACCGAAGGCGAGAGAAGCGCATCCACGGTCGGCGCAAACCCGTTCAGCAGAAGGTGTTGCCGGAGTGCCGGAGCGTCAAGCCCCGGCCGCAGGGCCTCGATCTCTAAAATCTCCCGGCGAAGCTTGTCAAGCTCCGCTTCGGGGAGGTCGAGCGCGGCAAATTCCTCGGCGACCTCGCCGATCAGCGCCGGAAAACGCAGCAGGATGCAGAACAGGATCTCGCGCTGCCTGTGCGCCGGGGAACGCGGCGGCGGCGGCGGCCCCTCGCGAACCGCGGCGGTCTGCGGCGTTCGCGTGTTTTTGCGCCTGGCGTGCCACGGATTGCAGCGTTTCTTAAACAGCGTCTCGAACTCGAATCGGACCGTCCGGTCCGATATTGTCTGCACGTGCTCCAATAGCCTCGTTTGGATCCTGGCAAGCCGCTCCGGCGTGTCTCGCGGGCTCCCGCGCACCTCGGATTCCCAGAGCATGTCCGCCAGCGGTCGAGCCGCCGCCTTGGCCTGCTCGAAGACGGCGCGTCCGCCGCGGCGGATCAGCGAATCCGGGTCTTCGCCGGGCGGCAAGGCGGCGAAGCGCAGGCTGTAGCCCGGCCGCAGCAAGGGCAGCGCTCGGTGCAGCGCGCGCAGCGCCGCACGCTGCCCGGCCGCGTCTGCGTCAAAGCACAGGATCGGCTCCGGCCCGAGGCGCCACAGCTCATGCAGCTGAAATTCGCTGAGCGCCGTGCCGAGCGGCGCCACCGCGGACGAAAAGCCCGCGCGGTGCAGCGCGATCACGTCCATGTAGCCCTCGGTGACGATCGCGTCCCGGCCGTCCGCCGCTCCGGCGCGCGCCGCCGACCAGCCATAGAGAACGCGCCCCTTTTCAAACAGCGGGCTGTCGGGCGAGTTCAAGTATTTGGGCCGCCCCTCGGCAATTACGCGGCCGCCGAAGGCGATCACGCGCCCGGCGCGATCGCCGATCGGAAACATGACGCGGCTGCGGAAATAGTCGAAGGGCTCGCCTTCTTCGGGGCGGTGGAGCAGCCCCGCTTCGAACAGCAGCGGCTCGGGGAAATCGGCGGCGAGGGCGCGCCGCAATGCCTGGCGATCCTCCGATGCCCAGCCGAGGCGAAAGCGGCGGATCGTTTCGGCGTCGAGCCCCCGCCCGTGCAGATAGTCGCGCGCGCGACTGCCGGCCTGCCCCCACAGCCGGGCCTCGTAAAAGGCGGCGGCGGCTTCGAGGGTTTCGAGCAGGGTTTTTTGCCGCTGCGCCCGCTCGCGCTCCTCCGGTGTCGCCTGTGGGACCGGGATTCCGGCTTCGCCCGCCAATTTCTCGACCGCCTCGAGAAAATCGAGGTTGTCGGCGCGCATGACAAAACCGATCGCATCGCCATGCGCGCCGCAGCCGAAGCAGTGAAAGAACGATTTATCCTCGACGACGTAGAAGGACGGCGTCTTTTCGTTGTGAAACGGGCAGAGCCCGGCAAATTCGCGCCCGCGCCGGGTGAGCTTGACCCGGCGGCCGACCAGCCCGGACAGCGACACCCGACTGCGCAGCTCGTCGAGAAACCCCGGCGGAAAGGCCATCGGTCAGCGGACCACTCGGCGCTTTGCCCCTCTACCGCAATGCGGGAGAGGGAGGGGCCCGGCGCGCCGCGACGGGAGGGTGAGGGGCTGCGTCCCGATTTGATCGATGACGATGGTGGTTCCCCCCTCGCCCCGGCCCTCTCCCCCCGCAGGCGGGTGGCGAAGGAGGATCAGGTTGAGCGAAGCCGACATCGCCCCCGCTCTAGCCCAGCAGCCGCTTGACGATCGCGCCGGCGCGGCTGAAATCGACGACCTCGGCGTGGCGCTCGCGCAACGCCGCCATGACCTTGCCCATGTCCCTGATGCCGGCGGCTTCGGTCTCGGCGATCGCGGCCCGCGCCGCTCCTTCGATTTCGTCCTCGTTCAGCTGGCGCGGCAGAAAGCTTTCGATGACGGCGATTTCTTCAAGCTCCTGCCGCGCCAGATCGGGGCGGTTGCCTCGCTCGAAGAGCACGATCAATTCGCGCCGCTGCTTGATCATCCCCTGCAGCATCCGCGCGATCTCGGGATCGGCGAGGCCATCGCTGTTTCCCGCCGTGCGCGCCGCGACGTCGCGGTCCTTGAGCCCGGCCAATATCAGCCGCACCGTCGAGACCGTGCGCGCATCCCTGGCCTTCATCGCCTCTTTGAGCCGGTCGGTGAAGGCCTGACGCAGCATCGGCGCGCTTCCGTTCTGGTGGAACAATCACCCTAACCTGTTTCGCGCCTCTCGGCAATTCCGCACCTGCGATACTAAGTCTTTGAAACGACGATAGGTTCGGGGCGTTGAGGGGTTGACCTCGGGCGTCCGAGCGGTTATTGCTCGTCAGTTCCGCCGCTCGCCCCGTCGCCGCACCGGGCGGCTTGCGGTTTGCCCAACAGGACCTTCGGCCAATGCGCGACCCGTCGCTGCAACCGCCCGACTGCAACGCCGCGCTCGTCCTTGCTGACGGCACGGTGTTTTGGGGCAGCGGCTTCGGCGCAGCCGGCGCGGCAGTCGGCGAGGTCTGCTTCAACACCGCGATGACCGGCTACCAGGAAATCCTGACCGACCCGTCCTACGCCGCGCAGATCATCACCTTCACCTTCCCGCATATCGGCAATGTCGGGACCAATGCCCAAGACATCGAAGCCACGACCCCGGCCGCGCGCGGCCTCATCGTCCGCAGCAGGGTGACCGGGCCGGCCAGCTGGCGCGCTACCGGGCCGCTCGACGCCTGGCTCGAAACCCATGGGCTCGTCGGGATTTCGGGCGTCGACACGAGGCGGCTGACCCGGCAGATCCGCGACCGCGGGCCGCCCAACGGGGTCGTCGCCTACGATCCGCAGCGGCCGCTCGACATCGCCGCGCTGCATCAGCGCGCGGTGGCCTGGCCCGGCCTCGAAGGGATGGATCTGGCCAAGGAGGTTACCTGCCGCCAGACCTACGAGTGGGACGAGACGAGTTGGGAGCGGGAGGGGGGCTATGGCCGGCAGCATCACCCGCGCCACCATGTCGTCGCGGTCGATTACGGGGCCAAGCGCAACATCCTGAGGATGCTCGCCCGGCACGGCTGCCGGGTGACGGTGGTCCCCGCCACCGCCTCCGCCGAGGATATCCTGCGCCATCGGCCCGACGGCGTCTTTCTGTCGAACGGGCCGGGCGATCCGGCGGCGACCGCCGCCTATGCGGTGCCGGTGCTGCGCGATCTCCTGGCGGTCGGCAAGCCGATCTTCGGGATCTGCCTCGGCCACCAGCTGATGGCGCTGGCGCTCGGCGGCCGGACCATCAAGATGGCCCGAGGCCATCGCGGGGCCAATCATCCGGTCAAGGACCTGCTGACCGGAAAAGTCGAGATCACCAGCCAGAACCATGGCTTCGTTGTCGACCCCGAGAGCCTGCCGCCGGGGGTCGAGCCGACCCATGTCTCGCTCTTCGATCGCACCAATGAAGGGCTGCGCATGATCGGCAAGCCGGTGTTCACGGTCCAGCACCATCCCGAGGCGAGCCCCGGCCCACAGGACAGCCATCACCTGTTCGAGCGCTTTGTCCAGCTTATGGCGCAAACGTGATATGCTCACACTCGCGCTACACACGCAGAAAATCGGGAACAGAAAGATGCACAAGGTTCTCTTGATCCAAGGAGCCAACATGGTATGGCTCGGCAAGCGAGAACCCGAGTTCTATGGCACGACAACGGCCGCCGACCTCGATGCGATTGTGCTCAAGGAAGCAAAGGATCGCGATCTCGACATCGAGATCCGCTACACCAATGTCGAAGGTGAAGCGATCAATTGGATCTACGAAGCGGCTTCCGGTGGCGCCAACGCGTTGCTCATGAATCCCGCCGGGTTCAGTACGGCAGGTTTCGCATTGCGCGATTGTCTGAAGGCAGTGCGCGGCCTTCCATATGTGGAGATTCATATTACGAATGTGGAGAAACGCGGCATTCATCCGGTAACTTCGGGCGAAGCCAACGGGGTGATCGCCGGTTTCGGCATCAATTCTTACGTGCTGGCTCTCGACGCGATCAAGCGGATACTGTCGAAAAAAGAATTCGTAAAATGAAGCTCAGCGATAGACCCTATCCGGCGGCGCGGAATAATTCGTGATCGGCCGGCCCTCTCCTCATGTTGCCATCCCGGCGAAGGCCGGGACCCATTTCCCCGTGTCCCGGTCGTCGCCGGCCTCGCATCGGCACTTCTGCGCGCCGGAAGTGCGGAATCTGGCACTACGATGGGTCCCGGCCTGCGCCGGGATGGACGTAAGAGGATCAGCCCCGACTTTCGCCAGGACGGCACTAAGTCAATACCGTGCCTAAACGCATTGACATCAAGACCATCTTGATCGTCGGCGCCGGGCCGATCGTCATCGGGCAGGCCTGCGAGTTCGACTATTCCGGGGCCCAGGCGTGCAAGGCGCTGAAGGCCGAGGGCTACCGGATCGTGCTGGTCAATTCGAACCCGGCGACGATCATGACCGACCCCGATCTCGCCGACGCCACCTATATCGAGCCGATCACCCCGGAGATGGTCGAGCAGATCATCGCTCGCGAGCGCCCCGACGCCTTGTTGCCGACGATGGGCGGCCAGACCGCGCTCAACACCGCGATGGCGCTCGCCCGCTCCGGTGTGCTCGCGCGTTACGGGGTCGAGCTGATCGGCGCCACCGAGGCGGCGATCGCCAAGGCCGAGGATCGCCTGCTGTTTCGTCAGGCGATGGACAGGATCGGTCTGGCCTCGCCCGACAGCCGGCTGGTGCGCTCGCTCGACGAGGCCTTCGCAGCGCTCGACGAGGTCGGGTTGCCGGCGATCATCCGACCCTCGTTCACTTTGGGCGGCACCGGGGGTGGGATCGCCTACAACGCGCAGGAGTTCGAGGAAATCGTGCGCGGCGGCCTGCGGGCTTCGCCGGCGCACGAGGTGCTGATCGAGGAATCGGTCCTCGGCTGGAAAGAGTACGAGATGGAGGTCGTCCGCGATCGCGCCGACAACTGCATCATCGTCTGCTCGATCGAGAATATCGACCCGATGGGCGTCCATACCGGCGATTCGGTCTGCGTCGCCCCGGCACTGACCCTGACCGACAAGGAATACCAGCTGATGCGCAACGCCGCGATCGCGGTCTTGCGCGAGATCGGCGTGGATACCGGCGGTTCGAACGTGCAGTTCGCGGTCAACCCTGACGACGGCCGGCTGGTCGTCATCGAGATGAACCCGAGGGTGTCGCGCTCCTCGGCATTGGCCTCGAAGGCGACCGGGTTCCCGATCGCCAAGGTCGCGGCCAAGCTCGCGGTCGGCTACACCCTCGACGAGCTCGACAACGAGATCACCCGGATCACCCCGGCCTCGTTCGAGCCGACGATCGACTACATCGTCACCAAGATGCCGCGGTTCACCTTCGAGAAGTTTCCGGGGACCGAGCCCTTGCTGACCACCTCGATGAAGTCGGTCGGCGAGGCGATGGCGATCGGCAGGAGCTTTGCCGAGTCGGTGCAGAAGGCGCTGCGCTCGATGGAAACCGGGCTCAGCGGCTTTGACGAGGTCGCGATCGAGGGCGTCGAGAGCGCCGGCAAGGACGCGGTCAAGGCCGCCCTTTCGAAACCCTCGCCCGACCGGCTGCTGCTGATCGCGCAGGCCTACCGCCACGGGCTTACCACCGCCGAGATCCACGCCGCCTGCCGGTTCGAGCCATGGTTCTTGGAGCGCGTCGGCGAGATCGTCGCGGTCGAGCAGCGGGTCAGGCGCGACGGGCTGCCGTGCGACCGCACCGGCTTGCTGCGGCTGAAGCAGCTCGGCTTTTCCGATGCGCGGCTGGGCACGCTCGCCGGGCTCGACGAGGAGACGGTCTCGGCCCGGCGCCGCGGGCTCGATCTGCGGCCGGTCTACAAGCGGGTCGACACCTGCGCCGCCGAGTTCCCGTCCATGACCCCGTACATGTATTCCTGCTACGAGGGCGACGGGCTCGACCAGCCCGAATGCGAGGCCGATCCGAGCGAGCGCAGAAAGGTCGTGATCCTCGGCGGGGGCCCCAATCGGATCGGCCAGGGCATCGAATTCGACTATTGCTGCGTCCATGCCGCCTACAGCCTCTCCGAAGCCGGCATCGAGACGATCATGGTCAACTGCAACCCGGAGACCGTCTCGACCGATTACGACACCTCCGACCGGCTCTATTTCGAGCCGCTGACCGCCGAGGACGTGGTCGAGATCGTCCGGGTCGAGGAACAGCGCGGCACCTTGCTCGGCGTCATCGTGCAGTTCGGCGGCCAGACCCCGCTGAAGCTCGCGGCGGCATTGGAGCGCGAGCACATTCCGATCCTCGGCACCTCGCCCGATGCGATCGACCTGGCCGAGGACCGCAGGCGCTTCCAAGGGCTGCTGACCCGCCTCGGCCTGCGCCAGCCGGAGAACGGCACGGCACACTCGGCGGAGGACGCCGAGGCGATCGCGTTGCGCATCGGCTACCCCGTCCTGATCCGCCCCTCCTATGTCCTGGGCGGCCGGGCGATGGAGATCGTGCACGACGCCGCGGGGCTCATCCGTTACATGCGCCATGCGGTCACCGCCTCCGGGACGAGCCCGGTGCTGATCGACCGCTATCTGCAGGACGCGATCGAGGTCGATGTCGACGCCGTCGCCGACGGTCAGGACGTCGAAATCGCCGGCATCATGGAGCACATCGAGGAGGCCGGCATCCATTCGGGGGACAGCGCCTGCTCCTTGCCGCCCTACAGCCTGAGCCCCGCGACGATCGCCGAAATCGAGCGGCAGACCGTGGCGCTCGCGCGGGCGCTCGCGGTCGTCGGGCTGATGAATGTGCAGTTCGCGGTCAAGGACGGCGAGGTCTACGTGCTGGAGGTCAATCCGCGCGCTTCGCGCACGGTTCCGTTCGTGGCCAAGGCCACGGGCGTCCCGATCGCCAAGATTGCGGCGCGGGTGATGGCCGGGGAGCGCCTCGCCGATTGCCGCGGCGGGCTCGGGCGCGGCCCCCACCTTAATCCGTCCCTAAGCCGCCCCCACCCTGACCCTCTCCCGCTCGCGGGGGAGAGAAGGGAGGGGGTGCCCGGCCAGCCGCGGCTTGCCGACCCGGGCAGGGTTGCGGGCGGCCACGTCGCGGTCAAGGAGGCGGTGTTCCCGTTCGCCCGCTTTCCCGGGGTCGACCTGATCCTCGGTCCGGAGATGAAATCGACCGGGGAGGTGATGGGGCTCGACGCCGATTTCGGGCGTGCCTTCGCCAAATCGCAGCTCGCCAGCGGCACCAGCCTGCCGCTCGAAGGCTGCGTCTTCGTCTCGGTGCGCGACCATGACAAGCGGGCACTGGTCGAGCCCTGCCGTCGACTGGTCGAGATGGGCTTCGCGCTGGTCGCTACGGATGGGACGGCCGACACCCTGCTGGCCGAAGGGCTGTCGGTAACCCGGGTCAACAAGGTGCGCGACGGGCGCCCGCATATCGTCGACCACATGCTGAGCGGCGGGGTCCAGCTGGTGTTCAACACGACCGAGGGCAGCCAGGCGATCGCCGACAGCTTCAGCCTCAGGCGAACGGCGCTGACCCATGCGATCCCCTATTACACGACCGTCGCCGGGGCCCGGGCGGCGGTCCAGGCGATCGCCGCGTTGCGCGCCGGGAGCCTTGAAGTTGCATCGCTGCAGTCTTACTTTTGATTGCCTCGCGGCGGCGCTCCCCGCCATCTTCGAACCACAGGATGCGAGACCGTCCTCGATGAACAAGATTCCGATGACGGCCGATGGCTACAATCGGCTCCGGGAGGAGCTGAAGCAGCTGAAGTCCGTCGACCGGCCTGCCATCATCCGCGCCATCGCCGAGGCTCGCGAGCACGGAGACCTTGCCGAGAACGCCGAGTACCACGCGGCCCGCGACCGCCAGAGCTTTATCGAGGGCCGGGTCATGGAGCTCGAGGACAAGGTTGCTCGGGCCGAGGTCATCGACCTCTCCAAGCTGTCCGGCTCGATGATCAAATTCGGCGCCCGGGTCACGCTCGCCGACGAGGAGAGCGACGAGGAGCAGACCTTTCAAATCGTCGGCGAGGACGAGGCCGATGTCAGCCGCGGCCGCCTGTCGGTGACCTCGCCCCTGGCGCGCGCGCTGATCGGCAAGGGCAAGGGCGACAGCGTCGAGGTCGCAACCCCGCGCGGCGCCAAATCCTACGCGGTCGTCACCGTCGATTTCGGCTGACCCCGCCGTACCGGGCAGGATAGCCGCAAATTCCAGAAAATCGTCGATCTGGAAGGATTGTTGCCGGCAAGCGGTGCAAGCCTGAGACGCTTGCTGCAGCTGCGATTTCGGCCATGGGAACGCCGGCCGGAGCCTGCCCTCGGGCCGGCTGAAGGCCGGACCCGTGGGCCGGTGTGACGGAACATCGGGTGGGATCTGTCAGAGGTGATCGGCTAGCTAGCCGTCGCCGCTCTCGTCGCCGTCGCCAAGCGCGGGTTGATCGGCGATCGGGATTCCCGGCTCGTCCTTTGATACGCGCAAGGTCAGCGCCGATTTAACATGGCTGACATTGGGCGCCGAGGTCAGCTTGGCGCTGAGAAACCGCTGATAGCTGTCCCAATCGGCGGCGACGATCTTTAACAGGAAATCGGTTTCTCCGGTCAGCATGTGCGCCTCGCGCACCTCGGGCCAGGTGGCGACGAGCTGCTCGAACGCCCTCAGATCGGCCTCCGCCTGGCTCGCCAGCCCGACCTGGGCAAAGACCGTGACTTCGTAGCCGAGCGCCTGCGGCGTCAGATCGGCGTGATAGCCGCGAATGATGCCGGCCTTTTCGAGCGCGCGCACCCGGCGCAAGCAGGGCGGGGCCGAAATGCCGGCGCGGCGCGCGAGCTCGACATTGGTGATGCGTCCCTCCGCCTGCAGGTTCCGCAGGATCCGGCGGTCGATACGGTCGAGCTTGATCCGCCGCATCCCATCCCTCCTGTTCGGTATCGGATCATAGAAAACAGCGAGCGGCGGCGCAATTTTGTTGCGGCGGCCCGCCGCATGGCCCGCGCCGCCTTGCCGAGGCCGAGCCATTTCCGTAAACCCGGCCGATGGCATTCGATCCGTTCGGCTGGGTATTGCACGACGGCAAGGCGGGGATGGCGAGCCAGGCGATCGGGCTCGCCGAGGCGACCGGCTTTGCCTTTGTCGAAAAGCGGCTCGCGATCCGCTTTCCGTGGAGCCGGCTGCCGCCGCCGCTGTGGCCGACGCCCCTCGCCGCGCCGGGAAGCCGAGGCGACCGCCTCGATCCGCCCTGGCCGGACCTGGTCATCGCCTGCGGGCGCAACGCGGCGATGCCGGCGCTGGCGATCCGGCGCGCGAGCGGCGGGCGCACCGTCGCCGCGCAGATCCAGGACCCGGGGGTCGGCCATGGCGATTTCGACCTGCTGGTCGTCCCCGAGCACGACCGGCTGCGCGGACCGAGGGTGATCGTCACCAAGGGTGCGGTCCATCGCGTGACGGCGGCGAGGCTCGCCGCCGAGCGATGCCGTTTTCCGGGACTGTCGGCGATGCCGCGGCCGATCCTTGCGGTGCTGATCGGCGGCAGCAACAAGGCCTATCGCCTCACTCTCCGGCGGGTTGGTGAAATCGCCGAGGCGGTGGCCGCGATTCTTGGGGGAATGCGGCGGCTCGGCGCTGGTGACGCCGTCGCGGCGAACCGGGGCGAGTGGGCTGGCGTTGCTGCAACGGCGCCTTGCGGGTCTGTCCGCGGCAATCTGGGACGGCAGCGGAGACAACCCCTATTTCTCCTATCTCGCGCTTGCCGACGCCTTTTTGGTGACGGCCAATTCGGTATCGATGATCAGCGAGGCGGCGGCGACCGGCAAACCCGTCCATATCCTCGACCTCGACGGCGGCAACGCCAAATTCGCCCGGTTTCACCAAATCATGCAGCAAGCCGGCATCACCCGCCCGTTCGCCGGCCGAAACGAAACCTGGTCTTATCCGGTCCCGCAGGACACCGAGCGCGCCGGCGCCGCGTTGCGCGCATTGGTTCTGAGCCGGCTCGACCGGAAGCAGCGGGCATGAGGGGAACGGCGATATACGCGGCAGCCGCCGCGGCGGCGCTGGCGCTGTTCCTGCTGCTGCCGCAGGTCGATCTGCTGGCGAGCGGCTTGTTCTACGTTCCGGGCCGCGGCTTTATGCTGACCGATTGGCCGCCGATCGCATTCCTTCATCGCGCGGTTCCGTGGATCGCCTGGGGCATCGTTGTGGTCGTGGCCGGGGCGGCGGCCTGGCTGTTTCTGATCGGCCGGCCGTTGTGGCGGTTCGACCGCAGGGCATTGTTGTTTGTCGCGTTTTCGACCGCGTTGGGACCGGGGCTGCTCGCCAATACCGTATTGAAGGACCACTGGGGCCGGGCCCGACCGGTGCAGATCGAGGCCTTCGGCGGCTCCCGCCATTTCACGCCGGCGCCGCTGCCGGCGGCCGAATGCGCGCGCAACTGCTCCTTTGTCTCCGGTCATGCGGCACTCGGCTTCTCGCTGGTCGCCTTCGCCTTTCTGCTGCCGCCGGGCCGGCCGCGGCGGCGGGGCATCGTGGCTGCCCTCGGCTTCGGCGCACTGGTGGGTTTCGCCCGCATCGCCCAAGGCGGCCACTTTTTGTCGGACGTGGTCT
Organism: uncultured Alphaproteobacteria bacterium; assembly: GCA_963703855.1. GTDB lineage: Bacteria > Pseudomonadota > Alphaproteobacteria > ATCC43930 > CGMCC-115725 > AP-15. The sequence goes on from CAVPFW010000013.1 coordinate 29,384, forward strand.
ATGCCGGCCTGCTCGTTTTCGGCACGGCCGCGGCGCTCCACTGGTGGATCGTCGATCAGGACGGCCTTGCGTCGCCGCCGGCGCGGCGGCTTTACCGCGAAATCGAACATGGAAGCTCGGTTGCGGGCATATTTGCGCGCCGCAGCTGGATGTTGCCGTCCGTGCAGGTCGGCACGGCGGTGGCCGCCTCCACGATCCTCATCGTGATTTCGATCGAGCTCGTCGACCGGCCGCTCGCGCTCTACTTGCACGCGAAAGGCCCCGACCTGCACGCGCTGTTCGATCTGACCGGGCGGCTCGGCGAGGCCTGGGGCTGGCTCATTCTGTTCGGTCTCGCCTTTGCCGGGCTGCATTGGGGCGGCGAGCTGCCGCGGCTGCGTCGGCTCGGCCCCGGCATGCAGGCGGCATCGGCGGTCCCGGCCTTTCTGTTCGCCTCGATCGCGGCCGCGGGTCTCGCCGTCGACGTGCTGAAGATCGGCTGTGGCCGATTGCGGCCGAAGCTGCTGTTCAGCGCCGACCTCTATGGCTTTGCCTGGCTCGGCTGGCGCCCGGACCACTGGTCGTTTCCGTCGGGCCACAGCGCCACGATCGTTGCCCTGATGACTGCGTTGTGGTGGGTGTGGCCGCGGCATCTGCTGTTCTACATCCTGGCGGCGGCGATCGTGGCCGGCAGCCGGATCGTGGCCGGCGCGCATTACCCGAGCGACGTGATCGCTGGGGCGCTGATCGCGGTGCTGTCGACGCGGTATGTCGCGGCGGTTTTCGCCGGCTGGGGCATCGATCCGGCCGCTGCCGGTCACGGCTGGATCGTTGCCGCCGAGATGCCGCCCTGGCCGTGCCGGCGGCTGGGCGCAATCCGGGCGCGGCGCAGACCGGCGAGCCGCCGGCGAGGAGGCCGGCCGCTTGCGTCGGCAGCGAGGGGTGTAGTATCGGCTCGACATGGCGCTCTCGATCGATACCTTCGACAATCTCTGCCGGGGGGAACACCCTCTACAAGGCGCTGACCCATCCTCGGGCAGCGCGGCCGGCTCGGACATTGCTCGCGGCGCTGGCCGAGAGCGGACCGGTTGCGATCGTCGATCCGGGCGGGGCGATTTCGGCCTTTGACGAACTGTTCGGCCTCGCCGGGATCGAGCTCGCCGGGGTCTTTGTCCAGCAGGTGGAGCGGTTCGGCAGCGAGGTACTCGGCCGCGCGGCACAGCCGCTGACCGCGCTCGGCGGTTCGGGCGCGCGCTCGATCTTCGTCGCCGCCTTCGACGCCGAGCGCCTGGTCGCCCAGCTCGAACCCTATCTGCCCAAGGGCGATGCAGGGTTTGGGCGCGCAGGGTTTGGGCGCGCAGGCGTCCGGCGCGCGGACCTTCACTCTCGACGAGATGCGGATCCCGCCCGATCGCCTGACCAATCGCCGTTTCTATCTCGACCCGCTCAACTTCGCGACCAATTTTGCCTTTTTTCGGGACACCGATCGGCTGCACACGCGGATCTCAACCGCCAACTACTGGTCGAGCTACGGCGGCGGCGCCGTCACCTGCTGGGTGACATTGTTCGACGGCGATGGCGAGATCCTCGCCGAATGGTGTGAGAGCTGCGGCCCGGCGGCCCGCGGGGTCATTCTCGACAGCCGCGAGATCCGCGCCCGCTTCCGCCTCCCCGAATTCTGCGGCCAGCTGTTTCTGCACATGGTCGGAGCGGCCGGGCACGACATCGTCAAATACGCTCTCGACACGTTTGGCGACGGCAGCGCCGATCCCGCCGACGGCGACGATCGATCCTTGTCCGCGACGCATGACGCCAACGCCTGGCCGGCCGACCTTTATGCCGGGCTCCCGGCGCCCGCTCCCGGCGAGCAGGTCGTGCTGTGGGTCCAGAACAGCCATCCGTTCCCGATCCCGCCCGGCGCGATCAGCCTCAACCCGATGGGCGCCGACGGCGCGGTGCCGATTGCCGAGCCGATCGCGCCGTTTGCCAGCCGCGCCGTCGATGTCGCCCGGCTGCTGCCCGGCCTCGCCTGGCCCAATCAGCTCGAGCTGGTCGCCGGCAAGCACATGGTGCGTCCGCGCTACGAGGTGATCGAGGGCGGGCGCCGCAGGATCGCGCACGTCAACGTCGAGCGCGCCGATCTGGCCTCCGATCCGAAGCTGCCGGGTCTCGGCGGCGCGCTCGGCAAGGGCTACCTGCTGCCGGCGCCGATCCTGCCCCGGGCATTATGGCGCACTCTGGTGCTGCCGACCCCGATGGCGGTTCGCCAAGCCGAGCTGCCGATCGTCGCCATCGTTTACGACCCCGAGGGGCACGAGGTTCTGCGCCGCTCGTTCGGGCGGCTGCCGCGCCGGCACGCGACCGCGCTCGACCTCGACGAGACCGCAGGGATCGAGGCGCTCGGCCACGGCTACGGGCATGTCGAGCTCGCCTACGATTTCTCGGAGGGGGGCGAAGCCGACGGCTGGCTGCACGCGATCTTCCGCTACCGTCACCGCGCTACCGGCCATGCCGCCGAAACCAGCTTTGGCGCCCATGTCTTCAACACCATCCTGACCTATCGCGACGAGCCGCAATCCTACGCCGGACGGCCGCCGGGGCTGTCTACCCGGCTGTTCCTTAGGCTCGGCGAGAGCGGCTATGACACTATGTGCCAGTTGATCTATCCGGCCTCGCGCCCGTGGCGGCCGGCGAGCGCCACCGAGATCGTTCTCCATCACGGCGGAGGACGCGAAATTGCCCGCGCCGGCATGGCGATCCCGTGCTCGGGCTCGCGGTTGTGGCGATACCACACCATGTTCGACGCCGCGGTCCGCGCCGGCGCCGGCGCCGGCGCTTATGCAATCATCCGCGACCCGACCTGCCGGCTGTTCGGCTATCACGGGCTGCTCGGCGGCGACGGCGCCTTCAGCCTCGATCACATGTTCGGATTTTAGCGTGTACGCGATACCTTAAAGTTGCTGCCGCACGGAATGATATAGTAAGCCTCAATCGACCGGAACGTCGCGATATGTCCGAGCGCTATCACAGCAAAGTCCTGATCGTCGGTGCCGGGCCGGCCGGGTACACCGCGGCGATCTATGCCGCGCGCGCCAATCTGGAGCCGCTCCTCGTCACCGGGCTGCAGCCCGGGGGCCAGCTGACGATCACCACCGATGTCGAGAACTACCCGGGATTCGCCGACATCATCCAGGGCCCGTGGCTGATGGAGCAGATGCAGCGTCAGGCCGAGCATGTCGGGACCAGGGTCATTCTCGATATGGTCGAGACGATCGATCTCGGTCGACGGCCGTTTGTCGCCACCGGCAATTCGGGTGACGTCTATGTCGGCGACACCGTGATCCTCGCCACCGGCGCTCAGGCGCGCTGGCTCGGCCTGCCGAGCGAGGATGTCTTTCGCGGTTTCGGGGTCTCGGCCTGCGCCACCTGCGACGGGTTTTTCTTCCGCGGCAAGGAGGTCTTTGTCGTCGGCGGCGGCAACACCGCGGTCGAGGAGGCGCTCTACCTGACCAACCACGCGCGCCGGGTCACGCTCGTCCATCGCCGCGACGCGCTGAGGGCCGAAAAGATCCTGCAGGACCGGCTGTTCCGCAACCCCAGGATCGACGTCATCTGGGACAGCGTCGTCGAGGAGATTCTCGGCGAGCCTGAGCCGCCGCAGGTGAGCGGGGTGCGATTGCGCGATGTGCGTACCGGCAATCGCTCCGTTCACGCCTGCGACGGCGTGTTCATCGCGATCGGCCATACGCCGGTCACCGGTCTGGTCGCGGGCCAGGTCCCGCTCGATCCGGAGGGCTACGTCATCGCCCGCCCCAATTCGACCGAGACCGGCGTTCCCGGGGTGTTCGCCGCCGGCGATGTCAAGGACAAGATATTTCGCCAGGCGGTGACCGCCGCCGGGATGGGCTGCATGGCGGCGCTCGAGGCCGAGAAATTTCTCGCGGCGCAGGAGGAAACCGCGACGATGCGGGCGGCCGAATAGCAGGCAGCCGCCGCCGCTGCGAGGCCGTTGCCGGGGGAAAGGGGATGGACTGGGACAAGTTGCGGGTCTTTCACGCGGTCGCCGAGGCAGGCAGCTTCACCCATGCCGGCGAAGCGCTGAACCTGAGCCAGTCGGCGGTCAGCCGTCAGATCAGCGCGCTGGAGGAGAGCCTCAGCGTGCCGCTGTTCCATCGCCATGCCCGCGGGCTGATCCTGACCGAGCAGGGCGAGCTGCTGTTCCGCACCGCCCGCGAGGTCTTTGCCAAATTGTCGATGGCCGAAGGGCTGATTTCCGAATCGAAGGACCGTCCCAAGGGGCCGCTCAAGATCACGACCACGGTCGCTTTCGGCTCGTCCTGGCTGACCCCCCAAATCCGCGAGTTCCTCGATCTCTATCCCGATATCCAGGTCAGCCTGGTGATCGACGATACCGAGCTCGACCTGTCGATGCGCGAGGCCGACGTGGCGATTCGCATGTCCCCGCCGAGGCAGCCGGATCTGATCCAGCGCCATCTCGTCAGCGTGCCGAGCCACGTCTATGCGGCGCCCGACTACATCAAAAAGCATGGCATGCCGCAGCGGCCCGAGGATCTCGACAAGCACCGGCTGATCGTCTACGGCGAGGACAGCCGCCCGCCGGTGCAGAACGTCAACTGGCTGCTCGACGCCGCCGCCAAGCCGGGGCAGGAGCGCAGGCCGATCCTCGCCGTCAACAATTTCTATGCCATGCTGCGCGCGGTGATGAGCGGGCTCGGGCTCGCCGCCTTGTCGGATTTCATCGCCAGCGAGCAGACCGAGCTGGTGCGGGTGCTGCCGGAGCTGACCGGACCCCCGGTCGAAGCCTATTTCGTCTATCCCGAAGAATTGCGGGCTTCGAAGCGGATCAGCGTTTTCCGCGATTTCCTGCTGCGCAAGGTGGCCGAGACCCGGCTCGGCTGAGCCGGCGAATCCTGGGTTCGTCAAATGGATTCGGCGGGAATCAGAGGCTTGCGCTTTTTGCAGATGAGCCAGAAGAAATTCCCGGTGGTGGTCGCGTGCTCAATCGTCCATCTTTTGAGCAGCGATGTTGCATCGGATGTAATTTTTGGCGGCTGACGCCGTCAATACGAGTTCCCGGGATTTAAGGCCCGGGAAGAGGGTCTACGGACCCTTACGTCTCCCAGACGTGAAGCCTCCCTGTTCAAACTTGGCCCCGGCAACCCCGGGGCCATTTTCTTTGGCGAACGCGAGCTCGACTGAAAACCCGTTCCTGGCCGAACGCGAGCTCGACTGAAAACCCGGACCCCGCAGGGCTACGCCCGGCGCGGCGTGTGCTGCGCCAGGAACTCCTTGACGCGGGCTCTGGCCGAATCGAGGGCCGCTCCGGTCTTCCACTCCGGGATCAGCTCGCAATTCGGCAGCAGCTTCGCCAGCTCCTCGGAGATCGGATAGGGGTGCGCCTCGTCGTTGCCCGCCAGCACCAGGCACGGCGTCTGCACCGTCGACACGAACGCGCGGTCCACGCAGTAGACAAATCCGCGGGCGTAGAGGTTGCGGCAGAACGCGTCCAGCACCGGTTGGGTGGCCTCCGGATGATCTTCGAGCGCTTCCGCCCACGCCTGGAACCGGGCCGGCCGGCCCAGCGCCATGGCGCCGACGCGTCCGATGGGCTGTGCCAGCACCGCGCTCGCGACGCGATCGGGCTGAGCCTTCAGCAGGTTCAGGATGAAAGACCCGCCGATGCACTGGCCGTAGAGATGGCAGCGATCGATGCGCAGGTGGTCGAGCACGGCGATGTGATCGGCGTGTACGCATCCCACCCGTCCTGCGCGGAGATCGGGGCGCGGGCCCTAAAGCTGTCCAGCCGCGGAAAACCGGCGCGGCGGCCGCTTCACGACAGGGCCGGACCCCGGCTCGAACCGGATGCGCCGCCGCCAACGCAGAAGGGGGCGGCTCGCGCCACCCCCACTTCGCATCTCGAACCGCTTGGGCGCGGAGCGGGACGCCCTCCGCCAAAGGCGGGGCGCCCGCGCCCGATCCGAAGCTCCGGCTAGTTGATCAGGCCGTAGAACTTGCCGGCGTTCTCGCAGGTCATCTTGTGGGTAACGTCGGCCGGCAGGTGGCTGAACTGGTCTTCGATGTACTTCTTCAATTCCGGCCACACCCCGTCGGGATGCGGATAATCGGAGCCCCACATCAGGGTCTCGATCCCCATCTCGTCGATCAGCTTGGTGCCGACGCGGTCGTATTGGAACGTCGCCTTGCACTGGCGGCGCCAATACTCGCTCGGCTTCAATTTGAGCTTGAGGTCCTGGTACTGGTCCTCGAACTCGAAATCCATGCGGTCGAGCACGTAGGGGATCCAGCCGATGCCGCTCTCGCCGAGCACCATGCGGATGTTCGGGAAGCGCTCGAACACCGCCGCGCCCATCAGGTCGGTCAGGATCGTCGCCAAGGTCATCTGGAAGCGGCACAGCCCGCTATAGGTCATGCGCCGGGCGATCGTCGGTTCGAGCGACTTGCGCAGCTCGGGGTCGGTCGCCGGGAAGGTGTGGAAATGCAGCGGCACCTGGGTCTCGTTGACCGCCTCCCAGAGCGGATCCCACATCGGGTGCCACATCGGCGTCATATGCCATGAGCACGACAATTCGACGCCCTTCATGCCGAGCTTGGCGACGCGGCGCACCTCGGCGGCGGCGGCCCCGATGTCGCTGTAGGGCAGGCATGCCAAGCCGATCTCGCGGTCCGGATAATAGCTGCAGAAATTGTGCATGAAGTCGTTGTAAATGCGCAGCATCTCGTTCGCCGCCGCGGGGTCCTTCATCTTGGCGCAGGCGGCGAGGATGCCGTAGATGACCTCGGCGTCGACGCCGTCGCGGTCGAGTTCCTTGACCCGCAGATGCGGGTCGCCGGGGCGGCGGTGGCCCTTATTGGTGTAATCGTCGTAGAGGCCGGCTTCGTGCATCTTGTCGACGCGCAACTGTTTGCCCGGGACATAATCCGAGCCCACCGCGCCGACCCCTCCGGGCCGCCCGTAATCGGCGCCGTTGTTGTCGACCCAGCGCTTGCTGCCGTCCGGCTGCTCGGCGACAAAGGGCATCTGGTCCTTTAACGCCCGCGGCGCCTCGGACGTGAACAGATCGGGCGGCAGCCAGATCATGTCGAGATGACAATCGGCCGAAATTCGCCGGTATTGCATGACGCGAACCTCCAGTCAGGTGGGAGCCAGGCGAGACGATAGGATAGCCTTGCGCAGTCCACTCTACCCATGGTTCGCGCGGGCCTCCTACCTCGATCTGCGCAGGTCTCCGATGCAGGCCGATCAACCCTGCCGCTCGCGCTCGGCGACGCCCATCAGGCTCCCGAGCCGGTCCGGCGCGTCGAGCAACTCGCGGCTGATGCCGGCGAAGACGATCGCGCCGCGGTCGAGGACGAGCGCGTTCGCCGTGAGCTCCAGCGCCAGCCGGGCATGCTGCTCGACCAGCAGCAGCGCCAACCCGTCCTCGCGCTTCAGGCGCTCGAGCCCGGCGAGCAGGGTGTCGACGATCACCGGAGCCAGACCCTCGAGCGGCTCGTCCATCAGCAGCAGCGAAGGGTTGCCGACCAATGCGCGGCCGATCGCCAGCATCTGCTGCTCGCCCCCCGAAAGCTGGTTGCCGCGATGGCGGCGCCGCTCGGCGAGCGCCGGAAAAAAGTCGTAGATCCGCGCCAGCGACCAGCGCCCGGGACGCGCCGCGACCGCCAGGTTCTCCTCGACCGTCAGGGACGGAAAGATCTCGCGCTCCTGCGGGACCAGGCCGATGCCGAGCCGCGCGCGGCGAAACGGCGGCAATGCGCTGATCTCGATCCCGCCGAAGTCGATGGTGCCGGCGCGCAGCCGGGTATGCCCCATGACCGTGGCGAGCAGGGTGGTCTTGCCGACCCCGTTGCGGCCGAGCAGGGCGAGGGTTCCGCCCGGCGGCAAATCGATGGTGATCCCTTCGAGCACGATCGTGTCGCCGTAGCCGGCCGCGACGCCGTCGAGGATCAGGCCTGCGGACGCCGTCACACCGGCGCGCGCTCGCCGAGATAGACCTGGCGCACCCTGGGATCGGCGGCGATCGCCGCCGGCGGCCCCTCGGCCAGCACGCTCCCCTGCACCAGCACCGTGATGTGACGGGCCAGGCGAAACACCAAATCCATGTCGTGCTCGATGATCAGGACGGCGATGTCGGCCGGCAGGGTTTCGAGCGCCTCGATGATCCGCCCGGTCTCGCCCGAGGGCACCCCTGCCGCCGGCTCGTCGAGCAGCAGCGCCTTGGGCATGAGCCCCAGCGCCACCGCGATCTCGGTCAGCCTTTGTTGGCCATAGGCCAGCGCGGCGACCGGGCGCAACGCCTCGTCGGCGAGCCCCATGCTCTCGACCAGGACAAAGGCCTCCTCGACCGCCGCCCGGTGATGCCCGGCCGGACGCCGCAGATCGCCGCCGACCCCGTGGCGCTCGCACACCGCGAGGGTCACATTTTCGAGAACGCTGAGGCCGCGGAACAGCGCGGTGATCTGAAACGTGCGGACCAGCCCGCGCTTGACCCGAGCCGCCTGCGGCAAGGCCGTGACGTCGGCCCCGTCGAGCAGGATCCGCCCGGCGCTCGGCCGCAACGCACCGGTCACCAGATTGACAAAGCTGGTCTTGCCGGCGCCGTTCGGCCCGATCAGCGCGTGGCGGGCGCCGCGTTCGAGGCGGAAATCGACGGCGTTCGCGACCGTCAGCGCACCAAAGCTCTTGACCAGGGCGCAGGTTTCGAGCGCCGGCGGGATCATCGCGCCCGTCGGCCCCGCGGCGACAGGCGCTCGACGAGCCCCAGCACGCCGCCGCGGGCGAACATCACCAGCGCCACCATCAGCAAGCCGATCCAAAAATACCAGTAGACCGGCTCGATCGTCGAAAACCGGTCCTGCGCGATCATGTAGAGCGGAACCCCGATAAAGGCGCCGTAGAGCCGCCCGACCCCGCCGATGATCAGCATGATCAGCACCGTGCCGGAGCGTTCGAGGCCGAGCGAGTCGAGCCCGACGAACCCGGTCGTCTGCGCGATCAGCGCGCCCGAGATCCCGGCCAGCGCGGCCGAGATCGTATAGACGACGAGCCGCCGCCGGGCGACCGGCGCGCCGATTGCGTGCATGCGTCCGATATTCTCGCGAATGCCGATCAAGGAGCGCCCAAAGCCCGAATGAACGACGCGCCGTACCATGAGCCAGCATAAGAACAGCACGGCCAGGCAATAAAAGAACGCGGTGCGGCCGAACAGGTCGAATTCGAACCAGCCGAAAATCGGCCACACCTGCATCCCCTGCAGCCCGTCGTCGCCCCCGGTGACGGCACCGGCCTTGTTCGCGGCCTCGGCCAGCATCGCCGCGACGACCAGGGTCAGCATCAGCAAGGTCAAGCCGGTGCTGCGCAGGATCACGAGGCCGCTGACGAAGCCGATCAACGCGGCGGCCGCGGCGGCGGCGAGGAGGCCCGTGATCGGCTCGCCCCAGCCATGCGCGGCGAGAAGCCCGGCGGTGTAGGCGCCGGTGCCGAAAAACGCGGCCTGGCCCAAGGTGACGATCCCGGCGTAGCCCAGCACCAGATCGGCCGACAGCGCAAACAGGATCGTCGCCAGGATCTGGGCGGCGAGCGGCAGATAGCCGGGAAAGAGAAAATAGGCGGCGAGGGCGGCGAGCCAGGGCAGCGCTTCGAGCCGGCGATAGCGGTGACGCTTCGTAAAGGCGTCGATGGCCGCGGCGCGAGCCTGCGCCGCCGTCGCGCTGGTCACGCCCGCCCGAACAGGCCGCGCGGCCGCCACAGCAAAATCGCCATCGTCATCGCATAAATAAAAAACGCGCCGAATTGCGGCAGCAAATATTTGCCGGCGCTGTCGGCGACCCCGACCAGCAGCGCGGCGAGGAACGGCCCGCGAATGCTGCCGAGCCCGCCGATCGCGACGACGATCAGAAAATAGACGAGATTGTCGAGCGCATAGCCGGGGGCGATGGTCATCAGGTACGAGCCGAGCCCGCCGCCGAGGCCGGCGAGCCCGCTGCCGAGGGCAAAGGTCAAGGTAAACAGGCGCGAGGTGTCGATGCCGACCGACTGCGCCATGCGCAAATTGTCGACGGCGGCGCGGATCTGCGCGCCAAAGCGGCTGCGTTCGAGCCCGAGCCACAGCGCCGTGACCAGCACCGCGCCGCAGACGATCAGCAGGCTCTCATAGACCGGAAACTCGCCGAACCCGAGCATGACGCCGCCGTTCAGCGCGGGCGGCAATTGCAGCGGCTGCTCCATCGGCCCGCACAGATAATGCGCCGCAGCACCCGACATGAAGACGAGCCCCATCGTCAGCAGCACCTGGTCGAGCTCGTCGCCGCCGTAAAGGCGGCGGTACAGCAGCCGCTCGATCGGGATGCTGGCCAGCGCCACCGCCCCCGCGGCGGCGGCGGCAGCCAGCGCAAACGGCACGCCGTGGCGGCCGATCAGCCCGGTCATCACATAGCCGCCGGCCATCGCAAAGACGCCGTGCGCCAGGTTGACGAAACCCATCATCCCCATGGTTACCGACAGCCCGAGCGAGATCAGGTACAGCACCATGGCAAAGGCGATGCCGTGAAAGCCGACGCTGACGGCGGCGGAAAGAGCGCTGTCCATGCGGTTGCGCAGGGACCGAAATCGAGGCGAACGGCCTCTTGGCGGCTATTTCTGCGGATTGAGCGCCTTCCACGGGTCCTTGACCATCGGGATCGTCGAGATTTCGACATTGGCAAGCGCGCCGTCGACCTTTTCGACCTTGCGGATATAGACGTTCTGAACGATGTCGCGGGTCTCGGGATCGATCATGATCGGCCCGCGCGGGCTGTTCGGGTCCTTCCAGTTCTTGAAGAAATTCATCGCCTGGTCGGCGGTGAAATTGCCCTTTGTCGCCTTGACCATGTCGAAGATCATCGCCATCCCGTCCCAGCCGTCGACCGAGAAGAAGTCGGGAATGGCCTTGTCGCCGTAGCGCCGCTTCCAGGCGGCGAGAAAGGCCGCGTTGGCCGGCCGCTTCGCCGCGGCCGAATAGGTCCCGGCGGTGATCAGGCCCAACGGCGTATCGCCCATATTGGGCAGTTCTTCGTCGGGCACCAGGTCTTGGGTCGAGGCGATCTTGATCCCGATTTCGCGCACACCGAGATCGGTGATCGCCCGCATCATCGCCGTGGCCTGGGTTCCGGCGGGCACGAAGATGTAGGCGACGTCGGGCTTGGCATCCTTGATGCGCTGCACGAACGGGGTGAAGTCGGGATTGGCCGGCGGGAACCGGTCCGCGCCGACGATCTTGCCCCCCGCATCGGTGAACGCCTTGGTAAAGCCCGCCTCGGCGTCGTGACCGGCAATAAAGTCGGTAACCGCGGTGTAGGCCGTCTTCCACCCTTGCTCGGCCGCCCATTTGCCCATCGGATAGGCCTGCTGCCACAGGGTGAAGGAGACGCGCACGACATAGGGCGAGATCCGCGGGATGGCGACGCCGGCGGCGGCGGCGCAGAGCACGAGCGGCACCTTGGCCTCGGCGGTGAGCGGCGCCACCGCGGCGGCGACCGGCGACAGAATGATGCCCGCCAACAGCTGCACGCGATCGCGCGTGATCAATTCCTGCGCCAGGCGCTTGCCGACTTGCGGATTGGAGGTGTCGTCACGGCGCAGCAGCTCGATCTTGACGCCCGGCGGCAGATCCTTCTCGTGCTCCGCGACGTAGAGATCGATGCCCTTCTGGGCTTCGTCGGCGGGCTCGGCGACAAAGCCCGAATAGCTGTTGATGAGCCCGATCCTGACCGTTTGCGCCGACAGCGGCATAGGCATCAGCGCCAGCGCGACGGCGGCGAGCGGCGCCGTGACCAGGCCGAGCAATCTGGGCGACATACGGGGGCTCCCTGCCGTTTCTGGCGCACTCTACCACGAGGTGCTCGGAGGGCTCGTTTATTCCGCAGGGGCCATCGCACGGCGGCGCAGCGTCCGGATCTTCTGAGCTAGGCGGCGACCTCCTCGGTCACGACCTTGAACCCGACGAGGGTCGTCGGCCCGAAGCTGTTGCTGATCGCCACGTCGGCGGCGTCGCGTCCGCGCCCGATCAGAACCCTGCCGATCCGCGGCTGGTTGTGGCGCGCGTCGAAGGTGTACCAGCGGCCGCCGAGATAGGCTTCGAACCACGCGCTGAAATCCATCGGCGCGGGGTCGGGGGGCACACCGATGTCTCCGAGATAACCGGTGCAATACCGCGCCGGGATGTTCATGCAGCGGCACAACGCGACCGCCAAATGGGCAAAGTCGCGGCACACGCCTCGGCGCTGCTCGAAGACGCCGACGGCCGTCTTGGTCGGGTTCGCGTGCGCGTAGCCGAAGGTGACGTGAGCATGCACAAAATCGCAGATCGCCTGAACCCGCGCCCAGCCCGGCGGGGTGTTGCCGAACAGCGACCAGGCGGTGTCGGACAGGACATCGGTCTCGCAATAGCGGCTGCCGAGCAGAAACGTCAGCGTTTCCGGGGGCAGATCGGCGATCGCGGACGCCGCGGTCGACGGGGCGGCGAGGTCGGTCTCGCCGGTGTCGCATACGATCGCGTCGGTCGACAATGTAAGTCGGCCCGCGGGCGCCGTGATCCGACTGCAGATGTTGCCGAAGCTGTCGAGATATTCGCTGATCGGTGTCGCCGGGTCGGTGGCGAGCGGGTCCGGGCTCGCCAGGTCGGCGGCGCGCGAGGGATGCACCCGCAACATCAGCAGCATATCCGTCGGCTGCGGCGATTGGTAAGCCACCTCGTACCCGACGCGGATCTTGATCATTCGAGCGAAACCCCCGCACCTCCGGGCTCGTCGCCCGGATAAGGAGACAAACACCGGCGAACGGCATCCGTCGCCGCTGGCGTCGCCTCCCGGGCCGATCAGGGAAATCCCGATTCCGCTCTCGTTAAGGCTATAACCGTGATGGCGAGGAGCCGCAAGCCGCCCATCCAACCGATCGAATGAAAACTCGTAGCAATCTCGCGGCCGACATTCGCGGGCCAAAGCCTGCCGCGACGTTGTGGACCGGCCGGTCGATGGCAACCGAACGACGGACCGGGCGTTTACCCTCGGTCGACACAGGAGAGCAGACATGGACAAGGATCGTATCGAGGGCGCCGGACACCAGGTCAAAGGAGCGGTCAAAGAGACCATCGGCAAAGTGACCGGGGACGCAAAAACGCAGGCCGAAGGGGCTGCGGAGAAGGCGGCGGGGAAGGTGCAAAACGCTGTAGGCGGCGCCAAGGACGCGGTTCGGGACGCCGCGAAAAAGTGACGCCTGGCCCAACATCCGAGGCAGCGGGCAAACAATCCTCCTGGCTGCGCCTGTCGCTCGATGTGTGGCAGGCGAGCCTGGAGGCGCAGCAGGTGATCGGCCTCCGCCTCTCGCTGGTTGCGGGCGGCAGCGACGGAGTTCTGGCCGAGCTCGGCCGCATGGCGGCGGAAAAGATGTCCGCCGCAGTGGAAGCCCAGCACGCGGCGGTCGTTGCCGCGCTGACGGGCAATGCCGTGCTGATCCCGTTGCAAACCGTGGCGATCTATCGGCGAAAGATGCGCGCCAACCGCAAGCGGCTCAGCGCTGAAAAATCGCCTTGCATCGCGCCCACCCCTTGCGGCATCGAGCGGGCGCCGACGTGAACGGGGAGTCCGGGGCGCCTGTTTCGATCCCCGAGGAGATCCGGGTGCGGCTCGCGCGCGCCACCATTCGCCTGTCGGGATCGGTGGACCACCCCATGGTGGCCAGCTTCTTCGATCAGCTTCTTCCCGTATTGGAGGTGGAGGGATCCATTCTGGTCGAGCTGTTCACCGACGGCGGCGATGCCGAGATCGGCCGGCGCCTGGCCGAGGAGGTGCGGTTGCTCCGGCAACGGCAGGGCCGGGATGTGTGGTTTCTGGGCAAGACCCTTGTCGCCTCGGCGGGGGTCACCGTGATGGCGGCGTTCCCCAAGGAAAAACGATGGCTGACCCGTGACGCCGCGCTGCTGATCCACGGTCGCAGGATGATCAAGAATCTGCATCTGGAAGGCCCGTTGGGCAGTTGTCGGCGGGTGCTCGAGGAGATGATTGCCGACATCGACCACGGGTTGCGGCTGGAGGAGCGCGGGTTCGGCGAGCTGATCGAAGGTTCGGACGTGCGGGCAGAGGAAATCACGCGTCGCGCCTACGGCGGTTGGTACCTCTCGGCGGAGGAAGCCCTGAGCCGGGGCTTGGTCGCCGGTCTCGTATAGGAAAACGCGTCAGATCTTCACCAAAACCACAGCAACCGGAGCGGTTTCCGGCGGATTTGCGCTGGTCGGCAGCGATGTGCTCTAGAGGCGGGTCGAGAGCCAGATCGCCAGCCGCGAGCCGGTCTTGACGACGGCGCTGATCAGCTCGTAGCCGGGAGTGTCCTCGGCGCCGAGCGCCAATGCCGCGTCGCGATGCGCGAGCTCGTCGTCGCGGAAGGCGAGGATCGTCTCCTTCAGCCCCGGGTCCGCGTCGACGAGGCGTTCGGCCTGGTCGCGGTAATGCTCATCGATGACCTCCTCGACCGCGACCGTGCAGGCCATCGCCGCGCGCTCGCCCAACAACGCGGTGGCGGCGCCGAGCGCATAGCCGGCGACCGACCATAAGGGATGCAGCAGGGTCGGCCGCACCCGGCGCGCGCGCAGCACGCTCTCGAACGCGGCCAGATGCCGGCTCTCGGTCTCGGCCATCCGGCGGATCTCCCCGCCCGCACGGCCGCGTCCGAGCACGTCGAGCTGGCCTGCGTAGATCCGGGTCGCGCCATATTCGCCGGCGTGATCGACGCGCAGCATGCGCTCGATCTCCGCCGCCGGTGCGGGATCGCCGGGCAGCCGATGCCGGGCTGCACCCTTCACGCGACCCGGCGACGCAAGCCGCCCCGCCGCCGCCCGCGCAGCCGCACCAGGGCGGCGGTGCAGACGCCTGTCATCACCAGCGAGGCGAGGAGGTTCCAGCCGGCGAGCGAAATCCCCCATAAGGTCCATGCCGGCTCGTCGCAGCGCACCGGCTGCTGGTGAAGAAGCTGCGCCCTCAGCGCCTCGAGGGTCGTCGGCGTGCCGGCCGTGGCGGTGCAGGCGCTGGGGCCGGCGAACCAATGCTGCTCGACGCCGACGTGATAAAAGGCGAGCGCGCTGCCGATCGCGAAGACCGCGGCGAGCAGCACTGCCACCCAGGGCAACGCCGCCCGGCTGCCGACCATGGTCGCGACGAACGAAATCACAATCGCGACGGCCCAGGGCCAGCGTTCTCGAAGGCACAGCTCGCAGGGTGCGAGGCCGCCCCAATATTGCGACAGCAGCGCCGCGCCGAGCACGGCCGCACTGGCCGCCAGCACAAAGACCGGGAAGGTGCGGGGCGGGGCTCTCATGCCGTCATAGATAGCGCAGCGCCACGAAGCCGCCAATGAGCACCGCCGCGAACAGGCTCGTGACCAGCATCAGCCGGCGTTCGATAAAGTTGCGGATCGGTTCGCCGAACCTCCACAGCAGCGCCGCCAGCAGAAAGAACCGCATGCTGCGCGAGGCGAGCGAGGCGAGCGCGAAGGCGACGAGGTCGAAATGCGCAACCCCGCTGGCGATCGTGACGAACTTGTACGGGATCGGCGTCAGCCCCTTGATCAGGATGATCCACACGCCCCAGTGGGCAAACGCCGCCTTCAGCGCGTCGTAGCGGTCCATCGCATGGTAGAATTCGAGGATCGGCCGGCCGATCGCATCGAACAGGAAATAACCGATCGCATAGCCGAGAAAGCCGCCGACGACCGAAGCGAGGGTGCAAATCGTGGCGAGGAGAAACGCCCGGCGCGGCCGCGCCAGGATCATCGGGATCAGCAGGAGATCGGGCGGCAGCGGAAAGAACGAGCTCTCGGCAAAGGCGACCAACGCCAGCGCCGCCACCGCGTGTCGGCTCTCGGCGAGTGCCAGCGTGCGGGAATAGAGGCCGTCGAGCATGCCGAACGGGTGAAGCGCGCGGCCGGATATGTGCGGTCGAAGCCGCGGCAGCTCAGGGCTCGGGATCGGCAGCGATTTCGATCCCCTCATAAAGCTCGGCCATCGAGACCGACAGATCGGTCGAGGCGAGGCGAAGAACGGCGTCCAGCCCGCGAACGAGCAACGTGATCCGGTGGCCGCCCTCACGCCTGAGCACCTCGGCGTAAATGCTCTCCAAGTCGATCACAGGATTTCTTCCACGCTGTCGATGCTTCGGTAGACCGGGACCTTTGTCACTCGATCGTGCCTCTCGGTTCTCGGAGACAGTATCTCGACGATCAGAGTTGGCTCTTTGACGAGTTGTTCGCCTCTTTCATAAGGCCGGCGGGTCACAGCTATGTCCGCGACATAAAAGCTATCATCGCGAGCGGGCCGGGTGATCCCGGCCTCGATTTGCGTGGTGCACGGGCGCCGAAGCCGCAAGCCCGCATCGATCATCCCGGCGAGCCGAGCGCACAGGATCCGTGAGCTCTCGGCGGCGGCGCCATCGCGACCGGAAAACCGCCCACCAGCTCGTAGCGCGTCTCGGTGCCATCCTCCCGGCGGAGAAACTCCGCCACGCTCATCGGTCTGATCGCCAGCTCGCTCATCTCCGCCCTGCACCTCTGATATAGTCGCTTTCGGCCGGAAAGCCGGGCTATTCGGCGGCGGCGTCGAGCCCCGGCGGGACGACCGGATCGAGAAACCCGCCCGACTGGCGCCGCCACAGTCGCGCATACGTGCCGCCGACGGCGAGCAGCGAGGCGTGGGTTCCCTCTTCGACGATCCGCCCCTTATCCAGCACCACCAGCCGGTCGAGGCGCGCGATCGTCGACAGCCGATGGGCGATGGCGATGACCGTGCGCCCGCGCATCAGGCTTTCGAGCTGCTCCTGGATCGCCGCTTCGACTTCGGAATCGAGCGAGGAGGTGGCTTCGTCGAGCACCAGGATCGGCGCGTCCTTGAGGATGACCCGCGCGAGCGCGATGCGCTGGCGCTGCCCGCCGGAGAGCTTGACCCCGCGTTCGCCGACATGCGCGTCAAAGCCGCGGCGTTCGTTCCAGTCCTCCAGCCCCTCGATGAATTCGATCGCATGCGCCTGCGCCGCCGCCCGCCTCACCTCCCACTCGCTTGCCTGCGGCCTGCCATAGCGGATGTTGTCGCGGATCGAGCGGTGTAAGAGCGAGGTGTCCTGGGTCACCATCGCGATATGGGAGCGCAGGCTTTCCTGGGTGACTTCGGCGATGTTCTGCCCGTCGATCAGGATATGGCCGCTTTCGATGTCGTAAAAGCGCAGCAGCAGGTTGACCAAGGTCGACTTGCCGGCGCCCGAAGGCCCGACCAGCCCGACCCGCTCGCCCGGTGCTATCGCCAGGTCGATCCCGTGCAATACGCCGCGCGCGGTCCCGTAGCCGAACCGCACATCCGCGAAGCGCACCTGCCCGCGATCGATCCGCAACGGCGCCGCATCGGCGCGGTCCGGCATCTGCCGCGGCACCGCGATCGACCGCATGCCCTCCTGCACGACGCCGATATTCTCGAAGATCGTGGTCACGTTCTGCGCCACCCAGCCGGCGATGCTGGCGATGTGCCAAGTCAAGGGCAACGCCATCGCGACCGTGCCGACCGCTATTCGGCCGTCGCTCCACAGCCATATCGCCGTCCCGCCGGTGCCGACCACCATCGCCGCGTTGAGCGCGGCGAGGGTCAGCCCGAGCACGGTGATCAGGTGCAGCTGGTGGCGGTGCGAATCGGTCAGCTCGTCCATCGCCTCGCGGACGAACTCGTCCTCGTCGCGCGGGCGGGCGAACAGCTTGACCGTCAGGATGTTGGTGTAGCTGTCGACGACCCGGCCGGACAATTGCGAACGCGCCGCCGACATCCGCTGCGAGCGGTTGCGCAGCTGCGGGACAAACCAGCGCAGCAATGCCGCGTAGCCGGCGAACCACAGCAGCACCGGAACCGCGAGACGCGCGTCGTTCGACGCCAGCAGCACGATGGCGCCACCGCCATAGATCAGGATGTACCAGACGGCGTTGGTGGCCGAGACGACGCTTTCGCGCAAGGCCGGCCCGGTCTGCATGACCCGGTTGGCGATGCGGCCGGCGAAATCGTTTTGAAAGAACGTCCAGCTCTGCCGGACCACGTGCCAATGGCTCTGCCAGCGGATCAGGTTGGAAAAGCCGGGCACGATCGCCTGGTTTGTGATCAGGTTCTGCACCAGCATCGCCGCCGGCCGCGCGATCAGCAGAACCAGCGCCATGCCGAGGAGCTGCGGCCACGCATCGTGCAATACCGCGTGCGGCGCGCGGCTCGAGACCATGGTCACCACGCGGCCGACAAAGACCGGCACCGTGGTGTCGAGCAAGGCCACGACCAAGCCGGTCGCGAACAGCGCTGCGACGAGGCCGCGGGCCTGGCGCGCATGATGCCAATAGAACGCGCCGAGCCCCGCCGGCGGGGGCCCGGGCGGGATTGCCGTCGGTTGCAGCAGACGTTCGAAAAACCGGAACACGCGCATGATCTCTGGGCTTCGTACCGCCGGGCTGCGAAGAAAGCTCACGAGGTGGCGCCGGCCGCCTCGGCCGGAGCTGCACAGCGAACGGGCAGCCTAGCACATCCTACGGGCGTCCGTGGCAGAAGAGATCCCGCTCGCGCGCAGCGGGCCGGCTGTGGCTCTGAGGTCGCAGCCCACGCAAATCGCATTCGACCGGCTGAGAAGCTGGGCGTTACGGGCCTCGGAGCTCCCAGCCGGTGCGCGCCAGCGGCACGCCTGGCGTCTGAAGGATACTGCCGTTGCGCAAAACCTGGTCGCGATAGCGCTCGACCTCGATCGGGAATGCCGCGGTCGCGCGTCCGGCGTTGATCCATGCATCCATGTTGCCGGGCCCCCAATTATAGGCCGCGATCGTGTCTGGCCAGTTGCCGTAGCGCCGATAGAGCCGGGCAAGATAGCTCCGCCCCAGCAGCCGGTTCTGGGCCATATCGAACCGGTCGCCGCCGCCCAAATCGATCGCCGCCGCCGCCGAGACCTGCATCGGGCCTTGGGGTCCGCTCGGTTCCGCGCGCCACATCCCGGGATCGGTGCCGTGGCTCGATTCCGCGCCGTCGACAGCAAACGCAACCCGGTCCAGATCGGCACCCCCGGCGGCCGAGAACAGCGCGAAATTGCTGCTCGCCGGTGCAAACAGATCGAGGTTGATCACCGCCACCGGCGAACCTCGCAGCACCGTCACCGGCCGCCCCGGACGGTCGGCGAAAGACACGATTTGGGCTCCGGCTCCGTTCGCCTGCTCAACCGGCCGCGGCGCGGGCAGCCAGACCTCGGCGACGGCAACCCGGGCGCCGCCGCGCATGATGCGCACCGGCTTCATCCGCTTATCGGAAAAGGCGACGATCTGCGTCGTGCCGTGCCGGATCGGCGGCTGGGCCGGCTCCTGCTTGCCGCGCACCAGCCTGACCGCGGGCAGCCGGCGATCGGCGAAGGTGACGATTTCCGTGTTCTTGGAATTCTTGCGGATCAGAATGTTGACCCGCACGACGACGTTGCGCGCCTTGGAGCTGGACGAAAGCTGCGCCCTGGCGGGAGAAGCGGCGACGATCGACCACGTCGCCGCCGCCGCGATCATGACCAGCAGATTGCGACCCCCCATGGGCTGAATTGGTGCAGGATCGGGCCGTTCCCTGTCAAGCGCGCGGGATCGACCCTTGTCAGCGAATCGGGCGGTCAGCTAGCATCGGCGGCACACGATCCCGTTCGACTGCAACTCGAGGACAGCGCGATGCCGAAAATCCTGATCGTTCACGGTGCAGGCATGAACATGCGCGGCAAGGTCCAGACCGAGATTTTCGGCCCGCTGACCCTGCCGGAATATGACGAGCGCATCCGCGGCTGGGCCGCCGAGCTCGAGCTCGAGGTCGAGATCTTTCACTCGAACATCGAAGGCGAGGTCATCAACAAGTTCTACGAGGCCAACGACCGGGGTTTTGACGCCGCATTGTTCAACCCGGCCGCATTCGGCAGCGGCTACCCGGCGCTGGTCGCGGCCATCTCGCAGGTCAGCTTTCCGACCATCGAAATCCATATCTCGAACCCGATCCGGCGCGGGCCGGCCTCGGAAACCGCGCGCGTCAGCCAGGGCGTGGTCGCCGGCTTCGGCCTGCCCGGCTACTGCGTGGCGCTGCGCGGCGTGCGCGACCTGCTGGCAGCGCGGAAATGATCCGCGCCGCGATCGTCGGGCTCGGCCGCTGGGGCCGCACCCTGGTCGGCTCGATCCAGGGCAAGAGCACGGAATTTCAGTTCACCGCCGGCCACAGCCGCACCGGTGCCACGGCCGGGCCGTTTTGCGCCGAGCACGGCATCGCCTATTACGACGATCTCGATCGGATCTTCGCCGACCCGGCGATCGACGCGGTCGTGTTCGCGACGCCGCACAGCCAGCACGGGGCGCAGGTCGAGCGCGCCGCCGCCGCCGGCAAGCACGTTATGATGGAAAAGCCGTTCACCCTCGACATCGCCAGCGCCGAAAAGGCGCTTGCTGCGGTGGCGCGCGCCGGGGTCACCCTGGGCGTCGCCTATCCGCGGCGCTTTCACCCGGCGATGATCGAGCTGAAGGCGCGGATCGACGATGGCCGCCTCGGCCTCCCGACCCATTGCGAGAGCGCTCAGGCCTCGCCCGCCGGGCACTTTATGCCCGAGGGATATTACTGGCGCGCCGATCCGCAGGAGGCGCCGGCCGGGGCGATGACCGCGACCGGCGTGCACAATCTCGACGCGCTGATCTATCTGTTCGGCCATATCGACGAGGTCTATTGCCGCAGCCTGCGCCGCGCGATGCCCCGCTTTGAGGATACGACGAGCGTGCTGATCGGCATGGCGAACGGCATGTCCGCGAGCCTCTATTGCTCCCTGGTCACCGCGCCGACCTACCGGTTCGCGGTCTATGGCACCAAAGGCGCGGTCGAGCTGGCAGGCCAAGATGCCGTCTTTCGCTTCACCCCGGTTCCGGGCATGCCGCCCGTCGGCCGCCACACCGCTCCCGCGCCCGAGATCATCGAGCACAAGGGCTTCAACGCGCTCGCCGCCGAGCTCGAAGGCTTCGCCGCGGCGATCAACGGGGTCCGCCCCTACCCGATAACCGCCGGCGAGATCCTGCACGGCGTCGCCGCCTTCGAGGCGATCGTGCGCTCGGCCGCAACCCATCAGCCGGTCAGGGTCGCGCCGTACTGAGGCAAAATGCATGGAAATTCTCCCCTCCCCCGCCTGCGGGAGCCTGCGGGGGGAGAGGGCAGGGTGAGGGGGGCACGCCCCAGCGCGAGCCGCAGCTAAACCACCTCACCCTCCCACGCCTTCGGCGCGGGCCCCTCCCTCTCCCCCGCAGCGCGGCGGAGAGGGGCTTTGCCGGTACGGCGGAAACCGGTTCGAGGACTGCGCAGCTCCAGGGAAAGAAAACCGATGCCGACCACCGTGCTCTACCCCGAAGACCGGCAGATCCCCGACGACGCCGTCGAGCGTGAGATCTTCGGCCCCGAGGTGCGCCTCGTTCGCCGCACCAAAACGGCGCTCGCCGAGCTCGATCCGGCCGATTGCGCCGAGATCGACGGGCTGATGATCATGCGCCACGCTGTCTCGGCCGCGGATATCGAGCGCTTTCCGCGGCTGCGGGCGATCGTGCGCATGGGGGTCGGCTACGACAAGATCGACCGCCCGGCGGCGGCGGCGCGCAACATCCTGGTGTGCAATGTGCCCGATTACGGCACGACCGAGGTCGCCGACCACGCGATGGCGCTGGTGCTGGCGTTGCGCCGCGGCGTCGTGCTTTATCACGAGCGGCTGAGGTCGAACCCGCCGGCCCCCTGGGGAGCCGTCAAGAACGACCTGATCCGGCGGCTCGGGGTGCAGACTTTCGGCATTCTCGGGCTCGGCCGCATCGGCACCGCGGTGGCGTTGCGCGCCCGCGCCTTCGGCTTTCGCGTGGTGTTCTACGATCCCTATCTGCCGAACGGCGCCGACTTGGCCCTCGGCATCGGCCGCGCCGCCACCCTCGAGGACCTCTTGCGCCAGACCGACACCCTGTCGGTCCACGCTCCGCTGACCCCCGAAACCCGCGGCCTGCTCGGCCACGAGCAGCTCTCCCTGCTGCGGCCGGGCGCGGTCGTGGTCAACGCGGCGCGCGGTCCGATCATCGACCTCGACGCCTTGCTGGCATTGCTGCGCGACGGCCATATCGCCGCCGCCGGGCTCGACGTATTGCCGGTCGAGCCCCCGGTCGACCCGATCCCCGAGATCCTGCGCGCCTATCGCGCGCGCGAGCCCGGTCTCGAAGGCCGTCTGGTGATCACCCCGCACGCCGCCTGGTTCACCCCCAAATCCGAGCACGACACCAGGGTCAAATCGGCCGAGACGATGCGCGCCGCACTCCTGACCAACCGCCCGCAGAATGTGATCACGCCCGCGATGTATTAGCCCCGGCTAGTCCTTCGGCGCCGACAAGCCGACGCCCTGCCGCTTCATCTGGTCGACGATCGCCTTGGCCCCGGGGTCGCCGGCGGCGGCGAGCTCGGCGGTCTTGCCGGCGAGCGTCTGGAGCTGCTGGCGCAGCTTGACCGCCTGCTGCACGGTCGGGTCCTGCGAGCGCCGCAGGTCGGCCAGCGCGCCCCGGTCGTGGATCGCCTGGCCGGTCTCGAATGCCATCAGCACGAACAAGGACACGACGACAAAAATGACCGGCAGCGGCAAGTCACGCGCCTGCTGCCGCAGCCGGCCATCCCCGCTCGGGCCGGCCATTACCGCCCCTTTTCCACCGGCATCGGCACGTCCTTCGCCGGCGGCTCGCTGGTCGAGACCGGCGCCCCGGTCTTGGCGTTGATCGTGATCCCGTTCTGCGCCAAGAGATCGCGCAGCTTGTCGTCCTTGTCGTTGACCGCGGTCGCGGCGAGCGCCCGGACCAGGGCGTCGTTGATGCGGTTGAGCTGAATGCTCTGGTTGATGAATTGCTGGCGCTGGTTGACCTCGGCCTGGACCGAGCGGTTTTCCTGCACCAGGATCAGATAGACGACGACCAGGACGAGGGTGATCCCCGACAGCGCCAGAACGATCCGATAGACCCACCCGTCCGCCCGCATCCGCCCATCCTAGTGCACTGGATCAAACAGAAGGTACAGGCAGTCGGTTGAGCTTGGCGAGAATGGCGTCGGCAGGTTTGGTCCAGACGAAGGGCTTGGGGTGGTCATTGTGCGCTTTGAGATAGCGGTTGATGGCGGTCTGGAGGTCGGCGATGGAGCGGAAGACGCCGCGCCTGAGGCGCCTTCGGGTGAGCGCGGAGAAGAAGTTCTCGACGGCGTTGAGCCAGGAGCCCGAGGTCGGCGTGAAGTGGAACACCCAGCGCGGATGGCGGGCGAGCCAGGCTTTGACTTTTGGATGCTTATGGGTGGCGTAGTTGTCGAGGATGGCATGGACCGGCTTGTCGGCGGGCGCCGCGCGTTCGACGGCATTGAGAAAGCGGATGAATTCCTGATGGGTATGGCGCTGCATGCACCGGCCGAGGACAACGCCATCGAGGGTGTTGAAGGCGGCGAACAAGGTGGTCGTGCCCCCGGCCTTCGCGAGGGCAGGCTGTTGCGCTTGTAATCATGGGTCATGGTCCCGCATTTGCCGGGCTTGATCGGCAGACCCGGCTGGGTGCGATCGAGCGCCTGGATCTGGGATTTCTCGTCGATCGAGAGCACCACGGCGTGGGCTGGCGGATGCATGTAGAGGCCGACAATGTCCTCGACCTTTTCGGCGAAGGCGGGGTCGGTGGAACGCTTGAAGGTGCGCAGGCGGTGCGGCTGGAGGCGGTGCTTTTCCCAGATGCGCTGGATCGTGCGCAGCGACAGGCCGATCGTCTTGGCCATCGCCCGGCCGGTCCAATGGGTGGTTTCGCCCAGCGGTTCGGCGCAGGTCAGGGCCAGCACCTCGGCCACGGTGGCGGGGGCGACCGGCGCTTTGCCCGGCGGCCGGGTCTTGTCGCGCAGCAGACCCTCCACCCCGGCCTCGGCGTAGCGGCGCTGCCAGCGCCATACCGCCGGGCAGCTGACCCCGGCGCGCCGCGCCACCTCGATGACCGGCAGCCGATCTGCCGAAAACAGGACAATCCGGCACCGCTGCACATGCTTCAGCGGCCGGCTCCGATCGCCGCCGATCGCGGCCAACCGCGCGCGGTCCTCGGTTCCAACGAAAACGCAGACTTCCTGTGCCATGCCCCAACTATAGCAGACTTGGCCTGTTAAATCCTACGTTTGCGTCAGTGCACTAGCCGGGAGGAGGCTTGATGCCCTTTCGCCGGGCGACGCTGTCAGCAAAGCGTTTCGTCGCCGGCGTTGGTGGACGACCTCCGGCGTCGCAGTTGACTGCAGCGCTGAGCACCGGCGGTACTCCGCCAGCAGCGCCTTCATTGAGCTTGCCGATGATGCGTTGAGCGACATCGCATACGGCGTCGATCGCATCGACCATCTCCTGCCTGCCGATCACGACCTCGTCGAGCAGGCATTCAAGTTGCGCCGTCACGCCCGGGTCGACCAGCGCCCGATCGGCCCGTTTGAGAACCCCGAACAGCGACAGGCCTGTCTCGGTGGGGACGATGTTCTTTTCCTGGCCGATCAAAAAACCCTGTTTCTTCAGCCCTGCTATGATCTCGGCTCGGGTCGCCGGCATGCCGATGCCCTTGGCCTTCTTCAGCCGTTCCCGCAGGGCCGCGTCATCGACAAAACGCCAGGCGTTCTGCACCGCCTCGATCAAAGCGCCTTCGTTGTATCGCGGCGAGGGGCGGGTCTCCTTGTCCTCAATGGTTGGGTTTTCTAGCGATGCGATCTCGCCGTTGCGGAGTGCTGGCAGCAATTGTGCGTCGTCGCCCTTTTCGGCGGCGGGCTGCCAGTCAGGGAATGCGGCTCGTCACCCGAGATCGATAGGCTGGCGACCCGCAGCGCGGAAGGCGAAGCCGCGGACGTCAAGCGTTGCGGTTGTCTGCCGATAGCGGAAGTCGGGCATGACGGCGGCCAGATAAGCCCGCGCGATGACGTCGAGCAGTTTCTTCTCGTCGGTCGAAAGGCGAGGCCAGATCTCACGCAGGTCGTCGACCGTGTTGACATTGGGAATAATGGCGTGATGGCTCGCACCTTCCAGCCCCTTGTCGTAGAAACTGCCGCTCGCACCTTTGCGGATGACCAGCGGCTCGGGCACCGGGATTGCGCTGAATGATCTTCCTGCCCGCAGCCCGGCCACGATCCGCGGTACGTCTGTTATCACGCTCTCCGGCAGGTAGCGGACCTCGGCGCGAGGATAAGTGATGATCTTCTTGCCCTGCCGATCATAGAGCTCCTGCGCCATTTCGAGCGTCTTGGCGTCCGGCCAGCCGAAGCGTGAACCACAAAATTTCTGGAGCGTTGTCTTCCGGCATACCCCAGGCCGACAGGATGGCTTTGAGTTGAGCGCGATGCTTCTCGTACGGTGCGGGCATGGGAGTCTCCTCTGGTCGGCGCTCTATCTTGCGGGATAGCGTCGGTCCGGCAAGGGCAAAGTTCTACGCTGGCGCCGATAGGCATCATACTGTCTGGTTGCGTAATTGTTCTTCGCCGCGCCAGAGAAATGACTTCCAGCAGCCTCTTGGAAACGAGGTGTTCCGCCATTTCCAAATGTCCAGCATCTCCACCCCCTACGGGGGGATGGCCTTCGCTGAACATCGTCGGCCGGCCCGGGCCGTAGGTGCAGATACCGACCGATACGATCTCGTGTCGTCCTCTGCGTTTTGGAGTAAAATCGCTCGATGTCAGAGCCCGAGAGGCCACGATCACTTTTTGCGGGAATGCCCGACCTATCGGCCCGCACACCTGTCCGCGTGCTGTCACCCGACCAGATCGAGCGGATGCTGGCGGAGCACCAGCTCTACCAGGAGACGGAATACCACCAAGGCCATCGCGCGAATTTCTCATCAGCTGACCTAGCCCGACGAGATTTCTCGGGCCTTAATCTGCGCGGGATCAAGATGGACCGCGCCGTGCTCCGAGGGGCTGATTTCACCGGAGCCCATCTCCAAAGCGCGAATTTAATCGGCGCGATCTTACAGGAAGCGTGTTTCGACCGCGCGGATTTATCCCGGGCGCGTTTGAGTGGGGCGAACCTCGTTTGGGCCAGTTTCGAGAACGCCTGCCTCGCCAAGGCCGAGATGGAGTTCGCATTGATGGCCAACGCAGTGCTGCAAGGCGCCTGCCTCGGTGAAGCTGACATGAGCGGCACTCAGCTCGATGCCGCCATCCTAACCGGGGCCGACCTCCGTAAGTCGAACCTGCGCGGGGTCGGATTTCGCGATGCGCGGCTGGACGAGGCCGACCTCCGTGATGCACGACTGGGTGGCGCGTTCCTGGCCGGGGCTTCGCTGCGCGGCGCCGATTTGCGCGGTGCGTATCTCCGCTCGGCAAGGCTCGATGATGCGGATCTGTCCGATGCCAACCTGGATGGCGCCGAAGGTTTGACGCAGGCTCAGCTCGATCGGGCCCACTGCAATAGCGGAACAAAGCTCCCCGCGGGCTTGACAGGGGTGGAAGATGCCAAACGATGAGCATGTCGTGATGCTCGGCCATGGCGCCGCGGTGTGGAGTAAGTGGCGGGCGAACCTCGGCGAGACGCCGGACCTGTCTCGGGCCGGTCTGCGAGGGCTCGATTTGAGTGGATACGATCTTTCGCGGGCCGATCTTCGGGGCGCCGATCTCCGGGGAACACAATTCTGCGACGCGAATTTGTCAGGTGCCCATCTCGACGGCGCAAACTTCTTCAAAGCGGTACTCGATGGCGCCGATCTTGCCGAGGCCTACTTGACGGAAGCCCAATTTCTCAATTGCGCCCAGCTCGCCGTTTCCCGGAACTGGCAGTCGGCCCACCGCGATGAGACGCTCGGCTGCGGAGCCTCTATTCCCGACAGAATGCCTTCGGAATAAGTTGCCGGCCGAGGCGACATAACCCCACATCCCCGGGCAACCGGGAGATACAGGATAAAGAGAACGTCTGAGAAAGCATGTCGAATGAGTAACTCCAAGCTGGAGCAGACTGGCCTCGATGTGATCCGCCTTTTAGCCTTCAGCATGCTGGTGTTGATCCTCCCTGCGACGTCTTGGGCGCAGCAGCTTCCACCTATTGCCGAACAGATGGCCAAGACCTACGGCCTCGATTCGTTTGGGCAAATCGAGGGAATCCGCTACACCTTCAATGCGGAATTTCCTGGTGTCAAACTTTCTCGCACGTGGGAATGGAACCCGAAGACCGGCACGGTCTCTTACGAGGGGAAAGATAAGGAAGGCAAACCGATGAAGGTTACGTATCAGCGCTCGCAGCCCAGCAACCAAAGCGATGCCATAAAGAACGAAATCGATCCGGCATTCATCAACGATCAGTATTGGTTGCTCTTCCCGTTGCACGTCGCATGGGACCGCGGCGCGACGGTGACCGATGAGGGCATGCACAAACTGCCCTTAGGGAACGCCTCCGCTGAACGGGTCGTGGTGAAATACCCCTCGGAGGGTGGCTACACGCCCGGCGACACGTGGGAACTCTACGTTGGCGTCGACAAGCGAGTCGAGGAGTTCATCTACCACCGGGGCGGAACCAAGAAGCCCAGCGTCGTGATCGCGACGTGGGCGGACTACAAGAAGGCTGGCCCACTCCTCATCTCAACGGATCACCACGGAACGGCGGACGGAAAGCCCCTGCGGATTTCCTTTTCGGATGTGTCCGTTAAAGTGACGGGATCAGAAAACTGGATGAACGCGCAATGAACATAGGATCGTCCGAACGATTGATTGTCGTGCTTCACGAAATCAGTCGTGCGTCGTTCCCGACAACTGTGCCTGAAGGTTGTCCAAGCTGCGGGCGAATACCCGGTTGGTTGAAGCTAGTGGATCGGCGTCGCCGTGCCCCCGGCTTTCGCTCGGGGCAGGCTGTGCCGGATATAGTCGTGCGTCATCGTCCCGGCCCGCCCCCGCTTCATCGGCAGGCCGGGCAGGGTGCGATCCAGGGCCTGGATCTGGCTCTTCTCGTCGACCGAGAGCATCACCGCGTGCGCCGGCGGGTCGACGTAACGCCCGACGACATCGCGCAGCTTGGCGGCGAATTGCGGGTCGCGGCTGAGCTTGAAGGTCCGCCGCCGATGTGGTGCGAGGCCATGGGCGCGCCAGATCTTCTGCACCGTGCTGATCGCCAGGCCCATGGCGCCGGCCATCGCCCGGCTGGTCCAGTGGTTGGTCTCGCCGGCGGATCGCCGAGCGTGCGCTCGAGCAATCGCGTCACCAGCGGATCTGGCACCGGCGCGTTGCCGGGCTTGCGGGTCTTATCCGCAACAACCCGTCGACCCCGGCTTCCATGAAGCGGCGCTGCCAGCGCCCCACGCAGGGTTTGGATGCGCCGGCCCGGCGCATCACCTCGGCCGTGCCGCAGCCCTCGGCCGTGGCCAGGATAATCCGCGCCCGCCACACATGCTTCTAGGGACGGTTGCGATCGGCCGCGACCGCCTCCAACCGCTCCCGATCCCCCGGCCCAAGCCGGACCTCGACATCGCTGCGCATTTCCGCACTACGGCACGAGACGCGCCTCGATGGAATCTTCTAGATCGTTCAGACCACTAGAGACGAGCCAGCGGACTCAACAACTTCAGATTCTCGAAATCCGCCGGGCCTCGCTGGTGACGGTCCCGTGCTCGCGTTCGCCGGTCTCGGGATTGACCGCGACCATGCCGGAGCAAAAGATCAAACCGCCCGGGCGGACGGCCGGCGTCTGGCGGTGCCCGTAGTGGTGGCGGAGATCGAGCCCGGAGATCGGAGCGTGGATGATTTCGCGCACGTGCCCTCGCCTTTCTCCCGATCCGATCCGATGGTGCGGCGCCCGTTCGTCGCCATTATGACCTGCTGGCGCCTGGTCTGCCACTTCGTCATCTCCGCCCAGAGATCGACACCACCGGGATGAACGCTTCCCGCTCCAGCCCGCTGACGCCGCTTTACGTCGCCGGGCCGTTCAGCATGGGTTACGTCGATTTCTATACCTTTCTGATCCCGCTTTACGGCCTGTCGCTTGGGTTCGACGCTTCCAAGATCGGCATTCTTGTCGGCGCCCGCTCGATCGTCGCCATGTTCCTCTCCATCCATATTGGCGTGTTGATGGACCGGTTCGGGACGCGAAAGGTCACTCTGTTCTTTGTCTGGACCGGCATGGTGTTGGCGCCGTTGTTCCCGTTGGTGCCGTGGTTTTGGGCCTTGTTGCTGCTGCAGTTGCTCAACGGCGCCGCCGTTTCGTTCGCCTGGTCGGGCGCGCAGACCCTGATCGCCCAACTCGCCGAGGGCGACGCCCGGCATCTCGGCAGGTTCACGTTCTTCGCCCGGCTTGGCTCGACCACGGCGCCGATTCTGGGCGGCGCAGTCTGGGATTTCGGCGGCGCGTGGCCGGCCTATCTCGTCGCGGCCGCGTGGGGCGGGGTGCTCACCGTCGCGCTGCTGTTCGCACCGGAGGCGGAGTTCTTCGCGCCGCCGCGCCAGGACGGAACCGGGCGCGTGCGGTTCCGCGCCCGCGATGCCTGGCCTCGAGCCTCGGACTACCTCGAACTCGATCATGCTGATCGCGATCCCGGCGATTGCACTGTCCATGGCGATCATGTCGATGCGAAACTCGACATACAGCATTCAGACGTCGGTCTATGTCGTCTACCTCCACCACGTGGGGCTCGTCGGCACGAGTATCGGCATCCTATTTGCCGCCGCCGAGATCGCTAGCGGGTTCGGTGCGCTTTTCGCCGGGCGCGCGATACGTCTGGGCGACGCGCAGCGCACGATGCTCGGCGGGACGGTGCTGTCGATCCTGCTGATCGCGATGACCCCGCTTTTCGGCGGGATTTTCGGGCTTCTGCTGTTGGTCCAGGTCGTGCGCGGCTGGCTGGAAGGGGTGATCCAGCCGGTTGTCTTGTCGGTGCAGGCCCGGTCGGTCGGGCGCCACCAGCAAGGCGCGGTGGTGGGCTTGCGTCAGACCGGTCAGCGGCTCACCTCGATCATGATCCCGCCGATCATGGGCGGGATCGCGGACCGTTGGGGCGTGAGCGAAAGCTTCTTCATTCTCGGCGCGCTCATGCTGCTGTTGTGCCTACCGGTCGCGCTAATCATCCGCCGCACCGGGCGGCTTCGATCCGCGGACGAACCCCATGCGGACTGAACTGCTGCCGCGCTCGAATACCTTGCCTGGGCTAGTGCTTTGACGCATTCAGATGAGACAGGAACGCGGTCGAGTTTGGCCAGGATGGCGTCGGCCGACTTGGTCCAGATGAAGGGTTTGGGGTTGGCGTTGTGCTCGGCGAGATAAGCGTTGATGGCGGCCTGCAGGTCGGCGATCGAGCGAAAGACGCCGCGGCGGATGCGCTGGCGGGTGATCTTGGAAAAGAAGTTCTCGACTGCATTGAGCCGGGAGGCGGAGTTGGCGTGAAGTGGAAGAGTTTACGAGTTCCCCTTTGCTCGCTGGACATAGCGGAAGGTGGCAGCATATCCAGCACAATAAATTGGGGAATTTCGTCGGCTGACATACCTGATCTAGTATGGTCACCGGCCTAAGTGATCCCGGGAACGGGGCTCGGATGACCAGCGCGGCCGACCGGAAGATCTGGTGGAATCTGGCGGAGGCCCTGATGTGGATTTGCACGCGCAGCTTCGAACGGGTAGCGGCGCTGTGGAACACGTCCGGAGAGCGGGCGCTAGCCGATGTCATGTTCGGCTTCCTGGAGCAACGGCCAGTCCCGAAGTCGCACATAATAGCGGGATGCCGACCCTAGCCGCAACGGGAGCGCGGCAGCTTCGGCAATCAACTCCTGGGACATATTCGGCGCCGCCGACGAGTGATGAGAACATCTCGGTCCCAGATCAACAGTCGACCATCATGCGACCGGCGGAAGCCCTGGAGGATCTGAAGAGGACGGTGGACATCGCGCAGAAAGTTGAAGGGCAAGAAGTCGTCGATGACGATTCCGTAGAAGATGACGATTCCGTAGAAGCTCGTCCGATCATAGTAGGAATGCGCCATGATGATGCCGGCGCCGATCTGCACCAGCAAAAGCGCCGCGACCACGAGAAAATACTTGCCGATCCGCCTCTGGCTCGGCGTCGGCGGCCGGAACGTCGCCAGCACCGGGTCCCAAGATGCTCTAGCGATCGTCCTACGCACATGGGACGTGATCGCCATCTTCCGGATTTTGCGCCGCCCAGCTATATCTGCGAGCCAACGTCAACGCAGACCCGCCCCCTTCGACCGCCGTCTCGGCGACAAACCGGTTCTCGACGATGCCGAAATCGACGATCTAATCTGATCGCCTTCCCTGCAAACGCTGAGCGACGGCTCCCGTGACACCGTGAGAATTCCGGCTTAAACCGCTTCACTCGAATGGCCAACAGGGAGCCAAAGGGAATGCGACGCGGCAAGCTGGTGATCGCCGAGGGCGGCGGGCCGACGGCGGTGATCAATCAATCTCTGGCCGGTGCCGTGCTCGAAGCGCAATTCTTTCCTCAGATCGAGCGGATCTATGGCGCGCGCTACGGGGTGCGCGGCATCGTGAACGAGGATTTCGTCGACCTTTCGGCTGAAACGCACGCCAATCTCGAAGCGATCGCCGCGACGCCGTCCTCGGCTCTGGGCTCGACGCGGGACAGGCCCGATCTGGCCTATTGCCGGAACATCCTCGCGTCGCTGAAGGCCCATGGCGCGTCCTGGTTCCTCTATATCGGCGGCAACGATACGGCCGATACCGTGCGCATCGTCAGCGAGGAGGCGGCGAAGGAGGGCTACGACCTGCGCTCCATCCACGTTCCCAAGACCATTGACAACGATCTGATGGAAAACGACCACGCGCCAGGCTTTCCCTCGGCGGCGCGATTCGTGGCCCAGGCGTTCATGGGGGCCGACCTCGACAATCGCTCGCTGCCGGGCGTTTACGTCGCGGTCGTGATGGGCCGCCAGGCCGGGTTCCTGACCGCCGCATCGGCCGCCGCACGGACGGTCGAGGGCGACGGTCCGCATCTGATCTATCTGCCCGAGCGCATCTTCGACGAAGCCAAATTCCTGTCCGAGGTCAAGTCGGTCCATGACAGGCTCGGGCGCTGTGTCATCGCGCTGTCTGAAGGAATCCACGACACGGACGGAACGCCGCTCTCGGTCAAGCTCGCCGAGACGGTGGAGAAAGATGCGCACGGCAATGTCCAGCTGTCCGGCACCGGCGCGCTCGCCGATCTTCTGTGCGAGGAGATCAAATCCAAGCTCGCCATCGAGCGCGTGCGCGGCGATACGTTCGGCTATCTCCAACGCTCCTTCGCCGGCTGCGCCTCGGACGTGGATCGGAGGGAGGCGCGCGAAGTCGGCGAATTCGCCGTCAAGCAGGCGATCTGGGGGGCGTGCGACGGCTCGGTGGCGATCCGGCGGATCGGCGATTACTCCGTCGATTACGCCCTGGTGAAGCTGGCCAAGGTTGGCGGCAAGACCAAAGTCATGGCGGATGCGTTCATCGCACCCTCGGGCAGCGACGTCACTCCCGCCTTCCTAGAGTATCTGCGGCCGTTGCTGGGCAGCGACCTGCCGCAGCCCGCTCGCCTGCGCGGCGGTGCCATCGCCAAAGTGCTAAAGCGGTAGGACGCGATATCATCGATGATGATAGAGTGGAGCTGCTTACCTTCGACCCTGGACGATGGACCGGCTCGATATCAGGTAGCGCGCGGGAGCGGGCAGGTGCGACGGCCGTGGAATGCCGCCGATTTTGACCGCCGAGGAAGTCGTCGCGGAGTGCGCCTTCATCGATGACCGGTGGCCGTCGGTATTCGCTAAGACCGGCCGCGGCGATCGTGCGTCAGTGCGGCAAGCAATTCCGCGCCGCCGCAGGCAGGGGCGACCGCCGCCGAGACCCCCTCCCCTGCTCTGATCCCGGCTCGACATGGGGTTTAGCCGTACGGTGGCAACGAGCGGACTGGCGCTTGCGCCCGACGCCCGCCGCTGACCCCTATGTCGAATTTCGGCGGCGGGGCACTGTCATTGCCGGTCGGCTATCCCCGCGCCGGGTACTGACGTTGCCGACATTGGCGAACCGCTCGATTTCGGGCGGATGAAATCTGTTTTCAATAATAAACTCGGCGCGCGGGGGAGGGGGCGGCCGGCCCGGGTCGATCCGGCTGCGGAATGAGATTCTAGGTGGTCAGTGGAGCCGGCCAGACGGCGTCGTGTTGGCGAGCTGGCCGACGGCGTCGATGATCCGGCGCCACACCGCGGCGCCGTTGGTCCTGCTCAGCGAAAAGCTCATCGCGCGCGCGGTGCTTTCCTCGAGCGCTTTCTCGCCGTAGCGCTTGAGCATCAGGCTGGCTGCGCGCCAGATGTCGATCTCCGGTATCATGCCAAAAGCGTAGCGCCTACCGGCGTGTAATCGGTAAGCGTCGAATGATGGCTGCCTTGCGGGGCGTTGGCATCGGGAGGTAGGTCGGGGCTCCGAGCCGCATGGCCCCGTGCAAGAGCAGCTTACGACCGCGCTTAAGATGACCCGGTGACCCTTGACCCGATGTTCGCTGAGTGATCGGCGGCCCGCCTCTCGACATGCAAAATATCGAGGGTTGTGCCGGTGGCCGGCACAGAGCCTCATGCATGGGAGACGGGCCGGACGGATGATATCAGCTATGTCGGGTTGGACGTGCACAAGGCGACGGTCGCCGTGGCGCTTGCCGAGGGTGGCCGCGGCGGCGAGGTTCGCCAGGCGAGGCAGCCCCGAGACGAAACCACGGTCATGCGGTAACCAACCCGCGCATGAGAGCTTGTTCAACCGGCGTCTTCGGGTCCTGTCTCCGGCTATGCGCACCCCAGTGCCGGCATCCTCCGCCGCTGCGGAACCGAATAATCGCGCCCGAACCCTTGACAGCGAACATGAGAGCAGGATGCGGAAAAACAGCGGATTCCGGCGCTTCTTCGCCTTCCGCGGCCGGTCAACGGCGGCGACGCCGTGGAAATGTCGGCTGGGTCGGCGGTGTCTGGCGGGGCCGCCGATACGGACCAGCGTTCGGGCGCGGGCGCGGTGTCATGGCGCGGGTTCGGCGAGCAATTTGGGCAAACGGACGAGGTCGTAGGCGGCCATGGCGAGGGTGAATTGCCAATCGACCTTGGGCAGTCCGCGATGGCGCATCTTGCGCAAGCCGGCGACGGTCTTGGCCCAGCCGAAAACCTCTTCGATCCGTTTGCGGATGCGCTGGGAGATCTCATAGCCGGGATGACGAGTGGTGCGGCCGTCAATCGCCGAGCGTCGGCCGCTGTGGTTCTGGGCAACATGCGGGCTCACCGCCTTGTCGCGCAGCTCCATCACGAAATCGCCGGTGTCGTAGCCCCCTGCCTTCGCCGGGGCAGGCTTGTATGGGGCCTGTTGGAGTCACGTGTAAAGGGTCGATGGCTTTGCTCGCTGTCGTTGGGGTCTGCTCGGTGTTGGAGCCTGTGGACAGGCTAAAGCTCGGTGCCGAACGATCCGAGGGGGAGCTCGCCATCAGGCGCGGAACATCGCGCCACACACTTGTATTCGGTAGGTCCGGTGCGGACCTCGACCATGATGCAGCCATGCGCATCGGCGGCGAAGCTCCGGGGCGGCGGGCCCATTCTCTGAGACGGCGTGCACGCCGTGCCTGCCTCGGGTCACCGCCACCTCGGATCGTTATCGACGGCTCGCCGGCGAAGTGCCGACGGGCGCCCGAAAGCGTGTGCTCGCAATTCTCCTCTCGTGGCGGGGTGCTCACGCCGCCGCACGCAGGACGACGCCGTGCGGGATCTCGCCGGTCGTCGCCAGTCGCCACAGCGCGATCAGCAGCTTGCGCGCGAGGGCGACAATCATGGTCTTGCGGGTTGTGCCGCGGGCCTCGGCGGTGCGCGCCCGATACCCCCGGCCTGCGCCGGGGCAGGCTATTGGGCCAGCGCGCTGTCCTTCTGGAACAGAAGAAAACGCCAGGCGAGCTGGATCATGCCGCGGCGTACGCGGGCGTTGCCGGCCCTGGCCAGCCCCCTCTCCCGGCGCCGCGCGCCGCTTTCGTCCGGCGCGCCGGTCAGACCGGCATAGCGCGCCACCGCCCGGCGGTCGCGCCAGGCGCGCGACAGGATCTCGCGCACCAGCATGTCTGCCGTCTCGATGCCGACGCCGATGACCTGGGCCAGCAGCCGGACCATTGCATGAGGGCCTTGTTCAGGGTGCTGCTCGAGCTGTTGCAGGCGCGCCGCTTCGATCTCCCGAAGCTGGCCGATGACGAAGCGCAGCCGTGCCATCTCGCGCCGCCGTTCGGCCAGGGTGTTCGGGGGCAGCGGGACAGCCTCCGGTGTGAGCAATCCGGCAAGCCGCTCCGGCGCCCGGCGCAGGGTCGGCTTGAAGCCGCGGATGCCGAGCCGGGCCCGGGTGCTCTTCATCCGATTGACAATGCGGGTGCGCTCGCCGACCAGGCCCTCGCGCTCGCGGTTCGGCCGCTTGGCATCTTCCTCCTCCGGCGTCGGGATCATCGCCATGCTGCAATGACCCGGTTCGCCGCGCAGCCAGCCGAGAAAGGCGCGCTTCAGCATCTCGGTATCGAGCCGATCGGTCTTCGCCCGGCGGTGCTCCCGCGACACGGCGACGCTCGTCGGGTGGATCACATGGGCGTCGATGCCCTGTCCGTGCAGCCATCGCGCCCGCCAGAAGCCATCCCGGCCGGCCTCGTAGGCCACCGTGATCCGGGTGATCATGCGGCCTGTCTTGGCCGCCTCGTCGCGCCAGCGCTGCAGCAGCCGCAACAGCTCCCCCTCCTCCACGGCGAGCTTCTTCAGCGGCTGGCGGTTGATCCCGGGCACGATGGCGCCAACCAGCCAGCTCGATTGGCTCATCTCGATAACGGCAATCAGCGTGCTATCCTGATCCAGAGCGGCGAGCGATCGGCTCAGCTCATTCGACTGTGGCATGGGGCACTCCGTCGGTTGTCACCGCGACGATGGTGCCTTG
>CAVPFW010000014.1:0-54567 GCA_963703855.1 uncultured Alphaproteobacteria bacterium
GCCGGTGCCGGCGGCAAGATCCGGCGCAGCGTGGCCGTGGCGCAACATATGGTGTGCCTGTTTGCGGTCGGCCTCAAAATAAATTGCCTGCCTGACCGGTATCATCTACATTTAGTCGCTCGGGTGAGCCAGGAAGCTAGATCTTGCCGTGCCCGAGCCGGCAGAAAACGAGGGCATCGGGGTAAGAAATGCACATCCTACGGCGCTTTACCACGGCGGGCCGGGATCCCTATGCGTCGGTTCCGTTCCGCACCGCGACCAGCGAGATTCGCAACCCCGACGGCTCGGTGGTGTTCCAGGCCGAGGACATCGAGGTCCCGGCCGAGTGGAGCCAGGTCGCCGCCGACATCCTGGCGCAGAGATATTTCCGCAAGGGCGGGGTGCCGGCTCGGCTCGCGCCGATTCCCGAGGAGGGCGTGCCATCCTCGCTGTGGCGCCGCGCCGCCTATCGGGCCGCCTGCGAGGCAGCGAGCGGGAACGAACGCGCGGCGTCCAGACTGGCGCCCGCCAGGTGTTCGACCGCATGGCCGGCATTTCGACCTATTGAGGCCGGAAAGGGCAGCGATGGGATGTATTGACTGGCTCACCCTAGGTCTCCTTATCGTCGGCGGGCTTCTGTTGGTCACCCTGCTAACGACAGTCGAGCTTGCAATTGGTTTGCTGATTAGAATTTGGCGCCGGCTAACTCGTTACGCCGATATCCGCAGAATTCGATGCCATGCCGAGGTGCGATCGCGAAGGCGACGGGCGACCGACCTGACAGCCTAGCTCTCACAGGTGATCCCCCCGCCGTGGGGCTTCCTGCGCGAACGGGATCGGAGAACCCTTCAAATTCTGATGTCGACCTGTCGGCAGCGGAATTGGCGCCGATTTCGCGAACCGATTCGGCGTTTGGCAAGCAGTCTGCCTGGGGTCAGGATTAAAGCTCTCGATCGCGCCAGACGCTTCACCTCTGCGGCTGCCTCGCGAACGAGCGTTACCGCCCATGCTGCGCCGGTAGAAACGAGATCAGTGTCATGGCCGCAACATCTTGTGACCGATTTGTCCCCAGACACAAAATGTGTTGATATGAGGCCAAAGCGGGTGATTAAACTTTGCCTCAGGCTGCTCAATGGTTGAACCGCTTGACGACGTGCAGAAGGAGGTGCGCAGTGGCCAGAATACAGAAGCCCGAACCCGACCTGGTCGGGAAGGCTGCAAAAGCGCTGAAAAATCCGAAGACCGCTTCCCTAAAAACGATCCGGCGAATGGCCGCAGTCCTAATGGACGACCAAGAGTACGATCCGAAACTGCACCGGCCGAAGCCGAGCCGCAGTTAAAGATTAGCAGGCCGAGCGCGCCTGCGGGCTCAGATAATTCCATCGCCTTGACGCTGCGCACCAAACTGCACAGCGCAAGGTGGAGCGCGCTTTCGCGGGGGGACTAAGAAGCGCGCGCTATCGGGGGGGACGCCATGCAAATTACGCGACGGTTTACCACGGCCGGTCGGGATCCCTATGCGTCGGTTCCGTTCCGGAATGCGACCAGCGAGATTCGCAACCCCGACGGCTCGGTCGTGTTCCAGGCCGAGGACATCGAGGTCCCGGCCGAGTGGAGCCAGGTCGCCGCCGACATCCTGGCGCAGAAATATTTCCGCAAGGCCGGGGTGCCGGCTCGCGCTGGCGCCGATCGCCGAGGAGGGCGTGCCGCCCTGGCTGTGGCGCCGCGCCGCCGACCCGCGGCGCCCGCCAGGCCGTGACCGAGAACCGACATGCCGGCGCCGAAACCGACGCCCGCCAGGTGTTCGACCGCCTCGCCGGAACCTGGACCTATTGGGGCTGGAAGGGCGGCTATTTCGACGCCGAAGATGACGCCCGCGCCTTTTACGACGAGATCCGGCTGATGCTGGCGCGGCAGATGGGCGCCCCCAACTCGCCGCAATGGTTCAACACCGGGCTCTACTGGGCCTACGGCATCGACGGCCCGGCGCAGGGCCATTATTACGTCGACTACCGCAGCGGCGAGCTCGAGGCCTCCACCAGCGCCTACGAGCATCCCCAGCCGCACGCCTGCTTTATCCAGAGCGTCGCCGACGACCTCGTCAACGAGGGCGGCATCATGGACCTCTGGGTGCGCGAGGCGCGGATCTTCAAATACGGCTCGGGCTCGGGCTCCAACTTCTCGAAACTGCGCGGCGACGGCGAACGCCTGTCGGGCGGCGGGCGCTCCTCGGGGCTGATGAGCTTTCTCAAAATCGGCGACCGTGCGGCCGGCGCCATCAAATCGGGCGGCACCACCAGGCGCGCGGCCAAGATGGTGATCGTCGACATCGACCACCCCGACATCGAGGCGTTCATCGACTGGAAGGTGGTCGAGGAGCAGAAGGTCGCGGCACTGGTCGCCGGCTCCAAGCTCGCTTCGCGCCATCTGAACCGGGTCGTCGCGGCCTGCCACGCGCCGCCGCCGGACGCGGCCGATCCTTGCGACCCGGCGCAGAACCCGGCGCTCAAACGCGAGATCCGCGCCGCCCGCCGCGCGCTGATCCCGGAAAACTGCATCCGGCGGGTCATCCAGTTTGCCCGCCAGGGCTATACCGCGATCGATTTCCGCACCTACGACCTCGATTGGGATTCCGAGGCCTATCTAACCGTCGCCGGCCAGAACTCGAACAATTCGGTGCGGGTATCGAACGATTTCCTGGAACGGGTCGCGGCCGACGGCTCCTGGGAATTGACCCGGCGCACCGACGGCACAATCGCCAAGACCCTGCCCGCGCGCGAATTGTGGGACCGGATCGGGCACGCCGCCTGGGCCTCGGCCGATCCCGGCCTGCAGTTCGACACCACGATCAACGAGTGGCACACCTGCCCCGAAAGCGGCCGGATCAACGCCTCGAACCCGTGCTCGGAATACAATTTCCTCGACGACACCGCCTGCAACCTCGCCTCTTTGAACCTGATGGCGTTCCGCCGGGCGCCTGCCCCCGCGGAAGCGGGGGGCGGCTTCGACACCGAGGCCTTCGCCCACGCCGTGCGGCTGTGGACGATCGTGCTCGAAATCTCGGTCATGATGGCGCAGTTCCCGTCGCCGCAGATCGCCCGCCGCTCCTATGCCTTCCGCACCTTGGGCCTCGGCTACGCCAATCTCGGCGGCTTGCTGATGGCGATGGGCATCGCCTACGACAGCGCCCCCGGGCGCGGCCCTGGGCGCGGCGATCACCGCGCTCCTGACCGGCGCCAGCTACGCCGCCTCGGCCGAGATGGCCGGCGACCCCGGGCTCGTCCCGAACGGCGCCTTCCCCGCGTTTGCATTGAACCGCGCGGCGATGCTTCGCGTCATCCGCAACCACCGCCGCGCCGCTCATGGCGAGAGCGCGGGCTATGACGGGCTGTCGATCCTGCCGGTTCCGCTCGACCTCGCGAACTGCCCGGATACTCAGCTCGTCGCCGCGGCCCGCCGGGCCTGGGACACGGCCTTGGCGCTGGGCGAAAGGCACGGCTTCCGCAACGCCCAGGCGACGGTCATAGCC
The DNA here is from genome assembly GCA_963703855.1 of uncultured Alphaproteobacteria bacterium. Classification (GTDB taxonomy): domain Bacteria; phylum Pseudomonadota; class Alphaproteobacteria; order ATCC43930; family CGMCC-115725; genus AP-15. Next base: position 3,509 of record CAVPFW010000014.1, read on the forward strand.
CCCACCGGCACGATCGGGCTGGTCATGGATTGCGACACCACCGGGATCGAGCCCGATTTCGCGCTGGTCAAATTCAAAAAGCTCGCCGGCGGCGGCTATTTCAAGATCATCAACCGCGCGGTGCCGCAGGCGTTGGCGGCGCTCGGCTACGACCCTGCCGAGATCGCCGCGATCGAGCGCTATGCGCTCGGTCACGGCACCCTGATCGGCGCCCCCGCGGTCAACCACGAGAGCCTGCGGGCCAACGGGTTCGACGACCGCGCGCTGGCCGCCGCCGAGGCCGCCCTCGCTTCCGCGTTCGACATCAAATTCGCGTTCAACAAATGGACCCTCGGCGAAGCCTTCTGCGCCGAGCGTCTCGGCATCTCGCCCGCGGCGCTCGATGCTTCGGGGTTCGACCTCCTGGCCGCGCTCGGCTTCGGCCGCGCCGAGATCGAGGCCGCCAACACCTGGTGCTGCGGGGCGATGACCCTCGAAGGGGCGCCCCATCTGAAGCCCGAGCACCTGCCGGTGTTCGATTGCGCGAGCCCGTGCGGGCGCACCGGCGCCCGTGCATTGTCGGCCGAGAGCCACATCCGCATGATGGCGGCGGCGCAGCCCTTCATCTCGGGGGCGATCTCCAAGACCATCAACATGCCGAACGCAGCCACGGTCGAGGACTGCAAGGACGCCTACCGGCTGTCCTGGCGGCTCGGCCTCAAGGCGACCGCGCTCTACCGCGACGGCTCGAAACTGTCGCAGCCCTTGGCCGCGAGCCTGTTCGGCGACGACGAGGAGGCCGAGGACCCCGACGGCATCGACAAGGCGGCCGAGCTGTTCGCCCAGTCGCCGGCGCAGCGCGCCCCGCTGGTCGCCGAGCGGATCGTCGAGCGGATCGTCGAACGGGTGGTCGAAAAGGTCGTCCAGCGCGGCGAGCGCCGCCGCCTGCCGAACCGGCGCAAGGGCTACACCCAAAAGGCCACGGTCGGCGGCCACAAGGTCTATCTGCGCACCGGCGAGCACGAAGACGGCCGCTTGGCCGAAGTCTTTATCGACATGCACAAGGAGGGGTCGGCCTTCCGCTCCCTGATGCACAATTTCGCGATCGCGATCTCGATGGGCCTGCAATACGGGGTGCCGCTCGAGGAGTTCGTCGAGAGCGTTCACCTTCAGCCGGTTCGAGCCCTCGGGCATCGTCGAGGGCAACGACGCGATCAAGATGGCGACCTCGATCCTCGACTACATCTTCCGCGAATTGGCGATCTCCTATCTCGGCCGCGGCGACCTCGCCCACGCCGAGCCCGCCGACCTGTTGCCCGACACGGTCGGCAAGGGCGAAGCCCAGTCGACCCTGCCCGATCCCGCCGGCGACGACCCCTCGGAGGCCGCCCCCGGCCCCGACCCCTGGCCCGCCCGCGAGCTCAGCTTCATGCAGCGCATGACCTCGAACGGCTACGTCCGCAACAAGTTGACCGTGCTCCACGGCGGCGCCGCCCGCGCCCCACCGCGCCCTCGCCCTCGCCTAGCCGACCCTTTATCTCCTGCGGACGACGACACCCTCGCGCTCCGCCTGGAACGCATCCGCGCCGCCCGCATCAAAGGCTACGAAGGCGACAGCTGCGCCGAATGCGGCAACTTCACCCTGATCCGCAACGGCACCTGCCTCAAATGCGACACCTGCGGCGCCACCAGCGGGGTGTTAGTTGATCTGTAAAGGCTGCCCAGATCTCGCGGAACTCGCGAGAGACCTTCAACCTCTCGTCGCCGTTATATTACTCACTTGCTATGGATCTACGAATGAATTGTGAAATTGAGTTTCTCCGCGGTCGGGGAACGCTTCCGGCCCGGAGATGCGATCATCGTCCGCTACGGCGACGCATCTCTTACATAGAACTGATAATTGTCGACGGCGGAAACCTTGACTTCGGCAAAGCGCTCGTCGAACACGTCCGGAAACATTTCGGCCGACAAGCGGTCATTTCGCATGTGGTGCTGACCCATGCTGACGCGGATCATGCGTCGGGCCTCCGAGTGGTGCTGGCCGAGCTGCGGTCGTGAATCTCTGGATGCACGTGCCGTGGGACTTTACTGACGCAGCCGCGTCCGTATTTTGCCAGAAAAACTGGACTATCGACGGATTGCGAGGAGGCGATCCGCAAGAAAATACGACGTGCTGATTGAGCTGGTGCAGCTCGCCGCCGGTAAAAGAATTACCCTTCAGGCGCCTTTTGCCGGAGCCACTGTCGGCCCGTTTCGGGTGCTTTCCCCTTACGCGCGGAGGTCTATACGGTGCTGCTGCCGACAATTCGATCGCACGCCTGATCCGGATCAGAAGGCGATCGAGAGCGACGGGCTGGTGGATCGAAAAACAACCGGGCGTCATCGGCGCACATAATCGAGAAAGCCGATGGCGAAGGCCCAAACCTGGGTAACCGAGACATGGAGCAAGGAGCTGCTGAGGGATAACGGCGGCATAACGAAGCGCCAGCAACGAAAGCAGCTCGTGTTGTACGGCGGACTTTGGTGAAGGCCGCGCGTTCTGTTGACAGGAGACGCCGGTGTGCGCGCGCTCATGTACGCCGTCTATTGTGCCGGCCAGCTCAACTTGCCACTACAGAATTTTATGTGCGTGAAGTCCCCCACCACGGAAGCCGGCGCAACGTGGGCGCCGACCATTCTCAATCGGATTCACCTGGGCCGATCCAGACAAAGGGCAGCGCGCCGCGGTTCTGGGCTTTTGTCTCGGCGCCGAAAGACGAAATACCCATCCGCGAAAAATGGTGCTCAACGCGTTCACGCGGCGCGGGGGCGCGGGTAGGTCGCGACTCAGGGGTTATCGAAAATCCATTGGGGCGGATTTCCGGTCCGCCAGCGGTTATGATACGTGAGTCTCGTTGCCGTTCGCTGCCGCGCGTGGAAGAGTACAACTCCCTGATAGAGGTGGTTAGCCTGGCCAAATCGCTCAAGGAGCAAAATCGCTGCAGATTTGGCTTATCATCGCGGTGAACTCCCTTTTTTTTATGGGGTCGTCGAGGCAGAACGCTATTCAGATTGATGTGCGTTATCGCCTTCATCACTCACGATTGAAGTAAGAAGCTGGTGCCATTCGGCCTCGCTGGTTGTCATCGCGACCGTCTTGAATGGCCTACTGCCGGCGGAGCGAAGGCGCGGCTGGTGTTCCTGAGATGGCGGACGCATTGCCAGGTCATCGGGCTTTCACCCGCGTATATAACCGCCGATCCGCGCATCGATCCAGCCGCCGTTCAACGAGGGATCGGCGGCCCGCTCCCCGTCGATATCCTGCTGAGCAAAACCGGGTGTGGTATCGGCCTCTTTACAAAAGGGTAGAGAACGATCCGGCGATATCGCAGGTCCACCGGGATTTTCTTCTGACCCGTGACTATCACAGCCCTGGCCGTTCTTTATTGGTCTTTTATGGCTGCGTAGGATACTATTCGATACCGTCACACAAAAATCGCGACCATCTACGCGGATCTTGCTACTGATCCAATGTATTGCGTACGCAAAGCGGCCGTTCATTATGGCATCCGCTTCGTTACGAGCGTGCTTGCACGGGGTCGAAGGCCAAGACCAGTCGCGCAAAGCGAAGAAAGCTTAGCTTGGATACTTCTCGATTGGTGTTGCGTGGATGGCTGCAGCGCGTAGGATGGGCTGAGCAAAGCGAAGCCCATCATGTTGGCTCTCCGCCGAGCGATGGGTTTTGCTTCGCTCAACCCATCCTACATGATCGGGTGGGTGCGGCCGAGCGCAGCCGATCATCGCTCGCCAAAGCCGCTTTCCCGTTCCTTGGGGTCGCCTGCCCAGTTCTCGGGGTAAAACCCGAGCCGCACCATGCGGCGGAACGACGAAAACGGCCAGTCCTGCACTCGCTCCACATGGCCATGCTTGACCGGGTTGAAATGAATGTAATCGACGTGCCGGGCAAAATCGCCTTCGTCGCGGAGGGTGTGCTCCCAGTAGCGGCGCTGCCAAATCCCACGTTCGCGTTTGCGTAGGCGACTGGCCGAGACTGGTTCCCCTTGAGGCAGGCCGCGCGAGAAGCCTGCCTTGATGAGTTGCCAGCGGATCGCGAAATTGTCGTCCCCTTCCGGTAATGTCCAAATCGTATGGAGATGGTCCGGCAGCACAGCGACAGCATCGATCGCGAATGGGTGTCTGCGTCGCGTGTCACGGAATGCGGCGCGCAGCAATTCAATATTGTCGGTGAGCAGCCGCAATCGACGTTCGGCCAGGTTCACCGTAAAAAAATACGAGCCTCCAGCGACAAAGTTGCGGCGGTAGGACGTCATCAAGCCGATTGTACTGCATTGCGATGGGTTTCGCGGCGCTTAACCCATCCTACGGCTACTGAGCACGCAGCTTCGGGACCCTAAAGCTTTAGGCGCAATAGAGCCGACTTAAAGGCGCGCAGGACGGGCTGAGCATTGCGAAGCCTATTATATCCGGTCTCGGCCAATCGCGATGGGTTGCGCCTCCCTCAACCCATCCTGCACCGCGGATTACGCGGCGCGGGCCACGTCGACGACGAGGCGCAGGCCGAGCGCGGCGAGTGCCGCCTCGACTTGCTCCATGCGCGAGGCGTGACGCAGATCGAGCACGCGACTGACTTGCGGGAGGTGCCAGCGCAGTCGACGGGCAAGCTCGGCACGGCCGACGCGCTGCTCGCGCATCGCCTCGTACAATGCAGTCTTGGCCATCCCGAGCGCCGAAAGCGGCACCAATTCTTCGCCGGGCTCGACCTTGGACGACCCGGGCAGCGCTTCCCCGGCGGCAATATACATGGCGAGCGCCAATTCGAGAGCGTCCTCGGCCCGCAACAGCGCCTCTTCCCGCGTATCGCCTTCGGTGATCGCCTCCGGGACGTCGCGGAAGGTGACCGTGAAACCGCCATCCGGATCCGGGATCAAGGCTGCAGGATAGGCACGCATTCAAACCTCACTCGAGCCCCAACTGCTTCTTGATGGCCGCGACCGTGCCTCGCTTCATCTCCTTGCGGCTGCCGTGCATCGGCAGGATCGCGCGGCGGCCGCGTAAGACCACCCAAATGTGGCCACCCTTTGCCGGCTCGAAGGTCGCTCCTTGCCGCCCAAGCCACCGCCTGAACTCAGCGCCGGTCACCTAGTGAACATATATGTTCACTAGGCAAGCGGCAAGACCGAGCGCCGTTGCAGGGCGGCGGTCCCCGAAGGGCAGCTCATCCATCCCCGTCTGCACGGCGGCATATTGGCGGCGACGATAAAATTGCCTTAATCACATCCTATGTTGCGCCCTTATGAGCAGCTCGAAAACGAAATCCGCGGAAATACGGGACATCTCGATGGCGGTAAATCCCAAAGCGGCAGCCTGTAAATTCCTTGTAGAAACAGGTGGAGCTGCGGCTGCCCCGGGAAACCTGCGCCGCGCGAGGGGGTCAGCCCCGGCCGGTGCCGATATGGGCGACGGCCTCAATTCTTATTTCGACGGCGATCGGAGCGCATGGCCCGGGGGTCAAATATTTCTTGCAGCCGGGCCGAACCCAGCCGAGCTTCTCGGTGACGGCTTCTGACACCCGCCGGTGGCGGCCAACAGCTTGCCCGTTCGTGTCGTCCGTCGGATGTCGCCGCCGGTGATCGATTGGGTCCGACGCAACAAGGACGCCCCGCTGGATTTCTGTCATCACGGCGATACCTGGACGCAGCCCGAGGTCAACGATTTCATTCAAAAGCGCCGGCGCGTTTGACGGTCAGCAAACGCGGCACCGGCGGCTTTCGGATTGTGGAGGAAATGCGATGAGTGACGAGCTGCCGACCGCCGCGCGGGTATCCGATCCGGGCATCCGCGCGCTTTATCGCCCAGGAAAACCGCTGGCAAGCCTGGCTCGATGTCGAGGCGGCATTGGCGCGGGCGCAGGCCGAGCTGGGCATCATCCCCCAGGGTGCGGCGGACGCGATCGGGCGGGCGGCCCGGCTCGAGCTCCTCGACCGCGCCCGCATCGACGAGGGCTTCGCGCGCACCGGCCACACCATCGTGCCGTTGGTCTGGGAGCTCGGCCGGGTCGCCGGCGAGCCCCACGGCGGCTGGGTGCATTGGGGCGCCACGACCCAGAACATCACCCAGACCGGCGATCTTCTGGTGTTGCGCCAGGCGCACCGGGTCTTCTTCGGGCTGATCGCGCAGGCGCTGACGGCCATGGCCGACCTCGCCGAGCGCGGCGCCGACATGCCGATCGCCGGGCGCACCCACGGCCAGCACGCATTGCCGGCGACCTTCGGCTACAAGCCGGCGGTGTGGATCGACGAGATGATCCGCCATGTCGAGCGGCTGCACCAGGCGGCACCGCGCATCTTTGTCGCGATGCTGGGCGGGGGCGCCGGCACCTTCGCCTCGCTCGGCGCGCAGGGGCCGGCGGTGCAGGCCGGCATCGCCAGGGAGCTCGGCATGCTGCCGATGCGGGTGCCGGCGCGCACGATCGCCGATCACCTGGCCGAGAACATCTGCATCCTCGGCATGCTGGCCGCGACCTGCGGCAAGGTCGGGCATGAGATCTACACCCTGATGAAAACCGAGTTCGGCGAGGTCGAGGAGCCGGTGCCGCCGGGCACGGTCGGCAGCTCGACGATGCCGCAAAAGCGCAATCCCAAGCTGTGCCAGGACATCATCGCCGCCTCGGCCGAGGTGCGCTCGTGCGTGCCGCTGGCGTTGGAAGCGATGCAGACCGAGCACGAGGCCGACCGCACCACCAGCCTGATCATGGACAGCGCCGAGGCGCGCGCCTCGGTCGCGACCGGCGACATGCTGGCCCGGCTGGTCGAGGTGATGCGCGGGCTTCGCCTCGATCCCGAGCGCATGCGCCGGAACCTCGATCTCGGCGGCGGGCTGATCATGGCCGAGGCGGTCATGCTCGACCTGGGTGCAGCGATCGGCCGCCAGCACGCGCACGACGTTGTCTACGAGGCGGCCCAGGCGGCCTTTGTCGAAGGCCGGCCGTTTGCCCAGCTGCTGGCCGCCGACCCGCGGGTGAGCGCACATCTCGACCGGAACGCGATCGCCGCCTTGCTCGACCCGACCGCCTACACCGGCCTCTGCGCCGAAATGGCCCGCGACGCCGCCGCCCGGGCGCGGGCCTCCGCCGCCGAGATTGCCCGCGGGACCACCGCCGCTTGACAGGCTCCCTCAGACCGATGCAGGCGCGCAATAACGCCGGTGTTCCCTCATGTTGATGCGAGCTTTGCGGTGCTGTTGAGCAGCCCTTCGTATCCGACTACGATCACGCCCTTGCGGGATCGCAAATCGGCAACAGGACACAAACCCATGGAATTCGGCGCTTCGATCTTTTTCACCGACTATTCGATCTCGCCAGCCGAGCTTGCGGTGGCGCTCGAGGAACGCGGGTTCGACTCGCTGTGGGCGGCCGAGCACTCGCATATCCCGGTGCCGCGGCGCACGCCGGCGCCGGGCGGCGGCGAGCTGGCCAAGCGCTATTACGACGTGATGGACCCGTTCGTCACCTTGACCGCGGCGGCCGCCGCGACCAAGCGGCTCAAAATCGCCACCGGCATTTGTCTCGTTATCCAGCGCGACACGATCCAGACCGCAAAGCTCGTCGCTTCGATCGACCAGGTCTCGGGCGGGCGGTTTCTGTTCGGCATCGGCGGCGGCTGGAACGCCGAGGAGATCGAAAGCCACGGCACTCAATTCGCCACGCGCATGCAGAAGATGCGCGAGCAGATGGAGGCGATGAAGGAGATCTGGACCAAATCCAAGCCCGAATATCACGGCGAGATCGTTGAGGTCACAGCGATGATGACTTGGCCGAAGCCGGTGCAGAAGCCGTGGCCGCCGATCCTGCTCGGCGGCGCTTTTCCGTGGGCGGCGCGGCGCGCGATCCGCTATGGCGACGGCTGGTACCCCAACGCCAGCAGCGGCGACCCCGAGGAGTATATGCCGCGCTTCCGCCAGATGGCGGCCGATGCCGGTCGCGACCCGGCATCGTTGCCGGTGACGTTGGGCGGTGCGCCCGAAGACGCCGACCGGCTGAAGCGGTTCCGCGATCTCGGCGCGGCGCGGGTCAACGTGACCCTGCCGGCGGAGAAGGCCGACGAGATCCTGCCGGTGCTCGACCGCTGGGCAAAGCTGATGCCGCTGCTGCGGTAACGGGTCCTCCGGGCAGCCCGAGCCGCCGGGCGTTTCTCCCACAGCCGATGCCGGGCTGAGGCGTTTGGTCACGGCGGGCGGTATCGCCGTCGTATGACGCGGAACGGTGCCGGCCGCTGCGTTTGGCGGCCGACCGGATCCGGTCCGACGTCGTCGCCGCGCCTACTGGCGCAGACGCCATGCCGCCGCCCCCTCGGCGCCGACGGGCGAATCGAGCGTTGCCCGCAATGTTTGGGCGAGCTGGTCGCGGCGATAGGGCTTCAGGATGATCGGAAAATCGTCCGAGGGAGCCTCGGCGCCGCGCCTCGCCGGATATCCGGAGGTCAGCAGAACTTTCAGATCCTCGCGGATTCTGCGCGCCTCCGCGGCTAAGGCGAACCCGTTGATCCCGTGCGGCATGACGACATCGCTGAACACCAGATCGATCGGCGCATCGGTGCGCAGCAGCGCCAGCGCTTCGACCCCGTCGGCCGCCACCAGCACGCGGTAGCCGAGATCTCGGATCATCCCCACGGCGACGCCGAGAACCTCCTCGTTATCCTCGACGACGAGAATGGTCTCGGTACCGCTGCCTGGCCCGCCGCCGGGCCTCGCCAGCGCAGCGCTGTCCTGCGCCGCTGCCTCGGCGCGCGGCACATAGAGGGTGAAACTCGTACCCGAGCCCGGCGCGCTCTCGATCGCTACACGGCCGTTGGATTGGGTGACAAAACCATAAACCTGGCTGAGCCCGAGCCCGCTCCCCTGGCCGACTTCCTTGGTCGTAAAGAACGGCTCGAACGCGCGCCGCACGACGTCGGGCTCCATGCCGACGCCATCATCGCACACGCGCAGCCGCACGTATGCGCCCGGGGTCAGCCCGTGCTCGGCGCTGCCGCGGCTGTCATCGACCTGGAGGTTGCCGGATTCGATGCGCAGACGCCCGCCGCCCGGCATCGCGTCCCGCGCGTTGACGGCGAGGTTGAGGAGGGCGGCCTCGAACTGAACCGGGTCTATGTCGCAGGTCCACAGATCCGGCGCGAACGCGAGCTCGAGATCGATCGTCTCGCCCAAGGCGCGCCGCAGAAAATCCACAAAGCCGGCGATGACGGCGTTGAGGTTGACCGTTTCCGAACGAAGCACGCCGCGACGGGCAAAAGCGAGCAGCTGCCGGGTCAGCTGGGCGCCGTGGTCGGTCGCGTCCTGGGCCGCTCCGACCAGCTTTAGCTGCCGTTCCCGCGGCAGCTTGCGGGTGCCGGCGATGACCTCCTGCAACAGCTCGAGACTGCCGCTGATGATCGTCAGCAGATTATTGAAGTCGTGCGCGACCCCGCCGGTCAGCTGCCCGACCGCTTCGAGCTTCTGGGTGTGCCACAGGACTTCTTCCGCCTGCCGGCGATTGGCGCTTTCGGCTTCGAGCCGGCGCTTGGCGTCGGCGAGCTCGGCCGCCCGCTCGGCGGCCTGCGCTTCGAGGGTCTCGTTGAGCCGGCGCAGCTGCTGCTCGGCCTGGCGCATGCGCAGCAGCGCCTTGACGACGGCGACCAGCTCGTCGGGGTCGATCGGCTCGATCAGGTACGAATCGGCGCCGCCGTCGAGTGCCGCGGCGCGGTCCTGCGCGCTGATAAAGGCCGACGAGGTCTGCAGCACCGCGATGTGCGGGAATGCCGCCTTGATCTGCCGGCACACCTCGACGCCGTCGATATCCGGCAGCTTGACATCGAGCAGGACGAGATCCGGCGGCGCCGCCGCGACCTGCTCGATGGCGGCGCGACCGAGCCCGGCTTGGGCTACCGCGTAGCCGTGGCCGGCAAGGATACGCGCTTTGACGTAACGGCCGGCGTCGTCATCGTCGACGACCAGCAGCCTGATTACCGAGGTGGTCATGACGCAGGCTTGCCCGTGCTCGACAGGGCCGAGGCGATCGCCTCGGTCAGCACCTGCGCCGAGAGATCCGATTTCGAGACGACCTTCGCGGCATTGCCAAGACGCAGGCGCTCCTCGCTGCCGAGGATCATCGAGGTCAGGACGACAACCGGAACGTCTGCGACGGCGCAGAACCGCTCGAGGCACTGATAGCCGTCCATTCCCGGCAAGTTCAGATCGAGCAGGATGACGTCCGGCCGGTCGCTCTCGAACCGCCCCAGCCCCTCGGCGCCGGTCGCCGCCTCCCTGATGTCGTAGGCCCGGCGCGGCAGCAGCTGGCGCACCAGATAGCGCGACACCTCTTCGTCATCGACGAGCAGCACACGGATCACCGCGCGTTGTCCGGTCACCTGGTCGAGCAGCCCGATCAGCCGCTGCAAATCGAGCGGTTTATGAAGGTATTCGTCGGCGCCGAGATTGATCGCCTTGCGCTCGTCGCCTGCCGACGAAACCACCAGCACCGGGATGTCGTCGGTGCCCTCGCGCTGCCGCAACTCGATCAGAAACCGCCAGCTTTCGTCGCCGAAAAGCACCACGTCGAGGATGACCGCGGCGGGGCGGACATGCTGCAGGGCGCGCTTTGCTTCGGCGACGCTGCGGGCAGTGACGGCCTGATAACGGGAAGGTGCCAGTATCCGCTCGACGGCGAAGGCGTCGGCCGGGTTGTCCTCGACGGTCAAGATCGGTATCCGCCCGGCTTGAACCTGCCAGTTCTCGGCAATTTCGGCGGCACCGGAAGGACCGGGGCAGAGGCGCGGGATCGTCACCGAGAAGACCGAGCCCTGGCCGGGCGCGCTCTGGACCGCGATGCTGCCGCCGAGCAGCTCGGAGAGCTTCTTCGACAACGGCAGCCCCAGACCGGTGCCCTTGACGCGCCGTTGCATCGGATTGGCAACCTGCCCGAATTCCTGGAAGATGACGTCGAGATCTTCCTCGGCGATGCCGATCCCGGTATCGCGCACGCTGAAGGTGACCGCGTCGGCAGCGGGGTCGTAGACCGCCCAGACCCGCACTTCGCCCTGTTCGGTGAACTTGATCGCGTTGGAGATGAAGTTGCGCAGGATCTGCGACAGCTTGCCTTCGTCGGCCAGCAATGGCGGGACCTCGGCGGGGTCTTCGAAGAGAAGCGTCACGGCATCGCCGACAAGCAGCGGGCGCAGCATGCCGCGCAGGGTCGCAAACAGACCTTCGACGCTGCACTCGATCGGGGTGACGACGATCTTGCCGGCTTCGACCTTGGCGAGGTCGAGCAGATCGTTGACCAGCTCGGTCAGGCTTTCCGCGGCCTTGCGGATGAACTGAACCTGCTTCTCCTGCTCGGGCGTCAGCTCGCCGTCGGCGCGTCCGAGCAGCAGGCGCGACAGCGCCAGGATCGAGTTCAGCGGCGTGCGAAACTCGTGGCTCATATTCGAGAGAAAGCGCGATTTCAGCTCGTCGGCGCGACGCAGATGGTCGGCGCGCTCATCGAGCTCGGCATAAAGCGCGACCACCCCCCGGTTGGTGTCCTGAAGCTCCTGGTTGAGGCTGGTCAGCTCTTCCTGCCGCGCGCTCAGCTCGTCGAGCTGGATCACCATGTCCTGGTTCTGCCGCCGGATTTCCTCCATCAGATCCGGCGGCGCCTCGGCGGCGAGGGCCTGAGCGATTCGCTTCAGGCCGGTCCGGTCGATGACTGGAGCGCGTTTCGGCAAGATCTTGACGAGCCGCACGGTGGTTCCGACGCCAGGCGCGGTCTCGACGGCGAAATCATCCATCAGCCGCCGCGCGCCGATCAGCCCAATTCCCAAGCCGGTGGCCGATCGCAGCGAGCCCTCGAGGATCGCTCCGAGATCGGCAATGCCGGGACCGCGATCGGCGACGACGATCTCGAATTGCTGTGGGGCGGCGCCACCCGACAGTCGGAAATCGACGCGGCCGCCGCCGGCGTATTCGAGCGCGTTGCGCGCGATCTCCGATACCGCAGTGGTGATGCGGGTCTGATCCTGCGGCTCGAAGCCGACGAGCTCGGCCAATCGCCGGGTGCGCTTGCGCACCAGGACGACATCGGTTTCGCCCTCCAGTGCCAGGATCAGCAGGCGGTCGCTCATGAAGCCCGCATCGCTACGACCGAGACATCGTCGCGACCACGGCGGCAGTCGCGAAACAGGATGCCGGCGATCAGCGAAGGATGGCTCGCCGCCAGCCCCGGATAATCGGCGAGCCCCCATTTTGTCGACAGCCCGTCGGAATGCAGGATGACGAGGGCGATGCCGGTGAACGGATAGGCGAACTCACGGATGCGCGCGGCGACATGCCCGGCGGTCCCGTTATGCGAGACCATGCGGCGAACGTCGCCATCGCTGACCAAGGTGCCGGCAATATTGCCGACGCCGACGAAGCGGACCAGCGACCCGCCGTCATCGACGCGCGCGACCGCGACAGCCGCCCCGCGAGTCGGAGCCAAGCCCCGATGGATCCTCTCGACGAGCTCAACGCAGTCGTCGTCGAGGTGATCGCCGAAGATCTGCCCCGCGGTCAGCGCGGCGCGCGCCGCCTCGGGGCCGTGACCCGACCCATCGGCGACCAGCAAGGTCCGCCCGGTCTTGCTTGCGCCGAACCGCCAATGATCGCCGCAGACCGTCTCCCCGGGATAAGCGGCGATGACGGCGCCGAGCTCGGTCCCGGGCGGCGCCTGCGCCGCGGGCTCGAGCACGAAGCGGGCCATGACCGCGGTGCCCATCCCCGGGCGCGAAAAAACCGCCAGCCGGTCGGATTGCCGCCTGATCGCGCCAAACCCCGTGCCCGGGCTGCCGGCGGTCGAGTATCCGTCGGCGAGGCAGCTTCGCACATCGGCCATGCCGACGCCCTTGTCGAGGGCCAACAGCTCGATGCCCCGTCCATCGGCGTCGTCGAAAACGTCGACGACCAGGGCGCCGCCGCCGCCGTGCTTGATCAGGTTTGTCGCCATCTCGGTCGCGACCAGGGCGATCCGCGCGAGCGTCGCGTCGTCGGCTCCCCTCCGGCGGGCGAATTCGACCGCCAGCCGGCGTCCTCCGCTTATCTGACTGGGATCGGCGATCGGCGTGTTCATGTCATCGCCAACGCGCCAAAGTCACGATAGTCCCTTGACCGGGCGCGGATTTCACCTGGAACTCATTGCACAGCCGCCTGGCGCCGCTGAGCCCCAGCCCCAAGCCGCTGCCGGTGCTGAAGCCGTCGGTCATGGCTTGCTCGAGATCGGCGATGCCGGGCCCCCGATCGGCGAAGGTCAGACGAACGCCGCGGCGCGCGCCTTCCCGCAGCAGCTCGAGACGGAGGGCACCCCCGCCGCCATAATCGACCGTGTTGCGGGCGATCTCGCTCGCGGCCGTGACGATCTTGGTCTGATCGACGAGGCTGAACCCGGCGCCGACCGCCAGCGCGCGGACCGTCTGGCGAACCCTGACCACGTCGTCGGAGGTCTGCACCGGGATGGTCTCACTGGCGTCGACCGGCACCCGGGCCCTCCTCGCCATCGATGACGCGTCGGATCATGGCGAGGCCCTTGTCCACATTCAGCGCGGTTCGGACGCCGGTCAGGGTCAGACCGAGCTCGACCAGGGTGATCGCCACCGCGGGGCGCATCCCGACAACAACGGTGACCGCGTCGAGCACGCGCGACATGCCCGCGATATTGTTCAGCATCCTGCCAATAAAGGAATCGACGATCTCCAGCGCCGAGATGTCGATCATGACGCCGCGCGCGCGGCTTTCGACGATGCGGTTGGTCAGATCGTCCTGCAGCGCCAAGGCGAGCCGATCGTGCATGTCGACCTGGATCGAGACCAGCAGGCAATCGCGGATCTGCAGGATCGGGATCTCGCCCATGGCGCCCTAATCCGCTTGCGGCGCCGGCTGGGCGCGGTCGACGACAGTCTTGCCGAGGCGGCGCAGCGCCAGCGCGAAGGCGTCCGCCATCGTCGCCTTGGAGACGACGTCGAGCTCGAGGCCGAGATGCACGATCGTCTGGGCAATCTGCGGACGGATGCCGCTGATGATGCAATCGGCGCCCATCAGCCGTGCGGCCGAGACGGTCTTGATCAGGTGTTGCGCGACCAAGGTGTCGACGGTCGGCACCCCGGTGATGTCGATGATCGCGATCTCCGCGCCCGAGGCGACGATCTGCTCCAGCAGGCTTTCCATGACGGTCTGAGTACGGGCGCTGTCGAGGGTCCCGATCAAAGGCAGGGCAAGGACACCGTCCCACAGCCGGATCACCGGGGTCGACAGTTCGAGGAGCTCTTCCTGCTGGCGCCGGATCACCGCCTCGCGGCTCTTCTGATAGACCTCGGTGGTGTAGAGGCCGAGCCGATCGAGCAATGTCGACGCCGTCCAGGTCTCGCGCGACAATGTCTCCACGCTGTCCCCGACCTCGCGGCGCAACAGCGCGAACAGCGGCTCCTTCAGGGAAAAGACAAAGGTCGCGGTTTCGGACGGGGTGAAGCCCTGGGCGGCGCGACCGCGCGCGATCTCGTCCAGCATCTCGCGGGTCGCGGCCCATTGCGGCGCGGTTATGTCGTCGAGCCGGCCGGCCGCCGCGCCCTTGCCCAGCTCGTCGAGAAAGCGTCTCGACTGGTCGGCGAGCTCGGCTTCCTTGATCTGGCCGCTGCGCAGGACGCCTTCGCGCTTTTGGTTGTCGAGCCACCCGTCCAGCAGTCGCCGATGATGTTTCTCGACCAAGGTGTGGATATTCGTTGTGGACGGATGTTCCATCCGCTCTGTCCTTCACTGTGGTTTACGGCACGGTTCCCCGCACGGCAACATCCGCCCAAAAATTGGGCAACATCCGCTGAGATTATCGGTTGCCGGGGGTTCGCCGGCAACGATATAGTGTCGTCAAACCCGCTGGCGATTGCCCCCGCAACGGCAAATCGGGACCCCGCATGGTCCATCAGGGCGTGTCACGAAGGCACAGCGCGTCATGAAAGCCGTTCAGTTTGCGACTCCGAATCCGCCGCTGGGCTCGCTGCTCTTCGTCGACGACGACGAGGTGTTCGCCGAGGCTTCGGCCAAGATCCTGCGCGGCGCGGGGTACGAGGTGCGCGTGGCCCCAGATCACCGCTTGGCTTTGGAGACTTTGGAGGGGAAGTCGCCGGTCGACCTGCTGGTCACCGACATTGTCATGCCCGACCGGGTGAACGGGATCGCGCTCGGTCGCATGGCCCGCCTGCGCCGCCCCGGCATCAGGATCATCTACATCACCGGGCATGATATTCCCGGCGTCAAGGACGAGGCGCTGGGGCCGATCCTGCGCAAGCCGATCGACGACCGCGAGCTCGTCGCCGAGGTGAAGCGCGCGCTCGCTCTTTAACGGGAGCGGGTTAACGGGAGCGGGTTAACGGGAGCGGGCCGCGAAAGAGCGCCGACCGCAATCCGCCGGGACCTCAACGCCGATCACAGCCCCAGGTAGAATTTGCGGACGAGCTCGTTGTTGTTGAGAGCGTCGGCGGATACGCCTTCGAAGGCGATCTTGCCGTGGACGATGACGTAGCCGCGGTCGGCGATGCGGACCGCCTGGATGAAGTTCTGCTCGGCCATCAGCACGGTCAGCTGATGTTTCTCCTTCAGCTCCTGGATCTTTTCGATCGTGCGCTTGACCAACACCGGCGCCAAGCCGACCGAGGGCTCGTCGATCAGCAGGATCTTCGGCGCCGACATCAGCGCGCGGGCCAGGGCCAGCATCTGCTGCTCGCCGCCGCTCATGCTGCCGGCGAGCTGACGGCGCCGCTCGCGCAGGGCCGGAAACGTCGCGTAGGATGATTCGAGGTTGCGCGCGATCTCGGCCCGCGCCTTCGGCCGGAAGGCGCCCAGCAGCAAATTCTCCTCGACCGTCAGCTTCGGGAACAGGCGACGACCCTCGGGCACCAGGCTGATCCCGAGATCGACGATCTCCTCGGTCGAGCGGCCGACGAGGTCGTGGCGCCGGCCGTCGATCTCGGCGACGATGGTGCCGGCCATCGGTGCCACGATGCCCATCACGCATTTCATCAACGTGCTCTTGCCGTTGCCGTTGGTGCCGAGCAGCACCACGGTTTCGCCCGCGGCCACCTCGAGCGACACGCCGTCGAGCACGCGCACCGCGCCATAGCCGGCGTCGACGCCGATGATCGAAAGGCTACTCGCCAAGATACGCCCTCTCGACCTCGGGGTTGCGGATCGCCTCCTGCGGCGCCCCGTCGGCGATCTTGTGGCCGGCCACCAGCACCACGAGCCGGGTCGAAAAGCTCATCACCGCGCGCATGATGTGCTCGATCAGGACGATCGTGATCCCCGCTTGGTTGAGGCGGAACAATACCGCCAGGATCTCCTCGACTTCGGAGGGCGAGAGCCCGGCCATCAACTCGTCGGCAAACAGCAGCCGCGGCGCGCTGGCGACCGCGCGGGCGAGCTCGAGCTTGCGCATCTCGACCTGGGTCAGGTCGCGCGGCAGCCGGCGCGCCTTGTCGGCGAGCCCGACCTCGTCGAGCAGCTGCAAGCAACGCTCCTCGACCGCCGCGGCGTGGAGGTGCGGCCCGGGCCGGGCATTGACCGCATAGAGCAGCGGGATGCGCAGATTGTCGACGAGGCTCATCGTGCGGAACGGCTTGGGCAGCTGAAAGCTGCGCGCGAGCCCGAGCCGGGTGCGCTTGTAGGCCGGCGCGCCGTCGAGTCGGCGGCCGGCGAAGACGATCGTGCCGCTGTCGTGGCGCAGGGTGCCGCACAGGCAGTTGACCAGGGTGCTCTTGCCCGAGCCGTTGGGGCCGATCAGCCCGAGCCTCTCGCCTTCGGCGACGGCGAGGTCGATATTGTCGAGCGCGACGAACCCGCCGAAACGCTTGCCGAGCCCGCTCGCTTCGAGCAGCGGCGGCGGCACAGCGGCGGCCATCAGGGCCTCGGGCATCGGCGCCTTGGGCATCAGCGCCTCCGGGCGCGGCGGCGCGCCTGCACCAGCCCGACGATCCCGTTGGGCGCGATGATCACGAAAGCGATCAGCAGCAGCCCGACGATCAACAGGTTCAGCGCCGAGGAGATGGTCACCGTCGCCACCTGCTGGATCGTCCCCAGCAGGACAGCGCCGATGATCGGGCCGATCCAACTGGTCATGCCGCCGATCAATGGCATCGCCACACTGTTGACCGCGTAGGACAGGTTGAAGCTCGAGGTCGGGTCGAGATAGGTCACGTAATAAGGCAACGGCGCCCCCGACATTCCCATCAGCGCGCCGCTGATCGTGGTGGCGATCAATTTAAGCCGCAGGGTCGGCACCCCGGCCGCCTCGGCCGCCTGCTCGTCGTCGCGGATCGCGGCGAGGCCGAGCCCGAGCCGCGAGCGCTCGATAGTGCGCGCGATCGCCACCGCCGCCCAGCTCAGGATCAGCATCAGGGAATAGAGGTATTGGATATAGCCGCCGAACAGCGGCGCCTGCTGCGGCCGAATGATGTAGATGCCGCGCGACCCGCCGACATAGTCCCAGTTGACGATGAAGGTCTGCGCCACGATCGCCAAGGCGAGAGTGGCGATGGCGAAAAACACCCCCTTCAGCCGCAGGGTCAGGTAGCCCATGCCGAAGCCGAGCATTCCCGAGATCAGCCCGCCGACCAGCATCATCACCGGCAGCGGCATTGCGGTCAGCTTGTGCAGCACGACCGCGCTGTAGGCGCCGAACGCGAAAAATGCGCCGGTGCCGAAATTGGTGTAGCCGGTGTAGCCGCCGAGGACGTTCCATGCGGTCGCCAGCACGACGTATTGCAGCACCACATAGGCGGCGAAAAAGAAGTATTCGTTCTGGATTTGCCAGCGCGTCAGCACCAACAGGCCGGCGGCGACGGCGAACGACACCAGCCAGAATTTCCCGGCGCTCATCGGAGTCAGCCCCTCTCCCGCACTGCGGGAGAGGGAGGGACCCGTCGCGCAGCGGCGGGAGGGTGAGGGTTTATGCGTTCTGCAGCGCCTGGAGGACAGTAAGAACTACCCCATTTATGTTTCCGAGGACGTCGTTGTTCCAAAACCGGATCACCCGCCAACCGTGGCTTTCCAACCAAACCGCTCGCTTCTGGTTCGCAGCCGTTTCGGCGTGCTGGCCGCCGTCGATCTCGATTGCGAGCCCATGCTCGGTGCATGCGAAGTCGACGATATAGGGGTCGATTGGATGCTGCCGGCCAAATTTGTAATTTATCAGGCGTCGCCCCCGCAAAGCCGCCCACATCCATCGTTCGGCATCGGTCGAGCGCTGCCGGAACCAGCGAGCTTTCTGGTTGGGCATCGATAGACATTACTGCCCAGTTGGAGAAAAAGTCAGGAGCAACAGGGGCCACCCTCACCCGCCTCCCCCCGGATCGTAGTTCGGGGGCCGGCACCCTCTCCCGCAATGCGGGAGAGGGGCGGTCGAGGGCGTTTCTTTCGAGCCGCGGTTGTACATCGCCCTAACGGCCGAGGATGCCGGCGGGGCGCACGGCGAGGGTCAGCAAAAGGAAGCCGAACGCCACCGCCGGCGCCCAGGACGGGCCGTAGAATGTCGCGGTCAGGCTCTCGACGATGCCGATCAGCATCGCCCCGGCGACCATGCCGGGGAAGCTCGTCATCCCGCCCAGCACGCAGATCGCAAAGATCCGGCCGATATAGTCGCGGCCGATCGACGGCTCGACCGGCTGGATGATGATCAGGAGCGCACCGGCGACCGAGGCGGTGGCGATCGAGATGCCAAAGGCGATGCGCTTGACCCGGCTCGGATTGGCCGCCATCAGCTGCAAGGCCAGCCGGTCCTGCGACACGGCGAGGATGGCGCGCCCGATAAAGCTGCGCCCGAGAAACAGCTGCAGCACCGCGACCATCAGCAAGGATACGACAAATGGGATCAGCATGCGCAACGGCAGGTCGACAAAGCCGAAATGCAGGCTCGGGCCGATGTAGGGCGCCTCGACAAAGCGATAGTCGACGCCGAATATCAGGATCAGCGCCACCTCGCCGACGAACAAGAGGCCAAAGAAAAAGGCGAGGCCCTGGATCAATTCCTCGCCGCGGCGCTCAAAGGCATAGTAATAGACCTGGTAGACCCCCATTCCGAGCAGGAAGAACAGCGGTGTCATGGCAACGCCGATCAGCACCGGGTCGAGACCGAACATCGTGTTGATCGTATAGGCGACGAACGAGCCGAGCATGATGAAGGCCGGATGGGCGATGTTGACGATGTCGAGCATGCCGAACGAGATCGTCACCCCGACCGTGACTGCGGCGTAAAAGCCGCCGAGCAACAGACCGGCGATGATCGCGTTGATCGCGAGTTCGAGTGAAATCGCCATCGCGGGTCAGCGGGTCAATTTTGGGGCCGAGCTGCGGTGGGCGCGCAACCGGCGCGCGCGGACGATCGCGCCATCTCCGGCCCCCTTTGCTGGTATTCCCACCCCGGCGCCATTAGAGCAGCATCGGCGCCTTCTGTTAAGCCGAACAAAGCGCCTGATCGCCGATCGGCCGCCGGGCGAGGCGAGCCCGGCGGCGGCGCGCAAGATGCGCGGCGCATCGGCAGAGCCGTCGGCGTCCCCAACCAACAGAAAACGCGGGCCGGGGCCCGCGTTCCTGTCTGGAATGCCCTGCCGGCGGGCCACAGCCTGCCGGCAGTGCTCGTGAAGAGCTAGTCTCCGGCGCCGGCGAGGTCGATGTCCTTCCGACCATATACCGCGACGCATCCCGTCAGGCATCCTGGATAGACGTTGTCGGCGGCCAAGGGCACCAATACCCAGTTATTCGTAGCATTAGCAGCCACCGAGTGCGCCGTGCCTGCTGGGTGTTTTCCAGCCACCGCCGGCACGTTGAAGGTCGGCACCAGCTGGTCCAGCCTCTGACTGGTTCCGTCGAGCACGCCGAGGATAGCGGCACCCTGCGATACCGCTGTAGCACCTTTGACGATGACCGAGGGAGCAAGCGGGCTACCCGAGGACCCGGTGTAGAAGTGATCGTCGCCGCCGTTGTACCACACTTCGTCGCTGGGCCCGGCGCCTGGAATGATCGCCTGGATGAAGCCGTCGGTGCCAATGATTTGCTGGGTCGGCGCGGCGGTGAGCGTATCGGTGCCGCTCCACGGACTGCCTGCCATATCGAAGACGACGCTGCAGCCGACCAGCAGGGTATGATTATTCGGGTTGAGCGCGAGACCGGCCGGCGAGCAGGAGGTCAACGAAACCATCGCGTCGACCACCGCAGTCAACGGATTGATGCGGAAGACCGCTCCGAATTGAGGGATGTGGCTCACTTCCGGTATCGAAAGAAAGAACCGCTGCGTGCCCGGGTCCCACTGCGGCTGCTCGGCGCCACCGGTGGCAGTGGGCAATGGGATCTTCTTCCCGACGGTGAGCTTGCAGCTTGCGCTGATGCTGATCAAGGTGCCAAACGGCGTGACGGTGAAGCCGGGGTTTATGACCAGCAGCAAGTTATCCTTCGGGTCAAACGCCAGTTCATCCGCACGGGAGCCGTCGGCCGCACCGGTGGAGACGTTGCTGACCTGCGAGCCTCCGGCTGTAAACGAGACCACGCGGCTCTTGGCGTCGGTCGCGACAATGCAGCCGCGCGCGGTCAGGACACCGTCCGGGCCGGAGAATTCGGCGCTCACGGACGAAACCCCGGCGAACGGCGGTGTCGCCGAGATAAATTTGACGAACTTGCCGGTCTTGGCGTTGACGACATCGATCGCTTTATTGGAGCGATCCGCAACGTAGTCGGTCTGAGTTGTCTGGTCGACAAAGCTGATGTCCCACGAAAACAGCCCGCCCGTTGTGTTCGCGGCAGCCACCGGGATCGGAACCGAGAAGAGGAACCGGACCGGACCGTCGCGTTCGGGCTTGGCGGCCCAGGCGGCGGTCCCGGCCAGCAGCAGCGCCGTGGCAGTCGCCGCCGCCGTCAGCGCCGCGAGCCCGAAATTTTTCCGGCGCAAGGCACTAATAAATCTTTGAGATCGAAGCATTGAGTCCTCCCGTTACGTTGCATTTACAATTTGACATCGGGCAGCACTGCCCGGCGCGCAAAAGTCATCCATGCCCGCCACCAAGTCAACACTTTTCGGTCGAAGTGTTGACGCCTTTCAAGCACCTTAACCGTATTCTATACTAGATGGAGTCACAATCATGAATGCTCTTATCCCGCGAATTGGTTGATGTGTATCGCGAGTAGAGCGCGTTCGAGGCGATGTCGGGCGTGTGGAAAAGCGCTCACAGCCGCCGCTGGCGAGGTGCGGTCGCACGCCTGAAGCCGCCGAGAGACCGGCGGCCCAATTCTTGATCGTCGAAAGCGCAGAGCCTCCGGGCTTGGGCTCCACCGACCGCGGAACGAGACCGGACAGCGGTCTCAGCGGCCCCCGCCGGCGGTTGCGGTCGTCAGAATTTCACCGCTGCCGGTCCATTCTCAGCCGGGCGGCAGCGGTTCGCCGCGCATGTACTTGCCGCGGCAGAACAACAGGGTTGGCCTGTTGGTGTAGGCGTAGCGCTCGACATGCCCGACGAAGATGATGTGGTCACCGCCGTAGTGCCGGTACTCGTTGCGGCACTCGAGATGTGCGGCGGAGCCGATCAGCACCGGAGCCCCGCATTCCGGGATTATATGGTCGATCTCGGCGAATTTGTTGTCATGGGTGCGGGCGAATTTGTTCGACAGCTCGATCTGGTCGTAAGCAAGAATGTTGACGACGAAGTGCGAGCCCTCTTGGAACGCCGGCAGGCTCTGCGCGTAGAGAGACGCGCTCCACAGGACGAGCGGCGGCGTCAGCGACACCGAGGTGAACGAGTTGGCGGTCATCCCGTAGAGCCCGCCGTCTTTGCCGCGGGCGGTAATGATTGTCACTCCGGTGGCAAAGGTGCCGAGCGCGTTGCGGAAATCGCGCGCTTCGAATCCCTCGCCCGAGGTCGCCTTCACCGGTGCGGCGTGGCTGCCGGGATGCTCGGGCTCCGGAATTTCGGGTTTGGGGGTTGCGGTTTGCTGGTTGTTGTTTCGCACGGTCGATCCCCACGGTCTTCTCAGAGCGACACTTCGGGCGGCAGCCCTAGAGCCACCCGGCCATAGATCGCGCCATTGACGTCCCAGGTCAGCGTGTAATGCGCGTTGGCCGCATGGACGTCGCGAAAGGCGCGCTGGATCGGGTTTTGCGCGTAGATCGCGCCGCCGCCGCTTGCACTGAACAAAATATCGACTGCCCGGGTGCACAACGTCGCGGCAAAGGCGCCGTCGCGGCGATAGCGCGCCTTTTGCTCGAGGCTCGGCACCACACCGGCCTCGGTGATCCGCGTCGCCTCGTCGCAATCGCGCAACGAGATCGCTTCGGCCGCGTCGGCCGATGCTGCCGCCTCGCCGAGATGGACTTGCAAGTTTCTAAAATCGGCGAGGTTCCGTCCGGTGTACACGCTGAGCCGGGTGCGGGTCGACTCGGCGAAGTGCTGGATGGCACTGCGGGCGATGCCGAGGGAGACTCCGGCGATCGCGAAACCGAACAGGCTGATCGCCGGCAGCTGATACAGCGCCCCGGGATTGACTACGCTGCCCCGATTGGGGCCGCCCGTGATCCGCTCGGCGGCGAGGGTGCGGTAGGCCGGAACAAAGATGTCGGCGACCTCGACATCCTTGCTGCCGGTGGCGCTGAGCCCGATCACCTGCCAGGTGTCGATGATCGTATAGTCGCTTGCCGGGAGCAGGAAAATGCGGGGCTCGCTCTGGCCGGTCTCCTCGTCGATGACGAGAGCGCCGATCATCGCCCAGTGAGCGGCGTCGATGCCGCTCGAAAACGGCCAGCGGCCGCTGAGCCGATAGCCGCCGGGCACTCGCCGCGCCCGCCCGCGCGGGAAGATCAATGCCGAGCCGATCAAATTGTCGGGCGACTCGCCCCAGATCTCGTCCTGCGCCTCGGGGTGCCACATGGCGAGCAGCCAATGATGGGCGGCGAGGTTGGCCAGCACCCAGGCGGTCGAGCCGCAGCCACGGCCGATCACCGCCGAAAGCTCGAACAGCGCGCGGTAGGGCAATTCGCTGCCGCCGACGCGGGCCGGCTGCAGCATGCGAAAGAGGCCGCTCGAATGCAGGTCGGCGATGGTCTCGTCCGGCAGCCGGCGCAATTCCTCGGCCCGCTCGGCGCGCTCGCGCAATACCGGGATCAGCCCCTCGGCGCGCGCCAAGAGCTCTTCGAAGCGCGGGCCCGCCGCGCGCTGTTCGGTTCTCGCCTCGGGCATTGCGATCCTCTCCGGAGATGAGCCACCTTGCTCCACTCTACTCGCCGCAGCGCAGCCCGGCGAGATCTATCCAGGATATGGGCGGGCAGGCCCGCGATACAGCAGCCGGCACGGCGGCCCGGAGCCTGAATGGCGACCCCGCATCTGCCGGCGAGGACCGCAATCCTGTATGAGCGACAGCAACATGCTTGATCCTGTATGCTTGATCCTGTCGTGGAGGACATTTTCATATGACGACCGGAACCGAGCTGCGGACCGAGCGATTGCGGCCGCGCATCCTCGAAACCGAGGAAACCGGCCGGCTCGATCTCAGCCTGCCGCCGATGCCCGAGCCGAGCCCGGCGCTGCCGTCGCGCGGTGGATTTCCATCGCCGATCGCCGTCGCCGCGAGCGGGATCGGAGTGCTGGTGCTCGGCGTCGCCGCGATCGACCTGGCCCAGTTCTTGGGCGGAGCCTTTGAGCGCGGCATCGGGTTCGGCGTCGTCGCCGCGGTCGCGGTCGCGGCCGGGGCCGGCGGCGCGCTTTACTGGCTCTTCTCCGAGCTGCGCGGGCTGATGCGCCTGCGCTCGGCCGAGCGGCTGCGCCGCCTGATCCCGTCGGCGCTGGCCGGCGAGCTCAAGCGCGAGCTCGACGAGGCGGCGGCGATCCTCGCGCGCGACCCGCTGCTGGCCGGCCCGGTCATCAGCTATCGCGCCGTCCTCGAACCGCACCACAGCGGCGGCGATGCGCTCGAGCTGTTCTCCCGCTTCGTGCTCGCCCCGGCCGACCGGCTGGCGCAGCACGCGATCCGCCGCGCCTCGGCGCAGGCCTTTGCGATCAATGCGGTGAGCCCGACGGTCTTGACCGACACCTTGTTCTTTGCCGCGCGCGCGATGCGGCTGATCCGCGAGATCGCCGAGATCTACGGCCAGCGCCCGGGGCTCGCCGGCACCGTTCATCTGCTGCGCCGGCTCGTCGGCGGCGCCGGCCTCGTCGGCGCCGTCGATGTCGTCGGCGGGGTGCTGGTCCAGCAGCTCGGCGGCGCCGTCCTCGAGCGCATCAGCGCCAACGCCGCTGAGAGCGCCTATGCCGCGCAAAAGATGGCGCGCCTCGGTCTGGTCGCCATGGCCTTGTGCCGCCCGGTCGATTTCCGCCCAGGCGAGGCGCCCTCGCTGGGCACCTTGGTCGCCGGTCTCCTCAAGCCCGGCGCTGCCGGCCCCGATAAAACAGAGGACGCTGATCCGCGGCGCAAGATCGGGTAATCTGGCGGCCTCGCCGTCATGCCGGGGTTCGGCACGACATTTGCTGGGGCAACGATAGAAGCCTCGAACCGGGGAGGTCGAACATGCTGTCGCGCCGCGCTCTGATCATCAACCTGTCGACAACCGCCCTCGTCGGGGCCTTGGCCGCACGCTCGGGCGCGAGTTTCGCCGCCGACAAGACCGTAAAGATCGGCATCAACCTGCCGTTTACCGGGGCCGATGCGCACGACGCCGAGCTGATCAAGGACGGTGCGATGCTGGCGTTCGACGAAGCCAACGCCAATGGCGGGGTCGCCGGCTACAAGATCGACGTGCTGCTGCTCGACGACGGCACCGCGACTGCCGGCCAGTACGATCCGGCGCAGGCGGCGACCAATGCGCGCAAGATGGTGTCGGACGATTCGGTCGTCGCCGCGATCGGGCCGCAGATGAGCGGCTCTGGCAAGGCGATGTCGCCGATCCTCAGCCAGGGCGGTCTGGCGACGATCACGCCGAGCTCGACCAACCCCGACATCACCAACCCGAAATTCGCCGGCCAATACCGCCCCAAGGGCAAGGCGGTCTATTTCCGGACGGTCACCACCGACGCCTTCCAGGGGCCGAACATGGCGAACTATTTCGCCGACGTGTTGAAGGTAAAGTCGGTTTACGTGCTCGACGACAGCGGCGCCTATGGGGTCGGGCTCGCCGACGCGTTTCAGGCGCAGGCCAAGAAACGCGGCATCAACGTGCTCGGCCGCGACCAGCTGAACCCGAAGGAAGCCGACTACACGACCACCCTGACCAAGATCAAATCGCTCAGTCCCGATGCGCTCTACTACGGCGGCGTGGGCCAGGCCGGGGTCAAGGTGGTCAAGCAATCCTACGACATCGTCCCCAACATCATCAAAAGCGGCGGCGACGGTGTTTATGGCGCCGAGATCCTGACCGGCGCGGGTTTCCCGGCGGCTCAGGGCTGGTATGCCACGACCGCCTCCCCCAACGTGGTCGAAAACCCCGACGCGGCGCCGTTTATCGAGAGTTTTGCCAAGAAGTACGGCAAGCAGCCCGATAATTATTCGATCACCGCCTATGACGGCGCCCTCGTCATTCTCGCCGCGATCAAGCAGGTCGCCGCCTCCGGCAAGGAAGTCACCCGCGACCTCGTGCGCGATACGATCCAGGAATCGCACGTCAAGACCTTGCAGGGCGAGGTCAGCTTCGACGCCAACGGCGACATCGAGAACCGGGTGGTCAGCGTCTTCCAGATCACCAAAAACGACAAGTATCCGCTCGACGACGTGCTCCACCAATACAAATATATGGGGGTGGCGCCGGCGAGCTCGTAAGCATCCGGGCGGCGCCATGACCACTTACGGGGTGCTGCTGCAGCAGGTCATCAACGGGCTGAGCCTGGGGGCGATGTATGCGCTGCTGGCGCTCGGCTTCACCCTGGTCTACGGCATCCTCGAGCTGATCAACTTTGCCCATTTCAACGTATTTATGGTCAGCTCGTTTGTCGGGATGTGGGCGCTCGAGCTGCTCGGGATCTCCGGCCAGGGCCAGGTCCTGACCGGCTTGGCGTTAGCCGGCGCGCTCGGCTTTGCCTTCGCGGTCACGATGCTCGCCGCCGGCGGGCTCGGCGTCGCCATCGAGCGCATCTCGCTGCGGCCGTTGCGCGGGGTGCGCGGCCCGGCCGCGATGATCACGACGATCGGCGTCTCCTACATCCTGTTCAACATCATCCTCTTAACCGTCGGCGCCGAATCGAAGAATTACCCGAACCCGATGCCGGTGGTCCGCTGGCAATTCGGCGAGGTCACCCTGCAGCTGCGCGAGGTGTTGATCTGGGGCGTCACCGGGACATTGATGATCGCGCTTCACCTGTTCGTGCATCGCACCCGGCTCGGCAAGGCGATGCGCGCGACCGCTCAGGACGCCGAGGCGGCGCGGATGATGGGGGTCGAGGTCGACCGGGTCATCGTCACCGCCTTTTTTCTGGGCTCGGCCTTGGCCGGGGCGGCGGCGCTGATCTTTGGCCTCTATTACAACTTCACCAGCTTCATCATCGGCTACACCGCCGGTCTGCGGGCCTTCACCGCCGCGGTGCTGGGCGGCATCGGCAGCGTCGGCGGCGCCATGGTCGGCGGCATCCTGATCGGTCTGATCGAGAGCCTGGGCGGACAGCTGATCGCGGTGCGCTGGACCGACGTGATCATCTTCTCGATCCTGATCCTGGTTCTGGTGTTTGTGCCGACCGGCCTGTTCGGCCGCGCCACCCCGACCAAGTCGTGATCGCCCATTCGAAATGAAGCAAGTTATTTCAACAGGTCACCGTCACCCCCGCGAAAGCGGGGGACCAGAGCAGCTGCCCGAACTCTTACGGCTCTGGATTCCCGCTTTCGCGCAGGGCTGTCCGCGGAAAATTTTGGGGTCGCAAAAAAGCAGGATCAGCTCCCCCCATTTCGTCTTGGCCGGGCTTGACCCGTGGGCCTTCAGCCCACGGACTCGATCCGTGGGCATCCACGTTTTCGGGCGCCCGAAAAGAAGACGTGGACACGCAGGACAAGCCCGCGCAAGACGGCTTTGGGTTGTCGAAGAGCGGGCCGGAACACCGCATCCTTGCCACCAACGATCCCCCGGACAGCCCTGCGCTTTCGCGGGAACGACGAGTACATGGTTTATGTTGCTCGAGTTATTTGGGTCCAACCCTGAGATGGCCGAGATCGGCAAGCCGCCGCCGGCTGGGGTCGCGGGCCCGCGGCACGCGTTGTGGGCGAGGGCACCGGGGCTCCGATCGATCGCGCTGATGCGACCCGGCAACCGGGCCCGCCTCGGCATCGGTTGCGTCGCCGCGGCGGCGCTGCTGTTTCCGCTGCTGGTCCGCAACGACGCCGACATCGATTCGGCGGCGAACGCGCTGGCTTTCGCGGCGTTGGCGCTCGGGCTCAACATCGTCGTCGGCATGGCCGGGCTGCTCGACCTCGGCTACGCGGCGTTTTTTGCGATCGGCGCCTACGCCTACGGCATCGCCAGCTCGTGGCAGCTGCAACCCGAGTGGAGCTCTTTCTGGGAGCCGTTCCAGTGGCTGCACCTGGTCGCCCGCTATCACGACACCGGCGGCGACCTCGTGCATTTCCAGGTGTCGTTCTGGCTGATGCTGCCGATTGCGGCGGCGATCGCCGCATTCTGCGGAGCGTTGTTCGGGGCCCCGACCCTGCGCCTCAAGGGCGACTATCTGGCGATCGTGACCCTTGGGTTCGGCGAGATCGTGCCGATCGTGGTGCGCAACACCCCCACTTTAACCAATGGTGCCATGGGGTTGAACGGGGTCGCGGCGCCCCAGCTCTTCGGCTTCAATTTCGGGGTCGACGCCACGCCTTATTATTATGTCGGGGTGGGGCTGGTCGCCCTGTTGATCCTGACCAGCCTGCGACTCAAGGATTCGCGCATCGGCCGGGCGTGGATGGCGATCCGCGAAGACGAGATCGCCGCCTCGGCGATGGGCATCAACCTGGTTCGCCTCAAGCTGTTGGCTTTCGCCATGGGCGCGGCCTTCGCCGGCGCCACCGGCACCTTCTACGTCGCCAAATTGCAGACCGCGACCCCCGACATGTTCGGCTTTCCGGTCTCGGTGATGGTTCTGGTGATGGTCGTGTTCGGCGGGATCGGCAGCGTCTGGGGGGTGGTTCTGGGCGCGCTGCTGCTGCAGATCCTGCAATCGTGGTTTCTCGAAGACCTGTCGGGATGGCTGCATGCGCTCGGCCGTCTGGTCGATGTCGACTGGCTCCAGCATGTCGAGCTCGCCTCGTCGATCGAGCTGATCTTCGGCGTGATCCTGGTGACGATGATGCTCTATCGCCGCCAAGGGCTGATCCCGGCGTCGCGGCCGGTGCCGGCGCTTAGCCTGGCCGAGCAGACGGCCCAGATCGGCCGCGGCGGGTTCGACGCCTTGCTCGCCCCGGCAATGGAGGCCGATCGCGGCACCGGCGGGCCGCTGCTCGAGATTGCCGGCCTGACCCTGCGCTTTGGCGGGCTCGTCGCGCTGCGCTCGGTCGACCTGACGGTCCCCTCGCACGCCGTCGTCGCGGTGATCGGACCCAACGGCTCGGGCAAGTCGACCTTGTTCAACGCCGTGACCGGGCTGGTTCCGGCCGACAGCGGCATGATCCGCTTTGCCGGCGAGGACATCGGCCGATTGCGGCCGCACGCGGTGCTCGAATGCGGCATTGCACGCACCTTTCAGAACATCCGGCTGTTTCCAAACCTGACCGTCCTCGAAAACGTCATGATCGGCATGCATGCGCGGCTCCGCACCGGCCCCGTCCGCGCGCTGCTGCGCCTGCCGGCGACCCGCCGCGAGGAGGAAATGGCGCGCGAGCGCGCGTTGGAGATCCTGGGGCTGTTCGGCAACCGCCTGCTGCCGCGCGCCGATCATCTCGCCGCGAGCCTGTCCTATGCCAACCGGCGGCGGGCCGAAATCGCCCGCGCGCTCGCCTCTCGCCCCAAGCTGTTGCTGCTCGACGAGCCGACCGCGGGCATGAATCCGGCGGAAACCCTGGAGCTCGCCGACCAGATCAAAAGCCTGCACCGGGCCGGCCTGACCATCCTGTTGATCGAGCACAAGCTCGACGTCGTCGTCAGCCTGGCGGACAACGTCGTCGTGCTCGATCACGGCGAGAAGATCGCCGAGGGGGCACCCCACGAGGTGCGCCGCGACGAGGAGGTCATCCGCGCCTATCTCGGCCGGAGCGCCGTCCTCGCGTGACCCCGCCGATGCTCGAATTCAAGGCGGTCGACACCCATTACGGCGACCTCCACGTGCTGAAATCGGTCGATTACCGGATCGAGGCGGGCGAGATCGTTTGCCTCCTGGGCGGCAACGCTTCGGGCAAATCGACGACGATGAAGGCGATCATGGGGACGGTGCTGCCGACATCGGGCGAGATCCTGTTCGAGGATCGGCCGCTGAAGGGGGTCAGCACCGCCGAGCGGGTGCGCCGCGGCATCGCCCCGGTGCTCGAAGCGCGGCGGCTGTTTCCGCGCATGACGGTCTACGAGAACCTCGAGATGGGCGCCTACACGCGGCGCCGCGGACCCGAATTCGACGCCGACCTCGCCCGCGTCTTCGCCCTCTTTCCGCGGGTCGAGGAGCGGCTGCGCCAGATCGCCGGCACCTTGTCGGGCGGCGAGCAGCAGATGGTTGCGATCGGGCGGGCCTTGATGGCGCGGCCCAAGCTGCTGTGCATGGACGAGCCCTCGATGGGCCTCTCGCCCGCCTATGTCGAGCAGGTCTTCGACATCATCCGCGAAATCAATCGCCAGGGCACGACGATCTTCATGGTCGAGCAGAACGCCAACATGGCGCTCGCCATCGCCGCCCGTGCCTATGTGCTGCAGACCGGCCAGGTCGTGCTCAGCGGCCCCGCCGCCGAATTGCGCGAAAACGAAATGATCCGCCACGCCTATCTGGGCGAGCTCAAGGCGGGTTAGCGCTGGGGCTCGCGCGCTGCGCCTCGGTGCGCCGGCAGGAAATATCAGATCCCGACCAAAAACCGACCACCACTCAGGTGGTCGGCGGGAGACGCGACAAACCGCATGTCGACCGCACACCGAGGGCGTCCTAATATCTTCGCGCGGGGGACGCGGATCAGCAGCTGCCGCCGAGGTATGCGGTGAGTTTCCGACCCTCGGCGACGACCGAAAGGGATGATGCTCGTGCCGTTTGAAGATCAGGAATTACCTCCGCCGGCCGACAGCAAGGCGATCATCCCGTTGCGCGCGGCGCGGCGCGGCGATCCTTTGGCGGCGTCGCACGGCCGAGGGGCTGACGCGATCGTCCTCCTTCGCAGCCCGCGACGCCGTGGCTGAGGCGCTCGGGCTGCTGCGGCGGCCCCCGCACGCCCAAGCCTTGATGGCTCGCGCGCGGCGGCGCACGGGCTTCACCGATTTCGGCGACTTCCCGTTCGAGCGCCCGCTGCAGATGTTCCTCGGGGCGTGCGCCGAGGAGGCCGACCTCAGCCTGTTCGGGGGCGCTGCCATCCGTTGGGATACGGTGCGGTTCCTGTCGAACCTGCTGCGGCTGCGCGACGAGGAGAAGCGGGCGCCCGAGATTCTCGATCAGAAGGTCGAGCGGCCGCTCGTCATCGCCGGGCTCCCCCGCTCGGGAACAACCTTTCTGCACGGCCTGCTGGCGGAGGATCAATCGAACTTCGTGCCGCGGGTGTGGCAGCTGATCCATCCCTATCCGACGCAGCGGTCGGGCGCGGCCCGCGATCGCCGGCCGCAGCAGGTCGCCCGGCAATTGCGCATGTTCCGGATGCTGGCCCCCCAATTCCGCCGTCTGCACCCGATCGAGGCCCACTCGCCGCAGGAATGTTCCGAGATCACCGCCCACCTCTTCGCCAGCCTGCGCTTTGATACGACCTACCGCATTCCCGCCTACCGCCGCTGGCTCGACGACACCGGACACCTCGACGCCTATCGCTTTCACAAGCGGTTTCTGCAGCATCTGCAGCATCAGGCCGGCCGCACCGGCCGATGGGTGCTGAAATGCCCGGATCACATTTTTGCGCTGTCGGCGATCCGCGCTGTCTACCCCGACGCCGATCTCGTTTTCGTGCATCGGGACCCGGTGGCGGTGCTGGCCTCGGTCGCGCGGCTGACGGAGGTGCTGAGGCGCCCGTTCACCCGGCATATCGATCGTGTCGGCATCGGCCGCGAAGACAGCGAGCGCTGGCTGGCGGCGGCCGGGTTGATGATCGCTGCGGCCGACGAACAGCGCTATGCCCGCCCGATCTTCCAGCTCCATTACGCCGATTTGGTGGCCGACCCTCCGGGCACCGTTGCCGCGCTCTATCGGCATTTCGGGCATGTGCTGGCGGCCGATGCGGCGACGCGGATCAGCCGGCGGATAGCGGCCCAGCCCAACGGGGGTTACGGCGGCCGCCGCGCCCGGCTGGAGGATTACGGGCTCGACCCCGCCGGCGAGCACGAGCGCTACGCCCGCTATATGGCCCGGTTCGGCATCGCGCCCGAACAAGGCAGAAGATCCCCCCGGCCGTCCCGCTCCTCGCCCCGCCTCGAGGCGCGGTAACCACGCCGAGGCGGCAGGCCTTCGCCGAGCCGGCCCCGGCCTCGGTTCTTTGCGATCAGCTCGGAGGCCTCTGCTCGACCCTCCGCTCGCGCGAGCGCGGCGGCTGCGCGCGACCAGCCGGCCGGCCCTGCGCCGCGGGCATCGGCACGGCGGCGAGCAGCGCCGGGATGAAGGCCAAGCTCGCCGCCAAGGTGCAGCCGAGGCTGATCAGCAGCAGCAGCCCCATGCTCGCCGTCCCCGGATGACCCGACAGCGCGAGCGAGCCGAACGCAGTCCCGGTCGTCAGCGCCGAGAACAGGATCGCCCGGGCGGTAGCCGAGCTCAACACCGCGATCCGTCCGGCCCGCCAGTTCATCACAAAATAGATGTTGAACGAGACGCCGACCCCCAACAGCAGCGGCAGCGCGATGATGTTCGCGTAATTGAGCGGCAGCGGCAGCAACACCATGACGATCACGGTCATCAGCGACGACAGCAGCAGCGGCGCCAACACCAGCGAGACGTCGAGCGGGCGCCTCAGCGCCGCGAACAGGATCATGGCGATCGCCGCCAGCGCAGCGAGGGCGGCCGAACGAAACGAGCCGACGATCGTGGCGCTGGTCGCCTCGATGGTGACCGCCGAGCCTCCGGCATTCGGCGCCACCGCGGTCACCTCGGCGACGAATTTGGCCAAGGCGCGGCTGTGGCGCGCCTCCGGCTTCGGCAGCACCTGGACCCGCGCGCGCCCGTCAGGCAGGATCCAGTCGCGGGCCAGCGCCGGCGGGATGGTCCGCAAGCTCACCGGCTGGGCCTCGAGCGCCGTGCGCAACTGGTCGAGCTGCGCCGGCAGAAAGCGCGTCAGCGCCCGGTCGGCAGCGAGCACTTCCGGATCGGGCGCGGCGGCCAGCCGGCGCAGATCCTCGGCGATCGCGGCGAGCTGAGGGTCGGCCGGCGGCTTGCCCGGCGCCGGCGCGATCTGCCCCAGCGCTTCCTTGGCTGCGCTGCGGATCTCCTGCGGGCTGGGCGGCGCGGGCGGTCGGTAGGGGGCGAGCGTCGGGCCGAGGATGGTGGCGGCATCGGCGATCTGGGCGAGTTTCGCCTCTTGGTTCGCGGGCACCAGGCTGTTGATCGACAGCACCCCCGACACCAGCGGCACCTGCCGCAGCCGATCCGCCAGCGCCGCGGCTGCGGTCGGGTTGGAAGCGAGGATGTCGATCGTGAACGGGTTGGTCAGCGGCGAATCCATCAGGTCGTAGAGGGTCCTCATCGCCTCGGTGTTCGGGTTCTTGGTGTGCAGGGGATCGGAGTCGAAGCTCAGGCGCGGGAGCAGGATCACCCCGAGCCCGGCCAAAACGGCAAAGGCGGCCAGCATCGGCAAGCGGCGTCGGCCCACTATCTCGTCCAGTGGCGCCGCCCAGCGAAAGCCGATTTCGGCACTCTCGCCGTGCGGGCGAAAAATCCCGATCGCCGCCGGGAGAAAGGTCACCGTGCAGAAAAACGCGATCAGCATGCCGATCCCGGCGATCAGCCCGAGCTCGGCGACGCCGCGAAAATCAGTCGGCACAAAGGCAAGGAACCCCGCCGAGGTGGCGGCCGCCGCGACCAGGATCTGCCCGCCGACCCGCCGGCCGGTCTCGGCCATCGCGACCGCCGGGTCGGGATGTTCGCGGCGCATCTCGCGATAGCGCACGCAGAACTGGATCGCAAAATCGACCGCGATGCCGACGAACAGGATGCCGAAGCCGACCGATACCAGGTTCAAGGTTCCGACCGCCGCGGCGGCGAACAGCAGGGTCAGCATCAACCCGAGCCCGAGGGTCAACAGGATCGGGACAATCAGCCGCCAGGTGCGGACCGCCAAAAACAGCCACAGCGCAATCAAAAGGATGCTGCCGATCAGGCCGGCGGCCGCACCTTGAGCGACGCTGGCGAACTCCTCGTCGGCAAGCGCCACGTTGCCGGTGATGCGGACCCGCGCATCACCGGAATGGACGAATTCGAGCTTGCTCGCGGCCGCGCGCAGCATCGCCGTCGCTGCCCCGCCCGGTTCGATCGCCGTATGATCGAGCCTCGGCTGGGCCAGGACGAACTTGTAGCGTCCGCCCAGATCGGCGAGGCTGCCGCCGAGCAGCCGCGTCCAGGACAGAAGCTGCGGATGGCCGTCGACCGCACCGGCCATTGCCTGATGGAACCCGGCCAACGCGGCACGATACGGCACCAAGTCGACCTCGCCCTGCTGCAACCCCTTGCCGAGCAGCGCGAGTGCCACGAACAGCCCGCGCGCGCTCGGGTCCTTGGCCAACTGCCCGAGAAAGGGCTGAGCGTCGATGGTGCGTTCGAGCAAAGTTTCGAGCTGTTTCAGGTCGAGAAACAGCAGACCCTCCTTTCGCAGGAACAGCGAGGAGTTGGGGCGGCTGACACTGCGGAAATGAGCCGGGTCGGCGGCCAGCGCCGCCGCCAGCCCGGCAGCAGTCGCCTCCGCCTGCTCCGGCTCCTTGGCGTCGATAACCGCCACCAGCAGATCGGTAAACTGCGGGAAATTACCCGCAAACGCCACCGCCCGCTGGCGCCAGGGCAAGCTCTCGGCGAACATCCTGTCGGTATCGGTGCTGATGTCGAGATGACGGGTCGCATAATCGCCGGCAAAGCCCGCGACAGCGAGGGCGCCGACAAAGACCAGGACCGCGTTGCGCCGGCACCAATCCACCAGGCCGACGAACAAACGCTGAAACACCATCCGGAACCGAGCTCGTTTCCTGTTTCCGCAGCTGCCGCTCAGTCGCCGCCGCTCGCGCGGTCAAGGCAACCGGCTTCCAAGGGCCGACTTGGGAACCCGCGGCGCCGAGGTGATAATCGGTTCGCGCCGGCGATGCTACCGCAAAACACCGGCCGCTGCCTCGGCGGTGTCGCGCCGCCGGTCGACCTCCTGGTCGCAACTGCCCGGCCGCTCTCCGCCGCAGCCGGGGAACCTCGAAACCCCGGCAGGTCGACGAAATCGGCTGCGCAGGAGGCAATGCCGCGGGCCCAAGCATCGCGCCGCTTTCCCATGACTAACCCGTTCGGGTCACATATTAACGAAAAAATGCCGCTGCATCGGGCGGTCCTCGGAATAAATCGCGCTCGTAAGCGTCCTATATTCGCCGGTCCAGGCGGATTTGCGTCCGCGCATTGACGGAGGCGCCGGCGCCCGAGGCCATTGCCGACCCTGATACCCGTCAGCGAGAAGCGTAACGATGATGCCGCAGCCCCCTGTCTCGCCGAAATTCGTTCTGCCATCCCCGGATACAAAGCGATGGTCACCCGGGCGCAAAGCCGCCGTTGTTGCCGCCGCCCGCGCCGGCGTGATCAGCCGCGAGGAGGCGTGCGCTCGCTATCAGCTGTCCGCCGAGGAGCTCGCGGCCTGGGAGAAGGCGTTTGATCAGAACGGCGTCCCCGGGCTCAGGACGACGCGTCAGCAAAGCTATCGCCATGCTCGGCTCGACCCGGCGGAATACGTGCGCTATCGATAGGCCGGGCGTGACCGCAGCGCCGGCGCAGCTGCCGCCGCGCGGCTCGCGCATCGGATTGCGCTACGGCCGTGAACCTGTTCTCGTTTCCCGAAGATGCGCGGTGGAATGCCGCCGTCGACGCCGTCGAGTTCGGGGTCGAAATCGGCGAGTATCGCGGCCTCGTTCGCGTGCCGTCACGGGTGTTTCGGCAATTGCTCGAGCGCCGGACGACGCCGCAGAGCTGCATCGAGGCCTATCACCTGTGCCGCAGCGAATTGGAGCGCGCGGCCGAGGCTAAGCTGCGCGCCCGCGGATTGAGCGATGACGGCAACATCGAGCTCACTCTGCGCGACCTCGAGAATCGCCGGACGGCCAAGCGGGTTCGATTAGGCCAGCGCGAAATCGGAGCTGAACTCTGCGCCCGCGAGCTGCCGCGACGGCTCAGGCGGCGATGCCGGCCATCGCGCAGATCACCGCCCACTCGTGATCGCCGACCGGGCACACCGACAGCCGCGACTGGCGCAGCAGCGACATGCCGGCAAGCTCGGGATTGGCTTTCATCGCGGCGAGGGTGACCGGCTTCGCGGCGGGCATCACCGGCGCGATGTCGATCATGCCGAGCCTGCCGGTCTTGTCGGCAGGGTCGGGATAGAACGGCTCGACCACCTCGGCGACACCGACGATGTCCTTGCCTTCGTTCGAATGATAAAAGAACGCGTGGTCGCCCGGCTTCATCGCCCGCAAATTGTTCAGGGCCTGCGCGTTGCGCACCCCGTCCCAACGGGTCCGGCCGTCGGCGACGAGCTGCGTCCACGAGTAGCTCGACGGTTCCGATTTCAACAGCCAATAAGCCATGGTCTTTCCTCTCCCGGCCCGATCAGTGCCCCAACCGATAATCGGCCTGATCCTCGTAGACCGAGCCGGCCTTGGTCTGAAAGCTCGCGATCAGGCTGAACGCGTCGACGGCGAGCGGCTCGGCGCGGAACCCGGTATGCGCGGCGAGAAACCCGCCGAGCTGGTCGGCCGCCGAGTTGTGCAGGCGCGCCAACGTGACGTGCGGGGCAAATTTGCGCGGCTCGGGCGGCAAGCCGGCGCGGACCAGCGCCTGCTCGATCTTGTCGCGCAGGACCACCAGCTCGGGGCTGCGCTCGGCCCCGACCCACAGGCTGCGCGGCCGGTCGCCGGTCCCGAACACCCCGGTCCCCGCAAGCTGCAAGGTAAAGCGCCGCGCGCGCAGCCGCGCCAGCGCGTCGTCGACATCGGCGGCCAAATCCTCGCCGATCTCGCCGATGAACCGCAAGGTCAGGTGAAAGTTGCCGGGATCGACCCATCTCGCCCCCGGCACGCCCGAGCACAGCAGCGAAAGCCGCAATTTCAGCTCGGGCGGAAACCCGATCCCAACAAACAGGCGCAGCATGCCGTCACGTGAACAAGGTCAGCACGCCGGTGTGACCATAGAGCCGATCGCGCGAGATCTCGCCGTTGGCGAAAAAGCCGATCAGCGGGAAATCGCCCAAGCCCTCGCGAATGAGCCGGGTCTCGACCCCCGGCTCGCCGAACAGGTTGGCGCCGCGCCCGACGCAGGTTACGTACACGCCGGCCCGGGGCGGCGCGTCGAGGCGCCCGGCGAGCTGGCGGACCATCCGCGCCATGTCGCGCCGCGCGCTCTCCGGATCGCGGCGGCAGAACAGGATCGGGTCTCCGGCCGCGACCTCGGCGCCGAGCACGACCCAGCCGCGGCCGGGGTCGATCGCCAATATGTTGCGCACCAGATAGTCGCCGGTATCGGAGCCGGCGACCGGTAGACCGGCGAAGATCACCCCGCCGAGGCGCCGCAGATCCTGCGCCAGCTCGGGCCCGATGTCCTCGCAGAAGACGCTGAGCGCCGGACGTCCTTCGATGACCATCACGACGTTGTCGCGCGCCTCGTCGATGCGGTGCGCCGGCCCGATCGGCATGCAGCCCTGGGTCAGGGAGGTGGCGACTGCGATTTCCGGCGCCAGCAGCAGCCCGGCGATCCCGTTCCCGCCGAGACCGTCTTCCCCGGGGACGCGGGCCACCAGCGGGCTTTCGCAGCGGTGCGACACGAGCCCGCCGACAAGAAAGGCCCCGCTCGCCGTCGCCACGTCGACCGCGGCCTTGGTCAGATCGGGGCAGCGCGGATCGGCATGGATCAGCCCCAGAGCCGGCTCGGATTTCTCGATCCAGGCGGCATGCCGCCGCGGCAGATCCGATCCCGGGTTGCCGGTGGCCGAGAAGATGCGAAAGCCTTCGGGCGGCAGTGCCGCGATCATCACCACCGCGGCCGGCTCCTCGAAGATCTCGCTCGCCGCCGAGCACACGCCGAGCCCGACGCCGCCGACCCAGGAATGCACCCCGGTATGCCCGGAGAGATCGCGCAGCAGTTGGGGCAGAACCGCCGCCGCAGGCTCGGTCGCATAGATGATCCCCAATGTCGCGCCGTCCACCGGAGCCAGGCCGGCGATGCACCGCGCCGCGAGACCGGCCGGGTCGCCGGCCGCCGCCGCCGCGGCAAACCGCGCGCTCACGACGCACCTCCGGCGCGCCGGGTAACGAGCCCGGCGACTACCGGCCCGATGCGGGCCACCAGCATGTCGACGCCGCGCTCGTTGGGGTGCAGACCGTCCGGCTGATTGAGATCGGGCTTCATCGCCACCCCCTCGAGAAAGAACGGATACAGCGCCACCTGATGGGCGTGCGCCAGGTCGGGAAAGATCCGGTCGAAGGCGCGCTCGTAGGCCTCTCCCCAGTTCGGCGGGGCGAGCATGCCGACAAGCAGCACCTTGGCGCCGTCAGCCTCGATCTTTTGGATCATCTTGTCGAGATTGTCGCGAACCATCGCGGGGTCGATGCCGCGCAGCGCGTCGTTCGCGCCGAGCGCCAGGATCACCAGATCGGGCTGGTCGGCGAGCGCCCAATCGAGCCGGGCGAGGCCGTCCGTGGTGGTGTCCCCGGAGACCCCGGCATTGACCACGCGCGCGGCGATCCCGTGCTGGCGAAGCCACCCTTCGAGGCGCGCCGGAAAGGCCTCTTCGGGCATCAGCCCGTAGCCCGCGGTCAGGCTGTCGCCAAAATCGAGGATCACCGGCGCATGCGCCGCGGCTGGCGTGGTCACGAGGGAGAGGCACAGCATGAAAGGGGCAAGGATGCCAGCACCCTTTGACTCGGCGCTTTGCCCCTCACCCCAACCCTCTCCCCGCAAGCGGGGCGAGGGAGTGAGCCGGCGGATCCCCTCGCCCCGCGGATGCGGGGAGAGGGAGGGGTCCGCCTCAGCGGGAGGGTGAGGGGCAAGGCCCGGCAGGATCGCGGCGCGGGCCCGCATCGCGTTGAAAAGGCAACGCAGCGCGCCATATCGTCGGGGATTGAGCCGCCGCTCGCCGAGCAGTGCATCACGCGAGCCGGCCTGCCGCGCCGCCATCCCTGGCTCGGACGTTACATGACCAGCTCGCTTCATTCCGGCGGCCCGCTCGTGGTGGTCGAGGACGTCCATCTGACTCTGGGCAGCGCTGCGGGGCCCGTCAACATCCTGCGCGGAATCTCGCTCCAGATTGCTTCCGGCGAGACGGTCAGCCTGGTCGGCCCCTCGGGCTCGGGCAAATCGAGCCTGATGATGGTGCTGGGCGGGCTCGAGCGGCCGAGCGCCGGGCGCGTGCGGATTGACGGAATCGAGCTGGGAGGCCTCGACGAGAATGCGCTGGCGCGGCTGCGCCGGACCGAGATCGGCATCGTCTTTCAATCCTTTCACCTGATCCCGACGATGACGGCATTGGAAAACGTGGCATTGCCGCTCGAGCTCGGCGGACAGGCCGACGCCTTCGCCACCGCCGCGCAGGGCCTCGCCGCGGTCGGCCTCGACCATCGTGTCGGCCATTATCCGGCGCAGCTTTCGGGCGGCGAGCAGCAGCGCGCGGCGATCGCCCGCGCCTTTATCGCCGGCCCGAGCCTGCTGCTCGCCGACGAGCCGACCGGCAATCTCGACGGCGCCACCGGTGGCCTGGTCATCGATTGCCTGTTCGAGCACCAGGCCCGTCACGGCACCACCTTGCTGCTGATCACCCACGACGCCAGCCTCGCCGAACGCTGCGGGCGCCAGATCCGCCTGGCCGACGGCAGGATCGTCGAGGACCACCTCACCCTCCCGTTGCGGCAGGGCGCCGCGCGGCGCGCGCTGTGAGCGGGCCGTCGCTGCTGTGCGCCTTCCGCCTTGCCTGCCGCGAGCTGCGCGGCGGCATTCGCGACCTGCGCGTCTTGGTCGCCGCGCTCGTCCTCGGGGTCGCGGCGATCGCCGGCATCGGCTCGCTCGCCGCCTCGGTTACCGCCGGCATCCGCGGCGACGCGCGCAAGCTGCTCGGCGGCGACGCCGAGGCGGTGCTCGCTTACCGCCCGGCCGATGCGGCCGAGCGCGCTTTCCTCGCACGCAGCGGAACCCTGTCCGAGATCGCGATGCTGCGGGCGATGGCGCGAACCGAGGACGACGGCCGACGCACCCTGATCGAATTGAAAGCGGTCGATGGCGCCTATCCGCTCTACGGCACGATCGGACTGTCGCCGACCGAGAATCTCGGCGCCGCACTCGGCCGCAGCCGCGGGATCTTCGGCGCTGCCGCCGATCCGGCCATCCTCTCTCGCCTCGGTCTCGCGATCGGCGATCGCATCAGGATCGGCGAGGCAATCCTGCAGCTGCGCGCCACGATTGCCCGCGAGTCCGATGCCGCGGCGGGCGGGCTGATCTTCGGCCCGCGGGTCGTGATCTCGACCGCAGCGCTCGGCGAAACCAAGCTGATCCGACCGGGTGCGCTCGTCACCTATCATTACCGGGTGCGGCTGCCCCGCGGGGTCGAGGCGGCTAGGTGGGCCGGATCGGCGCGGGCCGCCTTTCCCAACGCGGGCTGGCAGATCCGCAGCTTTGGCGACGCCTCGCCCGAGCTCCAGCGCTTGATCGACCGCGTCGCGCTGTTCCTGTCGCTGGTCGGCTTGACGGTGCTGCTGGTCGGCGGGGTCGGGATCGGCAATGCCGCCGCCTTCCACATCGCCGCCAAGACCGCGACGATCGCCACCCTCAAATGCCTCGGCGGCTCGACCCGCCTCGTTTTCGCGGTCTATTTCGTCGAGCTCACGACACTGGCCTTGCTCGGCATCGTCGGCGGGCTGGTGATCGGGGCGTTGCTGCCGGCCGCGGCGGCACCGCTTCTCGCCGGCGTGCTCCCGGTCGCGGCGCGCCTCGGCGTCTACCCCGCTCCGTTGGGCTTGGCCGCGCTCTACGGTCTTTTGACCACCCTCGTCTTCTCGCTGTGGCCGCTCGCCGGGATCGGCCGGGTGCCGGCCGGCGCCTTGTTCCGCGACACGGTCGACCGGGCGCGGCGCCGCGTTTCGCCGGCGGTGCCGGCAGCGACCATCGCGCTGGCCGCGATCCTCGCCGGCCTCGCCGTCGTCAGCGCGCAGGACCGCACCGTCGCGCTGTGGTTCGTCGGCGCGGCGATTGCCGCCTTCGCCCTGTTCAGGGGCGCCGGGGCCGCCATCGTTCGCGGTGCCAGAATGCTCGCTCGGCCGCGCTCGCCGGTGCTGCGCCTGGCGCTCGCCAATTTGCACCGCCCGGGGGCGCCGACCGCGCCGGTGGTGCTGTCGCTGGGCATCGGGCTGACCGTGCTCGTCGCCGTGGCATTGGTCGAGGGCAACCTCGCCCGCGAGGTCGAGGCTCGCCTGCCGGCCGCCGCCCCGGCCTTTTTCTTTATCGACATCCAGCCGGACCAGTTCGCCGGGTTCGAAGCGATCGTGCGCGGCACCCCCGGGGCGCGCCTCGACGAGGTGCCGATGATGCGCGGCCGCATCACCCGGCTGAACGGGGTCCCGGTCGAAAAGGCCGCGGTGATGCCGGAGGCGCGGTGGGCGCTCAGGAGCGACCGCGGCCTGACCTATGCCGCGGACCTGCCGCAGGGCTCGCGCCTCGCCGCCGGGGCGTGGTGGCCGACCGATTATCGCGGCCCGCCGCTGGTCTCGTTCGACGCTGCCCTCGCCCGCGGCATGGGCCTGAAGATCGGCGACACCCTGACCGTCAACCTGCTCGGCCGCGAGATCACGGCGCGGATCGCCAATTTGCGCACGATCGAGTGGGAGCGGCTCGGCATCAACTTCGCCCTGGTCTTTGCCCCGGGCACGCTCGAGCATGCGCCGCAGACCGGTCTCGCCGCAGTCTATCTGCCGCCATCCGAGGAGGAGGGGCTGGTGCGCCGGATAACCGAGCGCTACCCCAACGTCTCGGCAATCCCGGTGCGCGAGGTGCTGGCCGCGATCGACCATCTCGTCGGCGTGATCGGCAACGCGATCGCGCTGACCGCCCTCGTCACCCTTGCCGCGGGCGCACTAGTGCTCGGCGGCGCGATTGCGGCAGGCCATCATCGCCGCGTCTACGATGCGGTGGTGCTGAAGGTGCTGGGCGCTACCCGCGGCACGATCCTCGCCAGCTTTCTGGTCGAATACGGTCTGCTGGGCGTGCTGTCGGCGCTCGTCGCCGGCGCGCTCGGCACCTTGGCCGCCTATTTCGTGGTGATCCGGCTGATGCGGATCGAATGGGTGTTTCTGCCCGCACCGCTGCTTTGGACCGTGGCGGCGGCAACCCTGCTGACCCTGGCCATGGGCTTTGCCGGCACCTGGCGCGCGCTCGGCGCCAAGCCCGCTGCCTATCTGCGCAACGAATAGCGCCACTGCTGCCGGCGAGCTGCAGGCTGCGTCGCGGCCAGGGTCATTGCAAAGATCTTGTTTTGTGCCAATATCCGCAGGGCGAGGAATTTCCCTCGCGCTGCTTTCTCTCTCTGGAGGGGATCTATGGCTCTGGGTTCGCAGCCCCGCTGGACGGTGCGGCCGGCGGACGCGCAGGTCGGCATCGATGTCGGCCTGCGGGAGTATATGCTTCGCGTCTACAACTACATGGCGTCGGGGCTCGCGCTGACCGGCATCGTGGCCTATGCCGCGGCCGCTTCCGGCTTCTATGCGTCGATCGCGCGCACCCCGCTGATCTGGCTCGTGATCCTGGCGCCGCTCGGCCTCGTCATGCTGATGAGCTTTGGCGTGAACAAGATGCGGGCGAACACCTTGCAGATGGTCTTTTGGCTCTATTCGGGGCTGATGGGGCTGTCCCTGGCGATGGTGTTCCTGGTGTTCACCGGCACCAGCGTCGCGCGGGTGTTCTTCATCACCGCCGGAACGTTTGCGGCGATGAGCCTCTACGGCTACACGACGCAGCGCGATCTGTCGCAGTTCGGCTCGTTCCTGTTCATGGGGCTGATCGGCATCGTCATCGCGTCCCTGGTCAATATCTTCCTGGCTTCGACGGCCCTGCAGTTCGCGATTTCGGTGATCGGCGTCATCGTCTTCACCGGGCTGACCGCATGGGACACCCAGCAGATCAAGGAGATGTATTTCGCCTCGGACGATTACGAGACCGGCAGCAAAAAGGCGATCATGGGGGCGCTGCGCCTCTATCTCGACTTCATCAACCTGTTCATGATGCTGATGCAGTTGCTCGGCACCCGCCGCGACTGAGCCGCATCCCGCCTGTTGGCCGCACAAGCAACGAACAGGCCGGGCCCTTGCGCCCGGCCTGTTCGTTGTCATCGAAGTCCGACCGGAAGCGCTGCGCCTATCATCAATTTTGTTATCCG
This sequence comes from uncultured Alphaproteobacteria bacterium, assembly GCA_963703855.1. Lineage (GTDB taxonomy): Bacteria > Pseudomonadota > Alphaproteobacteria > ATCC43930 > CGMCC-115725 > AP-15. The sequence continues at coordinate 46,199 of CAVPFW010000014.1, forward strand.
TCACCCCCGCGAAAGCGGGGGCCAGGGGCAGTTGCGGAATCCCGAGGCTCTGGGATTCCCGCCTGCGCGCAGGGCTGTCCGGGGAGATTTTCGCGGCGGCAAAAGTAGAGGGACCGGCTCCCCCGTGCGCCTTGGCCGGGCTTGACCCGGCCATCCACGCCTTCTGGTGCACGAAACGAAACGAAGACGTGGATGCGCGGATCAAGTCCGCACAAGGCGACTTTAGAGTGTTTCGGATGGAGCCTAAACTGCATCGCCCGCAAACGCATTTTCCCGGACAGCCCTTTGCTGCGCGGGAATGACGGACCTCAGTCTCGCCACCGTTATTCCTGATCACTGCGCCGGAGATGCACCCGCCGGAAAGGGCTTCAACATCTGACCAAGCTGGATAGTGTCGATCTGCCCCTCCCAATACGCGATCAGCGCAGCAGCGTTCAGCGACACCCATCGAAATACCGCTTGCTGATCATCCGGTCCCAGTTGGCCGGCGACCACACTTGGTGAGGGACGAACGGCGACGACAGCGGTATTTGCAGCATTCATCTGATTGCCATGGGTCACGTTGACTTTGACCCGCGCGTCATGTCGCGCGTTCCCGCGAGGACTGACCCAAACCGTCATCGGCAATCCTGTAGTCCGGGGGAACAGGTTCGCCATCTCGAAGAGATCGTCCGCCTCCAGCTGCTCGGTGTTTTTCGAAACCACTTCCTTTACCTCCACAACCGGTCTCCCGATCCCGCTTGGGCGAAACACTCCTGGCAGATCCCTCCCACCGTTCTCGTCATACCGGCGCAGGCCGGTGCCCACGGCCGAAATGAGTCACCGCCGGAGCCTGTCCTCGGGCCGGACACGTGGGCCGGGAAGACAAAAGAGGGAGGATCGCGGATTGCTTTTAAGTGAGAGTACGAATGGAAGCGGACACGCTCGGTCGATGGCAATGGTGGAAAGCGTCGGGGTCGTACCACTAATGCGCATCGTCCCAGCTTCCGCCCCGCCCGGTTTCGACGACGAGCGGCACCGACAGCTCGCAATGCGGGGCGCAGGCGCCTTCCATGACGGCCTTGACAAGCCGCGCGGTCGCTTCGGCCTCGGCCTCGGGCACCTCGAACAGCAATTCGTCATGGACCTGCAGCAGCATGCGGGCGCCTAGCCCCGCGCCGGCGAGGGCGGCCGGGATACGAGCCATCGCGCGTTTGATGATGTCGGCCGCCGAGCCCTGCAATGGCGCGTTGATGGCCTGGCGTTCAGCCCCGGCCCGGCGCGCCGGGTTGGCGTCGCGGATACCGGGGATCCAGCATTTGCGCCCAAAGATGGTCTCGACAAAGCCGGTGCGCCGGCAATCGATCTTGATCCGCTCCATATAGGCGCGGATCGCCGGGAAGCGCTCGAAATAGGCGCGGATATAGGCACCCGCCTCGCTCTGCGGCACGCCGATCTGGGCACCGAGACCAAAGGCGCTGATGCCGTAGATGATGCCGAAATTGATCGCCTTCGCCCGCCGCCTGGTGGCCGCGTCCATCGCCGCCAGCGGCACCCCGAACACCTGGCTCGCGGTCAGCGCGTGGATGTCGACGCCATCGCGAAACGCCTGCTTCAATTCGGGCACGTCGGCGACGTGAGCGGCGAGCCGCAGCTCGATCTGGCTGTAGTCCGCCGACAGAAGAACATGCCCCGGCTCGGCGATAAAGGCGCGGCGGATGCGCCGACCCTCCTCGGTGCGGATCGGGATGTTCTGAAGGTTGGGATTGTTCGACGAGAACCGCCCAGTAGCGGCCACGGCGAGCGCGTATGAGGTGTGCACCCGGCCGGTCTCGCCGTCGATCTCGTCGGCGAGCGCATCGGCATAGGTCGATTTGAGCTTGGTCAGCTGGCGCCACTCGAGCACCTGCCGCGGCACCTCGTGCAGCGGCGCCAGCTCTTCGAGGATCGAGGCGTCGGTGCCGTAGGCTCCGGTCTTGCCCTTTTTGCCGCCGGGCAGGCCGAGCTTTTCGAACAGCACGTCGCCCAATTGCTTGGTCGAGCCGATGTTGAAGTCGTTGCCGACCGCGGCAAAGATCGCCCGCTCGATCTCGGCGATGCGCCGCTCGAAATCGCGCGACAGGACCGCGAGCGCCGCGCGGTCGACCTTGATCCCGCAGCGCTCCATCGCTGCGACCACCGGCGCCAGCGGCCGCTCGATGGTCTCGTAGAACGCGGTCATGCGCTCGCGCACCAGCCGCGCCCTCAGCAGCATGTGCAGCCGCAATGCCGCATCGGCGCGCTCGGCGGCGAAGTCGCGCGCCCGCTCGGCCGGCGCCTCGGCAAAGGCGATCAGGCTCTTGCCGGTGCCGATCAATTCCTTGAGCGGGGTCAGCTGGTGCTCGAAGCAGCGCTGCACCAAATTCTCGATCGCGTGGTCGAACTGGCCGCCGTCGAGCACGTAGGACATCAGCATCGTGCAGTCATGGGGTGCGAGCGCCACCCCGTAGCGCGACAACAGATGTGCTGCGGTCTTGACGTCGTGACCGATCTTGAGAACGCCGGGGTCCTCGAACAGCGGCCGCAACCGGTCGATGGCGGCATCCAGCGACAGCCCACCCTCGCCCTTACGCCGCTCTCCCTCGCCGCGCTCGGCGCCCTCACCCGCCTCACCGCGCTCGGCACCCTCTCCCGCGGTGCGGGAGAGGGGGGACCCAGCCCCAGGGGTTGGGTGGGTGAGGGCATCGCCGTTTGTCAACGGAAGCAAGGGCTCGGGTTCTCCCGACGCGCGATGCCCGAGCGGGACATAGGCGGCCAATCCCGGCGACAGGGCCAATGCAATCCCGGCCAGCGCCGGCCGCGCTCCGGCAACGGCGCTCGCCGTGGGCCAGATGGCGACCGCTCCGGCCTCGAATGCCGCCTCGATCCAGTGGTCCAGGCCCTCGATGGTGTCGACCAGTGCGTAAGTGCGGGGCGCGGCAAAAGACGGTACATCGGGGATCGCCGGCTCGGGACGCTCGGGCGCCGTGACCGGCGCTGCCCCCGAAAGCCGCTGCGCGATGCGCGTCTTGAGCGCCCGCAGCTCCATCTCCTCGAGAAAGGCGAATAGCTTATCCGGATCGTAGGGTTTGGCCTCGAGCGCCGAAAGCGGGCAGGGCAGCGGGGCGTCGTCGTCGAGCTTGACCAGCACCTTCGACAGCCGCGCCTTGGCCTCGTTGTCGATCAGCGCCTGACGCCGTTTCGGCTGCTTGATCTCGGCGGCGCGGGCGAGCAGGGTTTCGAGGTCGCCATAGGTGTTGATCAGCTCGGCCGCGGTCTTGACCCCGATGCCCGGCACCCCGGGAACATTGTCGACGCTGTCGCCGCACAACGCTTGCACGTCGATGACCTTGTCCGGCCCGACGCCGAATTTCTCGCGCACCTCGGCCGCGCCGATCAGTCTTTCATTGATCGGATCGAGCATCGTGACCTTGTCGTTCACGACCTGCATCAGGTCCTTGTCGGACGAGACGATCGTGACCTGGGCACCGGCCTCGACCGCATGGCGGGCATAAGTGGCGATCAGATCGTCGGCCTCGAAACCATCCATTTCGATCTGACAAATGCTGAAGGCGTCGGCGGCCTGACGGACGTGCGCGAATTGCGGGACGAGATCGTCGGGCGGCGGTGGACGATGGGCCTTGTACTCATTGTAAATATGATTGCGGAAACTGCTCCCGGAGGCGTCGAATACGACCGCGACATGGTCGGCGTCGGTCTCGCGCCGGAGCTTATCGAGCATGTTGCAGAACAGCGTTACCACCTCGGTCGGCATGCCGTCCGACTTCCGGCGCAGAGGCGGCGCACCGTGCCGGGCGTGATAGGCGCGGAAGATGAAGCCGGAGCCGTCGATCAGAAACACATGATGGGGCGCCGCCGACCGTACGGGAGCCGCGGCAACCACCCCCGCTTCGCCGGACTTTCCTTCGACGATCGCGCCTATGATGTCGTCCACGGCTTCCTGCTTTCAGACGTTGCGCCTTTCCTGCTCGCTCTGCGGCAGGCTTTCGCCCGGCGTCGGCTGCTCTGCGCCCGAAGCAGGGGTTGCGCGGTTGAGAAAGAGGCGGGAGCAATAGGGGCACTCGGCCCGGCCCGCGGGAGCAAGGTTCAGATACACCCGGGGGTGACCGAGCGGGCCGCCGCCGCCGTTGCAGGCCGCGACCATCTGATCGATGTAGATGGTTTCGAAGGGTCCCACTGACCAGCCGGAAATCCCATAACCCGCGCGGCATGCGCCTGGTTGACCGTTTGACGGCGTCGATGATACGCATTGCCGCGGCACAATCAATGATCGGCTCCTCCTGTTCCGGCCGCCGGGCAACGCGTCAAGCGCCGCGCCGCTGCGCAGCGTGCGCCGATTTCTCATTGCCGACCGTCGGAAGGCCTGTCGCGGGGCCGCCCTGTCGAGGCTTGCGCGCCAAAAAAATCCGCGGGCCGGGACGAGCGTGAGCGGCGGGCGAGGGCGGATCATACCCTTTTCCCGCGGCATCTGGCTGGTTGCCGCGCTGCTGGCGGCGACCGCGTGCGCACCGGCGATCGACGAGACGGCGAGGCTCGCCGGAACCGGCACCGCGCGCGTCGCCCCCGACCCCAAGCTGGTGCCGCGGTTCGCCGATCACGACTTCTTCGCCGCCGACGGCCAGGTCCTGCCGCTGCGCAGATGGCTGCCCGCGGGCGATGTCAAGGCGGTGATCCTGGCGCTGCACGGCTTCAACGACTACAGCAACGCGTTCGATGGGCCGGGCAAGGCCTGGACCAAAGACGGCATTGCCCTCTATGCCTACGACCAGCGCGGCTTTGGCGCCGCACCGCAGCGCGGGCGATGGGCGGGACGCGCCGCGCTCGCCGCCGACGCCGCCACCGCCGGCGGGATATTGCGCCGCCGCTATCCCGGAGTGCCGCTGTACCTGCTCGGCGAGAGCATGGGCGGTGCGGTGGCGGTCGTGGCGATGACCGGCGAGAGCGGCACCCCGATCCCCGATGTCGACGGGGTGATCCTGGCGGCGCCGGCGGTATGGGGCCGCTCAACGATGGATCTGTTGCCGCGGGTGGCGCTGTGGGCCGGCGTCCGGCTGATGCCGGGGCTCGCGCTGACCGGGCGAGGGCTCCACATCGAGGCTTCGGACAACATGGCGATGCTGCGGGCGCTTGCCCGCGACCCGCTGGTGATCAAGGATACCCGCATCGACACGATCTGGAGCCTGGTCAACCTGATGGACGCCGCCCTCGCTTCGGCACCGCGGCTGCGGGCGCCGCTGCTGCTGATGTACGGTGCGACCGACGAGATCATCCCGAAACGGGCGATTCGCCGCTTCGTCCGCTCGCTGCCGCTCGATCCTAAAGACCGCCGCAGCTTCGCCTATTACGAGCACGGCTATCACATGCTGATGCGCGACCTCGACGGTTCGGTGGTGATCGCCGATGTCGCGGGCTGGGTGCTCGCCCCCGGGGCGCCGCTGCTCTCGGGCGCGGATAGCGGCGGCGCCGAAGCGGTTCTGGGCGGGGTCAATCAGGCGTCGCTCGGCGAGCGCTGAGCTGGTGAGATCCTCAGCCCTCGTGCCGCTTCTTATCCTGGTGGTGCTCGCCAACGGGACGCCGATGGTCGCCCGCAAGCTTTTCGGCAATCGCTGTTCGTATCCCGTCGACGGCGACCGCGCATTTCTCGACGGCAGACCGGTGCTCGGCCGCTCAAAGACGATACGCGGGGTGGCGCTCGCGATCCTGACAACGGCGGCAGCGGCACCGCTCATCGGCCTCGACTGGAAGATCGGGACGCTGGTCGGCAGTCTCGCCATGGCGGGCGACCTGTTTTCGAGCTTTCTGAAGCGCCGCCTCGGCCGCTCGCCGAGCAGCCCCGCGGTCGGGCTCGACCAAATCCCAGAATTGCTGTTTCCGCTGCTCGGCTGTCTCGGTCCGCTGGCGTTGAGCTTTGCCGACGTGGCTGCTGGCGTGGGTGTATTCTTTGTCGGCGAATTGCTGTTCTCGCGTCTGCTCTATGCCTTCGACCTGCGCGACCGGCCCTATTAGAAGCGGTGTCCGATCGGATCGGATCACCTGCACAGACCGTCACCCGCGGGCTTGCACAGACCGTCGCCCGCGGGCTGGACCCGCGGGTCCATGGCTGGCAGGGTAAGCCCGGCCATGACGAATAAGGGGTGGTTCAGCCTGATCGAAATCCGCATGGGAACTCAGACCCGGCGCAAATGGTGCAGGGTGATTTCGGGCGGGCAGTTGATCCGGACCGCGACGATGCACGAGCCGACGCCGACCGAGGTATAGCCGACCATATCGCGATAGCGCCATGGCCCCGACCCCATGCGCCGCGGCAGCACCGAATTGAGGGTGATCGGAATGGCGCCGGGCAGACAGATCTGGCCGCCATGTGTATGTCCGCACAGCAGCAGGTCGAAATCGGCGTGCGCCGCCTGGCGATAGATCTCGGGCGTGTGCGACAGCAGGATCGAGCATTCGCCGTCGGGAATTTGCGCGGCCGCCTTTTCGATGTTGTCGAACTCGGTAGTAATGGGCGTCGTCGATCCCGGCCAAGTGCAGCCTCTGGCCGTCCCGCAGCAGCGGCTCGGCCTCGTTGACCAGCATGCGGATACCCATCTCTTCCAGGGCCGGAGCCATGCGCAAGGTATCGTGGTTGCCCAGAACGCCGTAAATCGGCCCGACAAGATGCTTGCGCAGCCGCGCCATACCTTCGATCGTCGCCTCAAACGGCCCATAGGTCTTGCCGCGATAGTCGCCGGTCAGGACGCAAAGATCGTAGCGCAGATCCGGCAGCAGCTCGGCCAGCCGCCGCATCGCCTGCTGGTTCATGTCGATGTGCAGGTCGCTGATCTGGAGTATCGTGAAACCGTCGAACCCGGCCGGCAGCCGGGGCAAGGCGATGTCGTGCCGGCGGATCTGTATCCGCGCGGCGTTTCTGCGCGCCCGCCAGTACAATCCGCTCAATTTCAGCGCACTGCGGATGATCGGCGGGCTCAGGTACCATCTCTTCGGCCGCAGCGAGCCGATGCCCCGGCCACCGGCTCGGGCTTCGTGATCGTCCTCGATGCCGAGCCGCTGGCGCGAATGCAGCCGACCGAAACGCTGCTCCAATTGCTCGACGATGTCGTGCTTCATCACCGGACCAGCGCCCCGGCCGACACATCCGGGCATCGCTCTCCCAGTCTGAAATCCATGCCTGCCCCAAGCGGCCCGCGCCGGCGCGCGGATAATCCCCGATCGCAGGCCGACCGCCAAGCGCCGTCCCGCGGTCGAGGCCCGGCACCACCGGCCGCAACCTTCTTGCATCCGCGACCCGGCGGCTGTATCAAAACCCCCGCCGTGCCCGCACAAACCACGGATGGGCACCCGTAGCTCAGCTGGATAGAGCGCTGCCCTCCGAAGGCAGAGGTCGTGAGTTCGAATCTCGCCGGGTGCGCCAACCTTATCAAGGGGTTATCGATTAGTCCCAGGGGCATTCGATCTAGTCGTGTCCGGCCAAGTGTCCTGTCCACCCGTGTCCCGTAGCGTCCGGGGTTGTACATCAAGAACCCTTCCCTTTTGTGAAAGGGGATAGGCGCCAGGCATCGTTTGCCATGTCCCCGGTGAATCCTCCCGATGATCGAAAAAGATGGCACCCGTGTATAACCGCCAATTTGGGCATAACGGGGGCGAAGCACCACTAGCCTTCGGCGGCCCGGCTCGACCTAAAGTAGCGCGAGCCGTTCACGATGCACGATCTCCGACGGACATGCGCGACGCACCTTGAAGCGCTGGGCTGCCCGCTGGAAACGGTCAAGGCCATCTTGAACCACGCGAGCGGGGCCGGGATCACGCGGCTGTACGCGGGGTCGGACCCGCTGCCGCGGATGCGGGAATGGCCCTCGGGAAGCTGGGCGAGGCATGGCCATCGCCTTTACACATCGCGTCACGGTATTTCCGAGCGGGGATCGCGACTTCCGATCGATATCGATGTCAGGTTCTAGCTATGAATGGCGCCGTCGCTAAGCTTGAGGCCGCCGCATCGCCGAGCGCATGGCAGGGACCGCGCCCGACGCGAAAGCCAAGGGCGTCAAGCTCGGCCGTAGACCGAAATTGACCGAACACCAGAGGCGCGAGGCGATCCGCCGCACAACGACCGGGGCGAGACTGTGCGAGATCGCGTGCAGCTATAAATGTCCACAACAGCACGATTATCACGGCTTGCTAGCTAGCTACGGGGAGGCAAAGTGAGCTGGGAATTTTGGGTTATCATTGGACTTTACGCGGCGACTGGTGTTGCCGTCTTCGCCGGGCGTAATTTCCTCAAAGCCTGGATAGAGCGCGGTGTTGAATATCGCTTTAATTTGCGCCTCGAAGAGCTGCGAGGTGATCTTCGGAGA
>CAVPFW010000015.1:0-678944 GCA_963703855.1 uncultured Alphaproteobacteria bacterium
CGAGGGCTTTCGTGCGCAGCCATGGCCTGGGCGTTTTCGAGCGTACCGCCTGCCTCGCTTGTGAGTGCACAATTCAGCGTCCCTCACTCAATCACAAATTGAGTACCGTGGCTTGGTGCGGACAAAAATGAGCTCGCATACCTTCTGGCGCTCCTCGGCACTGCCCGTCCTGACTGCAGCTTTGCTCCAAGGATGCATTGTATAAACTAATGACGATCAACGAGGATCAGCTAAGATGAAATCGTTCCTCGTAGCGGCGTTCTTGGTCAGTGGCACCCTTGTACCGGAATAAGCCAGTGATGCCGTTACCTTGCATTCCGGCCTTCGCGCGCTTGCGTCAGCAGACCAACTATCGCGTTTTGGCGAGCTTGTCGTGGCGGGTCAAGTCCTCTCTACTGAATAATTTCCGGTCAGATGTACACGCCTTTCATGCCGCCCGCCGGGTAGCGGGTGCCGGCGCCGACCGTCTCGGCGATGCTTTCGATCTTCAGCCGCCCATCTCGTCATTGCTCATTCGATGACTTCGTCGGCGCCGGCGAGGAGTATTGGCGGCATCGTGAGGCCGAGCGCGCGTGCGGTCTTTAGGTTGACGATGAGCTCGAACCGCGTGGGTTGCTCGACCGGGAGGTCCGCGGGTCTTGATCCTTTCAGGATCTTGCCTACGAAACCGGCGATTTGGCGCCACGAGTCTTCCAGATTGGGCCCATAGGACATCAGACCGCCGGCTTCCACATACGCCTTCCAGCCGAAGACGCTCGGCAGATGGTGCGAAAGGGCAAACTCTGCGATGCGGACGCGGCTGGCTGCCGTCACGCCATCCGGAAACGCGTGAATCGCATCCATATTGCCACTCGCGACCGCGGTCAGCGCTGCATCGAGATCGGCGGCATTTTTCAATTCGAAGATTTGCAGGCTCACGCCCAAGGCCCGGCCGGCGTCCTCCCAGGCGCGCCATTCGCTCCGCTCGCCGGGATGGCCGGAAGCTCCGATGACCGCCACCCGCGAAATCGCAGCGGCCGCCTCCTTGAGCAGGGCGAGACGCTTGCCGACGAGTTCAGGGGCGAGAAAGGTCACTCCCGTCATGTTGCCTCCGGGACGGGCAAGACTGTCGACGAGCCCTGCCTGTACCGGGTCGCCGCTGAATCCGAATACCACTGGGGTACTCGCCGACACCGGCTTCGCGTTGAAAGCTGCAACGCCCGCCGCGACCAAAACGTCAACCTTCAATCGGACGAGTTCGGCCGCCATCTCGCCGAGACCGGCTCGGTCCGGCGCCGAGCGATACTCGTAACGGATGTTTCGTCCTTCGACGTGGCCGAGATCGGCGAGCCCGCGACGGAACGAGTCAAAGACCGCGGTCGGCGTTCCGATGTAAGGCCCGGATGCCGGCACGAGAAACCCGATCGTGGGGCCGCCGGTCGCCGGTTGCGCCCGCCCGGCGACGGGCGAGAGAGCGACGGAAGCGAGAGAGCCAGCGAGAACCGCGCGGCGGCTGCTCATCGATTGACCTCGTCAGCGAAACCGTAGGGGCCGCGAATGCATGTTAACCGACATTCGCCGGACTCCGGCAGCTTCGAGGCAAGGATCGCGGCTTTGACCGACATTCCCCGGATTCCCGGTCTGTTAGGCGCGATTTTTCGTCTCAGCGAGGCGCGCCGCAACGAAATTCCGCCGCAAATCACTCCCGTGGCGGCCAAATCGTCGCGTTGCCCGCCTCGCGGCGCCAGAACTCGCTGCTTGGCCTTCATCAAAGGCGCACCTCTGCCGTCGTCGTCTGTCGTATCTGACCCGATCGCCCGGTCATGATGGGGCCGGGGGCGCCCGCAGCCGGGCGATCAGCGCCAGGATTTCCTGGAACATCTGCCGCGGCACCGCGACCTCCGCCATCTGGAAGGTCACGTAGCGGCCATGGCTGACCACCTTGGCGCCGATCTTGATCAGCTTCTCCCGAAGGCTGGTCAGCGACCACGGCTCCGCCGTTTTCGGCATTGCCAGCATCCGCATGAATTTGCCGAGGCTGTAGGCCAGGGCATGGAGTTGGAGGCGGACCGCGTTGGCGGCGAAGGAGCGGCACGACAGCCGGGTCCATTTGACCGCGCCCTTGCCCTCTTTGATGTACTGCTCGCAGGTGCCGCGGTGGTTGTAGAAGGCGACGATCCGCTCGGCCGGCCGCGCCAGGTTGGTGACGATGAAGCCGACCCGCGGATAAAGCTCACCCGGATGCCATGCCACCTCGGCCACATTCTCCGCTCGCAGCTAGTTTAGCGACATGCAAGTGCAGCTGACCCCCGAAGAAGAGACAAGGCTTGCCGAGCTCGCCGCCCGCGACGGCCGCACCACAGGCGATCTCGTGCAGGAGGCGGTCAAGCGGTACATCGAGGACGACGCCAAGTTCATCGCAGCCGTCATCAAGGGCTTGGCCTCGCTCGATCGCGGCGAATTCTTCAGCCACGAAGAAGTTGGAAAGCGGATCGACCGGCTCTTTTCCGGCTGATGCTGATCCGCTGGTCGCCGGAGGCGGAGCGGACGATCTGGAGCGGATCGTCGATCGGATCAAGCAAGATAATCCCACAGCGGCGCGTCGAGTGGCGGAGGCGATTTATCGTCGCTGCTCGGATTTGGAGCTTTTTCCCAATCGCGGTCGCGTCGGACGGATCGCCGGCACCCGCGAGCTCGTGCTCGCGCCGCTTCCCTACATCGTCGTGTACCGCATCAACCCAGACGCCGTCGAAATCGCGCGCATTTATCACAGCGCACAGAATTGGCCTTGAGCCATCCTATTCGATGACGATGCGCGGCAACGGGCGTCGCGCGCTCGCCGACCCGATCCGCGCCGCCAGCCGTCGGTATGAAGCGCTTCTCACGGCAGCCTGTTCGGCCAGAGTGATCGCCTGATCCCGTCCCGGCACGCCGGCACTCGGCGGCTGGTCAGGGAGGTCGCTGAGCGCGCGCCCGGAAGGTGGTCAGCACATCGTCGCCGACGGGTTCCATCGACATGCGCTCGAAGCCGGGGGCGTCGGAGAGGGCGGCGAGGGCGAGGGCGGCGACCGCCGGGATGGCGTCGCCGCCGATCAGGACCGGCGCGTGGACCCAGGCGAGGCGGTCGACGAGGCGGGCGCGCAGCAGGGCGGCGGCGAGGCGCGCGCCGCCTTCGACCAGCAGCCGGGTGATGCCGCGGCGCGCCGAGCGCTCCCAGCGCGGCGGCGAGGTCGATGTTGCCCTCCGGGTCGGGACCGACCTCGATCAGGGTCGCGCCGGCGGCGAGGAAGGCCTCGCGCCGGCCCGGATCGGCGAGCGGCAGGTCGCCGAGGGGCAGGTCGGCGCCGGGCAGGTCGCCGACGGGCAATGCCGCCGAGGGCAATGCCGCCGAGGGCAATGCTGCCGAGGGCAATGCTGCCGAGGGCAGGGTCAGGACCCAGGTCGGGGTGCGGCGCGCGTCGGCGATCACCTGGGCCGCGGGCGGGATGCGCAGATGGCGGTCGAGCACGACCCGCACCGGCGAGCGGTGGCCGAGCCCCGGCAGCCGGCAGGTCAATTGCGGATCGTCGGCGAGGACGGTCCCGGTGCCGACCATGATCGCGTCGTGCTCGGCGCGCAGGGAATGGGCGCGCGCGCGCGCCGGCGGCCCGGTGATCCATCGGCTCTCCCCGCTGCCGGTGGCGATGCGGCCGTCGAGCGAGGTCGCCAGCTTCAAGGTGACGAGCGGCCGGCCGAATGCCAGGCGGGCGAGGAAGCCGGCGTTGATCTCGGCCGCCTCCGCCGCGCCGAGCCCGGTGTCGACCGCGAGCCCGGCCGCGCGCAGCCGGCCGATGCCGGCGCCGGCGACGCGGGGGTCGGGATCTTCGAGGGCCACGACGACCCGGCGCACGCCGGCCGCGATCAGCGCATCGGCGCAGGGCGGGGTCCGGCCCCAATGGCAGCAGGGTTCGAGGCTGACATAGGCGATAGCGCCCCGCGCCGCCTCGCCTGCCCGGCGCAACGCCTCGGTCTCGGCGTGCGGGCGGCCGCCGGGCTGGGTCCAGCCGCGGCCGATGACCCGGCCCCCGTTGACGAGAACGCAGCCGACCGCCGGGTTCGGCCACACCGCGCCGAGCCCGCGGCGGGCCAGCGCCAACGCCGTCCGCATCCTGCGCAGGTCTATTTGCGGATCGCCGCCCGAGCCGGCATGCGCTGCCGCGCCCGAATCCGCCGCCCCGCCTCCATCTCGCCATCCGCCGCGAATCCGCCGCCCCGCCTTCATTCGCCATCCGCCGCGATCCGCCCAACGAAATCGCCGAAATCCTTGGCCTCGCGGAAATTGCGGTAGACCGAGGCGAAACGGATGTAGGCGACCTGGTCGAGGCTCGCCAACGCCTCCATCACCAGGCCGCCGATCATGTCGCTCGGGATCTCGGTCTCGCCCGAGCTTTCGAGCTGGCGCACCAGGGAGTTGATGATGCGCTCGACGCGCTCGGCCTCGACCGGGCGCTTGCGCAGCGCGATGTAGATCGAGCGCGCGAGCTTGTCGCGCTCGAGGGGCTCGCGCTGCCCGTTTTTCTTGACCACGGTCAGGTCGCGCAATTGGACCCGCTCGAAGGTGGTAAATCGGGCCGCGCAGTTCGGGCAGAAGCGGCGGCGGCGGATCGCGCCGCGATCGTCGGTCGGCCGCGAATCCTTGACCTGGGTGTCGTCGGTGCCGCAAAACGGACAGCGCATCTGTTCCTCCCGCCGGCTCGCCTCAGGCCCCGGCTTGTTGCCCCGCTCGCCCGTAGATCGGGAAGCCTCGGCAGAGCTCCGCGACTTCGGCGCGGACCCGGGCCTCGGCGGCGCCGTTCTCGTTCGGCCCGCGCGACGCCGCCTTCAATACCTCGACGATCAGCCGGCCGACCGTGCGGAACTCGTCCGCACCGAAACCGCGCGTCGTCGCCGCCGGCGAGCCGAGCCGGATGCCCGAGGTGACCGTCGGCTTCTGCGGGTCGAACGGGATGCCGTTCTTGTTGCAGGTGATGCCGGCGCGCTCGAGGCTGGTTTCGGCGTCGCGCCCGGTCAGCCCGAGCGGGCGCAGATCGACCAGCAGCAGGTGCGTGTCGGTGCCGCCCGAGACGATCGCGAGCCCCGATGCCGCCAATGTCGCCGCCAAGACCTGCGCATTTTCGACGACGGCGGCGGCATAGCCGGCAAAGCCCGGCCGCAATGCCTCGCCGAGCGCCGCCGCCTTGGCCGCGATCACATGCATCAGGGGGCCGCCCTGCAGCCCGGGAAAGACGGCGGCGTTGATCCGCCGGCCGATCTCCTCGTCCTCGGCCAGGATCAGCCCGCCGCGCGGCCCGCGCAGGGTCTTGTGCGTCGTGGTGGTGACAATGTGCGCGTATGGCAGCGGGCTCGGATGCACGCCGCCGGCGACGAGCCCGGCGAAATGCGCCATGTCGACCATCAGATAGGCTCCGACCTCGTCGGCGATCGCGCGGAAGCGGGCAAAGTCGATAATCCGCGGATAGGCGCTGCCGCCGGCGATGATCAGCTTTGGCCGATGGCTCCGCGCCAGGCGCTCGACCTCGTCGAAATCGATGCGCGCATCCTCGCGCCGCACCCCGTAGGCGAGCGCGTTGAACCACTTGCCCGACAGGTTCGGGCGCGCGCCGTGGGTCAGGTGGCCGCCGGCGGCCAGCGACATGCCGAGGATCGCGTCGCCCGGCGCCAGCAGCGCCAGAAAGACCGCCTGGTTCGCCTGGGCGCCCGAATGCGGCTGGACGTTGGCAAAGGCGCAGCCGAAGAGCCGCTTGGCGCGGTCGATCGCCAGCCTCTCGGCCACGTCGACGAACTCGCATCCGCCGTAATAGCGGCGGCCGGGATAGCCCTCGGCATATTTGTTGGTCAGGACCGAGCCCTGCGCCTCCAGCACCGCGCGGGAGACGATGTTTTCGCTGGCGATCAGCTCGATCTGCGATTGCTGCCGCCCGAGCTCGCGCTCGACCGCGCTCGCCAGCTCCGGATCGGCGGCCGCCAACGGGTCGGAAAAAAAACCGTCGCCGGCGGCGGAAACAGGAAATTGGGCTCTGGCCATCAAGGTTCACTTGCTCGGGGGGCCGACGGGTCGCCGTCGTGACACGCTGCGGAGGGTCGCTGGCAAAGCGGAGGCGGCCGTCGACCCGCGGACGCGGGCGGCGGCGCTGCAAACCCGGTTAGGCTACCATATCTCGCCGAAGGATGCCAACCGAGCTACCATAATTCGCGTGGCGGCGAACCGCCGCGACCGGCAGGCCGCGCTGCCGTTGCGAGCGGCCGACGAGCCTCGTTCGCTTTATTTCGACGAGGACTGAGATCGCCGTCGCTTGTGCTGCCCGAGACCAGCGGCGCCGGGAGCTCGGATGAGGGCGCCAAGTCGCTGCGCCGACAAGGCAATGACGATTACTCTCCTCTCCCATAAGTTTCGATTGACACAAGAAATTCGTGCGGCGATTATCCGCATTGACGGGCACATTCCAGCATTCATCGAGGCGAAGATGGCGGAAACGGTAGCGCCGAATATGGCGGAGGAAGAGTTGCTGCGGATGACCGCGGATGTGGTGGCCGCTTATGTCAGCAACAACACGTTGCCGACGGCTCAGCTGGCGGAGGTCATCAACGCAGTCTACAATTCCCTGAGAGGCCTCGAGGGTCAGATCGCGGAACCGTCGCCGGAGCCGGTGAAGCCGGCGGTGCCGGTGCGCAAGTCGATCACTCCCGACTACCTGATCTGCCTCGAAGACGGCAAAAAGCTGAAGATGCTGAAGCGGCATCTGCGCTCGACCTATAATATGACGCCGGACGAGTACCGCGCGCGCTGGGGACTGGCCCCGGACTATCCGATGGTGGCCCCGAACTACGCCGAGCAGCGCTCTGCATTCGCCAAGAAAATCGGTCTCGGCCGCGGCGCCGGCCGGCAACCGGCCGCGACCGCGAAGAAGTAAAATATTCGGGGCACCCGGCGAGCTTTCGGCTGCCCGGCCCATCCCTTCGCGCCGGGTCCTGGTCCGGCCTTGTGCTGGGCGAGCCCGCGGGGGTCTGCGGATTCCTGACGTGGGGCGAGTGGGCGCGGTATACAGGCCCCACATCGCCGCAGCCGAGGTTTCCGATGCCCGCCAAAACCGAGCTCGTTTCCGTCTCCGCCGCCCCGCCCTCTGCCGCCCCGCCCTCCCGCGCTGCCTCCGAGGCGGGCTTCGACTGGGCCGATCCGCTGCTGCTCGAGGACGAGCTGAGCGAGGACGAGCGCATGGTGCGCGACAGCGCTCGCGCCTATTGCCGGGACAAGCTGTTTCCGCGGGTGCTCGAAGCCAACCGGCATGAGCATTTCGACCGCGAGATCATGAACGAGATGGGCGCGCTCGGCCTGCTCGGCGCGACCATCGAAGGCTATGGCTGCGCCGGCGTCAATTACATCTGCTATGGGCTGATCGCGCGCGAGGTCGAGCGGATCGACAGCGGCTATCGCTCGGCGATGAGCGTGCAGTCGAGCCTGGTCATGTATCCGATCCACGAGTTCGGCAGCGAGGCGCAGCGCCGCAAATATCTCCCCAAGCTCGCCTCCGGCGAATGGGTCGGCTGTTTCGGCCTGACCGAGCCCGATCATGGCTCCGATCCGGGCGGCATGACGACGCGGGCGGTGGCGGCGCCAGGGGGGTACCGGCTGAACGGCGCCAAGATGTGGATCACCAACGCGCCGATCGCCGATGTGTTCGTCGTCTGGGCCAAGACCGAGGACGGCGTCATCCGCGGCTTCATCCTCGAACAGGGCATGAAGGGGCTGAGCGCGCCGAAGATCGAAGGCAAGTTCAGCCTGCGCGCATCGGTCACCGGCGAGATCGCGATCGACGACGTATTCGTGCCCGAGGAGAACCTGCTGCCCGGAGCCAAAGGGCTGCGCGGCCCGTTCTCGTGCCTCAACAACGCCCGCTACGGGATCGCCTGGGGCGCCTTAGGCGCCGCCGAGTTCTGCTGGCACGCGGCCCGCAGCTACACCCTCGAACGCCGCCAGTTCGGCCGTCCGCTCGCCGCCAACCAGCTGATCCAGAAAAAGCTCGTCGACATGCAGACCGAGATCACGCTCGGCCTTGCCGCGTGCCTGCGCCTCGGGCGGCTCAAGGATCAGGGCCGCGCCGCGCCCGAGACGGTGTCGCTGCTGAAGCGCAACAACGCCGGCAAGGCGCTCGATATCGCCCGCGCCGCCCGCGACATGCATGGCGGCAACGGCGTCTCCGACGAGTACCACGTCATCCGCCACGTAATGAATCTCGAAGCGGTCAATACTTACGAGGGCACGCACGACATCCATGCCCTGATCCTCGGCCGCGCCCAGACCGGCATCGCGGCCTTCGCCGGCTAGCCTGGTGCTCAGACGCATTCAGTGGTGCAAACTCATCACACGCGTCATGCCCGGCCCACGGACCCGCGCCCCGCGCGGCCTCGAGGACAAGCCTGGTGCCGGGCATCCACGGAAACCGGCAGAGCTTGTGCCGCGAGTTGTGGATGCTCGGCTCTAAGTGCCCGACCCGAAAGAATGGCGAAAGATCAAGGAGTTGACCGTCGTTCCCGTGAACGTGCGGTCGCCCCCCTGTTTAGGCCAGAGCCTGCCTCTGGCCCGAACGGGGGGGCAGGCTCTGGACCCCCGTTTTCGCGGCGGCGACGATAAGATACTTCGGATCGTTCGCCTCATTTTGAATCAGGCCTTAAGGCCGGGCATGACGTGCGATCGACACCGCACCATCTGAATGCGCCACAGCACTAGCGCTCAGCCGGATCGAGCGACGGGAGGCGGTAGCGGTCGTCAGGGTCGTCCCAGCCCTTGAAATCGGGCCGGCGCTTTTCCGCAAAGGCGGCGCGCGATTCGATCAGGTCGCTCTTGGCGCCGTGCTCGTGCAAGGCCGCCGCCAGGCGCTGCTGTTCCGAGGACGGCGCCGGGCGCATCCGGCGCATCATGTGGACGGTGTTGACCCGCGAGGCCGGGGGCAGGGTCAACAGATGCTCGGCCATCGCCATGGCGCTCGGCATCAGCTCCTCGGCGGTGGTCAGGCGGTTCAGGAAGCCGATCTCGTAAAACCGCTCGGCGGTAAAGCGAAAGCCCAGCGCCATCTCCATCGCGATCGGATAGGGCAGGTTGGCGACGTGCCCGTGATTGTAGCCGCCGAGCAGCCAGCGCTTGGCTTCCGAGACCTCGAAGATCGCCTCGCGGGCGGCGACGCGCAGATCGGTGCGTTCGACCAGCATGAAGCCGCCGCCCATCGCATAGCCGTTGACCGCGGCGATGACCGGCTTTTCGAGCGCGCCCGAGATGAACGGGTCTTCGATCGCCGGGCGCCGGCCGCCGGGGGTGCCGGCCTGCAGTGACTCCTTCATGTCCTCGCCGGCGCAGAACCCCCGTCCGGTCCCGGTAAAGATCGCGACCTCGAATTCCCCGCTGCGACGGAACTCAGTCCAGGTCTCGGCGAGCCGGGTGCGCATCTCATGATTAAGCGCGTTCAACCGCTCGGGCCGGTTCATCCGCACCACCAGGATCTGCCCCAAACGCTCGGTCTCGACGACGGCCATGTTTGTCTCTCCCCAACTGCTCGCCCAATTCTTCGGGCCGCGGCCACCTAGGCTAGCAGCCCCGGCCCGCCGATCAAACCGTGCCGGGCGACACCACCCACCCGATCATGGACCGGTCCCGGTTCAGCTGGCGGAAGAGGCAGGAGTCGAACCTACCGAAGACGCCTTCGCGCCCTCCGACGGTTTTGAAGACCGCGCGAGTCACCGGACCCGATACTCTTCCCGAAACCCTGTCCCGAAACCCTGTCCCGAAACCCTGTCCCGAAACCCTGTCCCGAAACCCTGTCCCGAAACCCTGGTCCCGAAACCCTGGTCCCGAAACCCTGGCCGGCCGGTCAGCTGAACGCCTCGCCGCCGCGCAGGGCGATGCGGGCGTCGCCGACCCGGCGGGTGATGCCCATCCTATCAAGATATTCGAGGATTTCGATCGTCAGATTGCGCCCGACGCCGGAGCGGTCCTTGAAGATCGCGGCGGTAAAGGCGCCCTCTGGCGAGGCCTCGGCCAATTCGCGCGCGATTTCGGCCAGGCGCGCCAACGTCTGCGGCAGAAAATAGCGGTTGTCGGCGACCTTGGCGACGCGGCCGAGACGCTCGGCGCGGCGCAGAAAGCGCTCGGCCGCCTCGGGTTCGAGGGCCAATGCCGCGGCGATCTCGCGCACCCGCGGCGGGCGCAGCTCGGCCGCGGCGAGCAGCGGGCGGACGCGATCCCACAGCTTCTCGTCGGCGCTGGTCAGACGCG
Organism: uncultured Alphaproteobacteria bacterium; assembly: GCA_963703855.1. Classification (GTDB taxonomy): domain Bacteria; phylum Pseudomonadota; class Alphaproteobacteria; order ATCC43930; family CGMCC-115725; genus AP-15. The sequence continues at coordinate 10,283 of CAVPFW010000015.1, forward strand.
GCCGATGCTCGGGCCGGCGCCACAGGCCGCCCTCGCGTACCGCCCGGCCGGCCGCGGCCAGCTGCGACAGCGCGGCGTCGAGCGCCGCCTCGGGTGCGGCGGCGCGCAATTGCGCGATCAGGGCGGGCCGGGTCGGACCGAGCGCATCGGGCTGCGCCTGGTGCCAGATGGCGAGCGCCGCGGCGACAGTGTCGCCCAATGCCGCCAGCCGCTCCAGGGTGACGGCGACCGGCGCGCGCTCCGGTCCGACGCGCAGAAATGCCTCATCCGCGGTCAGCGCCGCCAATTCGCCCGGCGCCAGGTTGCGCACCAATGCGAAATCGGTGAGATCGACGACCCCTTCGGCGGCGAGCAAACGCCCGAGCGCGACCGCCGGGTCGGCCGGGGCGGTCGCGTCGAGCACTGCCAGCCGGGCGGCAAGCCGGCGCCCGCGCCGCGGCGCGAACGGGTCGACGACATATCCGCCGGCCAGGGTGTGCCGCGCGGCGTGGTCGCGCAGCACCGCGCGGTCGCCGTGGAGGGCGCCCACCGGCTGATCGAGGTCGATCTGCACAAAGCCGGTGTCGCCGGGCGCGATCGCACGGCCGCTCAGCACCGCGGCGCGGCCGACGATGTCCGCGGTGCCGAGATGCAGGTGGACCGGCAGCCCGTCGCGCAGCGGCGCCTCGGCATGGCGCGAGGCGCGCACCAGGAGATCGAGCCGCCGCGCCGGCCGGTGCCGCTCCGGCGCCACGAGCCAGTCGCCGCGCCGCGGCTCGCCGCCGTCGGGAAAAGAGCCGGCGATGTTGACGGCGCAGCGCTCGCCGGCGATGGCGGTTTCGATCGGCCGGTTGTGCGAATGCAGGCCGCGCACCCGCACCGGGAGGCCGCGCGGGCTGATCGTCAGGCGGTCGCCGGCGATCACTCGGCCCGCCGCCACGGTGCCGGTCGCCACCAGCCCGATCCCGGGCAGGGTGAAGGCGCGGTCGATCGGCATGCGGAAGAGGCCCGGCGGCGGTGCTGCGGCACGGGCCTGAGCGGCGCCGCGGGCGGCCTGCTGAAGGTGTGCCGTCAGTGCGGCGATGCCGTCGCCGGTGCGGCTCGACACCGGAAAGATCGCGCTTTCGGCATGGCCCGCCGCCGCCAGCAATTCGCCGATTTCGGCCGCGACCGCCGCGGCCCGCTCGGGGTCGACCCGGTCGATCTTGGTGATTACGGCGGTGATCTCGGCCACCCCGATCAGCTCGAGGATGTCGAGGTGCTCCAGGGTCTGCGGGCGCGGCCCGTCATCGGCGGCAACGACCAGCAGCACCCGGTCGATCGACAAGACGCCGGCCAGCATGTTGGGCAGAAACCGCTCGTGCCCGGGTACGTCGACAAAGCCGAGCTCGGTGCCGTCGGGCAAGGTCGCGTAGGCAAACCCGAGATCGATCGTCAGCCCGCGCCGTTTCTCCTCGGGCAGGCGGTCGGCGTCGACCCCGGTCAATGCCCGTACCAGCGCCGTCTTGCCGTGATCGATATGCCCGGCGGTGGCGAGGATCATTTGGCCGCAGCGGAGAGACCGGCGAGCTGGGAGAGAAAAGCGGCCTCGTCTTCGAGGCAGCGCAGGTCGAGCACGACGTTGCCGGCCTCGATGCGGCCGATGACCGGGATCGGCAGCATGCGCAGCGAGCGTGCCAGCGCCTCGACCGCAGCCCCGGCCCGCAGGGCAATAGGCCGCAGCGCCAGAGCGGCGCTCGGCAGCAGCGACACCGGCAAGGCGCCGCTGCCGATCTGGCTGCGCGTCTCGATCAGGCTGACTTCGGCGATGGCGCAGAGCGCGTGCGCGACCGCGGGTAGGATGCGGCGGGCGAGTCCTTCGATATCGCCGTACCGCCGCGTCAGCAGCCGCAAAGCTGGCAATTCTGCGGCGAGGCGATCGGGATCGGCGTAGAGCCGCAATACCGCTTCGAGGGCGGCGAGGCGGATCTTGTCGAGGCGCAAGGCGCGCTTCAGCGGGTTGCGGGCGAGCCGGGCCACGAGGTCGGCGCGGCCGGCGACCAGGCCCGCCTGCGGGCCGCCGAGCAATTTGTCGCCGCTGAAGGTGACGAGATCGGCCCCCTGCCCCAGTGCCTCGGCGACGGTCGGCTCGTGCGGCAATCCCCAGGCTTCGAGATCGACCAGGGAGCCGCTTCCGAGGTCCTCGACAAACGGGATCGCATGTGCGCGGGCGAGGGCCGCGAGCTCCCCCGCCGGCACCGCGGCGGTGAAGCCTTGAATCTCGTAATTGCTGGTGTGCACCTTGAGAATGAGACTGGTCTGCGGCTCGATCGCGGCGGCATAATCGGCGAGGTGGGTGCGGTTGGTGGTGCCGACCTCGCGCAGCCGCGTCCCGGCGTGCGCCATGATGTCGGGCAGCCGGAACGAGCCGCCGATCTCGATCAGCTCGCCGCGCGACACGATCGTCTCACGCCCGTCGGCCAAGGTGTTGAGCACCAGCACCAGGGCCCCGGCGTTGTTGTTGACGGCGAGCGCCGCCTCGGCCCCGGTCAGCCGCTTCAGCCAGCCGGAAACATGGTCGTCGCGCTCGCCGCGCCGGCCGGTGTCAAGGTCGTATTCGAGGGTCGAGGGGTCGCGCATCGCTGCCGCCGCCGCGGCGATCGCCGCCTCCGGCAACGGCGCGCGGCCGAGATTGGTGTGCAATACGGTTCCGGTCAGGTTAAACACGCGGCGCTGCGATGGCCGGGTCAAGCGCGCGAGCGAGCGGGCGCTGTCGGCGACGATCGCGGCCACAGAAGCGTCCGCACCCGCGGCCCGGCGCGCGGCTACCGCGGCCCGGACGGCCTCCAGGACCAGAGCACGCCCATATTCGGCGAGCAGCGCGCCGCCCTCCGCGGAGCGCAGGATGCGATCGACAGCGGGCAGCGCGGCGCGGCCTTGGCGCGGAGCGGCGGTCATCAGGCGATGGCCGGCTGCGGCACGACTGCCGCCGCGCCGGGTTCGAGACGCACCCTCGGCTCCGGGCCGCTCGCATGCTCTACCCGGCCGATCAGCGCGGCGCGACAGCCGAGGCGGCGCAGCTCGGCAATACATCGCGTCGCCCGATCCTCGGCAACGCCGGCGAGCAGCCCGCCGGCGGTCTGCGGGTCGATCAGCAATGCCGCGAGCGGATATTCCGCGCCCGAATCGAGGGCGGCGAGCGCGGCGAGGTTGTCCGCGTGCAGCGAGCTGGCGATGCCGCGGGCGAGGAGGTCCAATGCGCCGTCGAGCGCCGGCACCGCTTCCGGGTCCAGGGCGGCGTCCATTTCCGAGGCGCGCAGCATTTCGAGCAGGTGGCCGAGCAGCCCGAACCCGGTCACATCGGTGCAGGCGCTCGCGCCGTGGGCGAGCAGGCATGACGCCGCGGCGGCGGCCGATTGCAGCATCGTCGCGATCGCGCCTTCGACCGCCTTTGCCGGTGCCAGGCCGCGGCCGTCGGCGGCGAGGATCACCCCGGTGCCGAGCGGCTTGGTCAGGATCAGCCGGTCGCCGGCGTGCAGCCCGCCCTTGCGCATTAGGCCCGCGGGAGGCGCGCGCCCGGTCACGGCGAAGCCCAATGCCAGCTCGGCCCCCTCGGCGCTGTGGCCGCCGACCAGTACCGCGCCCGCCGGCTCGAGCACGTCGAGCCCGCCGCGCAGCATGTGAAAGAGGTCGTGCTCGACGATCTGGGGGCGCGCCGGCGGCAGGGTGGCGATGGCGAGAGCGGTCTCCGGGGCGCCGCCCATCGCGTAGATGTCGCCGAGCGCGTGGGTCGCGGCGATCCGCCCGAACAGATAGGGGTCGTCGACCATGGCGCGAAAGAAATCCACGGTCTGCAACAGCGGCGGCGCGCCGGCGAGCGAGACCAGGGCGGCGTCGTCGGGGCTGTCGAGGCCGATCATGACCGCGTCATTCGCCATCGGCCGCAGCCGCTGCATGACCTGGCCGAGCACCGCGGCCGGCACCTTGGCGGCGCAGCCGCCGCAGCGCATCGGCTCTTCGCCGGGCTCGGGCAGCATTTGCGGCAATTCGCGGTAGCGCCGCATCCAGCGCCGGTCGATCCACTCCTTGAGCCGCCACCACGAGGCGCCGTGGGCGGCGAACGGCCCGCGCGAGGCCACCGCATGCCGGTCGCCGGTGCCGATCAAGGCCAGCCCGCGGCGCTGCGGCACGGCGCGGCGCAGCTGCCTGCCGGCGAGCGCGCGGCGCAGATTGGCGGCGAGCGGCGGCCCCTGGCGGACCGCATAGACCCCGGCCTTCTCGCGCGGATGGGCGGCCATCGTCGCCACGTCGCCGGCGGCGAAGATGCGCGGATCGGCGGGCGAGCGCAGGGTCTCGTCGATCAGGACAAACCCGCCCGGGGTCAACGGCAATCCGGTGTCGGCCAGCCACGCCGCGGCCCCGGCCTCGGTCACCCACAATGCCTCGTCGAATTCGACATGCCGGCCGTGGGCGCAGACCAAGAGCCCCGGCTCGACCCGCACGACCGGGCTGCCCGCGAGGACCGCGACGCCGCGCTCGGCGAACAGGCGCTCGAAGAAATCGCGGACCCGGCGGTTGTGCGACGGCAGCAGTTGGTCGCGGGTCACGAGGGTGATCTCGGCCGCGCCCTGGCCCAGCCGGGCGAGCCGATACTGCGCGGAAAGCGCCAGCTCGACGCCGCCGGCGCCGCCGCCGACAATGGCGAGGCGCAACCGCGGCATGTGCCGGGCGCGGGTCAGCAGCGCCTCCCAGCGCGTCGCGAACTGGGCGATCGGCTTGACCGCGACCGTGTTCTCGGCAGCGCCGGGGACATCGTCGGGCCGCGGCGCCGAGCCGATGTCGAGCGACAAGAGATCGTATCGGATCGGCGGGTGAGCACGGCACCGCACCAGGGACCGGGCGGGGTCGAGGCCGACCGCCTCGTCGCGGATCAGGCGCGCGTCGGCGAACCGCGCGAGCCGACCGAGGTCGATGTGGCACTCGTCGAACGCGTAATGCCCGGCGACCCAGCCCGGCAGCATGCCCGAATAGGGGGTCTCGACATCGCGGGCGACGAGGGTCACGCGCACCCCCGGCATCGGGCGCATGCCAAAGCTCTTCAGCACGTGGACATGAGCATGCCCGCCGCCGACGAGCACGAGATCCCGAGCGATCGCAACCTGCTGCCGCATCGCGCCACTATGCCCGAGCGCCGCCTGGAAGACGAGAGACCGGCGGCGGACAGCACGGTCCGGTGAGCCGCCACCCCGGCTGCGCTTGGCGGCGGGGCGCGGATGCGATAATTACCGGGGACGCACCGCACAGTCGGAGGGAGGAACGATGTCAGCCGCTGTCCAGCGCTACAATGTCGGCGGGGTGTTCCTGCCGCGGCCGTTCAAGGTTCGCCGGCTCGGGCATTTCGGGTTCAACGTCGACAAGCTCGCCGAGGGCCGTAGGTTCTATGGCGACCTGCTCGGCTTCACGGCCTCCGACACCCTCGATTTTTCGCGGGCGCCGTGGTTCCCGAAGGACGCCGATCTCGGCGACCCGCGCGGCTATTTCATGCGCTACGGCACCGACCACCACGCCTTCGTCTTGTTTCCCAAGCGGGTCATGGACCACCGCGCCGACCGCAAATTCGCGCCCGAGGTCACGATCAACCAGATCACCTGGCAATGCGGCAGCCTCAGGGAGATCGCCGAGGCGCACAGCTATTTCGAGCAGCAGCAGGTCCGCATCCAGCGCGTCGGGCGCGACATGCCGGGCAGCAACTGGCACGTCTACGTCTACGATCCCGACGGCCACACCAACGAGTTCTATTACGGCATCGAGCAGATCGGCTGGAACCGGCTATCGAAGCCGCGCGACATGTATTACCGCGGCTTCAACGAAAAGCCCGGCCTGCCGCAGATGTCCGAGGCCGCCGAATTGGCCGAGGCCTATGACAAGGGCATCGCGGTATTGTCGGGCCACCAGCCGGAGGAGACCCTTCCGGCAACCTACGACGTCGAAGGCGTGTTGCTGCCGCGGCCGTTCAAGATCACCAAGGTCGGCCCGGTCAGCCTGTTCGTCGACGATGTCGACCGCGCCGAAGCCTTTTACCGCGAGCGCCTCGGCTTTGTCCGCAGCGAGGAGACGAGCTATCGCGGCGCCCGCTGCGCGTTCCTGCGCTGCGGCGCCGAGCACCACAGCGTGTCGCTGTTCCCGAAAGAGCTGCGCCGCGCGCTGGGGCTAAGCGAGCACACGACCTGCGCCGCGTTCGGCGTCGAGGTCGCCAGCTATGCGCAATTGCGCGCGGCCGTCGCCTTTTTGAAGGAGCACGGCGTCACCTTTATCGACTCGATTCCGCCCGAGCTCTATCCCGGCATCGACTACGCGGCCTTTGCGCTCGACCCCGACGGCCACTGCATCCAGCTTTATTATTACATGGAGCAGATCGGCTGGGACGGCCGGGTGCGGCCGGCGGCCGAGCGCCGCCCTGCCAACGGCAATTGGCCCGAAGCCCTGGAGCCATTGTCCGACACCTATGTCGACCAGGTCTTCCAAGGCCCGCTCGGCTAAAGCCGCTATGCTCCGAATGCTGGCACAGTCCCCGGTACCCCTTGCCCGGACTTGTTCCGGGCATCCACGTCTAGAAAACCGGCAGGGTCGAGCCGAAGGAAGGCGTGGATGCCCACGGATCAAGTCCGTGGGCTGAAGGCCCACGGGCCAAGCCCGGCCACGGGGATCGGCGGTTGCTGTCGAATTTTTCTATGACCGAATTTGTTCGACCGGAGAGCCGTGGGTCAGGCCCGCGGGTGATGAGCGAAAGTAAGCGCGTTAAGAAAGGGGACGCCGTGACGCCTGACGCGTATCTTGACCGCGTGCGCGCCTTGTTGCCGGCGGTGCGCGAGCGCGCGGCGCGGGCGGAAAGCCTGCGCCGAATGCCCGACGAAACCTTTTCCGACTTCCAGCAGGCCGGGCTGTTTCGCGCCCTGCAGCCAAAGCGCTATGGCGGCTATGAGCTCGACCCCGGCATCTTCTACCAGGCGGTCATCGAGGTCGGCGCGGTCTGCGGGTCGAGCGGCTGGATCCTCGGCGTGCTCGGCGTCCACAATTGGCACGTGGCGATCCTGCCGCCGCAGGCGCAGGAAGACGTCTGGGGCGAGGACGACAGCATCCAGCTGTCGACCTCCTTGGCGCCGACCGGAACCGTCGAACGCGCCCCCGGCGGCTTTCGCATCAAGGGCCGCTGGTCGTTTTCGAGCGGCTGCGACCATTGCCGATGGGCCGTGCTCGGCGGCGCCGCACCGCCGGCGTCACCCGGCGAGCCGCCCGATCTGCGCGTGTTCCTGGTGCCGCGCCGCGACTACGCGATCGACGACAATTGGCACGTCATGGGGCTGTGCGCCACCGGCAGCAAGGACATCGTCGTCGAGGACGCGTTCGTGCCCGAATACCGCACCCATTCCTACCGCGACGCCTTCGCCCTCAACCACCCCGGCGCCGCAGTCAACGACGCGCCGCTCTACCGCCTGCCGTTCGGGCTGGTCTTCACCTACGGGATCGTGTCGCCAGCGATCGGCGCGGCACAGGGCGCATTGGCGGCGTTCCGCGAGCAGGCGGCGAGGCGCATCAATGTCCGCGACGGCTCGCGCGCCGTCGAAGACCCGTTCATGCAATATCGCCTCGCCGAGGCGGCGGCCGAGATCGACGCCGCGCGCGACCGCATGCTCGCCAATTTCGCTGAGATGATGCGCCGGACCCGCGCCGGCGAGGAAATCCCGCTCGCCGACCGCGCCCGCTACCGCTGGGATTCAGGGAAGGCGATCGACCGCAGCGTCAACGCCGTCGACCGCCTGTTCGAGGCGAGCGGCGGCCACGGCATCTTTCTCGACAACCCGATCCAGCGCGCCTGGCGCGACGTGCATGCGATGCGCGCGCACGCCGGCAACAACCCCGAACGCGCCTCCTTCATCTTCGCCCGCTCCGAATTCGGCCTCCCACCCCAAGACATCCGGTTTTAGGATCGGATCGGTGGGCGACCCGAAAGCGAATTCGATGGTCGTGTAATAAACGTAAGGCTCATTCTATGAGATTTTGGCCTTCGGTGAATTTTCGGCATGGTATCCTTTTGTTCCTACCAACCGGGCCAGAGGACTGCTTATGTCTTCACCGGCTCTGAGCCGGTCGATTACGAAGTTAAAGTCATATCGGGGTTGCCAGCGAAGTTCATTTCGGGCGCGCTCGTTTATATATACTCGGTCAATCGCTGGTACCATCTGCCAGCCGCGGCGCGCATACTCTTCCTCAAAACCAGGAAACCTACGCCGCACCGTTAGCGGTGCATCGACCCGCAAGTTCGGCAAATCACTCGGTGCAAAAGGTGTCGTCGCACTGACGATGTAACGGCCAAAACCGATTGCCGGTGCTTGTTGAGCTGCCAACAGGCAAGCGCTCACGGCGTCTTCGAGGTCTACTCGCCGGTAGAGGATTTCGTTAACCTTCATGTTGTCATTCGAATACGTCTTACTCACTGCTTCATCGAAGTCTTTTTCCGGAAAAAATCGTGCTACTCTTAATACGATGCATGGAAGACTCTCGTTCCGGTGGAATAACTGGCAAAGATCCTCGGCAGCCGTTTTGGTAACGCCGTAGATATTTCTGGGAACGGGTGCAACCTCTTCGGTTATCCATGCCGCTGGCGCTCCAGGTGGCGGCACGAGCGCATCGCCAAAGACGCTGGTTGTGCTGGTGAAAACAAACGATTCGACTGCTGCTGCTACGGCCGCTTCCAGCAGAATGAGCGTGCCGGTGATGTTGGTATCGATGAAATCCTGCCGGCGATGGCTATCGACATGAGGCCTATGCAAGGTGGCAGTGTGGAAGACCGCTCGCACGCCGATCATGCATTTTGCGACACAGAATCGGTCGGTGATCGAGCCGACAACGGTGGTGAAAGGACTTGGAAGTATATCGAGGCTCACGACCTCATGCTCTGAGGCGCTCAATGTTCGTACCAGAGCCTCACCGAGATGGCCGGAACTTCCTGTCACCAAGACTTTCATCTTTCCGCGCTCTCCCTCGAGATCATGCTACGCTCGCGGTCATAGCCAATCAGGCCGGCTAGAGATTTCTATTCCAAACCATTATCGGCTAGCACCTGTGTAGAGCAAAGCTCCGCCGGTTGCCTTGGAGAACTGAGGCGATGGTGCTGGGCGGCGATTGGCGATATCGTGCGAGCGCGCTGTGTCCAGGGAGGATCGGATGATCAAAGGGCTGCACCATAATGCCTATCGCTGCCGGGATTCGGAGGAGACGCGGGGATTTTACGAGGATTTCCTCGGGCTGCGGCTGGTCAGCGCGTTCGAGATCGACGAGGGCCGAGCGCTCCATACCTTCTTCGAGATGGATGACGGCTCCTGCCTCGCCTTTTTCGAGGTGCCGGGCATGCCGTTCGAGTTCAAGCGCCAGGATACGTTGGACCTGCATATCGCACTCGGTGTCGAGCCCGATGTTTTCGACCGCATGCTGCAAAAGGGCAGGGCCGAACAAATAGAGGTGCGCGGGCCGGTCGACCACGGCTTTGTCCGCTCGATCTATTTCCGCGACCCGAACGGCTACGTGATCGAGTTGACCGCCAGCACCGGCGTGCACGGCGAGATCATGGACCCCGCGATATCGAAGCCGCACGACGCGCTCGCGCGCTGGCAGTCGGCAAAAAGCCCCTGATCCCGCCGAAGGGCATCGGCGCACGATCACGAAGAGTTGCCGCTTTTTCTCCTCGATGTCGCACCGCTTTCGCGCAGGGGAACGGCATCTGCGAGCTATGCATGTTCAGGGTTCGTGCAAAGCAATCTGAAGTCGTCTTGCCCGGACTTGATCCGGCCAAGACAACTTTGCATTGCTTGGTGCGATATCGAAGCACGGCTCGCTTGCGAGCAAATTTTTCCCGGACAGCCCTCGACTGTAACGGGAATGGCAGTCGACTTTCGGAAATTATCCTTGCCCAGGCGGTGCAGGAATTTCTCGGCTTGAAAAACGAACGCTACCGTAACTGCGCATAAAGTACTGCGAAACTGTGCGGATTCCCCTGGAGGAAGCGATATGGCGGACAAAATTCGGCTGGGGCTGATCGGCGCCAGCGTTAGCGGCACGTGGTCTTCCCGTTCGCATTTGCCGGCGTTGCGGGCGAGCTCGGATGTCGAGTTGACCGCGGTGTGCACCACCAAAGCCGACAGCGCCGAGGCGGCGCGCCGGGCCTGGGATGCCCGGCTGGCGTTCGACGACTACCGCCGGATGATCGCCTCGCCCGAGATCGACGCGGTCGCGGTCGTCGTGCGCGTGCCGTCGCACTACGCGCCGGCCAAGGCGGCATTGGAGGCGGGCAAGCACGTCTATTGCGAATGGCCGCTGGGGCGGACGACGGCGGAGGCAGTGGAGCTGTCGGCATTGGCCGAGGCCAAAGGGCTCGTCACCGCAATCGGCCTGCAGGCCCGCGTCAATCCCGCGGTGATGCACATGAAGGAGCTGGTCGAGGCCGGCTTTGTCGGCGAGGTCATGGCCGTCCATGTCAGCCTGATGCGCGAGGGTGTGTTGACCCGGCCGTCAAACCGCACCTGGCAGCGCGACGCCGCGCTCGGCGCCAACACCTTGACCATCGCCAACGGCCACACGATCGATGCGATGCGCTTTGTCGCCGGCGATTTCGCTCGGCTCTCTGCCGTGGTGGCGACCCAAGCAAAGCAGTGGCTCGACACCGGCACCAACACCTTGCTCGACGTGACCTCGCCCGACAACGTCCTCACCAGCGGCCGGCTGGCGAATGGTGCGGTAGCGTCGGTCCATATCGGCGCCGTTCCGTTCGCCGGCAGCGGCTATCGCATGGAAATCTACGGGCGCGACGGGACCTTGGTTGCAATGGGCGAGGATTCGCCGCAGTTGAGCGAGGTTACCCTGCACGGGGCGAAGCGCGGCAACACTTTGGCGCCGATGCCGGCGCCGGAGCGCTTCACCGTCGCCGCACCGGGCACGCCGTCGGGTGAAGCGATCAACGTCGGTCAAATGTACACATTGTTCGCGCGGGCGATCCGTGACGGCGAAACCCGTCAGCCGAATTTCGCGACCGCCGTCGATCTGCACCGCCTGGTCGACGCCATCAAAGAAGCATCGGACACTGGTCGCGAGGCGAGGTTCTAGAGCTTAATCCTATCAGATCGAACCATCCCTTCGTCGCCCCCGCGAAAGCGGGGGTCCAGGGGCAACCGTTCGTCGCTTGCTCCGGGTTCCCGTTTCCGCGGGAATGACGGTTCAATGTGACCGCGAAACACGTTGGTCAGACGCAGCTCCAAAGAGGACGAGATGAACCCTGAGACTGCGGCTGACGGCGAAAGTTTCGACGTAGCCTACCTTGTGCTCAGCGGCACGACGACGGCGGCGCGCGGTCCCGAGCTGCTGCGTGGCTTGGTCGGGCTCGGCTTTTCGAGCGTCATCGCGCTTCCGACACCAAACGCTTCGCGCGTGATTGCGCCGCGCGACCTCGCGGACGTCGAGGGTGCGCAGGTCGTCGAATCGTACTTCGATCTGGCGATCCGCCCGCGACCGCCGCGCGGGGTGGTATTGTTCGCGCCGTGCAGCTTCAACTCGCTCAACAAGCTCGCCCACGGCATCGCCGACAACCTTGCGCTGTCCGTGGCCGCCGAGGCGATCGGGCGGGGCACGCCGGTGATCGTCGGCCCATCCTTGAACGCCCCGCTCCTCGCCCATCCCGAGGCGCAGGCATCGCTCAGGAAGCTGCCCGCCTGGGGTGTCACCATCGTTCCGCCGGTCGATGACGGCGAAGGGCCCCGCCTCGCCCCGTCCGCCGCGCTGATCGACGCCGTCCGCCCCTACGTTCGTCGCGGCTGACATTATCCGGCGGAGGGGCAAAACGGCTGCCGACATGCCGGGCCATATAAGCCGAGCATCGTGAAGGGGGGTGCGCAATCTGCCGCGCCGGCAATGGGCGGCTCCTCGATCGTGCTCCAATAGCCGTAGGATGGGTTGAGCGCAGCGAAACCCGTCATCTTTGAACGGCAACGGTGGGTTTCGCCCGGCTCAACCCACCCTACGTACTGCGGCGAATGCGCGGATGCGTTGAGCCCGGGTGTTCATGCGAATCTCCTTGTCTGCCTTGCAGCCTTCATCGTCCCCGGAAGGTCCGGAGCTTGTTAGCCATCATCAACAAACAACTGGGACATACGGGGGCGACCCTGATAAGGGCGCTTTCGATTTGGCTTCGGCTTCAGCGTCCGCCGGCGGGTTGGGGTATTTACCCGCGTCGCGAATTTTATCGCATGCGGCCTCGCCTTTGAGCCCGCTTGATCCGAGCCCGAACTGGGATCGCACAATATCTATATTGTTTTCATCTATATTGTTTTCGCGTCTCACGCAAGCTACAGTGGAGCCCACGCGCGTTGCAGAATTCAACACTTTCGACGAGGCGTGCTCCGCTGTCGGTTTCGATGGGTTTGCGGTTCCCGAACGATATGACCAAAACCGCCTCACCAGAAACGGCTGCTCCCGGGCACGAGCGGGTCATTTCAGGGTAGGCGACAACCGGGGGAGGTGAGAGACTGGGCGCAGGGTTGTTGCAGGGGCCGAACGGCGAGCGAGGGGATCCGATGACAGAGACGAAATCCGGCCGCGCGCATCTGGTTGCCGGGGGTTTTCCGCCGGGCTCGATGGCCGGGCACGACCACGACTATGCCCGCCTGCGGCTCCTGGGGCTCTTGGCCGAACGCGAGGTTGCGGCCTCGGTCGCCAACGATTTCGCCGATGTCGAGAAATGGCTGCCCGCCAGCCGGCTGCTGATCACCTACGTCGCCGGCCCCTACCCCGACGCCGAGCAATGCCGCGCCATCAAGGGCTGGCTGGAGGCGGGCGGCCATTGGCTCGGCCTGCACGGGACCAGCGGCGGCCGCGCCGAGCGGGTCGAGGGCACGCGCCAGCGCCGCACCGTCAAGACCGAGCACCACGCGCTCCTCGGCAGCCGCTTTTTGACCCATCCCCCGATCTGCAGGATTCGGGTCGAGGTCAGCGCCGCCGATCACCCGCTCACCCGCGGGCTCGGCCGGTCTTTCGAGGTCGAGGACGAGCCGTACTTCATCGAGCTGCAGGATCCGGGGTCGACGCAAATCCTGCTGACCGCGGATTACGGCCCGAGCGCCGTCTCGCCCGCGATCGGGGCCCTCTACCCCGCGGACACCTCCTTGCAGGCCGACGGCCGGACCCGCGTGCTCGGCTATACCCGCGCGGTCGGCAATGGCGGCGTCAGCTATTTCGCGCTCGGCCATTGCCACAACCCCGCGATTCGCGCGGGCCGGCCCGCCGACCCGGCGGACACGACGCCCTCGACCTTTCGCGGCCCGTGGGAAACCGACGCGTTCATTACCTTGCTGCGCAACGCCGTCACCTGGGGCGTGGGCATCTGATCGCGGCGGGTGGCTCGGCGAGGCGGCGGTATTGACCACATCGAGCGATCTGCGGCACGGGGCTTGGTTTTGAGCGCGGCGGCGAAGGGCACCAATGCTTTTCCGCCCGGGACGACGGCCGCGCCGCTGCGCATCGCCGTGATCGGGGCCGGCATCGGCGGGCTCACCGCCGCGCTGTCGTTGCGCCAGGTGGGCTGTGCGGTCGAGGTCTACGAGCAAGCGCCCGAGCTGACCCAAATCGGCGGCGGCATCAACATGGGCCCGAACGCGACCCGCATTCTGCGCCGGCTCGGGCTGGCCGAAGGGCTCGACCGCGAGGGGGTGCGCCCGGCCGGGACCCACCAGCGCCGCTGGCAGGATGGCCGCACCCTGCAGCGCGCCCCGCTCAACCCGTTGTGCGAAGAGCTCTACGGCGCGCCGCACATGACCCTGCACCGCGCCGATCTCTTGGCGATCATCGCCGCGGGCTTCCCGGCCGGACACATCCATCTCGGCCACCGGCTGGTGGGCGTGGCCGATCGCGGCGGCGGCGCCGAAGCCTGGTTCGAGAACGGCGCGCGGATCACCGCCGATGTGCTGGTCGGCGCCGACGGCATCCATTCGGCGGTGCGCGAGGCACTGTTCGGCGAGGAGCCGCCGCGCTTTGCCGGCTGCGTCGCCTATCGCGGGCTGGTGCCGGCCGAGCGGATCGCCGATCTCGGCCTCGAGCTCGGCTCGCAATCCTGGGTCGGGCCGGGCGCGCATCTGGTGCATTATTTCGTCTCGCGCGGGCGGCTCCTTAATTTCGTCGGCTGGACCGAGCACGACAGCTGGAACCGCGAGGACTGGACCGACCGTGCCACGATCGAGCGCGCACTCGCCGCCTTCGAGGGCTGGCACGGCCAAGTCCAGCGGATCATCGCCGCGGCCGATACCTGCTTTATCTGGGCCTTGTTCGATCGCGAGCCGTTGCCGCGCTGGTCGGTCGGGCATACGACCCTGCTCGGCGACGCCTGCCACCCGATGTACCCGTTCATGGGCCAGGGTGCCGCACAGGCGATCGAGGACGGCGCGACGCTCGCCGCCTGCCTTGCCGCCGGCGTGGGCGATCCGGTCGAGGCATTGCTGCAATACGAGCGGTTGCGGCTGCCCCGCGTCACCCGCCTGCAGCAGATGTCGCGCGCCAACAAGACCCGCTTCCACCTGGCCGACGGGCCGGCGCAACGGGCGCGCGATGCCGACTGGGCCAAGGCCGCCGACCGCTCGCCCGACGCCCTGCGCTGGCTCTACGATTTCGACGCGGGCGCGGCGGCGCCGATGCGGGCATGAAGCACGCGGGCAAGCCGCCCGATCCCGCTGCGCCGGTCACCGGCCCCGGACGTGTTTTCCCTCGGCAATAATCCACCGGCCGGCGCCTGATCCTCGCCATGCCGCATCACCCAGATATCCGGCCGAACGCTCGATCAGGGGCGGGTCGAGGTGATCCGGTCAAACTGCCGTGGAGGGATGGCGACGGGCTGTGCCGGTTCACCAGGCGGCTGGAGCGCGTCACATCAGGAAGACGCCCTTGCCGGTCGTTTGGGTGTCGAACAGGCGATAGGCCTCCTCGGCCTGGTCGAGCTTCCAATGGTGGGTGAACAGGCGGTCGACATCGATCTTGCGGTCGACGATGAACCGCGCGCACTCGGCCTGGCCGATCGACGAGAAGGTCCACGAGGCGACGATCGTCAGCTGCTTCCTCAGCATGTCGGGGCTCACGTCGATCGTGACGTTGTTGCGCTCGCCGACAAAGGCGACGGTGCCCCACACCTTGGCGCTGCGCACCGCGGCGATGCGGCCCTCGGGCTGGCTCGAGGTGTCGAGGGTGAAATCGGCGCCGCCATGGGTCAGGTCCCTGATCGCGCCGACCGGGTCGTTCGAGCGCGGGTTGACCGTCTCCCACGCGCCGAATTCCTTGGCCCGCTCCAGCCGCTCGGGGTTCACGTCGAGGGCGATGACGCGCGCCCCCATCGCCGCGGCGAGCTGGGTTGCCGACAGGCCGACCGGCCCCTGGCCGAACAGCGCGATCGTGTCGTTGCCCGACAGCTTCAGCCGGCGCAATGCGCCATAGGCGGTGCCGGTGCCGCATGAGATCGCCGCCCCGGCCGCGAACGACAGCTCGTCGGCCAGCGGCACCAGGGTGAAGGCCGGCACCTTCAGCCAGCGCGCGTGCCCGCCATGGGCGTTGTTGCCGTAAACCAGGACCGGCTCCTCCTGGCACAATTGCGACCAGCCCGAGCGGCAGTGGTTGCACACGGTGCAGCCCTTGTAGTGGTGCACCATGACCCGCTGGCCCACTTTGGCCTGCTTGTCGCCGACCCCGGGCCCGATCGCGGCGACGATCCCGCACGGCTCGTGCCCGCCGATGACCGGGTCGGGGTTGACCGGCAATCCGCCGCTCGCACCTCCCGATTTGGGGCGGCGGTACTGGTGCAGGTCGCTGCCGCACATGCCCGAGGCCTTCATCTCGACGACGACCTCGCCCGGCCCCGGGGTCGGGTCCGGAAAATCCATCAGTGCGAGTTCGCGCTCGCCCTGGAACACCACGCCGCGCATCGCTCCCTCCACATCGTTGATGGTCGTGCTGCGCCGAGCCTACGCCTTTTTGGCGCAAGGGCGATCGATCAGATAACGGTCGAGCTCGTCGAAGCTGTCGGATTGCCGGTACTCGCCCCGCTCAAACGCCTCGATGCCCTTCTCCGCGGCCTCACGCAGCGCTTCTAATCTCGCCTCGTCTTCTGCTTCTCGGCGCTCGAGGAGGCGCAGGCCTCGCGCAGAACATCGCTCGCATCCTGATAGCGGCCCGAACGAACGAGGCCCTCGATGACCCTCTCTTGATGCTCGGTCAGGACAACGTTCCGTTCCGCCACGCGAAGGACCTCCGCTCTCGGGAGCATTATGGCAGCGAACATGTTCGCCCGCGAGCGTCAGCCCGAAAAACCGCCCATGAAGCGGTGGAAGCGGGCGAGGAAGGCGCGGGTGCGCGGGTTCTGCGGATGCTCGAGGACCTGCCCCGGCGGGCCGCTCTCGACGATGCCGCCGTCGCTGATAAAGGCGACCCGATCGGCGACCTCATGCGCAAACGCGATCTCGTGGGTGACGATGACCATCGTCATGCCCTCCCTCGCCAGCTGCTCGATGACCGCCAGCACCTCCCCGACCAGCTCCGGATCGAGCGCGGAGGTGACTTCGTCCAGCAGCATGACCGCGGGGCTCATCGCCAGGGCGCGGGCGATTGCGACGCGCTGGCGCTGACCGCCCGACAGGTGCGAGGGATAGGCGTCGGCCTTGTCGGCGAGCCCGACCTTGGCGAGCAATGCCCGGGCGATCTCTTCGGCCGCGCGCCGCGCCGTGCGTTTGACGATCGTCGGGCCCGCCATGACGTTGCCGAGTGCGGTCATGTGCGGGAACAGGTTGAAGTGCTGGAACACCATGCCGGTCTGGGCGCGAAACGCCGACAGCGCGCGATCGCCGGGCTTGGCGCGGCCGCCGTCGCCAAAGCGAAGGTCTCGGTCGGCGACGCGGATCGACCCGCGATCGGGTTGCTCGAGCAGATTGATGCAGCGCAGCAGGGTCGATTTGCCCGACCCGCTCGGCCCGATCAGCGCGACGACCGAGCCGCGCTCGACCCGCAGGGACAGTCCCCTCAGGACCGGCAGCGGGCCGAAGGCTTTCCACAGATCCGAGATTTCGATCACCGCCTGACCTAATCCGCGCGGGCGAGGCGGCGCTCGACGCTCTGGGCCGCCACGGTCAGCGGGAACAGCACCAGGAAATAGAGGACCGCGATCATCGTATAGACTTCGAGCGGGCGATAGGTCGCGGCGGTGATGATCGTCCCCTGATACAACAGATCGGCGACCGCGATCGTCGACACCAGCGAGGTGTTTTTGAGCTGGGTGATCGACTGGTTCATAAAGGGCGGGATCATCCGCTTGACCGCCTGCGGCAGGATGACGTGGCGCATGATCTGCGACCGGCGCATGCCGATCGCGCGCGCCGCGTCCCATTGGCCGCGCTCGATCGAGTTGACCCCGCCGCGGATGATCTCGGCATAAAACGCGCCGGTATAGAGCGACAGCACCAATCCCGCCGCCGCCGGGGCCGCAATGTCGATGCCGAGGACCACCGGCAGCGCGTAATAGAACCAGATGATCTGCACCAGGAGCGGCGTGCAGCGAAAGATTTCGATGTAGGCGACGACCGGCGCGGTGACCAGCACGTTGCGCGACAGCCGCAACAGCCCGGCGATGAGCCCGATCAGCAGTCCCAACAGGATGGTGCCGAGGGTGTAGGCGATCGTCACCCCGA
This sequence comes from uncultured Alphaproteobacteria bacterium, assembly GCA_963703855.1. Classification (GTDB taxonomy): domain Bacteria; phylum Pseudomonadota; class Alphaproteobacteria; order ATCC43930; family CGMCC-115725; genus AP-15. The sequence goes on from CAVPFW010000015.1 coordinate 28,000, forward strand.
GCCCCTCGAGGATCAGGCCGCGATAGCCCCACAGAAACGAGAAGTCCCAGGCGTAGCGGGGGCCGGTCATCGCCGGGCGGCGCCGCCCTCAGCCGCCGCGCTGCGCTCGGCCGCCACCCTGACCCTCCCCCGCGTGCGGGGAAGGGAACCGGAGGGGGTGGGTGGGTGAGGGGCGGCGCACCTTTTCAGCGCTGCTCACAATTCGACATCGGCGGGCACGTCCTCGGGCTTGACGCCGTTGATCGCGAGCCCGGCATAGAGCCACTCGCGGATCTGCTGGATGCCGCGGTTGTAGTCGACCCAGGCGTCGAGAAAGTCGCGCCAGCGCTTGTCGGGCTCCATGACGATGCCCATGCAGGTCGGCAATTGCACCCGCGGGTGATGCAGCATCTGAAACTCGCCGAGCGCCGGGTTCTTCTTGACCGCGGTCAGCCCGAGATTGACCGCGAGGATCACGCAGTCGGCCCGGCCCGACTGCACCGCCAGGATGCAGTCGTCGCGCGCCTTCAGCGCGATGATCGCCGCCTTTGGCGCAAAGCGGCGCGCCGCAACCTCGTGCAGCGAGCCGATATCGACGGCGACGCGGATCTCAGGCTTGTCGAGATCGGCCCAATCGGTCGCCTTGAACCCCTTCTTCCCGACCATGCCAAAGCCGTGCAGGTAGAACGGGTGGGTGAAGTCGATGACCAGCGCCCGTTTCGGCGTCGGGTTCAGCGCGAACGCCAAATCGATCTTGTTGGCCTGCAAGTCGAGCACTGAGTTGCCGTAGGTCGATTCGAGGTAGACGACCTGCGCGTCGAGGTTCGAGGCGATGTCCTTGGCCATCTCGACGCACATCCCGGACCATGCGCCCGACGCGATGTCCTTGTTGAAATAGGGCGCCTCGCCGGGCAGGGCGGCAATGCGCAGCACCTTGGCGCGGCGGACCCGGTCGATCGTCGAACTCGCCCGGCTGGTCGGCAGCCCGAGCTCGCCCCGCGACGATCGCCGACGCCCCCGCCGCGGCGGTAACGCCGGCGGCGAACAGGCGACGTGACAGCATTGCAGCCTCCCGTTGTTCTGTGACGCTTTTACGTCATCCAGTCGGGGACGTTACCAAACCGGCGCCGCCGCCGAAAGCGGCAAGAGGGTTGCCGCGCTCCGCCGGCGGGTCTAGGGCTGGGTCAAGCCCCCCTGGACGAGGATCGCGCCCGATGCCGCTCGACAAGCCCCACCTCGAATTTCACCGCGTCGATATGAGCGCCGGCTGGGAGACCCCGCAGGGCTACCCGCCCGGCATCGAGCAGAAGATCCTGGCCGGCGCGCTCGACGAGGAGCGCCGCAGCGGCAGCCGCACTCGCCTGCTGCGCTTTGCCCCGGGCGTGTTTACGACGGCGCCGTTTGTTCACGACTATTGGGAGGAGGTTTATCTGGTGGCGGGCGACCTGACCGTCGGCAGCGACGCCGCAGGCCGGGGTGGCGAGAGCTTCCCTTCCGGCACCTATGCCTGCCGGCCGCCGGGCGCGGTGCACGGCCCGTTCAAATCGAATGGCGGCTGCCTGCTCTACGAAACCCACTACTACGCGGAATGAGGCGCCGGGCGGCTCAGCCGGCGAGCCGCAGCACATTGCCCTCTTGCAGCCGGCACATCCGATCGAACCGCCCGTGTCGGCGGCGAAGCTCGGCGGGGCTGCCGTCTTCGACGATCGCGCCGCGCTCGAGCACAACGATCCGGTCGAAATCCGCCACCGTCGACAGCCGGTGCGCGATCGCCAGAACCGTGCGCCCGCGCATCAGCACCCCGAGCGCCCGCTGGACTTCGATCTCGGACGCGCTGTCGAGCGCCGATGTCGCCTCGTCGAGCACGACGATCGGTGCATTTTTCAGCAGCGCGCGGGCAATGGCGATGCGTTGCCGCTGCCCGCCGGACAGCATCGTGCCGCGCTCGCCGACGATCGTGTCGTAGCCTTGCGGCAACTCGCGGATAAAGCCGTCGCACCGCGCCGCCCGCGCCGCGGCCAGCACCTCGCCGTCGGCCGCCTCCGGCCGGGCGTAGCGGATGTTTTCGAGGACCGAGCGGTGCAGCAGCGAGATCTCCTGCGGCACCGCGGCGATGGCGGCGCGCAGGCTGTCCTGGGTCATCGCCCGGCTGTCCTGGTTGTCGATCAGGACGCGCCCGGCATCGATGTCCACCAGCCGCTGCAGCAGGCTGATCAAGGTCGATTTGCCGGCGCCCGAGGGGCCGACGATGGCGATCCGCTCGCCGGGCCGCACCCGCAGGCTGAACCCGCGAAACACCGGGCCGCTGCCGGGATAGCCGAAATCGACGTTCTCGAACGCGATGCTGCCGCCCAGTCGGACCAGCTGGGCCGCCTCGGGCGGGTCGAGCACCCGATGATTTTCGCCGATGACCTCGATCAACTCGGCGATGCGGCCGATGAACTGGGTCGCGTTGACCAGGGCAAAGGCGAGGTCGCGCGACCCGTGCAGGATGCGCAGCGCCAGCGCCACGGTCAGGATCACGTCGCCGGGACTGATGGTTCCGCGGCTCCACAAATGCAGAGTCCAGGCGAGCATGCCGCCCGCCATCAGCCACAAGCCGAGATCGTGGAAGACGCGCAGGCGCTCGACATACATCAGGCTGCCGCGATGCGCGTCCTCCTCGCTTTTCAGCAGCCGCTCGAACCGGGCGCGCTCCCGCGCTCGCGCCGAGAACGCCTTGACCAGCCAGATGTTCGACAGCACGTCGACCAGTTCGCCGCCGACCTCGGCCGCGCGATCGGCGTGGAAGCGGTGCCGCGGCGCGCCCTGATGGCTGAACCGGGCGAGCACGCCGGCCATGATCACGACAAAGGCCGAGAGCGCGGCCACGAGATGCCACTCCACCGTCGCCAGCATCGCCAGGGCGGCGACGAAATCGGCGCAGACCGGGGCAATGTTGAACAGCGCGACCGAATGGACCTGCTGCAGCGAGTCGCCGACCGCCGACACCCGGTTGGCCAGCGCGCCGCCCATCCGCTCGGCAAAATACCGGCTGCAATGGCCGCTCAGATGGTTGAACAGATCGAATTTCGCTTCGGCCTTGTCGACCAGCATCGCGCGATAGCCGAACCAGCCGCCCAGGCGCCACAGCAGGCTCTCGCCCGCGGTCAGCGCGGCGAACACGCCGAGCGCCCACCACACCCCGGCGATCTGCTGCGGGCCCGCCGCCATCGCGTCGACGATCAGCTTCAGCCCGTACTGGGCGACGCAGGCGAACGCCGCCGCCGCCATCACCGCGGCGAACGCCACCAGGTGAAGCAGCGGCCGCCGCTTGACGTAATGCCACAGGAATGCAACTGGCCGGCGGGGAAAGGAGGCGGCCCCCGGTTCTTGCTGATCGGACCGCGAGCCGGAGCCGCGCATCCAGTCGATCTTCGTGCCGGCGGCCGAGAACCCGCGCCGGCAAAATCCCTGCATCGATCGCTCTGCAATCATCGCTTATTCCTGATCCCCCGCAAGTTGATCGCCGACAGCCTACTTTTCCCACTAATATCCCGCAGATTGACACACAGTTGACATAAGTGAACCCGCAAGCTTCATTCCATATTCCCGGTCCTGCCCGGATACGACTTCACAACCGGGATCGGCCGGCTCGGGCGCTAACGGGAATAGCGGAGAATCTATTCCTGCTGGGAGCGTCGCACCTGGCAACCGAGGCATCGAATATTCGATCGACGCGCCGGCCGGCTTGGCCCGCCGCCCTCGTCTCGGGGCTCCTGCGCCGCAATGTCGCACTTGGCCGCGGCGAACGATCCCCTCTCCCCGGCGATGGTCTAGGGAAGCACCCGGCTTCACCGCGTGGGCATCGCAGAGGACTGTGTGCGGCTCTTTCGAGGCCTGATCTCCGTGCGCGAGTCGTCGCGCCGCCGGCCCCGGCAGTTCTCGGCCGTGCGTGCTCGCCGTCGCCGCGCAGCCCCAGGCAGAGCCGCGCAGGCGACGGATCGAGCGTGAATCTCGCCGCCCTGCGGCGCCTCGCTGCCGCGTTGAGCGTCGCGCTCGGCCCGATCGCCGGTCAGGCGGCTGCCCAGGGAACCCCGCCGGCCGGCGCCTTCGCTGCCGATGCAACCGGCTCGGCATCGCTGCACGGCGCCGCTCTCCAGCGCATCCCGGGGGACCGGCTCGGGCCGATCCTGGGCAAGGACGTGGTCAGCGCGACCGGCGAAAAGATGGGTCCGATCGTCGATGTGCTGTTCGACGAAGGAGGAAAGCCGCGGGCCGCGGTCATCGACTTCGGCGGGTTCCTCGGGGTCGGCACGCGCAAGATCGCGATCGACTGGAATGCCCTGCGCTTCGACATGGGCGACAAGAAAAACGTCATCGCCCTCGAGATCGGGCGCGAGCAGCTCCAGGCGGCTCCCGAATACAAGGGCGCGGACCAGCCGGTCTCGGTCGTAACCCTGCCGCGCCCGGACCAGAGCGGGCCCCGGCCCGATACCTCCCGGTGACGCCATCGCGTTCGCCGCTCGATCGATCTTGCGCGTCCGGGACAGCCTGCGGCCTCTCGCCCCGGTGAACCGTCGCCTGCGCGGGCTCGATTGGCTCAACTTCTTCGTCGCCAATTTTCAGACCGGTTTCGGCCCGTTCATCTCGGTCTATCTGACCAGCGCCGGCTGGACGCAGGGCGCGATCGGCGCGGTCTTGAGCGCGGGCACGGTCGCCTCGATGGCGAGCCAGGTTCCCGGTGGCGCGCTGGTCGACGCGATGCGCAGCAAGCGGGCGGCCGCCGCCGCCGCAATCGTCGCGGTCATGGCGAGCGCGCTCGCCATCGCGCTGTGGCCGGCCCTGCTGCCGATCGCTTCGGCCGAAATTCTGCACGCTTTCGCCAGCTCGGTCATCGGCCCGGCGATCGCGGCGCTGAGCCTGGCCCTGGTCGACCGCAGCGCTCTCGGCGAACGGCTCGGCCGCAACGCGCGCTATGCGGCGCTCGGCAACGCGTTCGCCGCGGGACTGATGGGCATGTGCGGCTATTTCCTGACGGATCGCGCGGTCTTTCTGCTGACCGCGGCGCTCGGCTTTCCCGCGCTCGCGGCACTCAAGGCCACCGGCAGCGCGGATCGCTCGCGCTCGCCGCCACCGGGCCCCGATATGCCTGTGGCGCCGCCGCCGAGCCCGCCGGAGGCTCCCGGCCGGTCGTGGCGATTTCTGCGAGATCGCGGCTTCATCGTTTTCTGCCTCGCTGCGGCCCTGTTCCAGTTCGGCAACGCGGCGATGCTGCCGATCGCCGCCGGACTGGTGACGGAGCGGGCGGGGAGCATGGCGCCATTGCTGATCGCCGCCTGCATCGTCGGGCCGCAGCTCATCACCTCGCTGGTCTCGCCGTGGGCCGGGCGAGCGGCCGATGGGTGGGGTCGCCGGCCGATCCTCTTGGCCGGCTTTGCCGTGCTGCCGATCCGCGGCGTATTGCTCGCCGGAATTTCCGACCCCGCTGCGATGATCCTGATCCAGCTGTTCGATGGGGTGAGCGCGGCGGCTTTCGGCGTATTGCTGCCGCTGATCATCGCCGACGTGACGCGCAATTCCGGCCGCTACACGACCTGCCTCGGGCTGGTCGGGCTGGCGATCGGCAGCGGCGCGACCCTGAGCACGACCGCGGCCGGTCTCTTGGCCGACCGGTTCGGCGGCACCGCCGCGTTCCTCGGCCTGGCCGGCGTCGGGCTCTGCGCCACCCTTCTCGTTTGGGCGGCGATGCCGGAGACGGGCCCCGCGGCTCCATTATATCCGTCGCTCCGCACCGCTCGGAAATCGAGCTCGGCATAGCACGCGGGCAGCGCGCGCCGCACAAGCGGAAACCTCAGAAATCGAGGTCGCCGTAGTGGGCCGGAGGCGGAACCCCCGGCACATGGTCGGCGAGGATCGGCCGGAAGCTCGGTCGCGACTTGATCCGCGCGTACCACTCCTTGGCCGGCTCGTGCGCGTCCCACGGCACGTCGCCCAGGTAGTCGAGGCTCGACAGCTGCGCCGCGGCGGTGATGTCGGCGATCGAGAAATGGTCGCCGGCGAGCCAGCGCCGCCGCTCGACCAGATAGCCGATATAGTCGAGATGGTGCGGCAGATTGGTGTGCCCGGCGCGAATCGCCTGCGAGTTCGGCTGGCCGTGCCCGAGATAGCGCTTCATCATCTTTTCGCCGAGCAGGTTCTCGGTGACTTCGAAATTCAGCTTGACGTCGAACCATGCGGTCAGCCGCCGCACCTCGGCGCGGTCGACCGGGTTGATGCCGATCAGCATCTTCTCCCGGTAGACCTCGTCGAGATATTCGACGATCGCCGCCGCATCGGCCAGCACGGTGCCGTCGGGCTCGATCAGCACCGGCACCTCGCCGGCCGGGTTGAGCGCGAGGAATTCCGGCCGCCGCTCCCAGGTCTTTTCGGCCTTCAGGGTGAAATCGAGGTTCTTTTCCCGCAGGACGATGCGCACCTTGCGGGCGGCCGGGGAGAGCAGGAGATGATAGAGAACGCGCATGCCCCCGATTGTACCGACCCGCACGGCGCGCGAACAACGCCCGATCGCCGCGCCGCCTGCGAACATCGCCGGCGCCGGCGCACCGGGCCTGCGCTGACCGGCGCCGGCCAGCCTCACAGCTTCTCGAACACCGCGCAGGTGACCCGGTATTCGGCGGCGAGCCAATAGAGCTTAGCCATCGAGCGCTTCCATTTCGTCAGCGACAGGAACGGCGCCGGAAAGCGCGCGACCTGGCGCAGTAGGATCCACGGCCGCGCGCGGACGTCGTCGCGATAGGACAGGCCGGCGCCGATGATCGCGCCGTCGACGAGGCGGGCCCCGCCGAACAGCGCGCCCAGCTCGGCGGGGTTCGGGCGGTACATCGTGTCGATCGGGTCGCGGTGATAGGGGTAGCTGAACGGCACCGTGACAAAGACCAGTCCGCCCCCCTCCAGCAGGTCGAGGCAGTGTCGCGCCAGCCGGTCGGGGAGGGTGACGTGCTCCAAGAGGTTGCAGCACAGCACCGCCTTCGGCGCGAGCGCGCGCAGCCGCGGCAGATCGGCGGGATCGGTCAGGTCGGCGCGCACATCGACCCCGGGCACGTCGCGCATGTCGACATGGACGACGTCGACGCCGCGCAGGCGCAGCGGGCGAAACAGCCGGTCCTCGGTCCACGGCTGCGCCTCCTCGCGGAACGCGGCCGAGCTGCTGCCGATGTTGAGCAGCGGCGTCAGCCGCTCGGGCGCAAACCCGTCGAGCGCGCGGCACAGCCAACAGGCCTCGGCTTCGAACACCGCGATCAGGCTCCCGAAAATCGCACGATGCCCGATCGCGCGGCATGGCGAAAGAGCGTCGCCCGCCCCGAAGCGCTCGATCGGCGACCCCAAATTGTCCCCTCGCGACCCGAGGCCGTTGAAATGTAATATTATCGACAGGTGCAGGCGGTAGCACTCCACCGTTTCGAGTCGGAGGCGGGCAAGGATGAAAGCGACGCGGCAAATTCCGGGGGCACGAACCCCGGCCGCGGCGGAGCCGGAGCCTTGGCCTCGACAAGCAGCCGGTTCGGGGGCCGGCGCCGACGCTGGTGCAAATTCGCTCGCCGTGGCCGCCGCGCCGGGGGCATCTCCGCCCGCGCTGAGCGCCGGCGATTTTCCCGAGGCGACCCCGCTCAATGCATTCGTTGCCTGGAACGAGGCCCGGCGCGCCACCGACCGCCGCTATCGGATCGCCCGCGACATCCGCGAGCTGGTGCACGGCTCGGGCGGCGAGGTGTGCCTCGCACACCTCGCCGGCGAGCCATTGGGGCTGCGGCGCTCCGGCGATCGGCTCGTCGCCTCGCCCGCTGCGGCCGCACAGGCCCGGCGGTTTCTCGCCGGGTCGGCCGGATCTGCGGCCGTGGCCGCGGCGCAACGGTTGATCGACGCGCTGCACGCCGCGATCGGCTCTAACGAGGTCGCGCGCCATGCGGCGGTTTTCCGCGCGTTCGAGGAGCTGGCGGAGCAGGTCGATCTCGAGGCCCTCTCCGGTCTGCGGCCGCAACCGAGGGCTGCGCCGCCGGCACCCCGCCCGCGACATATCCTGATCATAAAGCTCGGCGCGCTCGGCGACTTCATCCAGGCGCTCGGCCCGATGCCCGAGATCCGGCGCCGTCATTGCGGCGACCGCCTGACCTTGCTGACGACCCGCCGCTATGCCGAGCTCGCGCGGCAGACCGGGTTGTTCGACAACGTCCTGGTCGATCGCCGGCCACGCGCGTTGGAGCTGCGGGGCTGGCTCGCGCTGCGCCGCACCTTGCGCCGCGAGCATTTTGACCGGGTCTACGATTTTCAGACCTCCGACCGCTCCAACATCTATTCCTGGCTGTGGCGGCCCGGCCCGCTTCCCGAATGGTCCGGCACCGCCTGGCGCTGTTCGCACCCCCACGCCAATTTCGGCCGGGACCGGCAGCACACGATGGACCGGCAGGCCGAGCAGCTGCTGATGGCGGGCATTCATCCGGTCTCGCTGAGGCCCTGGCTGCCGTCGGCGGGAACGCTGCCGGCAGCGCTGGCCGGCCGGCGTTTCGTCATGCTGATCCCGGGCTCCTCACCGCGCCGGCCGGCAAAGCGCTGGCCGGCCGACCGTTACGGCGCGCTGGCGCAGGGGCTGGTGCGCGCCGGCTGCCTGCCGGCGATCGTCGGGGTCGCCGGCGAGCACCAGATCGGCCGCGCGATCTGCGCTGTCTGCCCCGAGGCGGTCGACCTCGTCGGGCGCACCGATGTCGCCGGGCTGGCCGCGCTGGCGCGCGCGGCTACGCTGACGATCGGCAACGACACCGGGGCCACCCACGTTGCCGCCGCTGGCGGCAATCCGGTCGTCGTCCTGTTCTCGTCGAAGTCGAGCCCGAGCCTGTGCGCGCCGCGCGGTGTCGCGGTGCGGGTGCTGATCGAGCCCGATCTCGCCGATCTCACGGTCGAGACCGTCCTCGCGGCCGGCCTCGCCGCCCTCGTCCCGGCCGAAAGCGCCGCAGCCGCGGCCCGATGAGGGCTTATCTTCCGCATCTCGAGGATCTTTGCGCGGTTTTGGTCACCTGGGGGATCGGCGCGGTGCTGCTGCTGGGCGGCGCAGGGCTGACCGGCCGTCGGCTCGCACCCGAGCTCCAGATCGGCGCCGGGTGGGGAGCGCTGTGTGTCGTGCTGACCGGCTGGGGCGTCTTCGTGCCGTTCGATCTGCGCTTTCCGGCGTTGGCGTTCGCAGCCGCGGGGCTCGCCGTGCTGCTCGTTGCCGGCCCGCCGGCCGCCGCCGGGCTCGTGGATCGCGCTCGGCCGGATGCTGGCGATATCGCTGCCCTTGTGGCTGATCCTGGCGCCGATCCGGCCGTCGCAGCCGGACACGTTCCTCAACCTCTTGCCGAACGCGTTTTATCTCGTCGATTACGGCCGCCTGCCGAGCGCCGCCCTGCCGCAGAGCTTCTCGCTGCTGCCGGCCGCACCCTACGACACCCAGTTCCTGAGCTTTCTCGGGGCGTTGCTGCAGCCCGACTACCCGGCGGCCGGCATGTCGCTGGTCAACGTCCTGCTGCTGCTGGTGGCCGGGCTCGCCGTCGCCCGCGCGCTCAGCCGGGGCCCGCTGCCGCCGGACGCAGCTCCGTCCTGGGCGGCGATCGCGTTGGGGCTGCTGCTGGCGACCCTGCTCAATCCGGGGTTTGTCCCGCGCATCGACTTCTCCGCCTATGCCGAGCCGGCATTGGCGGCGACGGCGGTGCTGGCCGCCTGGCTGATCGTTATCGGCCAGGGCGAGCTGGCCGCGGGGCGCCGTCGGCCGCCGCCGCTGCCGCTGGCGCTCATTCTCGCCGCGATGATCGACATCAAGCAGTCGGGCATCGGCCTGGTCGCAGCCCTAGGCGGCGCCGCGCTGATCGCCGGCGCCGCGGAGCGGACGGTCCCGCGCGCGGCCCTGGTCGGCGCCACCATCGCCGCGCTGCTGCCCTCGATGCTGCTCTATGCGCTGTGGCGGTATTGGGTCGCGCATGCCGGGGTCGCCGAATTGACGCCGCTGCCCCTGGCCGAATGGAACTGGAGCCGCCTTGCCGCGACGGCGCAGAACGCGTTCGCCGCGGCGCTCGGCAAAGGGGCCTATTTCGGCTGCGTTCTCGCGGCGTTTGCGGCGTTGCCGATATTGCTGTCGCGGCAGGGCTGGACCCCGACGACGCGGCTCCTGTTGCTGCACGCGGCATTGTTCGCGCTCTACAACGCGTTTCTGCTGCTGACCTATCTGGCCGCCTTCCCGGCCGAGATGAGCGAGGCCGCGCATTCCTACTTTCGCTACAACACCCACCTGTCATTGGTGCTGGTGCTGGCGCTGGCGCTGGCGGTTCGCGACCTGGCGCCGGCTTCATGGCTGGAGCGCAGCCGCTCGGCCCATGCCGGGGCGGCGGTTCTGGCGCTCGCCCTGCTGGCGCCGGCAGCGTTTGTCAAAAGGCTGCGGTTCGATCTCGACATGCCGCAGCCGCTGGTCTGGGACCTGGCCAAGCACCTCGTCCCCTACCTGCATGACGGCGACCGCCTGGCGTTGCTGCTGCCGGGCGACAACGACAGTGTTGCGAGCATGCTCGCCGGCGTCCTCGCCGATACCGCGCCGCGCCGCCGCAGGCTCGACCTGCTGCGCCGCGACCGCGCCGACTCGACCGCGCTCGACGAGGCGGCGCGGCAGGGCTACCCGCTCGCCGTGATATCGTGCGTCCCTGAAGGCTGGGGAGGCGCGCCGCCCGGGCAGCCGGCGCTGCTGCGGCATGAGGCCGACGGGTGGCGTCTCGTCGCCGCCTGGCCCTATCCGGCGGACGCCGCGCAGCAGCGTTGGCAGCACATTTTGTCCTGGGGCCCGCTGTGCCGCCGGCCGTAGCCCGCAACGACAGGCATCACGACAGGCGTCACCGCCGCGCGCCGGCGCAGCCGGGATCGGCGAGGATCGCGAAGATCCGAAACGTCGGCTCGTTGAAAACCGGCCGCAGGCATCGGTCGGGCGGCATCGCCGCCGGCTCGCGGCCGACGAAGACGACAAAATCGTATCGCGCGACTATCGGCAGCAGGCGCGCCCGCGCCGCATTGTCGTCGCCGACAAAGGCCGCCCACAGAAGCTGCGGCTGCGTTGCTTCGGCAAGCGCCGCCCAAGGCGGCCTCGGCGTCAGCGGCTGCTGCCCCGGGGTGGCGAACAGGGTCGGCACAAAGGCGTCGCGCCGCACCACCGCCATCGCCGGCAGATGCACCTGCGGCACCGGCACGACATGAACCGCGTCGGCCGCATAGGCGACCGCCAATCTGGCCCCTCGCGGTAGCGCGTCGATCCCGGTGAGGTCGGCGGCATAGACCTGGTCGGCTCGGCGCCAGGCGCGCTCGATCGCGGCGATCCGCAGGGTCAACAGGAATGCTGCCGCGGCGCCGATCGCGACCGCCGTGCGCCGGCTGGGAAAGCGCGGCGCGCTGCCCGCGACCAGCAGCAGGAGCAGCGCCGCCGGCAAGCGGTGGTCGGCGCCCGAGCCGCCGTAGATCCGGCTCGGCAGCAGCAGGTAGGCGGCGAAGACCAGCCCTGCCGCCCAGCCGAGCCGGGGCGCGAGCCCGAGCCGCCCGCTCGCCGCGAGCGCGATGCCGAGCGCGAGGAACAGGGCGAAGCAGGCGGTGTCGAATGCGCGATCGTAATTGTCGAAGACGCTGAACAAGAGATCGGCCTTGCGCGCAAACCCGGCATAGCTGACCGCTGCTCCGGTTGTCTGCCGGCGCCAGGCGAAAAACAGCACGGCCGGAACGATGAATTGGGTTGCGAGGAGCGCGAGGCGGCGCCCCAGCGCCGGCCAGCGGCGCTCGCGCAGCTCGGCCGCGGCCGCCGGTATTTCGCTGCCGCAGATCGCCAGGGCGGAGACGCCGAAAGCAGCGATGTGGCTGAAGAAGCAAACCAGCGCCATCAGCGCCGAGGCGAATGCCCGCTGCCAAACGCGCCGGTTTTCGAATCCCAGCCACAAAGCGAGGCCAAACAGCGCGACGGCGAGCCCGAACAGGTAATTCAGGAAGCCCCACAGCAGGATGCGGTTGTACAGCAGCAGAAAGGCCAACAGCGGCCACATCCGCCATTCTCCGCTCACGGCACGGTTGAGGCACAGCGCCCCCCCGGCAGTCAGCGCGAAGATCATCACCAGGAAGAGTTTGCCGGCGGTCTCGAGCGGCATCAGCCGGGCGAGCGGCGGCACGATAAGATCCTCGGCCAGATTGGGCAACGGCGCCCAGCGTACGGCGTAAAACCGGTTGCCGCCCTCGGCGATCAGGTGCATGCGCGCCAGATGGTTCGGGTAGTCGAACAATGGCGGCAGCACGGTCGAAAACACCGGCAGCGCCGCCAGCCCCAGCAGCAGCGCGAAGGCGCCCCAGACGCGCAGCGCGCGCCCGGTGTGCGGCGGCGAGGCGGCGCCCGCGGCGTCGGGTCGGCGCGAAGGGTGTCTCAGAAACGCTCGACCCAGGGCCGCAGCTCGACCTCCCAGGTCCAGGCCGAGCGCGGCTGGTGGAGCACGCCGAGATAGCTCGCGGCGATCGCGTCGGGGTCGAGCATGCTGTCGGGCTTGTCCGCGGGCTCGACCCGGCCGGGATTGCGGATCGCCCCGTCGATGACGAAATGGGCGACGTGGATGCCCTGCGGCGACAGTTCCCGCGCCATGCTCTGGGCCAGGCCGCGCAGCGCGAACTTGCCCATCGCGAAAGCTGCCGACAGCGGGTAGCCCTTGACGCTGGCCGAGGCGCCGGTGAACAGCACCGCGCCGTGCGCTTTCGGCAGCATGCGGGCGACCGCCTCCTTGGCGACCAGAAACCCGCCGAAGGCGCTGACCATGATCGCGCGCTCGACCTCGGCCGGGACCAACTCGGCGACCGGGCCGCGGGCCCGCGCGCTCGCGTTGTAGACGACGATTTCCGGCGCGCCGACGGCGCCCTCGACGGCGGCGAACATCCGCGCCACCTGGGCGGGATCGACCGCATCGCAGGCAAAGGCTTTGGCCCCGGTCTCGGCGCACAGCGGCGCCAGCTTTTCGGCGTCGCGCGCCGCCAGCGCCACGCGCATCCCCTCGCCGGCGAAGAGCCGCGCCAAGGAGGCGCTGAGGCCTCGCCCGGCGCCGACGATCAGCGCGGATTGATAGCTCGACTGCGGCATCGTCTGTCTCCTCGCATGATGGTTCGGGCGTGAACCTGCGTCACCATAGCACCGGCGCTGCCTTTTTCACGGAGGCGTTACGACGGCGCCGCACCGCTGGTGCTCAGACGCAGACATAAGATTGTTCAAACCGTCATGGCGGGCTTGCCCACGGCTGTCGGGTTCAGAAATCGTCACAACGTTAGGGCAGTGATCGCGAATGCCCAGCACAACCCAAAGCGGCGCTTGCCCGGACTTGTTCGGGCATCCACGCCTTGGAAGCTCGCGGGGCCGAGCCAAGGGAAGGCGTGGATGGCCACGGATCAAGTCCGTGGGCTGAAGGCCCCCGGGTCAAGCCCGGCCACCGGGATCGAAAGTTGTATTGAATTCCTTCCTGCAACCATTTCCTGACGGAACCGGACAGCAGTGAATGGCTTGTCCCCGGCCAACCGCGTTTCGCGGCGCTAGATTTGCCGGTTTCCGCGGATGCCCGGCACAAGGCTTGTCCTCGGGCCGCGCGAGGCCCGGACCCGTGGGCCGGGCATGACGAGATCAGTGGGGCTGCATCGTCTGAATGGGCCTGAACGCTAGCGCACGAGCCCGCCGATCGTGCCGGCGTGAAAGCGGGCGATGTCCTCGGGGCCGAGAAAATTGATGTCGCCCGGGGTGGCAAGCCCGAGCGCCGCGGCAAAACCGCCGAGGCGGATCGCCAGGTCGAGATCGCCGTCAAGCAGCCCGTGGATCAGACCGCCGACAAGCGAGTCGCCGGCGCCGATCCGGTCGACCACGTCGACCGCATAGCGCGGCGCATAGCGGAAGGCGCCGCCGGCGAGGAGCAGGGTCCCGGGCTCGGCCTCGGGCGGCCGGGTCAGCGCGACCAGCGGCGTGCCATAGCGCGCGGCGATCGCTTCGGCGAGGGCCTCGCCGGCCTCGGCAAAACCCAGCACCTGCTGGGCGTCGCGCTCGGCCAGCACCAGCAGGCGCAGATGCGGGGCCACCGCCTCGAGCGCCGCGCGGGCCTCGGGCGGGGTGGTCAACGTTGCCCGATAGTTCAGATCGTACGACACCGGCTTGCCGACGGCCGCGGCCAGAGCGGCGAGCTGCAGCACCAGTGCCCGGCAGCTCGGGCCCAAGGCCGGGGTGATGCCGGAAAGGTGCAGCCACGCGCTCGCCTGGACCAGCGCGTCCCACGGCGCATCCTCGAAACCGAGCTGCGAGGCCGCCGAATTCTTACGGTCGTAGATGACGAGGCTGGTTCGGGGCTCGGGCCCGGGCTCGTAGAACATCAACCCCAGCCGCGCATTGGCGATCCGCCGCACCCAGCTGGTATCGACCCCATGACGCCGCGCCTCGCCTTCGACCGCCCGGCCGAGCGGGCCCTCGGGCAGCCGCGACACCCAGGCGACGCGCCGGCCGAGTCGAGCGAGCAGGCAGCCGACATTGAGCTCGCTGCCGCCGATCCCGACTTCGAAATTGCGCGCCTGGTCGAGCCGCTGCGCGCCGGGCGGCGACAGCCGCATCAACGTCTCGCCGAGGGTCAGCAGGTCATAGCGCCCGTCTGGCGGCCCGTTCATCCGCGCCGGCCGCCGGCGACACTGATGACTTGATCGTCAACAGGGGAGGCGCCCCCGCTCGCCGGAAAGGCGACGAAGCCGTCGCCGCCGCGCCGCACGTCGATCCGGCCGGCCCCGATCGCCGCGCCATGCTCGGCCAGGCGCGCGGCGGTCGCCGCACCGCTCCCTCGGGCGCCGCCGGGGGCCGGGGCAACGCGTCCCGCCGCGCATTGCGTCATCCCGGCTCCCTCCGGTTCCGTCCGGTGTCAAAGTGTCGTAGGAACAGGTCGGGCGCAACCGCTTCCTTGCGGTCGCGCCGGCGGCCAGGCCCGGCGCGCGCCGTCTCGGATGCCGATGCCGCAGGATCGGATGAACGGCCGCGAGGGCCGGCCGCCCGACTGCGACCGCGCCGGTCGCCGGTCAGGCGACCACCCGGGCCTCGATCCGGTGGTCGGAGCCGAGCGCGTCGAGGGTCGCCTTCAAACCGACGGTCAGCGTGGTGCAGGCGCGAAAGCCCAGCTCCTCGGCAGCTCGCCGCGGATCCCCGATCGAAATCTGCACCTCGCCGCAGCGCGGCGGGCGGTGAAAGACGACGAGCTCACTGCCGCACAGGGTGGCGATCGTCTCGGCGAGGCGGCCCACCGTCGTGCCCTTGCCGGTGCAGACGTTGAAGACCGGGGCGCGGGTGCTCGCGACCGCCATCGCCCGGCGCAGCGCCGCGACCCCGTCGGCGATGAAGGTGAAGTCGCGAACCTGCTCGCCCTCGCCGAAGATCTCGATCGGCGCGCCGCGCCGCAGCCGATCGAGAAAGATCGCGATCACCCCGGAATAGGGCGAACGCGGGTCCTGGCGTGGGCCGTAGACATTGAAAAAACGCAGCCCGGTCGTGCGCACGCCATGGGTGATGCCGGCGGCGCGCGCGTGCAGCTCGCAGGCGCGCTTGTCGGCGCCGTAGGCGCTCAGCGGCACGGCGCAGCCGTTCTCGGCGGCGGGCGCGCCGTGGCCATCGCCATAGACGGCGGCGGTCGAGGCATACACGACCGGAACCTCGCCGTGCCGGCGCGAGCGCCGCGCCTCGTTGAACACGTTGATCGTGCCGGTCAGATTGACTTGGTGAGTGCGCAGCCACTCGCGATTGCACTGCTCGACCGAAGCGATCGCGGCCAGATGGAAACAACCCTCGATGCCGTCGAACGCGCGCGCCACTATGTCGGGATCGGCGATATCGGCCTTGACGAACTCGACCACGCCGGGAAGATTGCCGCGATTGCCGCTGGAGAGATCATCGAGAACCCTGACCGCGTGCCCGTCGTCGAGCAGTCTTTCGACGAGATGGGAGCCAATGAACCCGGCACCGCCGGTCACCAAATAACGAGCCATCCGAGAGCCTTGAACCAGTTGTGGGTGTGTTGTGGGTCAGTTGCGGATCAGTGGGGCGCCCCGGCCGCGGCGGCGATCGACAGGCCGGCCTCGTTCCCGAAATTTGCTGCTGACGCCGGGTCGAGCGCAGCAAGGAACGCCGATCTGCGCCGAAGGTTCCACCGAGGTGGCGCTGCCCGTCGCGATACGGCCCGACACAGACAACATCGCCCCCGACCTGCCGAGTGCTTTCTTTTCCGATTAGATAACATCTAGCGCTGTTTCGCTGCGATGGGAAGCAAATTCAAGGTTAATTTCTCTAAATACGGTGGCGGCGGCGGCAACTGTAAGAAATTGTTAACGCTGGTCTAGGAGAGGAGTCGCCTATTGGGCACATTGCCGTGGTACTGCCATGCCTACCGCGACAGAGCCGGGGCTCGGCCGCAGGACTCCGCCGCAGGCTGCTTCGCGCCGGGCCCGGCGGCTCGCTGCGCCGGCGCCTTGGCGCTTGACGATCGCGGCCGTGGCGGCAGGATCGGCAGATCGCAGCGCAGCCGGCAGGGCCGATGGCGGCCAGGGCGACCTTATCCGGCCGAGGGCCGGGTGAAGCCGAGCCTCGGCGGATGACCGGCCGCTGGGGCGGCGCGACCGCCCGAACCCACCGGCGCGGCGGCTGGGCAGCGGCGATCCTCGGCTTCGTGCTGTGCGCGCAGCTCGGCGCTGCGGCGGGAGCGGCAGCAACCCAGAAGTTCCGCTCTGACGAATGGATCACGGAATGCAACGGCACCCCCGGCCGGGGCGCCGCGGACTGCTCGATCACGGTGCCGTTCTGGCAACCGGGGAGCAGTGACAAGGGCTCGTTCGCCCTCGTCGTCATGCTCCAGACCGACAATATCGGCATCGTCGGTCAGCCGTTTCCGGTCCGGGCGGTGCTCCGCATCGACAGGAACCCGCCCTTCGAGTGCCGCCAGTCGCGATACTGCATCTTTCCGGCCGCACAGGCGCTCGCCATCGTCAAACAGCTCGAAATCGGTTCGCTGATCCTCGTCGACGTGTTCACCGCGAAAGCGGAATTCAGCTTCAGCCTGACCCCCAAAGGCTATCAGGCCGCTATCGCCCAGATACATGCCTGGGGCTATCGCCTGGCGACCGATTAGCCCGGCCGAGCGGTGCGCCCGGTGGGGCTCGGGACGGCGCTCGAAGCGCGGGGCAGGCGCGGCGCGCTGCGCTTCACCGGTGCAGCAGCGCGGCCAACGGCACCAGGATGGGCGCCCAGAGCAGCAGCGACAGCCCGACGATGGCGAGAATGCCGACCCGCTGCGGCAGCCGATCTTCCGGCCGGCGCCGATTGCCTCCGACCAATTTCTGGAGATCCGAAGTATAGATTTGCGACATGACCGTCGACCCGACCAGGAACTGAAACTCTGGACCGACAGATATGATCCTGTGCCTGTCGAAGCAACCATTATCGCCGAGCATTTGTTCCAGTTTCGCGCCATGTCACAGCGAAGCCACAGACGGGTGGACCGCAGATAGGGTTGCTGAATCTTGTTCAACCGGTGCGAACAGACGAAATTTTGACGAATACCGGACTGCGGGGTGACGGTGCGAGCGCAATCTGCAGGCCGAGCGGCACTTGATCACGGCGCGCTGCGCCGGATCTGCGAGGCACGCTCGGCCGAACATCGGGAGGAGCCGGTGAACAGCAATCCCGCTTCCGACGACCCGGCAGGCGTTGACCGCCGTCCGTTCCCCGCCGAAGGATACGCACACAAACCAGGCGGGCGGTTCAGCCCGCTCGCCTCCTTGATCATGGTGACCCTGTTGTCGCTCGGGACCTGGGCGGCGATCTGGGCAGCCGTCGCATCGCTCATGCGGCGATGACGATCGAAGCGCCCGGCCGCTTCGGCCGGCGCCGGATCGGCGGCCTTCAACCCTGGTGCAGCGGAGCGGCCGGCGCTCCGGCCGCGGCGCTGTCGGCGCCGCGAAGCCGCGCGGCGATGCGGCGGCTCGCCTGGCCGTCGCCATAGGGATTGGCGACGCGGCTCATGCGCCGGTAGGTCTCGGGGTCGTCGAGCAGGGCGCTCATTGCGGCGAAGAGGAGCTGCTCGTCGGTGCCGACCAGCCGCGCCAGGCCTTGCTCCATCGCCTCGGGCCGTTCGGTCGCCGCGCGCGTCACCAGCACCGGCTTGCCGAAGGACGGGGCCTCCTCCTGGATCCCGCCCGAGTCGGTGACGACGAAATGGCACCGCTTCAACAGCCAGACGAGGGTCGGATAATCGACCGGCTCGGCCAGCAGGATGTTCGCGTGTCGGCGCAAGGTTTCGACCGCGCGGCGCACATTCGGGTTGGGATGCACCGGAAAGACGATCGCGACATCGGGCCGCCGCGCGATCCGCGCCATCGCGCGCGCGATCCGCTCGAGGCCGCCGTCGAAGCTCTCGCGGCGATGGCCGGTCAGCAGGATCAGCCGCCTGCCTCGCAGGCTGTCGGCCGCGAGCCCGCCCAGCACCGCCTCGGCCTGCGCGCGCAGCTCGGGCCGGGCCTCGATGCGCTCGGCGACCCATAAGAGGGCGTCGATCCCGGTATTGCCGGTCACCAGGATATGACGCCCGTCCACCCCCTCGCGCAGCAGATTGTCGCGCGCCCGCACCGTCGGGGCGAAGTGCAGATCGGCGATGCCGGCGACCAGCCGGCGGTTCGCTTCTTCGGGCCACGGCGCGTAGATGTCGCCGGTGCGCAGCCCGGCCTCGACATGCGCCACCGGGATCTTGCGATAAAAGGCGGCGAGCGCGCCGGCAAAGGTCGAGGTCGTGTCGCCCTGGACGACGACCCGGTCGGGACGCCAGCGCTCGACAACCGCGCTGACCCCCGAGAGCACCGCCCCGGTCAGGTAAGCGAGATCCTGGTCCGGTCGCATCACGTCGAGGTTCCAGTCGGCCCGCAGCTCGAACAGCTGGAGAAACTGCGCCAGCATCTCGCGGTGCTGCCCGGTGGCGCAGATCCGGCAGTCGAAATCCGGCCGCGCCGCCAATTCCCGGACGACCGGCGCG
The DNA here is from genome assembly GCA_963703855.1 of uncultured Alphaproteobacteria bacterium. Classification (GTDB taxonomy): domain Bacteria; phylum Pseudomonadota; class Alphaproteobacteria; order ATCC43930; family CGMCC-115725; genus AP-15. The sequence continues at coordinate 47,073 of CAVPFW010000015.1, forward strand.
AGCTTGATCGCTTCGGGCCGGGTGCCGAAGACGAAGAGGAGCTTCATCCGCGGCTCAGCTCGATCGGTAGGTGAGGCCGGTCGCGTCGATGACGACGCGGCGCAGCAGCTCCTCGCGCGGGATCTTGCGGAACGGCGAGTGGGCGACCAGGACGGCGACGATGTCGGCCTGGCGGACCGCCTCGATCGTGTCGCACAACGCGACGTTCGGCAGCCCCTCCAGCTCCGGCGGCAAGGCGCGCAAATTGGGATCGGCGACGACGATCCGCTCCGGCCCGCCGCGCGCCAGCTGCCCCGCGATCGCGATCGCCGGGCTCTCGCGGGTATCGTCGACATCGGGTTTGTAGGTCAGCCCCAGGCAGGCGACGACCGGGTGCTTGAAGCGCTCGGCCCGCTCTCGGATCTGGGCCACGACAAAGCTCGGCTTGGCGTCGTTGACCTCGCGCGCGGTGCGGATCAGCCGCGTGCGTTCCGGCGCGGAGGCGACGATGAACCACGGATCGACCGCGATGCAGTGGCCGCCGACGCCGGCTCCCGGCTGCAGGATCGCCACTCTGGGGTGGCGGTTGGCGAGCTCGATGACCTGCCACACGTTGAGGCCGAGCTGGTCGCAGACCAGCGACAATTCATTGGCGAAGGCGATGTTGACGTCGCGATAGGCGTTCTCGACCAGCTTGACCAGCTCGGCCGTCGGCGCATCGGTGCGAAACGGCTTTCCCTGCAGAAAGACCTGGTAGACCGCCTCGGCGTGCGCGGCGCAGGCTTCGGTCATCCCGCCGATGATGCGGTCGTTCTCGATCAGTTCGCGGACCATGCGCCCGGGCAAGACCCGTTCGGGGCAATGGGCGACGTGGACGTCGAGCGGCTCGGCATGGCGCTCCGGCGGAAAGCGCAGATCGGGACGCAGCCGGGCGAGCCGGCCGGCCAGCCGCGCGGTCGTGCCCACCGGCGAGGTCGATTCGAGGATCACGACGTTGCCCGATGCGAGCACCGGCGCGATCGCATCCGCGGCCGCGTCGATATAGCCGAGGTTTGGCGAGCGGTCGTCGTTGAACGGGGTCGGGACCGCGATCACAAAGGCATCGGCCGGCTCGGGCCGGGCGGTCGCGCGCAATTTGCCCAGGGTGGTCGCGGCGCGCAGCAGCATGTCGAGATCGGGCTCGGGAAAATAAGGCTGCCCGTCATTGACCGCGGCGACCACGCGCGGGTTGACGTCGACGCCGACCACCTCGACGCCGCGGCTCGCCAAAGTCGCCGCGGTCGGCAAGCCGATATAGCCCAAGCCGACGACGCAGACGGTCTTGACCGGGTACTCCATGCTGAGGGCTTACCTGCGGTGCTGGGGGCTGACCTGCGGTTCCGGTCGCACTATCGCACCCGATGATTTACGCAAACCTTAGCAATATCCGACAGTCGCTGGGATGGCAAGTGCAGAGCAATGCTTGTCGCCGCTGGCCGGGCGCGACCGCCCCGGTCGAAATGTTGATCCGCAGGTCGTCAACACCCAAAAATCTTAAAGTTTACTTTACCGGCAGTCGAAACCGGAGGATCACCCCCGCGTCGGCGCAGCGAATTTCACTTGGCCCGGCCCCGGTCGGGGGGGTAGCCTGCGGCGCATTCAGGGAACCGGAAGGCAGCACCGCAATGGTCAAGCAAGCTGAGGCTCTGACGATCGAAGAGCACCTGTTCGCCGATGACGGCCGCGTCCCCAACAACCCCCGACTGCCGCTCGTCGTCTATCGCGGCGCGCTCGACACCGGCCCGGGCGCGGCCGACGCCTGCGAGGCGCTGTTCGCGGCTAACGGCTGGAGCGGGGGATGGCGCGCCGGGATCTACGCCCATCATCACTATCACAGCACCGCGCACGAGGCGCTCGGCATCGTTGCCGGCTCGGCCCGGGTGCGGCTCGGCGGCGAGGGCGGCGAGACCGTCGAGCTGCATGCCGGCGATGCCGTCGTGATCCCGGCCGGCGTCGCCCACAAGAGCGAAGGGGCGAGCCCCGACCTGCTCGTCGTCGGCGCCTATCCCGGCGGCCGCGGCCCCGACATGCGGGTTCCCGGGGCCGGCGAGCGTCAGCACGCGCTGGCCAACATCGCCGTCGTTCCGCTGCCCGCTGCCGACCCGGTTTGCGGCAAGCGCGGACCGCTGCTCGAGCGGTGGCGCGCGGCGCCCGCCGCTGAGGGCTACAGGCAGCTCCCGTAATAGACCACGTCGCCGCCGTTGCCGAACGCGGCATCGGCCGCCGACGCGGCGGCGGGCGCTGCGCCGTATTCGGGCCCGACGAAAGCGGGTCTCTCCGCCGGGATCGCCAGCCGGCGCTGGTAGACGACGTAGCCGCCGGCGCACATCCCTCGGGCCTCGAGGGTCTCGGCCAGCCAATCGCGGCGGATCCGCTCGGCGGCGCCGTCGTCGTTCTCGGTCATGACCGCGTCGGTGTGGGCGGCGTAGGTGAAGCTGCCGTCCGCCCCGGCGGCAAAGCTCTGGACGCGCACCCGGTCGTTGTCGATGCAGCCGCACAGCGCGGCGAGACCGAGCCCGGCGACGAGACAGGCGAGAACCGGCGTGCGCATCGAGCGGAACCCCTGGACAGCTTCGCCCTTCACTTGCCTCATTCCGGGCGCCGAGGCAAGCCAGGCTGCCGATCGCGTGTTGCGGCCGCAGCCGGCCCGACGATATCTTTTATCAGGCCGTCGTCGCCGGGCCTCCGCGCGAGGAGATCGATCGATGAGCTACAAGGACCTGCTGGTGGTGCTCGATTCCGCCGCGGACACACCGGGGCGCATGGCATTCGCCGCAGCGCTGGCCGAGCGTTCTGCGGCGCACCTCGTCGGGCTTTATCCGATCCCGAGCCCGGAGCCCCCGCGCCGCGCCGGTTATCCCGACCTGGCGATGATCGAGCCGGTCTATCGCGAATGGCGCGACAACGCGCTGGAACAGGCCGAAGAGCTGCACCAGGCGTTCGAGCACGCGGCTCGGCTGCACGGGTTGTCCGGCGAGTGGCGCGCGGTCGCCGAAGGCTGGGAAGCCGATCCGGCCCTGCACGCGCGCTACGCCGATCTGACGATCCTCGGCCAGCGCGATCCCGACAGCGACGCGACCGGGCCGATCCGGCCGCGCCCGGAGCGGGTGACGCTCGCCTCCGGCCGGCCGATCCTGGTCGTGCCCTATGCCGGCCGTTTCGAGACGATCGGAAAATGCGTGCTGATCGCCTGGAACGCGAGCCGCGAAGCGGCCCGCGCCGTCGCCGACGCGATGCCGCTATTGACCGCGGCCGATCGGGTGACCGTCCTCGCGGTCGACCCGCAGAGCGGGCCGGACGGGCACGGCGATCTCCCCGGCGCCGATATCGCGCTGCATCTCGCGCGCCATCAGGTCAAGGCGCAGATCGAGCGCACGGTCTCCGCCGATGTCCCGATCGGCGAGGTGCTGCTGTCGCGCGCCGCCGATCTCGGCGCCGACCTGTTGGTGATGGGCGCCTACGGCCACTCGCGCGCCCGCGAGCTGTTGCTCGGCGGCGCCACCCGCACGATCCTCGCCAGCATGACGATCCCAGTGCTGATGTCGCACTGAGAGACAAGAAGGGCGGTCGCCGGCAGCTCCGAGCGGCGGCTCCCCGACCCGCGGGCGCTATCCTCCGCCCGGCCCGATTTCGCCGCGTCGATCCCCCGCCGCCCCCGAACCTGCGCCGGGCACCGAATGTCGCTGCGCGGCTGCCGCAAGAGCCGGCGGCGAGCGACGGGCTCGCGAAGGGCTTTGTGAGAATCTCCCACTGCTGTCGGTAATCCTTACAACGGAACACGCAACGCGAGCAGCTGGCGAAGACGCCTCGGTGATCGATCATCGGCCCTGTCGCCGGCTCTGCTCGGACGCGGTCTGCATCGCAGAAAAGAGCGCCGTCACAATGTGATCCCGGCATTTGGCGAGCGGCGCGGCGCGGGAGAGCTCGATCACCGGAGCCGCCGCGACAGACCGCGCGACCAACTCGGTGGGAGGGTCGTTACCGCAAAGGGGCGTCGGCCAATTTTACAATGACGGCGCAAAAGCCCGGGATGCGTCACCTATAATTCCTGTTTTATAACGCATTTTTCTATCTGGCACACGCATTGCACGTAGAACGCCCATGCCCAGGAGCATCCGTGGGCGTTTACCAAAGGACAGAGGACCATGCAACTCAGAAACAAGCTGCTGACCGGCGTGTTGCTGGGCGGTGCGATGATGGCGACGGCGACGGGCGCTCAGGCCAACACGATTCTCGGCTCGATTTGGGAGAACAACTCGACCGGCGCCATGGACGCGACCCCGGCGAACGTGCCGGGGACGACGCCGGACGTGACGTTCACCGCGCCCGATCCGCTCAACTTCAGCAGCGCCGGGCTCTATACGATCGGCGAATTCCTGGCGAGCGGGAACGGCTCGACGGTGCTGACCGGCGCCTCGCAGCTCGGCAACACGCTCGACAACACGATCTTCAACTTCACCGGCACCGTCTCGGTGACCCACGGCGAGACCTTTACCGCGGGACACGACGACGGGCTCACCCTGGTGATCGGCGGCCTCACCGTGCTCGACGCGCCGGGGCCGACCTCGTTCAACGTCACCACCGAGACCTACACCGGCCCGAGCGGCAATCTCCCGTTCCAGCTGGTCTACGGCGAGTGCTGCGGCGCGCCGGCCGACCTTGCGATCTCGCTGCCGTTCGTGTCGCCGACGGTCCCGGAACCCGCCTCGTTGGCCCTCCTCGGCAGCGCGCTCGTCGGGTTCGGGGCGATCCGTCGCCGGCGCAACCGCGGATAAGGGATCCCGACGGATCCGGACTACTGGCGGCGCCCGCTCGGGCGCCGTCGCGCCGACGAGGCCCCGCCGCACCGGCGGCGCCCGAGCGGGCCGCCACGTGGCGGCTCGTGCTGCGCAACGCCGTGATGCGGGCGAGGCCGAGTTAAAGGCTGCCCTGGCGCCTCAGCTGCTCAAGCCGCCGTCGATGCGCCGCAAGCGGAACCCGCCTCCGGCGCTCACGGGACAGGCGGGAACACCGGCTGGGGGACGGTCACCGTCACCAGCGGCTTGTCGGCGTCCGCCAAACTCACGTAAGCCTCACCGGGATCGGCGATCGGATCTTTGACGGTGGGCTTCTTCACCGCAGTGAACGCAAGATTGGAGTTGAGGCAGACCGACACCGGGGGCTTGACCAGCGCGGAGGTCGAATGGGCTGCGCAGTATTTTGGGTCCCACTTCAGCTGCGTAACCGTTTCCGTTAAACCGGTGTAAGTATCGGTTACTTTCTTCAACTCCTCGCTGACCTGGTAATTCGCATGCTGTGTCCCGGCCGCGTCCTTGTAAAGAACGACATCGCAGGTGAGCGTGCGGTTCCCATTCAGCCAAAATGAGATCGGCGCGGCCGCGCCCAGCTTCCCCGGGATCGCAAATGGGTGACCGCAAACGGTCGCGTGGTCCCATCCTTTGGCAAAGCTCACGCGAAACTGCTCCCAAAAATCATAAGGGTTCCTGTTCAAGATTTTTTGGTCGCCTCCGATATCGATAATAAAACCGGACCCTCTGCTCTGAAAATTGCCAAAGCGGTCATCGATGGAAAACGAATAGGCCCCCCGCGCATCCAGATGATCATGTATCAACTTGCCATAGGGAAACAGGTTGAAAACATTGCCCAAAGGCGCCCAGTTCAAAATGAACTTATCGAACGAATACCGGGTTTGAGTGAAGGAACCGTAGGGCACGTTTCTCAGCAGAGCTTGAACGCTCTCGTTGAGCAGCCCCTTATCGTCGCTCTTGAAGGCGATGATCGAGTCGACAGTGCACTGATCCCGTTCAGGACCGGCAAAGTTGATGCAGCCCGTGTAAGGGATCGGCTTTTTCGTAACAGGATCTATTGTGTCCGTGGAATTATAGAAACTATTCCAGACGAATAAGACCGTCTGTTTGAACGCCTTGCAGAATTCCGCTTTGTTGAACGCGGGTTGGGCGCTGGGCCAATTCTTGATGTCGGGGAGGTTTGCGCAAAGGTCGCGGCCGCGGACCCAACTGGTCCAGCGGCCGATCAGCGCATTGACGTTGAGGTTGTTTACCGGGGGCGGCACGAAGAGCGACGCCATCTTCGTGGTGTCGGAGAGCAGATAAGGCAGCGGTGCGCCGCAGCAGGCGAGAAATACGGGGTTAGGAGGGCTCGTGGGGCAACAGTTTCCGGCCAGGTCGGAGCACATCGGGACGGCCGAACATTGCTGCGGGCCGGTATAGGGCGGGGAATACAATGCGGAAAGCGGCGGGAACATATTCGGCGGGACAATCCTGATATCGTTAACAATATCCTTACCCACGATATGCGAAGTTCGCGCTACCAGGCTGTGAAATACGTTGTGAGGATAATTAGTTGGTGTGTAGGCGCCAAATTCAGACCAGTATTTGAGATCGAGATACGCTTGCGTCCGCTGGTTGAACAGCGTGTACGCTTGAGGAGTTCCCATCATTGCCGTAGCGCCGCCGTCATCTATATTGGCCGCTACCGGCAAATACGCCTCGTCGACATAGGAAATGTCGATATCCGCCAAGGCGATGCCGTTTGGATTATTGGGATCGGGGAATGCGTCACCGGTAGCTGGGTCGATGGAAATGACCGTATATTCGAACAGCTGAGCCGGGGCATCAGTTGGATACTGGGCAGCAGCGGTTCCGGACGAGCACGCTCCGGCGGCGCACAAGGGTGGGTTCCAGGTGATGCCATCGGGGACCGTGCGCTGGTTTGCCGGGATCTGGGCCTCGAACTTGGCCAGATTGACCGTGAACAGATACACGCGAACCGCGCTGTACCAGCAATGTTTCGTCTTCGGCAGAGACACCGTCACCGTCTGTCCGGTCGGTATGCCGGCCCCTGGTTTTCCGGCGTTGACGATGATTCTGCGCCCCACTCCGGTGGTCCCGCAGGCTGCGCCGTTCTCGCTTTCCACGGCGGTGATCGCGGGGTAGATCGTAATCGGCAGCTCGTTATGAAACACGACATAGCGCTGAAATTCGTCCATTGCTGCCGCTGCCGGCGCGGCCAGGATGCCGGAGAGAGCAAACCCCAAAGCCAAAAGGCAAATGAGTCTCCGCGTGAAATCGAGCTTTCGCATGTTCGGGTTTCCCGGATCACGTAAAAATTGCGTAAAATGCGCCATCGGTCCAACGGCACCGGAATACAATGTTAGCTGACGTATGATTGGCGTCAACGGTTTTGTCCGCAGATAGACAGCAATGGCCGTCGCCTTATTCGACGAATGATTTATTCTTTAATCCTTCATATCAAGGATTATACGCGGGATACCCAGGGGCATCTGCTGGCAGGACCGCCGCGATCCTGTCCCCGATCCGCCGCGATATCGAAAAAGCGCAAGGCGACGGCGCGAAGAACGCATCCTCACAATTCGCGGGTGCGGCGGGCCATCGCCTCGTCCCACAGACCGCCGCGGTCGTCGTCGAAGATCAGCTTGGGGTCGCCGGCGGCGGTGAACCAGTCGTGACGGTCGAGCTCGCCCTCGAGCTGCCCCGGCCCCCACCCCGCATAGCCAAACGCGAACAGGCTCTTCTTCGGCCCCTGGTGATGGCCGATGTCGCGCAGGATCTGCTTGTCGGCGGTCATCGCCGCCGCGACGCCCACGGCGAGGGTGCCGGGGCGCCGGTAATCGGTGCTGTGGACGACAAAGCCGAGCTCCGGCTGCACCGGGCCGCCGGCAAAAACCCGCAGATTGCCCTCGATCCCGGGCTCCTGATCGCCGGCCGCCTCCAACAGGCTCTCGATCGAACGCTCCTCGAGCGGGCGATTGATGACGATGCCGAAAGCGCCGCTCTTGTCCTGCCGCAGCACCAGGATCACCGCGTGGTAGAAGCGCGGGTCGCCGATCGTCGGCGCGGCCACCAGCACTTGCCCGGCCAAGGAGGCGGCATCGGCGTGATCGGGCGGGGCCGCGCCGGGCAGCAGCGCCGCCATCAGCAACGCCGCGGCGGCGGCCGGCGCGCGCCGGCGCGAGAGGCGGGGAGGGGCCATCTCCCCACCTTACATCGGCGCTCGCCGGGTCGGAAAGCAATGCTAAGATCGCCGCCGCCGTAAAAAACGAGGGGCATCGGCTGATGACGGATCGACCCTGGATCATCACGACGGCGGTCGGCACCGGAGAGCGCGGCTTTGCCGGCGATGGCGGGCCGGCCGCGCGGGCATTGCTGAACGGGCCGTTCGATATCGGGTTCGAGCCCGGCGGCAATCTCTATTTTTCGGACACCTTCAACCACCGCATCCGACGGGTCGAGGCGCGCACCGGCATTATTATGACTGTCGCCGGCTCGGGCGAGGCCGGCCATGCCGGGGATGGGGGTCCCGCCACCAAGGCTGCCTTCAACGAGCCCTACGGCATCGCGGTCGACCATGCCGGCAACATCTACGTCGCCGACCGCCGCAATCATTGCGTCCGCCGGATCGACCGCAGCTCGGGCGTGGTCACGACCTTTGCCGGCAACGGCGGCGCCGGGTTCGGCGGCGATGGCGGTCCGGCGGCGCGCGCCGGGATGGTCGAGCCCAATGGCCTCGCCTTCGATCCCGACCAGCGGCGGCTGTTCATCGCCGATGTCGCCGACCACCGGGTGCGGGTCGTCGATCTCGCGCTGGGCACGATCGCGACCTTTGCCGGCAGCGGCGAGGCGGCGCACAGCGGCGACGGCGGCCCCGCAGCGGCGGCGGGCGTGTGGGGGGCGCGCGCGGTCAAGGTCGCACCCGACGGCCGGGTCTATATCCTCGAACGCCAGGGCAGCAGCCTGCGCGCGGTCGAGCCCCGCAGCGGCGTGATCTCGACCGTGGCCGGCACCGGCGCCCGCGGCTACGGCGGCGACGGCGGGCCGGCGCAGGCCGCGGTGTTCGACGCGCCCAAGGAGATGACCATCGGCCCCGGCGGCGACCTCCTGATCGTCGACACCGAGAACCACGCGATCCGCTGCATCGACATGACGAGCGGCACGGTCGACACGATCGCCGGCGGGCGCAAGGGCAGCGGCGGCGACGGCGGCCCGGCGCGTCAGGCCGGGCTCGGCCGCCCGCACGGCATCGCCGTCGGCCCCGACGGCGCCCTCTATATCGGCGACACCGAGAACCACCGCATCCGCAAACTCACCCGCGCTGGGTGACCGGGGCCACTCTGTGGTAGTTTACGGCCGATGACCGAGGATCAGGTGAAAGCCGTACTGGATCGCGTCTTGACTCGGTCGCAGGACCGGCAAGCCGACGCGGCACCGATCTTGTCCGAGATGGAGGAGCAGGACGCGAGTCCCGTCGGCCGGACGGATCAGCAAGCGGCTGAGGTTGAACGGCGTCTCGCCGATCCGGACCGGAAATCTCTGACCCTCGACGAGGTCCGCGAGCGCTTTGCGCGCCAACGCGCATGAAGGTCGTTGTCCGGGATGCCGCCTACCAAGACCCGAATGAGATCCACCAGTGGATCGCGGATGATCGGCCACGCGCGGCAGACGCCGTGATCGACCGTATTCTCATGCGCATAGAACGACTTGGGCGTTTTCCGTACATCGGCCGCGCCGGCAGGGTGCCAGCTACATACGAGTGGTAGGTGGCCTGCGGTATAATCGTCTACACGGTGGATTCGGACGCCGACGGAACCACGATCACAGCCGTCTTCCACGCCCGACAGAACCGGTAGTCGCAAAGCTGCCGACGGGAATGAGGCTGCCTCCCTCTCCCGCTTGCGAGAGCGCTACCCCAGAAACTCGCGTAGCGCGATCGCCAAATCCTTCGGATTGTCGCCCTGCACCGTATGGCCGGCCCGCGGAATCGTGACCCGGCGGCCGTTGGGCAGACCTGCCGCCAGGCGCTCGGCGTCCTCCTCGTGGAACACGTCGCTCTCGGCGCCGCGCACGACCAGGGTCGGGCAGGCGACCTCGGCGAGCCCGTCGGCGAGCCCGCGCCGCTCGGCCGCGTGCCGGTCGCCGCCCATCGCCTGAAACCGCCGCCGGTCGTATTTCCAGGTCCAGTTGCCGTCAGGCCCCTGGCGCAGGTTGTGCATCAGGCTGCGCCGCAGGATCAGGGGGTCGCGCCGCGGGTTGAACTCGAGCGCGCGCTCGATGATCGCCTCCAGCGAGGCGGGCTCGGCCCCGCCATTGACGAAGTCGCGGATGCGGGTCGACCCCGGCCGCCGCACATTGGGGCCGGCATCGATCAGCACCAGCGCCGACAAGGTGTGGGGATATCTGATGGCGTAGGAGAGCGCGTTGATCGCCCCCATCGACATGCCGACCAGCACGAAATCGTCGAGCCCGAGCGCGTCGGCGAAACCCTTCACGTCCTCGCGCTGGGCGGCGAGCGAATAATCGGCGTCGGGCGCCCAATCGCTGTCGCCGTGGCCGCGCTGGTCGAGCGCCATGCAATGAAATTCGTCGCGTAATGCGAGGCAGCACAAATCCCAGGTATGCGCGGTCAACGCGCCGCCATGCAGGAACAGGATCGGGCGCAGCCCTTCCCCGCCCCAATCGAGATAGCGAAAGCGCAATTCGCCGACGGCGACATCGCGCTCGTCCGGCAACGCCACCTCGGCAAAGCTGAAGCCGGCGCGAACCGAGGTGGATTTCAGGTGATCGCGATATTCCTCGCTGGACAAGGTCATGATTTCGAAAGCTCCGTCGAAGGTCTGCGGCGTCGCGCAGGGACGCATTACAGCCTTAGCACGAAGCCGGCTACGTCGACTATTTGCCCGGATCGATACTCCCGCGCATTTGCGATTGGCACCCCCGCGCTGTGCTCATGGCTCGACGCCGCCTTCCCGCCCTTGCGGCGTTGTGTCCGCGGCGGGAGGGCGTACACTTCGCGCCGAGGTCTCCGGGTCGCGGCGCGCGGCCCTCTCTGCGAGAAAGGAAGAAACCGATGGCGTATGACCTGCTGATCAAGAACGGGCGCATCGTCGACGGCTCCGGCATGCCGGCGTTTCGCGGCGATGTCGGCATCAAAAACGGCAAGATCGTCGAGATCGGCAGATTGACCGGCGCCGCCTCGCAGACCGTCGACGCCGACGGCCGCGCCGTCGCTCCCGGCTTTATCGACAATCATTGCCATTACGACGCGCAGGTCACCTGGGACCCGCTGTGCACGTTCTCGCCCGAGCATGGTGCGACCACCGTGATCTTCGGCAATTGCTCCCTGTCGTTGGCGCCGGTGCGCAAGGGCACCGAGGAGCGGCTGGCCGAGTTCCTCTCCTATGTCGAAGCGATCCCAATGGAGGTATTGCGCACGGTCAGTTTCGACTGGGAGACGACCGGCCAATACATGGACCATCTCGACAAATGCCTCGGCGTCAATGTCGGCAACCTGATCGGCCACACCGCGGTCCGCCATTACGTAATGGGCGACGAGTGCCAGAAGCCGGGCGCCTCCGACAACCAGATCAAGGCGATGCAGGATGTCGTCCGCGACGGCATGCGGGCCGGGGCGCTCGGCCTTTCGGTGTCGCGCGAGCAAGGCCATTACGATCCGCAGGGCGTTCACATCCCGGCTTTGTGGGCCGACGAAAATGAGATTTTCGCGCTCGGCGACGTGTTGCGGGAGATGAGCACCGGCACGATCCAGGCCGGCGGCGGGCAGTATGTCGAGCTGAAGGACGGCATGATCCGGCGCCTCGCCGAGGCCACCGGGCGGACCGTCGTCTACAACAGCCTCTCCCAGACGATGCGCAAGCCCGACGAGTGGAAGGTCCACATGGCGCGGGTCGAGGAGACCGCAGCGCTCGGCATCCGTGCCTATCCGATGTGCAGCCCGAACCGGGTCACGCAGGACTTTACGATGAAGAATTGCCAGGTGTTCCGCGGCCTGCCGACCTGGCACCCGATCCTGCTGTCCTCGGACGAAGAGAAGCTGAAGGCGTACGCCGATCCCGAGATCCGCGCCAAGCTGCATGACGAAGCGGTGGTCAACAAGCCCGACACCGCGGTCGGCTTTTCAAAGACCTGGTGGAATTACATGTGGGTCAACGAGCCGGCGCTCGAAAAGAACAAGTGGATGCAGTTCAAGTCGATCGGGCAGATCGCCGAACAGCAGAATAAGCGGGTGATCGACGCCTTCCTCGACCTGGTCGTCGAGGAAAAGCTCGAAACCCGCTTTCTGCAGGCCGAGAACAATGTCGACGATGCGGCGTTGACCAAAATCCTGACCCATCCCAATGCGGTGATCGGGCTCGGCGATGGCGGCGCGCACGTGCAGTTCCACGGCGGCTACGGCTACCTGACCAAGCTGCTCGGCGAATGGGTGCGCGAGAAGCAGGTAATGACCTTGGAGCAGGCGGTGCGCCGGCTGACCTTCGACTCGGCCTCGGTCTTCGGGCTTTACGACCGCGGATTGTTGCGCCCGGGCATGGCCGCCGACGTCGTGATCTTCGATCCAGCCACCGTCAAATGCGGCCACGAGGTCGTGGTCCGCGACTTCCCGAAGGGCGCCTGGCGCATCAAGGAGCCGGCCGAGGGCATCTTCGCCACCATCGTCAACGGGCAGGTGCTGTACAGCGAGGGCACGCACACCGGCGCATTGCCCGGCCGCGTCTTGCGCAACAGCTACTACCACGCCAACCACGGCTGACCCGGTCGCAGCGCGACCCTCACCGCCTCAGCCCCCTCTCCCGCATTGCAGGAGAGGGGGTAGCGCGCAGCGAGGCGGGGAGGGGCTGTGTCCCCGCATGCGGGGACGAGGGACGCCTTTTACGGGCGCTGGACCAGCTCGATGCGATAGCCGTCGGGGTCTTCGATAAAGGCGATGACCGAGCCGCCATGCGCCATCGGGCCGGCCGGGCGCGGGATCTTGACGCCGGCCGCACCGAGCCGCTCGCAGGCCTTGTAGACATCGGGCACTCCCAAGGCAAGGTGGCCAAAGGCGCTGCCGAGCGCATAGGGCTCGGCCTGCTCCCAATTATGGGTCAATTCGAGCACGGTATTGTCGGTCTCCTCGCCGTAGCCGACAAAAGCGAGGGTGAACTTGCCGGTCGGGTAATCGCGCTTGCGCAGCAATTTCATCCCGAGCAAATCGGTATAGAACTTCAGCGACTGGTCGAGGTCGCGCACCCGGATCATCGTGTGCAGATAGCGGTATTTGTCGGTCTCGGCCGCCGGCCTGGTGGTTTCGGCCACATCGGTTGCTGTCATCGTGAATTCCTCCTGGAGGGTGCTGGGGAGGCTGCTGGAGATGCGGGTACGCCGCAGCGGCGCGCCGCAACGATGGCGAGGATCTGGTCGGCGGCCCGCAGGCTCGCCGACCGGCCCTCCGCCCCGAGGCGCCGCATCGCCTGATCATACCCCGCGAGGTGCGCCGCGCGAACCGCTTCGTCCCGCACCAGCAGGACCAGCTCGGCGGCGAGCCGCTCGGGCGTGCACGCGCCGCGCAGCAATTCGCAGACCAACGGCCGTTCGAGCAGCAGGTTGACGAGGTTGACCTGCCGCACCTTCAGCACCCGGTCGAGCAATGCCTCGGTCAACGGGTTCAGCCGATAGCCGACGACCATCGGCAGCCGCGCCATCGCCAGCTCGAGCGCGACCGAGCCCGAGGCCGCCAGCGCCGCGCGGCTGGCGGCAAAGGCGTCGTATTTGTCGTGCGGCTCGCGCACGACGATCGGCGCGCCGGGCCAGTCGCGCACAGCCTCGGCGACCCTCGGCGCCACCGTCGCGACGGTCGGCACCGCGACGCGAAAGCCCCCGATCAGACCCTCCAGACGCCCGAGTGCCGCGCCGAAGATCGGCAACAATCGCCGCGCCTCGCCGCCGCGGCTGCCCGGCAGCACGGTGATCAGCAGCTCATCCGCGGCGAGCCGGTGCTGGGCGCGAAACCGTGCGCCGTCGCCGCGGTCGGCGCCGCTGTCGAGCACCGGGTGCCCGACATAAGTGCAGGCCAGCCCGACGCGCTCGAAATAAGGCGGCTCGAACGGCAGCAGCGCCAAGAGATGGTCGTACCAGCGCGCCATGCGCCGGGCGCGGCCGGCGCGCCACGCCCACACCATCGGCGCCACGTAATGGACCAGCGGCAGGCGCTCGCCGTGGCGCCGCAGCCGCTGCGCGATGCGCCAGCTGAACCCCGAGCTGTCGATCGTCACCACCGCGTCGGGTTTTCCCACACGGATCGCGGTCACCGTCTCGCGCACCCGGCGCAGGACCAGGGGCACCCGCGGCAACACCTCGGCGACGCCGATCACCGCGAGATCGTCGAGCGGAACCAGGCTCGCAAGGCCTTCTTCGCGCATGCGCTCGCCGCCGACCCCGGCAACCCGCAGATTGCCGCCGGTGCGCTGCCGCAACGCCGCGATCAGGCTGGCGCCGAGCGCGTCGCCCGAAGGCTCGCCGGCGACGATAAAGATGAACAGCGGATCGCTCGCGCTCACCCCCGCCATCGTCACCCCCGCCATCGTCACGCCCGGGGGATGCCGACCACGAACAGCCCGGCTCGGTCGGCGGAGCGCCCGACCTCGTCGCGGTCGAGCACGATCGTCGCCCCGGCCTCGACGGCGATGCCGCGCAGCCCGGCCTCGGCGGCGAGCGCCACGGTTTGCGGGCCGATCGTCGGCCGGTCGGCGCGCTGCTCCTGGCCCGGCTTCTCGACCTTGACGAGGACGCCCCCCGGCCCTTCGCGGCGCAGCCCGGCGCACCGGCGCAGCAATTCGTCGGTGCCCTCGATCGCCTCGACGCCGAGCACCAGCCCCTGCTGGACCACCACCGCCTGACCGATGTCGAGCGCGCCCAATGCGCGGGCTACCCGCGCCGCGTGCGCGATATCCGCCAGCGCGCCCTGATCGGGGGCGAACCGGCCGAGCACCCCCTCCGGCGCCAGCCCGCAGGCGAGCAGCCCCGCCTCGAGCAAGCGATCGGCGCCGATCACGCGAAAGCCCTCGCGCTCGAACTCGGCGACGATCGCCGACAACAGCCCGTCGTCGCCCAGCGCCTTATAGCCGATGCGGGCGAACAGCTTGGCCGCGCGCCAATCCGGGCGCAATGCCGTCAGCGACGGCCGCCGCACCGCCCCGGCCAGAACCAGCTCGGTCACGTTGTGCTCGCGCAGCAGGGCGAGGCCGTGCGCCCCGGCGCCGATCCGGCACCAGGCATGCGCCACCCCCTCGACCGTCGCCGGCTCGGCCGCCCCTTCGAGGGCCAGCACGAAAACCTCGCGCCCGGCAGCTCGGCACGCCTCGACGAGGCGCCGCGGCAGCCCGCCGCCGCCGGCGACAATCCCCAGCCTCGGCGGCTTTGGGTTCTGTGCCGTCGGCCTATCCGCCATTGCCCTCTTTCGGCTGGCAGATCGCGCGGCTCGAATTCGGCGCGAATGAAGGCGATGATGTCGTCGACCGGGCCGATGCCGGCAAAGCGCTCGGCGGTCTCGTTGACCCGGTCGTTCAGCGTCCCCTCGGTCGAAAACAGAAACTGATAGGCGTTGCGCAGCCCCTGGATGTCCTCGCGGCTGAAGCCGCGGCGCTGCATGCCGATGATGTTGAGCCCGGTGAGCCGGGCGCGGTTGCCGATCGCCTGGCCGTAGGGGATCACGTCGCGCTCGACCCCCGACATGCCGCCGATCATCGCATGCCGGCCGATCCGCACGAACTGGTGCACCGCCGAAAGCCCGCCGAGTATCGCATGATCCTCGATTACGACATGGCCGCCCAAGGTCGCGTTGTTGACGAGGATGACGTGATCGCCGATCCGGCAGTCATGCGCGACATGCGCTCCCACCATCAACAGGCAATGATTGCCGACACGCGTGACCATGCCGCCGCCGGTCGTTCCGGGGTTGATCGTCACATGCTCGCGGATCGTGTTGTCATGGCCGATCTCGAGCGAGGACGGCTCGCCCTTGTATTTCAGGTCCTGGGTCTCGCACCCGATCGAGGCGAACGGGAAGATCCGGGTGCCCTCGCCGATCGTCGTGCGCCCGTCGACGACCACGTGCGATTTGAGGCTGACGCCCTCTGCGAGCACGACATGCCCGCCGACGACGCAATAGGGGCCGATGACGACGTCGTCGGCGAGCCTCGCGCCGGGCTCGATGATCGCGGTGGGATGGATCTGCGCCATCATCGGCTATTTGTCGAGGATCATCGCGGCGAACACTGCTTCCGCCATCAACTGACCGCGCACCTCGGCGCGGCCCTCGAATTTCCAGACATTGCCGCGATTGCGCTGCTTGGCGACGCGGACATGCAGCACATCGCCGGGGAACACCGGCCGGCGAAAGCGCGCATTGTCGATGCTCATGAAATAGACGAGCTTGCCCTCCGCATCCGGCCCCAGGGTGTGGACCACCAGAACCGCCGCGGTCTGCGCCATCGCCTCGATCAGCAGCACCCCCGGCATGACCGGACGGGCCGGAAAATGACCCTGGAAAAAATGCTCGTTGATCGAGACGTTCTTGACGCCGGTCGCCCGCTCGTTCGCCACCACGTCGACGACCTTGTCGATCATCAGGAACGGATGGCGGTGCGGGATCATTTCCATGATCCGCTGGATGTCGATCTGAGTGGGTTCGCCCTCGGCGCAGACCGGATCGATCATCGCCCGTCCTTCTTTTTCGCCAGACGCTGCAATGCCACGGTCCGGCGCATGAATTCGGTCATCGGCACCGCCGGAATGCCCGACACCGTCTGCCCGGCGGGCACGTCGCGCATCAGCCCGCTCTTGGCGGCGACCCGCGCCCCGCTGCCGATGTGCAAATGGCCGGCGAGCCCCCCTTGTCCCCCGACCATGACAAAATCGTCGAGCCTCGTGCTCCCGGATATGCCGACCTGACCGGCGAGGATGCAGCACCGGCCGAGCACGACATTGTGTCCGATCTGCACCAGATTATCGATCATCGAGCCCGAGCCGATCACCGTATCGTGACCCGAGCCGCGATCGATCGTGGTGTTGGCGCCGATATCGACATCGTCGCCGATGACGACGCGCCCGAGCTGAGGCACCTTGACCGGCGCCGCCCGGTCCGGGGCAAAGCCGAACCCGGCCTGGCCGATGCGCACCCCCGGATGCAGCACGACGCGCGCGCCGATCAGCGCGTGGCTGACCGTGACGTTGGCGCCGATCCGGCAATCCTCGCCGATCTCCACCCCGGCACCGATCACGCTGTGGGGACCGATCCGACAGCGCCGGCCGAGGCGCGCGCCCGCCGCGATGACGGCGCAGGGGCCGATCTCGCAATCCTCGGGAACGACGGCAGCGGGATCGATCAAGGCCGAGGGGGCGCGGCCTCGGCACAGCGCGGGCGCCGGGTAAAACGCCTGCGCCGCCAGCGCATAGGCCTTGTAGGGGTCGCGGCTGACCAGCAGCGCCATCTCCGGCGGCGCCTCCGCAGCGGCGCGCTCGTCGACAAAGGCGGCGCCGGCGCGGGACTGGCGGAAGGCCTCCAGATATCTCCGATTTTCGAGGAAGCTCGCGTCGTCCGGACCCGCCGTTTCGAGCGGCGCCACATCGCGCAACAGGCGAGCCTCGTCCTCGGCGCGGCGCAGCTTCGCCCCGCTCAGCCGCGCCAGCTCGGCCAGGCTGAACGGCCCGGCTCGCTCGAAGAAGCGCTGGTCTGCCATCGGCCGGCTCGAGACCTGCGCCCGCCCTACCGCCTCTTCGCCTTGGCGGTGGGGGCCGGGGCGGGGGCCGCGGAGGGCGGCGCGCCGGCGGTCACCGGCGCCGGTGCCACAAAGTTGACGCTCAGCACCGGCAATTCCTCGTCCAGCTTTTGCATGACCTCGTCGGTCACGTCGAACGACTGGTCGAACAGCACGAGCTCGGTGCGCTGGAACACCAGGTTCGCCTTTCGCTGCTTGGCGATGTCGGCGATGATCTTCAGCATCGTCTGCTGAATCCTGCCGAGCGCATCGTTGTTGGATTTTTCGAGAGCCTGGCGCTTGCTCTGAACGTTGCGGTCGAGATCGTTGACCTTCTGCTGGAATTCGCGCCCCTTCTTGTTCAGGGCTTCGGGCGACAGCGAGGCCTGCTGGCGCTGCAGGCTGTCGCGCTCGGCGCGCAGCGTCTCCTCTTCGTGAGAGATCTCCTTGGTGTATTCGAGGCGCTTCTGCTCGATCTGGCCGCGAACCATCTTGGCCGCTTTCGAGTTCTGCAGCAGCGATTGGACGTCGACCACCATGACCGTCAGGCTTTGCGCCGCCGGCAACGGCGCCGGGGGGGTGCGGCGGGGTGCGGCGGCGCCGGTGCGGCGGGTGTCGCGGGGGGCGCTTGGGCTAGGGCGCTGCCGACGGAGCCGCACGCGAGGAGCAGCAGCAGCGCGGCCAAACGGATGGACGGCATGGACATCAGAACTTGGTCCCGAAGCTGACTCTGGAAAAACTGGGTCTGGTCGAACGATTCCTTTTTGATCGGCAGCGCCAGATCAAGCCGGATCGGACCGACCGGAGACTTCCACGACACGCCGATCCCGGCGCTCACCCGGATCGCCGGCGACTGCTCGACCATCGGTTGAATGCCGCCCGTCGTCGCCAGCTGGGCCGGCGTCAGCGACAAGGTGGTCGGCTCGAGGTGATAGAGCGTGCCGAAATCGGTGAACACGCGCCCGCTGAGGCCGAGCTCCTTGGGCAGGCCGAGCGGCACGCCCAGGGTCACCGAGCCGACATAGTATTTTTGGCCGCCGAGGGCGTCGTCGCTGACCGAGTCGCGGGGGCCGATCCCGGCATCCTGAAACCCGCGCAAATTGTCGCCGCCGACAAAGAACCGGTCCTGCAGCAGCACCTGCTGGCCGTTCCAGCCCAAGATGTCGCCGGCCTCCCCGGTAAGGCTCAACACCCAGTCCGGCGCCACCGAATAATAATACCCGAAATTGACCTTGGACCGGACATAATCGACGCCGAAGCCGATACCGGCGAAGTCATTGCCGAGCGAAACGAAATACCCTGATGTCGGATCGATGCGATCATCGCGACGGTCGTAGAGCAGGACCTGGCCGACCGCGGAGGTGAGGTGGGTTCCCGATTGCAATGCGATGAACAGCGACGCGTCGCTCTGAACGTTCTCGATGGTGTCGGACCGGCCCGTGTATTTCAAAGTCTGGCGCAGATTGTCGGTGATCTGGTAGCCGGCGCGTAACGCCCCGCCATACGAGAACTGCTGGTAGGGCGGGATTATCCCGGAAAAGAACGAGGAGGTAGGGCTGGTTTTGATTTCAAACAGGTCAAAGCCGGCGGCGATGTTCTTGTCGAGGAAATACGGCTCGGTGAAGCTTAGATCGACCTGCTGCGAGCGGAACGAAACCACGGTTCCGATGCGCAGATCCTGACCGCGGCCGAGAAAGTTGCGCTCGCGCACGCTGATGTCGGCGAGCGGGCCGTCGGAGGTCGAAAAGCCGAGGCCCAAGGACAGCTCGCCGGTCGACTGCTCCTCGACCTCGACCGTCACCACGGTCTTGTCCGGCGCCGAGCCCGGAGCGTTGGTCACCTCGACCTTTTTGAAAAAGCCCAGAAGCTTGATGCGCTGCTGCGAGCGCTGCATCTTTTCGGTGTTGAACGCATCGCCCTCGACGAGTTGAAACTCGCGGCGGATCACCTTGTCGAGGGTGCGCACGTTGCCGACGATGTCGATGCGCTCGACATAGACCCGCGGACCCTCCTGGACGGCGAAGGTGATGTCGATCGTATGGTCCTTGCGGTTGCGGGTGATGTCCGGCTTGACCTCGACAAAGGCGTAGCCGCGATTGCCGAGGGTGTCGGTCAGCACCGAGATCGATTTTTCCACCGCCTCGGCGTCGTACCAATCGCCGGGATGGACCGTCAGCAGCGGCAGCACCGCGGAAGCCGGCAAGTCCTTGAGCTTGATGTCGACGCCGATCTTGCCGAAGCGATAGCGCTGGCCCTCGGCGAGGGTGAAGGTGATGATGAAGCCGTTGCGCTCCGGGGTCAGCTCGGCCACCGCCGACAGCACTCGAAAATCGGCATATCCCTCGGTCAGGTAGAATTTGCGCAACAGCTCCCGGTCATAGGTCAACCGGTCCGGATCGTAGCTGTCGTTGGTCGACAGAAACCGATACCAGCGGCTCTCCTTGGTCGCGATCACGCCGCGCAGCTTGCCGTCGCTGAATTCCTTATTGCCGACGAAGTTTACGCTTTGGATGCCGGTGAATTCGCCTTCGTTGATCTCAAAGACGAGATCGACCCGGTTTTCCGACAGCTGGATCACCTTGGGCTCGACCGTCGCCCCGAACCTTCCGTGCCGGCGATACAGATCGAGGATGCGTTTCACGTCGTTCTGCACCCGGGTGCGGGTATAGACGACGCGCGGGCGCAGCTGGATCTCGGCGTTGAGATCCTTGTCGTCAAGCTTGTGGTTCCCTTCGAAGGCGATGCGGTTGATGATCGGGTTCTCGACCACCTTGACGACCAGGCTGTTGCCGACCCGGCTCAGATTGACATCGGCGAACAGACCCGTCGCGAACAGCGCCTTCAGCGACGCGTTCACCTTTTCGTCATCCCAGGCGTCGCCCGGTTGAATTTGCAGGTATGAGCGCACCGTCTCGGGCTCGATCCGCTGCGTGCCCTCGACCCGAATGTCGCTGACCGTGCCGCCGCCCATGGTCGGCAACGCCGGCCCGGGCGTCGGCGCACCGCCGGGCCGCGCGGAAGTCGGTAGCCCCGGCTGATGCCCCGGCCCGACGCCGGTCTGGCTCGGGACCCGCTCCGCCCCGGTCGGGCGATGCCCGGGCCCGCCGGCCCGAGCCGGCGGCGGCGTGCCGCCCAGCGGAGCCGATGCCGGCGCGCCCCCGGTCTGAGCCGCCGGCGGAGCGCCGCCGATCTGACCCGGCGGGAGGCCGCCGCCCGGCTGGCCGGGCGGCGCCATGCCGCTCTTCAGCTGCGGCGCCGCCGGTCCGCCCGGCGGCCCGCTTTCCGGATTGGGTGCCGCCGCTCCGCTCGGCTGACTCGGCATGACCCCGCTCGGCTGGCCGGGCGGGGTCATGCCGCTTTCCAGATTGGGCGCCGCGGCCCCGCTCGGCTGACCCGCGGCCGCTCCGCCCGGCGTCGCCGGCGTCGGCCCACCGCTCGGCGGGCCGGGCGGGGTCATGCCGCTTTCCAGATTGGGCGCCGCGGCCCCGCTCGGCTGACCCGCGGCCGCTCCGCCTGGCGGCGCCGGCGTCGGCCCACCGCTCGGCTGGCCGGGCGGGGTCATGCCGCTTTCCAGGTTGGGCGCCGCGGCCCCGCCCGGCTGACCCGGCGCCGATCCGCCCGGCTGCCCGCCGCCGATCTGGTTGCCCGCGGGGCCGCCGCCTGGCGGTGCCGCCGCGCCAGGGTCGGTCTGTGCGTTCACCACCCCCGGGCAAGACCCGACCGCCGCCACCGCCATGCCGCCGACCACCGCCCACAGCACGCAAATCCGTCTGCTGAAACGCAAAACCCCCAACCCCCGGCTCGAACCCCCATCCCCGGAACGGCCTTCGCGTCAGGTCACCAGGCCCTTCACAAACTCGACGATCCGAAGGTGGACGAGATCGTTCCAGGTGGCGAAGACCATCAAGGTAAGCACCAGGGCCAACCCGATGCGAAAACCGTATTCCTGAGCACGCTGACCCAGAGGCTTCCCGCGAAGCGCCTCGGCGGCATAGAATAGCAGGTGGCCGCCGTCAAGCACGGGAACCGGGAACAAATTGATCAGCCCGAGATTTATCGACAGGACCGCCATGAACCAGATGATCGCGACGACGCCGCCCTGGGCCACATCGCCCGACATCTGGGCGATGCGCAGCGGCCCGCCGAGCTCGTCGGTGCCGCGGGTTCCGATCACGATCTGCCACATCGCTTTCAGGGTCGAGACCGACAGATCCCAGGTCTCGGCTCCAGCCTGATACACCGCGGTCAGCGGGTCTCGCTTGACATAGTCGACCCCATTGCGGGCGATGCCGAGCAGACCGATCCGGTAGTGGTTGCCGAAGCGGTCGGTCAGCTCGGTCTGAGCCGGCGTGACCGGAATGCTCAATTCCCGGCTGTCGCGCTTGACGACGATCGTCATCGGCACGCCCGGGTTGAGCCGCACGTCCTGCTGAACATCCTCGAAGCGCTGGACCCGATCGCCGTTGATGCTGACGATCACGTCGCCCGGCTTGATCCCGGCATGCTCGGCGGCGCTGCCCGGCTGCACCTGCCCCACATGCGCCGGGGTAAAGGGTTGGCCGTAGGTCATGAACAGGGCGGCCAGGACCACGACCGCAAACAGGAAATTCGCCGCCGGGCCGGCGGCGACGATCGCCACCCGCTGGGCGAGCCGCTTGTAGTGAAACGAGACCTCGCGCTCGGCCGGGGTCATCCGCGCCAGACCGGCGACCGGCAAGCCCGAGCTCGCATCGCTGTCGCCGAACATCTTGACATAGCCGCCGAGCGGGATCGCGCTGAACTTCCACCGCGTCCCGGCGCGGTCGTGCCAGCCGAACAGCTCCGGCCCAAAGCCGATCGAGAACACGTCGATGCGCACGCCGTTGCGGCGGGCAATAAAATAATGACCGAACTCGTGGACGAACACGAGCACCGTCAAGACGAACAGGAACGGGACGATGTAGCTCAGCCCATGGTGAAGAAAAGCGATCATCCTAAACCCACCGGTGCGGCGGCGCGGGCCGTGGCGTTTCGGCCCGACAGGCGAGCCGCCGCCTCCCGGGCCGCCCTGTCGAAATTGTAGACGTCATCGAGCGATTCAAGCCTGTCGGCGGGAACCGCCGCGAGGGTGCGCTCGACGGTTTCGACAATGTCCAGAAATCCGATCCTGCCCTCGAGAAAGGCGTGGACCGCGGTCTCGTTGGCCGCGTTCAGCACGGTCGGCGTGCCGCCGCCGCAGATCAGCGCCTCGCGCGCGACGCGCAGCGCCGGAAAGCGCCGCTCGTCCGGCGGCTCGAAGGTCAGCCGCCCGACCGCGGCCAGGTCGAGCCGCTTGGTCGGCGCGGCGATGCGGTCGGGCCAGGCCAGGGCATAGGCGATCGGCGTGCGCATATCGGGCGAGCCGAGCTGCGCCAAAACCGAGCCGTCGCGATAAACCACGGCGCCGTGGACGATCGATTGCGCGTGCACGACGATATCGACGCGCTCGGGCGGCAGCTGGAACAAATGGTGCGCCTCGATCAGCTCGAGCCCCTTGTTCATCATCGTCGCCGAATCGACCGAGATTTTCGCCCCCATGCTCCAATTGGGGTGGGCGACCGCCTGCTGCGGCGTGACCCAGCGCATGTCCTCGATTTCGCGCTCGCGGAACGGGCCGCCGCTCGCGGTCAGGATGATCCGGTCGATGGCTTCGACGCGGTCGCGGTCGAAGCATTGCCAGATCGCGTTGTGCTCGCTGTCGACCGGCAGCAAGGTGGCGCCGCAGCGCGCCACCTCGGCCATGACGAGGGCGCCGGCGCAGACCAGCACTTCCTTGTTGGCGAGAGCCACGATGACCCCGCGCCGGATCGCCGCCAGGGTCGGCGCCAGCCCGGCCGCGCCGACGATCCCGGCCATCACCCAATCGGACGGGCGCTGCGCCGCCTCGATCAGGGATTGGGCGCCGCAGGCGGTTTCGATCCCGGTCCCGGCCAGCGCCTGCCTCAGCGCCGGGTAGTGGCCGGGATCGCCGATCGCGGCAAACCGCGCGCCCAAGGCGCGGGCCTGCTCGGCCAGGCGGAGCGGATTGCGGTTTGCCGGTCAGCGCCTCGACCGTGAACGCGTCGGGGTTGCGCTGCAGCAGATCGACGGTGCTTTGCCCGACCGAGCCGGTCGAGCCGAGAATTGTGACGCGTCGCATCCCGTCACCCCCGTTCGTGGCGCCGGCGGGCCCGGGAGCCGGCGGGCGAAAATCCCGAAGGGCGGAATCCCCGGCGGGAAATTACCGCCATGCTAATACGCTGCGGCCGCCGATCAGGGTCAAAAGCGCCAGCGCCGGGATCGCCGCGAGCAGGCCGTCGAGACGATCGAGCAGCCCGCCGTGACCAGGAATTAGTCCGCTCGAATCCTTCACGCCGAACCTGCGCTTGGCCAGTGACTCGGCAAGATCGCCGAACTGGGCGACAATCGCAAGGCCGGCGCTGACCAGCACCACCGGCAACGCCGGGGAGAGCCCCAAGGCGAGCGCGGTGGCCGCGCCGGCCAGCGCCGCGCAAACCGTGCCGCCGGCAAACCCGGACCAGGTTTTGCTCGGGCTCCAGCGCGGCGCCAGACGCGGGCCGCCGAGCGTGCGGCCGATCGCGTAGGCGCCGATGTCGGTCGCCCACACGACCGCGAGGAGCCACAGCAAGGTTGCCCGGCCGCCCGCTTCCTGGCGCGCCAGCCACAACAGGCAAATGCACGGCAGCGCGACCCACACGGTGCCGAGCGCGGTCCATCCGGGCTCGGGATCGGAACCCCTGCGCGCCGCCCAAAACACGATCGCCGCGCCGGCGAGGGCGGCGGCGACGGCGAGCCCGGCGGGACCCATGGCGGCGATCGCGACGGTCGCCAAAACGACGAGCACGATCCCGCTCGGCACGATCCCGCCCGATATCACCCCGGTTGGCACGATCCCGCGCGGCGTTGCGCCGAACCGGCCGCGGCGGCACAGCCGCCCCCACTCCCACGCCATTACCGCAGCGGCGAGGGCGGTCAGCAGCGCCAGCCACGGTTCCCCGAACCAGATTGCGGCAACCGGCAACGGCGCCAGCCCCAGCGCCGACAAGATTTGCAGCCGCAGCCGGCCGGGCTCGGGGCGAGCCGACTTGCGCAGCCGCGCAGCCGAGCAACTCAGCGCGAGCCAACTCAGCGCGAGCCAACTCAGCGCGAGCCAACTCCGGCCCCATAACGGCGTTCGCGCCCGCAATATTCGTCGATCGCCTGCTCGAGGTCGCTTTTGGCGAAATCGGGCCACAAGGTCTTGGTGAAGACCAGCTCGGAATAGGCCGATTGCCACAACAGAAAATTGCTGATGCGCTGCTCGCCGCTGGTGCGGATCAACAGGTCGGGATCGGGCAGGTCGACGGTGAACAGGTGGCGGGCGAGGCAATCCTCGTCGACCGCGTCGACGGCGAGGCCGCCGCGCGCCACCTGCGCCGCGATCGTACGCACCGCGGCGACGATCTCGGCGCGCCCGCCATAGGACAGCGCGATCGTCAGGGTGACGGCGGAATTGTCGCGGGTCACCGCTTCGGCGTGCTCGATCAGGCTGACGATGTCGGGAGCGAGCCGGCCGATCTGGCCGATCACCTTGAGGCGAACCCCGTTCCTGTGCAGCTCGGCGATTTCGCCCCGCAGGTAATGACGCAGCAGCCCCATCAGATCGTGGATCTCGCTCGACGGCCGCTTCCAATTCTCCGACGAGAACCCGAACAGGGTCAGATAGGGGATGCCGAGCTCGCGCGCCCCGGCGACCGCGCGCCGCACCGCCTCGGCGCCGCGGCGATGCCCGGCGATGCGCGGCAGCCCGCGGGCCTGCGCCCACCGGCCGTTGCCGTCCATGATGATGGCGATGTGCCGCGGCAACGAGCGCGGGGCAGCGCCTTCGGCGGCGATGGTGCCCGTCATCAGACCTGCAGGATCTCCCGGTCCTTTTGCGCCAAGGCCTGGTCGATGCGCCCGATCGCCTCGTCGGTCAGGCGCTGGATCTCCTGCTGCTGTCGACGCTGCTGATCCTGCGACAGCTCGCCGTCCTTCTCCTGGCGGCGCAGCATCTCGATCCCGTCGCGGCGCACGTTGCGCACCGACACCCGGGCCTGCTCGGCGTATTTCGCGGTGACCCGGGTCAATTCGCGCCGCCGCTCCTCGTTCAGATCGGGGATCGGCACCCGCATCACCTGACCCTCGGTCTGCGGGTTGAGCCCGAGCCCCGATTCGCGGATCGCCCTGTCGACCGCTTTGACCATGGCGCGATCCCAGACCTGCACCGTGATCATCCGCGGCTCGGGCACGCTGACATTGGCGAGCTGGTTGAGCGGCATCGTGCCGCCGTAGGCGGCCACGGTGATCGGCTCGAGCAGGCTCGCCGACGCCCGCCCGGTGCGCAACCCGCCGAATTCCTTGCGCAGCACGTCGAGGGCGCCGTCCATGCGGCGGCCGAGATCCCTGAGCAGCGCGTCTTCGGACATGGCCTCACTCCCGTCGCTGTGGCTGGGTCTGTTCCCTGATGATGGTGTAGCGCCCTTCGCCGCGCACCACCTGCGCGAACCCGCCGCTCTCGAAGATCGAGAACACCAGGATCGGAATATGGTTTTCGCGCGCCAGCGCGATCGCCGACGCGTCCATCACCTGCAGGTCGCGCGCCAGCACCTCGTGGTAGTCGAGCGCCTCGAACCGGACGGCGCCGGGAACGCGATAGGGATCGGCGTCATAGACGCCGTCGACCTTGGTCGCCTTGAGCAGCGCGTCGCACCCCATCTCCGAGGCGCGCAGCGCCGCCGCGGTATCGGTCGTAAAGAACGGATTGCCGGTGCCGGCGGCAAAGATCACCAGGCGCTTTTTTTCGAGGTGGCGCAGAGCGCGGCGGCGGATATAGGGCTCGCACACCGCCTGCATCGAAATCGCCGACTGGACCCGCGTCGCCACCCCGCGCTGCTCGAGCGCGTTCTGCACGGCGAGCGAATTTATCACCGTCGCCAGCATGCCCATGTAGTCGGCCGAGGATCGTTCCATCCCGGCGGCGGCACCCGATACGCCGCGAAAGATGTTGCCGCCGCCGATCACCAGGCAGATCTCGACCCCGAGCGCGTGCACCGATTGGATTTCGTCGGCGATGCGGGCGACGACCTCGGGATCGAGGCCGCCTTCGCGCGCGCCCATCAGCGCCTCGCCCGAGACCTTGAGAAGAACGCGGCGATACCTCGGATCGGCTGCCATGTGGCCTATGCTCATCGGTCGCGCGCCGGTGCCGCGGAAGCGGTCAGCATACACCAAAGCCGCGGCAACGTCGCCCGCCTCGCCGGTATCGTCGGGACGGCGCGCGCGCGGCCCGCCGAGCTCCCGCCCGCCGAGCCCCCGCCCGCCGAGCCCCCGAAGGTCAATGCTGGAGCTGCGCCGCCACCTCGGCCGCGAAATCGGCGCGCGGGCGCTCGACGCCCTCGCCCAGCGCAAAGCGCGCAAAGCCGGCGATCTCGATCGGCGTGCCCGCCGCCTGGGCCGCGTTTTCGACCACTTTCGCGATCCGCGTCTCCTGGTCGACGACAAAGATCTGCTCGAGCAGCACGACCTCCTCGTAGAATTTGCGCAACCGCCCGTCGACCATCCGCTCGATGATGCCTTCGGGCTTGCCGCTGGCCCGCGCCTGCTCGCGCAGCACGCCGCGCTCGCGCTCGAGGGCCGCCGCCGGGACCGAGGCGATGTCGAGATAGAGCGGGGTCGCCGCCGCGACATGCATCGCCAGCTGCTTGCCCAATTCGGCCAGCCGGTCCGCCGCCGCGCCCGATTCGAGCGCCACGATCACGCCGATCTTGCCGAGCCCCGGCCCGAGCGCGTTGTGCATATACGAGAACACGCCGCCTTGGCCGACCGCGAGCCGGGTCGACCGGCGCAGCACCAGGTTCTCGCCGATGGTCGAGATCAGATAGGTCAGCTCGGCCTCGACCGTGCGCCCCGAGCCCGGATAGGGTGTGTGCATCAGCGCCTCGAGCGCGCCGTCGCCGGCCAGCGCGAGCTCGCCGACGGTCCGCACGAAGCTCTGGAACGCCTGGTTGCGGGCGACGAAATCGGTCTCGGAATTGACCTCGACCAGAGCGCCGGCGGTGCCGCGCACAGCGGCGCCGATCAGCCCCTCCGCGGCCACCCGCCCGGCCTTCTTGGCCGCCGCCGACAGGCCTTTCTTGCGCAGCCAGTCGACCGCCGCCTCGATATCGCCGCCGCTGTCGCCGAGCGCCCTCTTGCAGTCCATCATGCCGGCGCCGGTCTTCTCGCGCAGCTCCTTGACCAGCGCCGCGGTCACCTCGGCCATCGTCCTTGCCCTCTCGTCTCGCGCCGCCTTGTCTCGTCAGCGCACGCGGCTCAATTCAGCGCGGCGCCAGGCCGCGGTTGGCTGCGGCTCAAGCGTGGGCCGCCGCCGGTTCGCCCTCGACCCTTTCCGCCTCGGCCATATCGTCCCCGGGCAGCTCGCCGCCCAGCGGGGGCGCGGCGTCGCCGTCAGCATCCACCGCCGAGAACTCTTCGGCCGCCGCTTCGGGCAATTCGGCGGCGGCAGGCTCGGCGCGGGCGCCGATATCGACGCCCGAGGCGGCGAGCTCGGCCTGCAGCCCGTCGAGCACGGCGTTCGACACGAGGTCGCAATAGAGGTGGATTGCGCGCATCGCGTCGTCGTTGCCGGGGATCGGATAGGCGATCTTGTCGGGCGACGAGTTCGAAATCGAGGATGGCGACCACAGGGAGGTGGAGCGTGTTGGCCTCGGCCACCGCGATCGCCTCCTTGTTGGTGTCGATCACAAACAGGATGTCGGGCAGGCCGCCCATCTCCTTGATCCCGCCGAGTGCCCTTTCGAGCTTGTCGCGGGCGCGGGTCAGCTCCAACAGCTCGCGCTTGGTCAGCCCGGACTGCTCGTTGGTGATGCGCTCGTCCAATTCGCGCAGCCGGCGGATCGACTGCGACATGGTCTTGAAGTTGGTCAGCATGCCGCCGAGCCAGCGGTAGTTGACGTAATACTGACCGCAGCGCTTGGCCGCCTCGGCGACCGGCTCCTGCGCCTGGCGCTTGGTGCCGACCAGCAGCACCCGACCGCCGCCGGCGACGACGTCGCGGATCGCCTGCAGTCCCTGG
Source organism: uncultured Alphaproteobacteria bacterium (assembly GCA_963703855.1). Lineage (GTDB taxonomy): Bacteria > Pseudomonadota > Alphaproteobacteria > ATCC43930 > CGMCC-115725 > AP-15. Next base: position 75,773 of record CAVPFW010000015.1, read on the forward strand.
TGCAGCATCGGCACCGTCTGCTCGAGGTCGATGATGTGGATGCCGTTGCGGATGCCAAAGATGTAGGGCGCCATCTTTGGGTTCCAGCGCCGCGTGTGATGGCCGAAGTGAACCCCGGCTTCGAGCAGCTGACGCATCGTGTAGGTCGGCAAGGCCATGACAGATCCTATTTTCCGGTTGGGCCGCCGCAGGAGAGATCGGCGCCCGGGCATGCCGGGAGACGCCGACACCGGAGCGGCCCGCCCGCGGGAAACCCGCGCGGCAGCAGCCGCAACCCTGCGTGAGGTATCGAACCGCGATTATTTACGGCGGATATGCCCTGTTGACAAGGCCGCAGCGTCCGTCGACCGCAGGCCCGCGGCGCGGCGGAATGCGGGCCGATGCCGACCGAAAGCGCCATTGTCAGGGCGAGAAGCGGTCTGCGCCCCGCGGCCCAGCCGGCTGCATCAACATAATGAGCAATTCCGCGCCTCCGTCATCGCCCGGCGGGTTCGGGCTCCGCCCCATCCTCGGCCAATACCCGCAGCAATGGGCCCAGATGCCGCTCATAATGCCGCCAGCGCCCGACCGAGCGGGTGAACAGCGGCTGGCGCACCTGCCAGCTGCTGGCGGTGAATACCGGCCGCTCGGTGCGGTGAAAATCGAGGCAGGCCGGGTCCCACTCGAGACCGAGGAACTCGATCAGGCGCCGGCTCTCGCCCTCCAGATCGGCGACCAGCTCCTCGTAGTCGATCGCCAGCATTTCGAGCGGCAGCACCCGCAGCCAATGGGTCGCCAGCCGCTCGACCGCGAGGGCCCGCAACCCGCAATCGGCGAGGTCGTAGGCAAACAGATTGCCTTCGGCGAACCAGTGGAAATAGCACGACAGGCAAACGTCGCGCGGATCCCGCTGGCACAGCACGATTCGGGCCGATGGAAACAAGGCCGCGATCAGCCACAGGGCGAAAACATTGTCCGGCATCTTGTCGATGACCCGGGCCGCGCCGTCGCCCATGGTGCGCAGATCGTCGAGGTGCCGGTCGGCCAGTCGACGCGCGAACGCGGCGTCCCACTGCGCGATCGGCTTGCCTCGATTGTGGGCGGTGAGCGCATCGGAGATGCGGTTCATCTCGCGCCGCTCGCCGGCGCCGAACACGCGCGAATGGCTGGCGGCGATCTGCTCGACGAGGCTGGTGCCCGAGCGCGGCATGCCGACGATGAAGACCGGCGTGTGCGACGGGTTGCCCCAGCCCGCCATGGCCGAGAATAGGGCAGGGGTGCATTGCGCGATCAGGCCGTCCACGTCGCGCCGCAGCGCCTCGGCGTCAAAGCGCTCGCCGGCGTCCGCCTGCTGCCGCCGGTAAAGCGCGTTCGCCTCGGCAAAAAACGGGAAGGCGTCGTCGTGCCGGTCGGCGTTGTCCAGCAAGGCGCCGAGGGCAAAACCCGCGGCGATGCGGCTCGACCCCGGGCGCTCGGGGTCCGCCAACAGCGCTTTGAGACGGTGCAGCTCGGCCTCGTCGCCGGCCGGCTGTCCGGTTACGGCGAGGCTGCGATGGGCGTCCGGCAGATCGGGGTCGAGCTCGAGCGCGCGGCGGAAACAGGATTGGGCTTCCTCGAAGCGGCCGGCGGTGCGCAGAACATTGCCGAGCCCGTGCCATGCCCTGGCGAAATTGGCGGCGAGAGCCAGGGCCTGGCGGAAGCTCGCCTCGCTCCCGGCGAGCTCTTCGGCGCGAAACAGCGTCGCCCCGAGCCCATAATGCACGACCGGATCGTTCGGGTTCAGCGCGATCGCCCGCCGGTGGCACGAGAGCGCCTCGTCGAGCCGGCCGAGCTTGGCCAGCACCGCGCCGAGGTCGCTGTGGGTCTCCGCCCGGTCCGGCATCAGCTCGAGCGCGCGACGCAGCGGAGCCTCGGCCTCGGCGTAACGCTCCAGGCCGACCAGGGCGCCGGCGCAGTTGACCTGCGCCCCGAGGAAATCGGGCAAGAGCTCGATCGCGCGCCGCGCGCTTTCCAGCCCGGCGGCAAACCCGCCCCGCTCGACCAGGGTGCGGGCCAGATTGCTGTGCGCCATGCCGTAATCGGGATTGAGGGCGATCGCGCGGCGATAGCTCGCGATCGCTTCCGCCGCCCGGCCCGCTTCCCGCAACGCATTGCCGTAGTTCAAATGCGCATCCGGCAGCTCCGGCAATCCCGGCAGGGCACGCTCGATCAATTCGAGCGCCGGCCCGATCCGCCCGCTCTGGTAGGCGATGACGCCGAGCAGGTGCACGGCGTCGGCATGATCGGGGTCCTTTGCCAGGGCCTTGCGGTAGAGCGCCTCCGCCCGCGCGAGCCGGCCGGCCTGGTGATGGGCGAACCCGGCCCGCACGGTCCGCGCGACGCCGGCCGCCCGCCGGGCGCCGCTGTCGCCGGCCGGCGGGGCCGTCCTCGACGCAGCGCCGCTCATCAGGGCACACGGCCGTCGCGCTCGGCCGCCGCGCCGTCCGGCGCCAGGGCTTCCAGGAGCGGGCCCAAATGCCGCTGGTAATGCCGCCAGCGCCCGACCGAGCGATTGTAGATCGGCTGGCGCACCTGCCAGCTGCTGGCCGTGAACACCGGCCGTTGGGTGCGATGGAAGTCGAGACAGGCGGGCTCCCAGTCGAGGCCGAGGAAGTCGATCAGGCGGCGGCTCTCGCCCTCCGGGTCGGCGATCAGCGCCTCGTAATCGAGGCTCAGCATCGCCAGCGGCAGCACCTGCCGCCAATGCGCCGCCAGCCGGTCGACGACCAGAAATCGTCGTCCGCAATCGGCCAAATCATAGGCAAACGGGTTTCCCTCGGCAAACCGCTGAAAGTAGCAGGACAGGCAGGTGTCGCGCGCCTGGCGTCGGCAGAAAACGATGCGGGCGGCGGGGAACAGGACGGCGATGATGCCGAGATGGAAGATATTGTCGGGCATCTTGTCGATGATCCGGGGTGCAGCGCCGCCCCACGCCTGCAATCGGGCGATATGCTCGTCGGCGAGCCTGCGGGCGAAATCCATGTCCCACTCGTCGAACGCAAGACCGCGGTTGCGCGCCAGGACCCGCTCGCAGATATGGCCGATGTCCTTGCGCTCGCCGGCGCCGAACACGCGCGAGTGGCTGGCCGCGATCTGCTCGACGAGGCTGGTCCCGGAGCGCGGCATGCCGACGACGAAGACCGGCGCCTCGGAGGGATTGCCCCAGGCCGCGGCGGATGCGAACAGCGCTGGCGTGCAGCGGTCGATCACGCCGTCCACTTCCCGCTCCAACGCGACCGGGTCGAAGCGCTCGCCGGCATCCGCCAGCTGCTGCCGACAGAGGGCATTGGCCTCGGCAAAACAGCAAAAGGCCTCATCGTACCGGTCGGCTCGGTCGAGAAACTTGCCGAGCGCGAACCCCGCGGCGATCCGATCCGACGCCGGGCGCTCGGGGCTCGCCCGCAGCGCGCCGAGGCGCTGCAGCTGCGCCTCCTCGGCGGCAGGCTGCCCGTTGAAGGCGAGGGCCTCGTGGGCTTCCGCCAGATCGGGGTCGATCTCCAGCGCGCGGCGCAGGCAAGCCAGGGCCTCGTCGATCCGGCCGCGGGCGAGCAGCGCGTTGCCGAGCCAGTGCCACGACCGGCCGAGCTCCGGGGCCAGCGCCAGGGCTTGTCGGGAGCTCGCCTCGCTCTCCTCCGGCTGCTGCGCCCGGAGCAATGACCCGGCCAGCGCGAGGTGCAGCAGCGGGTCTTTCGGCCGCCTCGCGATCGCCTGCCGGTGGCTTTCCGCCGCCTCGTCGAAACGGCCGAGCTCGGCCAGCAGCACGCCGAGGTCGCTGTGCGTCTCGGCCCGATCGGGCAGCAATTCGAGCGCGCGCCGCAGCGGGGCCTCGGCCTCGATAAGACGGCGTTGGCCGATCAGGGCATTGGCGCGGTTGATGTGCGCGCCGGCGAGGTCAGGGGCGAGTTCGGCGGCGCGCTCGGCGCTCGCCCGGGCCGCGGCGAATTCGCCCTGTCGGTTGTGCAGGGCCGCCAGGTTGCAGTGAGCGATGGCGTAGTCGGGGCTCAGAGCGATCGCGCGGCGGTAGCTTTGCGCCGCCTCCGCGAGCCGGCCCGCGGCTTCCAATGCAGTGCCGAGGTTCAGATGGGCGGCCGGGAACTCGGGCAGGATCGCCAGCGCCCGTTCGATCAGTTGGATCGCGCGCTGATGTCGTCCGCGCTCGTGCGATATGATGCCGAGAAGATGCAGGGCGTCGGCGTGATCCGGCTCTTTTTGCAGCACCTTGCGGTAGAGCGCCTCGGCCCGCTCTCGCCGGCCGGCCCGGTCGTGGTCAAAGGCCGCGGCAAAGTCGCGGGATGCTTCAGCCGTTCGCCGCGCACGCTTCGGGTCGGTTGGAACCGCCATTGATCAATCTGTCGCCAATCCCGGTGCCCGGAACGCCCGCAGCATAGCACGCGCGCGAGGCGGCGGCGATGCTCCGCCGGGTTGGCCCCGATCGGCGGCGGATGTCCAGGGTCTCGGAGGTCGGCGACAAAGCCGGCCACAAGGCTGGACGCCGCTCAGCCGGAGCGCGCACGGCCCTACCCCTGTCGGATTCCTTTACACACTCGGGCGTCGACATCCCCCAGCGGCGCCGGAGAATCCCTGGCGCCGCGCCGACCGGCAAATTCTCGGCTGCCGCGCCGGCCGACGGATCTCGTCGACTACGAGCGCTTGCGGCGCCGGGCTACGCCGAGCGCGCCGAGGCCGATGCCGATCAGCGCCAATGACGACGGCTCCGGGATACGCTGCTCCGAAAAGCGCTTGTCGATAAACGAGAGCGTCTCAAATCCGCGCAGCACGACGTCCTCTTCCACTGTAATCGACGGCACCGGCGCGAACATTACATGGTCGCTGACGTTGTGCAACGCTGTGATGCTGGCTGTCAAATTGGCTATTTTTACGCCTGCTGCCAGAATCGTCTCGCTATCAATGATAAACCCAGTGCCTTTCGCCGACCCGGATAGGGTTAAAGTAGCATCCTCGATTTCGTTGGTCTTGGGCGCTGCAACGTGGAAGACGATTCCAAAGTCGCTCGATTTCCCGGCGGTAGCGATCGTCCAGTTATTCGCGAATATGAGCCCGGGATTGCTCGGCGTCTGCTGCGGCACGACGGTCGCCACCGTAGCCGGGAATTTTCCGTCCCCATTGACGTATGAAAAATTACTGAACGTCTTGTCGCTGATTGTGCAGGAAAAGCCGGCTGCGGTGTATTTCGTCAGCGATGTCTTGACGCAATCCGCGGCGATGGCGGCGCTTGAGAACGCCGCGGCAGCCGCCATTCCCAACACTGCGGATTTAGCTCGCATCGTTCTCTCCTGCGGCGGGACTTGTGTGCAACGAGGTCTACCCACGACGTACAGCAAAACTTGTGCCAAAGTCGGAACCGACTGTCAACGCTGGATATTTCCCAGACGGCGTCGACCGGCCGCGGCGAGTTGTCAAATCCTCCGACATTGCCGGGTGATCCGCCGTGACCTCGCTAAATCCGCTGCGGCACCGATGACAGCACGGGAAACAGCGAGTGTCCAAAGGCTTAGCTGCTGATTTGGGCATCGGTGGAACAGAGCCGGCGTCCCCAACGGCGGTAGCAGACAGCGTGCCAAGATCGCGAGTCCCTGTAAAGAATGCCGACACTGTGCCGTTGCCCGCGGAGGGGCCGGCAAACGCGACTGTCGTGCGTCGCCGCCCGGGCCGTCGATCTGCGGGCGGCCAGATCGTTCCGGCTTGGTGTCGACAGCGCGGCCGCCGCGCCGTCCGGCGGGTGGACCCGGTTCGACGGCTCGCCCGACCCCGGCCGTGCCGGTCCGCCATCCGAGCCGAGCGGTCGGGGTGTCGGGCGAGACCGAGGCGGCGAGGGCGGACATCCTGCCCGTTTCGCTCGATCTGCCAACACGCGGATCGCGAGCTTCAGTCGCGGCCCCGGTAGCAAATTTACCAATAAAACTCAATCATTATTAGTGAACTGACGGAATTCTTTACCGTCGGCAGAACCGGCCACTTTTTTGTAAGCCATTGATCTTAACATATTTCTGGAGCGGCATCCGGGAAAGCGCGCCGGAACGTGTGTCGGATTCTTTGACACTGGCGCCGGGATCGGCCGATCGAGTAAGCATAACGCATTGATAAACCGGGTCGCGTGCCGATGGCATGGCGCTTGCGTCGGTCCAGCGGTCAGATCACCAGATCAAGCCCTGTTCATGAGGAGGTCAGGATGAGAGGATTACGAGCTACCCTGTGGGGGGCTGTCGCGGCGCTCGGCGCCGCCATGGCCGTCTATCCCGCCGTCGCCGCGACGGTAAACCCGAACGGATCGCTGTCGGTGACGATCAACGGACCGAACACCGTCCTCGGCGGCACCAGCACCGACATCAACCTCGGAACGACATCGCTCACACTCTCCGGGACCGAACTGCTCGGCTCGTTCACCGACCCGTTTCTGGGGAACCCGAACAACTTCTGCTCGGTGGCGGGCAACGGCTGTCTGGCGGCTAATGCGCCCGGTTACCTCGCCTCCGGCAACTCCGTCAAGCAGAGCGCGACGGCGTTTGACGTCAATCCGGTCGGGGTCCTGGGCCCGTTCGCCGACATCGTGACGATCAGCAACGGCACCAACAGCGTCGACTTCGACTTCACCAGCATCTTCACCTCGGTCCTGACGGCCACGACCGCGACCGTGTCGGGGTCCCTGACGCTCGACCTGCTGGGCACCTTTGGCAGCGACACCGCCGGCGTCTACAACCTCGGGCAATCGGCCTCGATGGCGATCGCCTGCGGCCAGACCTCGCCCGGCGCCGCGATCAGCTGCTCGAAGACGATCAGCACGCCGTCGACGATCACCCCCCCGATCCCCGAGCCGGCGTCCTTGGCGCTGCTCGGCTCCGCCCTTGTCGGCTTCGGCGCGTTTCGCCGCCGCCGCAAGGCCGCTTGAGCAACCGACCCTAGGCCGGTGAAGCGGCGCCCTCGGGCGCCGTTTCTTTTCTGAGGGCGGGATCGCCGCACCGCGCAGCGGCGATTGCGAACGCGTCGCGCGCCCTTCGCCGGCGGTGCTCGACCCTGGTGCGCGGGGGTATCGACAGCACCCCGCTGCCCCCGCTCGCGCCCCTCTTTAACAGATATTCAACGCCTCGACGCCTAGCTTGCCACCGATCGCGCCGCCGCGGTGTCGACTGCTTGGGACGACGCTCGAGCGCGCCAATCGAGGCTGGGACCGTGCCTGGATGTTGTCTGATTGACTGGATTTGGGGTGGGCACGGCCGAGCCGCCGGGCCGACCACCCGACCGGTCCGCGCAGCACCGCTCGCGGCGGCATGCGGATGGCGGGCCTTGGTCGCCGCCAAGTTCCGGGCCGAGCCCGCCTGACCGCCCGCCCGGGTCATGGATCGCCTTCAGCGCGCAGCACCGCCCCGCCGGCCGCCCTCGGCGGCTGCGATCGGCGCCGCGGTGCACGCGGCGCTGCGCCAGGATCGCCTGCTGCTGGCCTTCCAGCCGGTGGTGTGCGCAGCCTCGGGCCGGGTCGATTATTTCGAGTGCCTGCTGCGGATGCGCGAGCACAACGGCGCTCTCGTCGCCTGCGGCGAGTTCATCGCCGCGATCGAGCAGGTCGGCCTGATCGGCCTGATCGACCGCTACGTCTTGGGCCGGGCATTTGCCGAGCTCGCCGCCCACCCGCAGATCAGGCTCGGCTTGAACGTCTCCGGGCGGACCGCCTGCGACCGGCCGTGGCTGCGCTCCTTGATGTCGCTGCTGCGCCAGCGGCCCGAGTTCGCCGATCGCATCGTGATCGAGATCACCGAGACCGCGGCGCTCAATGATTTTGACGAATCGGCCCGCTTTGTCGAGACCCTGCGGCATGCCGGCTGCCGCGTTGCCCTCGACGATTTCGGCGCGGGCCATACCTCGCTGCGGCATCTTCAGCTGTTGGCGGTCGACACGATCAAGATCGACGGCTCGTTTGTCCGCAACCTCGCGGCCAGTCGCGAGAACCGGGTGATCCTGCGCCATCTGCTCGGCCTGACCCGCGGCTTTGGGCTCCACACCGTGGCCGAATGCGTCGAGACCGCCGCCGACGCCGCGTTGCTGCGCGAGGAGGGGATCGGCTATCTGCAGGGCTACCATTTCGGGCGGCCGACTATCGAGCGGCCATGGCTCGGCGGCCTGCCGCCCGCAGCGCGCGCTTGCGAATAGCCGGCGTTCGCGCGAACACTGCGCGATCGGCGCGCCGGCGACGGCGCAGCGCCCAGTTCGCGGGAGGGACGGCGATGCAGATCGGGGTTCATCTGCCTCATGCGGGCGAGCAGGCCACACCCGAGCGCATTCGGCGCGCGGCGCAGCGCGCCGAGGATATGGGCCTCAGCGATGTCTGGGTCAGCGAGCACATCATCGTGCCGCGCGCGACTTTTCCGCGCTCGCCATTGTTCTACGACCCGGTGCTGAGCCTGACCTGGGCCGCCGCCGTGACCAAGCGGGTGCGGCTCGGCACCAGCGTCCTGGTATTGCCGATGCGCCACCCGCTGCCGCTCGCCAAGGAATTGGCGACGTTGCAGAACTTCTCCGAGGGGCGGCTCATTCTCGGGGCCGGGGTCGGGTGGCTCGAAGCCGAGTTCAAGGCGCTCGGCGCACCCTTCCACGAGCGCGGCCGGCGCACCGACGAGGGCATCGCGATGATGCGCGCGGTGTGGACCCAGGACCCGGTCACGTTCCGCAGCAAGTACATCCCGGCCGAGATCACCGAAATGACGATGCAGCCGCTGCCGGTGCGGCCGATCCCGATCTGGTTCGGCGCCCGCTCCGAGCCGGCTTATCAACGCACCGTCAGGATCGGCGACGGCTGGCACGGCAGCCAGCTGACCCCCGCGGAGGCGGCGCCGATCGTCCAGCGCCTGCGCCGCGACCGGCCCGAGCCCGAATTCACGATCTCGATGCGCACCCATTGGAACGGCAAGGACGAGGGCGAATTGCGCGCCCGCATCGCCGCCTATGCCGGGATCGGCGTGCAGCACGTCATGGTGCACCCGCTCGACCGCGACGTCGACGACTGGGACGCGGTCATCGAAGGCACCGGCCGCGTCGCCGCCGGCTAGCTACTGGTGGTTTACTTCTAACGAATCGCACCCGTGGGCTGGTTACACCGGCCCAGGGTCCGGCCTTCGGCCGGCCCGAGGACAGGCTTGGCCGGTGCCCATGGCAGGTATGGGTCCCGGCCTGCGCCGGGAAGACGAAGGTAGAAGATGGCGAATTGATTTAGACGTGCGCACCAGCGCGCCCGACGGATTCGATCGAACGGTGACGGCGGCAAGCGTTAGGCGCGCACCACTTGGACTGCGGGCCTCCGGCCCGCCTGCGGCCGGGACGGCCGCGCTCCCAAACCTAAGCCGCTCTGGCCCCGATGGCCGGCGCGGTCTCGCGGGCGGTGCTGCGGATCAGGTCGGCGCCGCGCTCGGCGATCATGATCGTCGGCGCGTTGGTGTTGGTCGAGGTCACCGTCGGCATCACCGAGGCGTCGATCACCCGCAGCCCTTGGAGCCCGTGCACGCGCAGCTGGTCGTCGACCACCGCCATCTGATCGGTGCCCATCTTGCAGGTGCAGGTCGCGTGGTACACGGTCGAGCCCTTCTGCCGCGCATAGTCGAGCAACTCGTCGTCGCTCTCGACAGCGGCGCCGGGGAGGATCTCGGCGCCGCAATACCTGGCCAGCGCCGGGGCGGCGAACAGCCGCCGGATGAACCTGAGACCGCCGATAATGGCGCGGCGGTCGGTCTGCTCGCTCAGATAGCGGGGGTTGATCGCCGGCGCCTCTCTGGGGTCGCTGGATTTGGCCTCGACATAGCCGCGCGACAATGGCCGCATCTGCCAGGCCCCGGCGGTGATGCCCGGAAAATCGTCGAGCTCGCCGATCTGGCCGTCCTTGAAGCTGCCCGGCGCGATGCTGCACTGCACGTCGGGAGTAGCCAATTCCTCCAGCACCTTGACCGACGCCGCGGCCAATGAGGCGCTGTAGGTCAGCATGCCCTTGCCGGTGACCAGGTAGCGCAGCACCTCGCCGGCCAGGGCGACGCCGCGCGAGCGCTCGTTGATCGTCGGCGTGCCGGTGACCGGGTAGCTGATTCGGGCGATGTAGTGGTCCTGGAGGTTCTGCCCGACCCCCGGCAGCGCGTGGTGGACCGGGATGCCGACGCGGCTCAAATGCTCGGGCGCGCCGACCCCGGACAATTGCAGGATATGCGGCGAGTTGACCGCACCGGCGCAGAGGATCACCTCGCGCCCGGCATCGGCGTGCACGACCGTCCCGCCGCGCTCGTATTCGACGCCGATGGCGCGGGTGCCGTCGAACCGGATGCGGTTTACCTGAGCTTTGATGACGACTTCGAGGTTGGGCCGCTTCCGCGCCGGGCGCAGATAGGTCCGCGCCGTGCTTCCGCGCCGCCGTCCGCCGCGGGTCTGCTGGCAATAGCCGATCCCGCCATGCGGCAATGAGTTAACGTCCTCGCGATATTCGAGCCCGATCTCTTTGCCGGCTTCGACCGCGGCGCGGCACAACGGCGGGATATCGGTCATCCGCGAGGTGAACAGCGGCCCGCCCTTGCTGCGCCATTCGTTGGCCTCGCCCTCCCAATTCTCGGCCTTCTTGAAATAGGGCAGCAAATCGTCCCATGCCCACCCGCGATTGCCGAGCTGCGCCCAATGGTCGAAATCCTCGGGCTGGCCGCGGACATAGATCAGCCCGTTGATCGAGCTCGACCCGCCCAGCACCCGCCCGCGCGGATAGAGGATCGCGCGGCCGGCGGTGCCGGGATCGGGCTCGGCGTGATAGCCCCAGGTCAGGGTCGGGTGATCGAGCAATTTCATAAAGCCGGCCGGGATGTGGATATAGGGGCTCCAGTCGCGCCCGCCGGCCTCGATCAGCAGCACCCGGACATTCGGGTCCTCGGTCAAGCGGTTGGCGAGCACGCAGCCGGCCGAGCCGGCGCCGATGATCACGTAATCAGCCTTCATCCTCCCCTCCCATTCGGCGACCTCGCTGACGCTGCGATTACGCTCGCGCCAAGGTCAGCGCCTGCTCAGCACCACCGCGCGGCGTGCGGCCCGTCCCGCCATCCAGCCTGCGCGCGTGCGCATATCCCGCTCCGAGGCCGGCATGCCGCAGGGGCCGGCGGCGAGCTCGCACCCGCACGCCTCATCCAAGGCGAAATCGCGAAAAGCGGCGACGCGCTGATCCTGAACCGACGCACCGCCATCCCGCCAGGTCAGCGCGAACACATTCGCGGCCTTGGCCGTTATTTTCTTGCCAAACGGCCGTACCAGCCTGCCGGCGGCGAGCTCCGCGTCGACCATCGGCGAGCGCCCGAGCGCGACACCGAGCCCGTCGATCGCGGCGGACAGCGCCAGCCCGAAATGGCTGAACCTCAGCTGCCGCGTCGCATGCGGTTTGAACTCAGGCCAAATCGATCGAGCCAGGTTGGCCAGGTATACTCGGTGTCGTCGGCTTCGGCCGCGTCGCACTCGATCAGCGGATGCTGGACGAGGTCATGGAGGCCGCGCAGCGGCAGCTCGCCGCCGAGCATCGACGGGGCGCATACCGGAAACACGATCTCGCGCAGCAGCGGCATCTCGAGCGGATTGCGATCGGCGAGCTTTGCCGCCCGCTTCACCACCGCGACATCGACGCCGTCGCGCCAGAGGTCGGGTTCGCGGCCATCGATCGCGGCAATCCGCACCTCGATCTCGGGATGGAGTGCTGCGAACCGGCCGAGGCGCGGCACCAGCCACCATGTCGCAAACGCCGCCGGCGCCGCGACGGTCAGCACGCCGACCCGCTTTTGGCTGCGCACCCGTTCGCTGGCCAGCAGCACGCTGTCGAGCCCGGCACGCACTCCTTCGAGCAGCACGCGGCCATCGCCGGTCAACTCGATGCCGCGGTGCAAGCGCCCGAAGAGGGACGCCCCGAGATGCTCTTCGAGGGCGCGGATCTGGTGGCTTACCGCACTTTGAGTGAGCGCCAGCTCTTGCGCCGCCACGGTGAAGGAGAGCTGCCGGGCGACAGCCTCAAAGGTGCGCAAGGTGCCGAGCGGCGGAAGCGAGCGATACGGGCTGGGCATCGACCCCTCGCATGATCGTGGCTCATGCATGAATGATTAATCACCATTAGCACGCCATTCCGCCGCGCCATAGCATTTCGGTGCTTCATGCCAAAGGCGCCGGAGGGATTGGTGGACGAAGCCGCCGAACGGTCGCGCCGCGAAGCCGACGATGCTGCGCCGGGCAGCTGGGCGGTCTTGTTCACGGGGCCCAATCTCGCCCGCTCGGCTGTCCTGACCGGCGCCGTCGCGATCCACGCGCTCTCCGTCCGGGTCGTCGTGACGGTGCTGCCCTCGGCGGTGGTTGAAATCGGCGGTCTGCGCTTTTTTGCATGGACGATGACGGTCGCCATGGTCAGCGCGATCTGGGGCGCGGCATCCGCGGCGCCATTGGCGGTCGCCCGCGGCCTTGGTCGCGCCTACCATGTCGCTCTGGGGCTGTTTGCGGTCGGCAGCATCATTTGCGCCCTCTCCCCCAGCATGGGGGTCTTCCTCGCCGGGCGCCTCTTTCAAGGCCTCGGCGGCGGGTTGTTGACCGCACTTGCCTACACCACGATCTCACGGGTTTTTCCCGCGCATTTGCATCCGCGCGCAATCGCGCTGCTGTCGGGTGTCTGGGGCGTTGCCGCTCTGTTGGGACCGCTGGTTGGCGGGATCCTTGCCGGATGGGGTCTGTGGCGCTGGGCCTTCTGGGTCGATGTGCCGCTCGCCGCGGCAGTCGGAACCGTCGCCCAGCTGACGATCCTGACGCGCAGCGGCGAAACAGCGAGCCGTGCTCATGGCCCTTCCTCGATCGCGTTCGGACGCCTCGCTGTTCTCGGCGGGTCGGTATTGGCGGTCGCGATCGGCGGATTGTCCGGGCGCGCATTGATCAGCGGGCTTGGCATCGTCGTCGCTGCCGTCTTGCTCGGAGCGATGATGCGCATCGACGGCAATGCCGCTCGCCGCCCGGGGCGACGGCGCCTGTTGCCGACCGGCGCGTTCGACCCGCGCACGCCATTGGGCTCGGTATCGCTGGTGATGGCATTGATCGGCGGCTGCACGATGGCAGTCGTCTACGTGCCCTATCTCGTCACCCGAATTGGCCTCCATGCCCCGATCACCGGAGGGTATCTGAGCGCGGTGATCCCGGCGGCTTGGGCGGCCGCGGCGCTCGCCGGGGCGTCGGCCGCAGACGCATGGGCGGCACGCTTCATCGTGACCGGCCCCCTGTTGGTGACCATCGGCCTGGCTCTGACCGGATGGGCATCGACCACAGGGTCGCTGGCGCTGATCGCCGTCTCGCTCGCCGCGGTCGGCGCCGGGATCGGGGTCGCATGGGGGTATCTCGGAAGCCTGCTGGTCGAATTCGCAGAGGCGGCCGAGCGCGATGCCGCGGCCGCCTTTATCTCGACCGCCAACCTGCTCTCGCAGGCGTTTGGCGCCGCCTTTGCCGGGATGATCGCCAACATCGCCGGTTTTGCCGATCCCGCGCTCGGCGCCGCCGGCGTCGCCCACGCGGTGTTCTGGCTGTTCCTGACGATCTCGCTGTTTCCGGCAGCGGCGCTGCCCCTCGCCATCCGGGTAGCATGGCTCTCGCCTAGGAATTCTCGAGACGCCCGATCAGCGTGACAATCCCGATGAGCGTGACATTAGGGAGAAAAGTTGCCACTCCCAGCCGTCATGGCCGGACCCGATCGGTGGGCATTCGCGGCTTTCGGCCGAAGCAACCAAGCCGCGGATCACCGGGTCAATTCCGGTGATGACACATCGGTCTTCCTCCCTGGGCTCCCGCGGCCGATCTCCTCGGCTTTACGAACAAAATCTTGGACTTGCTGGTGATATGTATAACGAAACGTATCGCAGCGATTATCGTGAAGTCGGTCGTTCATCGAGTGGTGCGCACATCCGCCCATGCAGCTCGGCAGCGCCATGCACGATCGACATTCGGCATCGGTAAAAGGGTCGTACTTCAACCATTTTTGCAGGCGGCCATTTTGGTGTTGGTAGTCACGGATATGGCCAACCACCTCCAGCGCATTGCCGACCGATTCCCAACATTTGTATAGCTCCCCCTTGCTGCCAACGATCAGCTCGTTCGCGCGCACCGCGGTGCAGGGAGTGCCCTTGGGTTTCGGCAGCATCGCGCGCGTCAGACCGTAACGCTCCGCCGTCGCCATGAACGATCGTTCCACCCCGGCAAATTCCTTTCGGGGAAAGCAGCGAGGCTGATAGGTCCTGGAGGGCGCCGGAGCACCATCATCCACCGATATGATCTGTCCCGGGTATACTGCGAGCTTACCCGACAGTCCTTCGCTGCTCAAAATTTGAAACAGATTCTCGGCCATCTCATAATTTTCGGTGCTCAGATTAACTCTGACTGTCACCTCTAAATACTCGATCGCGTGGTGCAGGTTTTCCACTATTTCCCAAAACGACGCACCGCCGCCTACTCGCGGCCGCATCCGATTGTGTATTTCCGGTGGTCCGTCGAGGGTCACCTGCGCCGCGGTAATGCGCCGATCCCGCAGCTGTTCGCAAGTCTGTCTGGTCAGCAGATAGCCGTTCGTTATGATATCGGCACTGTATTTTACACCTGCGGCGTCGCAGCGTTCGATAAAAGCATCGGACAGCCGCAACAAGGCTCTTTTTCCGACGAGAGGTTCCCCGCCATACCAGGACACTCTGAAGCTGGAGATCTTGGGCAGCTGGTCATCGAGCGCCTCGATCACCAGCTTTTGCACCGCGTCATCCATGATCGAGGCGTGCTTATCCTCGAAACAATACGGACAATCGAAATTGCAGCCGAGGCTCGTGACGATCGTGAGTGCAAAGTGCTCGGCATCGTTGCAACTCAGTCTGTACCGGTTTGCCAACATGCCCAGCTCGTCCGCGTCATCGGGCACCAGCATCCGGCCGACGGCCATATCTTTAAGAAGTTCTGTCGAACACTGGGGAGATTCGTCTCGCCCTGAAAGGAAGCGCTTAACAGAGTCGTATTCGTCGGCCGGTACCCGGAGCAAGGCGCCGCTTACACCATTATAGACATACATGGCTCCGCCGTGATCCGTCCAGATGTTGTACCCGGACTCCTTCATGGCATCCTCCCGGCTAAAGCGAGGGGTCGGCGATGCGGCAGCCGATGTTGATGAAGCAGGGCTCCTTGAAGAGCGGCTGACACCGGCCGAGCCCGCCACATCGGTAGGGAGGAGTGCAGTCGGCTTCTTCGCCGCAGATCGGCCCCTGTTCTGCCCTCGCTCCCGACTTTTCCTCGAAGAGCTCGGCGATCAGCGTGTTGAGCGCTGCCAGCACCTTTGCGGTCGGTTTGGCGCCTTCGCTGATTTCAACGTGGAAATCCGTCTGCCCGGCACGCGGCGGCTCCATCAGCCACCCTACTCTTTTTGCCCGTTCAGACGGTTCGGACTTCTTTGGTCATGGCAGTCTCCCCCGGCCGGTACCATGAGAAATGCGATCGACGGTCGAAGCCTCAATCTTAAAAATAGCTTACAACACGCGCAGCGGATCGGCGAGCGGAATTGACGTAATCATCCAAAATTTTTTATGCAGAAAGCAACAGACCCCGGGCAGGCCGGCGGCGCTGGAAATCGCGGATCTGCGCGCGCAAGCCGACCGGCGCAACGGGCCCTTATAGTTTGATCAGGCTCAACCGCACCTGCAGTAGCGGCCGAGGCCCTTTCCCGTGTTATGGATTACGGGAAAGGGTGCCGCATGGCGCCGGCAACGAGAAACCGAGCCCTCTCAGCTATCCGAAACGTGACACGTCGACGGCTTTTTCGGTGATGAACTCGAGCAATGCCGGGGTGCCTTCGCGGGTCTTTTCGATGCCGCGCCGTATCGCTGCCTGGATCTCGCCGGGCTCGGTCACGCGCTCGCCATAGCCGCCCAAAGCCTGGGCGAAATTGGCGTAGTGGCCGCTGATGTCGGTCGAGCGGTATTTCTCGGTCGCGACCGGCATGACCTTCAATTCGATCGCCATCGAGAAATTGTTCATCAGGATCGACAGGATCGGGAGGCGCTCGCGGACCGCGGTCTCGAAATCCATCCCGGTAAAGCCGATCGCGGCATCGCCCCAGACGTTGATGCACAATTTGTCGGGCTTCGCCAATTTCGCGCCCATCGCCAGCCCGAGGCCGTAGCCGAGCTGGGTCGTCTTGCCCCAGCCGATATAGCTGAGCGGGGTCTCGCTGACCCAGAACGGCGACAGCTGGTCGCGCGGGCTGCCGGCGTCGTGGGTGATGATCGTGTTCTTGACGTCGACCGTATGCAGCAGTTCCCAGATCACGCGATAGGGCGATAAGGGCTTGGTGTTCTGGGTCAGCCGCGGCATCCACTGGCCCATCCATTCTTCCTTGAGGCCACGGATCTCGCGGGTCACCGCCGGCAGCCGATCGCGGGTCTTGCCGTGCAGCCGGTCCTTGACCTCTTCGAGCAGCGCGTCGAGCGTCAGCCCGGCATCGCCGACCGCGGCCAACTCGACGGGCACGTCCTTGTTGATGTCGGTCGGGTCCAAGGTCGCGTGGGCGATGCGTTTGCCCTTGGGCATCGGGGTGGCAAAGCTCGACCGGGTAAAGCTGCAGCCGATGCCGAACACCAGATCGGCGTTCTGCAGGAAGGTATGCAATTGCTTCGAGATCCCGATGCCGCCCGAGCCCAGGGCCAGCGGATGCGCCTCGGGGAAGGCGCTCTTGCCGGGCAGGGTGGTCATGACCGGCGCTTCGAGCAATTCGGCCAATTGCTGCAGCTGCTTCCATGCCTTGGCGTAGTGGATGCCCTGGCCGGCGACGATGACCGGGCGCTCGGCCGCGACCAAGGCCGCGGCGATCTCGGAGACCGAGCGCGGATCGGGGCCGCTCTTCAGCCGCGGGGTCTTCTGATAGTCGAGCGGGCCGCTCAACTCCTCGCGCAGCAGGTCGGAGGGGAACTCGATCAGCACCGGCCCCGGCCGCCCGTTCTTGACCTGGGTAAAGGCGCGGCGCAAGGCCTCGACCGTGGCGTCGGCCACCGTCACCTGCTCGATCCATTTGGTGACGTTGCGGTAATTGAGCGCGGCGTTGAAGTTGGGGCGGACCTGGTTGATGTTGCGGGCATAGCCGGCCGGCAGCACCACCACAGGACAGGAATCGCCCCAGGACTGTGCCACTCCGCCAAAGGCGTTCTCGGTGCCGGGGCCATGCTGCATGGCAAAGACGCCGATGCGGTCGCCCGAGGTGACCTTGGCGATCGCGTCGCACATGTGCAGCCCGATCCGCTCCTGGCGGACCATGATCGTGCGGATATCGGCCTCGGCGGCGGCCTCGATGATCGGGTTGACCGGATAGCCGATCAGAAATTCGATCCCTTCGCGCTTCAGGATTTCGGCGACGGCGTTGGCGACCTTCATGTGAACCCTCCTCGGTCCGCGGCGGTGGTCGCCCGATTGTGGCACAAGCGGCGCTCGGGTGCGAACTGCGTCGCCGCACTTCGGCGGCTAACTTTCTCGAAGCGGGCATCCGTAAGCCGATTGCATTGCATACACCGTTGCTGGCGCCGCGGGTGAACCGCTGCTGTTCAGGGGCAACGATTGCGCGCGCACGGACGTAACCTCGGCGCTGAGGCAGATGCCGGCGCGACCGGGCTTGCACTCATCCGGCATCGGCTTGCCCGAGCGGGAGACGCCACCTATTATCGACCGTCGAGCGGAACCAAGAACCGGCCGGTATGCTGCATCGCCGCATCCCCACCCTGCGCCGATCGCGGCGGGCCCCGCGCGCGGGCTGAGCGGTCGCGAGCGATCGGGATCGGCAATGTCGGACGACGCCTCGTTGCGCGGCCCGTCGGTTCGAGGCATTCCCGAGGGCGACAACCGCGAGCGCATGATCTGCGCCGAATGCGGCTATGTCCTTTATGACAACCCGAAAATCGTCGTCGGCTCGGTTGCCCGATGGGGTGAGCGCATTCTGCTCGTCCGGCGCTCGATCGAGCCGCGCCACGGTTTTTGGACGTTGCCCGCCGGCTATCTCGAGCTCAATGAATCGGCCAGCGCCGGCGCCGAGCGCGAGGCCTGGGAGGAAGCGCATGCCCGGATCGAGATCGAGGGGCTGCTCGCGATCTACGACATCCCGCGCATCAGCCAGGTGCAGCTGATCTATCGCGCGCGGCTGCTGGACGAAGCCATCTCGGCAGGCCCGGAGAGCTTGGAGGTTCGGCTCTTCGGCTGGGATGAGATCCCGTGGGCCGACCTCGCCTTTCCCTCGAACCGCTGGGCCTTGCAGCACGATCGCGAGGCGCGCGCCGCCCGCGACTACACCACCCGCATCAACCCGCCCGGCTTCTGAGGATCTTCGGCCAGCCGGCGGGGTTAGGGCTCGAGCCCGACCAGGCTGCGGGCATAGGCGCGGGCCTCGAACGGGCGCAGATCCTCGGCGGTTTCGCCGACCCCGATCGCATGGATCGGGATGCCGTACTTCTCGGCCAGGGACACCAGAACCCCGCCGCGCGCGGTGCCGTCGAGCTTGGTCATGACGATGCCGGTGACGCCCACCGTCTCGCGGAAAATCTCGGCCTGGGCATGGGCGTTCTGGCCGGTGGTCGCGTCGAGCACGAGCAAAACCGAATGCGGCGCCGCCGGGTCGACCTTTTTCAAGACGCGGACGATCTTTTGCAGCTCGCCCATCAGATCGGCCTTGTTGTGCAGCCGCCCGGCGGTGTCGATCAGCAGGATGTCGGCACCCTCGCCGCGCGCCTCGACGAGCGCGTCATAGGCGAGCCCTGCCGCATCCGAGCCGGCGGGCCGGGTCACCACGGGCGCGCCGATGCGCTCGCCCCAGATCTGCAATTGCTCGACCGCGGCGGCGCGGAAGGTGTCGCCGGCGGCGAGCACGACCCGGAGCCCCTGGTCGCGGTACTGCTTGGCGAGCTTGGCGATCGTGGTCGTCTTGCCGCTGCCGTTGACCCCGATGACGAGAATGACAAAAGGCCGGCGCGCACGGTCGATGCGCAAGGGCCGCATCACCGGCTCGATCAGCCGGATCACCTGCTCGGCGAGGGCCGCGCGGATCTCTTCGGGCGAGACCTCCTGGTTGAACCGGGTGCGGCGCAGCGCCTCGGTGACCTCGCCGGCAACGCCGACCCCCATATCGCTGGCGATCAGCAATTCCTCGAGCTCGAACAGCGCCTCGTCGTCGAGCCGGCGGCGGTTGAAGATCTGGTTGATGCCGTCGTTGAGCCGCGTCGAGCTGCGCGCCAGCCCGGCCCGCAGCCGGCCGAACCACCCCCGCTGCTCGGCAGTCTCGAGGGTTTCGGCCGGTGCCGGCAGTTCGGTCGGCGGCACATGCTCCGGCTGCGGCAGATCTGCGGTTTCCTCGGCTGCCGGTGCCCGATCCTGGTCGAGCTCCTGTGCCGTTTCGCCCGGAAGATTGCGCCGCCAGAACCTCATTCGACCAGTGCTCCGATCAGGCTGTGCGCGGTGCTGTCGACGAGCCGCACACGCCGCACCGAGCCCACGGCGCTGGAAGCCGCGAGCCCGACCTGCGCAAAAAAGGCGGCGCGGCCCATTCCCTGGCGTTCGATCAAGACGTCGGTCTCGCTGCCGACTCGCGATCCGAGCTCGCGGGCGAGTGCCGCCGCGCCGGCAGCCCGCAACCGCGCCGCACGCTCCTTGACCACGACGGCCGCCACCGGCGGCATATGCGCGGCCGGGGTCCCAGGCCGGGGGCTGTACGGAAACACATGGACAAAGGCGAGCCCGCATTCAGCGATCAGCTCGAGGCTGCGACGGAACATGTCCTCGGTCTCGGTCGGGAAACCGGCGATCAGATCGGCGCCGAGCGCCAATTCCGGGCGCAGCGCGCGGGCATGGCGGGCCACCGCGATCGCATCGGCGCGCGAATGCCGCCGTTTCATGCGCTTCAGGATCAGGTCGTCGCCGGCCTGCAACGACAAATGCAGATGCGGCATCAGCCGGGGCTCATCGGCCAACAGCCGCCACAGCTCTTCGTCGATCTCGACCGGGTCGAGCGAGGAGAGCCGCAGGCGCTCGAGTTCGGGCACCGCGGCGAGGAGCCGGCGCGCCATCTGGCCGAGGCTCGGCGCTCCGGGCAGATCGGCGCCGTAGGCGGTCAGGTCGACGCCGGTCAGCACGATCTCGCGGTAGCCGGCGCCGACCAGGCGGCGGGCCTGCTCGGCGATCATGCCCATCGGCACCGAGCGGCTGGGGCCGCGCGCGTAAGGGATGATGCAAAAGGTGCAGCGGTGGTCGCAGCCCTGCTGAACCTGCACAAAGGCGCGCGCTCTACCCTCGAAACCATCGACCAGACGAGCCGCGGTCTCGTCGAGGTCGCCCGTCTCGGCCTCAGC
Organism: uncultured Alphaproteobacteria bacterium; assembly: GCA_963703855.1. Taxonomy (GTDB): domain Bacteria; phylum Pseudomonadota; class Alphaproteobacteria; order ATCC43930; family CGMCC-115725; genus AP-15. The sequence goes on from CAVPFW010000015.1 coordinate 96,178, forward strand.
CGGGAGATAGCTGCGCGCGCGCAATTTCGCGCGGTTGTCGAGCACATGGTCGACCTCGGGCATCGCGGCATACCGCTCCGGCGCGATCTCGGCGGCGCAGCCGGTGACGATGATCCGGGCCTCCGGGTGATTGCGGCGAGCCCGGCGGATCGCCTGGCGCGCCTGGCGCTCGGCCTCGGCGGTGACGGCGCAGGTGTTGACGATGACCGCGCCGTTCAGCCCGGCTGCGGCCGCCGCCCGCCGGATCACCTCGGATTCGAATATGTTCAGCCGGCAGCCGAAGGTGATGATCTCGTTCTCCGCCATGGCTCGGGTCAGCCTCCGGCGAGGAATGCGGGATCGAAGGCGCCTTCGAAGCTCAACGCCGCCGGCCCGGTCATGATCACGTGCCCGTCCGCGCGCCAGCAGATGTCGAGGGTTCCGCCATCAAGGGCCACGACCGCATGGCGCCCGGTGAGGCCTCGCCGGTGCGCGGCGACGAGGGCGGCGCAGGCGCCGCTGCCGCAGGCGCGGGTGATCCCGGCGCCGCGCTCCCAAACCCGCAGCCGGATATTGCCGCGGTCGCGAATCGCGGCGACGCCGATATTGGCGCGCTGCGGAAACAGCGGGTGATGCTCCAGCACGGGGCCCAGCGCCGCCAGATCGACAATTTCGGCGTCATCCACGAAAAACGTCGCGTGCGGGTTGCCGATATTGGTGCACACCGGGGCCGACAGCGGCCCGAGCACCAGATCGACACGATCCGTGTCGGCAGCCCGGCTGAGCGGGATCTCGCGCCAGAGGGTTCGCGCCGGCCCCATATCGACCGCGATCTGCCCGTCCGCCAAGATTTCGGCGTCGAGCAGCCCGGCCACGGTCTCGATCCGCACCCGCGGATCGCCGGTCTCGCGGCCCACGAGCCAGGCGACGCAGCGCGTGGCGTTGCCGCAGGCCTCGGCCTCGCCGCCGTCGGGGTTGCGGATGCGCATCAGCAGCTGCGCCGCCGGATGGCGCGGCGGCTCGAGCACGATCAGCTGGTCGCAGCCGATGCCGGTGCGCCGATCGGCCAACGCCCGCGCCGCTTCCGCCCCGACCGCGAGCGCGCCGCCGCGGGCGTCGAGCACGACGAAATCATTGCCGAGGCCGTGCATCTTCAGAAACGGCACCTTGCTCATGGCGCCGCTTATATGGCGACCCCGCGGCTCTGTCCAACGCCGGGCCGCGAGGCCGCGGCAAGCCCGGCGTCGGGCTCACCCTCTCCGAGCGGCGGATTTCGCCGCCGCGTGCCGGGCATTTTGCCTGGCCTGGTGGGCGCCGCCGACTTTGGCGGTCATGGGCCTCGTCGACACCGCGGCCCGGCTCGCGGTCCGGATCGATCCGGCGGGCTTGCCGGCAGAAGCGGCTCTGGCCCCCTTCCTGCTCGCAACCTGCGGCGCGCGGCCCCTCTCTCTCGAATTGGCCGCTGGGCGCTTTGCGCGCGTATGCGAGGCGGCGAGCTTGCCGTGCCGCCGGGTCGACGCCGTGGCGTCACGGATCGGGCCGGGCGCGGAGCGGAGCGACTGATCGGCCCCGTCGTCAGCCGTCGATTCGTCTGCGGTTGCGGCGGCGACCGCTCCGTTCTCGTTGGTGAAAAAAGACGGCGCGTCGCCGCCCGGGACGAAATTCTTGGTGCCGGAATCCGGCATTCCGGCGCCCAACGCCGGCAAACCGGCACAGGCCAGCACCGCAGCAAACCAGATTTGCGACAGCTTACCCGGCATCGGATCCCCCTTTTGCCGTTCCCACCCGAAAAATCACCCGAAGAATTTGGCCGCGAGCAGCACCCCCGTGGCAACCACGATCATGCCGCCGACCTGTAAAGTCACGTCCTGTCGGAAAATCCTGATCTGGGACCGGAGCAATGCGAATTCTGCCCTCATTTCGGCGACGAATCGGTCGAGATTGGCATCGAGCCGGTCGAAAACGGCCCTGGTGGCGAGTTGCGCTCGCTCGGCCTCGCGGGTGTCGCGCAAAACCCCGGTCAAGGCCTCGGCCTGGGTGTCCTCGAAGCCCGCCTCTTTGAGGCGCTTGACGGTTTGGAGGGTGTCGAGGGCGGCGATCATTCGTAAGCGGCACAATCATATCATGCCCGAGCGCGCGAATGCGATCGCGGGCCCACTCCGCCGCCGGGTCCGGGCTCACCCCTTGCCGGCGTCCCAATCCTCCCGGCTCAGCCGCTCCATCAGAAACAGGTCGCTGGTGCGCGCGTACCAGCCGCGGCCGTGCATGCGGCCGATCAGACGCATCCGCTCGGTATCGACATACATCTTTGCCGGGTCGACGAGATCGTCGCGGATGTGGATGTGGACCACCCGGCCGACTTCCAAGGTCGAGCGCGGCCCGAGCGACAGCCCGGTGATCCGGCGGCATTCGAAGCTGACCGGCGACTGCGCGATGCGCGGCGGGCGCACCCCGGCCGACGGCAGCGCGGTCAGCCCGGCTTTGTCGAGCTCGCCGATCCCGGCCGGGAAATCGACCGCGCAGATGTTCATGCGCTCGGCCAATGCCTCGTCGACCAGGTTGACGACGAACTCGCCGCTGTCGCGGATGTTGCGCTCGGTGTCCTTGTAGCCGTCGCCGCCGGCGTCGCCGGGGCTGATCCCGAGCACGACGACCGGCGGCACCGAGCTGACCGCATTGAAAAAGCTGAAAGGTGCTGCGTTGACCCGTCCCCTGCCGTCGACCGTCGTCGCCAGCGCGATCGGCCGCGGCACCACCGTCGAAACCAATAGCTTGTAGGCGTCCGCCGCCGGGATCAGCGCCAGGTCGAAATGCATGTTGTCCCCCCGAGGCCAGCGATAACCCGAGAATAGTGCGAATTCTTCGGCGCGGGCGCAATTGGGGGAGGCGCGGGAGGTGCGCCGGGCGGTCCTCCGCCGGGATTGATCGGGCGGCGGCGTCGACGGCGGCGGCCGATGGGACAACCGCCGATCGGCCGGGTCGGCGGAGCGAAATCGGCCGGGTCGGCGGGAAGCGCCGGTGGGCGCGCTAGCCGGCAGGCGGCGCGATGTCCCTGACCGGCGGCCGGTTTCGTTTGAGATATTGAGGGCCCGGCTCTCCGGTTTGCCGGGGTCTCGCGGCCGTCGCGAGCGCCCGCCCCGGCGACGACGATCGCCGTGCTGCCGGCGATCGGGCCGAGCGCGTTCGAACCGGCGCCGGGGCAGGGGCAGGGGTGTCCGCCCGCGATCCGGGACGGGCTTTGATCCAAGCCAGACTTCTCCGGCGCCTGAATTGTCGGGAATACCCGGATCTCGCCCGGTATCAGAAAGCGCAGCGCCCTGACGGTGAGCCCGACCCAGCCGACATCGGTTACGATCGCCACTCGCTCGCATCGCGCCGCATGCTCGATCCCGAGATCGAGATCCTCCCATGCGGCGCCGGGAAAACGGCAGCTGAGCTCGTAATAGAGCCGAATCTTATCGTGCCGCCTGAGCGATCTCTGCATTGCCGGGGCCAAGACCTCGCGGCAATCCTGTTGGGAAATCCGTCCGCTGACGACGATGCCTACGACATTTCCGGGAAGCCCTTCGATCAGCTCGATCATCCGCTGCTCCTCCACTTCACCTGGTGCGCCGTCAGAAGATCGACCGGCGGCGCCGATCGGCGCCGCTGCCGGGTGTGGGCTCCTGCTCAGAAAGCCACGCGCCACTTGCCGATCAGGACCTGCTCGTGGCCCTTGGCGTTCGAGACGACGACGCGCTGGCCATACATGTACTCGACGCCGGTGGTGATGAACGCGACCGGGTTCCACACCAGGTTGACGAACACGTTCCAGAGCTCCTTGTTGACCGCATTGGACTCGTTCGGCCCGATCAGCTGCGAGTTGACCGATTGGTTGGCCATGCCGGCCGCTATGGTCGAGCGCAGGCTCGGCGTCCACCAGTGCTGGTAGCCGCCGTTCGTGCTGAACGCGAAGATCGGATTGACCAGGATGTTCGACGCCGCCATCCCGTTGGTGCAGGTCGCCGTGGGCTTCGCGCACGCGGTCGCGACGGTGTAGTTGGTCGCCAGTTGAAAGAAGGTGTTCAAGCCGCCGCTCGCATAGTTGCCGATCCCGTTGCCGGCGACGAAGCTGAACAGGAAATCGTCCTTGCCCCAGCCGAACCAGCGGGGGTGCACATCGCCGGCGAAATGCCCGCCATAGCCGACGTACTCGCGGGCAAAGGACTTGCCGTCTTCGACCGCGGGGAAATTCATTACGCCGGCGACGTCCACATGGCCCCAGGGCTGCGACCAATAGGAGGCGGCGGTCAGGGTGGGCGCGCGCTGCTTGCCCGGGTTGGTGCCGGGGGTGCCGGCGCCGGTGCAGGGCTGGCCGTTGCAGGTCGGGGTGATGATCCCGGCCCCGGGGCCGCCGGGAAGGGCGCTGGTGACCTGGTCCGAGCTGGTTACGCCGAACGGGGTGATCAGCGAGGTAAACGGGTTTTCCGCCGACACCGAGAAGGCGCTGCCATAGGGGCCGGCAATGGTGTAGCGCACCTGCGGGATGCGCTGGCCGCCGGTCGAGCCGATGGCGCCGCCGAATTCCATCGATTCGGTGTCGGCGTCGGCATCGGAGAAGTTGGAGAGGGCCTGGCCGCCGAGGAACCCGCCCAACGTGCCGTAAGCGAACCTGAGGCGCGGCGTCAGGCTGTCGCCGCCGCCCTGCTGCAGGGTTTGGCAGCTGAAATTGTTGCAGCCGGCCCAGTCGAAAGCGAAAAACGTGCGCGCCTCGCCCCAGGAGGTCGGAGTGCGCGTCTCGATGTCGAGCCGCGATTGCTGCACGCTGAACTCGAAGACCCCGTTTTTCGAATGGTTGGGCGACTGCGGGATGATGCCGGTGCTGCCGGGGATGCCCTTGAGGGCGGGGGCGCCGGGGACGAAGGCTTCGCCGACCGGCAATGCCACGAGGACCCCGTTCTGGCCGGAGTTGGACCCGGCGTTGCTGCCGGGGACGTTGCCGCCGCCCTGCAGAAAGTCGAGCCCGGTGAGGTCGACAAAGCCGCCGACCCGGATCGAGGTGTCGGTGCCCGGGATCAGGAACGACCGCGGGAAGCTGCCGGCGGATGTTACCGTCCCCGGCGGGGGCGGTTGGGTGCCCAAGGGTATCGTGCCGCCCCCGCCGGAGATGCCGGGCGGGAACAGCGCAGCCGTCTGGGCCTGGGCCAGCTGGTCGATCCGCTGCTGGAGCAGCTGCTGGTTGGCGCGCAGATCCGCCAGCTCGTCGGCTCTCGCTGCCGGTAAGCTCGTCAGCAGCGCGATCACGGCCGTCGCCCCGCCCAGCGCCGCTGATGTCCCGATACCATGCATTCTAATCATCGTTAGCCGCTCCCCCACTGACCAACCTCCTAAATCACAGGTTGATGTTGACCAGTGCGGCAGGTCGGTGCCATCCATCGTCAGATTGAAATCAGGTGTAGAAGCGGCTTAGACCGAGTTCCTCCAGAGATTTAGATCTCGCAGGCGCAACCTGTTAGCAACATTGAATAGGCGGACGGGATCGGCATCACCCTTGGGCGACCGCCGAAGGTCGGCGCGCCCACCCAAAACGACCGTATGTGCCACGGTGTGATATATATACAACAGGCGGGAAACGAGAAACATCACCGCCGGCCCGGCTGCCTCGCCCGGCGGAGATTTTGCGCAAGCCAGGCCGCGAGCGCCGGACCACCGACCATGGATGCTGGGCCTGCCCTGCGGCCCCGCGCGCCGACAGGCGAGCGGTTGGATCAGCCATATGGCCACCCGTGTCGGCGGGCCGCCCCCGATTCGAGGGTCGTTGCCGGGTGCGGATGCGCGCCGGCGCTTCCGGTTTATCGGCGGCGCCTCGGAACCACAGCGCCGCGATGGCCACGATGCCCGGCTTGCCGACAAACCTCGGCGATCACCGGCTTCCGGTGCTGCCGGATTGCAGGCGCAGCCGCGAGCGCATCGACGCCTCGCCGGGTCGATGCTCGTATTCCCGCAGCCCTTCCGCGACCTGGCTGCGACGCAGAACCTGAAGCTTGCCGAGCAGGTTGTGAACATGCGACTTCGTTGTCGCAAGGCTGATGTTCAATTGCCGGGCGATCTCCTTGTCGCTGAGCCCGCTTCTGATCAATTCGGCGGCCTGTCGCTCGCGCTTGGTCAGAACTCGCGCCGGCAATGCCGCGCTGCGGCCGGCCGCCGCCGGCGCGCCGAGAGCTATCCGACGGAGCAATCCGGCCGCGACGCGGGTCGAGCAGGCCTGCTCGCCGCGATGAATGTCCACGACCACCCCTGCCAGATCGGTTAACGCGGCGGTGCTCGGGATGTAGCCGATCACGCCCGCCTCCGCCCACGGAATGATGTCTTCTTCGGTCTCTCTGACCGCGATCACGACGATGCGCATGCCCGGAGCGATCTCGAGAGCGCCTCTTACTCCGTCGACGCCATTGGGGACCGTCGCGTCGAGCAGAATGACGTCCGCGCCGAGGGCAGGGCTCAGCGCCGCCGCTTCAAAGAGATCGTCGCAAAGCTCGACGACGGATACCTGCGAATCTCGCTCGAATATTTGCGCCAGACCCTCGCGCAAAAAGCGCACCGCGGACACGATTATGATTTGCACACCGGTGGCGTCCGGCTGAAACGGAATTGGCTCGCGCGGCGCGGCGTTCGCCTCCACGGCAGCCCCCTCCCGTCGCGGCGGCCCGCGCGGGGCTGCGCACCGGGGCGGGCCCGATGCGCAGCATGAAACCTCCCTTGTTCCAGGACCGGTCTCTCAACCCAAAGGCGATACAACCGATCCCGTCGTCATTATGCTCGGGGACCCCATTTCCGTTTATTGCGGAGACTCGCCCGAGCTTGTTTCGAATCAGCCAACCGTACAGCGCACCGCCGCCGGCTGTCCAGAGCGATCTTCACGGAATTGTGATCCCGCGGGACCAGGCTTTAAGCCCGCGAGGGGGCGCTGACGCGGCGGCACCGGGTTCGCTCGGGCGCTCACCTCCACCGCGCTGGGCACACGCTTGTACTTTGACGGCCGCTCTCTTCTTGCCCACCTGCGGCTGCGCGCAGCCGCAGGAAGTTGCGCTGATGCGGCGGCGTCGCGCCAGGCCTCTCACCACGCCGATGCCCAGCCGTCGCGGCGCGGGTCGGAGCCGGCGATCAGCATGCCGGTGGCGCGGTCGCGGCGGATGATCTCGACGCTGCACGGGCCGTCGAGGTCGCCGACGGTCTTGACCGGATGGCCGCGGCGGGCGAGCTCGTCGCGCACCGCCTCGGGAAAGCGGCGCTCGACGGTCAGCGCGTCCTCGCCGTCATGCGGCCAGTTGGCGTATTGGCCCGGAGCGTTCGAGGTCCAGCGCGGCATCTCGGCCGCCTGCTGCGGGTCGAGCCCGAAATCGATCATCGCCGTCAATACCTGCAGGTTGACCTGCACCTGGTGGTCGGCGCCGGGGGTGCCGAAGACGCACCACAGCCGGCCGTCCTTGAGAACCAACGGCGGGTTCATCGTATGCCTTACCCGCCGCCCGGGGGCCAGCCGGTTGGGGTGACCCGGCTCGAGGTGCCAATAGGCCATGCGGTTGTTGAGCAGAATGCCGGTGTCGCCGGCGATGACGCCGGAGCCAAAGCCGCTGTTGATGCTCTGAACCCCCGACACCGCGTTGCCCTCGCCGTCGGCGGTGCAGAAATAGGTGGTATCTCCCGCCGCCGCCGGTGCGGACCCGGTCGGAGCCGCGCGCCGCATGTCGATTCGGGCGGCGAGCCCGGCGGCGTATTCCTCGGACAGCAATTTCGCGAATGGCGCGTCGAGCGCGCGCGGGTCGGCGCCCCAGCGCTCGCGGTCGGCAAAGGCGAGCTTTTTGGCCTCGACCATGACATGGACCGCATCGGCCGACATGAGGCCCATCCGCGCGACATCGAAATGCTCGATGATCTTCAATTCTTCGAGCAGGACGAACCCGGTCGAGTTGGGCGGCGCCTCGAGCACGGTGAAGCCGCGGTAGTCGATCGCGATCGGCTGCTGCGCCTCGGCCGCGAAGGTTTCGAGATCGCCGGCACCGACCATGGTCCCGGCCGCTTCAAGACCGGCGATCAGCCGCCGCGCCAGCCTGCCGCGGTAAAAGGTTTCGGCGCCCTCGGCCGCAATTTCCTCGATGGTCCGGGCGAGATCGGCCTGGACGATCGGGGTGCCGAGCGCCGGCATCTTGCCGCCCGGACGAAAAATCGCGGCGGCGCGCGGGTCGACCCCGAGCGTTGCCCGGTATTCCTCGGCGAAATGGCTGTAGGCGCGGGTCGCGGCAAACCCGTCGCGGGCAAAGCCGATGGCCTCGGCGAACAGGTCGTGCCACGCCAGCCGGCCGAATTCACGATGCATCATGGCGAGCCCGCCGAGCATGCCCGGGACCGAGACCGACAATGGCCCGACCCGCGGAATGCCGTCGCCGTAACGCTCGGGCGTCGCTGCGGCCGGGGCCGGCCCGGTGCCGTTGAACACGACGGCGCGCCCGGCCGATTGCCGATAAACCTGATAGAAGCCATCGCCGCCGAGCCCCGACATCATCGGCTCGACGACGGCGAGTGCCGCCGCCGTCGCCACCGCCGCATCGACCGCGTTGCCGCCCGCCCGCAACGCCAACAGGCCGGCCTGGGCCGCCAGCGGGTGGTTCGCCGCGACCGCGCCGCGCCGCCCGATGACCAGCGGCCGGTACGAGCGCATTTCAGCGGTCATCTCAGATCTCCTTTGGCGCGCCTCATCGGCAATCCTAACTTGCAGCGGGGACGGGCGGGGTCCTAATTTGGCCGGGTACAGGGAGATGAAGCGAAGGGAGGAATCGATAATGCCGAGACTCGATCACTTGTCCCTGCCGGTTCATGATTGGCGGAAATCGCGCGATTGGTATAAAGATGCTCTCGGCTTCGAGGTCGAGTTCGAGCTTCCCGACCGCAAAACGGCGGCGATGCGCGACGATGCCGATTTGACGATTTTTCTGTACGACGGCGAAGTGCCCGCCTGCCCCGGTATATCGTTCACGATTCAGGTGAACGACGTCGAGGCGACGCACCATGAGCTCGTTGCCGCCGGGATCTCCTTCGATCATCCGCCGATGAAGGTGGTTTGGGGCTATGGCGCGGAGCTGCGTGACCCTGACGGCTACAAGCTCAGGCTGTGGGATCAGAAGTCGATGAAGGAAAAGGGCGGCGGGTAGCACCGAAAGCAGATCGGGTAAGCATGAGCAAAAAGCTCCCGGAAATGGAGATTGTGCGCTACGAGGGCGACGGACATTCGATGAGGATCGCGTCCCGGCTCGCCCTGCTCGGCCTGTTGCTGCTTGCCGGCTGCACCACCGGCGGGACCGCTTCGGACAACGACAAGCCAGGCAGCTTCTACGGCGGCGTGACCGGTGGCGGCAGCCGGCCATGAAGGCGTCGAAGACGAGTTGCGGGGTCGTCGTCGGCGATGGCGGGCATATCCTCGCCGGCGGATGCCACGGCTCCCGCCGCCGCAGCCGGACGCGGCAAGGCGATCCCGAACGGCATACACCCGCGGCTCTCTTCAATCCTATCCGAAGCGCGATTGCAACGGCCGGTCCCGGATCACCTCGCGTCACCGGCATGGCGCGAGAAATTCCGGCACCGACATCTTGACGCCCGGCAATTCGGCAAAACAGGGCTCGTACGGTTTGCATTGATACATATAGGCCCAGTGCGTCAGCAGCAGATCGCCCACGGCAACCGTGGACATCTGGTTTTCCATCGTCCACGCGCCGCGTTGCCGGGTCATTGTGCCGAGCCCCACGGTGGACTGATTGCCGGAGCCGCTGCCGCTCGTTCCCGTGCCCAGCAAGGTGAAGGTCAGGTGCACTTTTCCCTCGGGCGTGACCGATCCGACGAGCTGCAGGCAGGAAACCGAACCGGATGTAGCCGAGCCCTTCGGCGCCATGTAGGAGACGGCGGTGGTACCCCAGAAGTAACCGTCGGCGTAATGAGCGATGCGATAGACGGTCTGGTCGGATACCGGGATCGGCGTCCTCAGGGTCGGGCTCGACGCCAGCGCCAGCAGATATTCCTTCGGCACGTACCAGTAGGTGCCCTCCAACCATTGCCAGCGGTCCGTGGAAAGCGGGTCGAACCATGCCTTGGCCGGCGAATAAGCGGCCAGTGCCGCGAGCCCGAGCAACACTCCACCAAATATCCCTCGCGCCGAAATCCTCCGCATGCGACTTCTCCCGTTGATGTCGACCCGTTGCCCATCGGCCGCTTTTGGCGACGGCAAACCGGTCGTTGGCGATCATCGGAGTAGGGCGCAATGCTGAACATTTCCCTGCGACGCCGCGAAAGCCGATCTCTCCGACCCGATCGGCGCGGCGAGCGGCGGATGGCGCCCGCGGTGTCGCACGGCGGACCGCGGCCGGCCTGGCTCCGCGAGACCCGCCCTGCGATGAACATCGCGCCCCGGCTGGTGCTTGTCGGCCTGCTGCTGACCGCCGGCTGTGCGGCGAGCGGCAACAGCTCGGACGGCGACCGGAACGGCAGCGGCTTTTACGGCGGCGTGACAGGCGGCGGCAGCAGGCCGTGAAGGCGGCGACGACGAGCTGCGGGGTCATCGTCGGCGACGGTGAGCGCATCCTCCTGGGTCACGCGACCCGCTCGCCGCGCTGGGACATCCCCAAGGGCGAGGCCGACCCCGGCGAAGGTTTTGCCGAGGCCGCCGCGCGCGAGCTGCAAGAGGAGACCGGGCTCATTGTGCCGGCGGCCGAGCTGACGGCGCTCGGCGTCCACCGCTATCTGCGCGCCAAGGATCTGGCATTGTTCGCCTGGGTCCCGGCATATCTGCCCGATCCGAAAAGCCTCGTCTGCGCCTCGCAGTTTGCGCTGCCCGACGGGACCTTGCTGCCCGAGCTCGACCGCTTTGGCTTGTTTTCGTGGGAGGACGCGCTCGGCCGCGTCGGCAAGAGCATGGCGCGAGTGCTCGCCTCGATCCCGCACGGCGCTCGAAACGGCGCTTCGAAATGACGCATCGGTCGTGATAGGGTAGCGTCATCAGCCCTGTGAGGAGGTTCCGATGCCCAAACTGCGCCACATCGCCATCGCCGCCGAAGACCCCGAAGCGATGGCCGAATTCTACAAGAAAGCGTTTGATTTCGAGGAGGTCGGGCGGCCCAACGGGGTGCTCGCCGATGGCGTGTTCCTGAGCGACGGCACGCTCAACATGGCGATCCTCAAATTCAAGACCGACCAGCTCGGCAAAGGCATGGATTATCGCGGCATCCACCATTTCGGCGTGCTGGTCGAGGATGTCGACGAATTCTCCAAGAGGCTCGAGAAGTCTCGGTGCCCGGCACTACATCGACCAGGGCCAGGGCGGGCATCAGGCCGGCTATTTCGAAAAGAAGTTCTTCGGCCCGGAGGGCATCCTGTTCGACATCGCCGAGCACGGCTGGGCGGGCGCCGAGCCGCTGCCGGTCGAGGTCAAGGAAGCCGCCGAGTAGATAGGCGGCTGTTCCCGCTTCTCGTGGAACCAGCTCACCGACGATACCTCGTCGTTCCCGCGAAAGCGGGAATCCAGAGCCTGCTCCCCTGTTCCGGGCCAGGGGCAGGCTCTGGCTTGAACAGGGGGCGGGAAAGCCAAAGCGCTGGCCCTGGACCCCCGCTGGAGCCTGTCCTCGGGCCGGCCAAAGGGCGGAACCGTGGGCGGGGGCGACGGATCATCAGCGCCAACGACAAACAAGGAGATGGATATGCCCAAGCTGCGTCACATCGCGATCGCTGCCAAAGACCCTGACGCGATGGCCGATTTTTACGTGAAGGCGTTTGACTTCAAGATCGTCCGCTCGAATGACGGCCCGCTCGCCTATGGCCATCATTTGAGCGACGGCACGATCGACCTGGCGATCCTGCGGTTCAAGACCGACCAACTCGGCAAGGGCCTCGATTACACCGGGCTGCATCATTTCGGCGTTCTGGTCGAGGATGTCGGAGAGGCCGCCAAAAAGCTCGAGCTCCTCGGCGGCAAGCATTACATGGACCAGAGCGAAGCCGAGCGCATCGGCGGGTTCGAGGTCAAGTTCTACGGCCCCGAGGGCATCCTGTTCGACGTGGCCGAGCACCCTTGGACCGGCACCGAGCCGCTCCCGGTCGATCGGGCCGAGGCGGCCGAGTAGGGCAGGGGCCCGAACCGGAACATCGGCCGGCCGGCGCCGGCGCGCCGGCTTATGCCGCCGGCCGGCCCGGCGACAGCCGGGCATCGACCCACAGCCGCTGGATGTCGCGATAGCCGATCGGGGCGATATTCTCGGCGGCGCACCAGCGGGCGACGATGCCCGAGACAAAGAGGGCGTGTTCATTGGTTCGCCACGGCGCGTGCCGGGGGTTGATCCGTTCGATCTCTCCGGGGCGGTGTAGTGCAGCGCGAAATGGGTGACGCCCGCGGAAGCGTCTCGATCACGCCCCGATAACCGGGCTCGACGGCCTCGGCGGCGACCGGCAAGGTGCCTCGGATCTGGTCCACGACCGGCAGCCCGGCGGCGCGTTTCGCGCCGTGGCACATCGCGACATCGTCGACGTGAAAGATCGCGGCGCGTTCGAGGCGAGGAGCGAGCGGGCGAGCGTCATCGCCAAAGGCTGGCAGGGCGGCAGGCGGCGCGATAATCGGCGATGTCGGGACCGCCGAGGTTTGACCGAAACCCTCGGAGCCCCCACATCTGGGTTCATGACGCGGGGTTGAAGCGGCCTGCCCGGGCATGGAGCGAGGCGTTCTCCGGCACCGCGTATTTTCGGGGTGAGCCTTCGATGAGCGAAGCCAAAAATCTGTTTGCGGTGCTGCGGCAATCGGCCGATCCCGACACCGCGGACGCTATCGAGGTGCTGGTTCGCGACGCCCCCGACCGTGCACTTTGCCGCATCAACGTGCTCGATTTCGCGGCTAAGACCGGTCTCGATGCCGAGCGCTCGATCGCCGCCTTTCTGCACGCAGCGCGGCTCGGGATCTTCGAGCTGTCGTGGAACGTGCTGTGCCCGGGCTGCGGCGGCGTGCTCGAAGCGAGCACGACGTTGAGGAGCGTCGACAAGGACGAATACGCCTGCGCCTGGTGTGCGTCCAACTATGCGCCGACGCTCGACGAGATCGTCGAGGTGACGTTCACGGTCAGCCGGCGAGTGCGCCGGATCGCCGCGCACGACCCTGACGAGCTGCCCTTCAACGAATATTTTCGCCAGGTGTTCTGGGGCTCTGGCATCGATGTCCCGGATGATTTCGAACAGCTGATCGAGGAAATCGTCCTCGATTCGGTCGAGCTTCCGCCAGGCGGGAAGGCGCTCCTGTCGCTGCAACTGCCGGCTCAGTTCGTCATCGTCATCGACCCGGTCACGCACGCAACCCAATTCCTCGACGTAAAGGGCGAGCCGACGCGCGAGCGCCAGAACCTGACGATCGCCCTCGACAAGGTGCGCGCGCCGACCGGGACCCTGGAGCTGCATCCTGGGCCGCTGCGTTTGTCGCTCGAAAACCGTACCGACACGAGGGTATTGCCGGGGCTGTGGGTCGCGAACGACAAGCTCCACGAGCTGCTCGGCCGGCGCAAACCCTTTCTGACCGCCAAGCGGCTATTGACCAACCAGGTCTTTCGCGACCTCTATGGCACCAACACGATCGATGCCGAGCAGCGGCTCAAGATCACCAGCCTGACCTTCCTGTTCACCGATCTCAAAGGCTCCACCGAGCTCTACGAGCGTGTCGGCGACATTGCCGCCTTCGATGTCGTGCGCGCGCATTTCAAGGTGCTCAACGAGATCGTCGCCGCCGAAGCCGGCGCCGTGGTCAAGACCATCGGCGACGCGGTGATGGCGACCTTTTCGACCCCCGACCGGGCTGTTGCCGCCGCACTGCGCATGCGCGAGGCGATGCGCCACTTGGGCAACGGCGGCAACGGCGGCACCGGGGGCAACGGCGAGGATCTGCTGCTCAAGATCGGCATCCACGAGGGACCGTGCCTGGCGGTAGTGCTGAACGACCGGCAGGATTATTTCGGTCAGACCGTCAACATCGCAGCGCGCGTGCAGGCGCTCGCCAATTCGCGCTCGATCCTGGCGACCGGGTCGGTCGTCACCTATCCGCAGGCCTCGACCTTGCTCGAGATCAGTGGGCTGCACGCGGTTCCCCAATCCCGCGCGCTGCGCGGGATCGCCGACGAGGTGGCGGTGTACGAGATCCCGTGATCGCCGCGCCGGCCGATCACCGCGAACCGCCGCCGCGGTTCGGGCTGGAGCCGGCGGCGAGCGGCCGCAGCCGGTCGAGGAGCTGACCGGCAAAGACGATCCCCGCGGTGGTCACCGGCACGCCGGCGGCGCGCAGCGCCTCGGCCGTCCAGGTGTTGCAGGTATGGGAGAGGTCATAAGTCCCGGTTCCGGCATAAAAGACGCTCTGCGGGTAGGGGCCGGCGCCGAGGTCGCGCGGGGTCTGGTTGCGGTCGACGACCAGGCCCTCCCACAGAAATCGCGACAGGCGATCGGCGCCGGCGCGCGAGATCGGGATCGCCAGGGCATCGGCGGCGCCGGCAAAGGCTGCTGGTGACACTACGAGCGGAAAGACCAGCATCACCGCCGGCCCCGGGGTCGCCGCCCGCAGCAGATCCCCAAGCCCGGGGTCGCGCGCCATGTAATAGTCGCGCGCCCCCCAGCCGAACACCAGGTACCGCGCGCCCGGAAGCCTCGATGCCAGAGCGGCCAGCGGACCGCTGATCGACGCCGTCGGCAGACCGAGCTCGGTGTGCCAGCCGCCGGCGATTACGTAAATGAAGTCGGCTCGCCAAGGCAACGCGGGATGAGACCCCGCCGGCGCCGCGGCGCAAACGCCGTGCAGGGCGAGCAAACCCAGCACCCCGCCGATGATCCCTCTCACAGCCCAAGCCATGATGATTCCCGTAATATCAACCAATTACGACTGAAGGTCGTCTTGCGCGGGCTTGTCCCACGTATCCACGTCTTCCTTTCAGGCGCCCGAAGAAGTGGCGAGATAGCGTGTTTCATTTCGAGTCGGACACTCAGTAAACGCTGCGCATGCGCTCCGGACCTCGATACGCAGCGGGCAGTTTCACCGGAGGCGGGCGCCTCAACCCATGCTGAATGGGGGCGATGCCGCGACCCGGATCAGGACCGCGCCGCTGCGGGCGCCTACCGAAACGCCGCCTGCCGCGGATCTCGGTTGACCGGTGCGTCCGGAAACCCTAATTCACGCGATGTTAACGAAAGTGAAGCCGCGGGCACGCCGAGCCGATGCTTCCGCGGTAAAGCGAGACCGTCCGAGGGAGGAACAACCGATGCAGAGCGCATCATTCCCGCGCGCCCCGGCGGCGGCGCCGGCAGCGAACCGTTGGCTCCAGCTGATCATCGGCATCGTCTGCATGGTGATGATCGCCAATCTGCAATATGGCTGGACCTTATTCGTTCATCCAATGAACGTGGCGCATGGCTGGGCCGTCGCCGACATCCAGATCGCCTTCAGCATCTTTGTCGCGCTCGAAACCTGGCTGACCCCGATCGAGGGCTGGATCGTCGACCGCATCGGCGCGAAGAACGGGCCGAAGCTGATGATCGCCTTTGGCGGGGTGATGGTGGCGATCGCCTGGATGGTCAATGCCGCCGCGCAGACCTTGCCGACGCTCTATCTCGGGGCCGCTCTCGCCGGCATCGGCGCCGGAGCGGTGTACGCGACCTGCGTCGGCAACGCGGTCAAGTGGTTTCCCGACCGCCGCGGGCTCGCCGTCGGGCTGACCGCCGCCGGGTTCGGCGCGGGGGCCGCGCTGACCGTCATTCCGATCCGCGCGGTGATCGCCAGCGAGGGTTATGCCGCGGCGTTTTTCTGGTTCGGGCTGATCCAGGGCATCATCGTCTTTGTTCTGGCCTGGCTGATGCGCGCGCCGCTGCCGGGAGAGATGCCGGCCGCCGCACCCCCCAAAGTCATGCAGACCAGCGAGAGCTTTTCGCCGCAGGCGATGCTGGCGACGCCGGTGTTCTGGGTGATGTACATCATGTTCCTGCTGGTCGCCGCGAGCGGGCTGATGGCGACCGCGCAGGTGGCGCTGATCGCCCGCGACTACCATGTCGCCAATGTTGTGCTGCTGCTCGGCGGCACGACCCTGACCGTGGCATTGCTCGTCGACAACGTGGCGAACGGCTTGGCCCGGCCGCTGTTCGGCTGGGTCTCGGACTATATCGGCCGCGAATATACGATGGCGCTCGCCTTCAGCCTGGGCGGGGTCAGCTATTGGCTGCTTGGCTCCTTCGGCACTTCGCCTTGGGCCTTCGTCGTCTTCGCCGGGCTGATCTTTTTGACCTGGGGCGAGATCTACAGCCTGTTTCCGTCGACCTGCACCGACAGCTTCGGCCCGAAATACGCAACGACGAACCTGAGCCTGCTCTACACCGCCAAAGGGGTCGCGGCGTTTCTGGTGCCGTTGGCGAACCTGATCAAGACCGCGACCGGAAGCTGGCATATGGTGTTCGTGGTGACCGCGATCATGAATTTCGTGGTCGTCGGGCTTGCCCTCTTCGTGCTGCGCCCGCTGCGCTCGCGCTCGATGGCATTGCACGCCTATCACCCGGTCGGCGCCGAGTGACGGCCGGTCCGCGAGGTACCCGCGCTATGAAACGCAGCATCGATCGCATCCTGACGACCCATGTCGGCAGCCTGCCGCGCCCGCCCGACCTGCTCGAATTCCTCGAAGCGCGCGAGACCGGGCGGGCGATCGAGCAGGCGGCGTTCGACGGGTGTCTCGCCGCCTCGGTGCACGACATCGTGCGCAGGCAGGTCGCGGCCGGGATCGACAGCGTGTGCGACGGCGAGCTCGGCAAGATCTCCTACACCTTTTATGTGCGCCATCGCCTCTCGGGCATCGGCGTGTTCCGCGGCGGCGCCAACGACCAGCCGCCGCAGACGGCGGCGCACCGCGATCTCATCGACCACCCCGACTTTCACCGGCGGCTCAACGAGAAGCGCGGCGGCACCTCGTGGTTCAGCCGCGAGGCGGTGCCGTGCTGCACCGGCCCGGTCGCCTATCAGGACCGCCGCCCGCTCGCCGTCGATCTGGCCAACCTCGCCGAAGCCTGCGCCGCGGCCAAGCCCAACGAGGCGTTCATGAACGCGGCCTCGCCCGGGGTGCTGACCAAATTCGTGCCGGACCGGTACTACCGCGACGAGGACGCCTATGTCGAAGCGCTCGCCAATGCGCTGAAGGAGGAATACGAGGCGATCCACCGGGCCGGCTTTATCCTGCAGATCGACGCCCCCGACCTCGGCTCGGCCCGGCACAACCAGTATCAGCACCTCGCCGACGACGAATTCCTGCGCATCGCCGGGCGCAACATCGCCGCCCTCAACCACGCGACCGCCGCTATCCCGCCCGAAGCGATGCGCATGCACATCTGCTGGGGCAATTACGAGGGGCCGCACACCCACGACATCCCGTTGGCCAAGATCCTCGACGTGGCGATGCGGGCGCGCCCGGCGGGGCTGTCGTTCGAGGCCGCCAACCCGCGCCATGCCCACGAATGGGAGGATCTGCGCGACGCCGCGATCCCCGACGACAAGGTGCTGATCCCCGGGGTCATCGAACTCGACGACCAACTTTGTCGAGCATCCGCGGCTGATCGCCCAACGGATCGCGAATTACGCCGGGGTCGTCGGCCGCGAGCGGGTCATCGCCGGGGCGGATTGCGGCTTCGCCACCTTCGCCTTTGTCGACAACGCGGTGGCGCCCTCGGTGGTGTGGGCCAAGCTCGCCGCCCTCGCCGAAGGTGCGCGCATCGCCAGCGACCGGCTCTGGGGCTGAGCGCGACCGCAAAGATCCCGCGCCCGGGGCCGGTGTCATTGCGAGCCCACGGGTCCGGCCGGAGCCGGCCCGAGGACAGGCTCCGCGACGCAATCTCGGGCAGCTGCTCCGATTCATCGGGATTGCCGCGTCGCCCGAAATCCACCTCGTCGTGGCGGCGCTCGATCCCTAGCGCATCAGGCTGAACGCGATCCTGACCGAGACCTCGATCCGCGGTTCGGTCATGCCGGCCGGGAAGGGCGGCAGCTGCGCCCCGCGCATCATCCGATCGACGCCCTGGTCGAGGTCGGCGTAACCGGTGCTGGTCAGCAAGGTGTAGGCGACGACCCGCCCAAAGCGGTCGACCTGGAAACGCAACGCCACGCTGCCCTCCTCGCCGCGCTCGCGGGCGGCATCGGGATAGCGCTTGTGGCTCTCGAACCAGGCGCTGATCATCGCCCGATAGCTGATTGCGGGGTCCGGCCCCGGCAGGCTCGCCTCCGGTCCCCGCAGCGCTGCGTATTGCGAGGCGGCCAAGGAAGCGGGCGGGGTCTGGGCCGGCCGGGCCGGGGCCGGCGCCGGAGACCGAAGCGGCTCGGGCTGGCGCACGACATATTTCGGCTTTTGCCGGATTGCCGGCTTTGGCGGCGGTGGCGGCGTCATCGCGGTGACGGTCCGGTCGGGTGGTGCGACCGGGACCTCTGCGATCGGGGCGGGGGGCGCCTCGGCCGGCAGCAGCGTGGGCATCTGATCCTCGGGCGGGACCGCTGCGACATCCGGCGGCGTCGACGGCTCGATCGGCGCGTCGGGCATGAGCGCGGCTTGCGGTTGCGCCAGTGACGGGTTGAACGCGATTTCGATCCCGCGCTTTTCGAGCGGCTCGGGCAGCGGGCGGGTTTGCGTCGCGAACAGGATCAGCAGGGCCGCGACGACGACATGTCCGGCGAGCGACAGGATCACCGGCAATCGCATGGCGCTCATATCGAACGCACCGCCTCGGGCCGATCCGCCATCAGCAGCCCTTTTCGCTATTTCACCAGCGCGACCGGAAGCTTCGACGAGGTCGTGACTCGATCGACGCAGCCGGCGACGTCGCCATTCGCATCGCGGCAGTGCAGCACGTCGTTGACGAGCATGCTGCCGATCGCGCCGCACCCGGTTCCCGGGATGTCGAACACCTTGACCATGGTCTTTTCGGGGCGCACCGGGGCGATGTCGACGGCAAGCCGGCGGCTGATCGTGCCGCCGCGGTCGAACAGCACCAGATCGAGGGTGAACCCCGAAAAGGCGGCCGGCCCCGGATTGGCGATGACGAGATAAGCGCGGCAATTGCCGCCCTGCTCTTCCAGACGGTTGAGCTCGATGCCGATCGATCTCGGCGGCTCGGCCCAGCCCGGGATCGCCCAGCAGCACAGCGCCAGAGAGATCGCAAGCGCCACCCGCCGGGCGCCGACCGGTCTCGGCCGGCAGAGACGAAATCGACCGATCAGGCCGCGGCGCCGCATGCGGGGTTGCACCTCGTTCCAACCGTCGCCCGACCGGCCGAAGCGGTTGCCCAGCGGGCGGGGCACCGTTTCGATGCAAATCGGCCGTCGGGCATAGCCATCCCAGAGGCAGCGAGAATATCGTGCTCCGCGGAATTTCGCAGCGGAAACCGGCTCGCGCGACACGCGATCCATATTGCTGCAACTTTTCGTTTGACCTAGGTTCGCAGCGCAACCCTTGCAATCGCCCACAGCAAATTCGGCAATGCAACCGGCCGGCAATCGGCCAAAAGCCGGCGAACAGAACGCGGCAGGAGCCCGGCCGTATGCAAGCGATATCAAGACTGGCGCGCGCCGTCGCAGCTATGGCGATCATATCGTCGGCGAGCGGCGCTGATGCCGAAGAGGCCCGGCAGCTGACGGTTCCCAACGTCACCGTCACGGCACCCGCTGCCCCGGTCGCGCCGCCCTACCTGCGCGATCCCGGCAAGGCCTACCAGCGCAATCCGTATACTGGTCGATATCGCGTGGAGGAGGATCATTTTCGCGAGGTCCCGTGCACGGCGACCCGGATCGCTTCTGCTGCCGGAGGCAAGTGCCTGCTGGGGTATCGGCTGCTGCCGGGCGCGACCGATCAAATCACCAACCCGAAGGGCGGCAGCAATTGCGACCTGTCCTTGGACGTTGTTACGTACAGTACCGGCAACTTGTCGATCGAAGCGGATACGTTGGTATTCGACCCGTACAAGGTCACGGCGATAGGGTTTCACTCGGCGTATTGCTATGTCAACGGCAATTCGGGATACGACCAGGAAGACTTTCAGGACATGAACCAGGTGACGCGGCGCGGCGCCAATTGGCGCAATCCGGCCGGCGACGGCGAAGACAAGTCGATCGAATTCTCGGACGGGCCGCATAGCTGCGTCGCGGTAAAAAAGGCCGGTCCGCCATGGCAGGGCGGCTACGTCTACATGATGCATGCGAGCATTTGCCGTAACGATACAGGCGTTGTGCAGCCCGCCGACGTTGTCTACGCGCTCGGATTATTGCAGATCCGGCAATACGACCCGACCGGCAACCTGCGCCGCCCCGGTCAATAGCCGGCTCGGCTACGCGTTCTGCCTCCCGACGTCCCATCCTTGAGTTGTCATTGCGAGCCCCGGGTCCGGCCGAATGCCGGCCCGAGAGCCAGCGGGATTGCCGCGTCGCTTTCGGTTCCTCGCAATGGCAGGCCTGTCGTGTCATTGATAGAACGCGGTGAGGTGATGCCAGGGCGCGGGCGCGGTCATGCAGCAGGAAAGAGAGTTCGATTACATCGTCGTCGGCGCCGGCTCGGCCGGGTGCGTCTTGGCCAACCGGCTCAGCGCCGACCGGCATACGCGGGTGCTGCTGCTCGAAGCCGGCGGCAAGGACCGCAACCCGTGGATCCACATCCCGGCCGGCTTCTACCGCAACATCTATCACCCCAAGATCACCTGGCAGTTCGAGACCGAGCCGCAGGCCGAGCTCGGCGGCCGGCGGGTCCCGTGGCCGCGCGGCAAGGTCTTGGGCGGGTCGAGCTCGATCAACGGGCTGATCTACATCCGCGGGCAACGCCAGGATTTCGAGCTGTGGCGCCAGCTCGGCAATACCGGCTGGTCTTACGACGACGTGCTGCCCTATTTCCGCCGCGCCGAGAACCAGGAGCGCGGCGCCGACCAGCATCACGGCAAGGGCGGCCCGCTCGACGTCTCCGATCTGCGCGCCCGCCACGAATTGCACGATGCCTTCATCGCCGCGGCGGAGCAGGCGGGCTACCGGCGCAACCCCGATTTCAACGGCGCCGAGCAGGACGGCGTCGGGCCGTTGCAGGTGACGGTGCGCCGGATGCGGCGCTGCAGCGCCGCGGTCGCCTATCTGCGCCCGGCATTGAAGCGCCCCAACCTCAAGGTCGAGATCCGCGCCTTGGCGCACCGGGTGTTGTTCGACGGCCGGCGCGCGGTCGGTCTCGAATACGCGCAGCACGGCGCCGTGCACCGGGTGCGGGCGCGCGGCGAAGTGATCCTCGCCGGCGGCTCGATCAACTCGCCGCAATTATTGCAGCTCTCCGGCGTCGGGCCCGGCGAATTGCTGCGCGAGCACGGCATCGCCGTGGTCCACGAGCTGCCCGGGGTCGGCGAGAATTTGCAGGACCACCTGAATTCGCGAATCGTCTATCGCGTCCGGAATGCCAACACCTTGAACGAGATTTCGCGCAGCTGGGTGCGCCAGGTTCGCGCCGGACTCGAATACGCATTGGCGCGGCGCGGCGCCTTGATGATGGGGGCAGCGCCGATCGGGCTCTTCGTGCGCACCCGCCCCGGCCTCAACTCGCCCGATGTGCAGTACCAGTTCCTCGCCGGCAGCTTTGTCAGGCCGGGCAAGGAGATGCACGATTTTCCGGGCTGCCAGCTGACCTGCATCCCATGCCGACCGGAGAGCCGCGGCTGGCTGCGGATCCGCTCGCCCTATCCGACGATGCCGCCGGCGATCGAGCCCAACTACCTGTCGACCCAGGCCGACAAGGACACCCTCGTTGCCGGCCTGCGCATCGCCCGCAAGGTGTTTGCGAGCCCGGCAATGGCCGATCTGGCGGTCGGCGAGGTGTTGCCGGGGCCGGCGACCGACAGCGACGCCCAATGGCTCGACCACATCGCCCGGACCGCCGGCACGACCTTTCACCCGACCTCGACCTGCATGATGGGGCCGCCGGAACGCGGGGTCGTCGACCCCGAATTGCGCGTCCACGGCATCGAGGGCTTGCGGGTGATCGACGCCTCGATCATGCCGGCCGTGGTTTCCGGCAACACCAACGCAACGGTGATCATGATCGCCGAAAAAGCCGCCGACATGATCCGCGCCACGGCCCGCCCCGGCGCAACCGCCAGGGCCGCGTGACGGCCGAGCCCTAACCTCCGATCCCATCTACGGCACAGGCAAGTATTCCTTCCGCCCATAGAGCCGGTTCTCCCAGGTCAACAACGATCGGGACGATGGGAGGTATTTCAGATGCCGCCTAAAGACTTCCCGAGCACTTCAGAGAATTTGTCATAATGCCGATTATCCGACAAACGCCGCAGAACGGGTATTATGGGAAATGCGGGGTTTTCCAGAATGGCCCCTATGCGGCTTTGACAGCCGCCTCGGCGCAGGAGCGGAACCACAAGGTATATGGCGGCGGCTGGTTCATACGCAGGGGGAAGGTTTCCAAGCAGGATGACTGCGCATAGAATCCCGTTTGTGGAACCAGTAAGCGCAACAACGGGCACATGGGCGAAAATCGCGGCAGCGCTTAAAGATTGGCCTCTCTGGCTCTTCGTCGCTGTCGCTCTATCGTTGACCGTCTTCGCTCTTGTACCCGAATTTCGGCAACTCGCATCACCCGCAGCAGGCAGCGGCGTTTTGTTTGCCGCAATTGTTGCATGGATATTCGTCGTATGCAGAGCGGTTACACCAATTGTTCACGCTTTCCATGCCTACCGGACCGCCTCAGAGGCCCGCGTCAAGTATGTCATAACACCTATAGAACAGCAATGTTTTTGGGCAGTAGCCAAGCAGCCTGATAATTCTTTCCTAACCCAAATAGTAGGATACTTTATTGTGAGAAATAGGACAGATGAGCGATTATATTTAACAGGAATAAAGGTAATTAAGCCGAAGATTCCCGGTCAAAGATTACCCGGATTGCTAGCTGTAGAATCACCGCAACCTAATATGCGCGGCGAGGTGCGTCCCGGTCGATTTTTCATCCTGCCACAATCGACCTCATCACTTCACGCAACAATCCTCATCCACGGAGTGCCAAAACAGAAATCCGGTGACATGAGCGCAGTCCTTGAGGTCGCCGACTAAACGCTCACAAGGAACGGGAAAGGCATAAAATCAGATGCGGTGTTGCTTCCCGGTAGCTCGATTTTCCATAAAACACCTTCCCCATTTACCTATGACTAAAAAAGAGAGAACCAATGCGCGTTGCATTAATCAAGAATTATGCACCAAAATTAGACCGTTGAAGCGATTACGCTTTTCTGGTGCAGAATTCTCGTGCATAATAAACCCATGATTTACGGCTATGCACGGGTATCGACGGACGGCCAGAGCGTCGACCGCGCAGGTCGCGGCGTTGAGGAAGCCGGGGCGGGCAAGGTGTTCCGCGAAGTGGCGAGCGGAGCCAAGACCGACCGGGCGCAGCTTCGCCGCGTCCTCGACCAGCTCGACGCCGGCGACGTGCTGATGGTGACGCGGCTCGACCGGCTGGCGCGATCCACCCGCGACCTGCTCAATACACTCGCGGCGATCACCGCCAGGAAAGCCGGTTTCCGTTCGCTCGGCGATACATGGGCCGACACCACGACGCCGCACGGCCGCTTGATGCTGACCGTGCTCGGCGGGCTTGCTGAGTTCGAGCGGGAACTGATCCGCACCCGCACCAGCGAAGGCCGCGAGCGCGCCAAGGCGCGCGGCGTCAAGCTCGGCCGCAAACCGAAACTGACGCCCACCAGAAGCGCGAGGCGATACGCCGCCGCGACCGCGACGGCGAGCCGGTGCGCGAGATCGCCCGCAGCTACAACGTCAGCCACAGCACGATTTCACGGCTCAGAGCATGACCGACAAACTTGAGGCCGCTCGCAGACAACTCGACTGCGCGATTAGGTTGACGGCCGCCGTCGATGATGAGCTTGCCGTCCACACTTTGGCCATGGCGTCATTCGGAATACTGAACGATCTTGCCAAGGAAACGATCAATTACGATGTGAAATTTAAGCCGCACTTCACCGCAATCGGCTGGCGTCAACTAACTAAGACAGCCAATTTCTTAAAACACGCCAACCACGACCCCGACGCAATTCTCGCGCCGCTTGATCCACACGACAATTATTTCCGTATCGGCTTCTGCGTTCTACTTTACCGATCACTAAAGGGCACGATAACGCCTCTAATGGCCGCGTTCCATTGCTGGATGATCATTCGCTGCCCTGACGAATTTCAAATCGTTGAGGATACCGACGAAGCTTTTGAACGCGCTTACCGGGACTCCATTGCACTCATCAAAGAAGAGGGCAGCCAAGTGGAGACAATTTTGCTGAATGCCCTGATTAAAGCCTATCAGGAGGGCATAATCTCCCCCGACGCTGGATTTCGCCGTCGCGACATCCGACTTTGAACATATGGAACCGATAATCACCGCGATCACATCCCAAGTCAGAAAAACTCTGATAGCCATCAAAGCTTCCCCGCCTCTATTAATTGCAGCTGTTCTCATTGGCGCAGTCCTCCTCTGTGGATTTTTTGCTGCGTTGATGGGATCGAAGGCGGGAGAAATCGCCGGAGCGCTTGGAAGCCTTATTGGCGGTATCGTTGGTGCTGGTGGCGCGGTTTGGGCCGTCTTCCTGATGTTGTCGCGTCAAAGGAACGAGGAAACAGCAAAGGTCGCCGATGCGGTTAGAACCGAAGTCACGACGCTCGTAAAATACATTATTGGGGCTGTCCACACGTGCCAGAACATAAAAACGGGAGTCGTGAAAATTCCACGCCAAGCTGCGGCTTATATTGTACAAGATTTTGCGCGCGATCCTGTCGTTTATCCAGCGGTAGCGGATAAAGTCGGTTTATTGCCGCATCCCCATGCTACCATTGAATTCTACATGCGCCTTTCAGAGGCGAAAACCATGGTGGAGATGTTGCGAACCAAAGTTGATCCGCCCGGAATTATGTATTCGTCACCTCCGGTGGAGTATGTCACCCCAGAGTTTGCCGCGTCAGTTGTGGACAGTCTTAGCACGGCGCTACAGCTTGCACGGCCCATAGTTGCGAATAAAGGTGACTTTTCTGGGAAAGCACGGCTAGCAGGATGGGTAACAGGCTGGAGTTGTTAGCCAGATAGACGAGTGCTTGAAATCCGCCAAGATTCATTCCCTGATGCGGAGTGATTTCAAGTGCCACCACCTCCCTCTGAAAAAAGCAGCGCCGATTTTCCATAACACCGATTATGCGCCTCGTGCAAACAGGGCGGGTGGCGCGTTTCAGACGGCGAGGCGGTAGGTGTCGCCGTCGCGCACGACGTGGCCGGCGGTGCGGCCGGCGAAATGGGTGCCGATGACCAGGGTCGGGGCGTCGGCGAGGCGGGCCAGCATGGTTTCGCGGGTGGCGCGCGCCGCCGCCGGATCGGAATCGGCGGTCGAGCACCAGTCAGGGCGGGCGATCTGGCAGGGGTGGTGCATGAGGTCGCCGGTGATCAGCGCCTCTTCGCCCGCGGAGGCGATGCGCAGGCTGACATGGCCGGGAGTATGGCCCGGGGTCGGCACCAGGCTGACTTCATCGCAGATGCGATGGTCGGTCTCGACCAGGTCGACGAGACCGGCCTCCCACACCGGCGTCACCGAATCGGCGAGCACCGCCTGCATGTCGTCGCGCTCACGCTGCGCGGTCCAGTGCGCGTGCTCGACCCGGCCCATCAGATAGCGCGCATTGGGAAAGGTCGGGACCCACCGGTTGCCGACCGGCCCGCCGGCCAGCATCGTGTTCCAGCCGACATGGTCGACATGGAGATGGGTGCACACGACCGTGTCGATCGTCTCGCGCGGGATAGCCGGCGGCGGCGAGGTCGGCGAGGAAATTCGTCTGCATCCGGTTCCACGCCGGGATGCGGCGGTTCTCCTTGTCGTTGCCGAGGCAGGTGTCGACGATGATATGCCGGCTCGGGGTCTCGACCATCAGCGCGTGCACGCTCATCTTAAGTCGGCCGCGCTCGTCGGCGAAATCGGGCCGCAGCCAGTCGATCGGCAATATTTCTTCATATGTCGCCTGGGGCAGCAGAAAGCGGCTGCCGCCGGTGACCTCGAGCTCGACGATCTTGGTCACCGCGACCGCCCCGATCCGCCATTGCATCGCCGCCCTCCGCCCGCTTCCGGTCGCCCGGTGCAGCGACTATCGGCCCGCCGCACCGGCGACGCCAGATCCATCGCCCGGCGTCCGGCCGACCGCGAAACCAGCCGTGGGAAGTAGGGCAGGGTGGCCCGTGGCCCCCACCGGGTACCCGCCCGGCTTGCCCGCGACGCCCGATCGGCGCATCCTTTACTCGCCGCGAGCGAAGGGAGACCGTCATGCGCGAAGCCGTCATCGTCTCGACCGCCCGCACCCCGATCGGCAAGGCCTATCGCGGCGCCTTCAACGACACCCAGGCGCAGGCATTGGCCGGCCACGTCGTCGCCGAGGCGGTGCGGCGCGCCGGCATCGACCCGGCCGAGATCGAGGACGTCGTGCTCGGCGCGGCATTGCAGCAGGGCTCGTCCGGCTACAACATCGCCCGCCAGGCGGCGATCCGCGCCGGATTGCCGGTTTCGGTCGCCGGGATGACGGTCGACCGGCAATGCGCCTCGGGGCTGATGGCGATCGCGACCGCGGCCAAACAGATCGTGCATGACGGCATGGCGATCGCGGTCGGCGGCGGGGTCGAGTCGATCTCCTTGGTGCAGAACGACCAGCGCAACGAATACCGCGCGCAGGACCCGTGGCTCGTCGAGCATCGGCCCGATCTCTACATGACGATGATCGAGACCGCCGAGATCGTCGCCGAGCGCTGTCAGGTGACCCGCGAGGCCCAGGACGTCTATGCGCTCGAATCGCAGCTGCGCACGGCGGCGGCGCAGGCCGGGGGCCGCCTCGACCAGGAAATCGCCCCGCTCCCCTCGATGATGCGGGTCGAGAACCGCGAGACCGGCGAAGCCTCGTCGGTTGCGGTCGCACTCGACAGGGACGAGGGCAACCGGCCATCGACCACCATCGCCGGGCTGGCGGCGCTGAAGCCGGTGTTTCGAGATGGGCAGACGGTCAAGGAGGGCCGCTTCGTCACCGCCGGCAATGCCTCGCAGCTGTCGGACGGCGCCTCGGCCTCGGTGCTGATCGAGGCCAAGGAGGCCGAGCGCCGCGGGCTCCAGCCGCTCGGCGCCTATCGCGGCATCGCGGTCGCCGGCTGCGCTCCCGACGAGATGGGGATCGGCCCGGTCTTCGCCGTGCCCAAGCTGCTGCGGCAGCACGGGCTCAAGGTCGGCGACATCGGGCTGTGGGAGCTCAACGAGGCCTTCGCCGTGCAGGCGCTCTATTGCCGCGACCGGCTCGGCATCGACCCCGAACGGTACAACGTCGACGGTGGCGCCATCGCGATCGGCCACCCCTATGGCATGTCGGGCGCGCGCATGGTTGGCCACGCGCTGATCGAGGGCAGGCGGCGCGGCGTGCGCTTTGTCGTCGTGACCATGTGCGTGGGTGGCGGCATGGGTGCCGCGGGCTTGTTCGAGGTGCTGTAGCGGAGCCCCTCGGCCGCCGCGCCTGTCGCCGGCCGCCGCTGTCTGGCGACGCAGTCGGATGCGCCGGGCGGCTCACGCCCGTTAACTATAATAGATTGAGTGGGATTTCGTTAACCCATTAATGCCGCAGATTCGGCCATTCTTGTATTGACCATCCGTTAACATCAGCTAAACTGTGCTTACCAAGCCATTACCAAACGTTGAAGATGCGCTGTTCACGACTGGCGGCGACGATCCTTTTGCTGAGCCAGCTGGTCGCCGCGGCGGCGCTGGCGGGCGAGCGCAAGGCGCCGCGCCCTGCGGCGGCGGGGCCCATCGGCACCCCCCTCGACCGCGTCGCCTTTGCGGTTGACGGCGCCGAGTTCGAGCCACGGCGCGGACGAGGCGATGTGGCGCACGGATCCGACCGGGCCGCAGGGACCGATGCAGGTCAGCGAGGCCGCGGCCAGCGATGTCGGCGGCGGCGACCGGTTCGACACCATGCAGAATCGCGAGCTCGGCCGCGCCTATCTGGCGCAGCTCTACCGCCGGTACGGCGCCTGGCCCGACGCGATCGCCGCCTACAATTGGGGCATCGGCAATCTCGACGCGTGGATCCGGGCGGGGCGGCCCGCCAATCGGCTCGCCTTTGGCGTCGGCGCCTATTTGGGCCGTGTCCTGCACGACAGCGGGCTGTGCGAGGGCATCTCCGGGAAAGCGCGGCCCAGACCGCCCGCATCGCCTTCGGGCTGTGCCGATTTCGGCGCCTGGGGAGGAGCCCTCGGAAACGGCGGGTACCCGGTTGGCGTCGCGACAAAACGCTTCTACGGGCAACTCGACAAGGCCATGCTGCTGGCGGCACGGCATGCCGATGCGCGCTAGCGGAGCGAATTTGCCGCTTGGCACCCGCCCCGCTTTTGATGCAGAAACGCCAAAATCCCTTGCAACCCGGGGCCATCCACACTGTCCTCGGGCCGGGCCAAAGGGCCGGACCCGTGGGCGGGGGCGAGGAGAAAGAAATGCGCGCCGTCTATATGGTTGGCATCGCTAGCCCGGCCGCCTGGCCCGCTGCTCCGCTACAGCGGCATTCTGGCCCAGCCGCCAAGCAACAGCACGGCCCGCAGCGCCAGGTTCCACATCAGCAACACCAACGCGACATTCGACAATATCGCGGTCGACAGCGGCAGCTTCTGATCTGTCGAGGGGAACGCCTGCAGCATAAGGTTCTCTCCTGCGCCGTTCTCTCCCAAGCCGGGAGACGCCGGTCGCTCGGCAACAGATAAGCGGTGCAAGAATCGCGCCACCGGCATAAGAACGTGAAACAGATGCTCTTTTTGTCGCGCTCCTGAAGGGTGTGTAAAGTTTATCGACACACCATTGCGAGCGGCAAGACTGATGCGCGCCGGTGCGGCCGGCCTACTCGCGCCGCCGGTTGCCGGACGGGGAAGTGCAGGCCGCGCCGGCGCGGCGGCCGGAAGGAGCCGGTCGAGAGCAGGGTCGGTGTCGCCGATCAGGCTGCGGTGTAACCCGGAGGCGCCAACTCGTCCTTGTCAAAGTCGAACTCGACCTTGGCGCCGTGCGGGTCGTTGAAGAACAGCTGCCAGATGCCGCCGCCGGGGAGGCGGCGCAGCTCGTACTCGATGCCTTCGCGGTTCAGGGTCGCGACGGTCGCGGGCAGGTCCTTGGCGCTGAACGCCATATGGTCGAGCACGCCGGCGCGCTCCTTCGGCAACGGATCGCGGTGGATCACGTGCAGGATCGGCGCGTCGCCGTCGGCATAGAGCCACCAGCCGGGAAACTGGAAAGGCGGGCGCCACCCGACCCTGAACCCGAACAGGTCGCAATAAAACCGGCGAGTCGCTTCGAGATCGTCGCTCAACACCGTGAAATGGTTCATCGCAGCCACGCCCATGCGGGATCTCCTTCGCTGATGCGGACGGCCGCGCGCGGATATCGACCGCCGTGGCCCCAGGCACATCATGTGGCGGAAGTGCCGCCGGCCGTCAACGTGGTGGCAGGCCCCGGACGATTTCCAGCTTGGGCGGCCACTGACATCTCCACGTTGGGTCTACTGGCTGTGTCCTCCTTCCAGGCAAAGGCGTCGTCGAGATCGTCGCCGGCGCGCAGAGGCCGATGCAGGTCCTGGCGTTCGCCGGCGGCTTGGCAAAGCGGATGTTGTGATCGGCCATGAACCGCGGAAGCAGGGCGTTGCCTTCGGCCAGGGTGCGCACCCCGGCCAGCCGCAATTCCTTAACCAGCCGGTCCTGCAACGGTCTTGTGCGCGCGCTCGACCCGACCCTTGGCCGGGCTCGAATTGGCGCAGATGATGTCGATGTTGAGCGCGTGCACCGCCCGGCCGAACTGGGTCATGCCGTCACCGCCCAGCGCTCCCGCATGGTTGACCCGGTACACGCCATGCTTGTCGCTGTAGAAGGCAATCGGCTTGCCCCAGGCCTCCAGATAGCCGCGCTCGTCAACCGCCGATGATCCAAATCCCGCAGCACCTCGAGCCGCCCAAGCTCCCGATCGCTCATCAGCCGAACCGTCACCCCAGACACCCCCCGAAAAACCTCCGGGGAGTGTCATCTCTATGGGGAGTTCATTGGCACAGGGGTGACATTTTGATCCGGCGCCTACATGGCCTTGTCGCATAATATATATTATGGAAAATCTTGGAACTCGCGCGCGGGCGAGGTCCGATTTAACCCGTGGCCGGCGCCGCGCGGGTGTAAGGGTTTCCGACAGCCGCGCCCTACGGGTCCGGCAGCGCGATGACGAGACCGTCCTGGCCGGGCTCGACCCCGGCGGGAAGTTCAGTGCTGAGCTCGCGATAGTCGAGGCTCTGATCCATATGGGTCAGCACCGCGCGCCGCGGACGCACCCGGGCGATCCACGACAAGGTCTTGTCGAGATGGCTGTGGGTCGGGTGCGGCGCACGGCGCATGCAGTCGACGATCCACAACTCGACACCGGCGAGCGCCGCAAAGGCGGTGTCGTCGAGCTCGGTCACATCGGTCGAATAGGCCATCGGCCCGATGCGAAAGCCCAAGGTCGTGCCGAACCCGTGATCCTGCGCGAAGGGTACGACCTCGATCCTATTGACCATAAACGGGCGATCGATCTCGTGCGGCACCAGGCAGGGCTTGTAGTATCGCCCCGGTTCGGCCGGCGGCTCGAGCACATAGCCAAAGCGATGGCCGATCTCCATCAGGGTCTTGCCGTCGGCCCACAGCGGGATCGGCGCGCGCATCAGCCGGTTCAACGAGCGCAGATCGTCGATGCCGTGCAGGTGGTCGGCATGCGCGTGGGTCATCAGCACCGCGTCGAGCCGCGCCACCCGCGCATCGATCAGCTGCTCGCGCAGATCGGGCGAGGTGTCGATCAGGATCATGACCGGCGTTGCCGGGCTCGACCCCGGGATCTCGACCAGCACCGACGCCCGGCGGCGCCGGTTGCGCGGGTCGGCCGGGTCGCAGCTGCCCCAGTTCGGGCCGATCGCCGGGACCCCGGTCGAAGCGCCGCAGCCGAGGATCGTCACCTTCATCGATCGGGTCGGCTTGGGGCGGGTGCGGCCTTGGCGAAGAGGCGAAAGAAATTCGCGGTGGTCGCCGCCGCCAGATGTTCGGGCTCGATCCCCTTCAATGCCGCGACGGCCGCCGCGGTCGCCGCGACATAGGCCGGCTCGTTGCGCTTGCCGCGATAGGGCACCGGGGCGAGATACGGGCTGTCGGTCTCGACCAGCAGCCGGTCGAGCGGCAGGTCGCGCACGATCGCGCGCAGATCTTCGGCATTCTTGAAGGTCACGATCCCGGAGATCGAGATGTAGAAACCGACGGCCAATGCGGCCTCGGCTAAAGGCCGGCCGCTGCTGAAACAATGCATTACGCCAGGCGGCGGTTGTTCTGCTTCAAGAATGGATGCTATCTCGCTATCGGCGTTGCGGGCATGGATGATCAGCGGCAGCCCGGTCGCGCACGAGGCCGCGATATGGGCGCGGAAGACCCGCTCCTGAACCTCGCGCGGGCTCAAATCATAATGGAAATCGAGCCCGGTCTCGCCGATGCCGACGACCTTGGGGTGAGCTGCCAGCGCCACCAGCTCGGCGGGCAGCACCGCCGCATGGTCGGCCGCCTCGTGCGGATGGGCGCCGACCGAGCACCAGATCGCGTCATCGGTCTCGGCGATCGCGCGCACCTGCGGGAACCGGTCGAGGCGGGTCCCGATGGTCAGCATCGTTCCGACCCCGGCGGCTCGGGCGCGAGCGATAACCGCCTCGCGCTCCGCCGCGAAATCGGCAAAGTCGAGATGGCAATGGCTGTCGACCAGCAAGGCGCCCCTGCCCGCGCCGCTCATTCGGCCGCCGCCTGGACAAACCGTGGAAAGATCCCTTCGGGTTTCGGCAAGCGTGCGCCGGCGACCAGCGGGGCCGCCCCGAGCGCGGCGAAATCGCGCGACCCCGCGGGCACGGCAAGCTGGTCCAGAAGCCTCGTCGCCGACCCTGGAACAAAGGGTTGCACGAGGATTGCAAGATGACGGATCGTCTCGGCAAGGGCGTACAGCACGGTCCGCATCCGTGCCGGGTCGCTGCGCCGCAACGCCCAAGGCGCCTGCTCGTCGACATACCGGTTGGCCTCGGACACAACCCGCCAGATCGCCTCGAGCGCGAGGTGAAAGGCCTGCTCTTCCATATGCTTGCGCACCGTCTCGAGCAGACCGCCGGCGTTGTCGAGCAAGGCCCGGTCGGGGGCGGCGAGCGTGCCCGGCTCGGGCACCGCGGCGTCGCAGTCGCGATTGATCATGACCAGCACGCGCTGCGCCAAATTGCCGAAATCATTGGCCAGATCGCTGTTGAGCCGGCCCACCACGGCGCGATGGGAAAAGTCGCCGTCGCTGCCGAAGGGCAACTCACGCAACAGGAAATAGCGCACCGGATCGACCCCGTAGGTATCGACCAGCTGCTGTGGCGGCACGACGTTGCCGAGCGATTTCGACATCTTCTCGCCCTCGACCGTCCACCAGCCATTGGCAAACACCCGGCGCGGCGGATCGAGCCCGGCGGCCATCAGAAAGGCCGGCCAGTACACCGAGTGGAAGCGCAGGATGTCCTTGCCCACTACATGAAGAACGGTAGGCCAGAGCGTTGAAAACTCGATGTTCTTCACATCCGGATAGCCGAGCGCGGTGAGGTAGTTGGTCAGCGCGTCGAGCCACACATAGATCACGTGCCGGGGATTGCCCGGCACCGGGATGCCCCAGTTGAAGCTGGTCCGCGAGACCGACAGGTCTTTCAACCCGCCGCGGACAAAGCTGACGACTTCGTTGCGCCCGCTGCGCGGCGCCACCGCCTCGGGGTTCGCCTCGTAATAGGCGAGCAGCCGGTCCTGCCAGGCGGACAGCCGAAAGAAATAGTTCTCCTCCTCGAGCCATTCGACCTCGGCCCCGCTCGGCGCCCTCGGTCCGTGCGGGCCGCCGACCAGCTCGCCCTCGTCGTAAAACGCCTCGTCGCGCACCGAATACCAGCCGGCGAAACGGCCCAGATAGATCTCGCCGCGGCGTTCGAGCTCCTGCCAGATCGCCTGCACCGCGCGGGCATGGCGCGGCTCGGTGGTGCGGATGAATTCGTCGTTGCTGATATCGAGCAGGTGCGTCACCTCGCGGAACGCCGCCGAGATGCGGTCGGCGAATTCTTGCGGGGAAATTCCGGCGGCGCGCGCCGACTGCTCGACCTTCTGACCGTGCTCGTCGGTTCCGGTCAGGAATTTGACCCGGCGCCCGTCGAGCCGCATGAAGCGCGCCAGCGCGTCGCACGCGACCGTGGTGTAGGCGTGGCCGAGATGCGGCAGGTCGTTCACGTAATAGATCGGCGTGGTGACGAAACAGGGCCGCTCCGCGCTCATCATCCTCTCCGGAGCCCAGATATGGGCCAAAGCCCAGATATGGGCCGGGACCGCCCGCGATCCAGCGCGAGCCCCGCGGTTTCTAGCGCGCGAGGCCGTCGATGGCAAAGAACGCGCCGAGCATCGTCTGCTTGCGGTCGAGGTTGAGCTCCCGAGCGGCGGCGAAACGGTGCTCGATTTCGGCGCGCAGGCCGGCCCAGCGCGCGGGGTCGGCGCGGGCGCCGAGACCTCGCATCGCCGCACCCTCCCCGGCGACGATCTCGCCGGCCTGCACCGGGTCCGGGCCGAGCTGCCGACGCGCCGCTGCCGCAGCCATGCGGGCGAGAAACTGCGACAGCAATTCCTCGGTCGCCCGATAGGCCTCTTCCGCATCGGCGCGGCCGAGCCGGTCGGCCAGGCCGTGCAGCCGGCCGATGTCGATTCCCGGCATCTGCGACAGCAATTCGAGCAGCGAACCGTAGAGCGTGAGCCCGCCGGCATCGGCGAGCTCGAGCGCGCGCCCGACGCTGCCGCCGCACAGCGCGGCGAGCGCCGCGGCCTCGGCGTCTTCGAGCTGCGGACGGCGCTGCCGGATCAGCCGGGACGCGATATCGGCCGGCAACGGCGCGAGCGCCAGCTGCCGGCAGCGCGAGCGGATGGTCGGCGTCAGCCGGCCGGGGCTGTGGCTGACCAGCAGCAGCACTGCGCGGGCCGGCGGCTCCTCGAGGATCTTGAGGATCGCGTTGGCCGCGTTCCGGTTCATCTCTTCGGCGCCGTCGACGACGACGATGCGCCACCCCTCCTCCGCCGCCGTCAGCCGGAAAAATTCGGCGATCTCGCGCGTATCCTCGACGATTATCTCCCCGCGCAGGCGTCGCCGGCGCTGATCCCAGGCGCGCTCGACGGTCAGCAGATCGGCATGGCCGGCGGCCGCCACCCGGCGAAACACCCCGCTTTCGGGGTCGATCGCGAGCCCGGTCTCGCCGTCCGCCGGCGAACCAGCCGTCCGAACCACCGGCGTGATCGCCGTCGACCCCATGATCCCCGTGGGCTCCGTGATCCCCTCGGGCCAGCAGAAAGCGTGCGAAACGAAAGGCCAAGGTCGCCTTGCCGATGCCGCGCGGGCCGCCCAAGAGGATCGCATGCGGCAGCCGGCCGGCGCGGTAGAGGCGTTCGAGCTCGCGCTCGGCGGCCTCATGGCCGACCAGATCGGGGTTGGCCCGCGGCGGCAGTATCGCGCTCTCCGCCTCGGCTGCCGTCTCAACCCCGCGGGCCACGCGCGATGCCAATTCTCGAACGGCGGATCAGGCCGGCTGCCGGCCATCCGGCCGGCCCCGCCACGTCACCCCCAGCCGCTGCCCGACTAGGTCGAGCACGGCACGATGCACCGATTGCGGGTTGCCCGCGGCGTCGACCAGTACGCAGCGCCCGGGCTCGGCAGCGGCGATCCGATGGAAGCCGTCGCGCAGCCGGTCGTGGAACGCGCGGTCGAGGCGCTCGAAGCGATCGGCGGCCGTCGCCCGCGCGGCAATGCGGGCGGCGATGCGGGCGAGCCCGGTCTCGACCGGCAGATCGAGGATCACGGTCAGATCGGGGGCAAAATCGCCGAGCGCGAAACGGTGCAGCGCGGCGAGGTCCTCCGGCTTCAGCCCCCTTCCATACCCTTGATAGGCGAGCGTCGAATTGGCAAAGCGGTCGCACACGACCCAGATCCCGCGCGCGAGCGCCGGCTCGATCAGCTTGGCGACGTGGTCGCGGCGC
The DNA here is from genome assembly GCA_963703855.1 of uncultured Alphaproteobacteria bacterium. GTDB lineage: Bacteria > Pseudomonadota > Alphaproteobacteria > ATCC43930 > CGMCC-115725 > AP-15. The sequence goes on from CAVPFW010000015.1 coordinate 131,367, forward strand.
GCCGCCACCAGCAGCAATGCCTCCCCTGGCGCATCCCAGCGCTCGCTCTCGCCTTCGAGCAGCAGGCGGCGGATCGCCTCGGCGCCCGGCGACCCGCCCGGCTCGCGTGTTGCCGACGCCGCGACCCCGGCGCGCTCGAGGGCCGCCATCAGCAGCGGCACTTGGGTCGACTTGCCGGCGCCCTCGCCGCCCTCGATGGTGATGAACCGGCCGCGCGGCATCGCGCTCAGCGCCGCCCGCCCCAGACCAGATAGCCCGCGAGCGTGACGATGCGGCCCATCGCGTCCATGCGGCCGACATTCGCCGCGGCGACGAGCGGCGCCTCGTGCGGTGTCATGTCGGGGGCGGTGACGACGATCTTGCCGACCGCTTCGCCCTGCTCGATCGGCGCCGGGATCGGGCTGTCGTACTGCACCGAGACCTGCATCTCCCGGCGCACCTTGCGCGGCAAGGTCACGACCAGCTCCTTGGCGACCGAGAGCGGCACCCGCGCGGCGCCGCCGAGCCAGACCGCGGCGTCGTCGACCTTGTCCCCGGCGGCGAACAGCCGATAATCGTTGAACTCGCGGAACGCCCACTCGATCAGCCTTTCGCTCTCCTGCGCCCGCGCCCTCATCGTCGGCAGGCCGCCCAGCACCATGACGATGCGCCGGTCGCCGCGCTTGACCGACGCGGTCAGGCTGTACCCCGCCTCCTCGGTATGCCCGGTCTTCAGCCCGTCGGCGCCGTCGTTCTTGTAGAGCAGCGGGTTGCGGTTGCCCTGCTTGATGTTGTCGAAGGCGAAGTCCATCTCACTATAAATCTTATAATAATCGGGGAAGTCCTTGATCGTGCGGAATGCCAGGGTCGCCAGGTCGCGCGCCGTCACCCAGTGCTCCGGGTCGGGCAGGCCGTCGACATTGGCGAAGTGGCTGTCGTTGAGCCCGATCTCCTTGGCCTTCTGGTTCATCAGATCGACAAAGGCCTGCTCGCTGCCGGCGAGCCCTTCGGCGAGAACGACGCAGGCGTCGTTGCCGGACTGGACGACCATCCCGCGCACCAGGTCGGCGATGCTGACCTTGCCGCCGAGCGGCACAAACATCTTCGATCCTCCGGTCCGCCACGCCTTTTCGCTGACCGGCAGCTCATCGGTGAGCTTGGCCTGCCCCTTTTTCAGCATGTCGAAGACCATATAGGCGGTCATCATCTTGCTCATCGAAGCCGGCGGCATGCGCTCGTCGGCGGCCTTGTCGAGCAGCACGGCGCCGGTCTCGACCTCGACGATGATCGCATGCTTCGCCTGGGTGTCGATGCCGACGCCCGGCGTGGACGACGCGGCCGGCGGGGCCGCGGCAGCGGCCGCCTTGGCCTTGGAATTGACCTTCACCGCCGCCGCAGGCTGCCAGGCGAGGCCCGCTGCGAGCAGCGCCGCGACCAGAATTCCGACGAAACGCGGCATCATGCCCATTGTCGTCTCCATTTGCCCGGGTCGCCGCGCGTCATCAGTCGGTGACGATCCGCGCCTCGGGGTAGCCGCTTTCGACGACCCGCGAGAGCACCCGGTCCGCCAGCTCCACGCTCTGCAGCGGACCCAGCCGCACGCGATAGACTTCGATGCCGTTGATCGAGGCGGTCATCACCCGAACGCTTCCCAAGGCCGCGATGCGCGACTGCACCCGCTGCGCATTGTCGCGCATCGAGAACGCCCCGGCCTGGACGAAGATCCCGCCCGACGACCCCTTCGGCGCCGTCGCCATCCTCGGCGATGAAGGCGGCATTTGTGGGACGGGGGTCGGTGTTGCGATGGTTGTGGGCTCGCGCACGGGCATTTGGGCCGGCGGCAGCTCCGCCGCCTCCGCGGGCGTGATCAGGGCAAATCGGGACGGGGCCGGACGAGCCATGCGCGATCGCGGCGACGCGGTGCTCGATTGCGGGGGCGGCGTTTGGTTGCGCGCCATTGCTGTTTGCGGCGGCAGCGCCGGCCGCGCCCCGGTCGGCGCCGGTGCCGCGGGTGGTGCAGCGGCGAGCCGCGACACCGGAGGCGGGGCAGCTGGGGGTGAGTGCACCGGCGGCGAACCCGCTGTCGTCGCGGCTGCGGCCGTCGCTGCGGCGACCATGATCTGGCCGCCACCGTGCATCACCTCCTCGGCCGCGGCGATGCTCTCGTCCTTCAGCACCTTGACCCGAACCGGCGTCGTGCCCCGGGTCTCGAAGCCGAGCAGCTGCGCCGCCCGCCGCGACACGTCGATCAGCCGGCGGTCGACAAAAGGGCCGCGATCGTTGACCCGCAATTGGAGGGAACGGCCGTTGTCGAGATTGGTCACCTCGACGATGCTCGGCATCGGCAAGGTGGTGTGAGCCGCGGTCAGCTGATTGAGGTCGAAGATTTCACCATTGGCGGTGTATCGCCCTTCGAATGCTTCGCCGTACCAGGAAGCGGTCCCGGTTTTGTCGTAATCGTAATCGACCTGCGGATAATACCAGATCCCCTTGATCCGGTAGGGCTCGCCGACCCGGTACATCGGATGGCCGGCCGCATAATGGTTGGCGCCGTAATTGCCGGTCCGCGGCTGCGAACCGCAGCCGGCGAGCAGCAGGCCGAGCAGCACCATCGGCGCCACGGCCCGGATCCGGCCGCCGGCTTGCATCGCCATCGTTCCCCCGCCCCCAAACCGCGCGCGATCAGCCGTGCTCGACGCGCTCTCGGCCCGCCATGCTGTCGGCGAGATAGCCGACCGCGGCGGCAAAGTAGGTGGATTTGTTCCACCTCATGATGCTTCGGAAATTGTCGTAGACGAGCAATGCCGGCCCCTCGGCGCCATCGGGCATGACCAGCGAGGCCTGGACCTCTCGTCCGCCGAGCGGGCCGGAATTGGTGCTGCGGACCCCCATCCGGCTCCACTCCGCGGTTGCCCTTTTGATCTCGAGGCCGGTGAAGCGCGCGCTGAACCCGGGCGGAAGGAGCACCGCCCGGCCCCAGGTCTCGCCGTTGCGCCAGCCGAGATGGGCGATGAAATTGGCGATCGAGGCCAACACGTCGGCGCGGTCGGTCCAGATGTCGCGGCGCCCGTCGCCGTCGTAATCGACCGCATAGCCGAGAAAGGTCGACGGCATGAACTGGCATTGGCCCATCGCCCCGGCCCATGAGCCGGTCATGTTCCCGACCCCGATGTTGCCCTGATCGAGGATGCGCAATGCCGCGATCAATTCGCCGCGGAAATAGGGCCCCCGCCGTCCGTCAAAGCCGAGCGTGGCCAGGGACGAAACTACCATGTAGTTGCCGGTGACCGCGCCGAAATCGCTTTCGAGCCCCCACAACGCCACAATAAAGCGCGGCTCGACATTGTAGCGCCGCCAGACCGCATCCAGCAGCACCCGGTTGTCAAACAGCTGACGGCGGGCGTTCTCCTCGCGCTGCGGGGTGACCGTCTTCTGCAGATACTGGGCAAAGGTCAGCACCTGTTCGGGTTGCCGGCGATCCAACTCGATGACGTGAGGCAGATACCGAGCGTTGCGCAGAGCCAATTCCACTGTCGAAAGCCGGATGCCCTGCGCGGCGGCGTCGCGGCGCACGGTGTAGAGAAAGGAATAAAAATCGCCCTCGCCCGCCCGCGCCGGCAGGGCCGCAAACGCGCCCGGCGCAACCAGGAGCGGTGCGGCAAACAGCGCGCGACGGCTGACGCCACGAGACGGCATCGCAGAGCCCCCTTGGTGCTGTATCCCCCGGGCGCTTTCTTGCCACAACCGAGCGGGTTTGCGCAACGCCGGGACGGCACCCGGCGAAATCCGGTGGGCGTGGCATTTAGAACAGGTAGATTCTGCAACCCGGGCCGGCGAATCGCCGGACCCCGCGGGTGCGCGTCCTTGACAAAAAAGCGCGGCGAACGTAACGCAGGGATCGGGCTCGCCGCCCGCTGGGAGGATATGCGATGGGAGAGATTCTGGGCCTCGGCGTCACCCATTTTCCGCCGCTTTCGGGAACCGACGAGAGCATGGGGCGCATCCTGAAGCGGGTTCTCGACGACCCGGCGCTGCCCGAGCAATACCGCCGTCCCGAGGGCTGGCCCGCGGCGATGCGCGAGGAATACGGCGCCGACCAGGGATTGGCGGCGGCGCGGCGGCACCGCGAGGCATTGCTCGCTGGTTTTCGCAACGCGCGGCGCGTGCTCGACGAGTTCGCCCCCGACCTGGTCGTGATCTGGGGCGACGACCAGTACGAAAATTTCCGCGAGGACATCATCCCGCCGTTCTGCCTGTTGGCCTATGACGGGATGGCGCCGAAGCCATGGGAGACCCATCGCACCCAAAATGCGTGGAACGAGCCCAAGGACAAGGTCTTCGAGTACCGCGGGCATCGCGATGCCGGCAAATACATCGCCTCGAAGTTGCTCGAAACCGGGTTCGACGTGTCCTACGCCTATCGGCCATTGCATCACCAGCTCGGCCATGCGTTTCTGAACACTTTGCTGTTCCTCGATTACGATCGGCGGGGCTTCCCCTATCCAGTGCTGCCGTTCCAGGTCAATTGCTACGGCCGCCGGGTCATCGCCCAAGAGGCCGGTGTGCGCTCGTTGAGCGAGTTGCCGTCCGAGGCCGATTTCGATCCGCCCTCCCCTGCCCCGTGGCGCTGCTTCGATCTTGGTGCCGCGTGCGCGCGGGTAGCCGCGGACAGCCCGTGGCGGGTCGCCCTGATCGCGTCGTCGAGCTGGTCGCACGCGTTTCTGACGCCGAAGAACTACCTGCTTTATCCCGACGTCCCGGCCGACCGCGGGCTCTACGACGCGCTGGTAAAAAGCGATTACGCGGCTTGGCGCGAGCGCCCGCTGAGTGCGGTCGAGGACAGCGGTCAGCAGGAAATCTTGAATTGGATGTGCCTGATGGGCGCGATGGACGCGCTCGGACGGCGGCCGACCGAGACGTCATTCGTCGAAAGCTGGATTTTCAATTCCAACAAATGCTTTGCGGTCTACGAGCCGTGAGCGCCTAGGCGACGGATTATGCCCGACCTGCCGGGGCGGGAGCTGGCGCAGGAGCTGATCGGCAAGAGCCGGGTGGAAAGCCGCGCTACCCCGATCGAGGCGGTGATCGAGAGGGCCGGAGATGGCGGCCTGGATGCCGCTGCCGCCGCCCGGCTGATCGGCCGGCTGTGGACGCTCGAGCGGATGTTTTACTACATATACGGCGGCTGGGGCCAGGGGCTGGAGATGAACGACTTCCCGGCCTCGGTCAAATACTTGTTCTCGAAGCAGATCGTCGACGAATTAACCCACGAGATGCTGTATCTGGACGCGTTGCTGCGCCGCGGCGCCGTCGCCACCCAGAAAGAGGCGTTTCATCAGCCCTATGGCCGGTTCTCGGTCGACTTGGCCTTGGCGTATTACGTGTTTTCACTGCGCAACCTCGCGACTTACCCCACCCGATCCGCATCGCCGCACTCAATCTCGGCCCCAAGGTCATCGAATACGAGTGGATGGAGCGGCTGGCCGCGGCGACCGCCGACCCCGATCTCAAGGGCGTCTTCGCAAGCCAGGCGGTCGAGAACCGCAGCCACATCAACATGGGCCGCCGCATCGTCGAGGAGTTCGTCGAAAAGCCGGTCGAGGCCGAACTGTGCCGCTGGGCCTGCGCCGTCGCCAAGCGCGACTATGGCCGGTTTCTGCACGAGCTCGGCGATTTCGTGCTCGACCGCGAGACGCCGGAGCCGCCGCTGCCGCGGGTGCAGGTGATGGACTAAAGGAGCCGGGCATGGCCACCCTCAAAATCGATCACCAGCGCTGCACCGAATGCCGGATGTGCTATGTCGTGTGCCGCGAGATCGATTTGAACGCCGTTTATGTGGCCCTGGAGCCGTTGCACCGCATCGAGATCGACATCGATAAATGCACCTATCCCGGGTGCACCGCATGCCTGATGTATTGCCCGGCCGAAGGGTCGATCGTCGAGGCCGAGACCGGCCGCTCGATGGTCCCGCCCCCGCCCGAGGCGTGGCGGAATTAGCCGGCATGAGCAAACTTCCGTCATTTCCGCGAAAGCGGGAACCCAGGGCGGCCGGCTCCCGGGTGGTTGCTCTGGGTCCCCGCTTACGCGGGGACGACGGTTAGGCGGTAAGTGTTTCTGCGGAACGGCCGGAGACTTAGGCACGGAGACAAGGATGCATCCGATCCTCGAACGGTTCTGCGACAAATGGGTGTGGCCGGTGATGCCGGGGGCGCCCGGGGCCGAGTTCCGGCTGCGCCTGACCCGCGAGCAATGCGTCAAGGGTTGGGAGATCTCCTTGCAGCGCACCCTCGCCGAGATCGAGCGCGAATTGGCCAGCAACGACGAAGACTGGAAACGAGACCGGGCGTTGCGCGGTTATGCCGCCGAGGGCGTGCACATGTCGATCAAGCAGATGTCGGGTCAGCTCTTGTCGGTCGATATCGCCGACCAGGAGCGCTACATCGATCTGCAGCGGATGCGCGCCCGCCAGGTCTGGGACGAGTGCAAGCACTCGAAGCTGCACGCCGACGTATTGCTCGGCAAAGGCTGGATCAAGCACGAACGCGAGCTGATGGACATCGCCCAGGCCAACGCCCAGCCGCTGCCGGCCTATTTCGGCATGTCGATGATGTTCCCGCACATCCACCCCTTGGCCCGCGCCGCGCAGAATTATTACCAGGAGGCCAACGCCTGCATCGGCATCATGGCCTATCTCGACCGGGTCGCCGACCCCTTGGTGCGCCACGAGCATCTCTCGCAGCGCGACGAAGAGCTGATGCATTTCATGGAAGGCAAGTTCCAGATCGACTTCCTGTGCGCGACCCCCGAGACCCAGCAGCCGGTCGAGGAAGCATTGGGCTACCTGCTGCATCAGATCGGCGGCATCCGATGAAGGCTTGGCGATGAAGGTGCGGATCGACTACGCGATCTGCAATTCCTGCGGCCTGTGCCGCGAGGTCTGCCCGGAATTGGCGATCCGGCCGATGCTGCTGGAGCCGCGCCATCTCTACGAGGTGCAGCCGCCGAAATGCACCGGCTGCGGCGAATGCCTCGACTACTGCCCGGCCCCCGGCGCATTGGTGCAGTATGCGACGTGACTGGAGCGCGGGCGTCCCGCCCGCATGCAGGCCAGAGGCCTGCGGTCCCGATCATCACCGACGGAGAGCGCGATGGCGCGGAAATACGATCTGATGTCGAGCGACGGGCATCTCGAAGTCCCGCCCGAGCGGTGGGTGCACCGCGTGCCGGAGAAGTACCGCGACCGCGCGCCCCATACCGTCCATCTGCCTGACGGCGGCGATGCCTTGATGATCGAGGGGCAGCCGCTGCTGGAAGCGAATTTTCTCGATCTGCGCGCCGGCCGGGCCGAGGGCACCTGGCAGCCTTTCGGTCTCAAGGTCGCCGACGCCGCCGGCACCGGCTCGCCCGAGCAGCGGGTCCAGGAGCAGGACCGCGACGGCATGGACGCCGAAGTCCTGTTTGCGGCGATGGTGGCGGGGCCGGTGTTCTGGCGCAACATCAGCCATGACGAGGTCTACAAAGCTGTGATCCGCGGCTACAACGACTGGCTCGCCGAAGAATACTGCGCGGTGGCGCCCGACCGCCTCATTGGCATGGGCGTCATTCCAATCACCAATGTCGACGACGCGATCGCCGAAATGGCGCATTGCAAAAAGCTCGGGCTGAAGGGCATCCTGATGGGCGCATTGCCCAGCGCCAAAGGCTATCCGACCCCGGAGGACGACAAGTTCTGGGCGGCCGCGGTCGACATGGACATGCCGGTCACCGTGCATGTCCAGTTCTACCGCACCGGCGCGCGCGCCAATCAGCCGACCTTCAAGTATCCGAAGGAAGACCCGGTCATCATGCAGCGGCTGCGCCGGCCGTTTCTCGAATGGCTGTGCAATTTCGGCCTGGCGCCGTCGGTCAGCATCGCGCAATTGGTGCTCGCCGGGGTGTTCGAGCGGCATCCGAAGCTCAAGGTGTTCTTTGCCGAGACCCGGCTCGGCTGGGTCCCGTTCTGGCTCGAGCACATGGATCTGTGGTACCAGCGCCATCTCGGCTGGGCGCAGGAATATCTCGGCTTCCAGCCATTGAAGGAATTGCCGAGCCACTATGTGCGCGATCACGTCTATTTCAGCGTGCAGTACGAGCGAGTCGCGGTCGAGGAGCGCCAGCATGTCGGCGTCGACCGGATCATGTTCGCCACCGACTTCCCGCATATCGAGTGCGAATGGCCGAATTCGCGCCCATTGATCGACAAGATCTACGCCGACGTCCCCGAAGCCGACAAACGCAAGATCTGGGCCGGCAACGCCGTCGAATTCTTCCACCTCGGCAACTGACGGGGTGCGGAAGAAGCCACCTTCATTTCGGGGCGTCGGTACAACTCAAGCGCGGCGGCGACAGATCCCACCTACCCTTCTCGTCTCACCCGTAGGCCGGGACGACGAAGGGGGAGGGCACGCAACGGTGTCCGACGGCTCTCCGGCTAGGATTCCGCGAAAGGTTAGAGAAAAAAGTCGTATTTGCTAACGTCCGCCATTGAGCCCAGCAACTGCGCGATCTGCTTCGCCCGAGCTTGGTCGAGCGGATAGGAGCCGACCGCGTCGGGGTCATCGGGGCCACTCCAGCGATCTCTTTGACGCGTGAGATGTCCTTTTGCGGGATCTCATGTTCGATCGCCAGCAATTCAGTATTCCGGTCGTATCCGGTCAGCCGATGAACAACGCGAGCACTCATCGCTCTACGCTCCGAGGCGGATCGCGGCCGGCGGTGCGCTCCCCCGTCTCGGGATCGAATTCCCCGAGATGTCGACCAAGTCGATCGTACACTTCAACGGCGCCGTGCTGGTAGTCCCACTCATAAATCCTTGCCTGTCCGTCTTTCCATCGTGCTCGAAGTCCTCCCGGCCTTGGTGTTTTCGGTTTCGCGCGCTGCGCTTCGGGGAATCCCGGGAGATTTCTGGGCGGAAGAACGACCCTTGCCTGCACACTGTTGCCTAGGCGCCCTCGTCGCTTACCGGTGCGTTCTCGCCGAGGGTGGGTGGGGAGAGGTCGAGGAGGCCGGCGGCGCGCAACTCGTCGATCGCCGGCAGGTCGTTGAGGCTGTCGAGGCCGAAATGGGCGAGAAAGCCCGGCGTCGTCACCCACAGCAGCGGCCGGCCGGGGGCCATGCGGCGGCCCTTGGGGCGGACCCAGCCGGCTTCCATCAGGGTGTCGATGATGCCCTTGCCGAGGCCGACGCCGCGGATCGCTTCGATCTCGGCGCGGGTTACCGGCTGGTGGTAGGCGATGACCGCGAGGGTTTCGACCGCGGCGCGCGACAGCCTGCGGGCGACCGGACGCTCGATGCGCAAGGCGGGGGCGAGGTCAGGGGCGGTGCGGAAGGCCCAGCCGCCGGCCAGCCGGACGAGGCTGACCCCGCGCCCGGCATAGGCCTGCGCCAGCTCGCTCAGCAGGCCGCGCATCTCGGCCGCCTCGCCGAGGCGCATGGCCAGGACCTCCTCGCTCAGCGGCTCGGCCGCGGCGAACAGCAGCGCCTCGACGAGCCGCAATTGCTGCGCCCGCTCGCTCATCCGAATGCCCCCTCGCCCCCCGGCCGCGCGGCTTCGGAGGGCGGGCTGCGCAGCCAGATCGGGCCGAAGGCGCGGTCCTGGCGCAGCTCGACCCTGCCGTCGCGGGCGAGTTCGAGGGCCGCGGCAAAGGTGGCGGCCAAGGCCGAGCGGCAACGCTGCTCGCCGCCTCGCTGGTCCGGCAGAAACCGCGTCAGCTCGCGCCAATCGGGCACCCGGCCGAGAAAACGCGCCAGCCGCTTCAGCGCCTCGTCCATCGAATGAAAGGCGGAGGGCTCGATCGCCACCACGGCGGCGGTGCTGCGCCGGTGCCCGTCGCCATAGGCGCGCAGCAATTCGTAAAGCCCGAGCCGCCAGACCGGGACTGCCACCGTCGCCAGACCTTCGGGTGCGCCGCGCACAAAGAAATCACGGCCGAGCAGCGGGCGGGCCATCAACCGGCGGCCCGCGGTCTGCATCGCCTCGAGGAGCTTCAGCCGGTGCTCCAGGGCCGCCGCGACCTCAGCCGCTTCCGGCTCGTCGCCCAGCGGCGGTTGCGGCAGCAGCAGGCGCGATTTCAGGTAAGCGAGCCACGCCGCCATGACCAGATAATCGGCGGCGATCTCCAGGCGCAACTGGCGCTGCCGATCGATAAAGGCGAGATACTGGTCGGCCAAGGCCAGGATCGAGATTTTCGAGAGGTCGACCTTCTGTTCGCGCGCCAGGGTCAGCAGCAGGTCGATCGGCCCCTCGTAGCCGTCGAGATCGAGCACCAGCTGCTCCGGCCGGGCGCGCCGCCCCTCACCCGCCTCGCTGCGCTCGGCCCCCTCTCCCGCAGTGCGGGAGAGGGGGGACCCAGCCCCAAGGGGTGGGTGGGTGAGGGCCACAGGCGGCGCAATCCCAGTCATCCGGCTTGCCCGGTGATCCTCAGCACGAACTCGATCAGCGCCTGCATCGGCACCCCGATCACATAGGCGAGGACATTGAGGTTGAGGCCGATCTGGCCGCCGATCCAGGGCAGCACAAACAGCAGCGCCAGCAGGATCGGGATGCCGTAGGGCTCGAGCCGGGCGAGCGGATAGGCGAGCGCGCGCGGCAGCAGCCCGACCGCCACCCGGCCGCCGTCCAAGGGCGGCAGCGGCAACATGTTGAAGACGCACAATGCCGCGTTGATCTGCAGCGAATGAACCAGGTTCGCGGCGATCCACTCGGCCGGGCTCGGCGGCAGAAAGACGACGCCGTAAAACAACAGCGACGACACGACAGCCAGCAGCACATTCGTCCCCGGCCCGGCCAATGCCACCCACACCATGTCGTGCCGCGGATCGCGCAGCCGGTTGAAATTGACCGGCACCGGCTTGGCGTAGCCGAACAGGAAACCCGAAGTCAGGTACAGGAACGCCGGCAAAATGACAGTGCCGAACGGGTCGATGTGATTGAGCGGGTTGAAGGTGACGCGGCGCGCCCGCAAGGCGGTGTCGTCGCCAAAGCGAAGCGCCACAAACCCGTGCGCCGCTTCGTGAAAGGTCACGGCGAAGACCACCGGCAACACCCAGGTGCTGGCCTGATAGATCTTCACGGCCATCGAGGCGCCGTTCATGCCGGCACCCCTGCGAGCAGCGCATCGAAGCGGCGCTCCGCGTCCTCGCGATCGAATTCGCCTGGCGGTCGACGCATGGCCTCGCCGCGGGCCAGCCGCGCCGCAGCCTCGGGGGACAGCGGCCCGATCGCCGCGGCGATCTCCTCGATCTCGGCGCGGTCGCCATTGCAATGGAGCGCCAGATCGCAGCCGGCGGCAAGCGCCCGGCGCGCGCGGTCGGCGAGGCCGCCGCCCAGAGCCCGCATCGACAGATCGTCCGAAACGAGCACGCCGTCAAAGCCGATCTCGCCGCGAACGACCTCGGCGATCAGCCGCCGCGACAACGTCGCCGGCGCCGCCGGGTCGATCGCCCGGTAGACGATGTGGGCGGTCATCGCCCACGGCATCTCGGCCAGCGCGCGGAACGGCGCGAAGTCGGTGCGCGACAGCTCGTCGCGATCGGTTGTCACCACCGGGCAGGCGTAATGGCTGTCGACACGGGCGCGGCCGTGACCCGGAATGTGCTTGAGGACCGGCAGCACGCCGCCTTCCAAAAGACCCTGGCACACCGCCCGGGCAAGGCGGGCGCTGCGGTCGGGATCGTTGCCGTAGGCGCGGTCGCCGATCACCGGGTCGGCCCCGGGCGCCGGCAGGTCGAGCACCGGCAGGCAGGCGACGGTGATGCCGAGCCGAGCGAGGTCGTCGGCGATCAGGCGGGCGCCGAGCCGGGCCGCCTGCTGCGCGGTCGGGTCCGGCAACGCGGCGATCCGAGCGGCCGAGGGGTAAAGGCGCCAGTGCGGCGGGCGGAGCCGGGCAACGCGGCCGCCTTCCTGGTCGATCAGCACCGGCGCGGCGCCGCGCCCGACGCAGCCGCGCAACGCGTCGACCAGCCTGCGGACCTGATCGGGCGAGCCGCAGTTGCGCCGAAACAGGATGAAGCCCACCGGATCGGCCGCGGCGAAAAAGCGGCGTTCGGCCGGGCTCAGCGCTTCGCCGGCGCAGCCGAGGATCACGGCATGCGGCCCTGCCGCCGGGGTCGCCTCTACCAAGGCAATGCTCCTTTTCTCACGCTATCGCACCTCGACCTCGTGATCCCCGCGGGCACCGCGATCGTCCGGGCGAGCGGGGAAGGCTGCGGGAAAGCATGGTAACGCAACTTCCGCTCCCGTGACCGGGTTCCGCTCCGGTGACCGGGCGCGGCCGGCCGTGCCTTCGTTTCTAGGCGGGGGGTAATGCGCGGCTTTTGCCGGCGAGCCGATTGAAGATGGAGAGTCGGGTCGAGCTCACTGCTGTCCGGTTGAGGAAGATGGGCTGCACGCAATGGGTTCGGTGCAACCTCAGATCCCCGCGGCCGGGCTTGGCCCTGGGCCTTCAGCCCACGGACTTGATCCGGGGGCGTCCACGCCTTTCTTCCGCCGGGCCACACCGGGTTTCAAGACATGGATGCCCGGAACAAGTCCGGGCAAGGGGTGCTTGGGATTGCGACGACATTCCCGACCGCCGTTCTAACGTTGTGACGATTTCCAAACCGGACAGCCGTGGGTCGGGCCCGGCAATGACGGTTCTCAAATCGCGGACGCTCGAACAAAGCTCTAGGGCGGCGGCTCATCGCACGATGATGCATCCGAGATGGCGCTGCCTCAGCTCGCCGCACACCCGGTCGGCGGTTGACGCGTCCCCGACCGGCCCGGCTTGGATGCGGTAATAGACGCCCTTGCCGCCGAGATCGGCGCGAATCGCAACCGCGGAAAGATTGCCCAGCAGGTCAGAGTTCCTGCGCTTGATGCGGTCCCATTCTTCGCGCGCCACCTCCTCGCTGCGCACCGCGCCCAGCTGGAGCCGCACCCCGCCGGTGCGCGTTGCCGCCGCCCCGGCCGGGGCGGTTCTGGGCGAGGCCGAGCGCGGGTTTGCGGGCGGGACTGCCGCGATCTGCTCGGGATGGGCCGGCGCGCCAGGCGCTGGCAAGGCGGCAGCGGTCGCGCCGTTCGGCGCCGCCGCGGCGGGCGTGGTTTCGACCGACCCGGCCGCAGGCGCCGCGGATGGCCCCGATGCCGCGGCTTGTGCCGGCGCCGGGGGTGGCGGCGCCGGTCGGGCCATCGGCTGTTCAGGCGCGGGCAGCAGGTGCTCGACGGCCGGGCGGCTCTGGCCGTAGATCAGCATGTCGCGATCGGGGATCGGCATGCCGCCGGGATCGGTCGGTCTGACCTTCATCGGCCGGGTGTCGGCGCGGATCAATGGGATGTCGCCGGCGCCGTTCGACTGGCGCATCCCGGCCGCGTAGGCAAACCACAGACCGCCGGCGAACAGGCCCATGACGAGCAGCGCCGCGCCCGCCCTCAGCATCCGCCGCGGCCGTGCCCGGGGCTCCCCGTCGCGCGGGTCGGCGTAGAGCGCGGGCTCCTCTTCGGGGTCGATCTGACCCAGATTGTACGACATCTCTACATCTCCTCGACCGGCTCGACGCCGATTACGGCGAGGCCGGAGGCGATGACGATGGCGACGCCGCGGACGAGGGCGAGGCGCGCGCGAGTCAGCGCCGGATCGGCAGCGAGAATAAAGCGCAACGTCGCCTCGTCCCGGCCCTTGTTCCACAGCGTGTGAAACTGCGCTGCGACTTCTTGAAGATAGAAGGCGATACGATGCGGCTCGTGCGCCTCTGCGGCGCTCTCGACCAGCCGCGGCCACTGCGCCAGCTGGCGAATCAGCGCGAGCTCGGAGGGGTCGGCGAGCCGGCCGAGCGGCGCCGCGGCCAGCGCCGCGTCCGACAGATCGCTTTTCGGGAACGCCTCGGCGGCGTGGCGCATGACCGAGGCGGCGCGGGCATGGGCGTATTGCACATAGAAGACCGGATTGTCCTTCGACTGCTCGGTGACCTTGGCAAAGTCGAAATCGAGCGTCTGGTCGTTCCGGCGGGTCAGCATGATGAAGCGAAAGACGTCCTTGCCGACCTGGTCGACGACCTCGCGCAGGGTGACAAAGGTGCCCGCCCGCTTCGACATCCGCACCGGGGCGCCCTTGTCGAACAGGTTGACCAGTTGATAGAGCTTGATGTCGAGTGCTGCGCCGCCGTCGGTGACCGCCCGCACCGCGGCCTGCATCCGCCTGACGTGGCCGCCGTGATCGGCGCCCCAGACATCGATCAGCTCGGCAAAGCCGCGGCCGAACTTGTCGCGGTGATAGGCGATATCGGCGCCGAAATAGGTCCAGGAGCCGTCCGATTTCTTCAGCGGGCGGTCGACGTCATCGCCGAATTGGGTAGCGCGGAACAGGGTCAGCGGCCGCGGCTCCCAATCGTCGGGCGGCGGCTTGCCTTTCGGCGGATCGAGCACGCCGGTGTAGATGAGCCCGCGCGCCTCGAGCTCGGCGAGGCATTCGTCGGCAGCACCGCGCTCGACCAGCGCGCGTTCCGACACGAAGGCGTCAAAGCCCACCCCGAGCCTCGCCAGATCCTCGCGGATCAAAGCCATCATGGCGGCGACGGCAAACTCGCCGACCGGCCGCAGCCACTCCGCTTCCGGGCGTCCGAGCCATATCTGCCCATCGCGCTCGGCCAGCGCCCGGCCGGTCTCGACCAGGTACTCGCCCGGGTAGAGCCCGTCGGGGAACGACCCGGCCATCGCCCCGGCCGCCTCGCCCAAGGCCTCGCGATAGCGCAGATGGGTCGAGCGGGCCAGGATGTCGATCTGGGCGCCGGCGTCGTTGACATAATACTCCCGATGCACGTCGAACCCGGCTTTCGCGAGCAACGTCGCGAGCGCGTCGCCGACCACCGCCCCGCGGCCATGGCCGACGTGCAGCGGGCCGGTCGGATTGGTCGAGACGAACTCGAGATTGACCCGCCTGCCGCCCCCGGCCGCCGAATTGCCGAAGGCGGTTCCGGCAGCGAGGATCGCGCGCAGCTGCGCGTGCCACACCTCAGGGGCGAGCCGAATGTTGAGAAAGCCCGGCCGGGCGACCGAAACCTCGAAGCCGCTGCCGCGATAATCGCCGCTCGAAAGCTCGCGCCCGGTCAGCGCGCCGGCGATCCGCCCGGCGAGGGCCATCGGGTTCTGCCCGACCGCGCCCGCCAGCACCATCGCGGCGTTGGCGGCGAGATCGCCATGCGCCGGATCGCGCGTCGGCTCGACCGCGACCCGCGCCGGATCGAGCCCCTGCGGCACCGCTCCCTGCCCCGCGAGATCGCCGATCGCGGCCAGCACCAGCGCGCGGACATCACTGAAAATATTGGTCATCGGCGGGGCCGGTAAGCAATCCCACATCCCCGTGGCTGGCCTTGACCCGGCCACCCACGCCTTTTTTCTGCTGAGCCACGGCAGATGTCCAAGACGTGGGCGCCCGGATCAAGTCCGGGCAAAGGGTGGCTGTGCAAAGTGTTCACGACAATTGATCTACCCAAATGGCGACTTCCGGCAGCGGAACCTCGATTCGGCGTCCCGCGACTTCGTCGACGACCACGAACCGCCCGCCATCCGTTGCGCGAAGCTGGGGGTTGGCGTCCAGCAGCTCGATCCCATACACGTACCGTCCGACGCCAGATCGACATTGACGTCGTCGCTTAACCGCACGGTTTCGACCTCGATCCCACTGGACTCTGCGCAGACGCAGATACGCGATGTTTCGCCGAGGATCATAGCTGAGCCGCACTTCCCATACCCACCGAAAGGATCGTCCGCGAATAATTGGCGATGATGCCGGCAAATGGCCAGTTGCTCATGTCGGGACGTAGGTGTCGAACAGCCGGTGGTGCTCGTCGAGCGCGAAGCGGTCGGTCATCCCGGCAAGGTAATCGGCGGCGACCCGCGCGGTTTTCGGGTCGTCGGGGCCGGCCGCCTGGGCCCGCCATTCGCCGGGCAGGCATTCCGGCTCGGCGAGGTAAAGCGCAAACAGGTCGTGGACGACGCGACGCGCCTTCGAGCTCATCCGGTTGACCCGATAATGGCGGTACATGCGCTCCAACAGAAATTCCTTGAGCGCCCGGTCGTTCTTGCGCATCTCGGCGGAGAAGGCTGCGACCGGCGCTTTCAGCGCGCGGACCGCGGCGGCCGATCCGACCGCGCTTTCGGCCAGCCGCCGGCGGGTTTCGGCGATCAGGTCGCCGACCATATGGTCGATCACCCGGCGGATCGATTCGTGGATCAGGCGCGGCTCCTCGATCCCGGGATAGCGCGCCCCGACCTCGCGGAAAACCGGCCCCACCAGCGGCACCTCGGCGAGGTCGGCGACCGCGAACAGCCCGGCGCGCAGCCCATCGTCGATATCGTGGTTGTTGTAGGCGATATCGTCGGCGAGGGCTGCGATCTGGGCCTCGGCGCCGGGAAAGGTGTCGAGGGCGAGCCGATGGCGGCGGTCGTACTCGGCGATGGTATGCGGCACCGGCCGGTCGATGCCGGGGCCACGCAACGGGCCGTTGTGCTTGACCGTGCCTTCGAGCGCTTCCCAAGTCAGGTTGAGGCCGTCGAACTCGGCGTAGCAGCGCTCGAGCCGGGTCAGGATGCGCAAGGTCTGGTCGTTGTGCGAAAAACCGCCGAAGCGCGCCATTTCGAGGTTCAAGGCTTCCTCGCCGGCATGGCCGAACGGGGTGTGGCCGAGATCGTGGGCGAGCGCCAGGGCCTCGGCGAGGTCCTCGTCGAGGCCGAGCGCGCGGCTGATCGTGCGCGCGATCTGCGCCACTTCGAGGCTGTGGGTCAGCCGGGTGCGGTAATGGTCGCCCTCGTGACAGACAAAGACCTGGGTCTTGTGGGTCAGCCGGCGGAACGCAGTCGAATGGATGATGCGGTCGCGGTCGCGCTGAAACGGCGAGCGGAACGAATGCTCGGGCTCCGGATGGAGCCGCCCGCGGGACTCCTGCGGCTTCGACGCATAGGGCTCGAGACCGACCGGTGGAACCATGCCCCTCTCTTATGCCGCGGCGATGCCCGCGTCCATCCCGCCCGCGAGGCCCGGCCAAAGAGCCGCGCAGCAAGCCCGCAGCAACCGCGGGGACGCGGCCGCCAAGCGCGATTCGTCGAAGCGCTGAGATCGGCGTTTCGCAGGGCGCGGCTTTTGGTTAAGCTCACGCAACCATAAGGAGCGCCGCTATGGAATTCATTCGCGTCAGCTTTGACCCGAACGACATTCGCGACGTGGTCGCCAGCGGCAACGTCATCGGCCCGACCGAGACGGAGCTGACCCTGCCCTCGAACTTTTACGTGATATCGCTGTCCGGCTCCGGTTATGCGCCGCCGTTTTGGCAGGGATTTGTCAGCGGGACGATGCCGGGCAATCCCCTGCCCATCCGGTTCGACAGAGCCTAGCGGGGGCGCGGATGCGCGGAGGATGCTTATTGCTGCTGTGCGTTCTGCTGGCCGGCGGGTGTGCCGGCACGCATGTCGAGAACACGCCATTGCGCGCCGGCGAGGCCAACCCGGACCGCCGCAATATCGATCCCTCGAGCCCCGATCGCCCGGTCATCCTGATGACCTTCTCGGGCGGCGGCTCGCGTGCCGCGGCGCTCGCCGAATCGGTGCTGCGCGAGATGGCCGCGACGGGCTACGCCGCCTCCGATGGCCGCTATGTCCTGACCGAGGATGTGAAGCTGATCTCGTCGGTTTCGGGCGGCAGCGTCACCTCGGCCTGGTTCGGCCTGCGTCGCGGCCCCGGTCACCGGGACGGCGACCTCGACGGACTGCGCGACAATTTCCTGAGCCGGGACAATATGGCGGCGCTGGAGCTCGATGCCGCGAACCCGATCACCCTGTTCGGTCTGGTGACCGGCAGTTTCACCCGTATCGAGGCGCTCGAGGCATTGTTCAACGAACGCCTGTTCCACAACGCGACGCTCGCCCAGATCAACCAGCCAGGCAAGCCCTATGTCGTGTTCAACGCGACGGACATGGCGGGCGGCGAGAGCTTTGCCCTCGTCCCGCGGCGGTTCGACGATGTCTGCTCGAACTATGATGCGCTCCCGCTCGCGACCGCGGTCTCGGCGTCCGCGGCATTTCCGATCCTGCTGACGCCGGTCAGCTTTCAAGATTTTTCCGGCGGTTGCGCCGGCCGGCTGCGCAACGGCGACTGGATCAGGATCGACCTGTCGATCCCGCCTTATCCATCGAACCCGTACACGCCGTACCTCAATCTGCCGGAGTACAAAGAGGCGCGCTATGCCAATGATCTGCGCCACGGGCCGAGCCCGTTTCGCGCGATCGACTACCTCTATTTTCTCGATGGCGGGCTGGCCGACAACCTCGGGACCCAGTCCTTGCGGTCCGCGCTGATCGCTCCTTACGACGATGCCGGCGTGCTCCGCGCGATCAACCAGGGAAAGATCCGCCGCCTCGTGATCATCGTCGTCAACGCCCGCTCGGACCCGCCGAACAAGCTCTACCGGCAGCAAAACCAGCCGGGTCTGGTCAGCATGGTGCAGACCGTCACCTCGGTGCCGATCGACGCCAATACGGCCAACTCGGAGATCGCGCTTTCGGGGCTGCTCGGCGAGCTGAGAGACGCCGCCGCCGGAGCCGGCAACTCAGCGAAATTCGGCGGCATGAAGGTCTACGGGATCACCGTCGATTACGACCAGATCCCGGTCGACACGCCGGCGCACCGCCGATTGCGCGACCAGGCCAAGGACGTGCCGACCAGCTGGACCCTGACCGGCGCCCAATTGCAGGCGACCGAGGAGGCCGGCAGTTTCCTGTTGCGCCGGCACCCGTGCTGGCGCGCCCTGCTGGCCGATCTGCACGCCGCCCAGCCGCCCGCCGCCGTCGAGACCGACACCCCGACCATCCCCTGCACAACCCAGATCGACATGCCGAAGCAAAGCGCCAAGCCCGTCCCCGCCAGTTGACGAGGGTGATCAAGACGGACGCACCGCAGCGATCCCGGTGAGCAGCGCGCGGCTCCCTCCCTCGCCCCGCTTGCGGGGAAAGGGCCGGGGTGAGGGGCTAGCCCGCGCGCAGCTCCGTTGTGGCGGCGCGGTCGAGGGCACCATCGGCGGCGAGGATGACGCGGTAGTCTTCGAGCGCGGTCTCGCGCGAGATCAGCCCGTCGGCGACATCGCGGGCGACCTGCTCGGGGTCGCGCGCGGCCGGGTCGCCAAAGCCGCCGCCGCCCGGCAGTTCGAGGCGGATGAAATCGCCGCCGGGAACGCTCTGCCGCCCCTTGGGGCCGATCGGCCTGCCGGAAACCAGGGTGACCCGGCCGGGGGCGCCCTTGCCGCCGCCGTCGCGGCCGCGCGCCGGGTTGCCGATGCGCTCGAAATTGCACAGCATCGCGATCGGGGTGCCGTCGGCGCCGCCCAATTCGATGATCTGGCCGAGCCCGCCGCGGAACTGCCCGGCCCCGCCCGAGCCCTCGCGGAACTCGCGCCGGCGGAACAATACCGGCGCCACCGATTCGGTCGCCTCGACCGGGATCGTGCGCACCCCGGAGGGAAACGCGGTCACGTCGAGCCCGTCCTTGCCCGGCCGCGCCCCGGCCCCGCCGCAGTGAAAGATCGCGGTGCTGAACGGTTTGATGTCGGGTGGGTCCCTGCCCTCCTCCGCCCCCAATTCGTCGAGCACGTCGGCGCCGCCGTAGATCTGCGGGATCCACAGGGACGAGGCGCCCTCGGCCGGGACCCCGCCGTCGATCACCTGGTGCAGGCAGCCGAAGACGAGGTCGGGCAGCATGTGGCCGACCGTGTGCCGGGCGGCGACCGCGCGCGGCCGCTTGGCGTTCAGCAGGCAGCCCTCGGGGGCGCTGACCGTGATCGGCGCCAACGAGCCGGCGTTGTTCGGCACCTCGGGCGCCACCAGGCATTTGACCCCGAACGCGGTGTAGGCGAGCGTGTAGTTCAGGACGACGTTGATGCCGAAGGCGCTGGCTGGCGAGGTCCCGGCGAAATCGACATGGATGCCATCGTCGCCGATCGTCATCTCGGCCATCAGGGTCAACGGCCGGTCGTAGCCGTCCATCGCCAGGCTGTTCCGGTAACGGCCGGGCTTCAGCCTGCCGATCGCCTCGATCGTCGCCTCGCGCGAGGTCTCGACGATGTGCTCGCCCAAGCGGTCGAGATTGGCGATGCCGAACTCCTCCATCATCTCGATGAGCCGCCGGCTGCCCTCGTCGTTGCACGCGGCGAGCGCGTAGACGTCGCCCTCGACCTGCAGCGGCTCGCGCACATTGGCGCGGATCACCCGCAGCAGATCCTCGTTCATCCGGCCTTCGCGGGCCAAGGCCATCAATGGGATCGACAGCCCCTCCTCGAACACCTGGCGCCCGTCCGGCCCCATGCCGAGCCCGCCGATATCGACGACATGCACCGTGCTGGCGAACAGGCCGACCGGCTCGCCGCGCAGAAAGGTCGGGCTGACGACCGTCAGGTCGTGCAGATGGCCGCAGGTCAGCCACGGGTCGTTGGTGATGTAATGGTCGCCCGGACGCATCGTCTTCAGCGGAAAGGCGTCGAGGAAATGCTTGACCGCCGCCGCCATCGAGTTGACGTGGCCGGGGGTGCCGGTCACCGCCTGCGCCAGCATGTTGCCGTCGCGGTCGAACACCCCGGCCGACAGATCCCCCGCCTCGCGCACCGTCGTCGAAAACGCGGTCCGCACCAAGGTCTGCGCCTGCTCCTCGACCACCGCAATCAACCGGCTCCACATGATCTGCATGTGGATCTGCGACAACGCGGTATTCGGAATGGCGGGCACGGCTTTCACCTCGCAAAACCCCTCGCCCGCACCGCGGGAGAGGGAGGACCCGTCGCCCCGCGACGGGAGGGTGAGGGCATCTTATTGCGCAATGGATCGATCAGGAACAGACCATTCAAGCAGCTGCTCGGCATCCGCGTCTTTCCGCCCAGGTCTGCGGCACAAGGCCGATCCCGGCTCTTGATTCCATGCGTTGGCCCAGCGCCGCAGGGTTAAGCAGGACGATCGGAGATGATGGTATGATCGATCGAGCTCGACCATATCTGGTGCACTTATGGCGTTCGCCTTCGATAGTCTGTCTTATGCGGTGAGCACCTTCGGGACAACGGCGTTCCTCAACAACAGGCGGAAGCGCATGCCGAAGCCGCGAGGCAGTTCATCATGGCCGAGCTGTGACGAAGACCGACCTGACGCTTGCGCTCGACAATCTTGCGCTGCGGCTAACGGTACGCATGGGCGTAATGCTCGCTGCCGGTCTCTCGATCCTCGCCGCCGTGCTCGGACTGCTGATCAAGCTTCACTGACCGAAGCGGCGAAACGCGGCCTCGACCTCCGCATCCATCGCAAATTCGCGCCGCGTCGCCTGGGTGAGCCCTTCGAGCACCGCAGGCAAATGCGCCGGATCGATCGGCTCCGCCTCAGCCTCACTCGCCGTCAGATGTAGAATGGTGCGCGCAATTTCGTCCTGAGCTTCCGGCGGCAGCCGGCACACGGCTTCGAGCGCTTGTTCCAAGAGCTTGGTCATGGGCAGATTATAGGCGTTTCGCCGATCTGTTCAAAGGCACGGTGGTGGATTAAATCAATGCGAGGAATTCTGCGCGGGTGTGGGACGATCGGCGACATCGTCCGCTGCGACCAGCCGGCCCCCGCTCACCGATGGATCTCACTATTACATTAAAAACCGCGCGAGATGCTGACAGGCTTGATCCCGCAACCTAAATACGGCCTGGGAGAGTTTTTGCCGTCGAGGTTGCGTCACGGACGTCGGCGCCGCTGCGCTAAGCGGCGGGTCTGACGCGTAAAGGATAACGTAAATGGCACAGTCAAAGGGCGCGCCTCGAGGCAAGGTAGTTCCGGCCTCCAAAAAACCGGATCGGAGAAGCGGATTTACTTTAAGCAGGCCGACTTCCCGCAGATAGCTTGCAGCAGGCCCAGAAGATTGCATCGGCCCTCATAGACGACTTCGCAGGGAAGGAGGGATCCCCTCCGGATATTGCTCTCGCGATCGGGATCAGCCCGACGAGCAGCGCGTGGCCTGCTCTCGCTGGGGCGTCCATCGCTTACGGCCTCACCGATGGCGGGGTGAACGCTAGTGCAATCAAGCTCACCCCCCTCGGGACGCAAGCTGGTTGCGCAAGGAGGAAGGCGACGATCTCGCCGCGCGCCGCGAAGCCATTTTGAAGCCTCGCATCTCGAAGGAGTTCTTTGGCGGTACCGACGGGCGAAGTTTCCGAATGACACGATCGCCGGCAATGTACTCAAGTCGTTCGGTCTCCCGGCGGATCGCCTGCAGTCCGCGCTCGAAGTCGTCAAGGAAAACGGCCGGTACACGGGGATCATTCGACAAACGCCAACCGGACCGTCGGTAAATCTTTGATTTCCCGGGGGTACCTGCACCAACAGCTACCCCGACGTTGCTTGAGCATGACGTCGACGAGGAAAGCAGCGCAAAGAAGCGGCTCCCAAACGCACGAGTAGGCGTGCAGAGCGGCCCGATTTTCGCGCCGCAACCGACTACTACCGTGGTAGCCGTTCCGTTCGACCCAAAGACTAACCGCGTGTTTATATCCCACGGAAAACAGCGTGCTGTCGCCACCCAGATCAAGGAGTTGCTCGCCTTTGGGAGCTTCGAGCCAGTCGTGTCAATGGACCGGGAGTCGACAGCCATCCCCGTCCCCGAAAAGGTGTTCGAGGACATGCGGTCATGCGGGGCTGGCGTCATTCACGTCGGCGGCAAAGGTAAGTACCTCGATCGCGACAAAGTCGAGCATAGTAAAATCAACGACAATGTCCTCATCGAGATCGGCGCGGCAATGGCTCTATATGGAAAGAAAGTCGTTCTCCTTGTCGAGAAGGGAGTGACCCTTCCTTCGAATCTCCAGGGCCTCTACCGATGTGATTTCGAGGGAGACAAGCTCGACTACGAAGCGACGATGAAGCTCCTTAAGACCTTCAGCCAATTCCTGATAAGAAGAATGCTGATGCGCGCCCAATGGCAATTCCCCCGATCGGGACCGCGGGCTATTAACGCGCGGCTTTACAGCGAGCGACGCTCCGCCGACGGCGCAACTCATCGCTTCCGGCAATTCCCGGTTTTGGAGAAATATTCCGGGTCGGTCGCGGAGAATTCCCGGCTCGCAGCCTACGGGAATTCGCCGGCAAGTGCGTCATTAGCGACTCTTTTTCGGCGAGCAACCGAGGGTGGCGGGGCCGAAGTCGACGAAACGGTATTCGGGCGCAAATGGGA
The DNA here is from genome assembly GCA_963703855.1 of uncultured Alphaproteobacteria bacterium. GTDB lineage: Bacteria > Pseudomonadota > Alphaproteobacteria > ATCC43930 > CGMCC-115725 > AP-15. The sequence continues at coordinate 154,592 of CAVPFW010000015.1, forward strand.
CCAAGCCTTTCGGGAGCGACATTCTATTTCTCGGTGAATATCTTATTATGATCAAGGCAAATATGCATCGCTGGAAAATCATTTCTCGCCATGACGCAATATTCCGTTACGCGCACGTCATCTTGCACCAAGTATTTTAGTTCAACAAATAGATACAGTAATTTGGGGCCGACGGCGATGTCGCCCCAGGTCTCCGGGGTCATGGTGTCGTCAATAGCGGTAAACCAATCCCCAATATGATTGCAGTTATATTTCCATCCCTCCTTTCACCGGATCGTATATCCCAGCATCGACCACTTTCATTTCTCTGTCTTCTTCGTCGCGCGATAAAGCATGGTCGGTAATCTTATAAGCAAAATTATAAGTCATTCCAATGGCTGCATAAAAACCATGATTTACAGTGCCGATATTGGCATAGAACCCCTTACTGACGCGTGGCGCGCGAGGAGCTCCGGGGGGAACAAAATATGGCCTACGCTAATTTCAAGCCTAGTATTTTCAATGCTATCATGATACGCGCCGTACCGGTTTATCGCATACGCCGCCACGCCACCAAAGAACACCCCAACCACCGCTATTCCTATAAGAATAGAGCGGAAAAAGCTTGGCCGAGCTCAGTTCTTGCATGATCAGAAACTATCCGGGCGGACCTAGATAAAAGACGAGCCACCAAGTAACGTAGTGCGCTCTGGATCTATGCCCAACATATACCATTTATGTAGTATTCCTATTATGGCGAAGCAGAAAATAAGGCCACCAATGCCCTCAATGACCGGAGGTGGCACGAGCTCCGCCATATGGAGCGCATCCATTACGAAGCCAAAAAATAGAAAGATTGGGCCAACGTACAACGCTGCGCCAGTAACTGGGTGGGCGCGCAAAAGCTTCCACATGGTTTGATTGAGTGGTGTAGGCATACAATGCTGTTGCCATATCCCATAGACAGCCGCTCCCGTTCCCGCTAGACTACTCTGCGGGTGGAACGGCGCCCAACGATGCGACGGGAGCGGGGGTTGCAGCCCTCGCCCGTCACCTGAGCTATATCACGAATCTGAATAGAGGGCGCTGCTAAGTTTCCAGCGGACCGATCGGCCGCGCCCGGTCTTCTCGACCTCGCCGCGCCGATGCAGGCGCTTGACAATATCCCCGGCCTGATCGCGTACCGCCGTTCGCAAGATGCCATCTGCGGGATCGAAGCCTTTGGCCGCGATCACCCGCCCGGCGATGTCATCGACGCTCACAGGCTCGCCTGCCGCAGTTCTGAACACGCCGAGACAGAGGCGCGACAGTTCGTTGCGGGCGAAGTACCGGTTGCGGCGGTAGACGCGCCTCGGTCGGATCGTCTCCGGATCGAGATCGGCCGCGAGGATGCGGAGCACGCCGTCGATATGCGTTAGATCCGCCCGGTACTGATCAAGCTGGCGCTGCAACTGATCGATCACCCCGGCGAGTTCGGCGCGCTTCGCGACAAGGCCGGAGACGACGTGATCCCTGTCGGCGGTCATGCGGCGCTCCGGTGCTAGTATCCCGCCCAAACCGGACTCTTCGGGCGAGCGCGAGCGCCGCGGCGGTAACGGTATTCCAATTCGTGCCGTTCGGCTTGCGCCGGTTGTCCTCGCGCCACGCCGCTTCGTTTGCGTATTGATGGAGAAAATTGCCCGCTGATCCGATGGTGCTGACCAATCTCGGCGCGCCGGAGGCGGCTGAAATAGCTCTCCGCCTGATTGGTGCAGGCATCATCGGCGCCCTTGTATTCGACCGAATGGTTGACCCGCCGCATGTCGTAGGACGCGTGCAGGCGATCCCAGGCACCCGATTCGTCGGCGTGAACGATTGCGCCGGATGGCGACATGCTGGCGGATCAGCACAACAGCGTCGCTCTCCTTGGCGACGACGAACGGTCAAAGTCCGGCCCGCGCGCTCGCGCGCCACGGCGACAACCTGGCGCTTGCCAGTCCGCTCTTCGGCGAGGCGGCGGTCAACTCGATCGGCCTTCCGGTTCTCGGGCTTCTTGTGACCTCCAAAATAGGCGCCGTCGATTTCCACGATGCCGGTAAGCTCCGGCTCGTCGGGATTGTGAACCCGCGAACCCATCGCCTCGCGGAGCTTGTGCAACAGCACGAAAATCGACTTCGGCCCGACATTCATGTCACGGCTCATTTGCAGCGCCGACGATGCCTTTGACGCCGTTGACGAACAGCGCGATGACGGCCAAGTGGTCGCGGATGGTGAGCTTGCGGCGAATGGAAGATCGTTCCCGACGTGACCGAAAACTTGCGGCGGCAGCCGGAGCACTTCCACCGGATCGGCGTCTCGGCGAGCGTGTAGACCTTGGCGCATGCCGCAATGCGGGCAGTATGGGCTCGCCGCCGTTGCCCGCGAACCGAACTCGCTTGAACGTATCGTGCGCCTCGTCATCGGTGAGGCGGAGCACCTTCGATATGGAAAGCGTCCGCGCCGCCGGGCTCAAAAAGGAAATGCTGAGACAAGGGGCCAGTCCCTCGTAGGGGATCGGCCCGAAACCGTCACCGTGGAAATCGAGCGCCAACTCGACTATATTCCAGGGGAGGATCATAATGGCGGGGCCAGTCCCGGTGTTGTGATCTAGGAGCCGGTCGCCGCGCCAACGGAGACCGGTTCCGCCTTAGAGAGTGCCGACCAGCGGGCCGCTTTCCTCAGTTCACGCCGGGGAGCGGCCCTTTTCGTATCCTCGCCCCGCATCCGGGTCGGCGCTCGGCCGGGGCTCTGACGCTGTAGCCATCTATCTATCCTCCGGTGCGCATTTTACCGCTCCGCATTATCCAGTCAACGAATAAATGCGGGTTTCCGCATTTTTTTGGTTGCGGTGCGGCGCGGGGCGCATTACTGTCGCCGGTATGGCATTTTCGCGTAGGCAGGATTCCTGAAAATGGCCGTGGCACAAAAAAAGAACGATACTGAGCCCGCTCCTCCCAAAGAGGCAGCGGTAGGCGATGAAAACAAAAAAGACGAGAAAGAACGAACGGTCCACCATCGAGTTCCCATACAACGACCTCGATAATGCCCTGGCCGTAGCGAGAGGGAATCGAGAAGGCCGGAGGAACGGCATGCGCCTTAGATCAGTTGGCGGCGGCACTCTCCGTCACCGTGAGCGGCCCATTTCGAGTGCGTATCGGGAACGCAAAAACCTTTCGGTCTGATTGACACGGAGCGGGGCGGCCAAGTGCGCCTTACTGAGTTAGGGCGCGCGGGCGTTGATCCTGAACGAGAAGCGTGGGCGCGAGCTCGAAGGCATTTCTCCGCGTCCCATTATTAAACGCGATTTTCGAGCGATATAAAGGTTACAAACTGCCTGCGGACACTGGTCTAGAATAATCGAAATCAGCGCCCTAGGCGTCTCATCGAAGCAAACCGATAGCGGCGCGGCAAGCGCTGGTGCGTTCGGCCAGGCAAGCCGGTTTCTTCGTGCACGGCGAAGACCGCCTAGTAAAGCCATCGGTTCAGGGACCGGGGACGTGTCCATTAAGCGCTGGGAACCAGGCGAGCGCGAAGACACGGACAGCGAAAAAGAGAGGCGGAAGCGGCGATGGCGGCGGTGGTGCCAAAGGCGACAGCCAGAACGAGCAACAGGAACTTCCATATTTTGTGCGTGGGTTGCTCAAAAGTCTTCCCGCTGAGGGCTCAAATTGGACCTCTCAAGAACGCGTAAAATGGCTCGAAGCCGCCGCAAGATGCTTTGACTTGATGTACGCTGGCGGAGACGGAAAAATCTGGATTAATCTGGCGGATGCCTCATGAGCGCAGTCTGCAATCGCGGCTTTCCAGCGTTGGTCCCATTTGCGCCCGAATACCTACGAAATGCCGGTTCTACGGGAATTTGGCCCGGCCGGCATCCCGCCGGTCAGCTTCCGCGGCGGGTGAGTTCGATATAGCCGAAGGGGTCGATCTTGGCGGTGAAGAGGGGGGTGATTACGGTCGAGGTTTCGTCTTCGACGATGATCGCGGGGCCGGGGATTTGGGCGCCGGGGCGGAGGGTATGGCGGTCGTGGATCGCGACCGGGATGAATTCGCCCGATTCGGGGATCGAAGACCGAGCGGTGGCGGGCGGGTTTGGGGGTGTAGAGGGTGGCTGACGGCGGGGCGGGGCCGGGTTCGGCGGGGGGTGGGGCGGAGAGCAATAGGACCCAGCTGAGGATTTCGACTTCGACGCCAGGGATGATGCGGCTGTAGAGGCGGCGGTAGGCGTCCTCGAAGGCGGTGCGCAGGGTGGCAGCGTGGGCGGCGGCGTAGGGCTTGGTCGGGAGCGGGTCGGCGATCTCGTGGCGTTGGCCGCGATAGTGCATGAAGGCCGAGCGGGTTTCGGTCAAGGGTGCCGCGCCGGCGACGGACGCTGGCTCCCGCCGCGGACACACCAGAGATATTGACAAATTCGCTATAATATGCTATCCACAATCGTTCGGAGAGTTCGGCCGCAAACAAAAGAACCTGATCTCGACCTGATAAAACAGGTGAAACAGGTCCGCGGCGGCCCTTCGACAAGGAGTTGGTCTGAGGCGCAGGATATGCGCGGGCGGCCAGTTGCGTTGTAACTCGAATCGCCGGTTTCGGCAGGATTGGCGGCGACGGAGGCGTGACGAAATGACGGTCGATACGCTCGCCTGCGCCAAGGCGCTCGAAGCTGCCGGTGTGCAGCGCCAAGCCGCCGAAGCGCACGCCGAGGCTCTGACCGAGCATGTCCTGCCGAATCCGGCAACGAAGGCCGATCTCGATCAGGCGGTAGAAGGGCTCGAACACCGGATCGACTACGCTGTCGAACTGTCGGAACACCGACTGACAGTGCGCGTCTTTGGCATGATGCTGGGCATCGTCGGGGTCATGAACGCGATCCTGTTCGCGTTGTTGCGCGTCGTTCACTGAGCCCGGCCGCCCGGCCGCAAAGGGAAACCTCCGATGAACGACACCGCCCTCGTCCAAAAGGTGTGGAACTACGCCCATGTGCTGCGCGATCAGGGCGTGCCGTACCAGGCCTATATCTCGCAGATTTCGTATCTGCTGTTGCTGAAGATGGACGAGGAGCGGGCCGGGCTCGCGGCGCTCGGAGCGCGGACCCTCGCAAATCGGCGATCCCCGCGGCTTGCCGCTGGCCGCACGGGTCGAGAGCGAGCGTTTCCGCCACTCCGCCTATGCCGGTCTGGCCCTCCGCGACAAGGTCAACCTCGACATCTTCTGGCTCAAGGACGTCGCGCTCGACGATCCCGACCTCCTTGCCGCCGCCGCACGAGATCGCCGCCGAGATCGTCGAAAACCTGGAAACGGCCTTCGACCGTTTCCGCAAACTCGCGCTGAGCCTGCAGCCAGGCGGGAAGTGATCAGCTCTCGCGGGCGGCCCGAACGACATCACGCGCGCCGGCCGCATCGCATCCCGAACTCGTCGAGCGGCGTCGAGCAGGAAGACGGCGAGAAGCCCGCCTGTGTCTGCGTGCGGGACGCGAATGGAACGGTGCTCGCCCGCATGGAGTGTCGCCATGTCCACGGCGTGGGCGCGGGTTCGCACGCCGACATCTGCGCCGGATTGACCCAGGATCTCAGCGTCGACAAGTTCGTGCGAACAGGCTTATTCAGGGCGGTGATTTAGATCCGAGACTTGACGGGAATGCTCTGGGCAAATCGAAACACGTCCTGCGGATCGTAGCGCTGCTTGACGCCAAGCAAGAAGGGCACAAAGTTCAACGTCGGGCTGCTCCAATACGCCCTCAGGTAGTTCAGATCACAGGGCGTCGTCAATTGCGAGCCAAGCTGGAGATCGGGGACGCCGTACTGCGCGGTTTGCGATTTCAGTATTGGTGTCAGGACGGCGGACAGGGCATCGACGAACTCCAGCGACTGCGCTTCAAGCGATTGCTCGTTCCACAGGGCACCCCGATGGACCCACATCACGGCGCCCTGGCGCGCCGGCACAACCGCGCTGTTCGGGTCGATCCGGTTTGCCTTGCCGCCCGTGAGCAGGATATTGACCGCGCCGATGGCCTTGCTCGGGTCGTTCGACGGGGCGTGGGTGAGCAGGAAGTCGACCAGCGGCTGGAGCGCTGCCGCGCTCAACCGGCGAAAGACAAAGTTGGATTTGAGCTTCCACTGGTTGAAGGTGGGCTGCGGCACCTGCAAGGCGAGCACGGTTGCCGCTTCGACGGTGGTCAACTCTTGGATCGCGATCGGCGTTCGGTTGAGGGGCGATGGCAACCGATCGAGCCACTGGGTGCGGAGCACGCTTTCGAGCTCTCGCTTGGCGGCCGCGACGTTGCCTTGGTCGACGCGAAATTCGCCATCGACGAAGAAGGTGGCCGGCGAAGATGGGGTATTGGCGGTGAAATTCGCGACGCTGCTCAACGCGTCCGGGGCGCTCGCGGCCAGGTTTTGCCACTGCGCGAGCACGATGGCGGCATCCCTGGGCGCGAATGTCACCGCATAAAACAGGATCGTCGCGGCCGGCACGACGCGCACGGTCAGTCGGGTGATGACGCCCAAGCCGGCGGCACCGGCCCCTTTGGTCGCGCGGAAGAGGTCGGCGTGCTCATTGGCGGCGTTGGCCACGACGACTTTGCCGTCGGCAAGCACAAGCTCGACCTCCACCAGCTGGTCGCAGGCGTAGCCAAATGCCCGGGTCGAATAGCCGACTCCTCCGGTGCCGACCAGACCGCCAATACAAACCGGCGAGCACTGACCCCCGGCAAAAGCGGCTCCGTGCTTGGCCAGCTCCGTGTAGAGGACGCCGAGACGGACGCCGGGGGCGACGTGGACGACACCCGCCGCCCGATCCAGTGAAAACTGTTCGTTCGCTTCACCGAAGCCCCGCGAGCCCAAGGTAAGGAATGTCAGATCGATCACGATCTCGTTGTCGATCGAGAATGATTCGTAGCAATTGTTGCCCGATCGAATGGAGACGCTGAACTGATGATCGCGGACGAAGTTAACCCAGAAGACCACTTCGTCCACGGTGCGCGGGAAGGCGACGGCCAGCGGGAAGCGAATAAACCGCGCATTGAACGTGGTGCGGACGCCGCCATACGCCAGCGACCAGAGGAAGACGACATCAAACTCCCGGCTCAGTCTGAGCAGGTGCTCCGGCAGCACGTCATGGGCGAGAAATGTCGCCAGCGCCTCGCCGATCGACGTGCCGAACAGGATCTGATTGGCCACCCCATCGGCCGCGCTCTGGCGGATCGCCAGTCGGGTCAGGCGGACATTGATTTCGCGCAGCGCCAGCCGGTCTTCAAGGGGCAGCAGCGATGACAGGTAGCCGTTCGATGCGACGGCCGAAGCAGTGCGGCCGGTCGATGCCGAGGCGGACAAAGCGTCCGCATGCGCCTCGGTGCGGATGAGGGCCGGGAAGCCAAGCGCGCCGGCGACCATCGCCGGTCCCGCGCTCTTGAAGAGGTCGCGCCGTGTCGTCTGCATGGTATGTCTCCGCTAGCGCCGATACCGGTCGAAGCGTCTCTTTCAACCTTCGATCCGGTAGGCGGTTGAGCGATCTGCGGAGAACCAAGTTCGCCCAGGGCGGTTAAAAAATGTTTTAAATCCCAAGTTTAATGAGAGAGAGGCGCTGGCAGCATGAATGAGGCGTCGCGGCTGCACGGGGTACCTGAACAGGGTACCTGAATAAAAAAGCAGCGCCGCCTGGCGACGGCGCTGCGGGCGGGCGAGGCGCGGGGTTATTCGGCGGCGGCGCGGGTCGGGGTGTGTGCTTCGGCGAGGATGGCGGCGGCCGGTTTGGCGACCTTGGTGCCTTCGAAGAAGCGCGGGTTCTGCGTGCCCCACAGCCGCACCGCGTTGGCAAAGGTGAAGTCGCGGAAATCGGCCGGGGTGATCAGCCCGTCCTCGACCAGCTCGTAGGCTTCGGGCACCGGCTGCAGCATGTCGGGCACGTCGAAATGGCCGATGTCGGAGCTGAAGATCGCATTGATCCGGGCGCCGAACGGGTTGACCCGGCCGAACGCGGTGGCGTTCATCCGGTCGTCGGCCTCGCAGCCGAAATAATAGGGCTTGGCGTAGAGCTCGACCCAATCCTCCTTGCGGGTGATGCGGCACGCCGCGTAATCGTCCATCACCGGGACCCCGCCGGTCAGCTCGTCCTCCTCCTTCATCGGCCAGCCGTCGCGCCGGTCCAGCTCGGCGGCGATGTCGCCATAGCCGTATTGGTCGACAAACCGGCGCAACAGCGGGCGGTCGAGCTTTTTCGGGTCCATATGGGCGAGCCCGTCGGCGCCGCGCCGCTCCCAATGCTCGATCAGGTCGGCGAACAGCTGGCAGGCCCAGCCGACCCCGCCTTCGAGGAACGCAAAGCGCAGGTCGGGGAAGCGCCGGGTCACCCCGCCGAGGAACAACGCCTTGGCGACGGCATGGCCGGCGGCGGCGAAGTGGCCGATGTGGTTGAACGTGAAATTCGACGGCGAGTTGCGCAGGCCAAAGCTGCGGCCGCCGGTATGGAAGGTCGGCGCGATCTTGAGCTCGCGGCATTTCTGCCAGACTTGGTCGTAATCATGATCGCTGTCGAGGCCGAGCTGGTCAAAGGCCACCGTGAAGCGGGCGAGTGCGGGATCGACGCCCTCGGCGGCCGGCAATCTGCGGGCGATCCCGCTGCCGAACATGCACACCTTGGCGCCGAGCTGCCCGGTGACGAATTCGAGCTCGGCGATCGCCTCCTCGGGGGTATGCATCGGAATGACCGCGGCCGGGGTCAGCCGGTCGCTGAGCTTCGCGAAATAATCGGCGGTGACGATGTTGAAGCCGCGGATCACGGCATGCCGGGTCTCGTCGTCGGGGATGCGCGGGATGCCGAGCCCGGCGGTCGGATAGATGATGCCGAAATCGAGGCCGAGCTCGTCGAGCCGGTCGTACAGCATGCGCGGCATCATCGCCGTGGCGCGGTCGCGGGTGTTGGTCGATTGCCGCCCCCAATTGCCCTCCATGGCGATGCCGCGGCGCTTGCGCTCGGCGATCGTCAGGCTCAGCGAATCGGGGATGCGCCGCTGGCTGGCGAGAAACCCGTCGGCCGCCTTGTCGCCGGCGGCCTTGCGCATCTTTTCGGCAAAGACCGGCGTGTACTCGATCCAATGCCCGTCGCCGTCGATGATCGGATGGTCGAGCTTGGCGTGGATCTGCTGAGGGCTGGCGTGCGCGCTCATTCTTGTTCTCCCGAAGACCGGCTGGTGCAGCCGCAGAACTGTCCGGCGGAACGCTAACCGCGACCGACGCCCAAGTCAAACCGCGGGGGGTCGACTTTTCGCCCCTACGCGAAGACGGCGTCGTCTACCGGCGCCCAAGCATCAGCGCCCGCGAGCCTATTCCGCCGCCGGCTGGGCGAGCGACCAGGCCAACAATTCGGCGAAGGACAAATTGGCGAAATCGGGTGGCGGCCCGCCGGCAAAACCCTGCGCCAGGGCGGAGATCTTGGCCGCGAAGGCGTCCGCCCGCGCCCGGTCGTCGGCGTCGGCGGGCACCGCGCCGTTGTCGTCGGCGCGCTGCAATTCCGGCGTGTCGGGGAGCGCCGCGAGGGAAGCGGCGGCTTCCTCGGCGAGACCAAGCCGGGCGGCCTGCGCCGCGTCGACCCCGGCATGCGCGAGCGCGCCGCGGATGACCGCACCCATCGCGGCCTCGGCGCGCCAGGTGCGGCGGCGGTGGATCGCGGCCGAGCCGCGCTCGGCGGAGGCTGCGGTCCGCCTCCCCTCGACCCGGTCGAGCCGGGTGTCAAGAGGCCGCGCCATCGGCCGCCTCCAGTGCCTTCAGGCGCCGCTCGAACTCGGTCGCTTCGAGCGCGCGGACATAGGCCTCGACCACCTGGCCCAGCTGCATCGCCTCGCGCGGGGTGACCGCACCCTGCGCCGCCGCGACCGCGACCGCACCCATCGCACCCGCGAGGTCGGCGGCGTCGCGGATCGGCGGCATCGCGAATTCGACCGCGCGTTCGCGGCACGGCCCGACGATGCGCTCGAGGCACAGCCGCAAGGCCGAGGGGTCGCCGGCGAGCGCCAGCTCGACGGCTTTGCGGGTCAAGGCCTCGCCCTCGCCGGCGAGCAGCAGCCGGGCGGCGCGGTTGGCGTGGTCGAGGCTGCCGCGCGGCCGGCCGGCAGGATTGCCCGACCGCCCGCCGGCAAACCGCCCGAGCCGGTCGCGCACCCCCTGTTCCCCCTGTTTTATCTGGTCGAGATCAGGCATCGCCACCTCCTTCAACGACAATCCCGCACCCGCTCACGGATGCCGATGCCCGCGAGGATACTATGCGATTATGGCAATTACGTGGTTGTCAGTGCCGCAAGTTCGGTGCGGCGGGAGCGAGCGGGCGCCGCGATTCGGTGCCGCGCTCTCGGGTTTATTTCCAGCGACAAAAAAGGATGAAGGGAAAACGGCGCTCAGCTTGAGGATGTGCAGAAAGCCGACGGACACCGTGACCCGTGCATGACGAAGCTGTATGATCAGCGAGGATACGATTCTGAGAAGGCAGCATCGACCTATTGACTTCCATCATGCACATACTGTCCGAGATTAGCGGGATCGATTTGCGCACCACCGTTTTCGTGACCCACGCAGCTACCGAGGACAACGAGTTTGCGCTCTGGATCTCCTCGAAGCTTGCCATGGCCGGATACCGGGTCTGGGTCGACAGGCGACGCCTGCGCGGCGGCGACGACTTCTGGGACGAGATTGACCGCGTTCTTCGCAACAACACGATCAAGCAAGTGGTCGTGTTCACTGAATTCGTTGCCAAGCCAGGAGTGAAGAAGGAATTGGCGATCGGCGACATTGTGAAGCGCCGGCTCGGAGATCCGAAATTCGTTATTCCGATCCGGGCCGATGACGTAGCGTTCGGCGATGCGCCGCCTGAGTTCATCCGCACCGATATTCTGAACGCCTACCCTAACTGGCATGACTGTCTGAAGGAGCTGTTCGAGGCTCTTGAGCAGGGCGGAGTTCCGAAGGAGCCGCAGCCCGATGCCGAGGTTCTAAGAACGATCATCGAGGCCCGAGAAGACGGGCGTCGTTTCGTAATTGACCGGCCGGAAGCGACCCTCACCAACTGGTTTTCGCTCACCCTACCCCAGCGCATTCGATATTACCAATTCAACGGCACTCAGGACCAAATGAAGGCATGGCTAGCCGACTGCCGTCACCCGCATGTATCGATGGGCCGCTTGGCAGGTAGCTTCCTTGATCCTGCGGCTTTCGCCGTCGCGAGTTCCTTCGACCAAAACACCCCGATCGCTTACGACGTGCCGTTGGCAGATTTCACCAGCGGTATCGATCTTGGCCCCTACACGGAGCGGTCGCCCGCATCAAACGACGTCGCCAACCTTCTCCGTCAGCACTTTGCGGCAGTGGCACGAACCCGCGGCCTTCTGCCCGTCGAATTCGCCAGCAAGGAAATCGGCTGGTTTTTTCCAGATGGCTTAATCCCCGATAAGAGGGTTATCTTTATTCGCCCAGGCGGTCGCCGGATCGACCGCGTGATGACTGGGAAATTCAAGAGCCTGCGTTGGCATGTGTGTCTCACAGCCAAGCCGCGCATCTTGCCAATTCCCGTTTATCGGATACATGCAAATGTCGTGCTCACTAGGGACGGCATCACCCCACTGCCCGGTGATAAAACTCACCAGAGGCGCCGTCGCCTTACCAGGTCGTGGTGGAACGATGTCTGGCGGGACCGGCTGCTCGCCGCAGTCCACTTTCTGGCCGCCCGCGGCTCCTGTATCGAAGTCCCGGCCGGCAGCCAACCGTTCAGCTTCGCTTCCTGGCCACTGAGCGTCGATTTGCCGGTCTCCTACGACGCCAGTGATCCTCCAATGCCGCGCGAAGAGGACGAAGAAGGCACAATCATCCCTAGCGCCGAGCTCGACGATCCGAGAGACGACCTTGAGGACAAGGACGACCCCGAGGAGACCCCGTGACGCTCTCCGCCCATTTTATTTCCGAGCCCCTGCTCGAATTTGCCTACGGTCAGAAACTTGAGCACCCTCAAGATGGGCTGTTTCTCTATGGACCGGTCAATCTCGCGGGCAGCCCGGAGGTGTTACGCGTCGGTGTTATCGGGACGGCCGAAGGCATCCATCTCGTAAAGGGCTGGCTCGCGACACTGGCCAGCCGGCTGCCGGTCAGAGACCCGAGCAAATTGCACACTTCCGCTTGGCCAGGCTTTCAGGCGGCGTTCGGTGCCCGGCTTCCGGTCGACCCGCTTGTGACGATCACTCTTTCTCGCTCCGAGATCGAGACAGCCGTGCGGAAAAGCAACCGCACGGACGCGGTTCGTTCGACGGTGAAGCTCCACGAGGATGCGCTGCTTGATCACAAACGCACGCAGGAGACCAGACCCGATGTTTGGCTCGTCGTGATCCCAGAGATTGTGCATGATTACGGCAGGCCGACGGTGGCTGGTCCTAAGGCTAAAATCCTCTCTAATTTGATCTCAGAGGATCGGGCAAAAAAAATCTTACAGGAAGGCGCGCTCTTTCCCGAGATGGAGGAAGAAGCAAAGACCTATCTGTTTGCGAGAAACTTTCATCATCAGCTAAAATGCCAGTTGCTTGACAGCGAGATGGTGATCCAGATTATCAGGGAGACGACTATCGATCCCACGTTAGTACTCGATAATTTCGGAAACCCAAAACGCTCCATACAGGAGCCCGCCAGGATCGCGTGGAATTTTGCGACGACCTTATACTTCAAGGCTCGTGGCCAGCCTTGGCAACTGGCCGACGTTCGCCCCGGTGTTTGCTATGTGGGGATAGTCTTCAAACAGGACCCCTCTCCGGCTGCACGCGGTGAAGCGTGCTGCGCCGCGCAGATGTTTCTAAATTCCGGCAATGGCGTAGTTTTCCGAGGCGCACTCGGTCCTTGGTACTCCGAGAAAACCCGCGAGTTCCATCTGAGCCATGATGCTGCTGCGGACCTCATCGCCGGGGTGGTCAAAGAATACAGGAAGGGCCACAACGGTCAGCCGCCGAAGGAGCTGTTCATTCACGGTCGGCAGCGGTTTTGGGCGGAGGAATGGAAGGGGTTCCGGTCAGCAGTTCCCGCCGAAACGACCTTTGTAGGCGTGCGATCCGCCCTACCCAAGATCTGCGCCTTTTTCGCCCCAACGTTGACGTCCCCGTCCTACGCGGGGCGGCGGTTACCGTTTCAGACCGGGAAGGGTATCTCTGGACCACAGGTTACGTTCCTCGACTGCGCACATATCCAGGATTTGAACGCCCAAACCGGTCCTCGTCGAGATCACCCATGGCGAAGCCGAGATCATCACCGTCATGCGCGATCTTCTCGCACTCACCAAGGTCAATTATAATGCCTGTGACTATGCAAGCGGGCTTCCTGTAACGTTGAAATTCGCCAATCTTGTCGGCGATATACTGACTGCTTCACCCAAAGGTCGCGAAGCTCCCCCGCTCCCGTTCAGATTTTATATTTAAGAAAGGAAGAATAATACCTACACACCGGGGGGCGAAGCGGACTTTTACAATTACCCGTATTATAATGGGTGGACAGAAAATCTTGGCTTCAAACGTGACCTACTTCAAGCCGCCGGTGGTGGGTCGCCATAGTGAGATTGACTTGTGATCGCCTATCGGGCGGTGTGGAAATGTTCCTAGCCCGTAAGAGGCGGTGTCGGCAATCTTCACACTACTATCACAACTGATTGATTAGACAACATAATTTACCTTGGGATGTAACTTGCCCACATTTAGATCGGAGGCTAACCAACACAATCCCTTAGCCCTGGGAACGGTGCGACGGTGCATCGCGGCGGCGACGCGCCGCCTTTGATCTATTCCAAAGTATAAAAAACAGCGCCGGCTGGCGACGGCGCTGCTTTCGGGTGAGCCGGTGTCGTTATTCGGCGGCGGCGCGGGTCGGGGTTTGCGCGGCGGCGAGGATGGCGGCGGCCGGTTTGGCGACGCGGGTGCCTTCGAAGAATTTGGGGTTCTGGGTGCCCCACAGCCGGACCGCGTTGGCGAAGGTGAAGTCGCGGAAATCGGCGGCGGTGATATGGCCGTCCTCGACCAGCTCGTAGGCCTCGGGCAATGGGTGGCGCATGTCGATCACGTCGAAATGCCCGATGTCGGAGCTGAAGATCGCGTTGAGCTTCGACCCGAACGGGTTGCCGCGGCCGAACGCGGTGGCGTTCATGCGGTCGTCGGCCTCGCACCCGAAATAATAGGGCTTGGCGTAGAGGTCGACCCAGTCTTCCTTGCGGGTGATCCTGCAGGCCGAGAAATCGTCGATGTTCTCGACCCCGCCGGTCAGATAGGCTTGCTCGGGGTCGGGCAGGCCGCCGCGTTCGCGCAAGGCCGCGGCGATGTCGTCATAGCCGTATTTCTCGACCAGGCTCATCAATTTGGCGCGGTCGAGCTTGTCCGGGTGCATGCGCTCGAGCGCCTTGGCGCTGCGCCGCTCCCAATGCTCGATCAAGTCGCCGAACAATTGGCTGGCCCAGCCGACCCCGCCTTCGAGAAACGCAAAACGCAGATCCGGAAAGCGCCGAGTGACGCCGCCGAGGAAGATGGCCTTGGCGGTCGCATGCCCGGCCGCGGCGAAATGGCCGATGTGGCTGTAGCAGAAATTGGTCGGCGACAGGCGCAGACCCTGGTTGAGGCTGGCGCTGTGGAAGGTGGGTGCTATCCCCAATTCCACGCACTTTGCCCAGACCGGATCATAGTCGTACTCGCTGTCGAGGCCGAGCACGTCGTACCACACCGCAAAGCGCGCGGTGTCGGGGTCGTTGGCGGCGGCCGCCGGCACCTTTCGCGCCATGTTGCTGCCGAACATGCCGACCTTTGAGCCCAATTGCTTGGTGACGAATTCGAGCTCGGCGATCGCTTCGTCGGGGGTGTGCATCGGGATGATCGCCGCCGGGGTCAGCCGGTCGCCGAGGCCGCTGAAATAATCCGCCGACACGACATTGTAGGCGCGGATCACGGCGCGGCGGGTGGCGTCGTCCTGAATGCGCGGGAAGCGCAGCCCGGCGGTCGGGTAGACGACGACGAAATCGAGGCCCAGCTCGTCGAGGCGATCGTAGAGCAGCTTGGGCATCATCGCGGTGGCGCGGTCGAGGGTGTTTTCCGCCTGGCGGCTCCAAAAGGCCGACTGACCGATGCGCTTGTGCCGCCGCTCGGCCGGCGTCATCGCGAGCGATTCGCGGGTCGCCCCCATCGCCTTCAGAAACCCGTCCGCCGCCAGATCGCCACCGACCTTGCGCATCTTGTCGCTGAACACCGGGTCGTACTCGACCCAATGCCCGTCGCCGTCGACGATCGGGTGGTCGATTTTCGCGCGGACCTGCTCGGGGGTCAAATGGGCGCTCATGGTGTGCTCCGGAAGTGGCGATTGCAGCCCGGCCATTTTGGGGCGAGTTGGAGCGCACCAAGCCCTGCGTTAAATGCACGGCCGGCCGTCGCAAACCGGCGGTCGGGTCGCGCTGTCGGGGACTGCCTTCCCCGCGGGTCGAGCCCGCGGGATCGCAATGACAGCTCGGGATCGTCGCTGCCACGCGCGGGCTCGACCTGCGGCGACGCAGTCTCGACGCCGGCGGTCAGGGCAGGCCGTAAAGCCTCGCGGCGTTGTCGTGGGTCAGCTTCTTGCGCATCTCGGGCGAGAGGTCGGCCATCTGGCGCTCGATCGCGGCATGCGAGTTGGGCCACACGCTGTCGGGGTGCGGGTAATCGGACGCCCACAGGAGATGCCCGTCGCCGAAGAACGGGATCAGGGACATTGCCGCGTAGTCTTCCTGGAAGGTCGCCCAGATCTGGCGCTTGAAGAGCTCGCTGGGCTTGGTTTCGAGCGCGATGCCGCCCTTGTCGGCCCAGAAATCCTTGGCCTCCCACAGCCGCCAATGGCGGTAGTCGAGCTCCTGGACGAGCCACGGCAGCCAGCCGGTGCCGGCCTCGGCCATGACCATCTTCAGCTTCGGATGGCGCTCGAGGATGCCCCAGGCGAACAGGTCGACGAACGGCTCGAGGAAATTGGCCATGAAGAATTTGGTGTTCTCGAACACGCTCGCGGTCTTGCCGGCAACCCGGTCGCCGGGCTTGCCGACGAACACGGTGATGTGCCAGGACAGGATGATCCCGGTGTCTTCGAGCGCATTCCACAGCTTTTCCCAGGCCGGGTCGTCGAGCTTGGGGTTGATGTTGGCGATCATCAGGGTGACCTGGCGCACCCCGCCGCCCCCGGGAGGCCATTGCGCCGCGAGGCGGCGCAATTCCTCGGTCGCGCCGTCGGGGGTTTCGGGCAGCATCGGCACGCCGATCAGCCGGTCGGGTGCGGCCGCGCAGAACTCCATCAGCCAGTCGTTGTAGACGCGGTAGCAGGCGACGCGCAATGCCGGGTCGTCGGTCGAGATCTGGAAGATCGGGCCGAAGATGACCTGCGACTGGACCCCGTCGCGGTCCATGTCGGCGAGGCGCAATTCGGCGACCGCCGGGCGGCGCGCGCTCTGATCGACGATGCCGCCGCGATCGAAGGCGTTGTAGAGCGGCTTTGGCCGCGCCAGCTGTTCGTTGCCGAGCCGCTTGCCGGCCCAGCTGCCCCACAGCTTGCCGTCGCACACCCACACCGCCTGGCCGTCGCGCTCCTCGATATGCGGCGCGCGGTCGCGCAACGAGGCGGGGAGCCGCGTCGTCCACAGCTCCGCCGGCAATTGCCCGAGGTCCATATGGTCGTCGCAGGAGATCAGCTTGTCGGCCATCTTCGCCTCCTCTCAAAACTTTCCGTCATTCCCGCGAAAGCGGGAATCCAGGGCCCAGGGCTGCGGCGGTTGGCCCTGGGCCCCCGCTTCCGCGGGGGTGACGAAGATAGCTTCCATATGGGGTCAGTGGTCAGGCGGCGGCGAGCGAGATGCCGAGCGCTTCGAGGTCGGGGGCGACGCGGTCGCTCAGCACCCCGACCTTGCGCAGGTTGCGCACCAGCCCGGCATGGAGGTCGCGGCGGAAGAATTTGCGGAACGCGGTCTCGTCGCCGCCGGCGGCGCGCTCGCGCCGCAATTGCCGGATCTCCTCGATCTCGGCCCGGCTGAACCCGGTTTCCTCGTAGGCGGTGCGCGGGAAGATGCCGCGCAGGGTGCGGTTCAACGCCCAGACCGCGAAATCCTCCATCTCGCGCCGCTCGGCCCCGCTGGCCTCGGCCACCACCGCCGGCAACGACAGCATGCCGAAGCCCATGTGCCGCGCCTCGTCCTGCAGGATGCGCCGGCAGATCTGGCGCAATACCGGGTCCTTCGAGGATTCGGCCAGCATGCGGAACAACGACACGGCAAAGGTCTCGGCGACGAGCTGCAATCCGATCGTCTTCAGATACCACGCCGTGGTGCCGAGCAGGGTGTCGAAGATCTCTTTGACGTTGCCGGAAAGCGGGTAGTTCCGCCCCTCCAGGCGCAGGGCCAGGTAGCGGTGCAGCACCTCGTTGTGGCGGGCCTCGTCGACGACCTGGGTCGCCTGGAACAATTTGGCGTCCTGGCCCTCGACGTTCTCGACCATCTGGCTGCACACCAGCATGGCACCATGCTCGCCGGCCATCAATGTCGACAGCCGCCAGCGGGCGACCGCGTGGTTGACCTCGACCCGCTCGGCCGCGGACAGGCGGTCCCAGAACCGGGTCCCGTAAATATCGACCAGATCGTCGGCGATCAGCCCGCCGTCGCTGTCCAGCGGCTGGGCCCAGTCGATATCGGTCGCGGCATTCCACTGGTCGAGCTTGGCCTGCTCGTAGAGGTGCCGCATGTCGGCCTGCTCGCCGTCATAGACATGGCGGAAATAGGCGATGTTGCGGCTGTCGATGTGGTGTCCGCGCTCCATAATCCGGCTCCCGCTCCTCACTTATCGTCATTCCCGCGAAAGCGGGGACCCAGGGCCCCGAGCCTCGTACAGTTGCCCTGGACCCCCGCTTGCGCGGGGGCGACGCTGAAAAAAGATCCGATCACGAACGAAATTCAGAAAAACGCCAAGGTGCGGATCTCGATGCTCTCGCGCGGCCTGGCATTGGGCGGTGTCGCGGGGTCTTCGAAGGCGGTGTGCGCGGTAAACCGGGCGCGGCCGTCCCTCGCCGAATTCATAGACCTTGAACACCAGTGCCTCGTCGGGCCGCATCTGCGGGAACCAGTACCATTGGTGCGCCGGGTTCCAGGTGATCGCCGAGGTCTGGCCGATGCGGTCGGGATAGCGGCGCTCGGTCACCACCATGTCGTCGGGCGACAGGCTGCGCGCGTCGGCAATCGCCAGCGGCCAGCTCTCGACCGGGTGGCGGATCGGCCGCCATACCTGCACGATCGCAAAGCGGCGGGCGAGCAACGCCTCGGCCTCGCCGCCCATCAGGTCGCGCACCCGCTGCGGTCCGGACCACTCGGTGTAGTCGTTGTGGACGCGACGGACCGGGTCGCGGATCTTCGCCGCCTGGCGCAATGCCTCGTCGGCGGTGCGCAGGGTATGATCGAACACGACGACGCGCTTGGCACCGCTCTGCTGCTTAACCAGCGCTTCCATCTCCGGGTAATAGACCCGGCGGATCTCGTCCTCGTCGTAGAAATCGGCGACCCGGGTGTCGTGATCGACAAAGCGGAAGCCGTTGCGCTCGAGGGTGAAATCGGCGGCGTAGAGCCGGCCGTTGCGCATCGTAACGCGGTGCTGCTCGCTGGCGCCGCCGCCGGTGCGCTGGTCGGACGCGCCGGGTGCCCCGACCACGGTCACCGGCGTCGCCTTGGTATCGACGAAGTAGCTGAGGGTCGCGTCGAGCGTTTCGCGCTCGGTATCGAGCTCGGCGAGCTGAACCATCGGGTCTCCTCCACACGCTGGACGCGATGATAGGTTGGCCGATGATAGATTGGGCCGGCGACCGACACAACAAGCGCCCGACCGTCGCAAACCGGCTTTATAAGAGGAGACAAGCCCGATGATGCCTGAGCCTACGGACCCAGACCTCGATGCCCGCAACGCGCTCAGGCTGATCGGCCCCGATCCGCAGAACTGGGTCCCGGACCGGCCGGGGATCGACCACAATGTGATGATCGTCGGCGGCGGGCAGAGCGGGTGCGCCTTTGCTTTTGCCCTGTGCCGGGCCGGGATCGGCAAGGTCGCAGTCATCGACATGGCCGCGGACGAGGCCCGGGCCGGGGTGTGGCTGAACGCGGCGCGGATGAATGTGCTGCGCACGCCGAAGACCCTGCCGGGGCCGGAATACGGCATCGCAGCGCTGAGCTTCCAGGCCTGGTACGAGGCGCGCCACGGCACAGCGGCCTATGCCGCGATCGAGCGCATCCCGCGCGCCCAACTGGGCCGAGTATCTCGGCTGGTACCGGCGCTTTCTCGGCATCGCGGTGCGCTACCGCACCCGGCTCATGCGCATCGAGCCGGCCGACCGGCATTTCCGGCTGCATCTGGAGGCCGACGGCGCCACCACTATCGAGACCGCGCGTAAAATCATCCTCGCCAACGGGGTCGCCGGCAATGGCGGCGCCTACATCCCGCCGGCCTTGACCGAGGGGCTGCCGGCGCGGCTCTACGCCCACACCGCCGACCCGATCGATTTCGCCGGCTTGCGCGGCCAGCGGGTGGCGGTGGTCGGCGGCGCCGCCTCGGCCTTCGACGCCGCCGGGGCGGCGCTCGAAGCCGGTGCCGCCTCGGTCGATCTGTTCGCGCGCCGCCCGGCGCTGGCGTCATTGCCGGTCGGCCGGGTGCGCGGCTACCCCGGCGCCTACGACAATTTTCCCGAACTGCCCGACGCGGTGCGCTGGCACCAGGCGATCCGCTTCCGCCGCGCCGGCTCGACGGCACCCGCCGACGCCATCGAGCGGGTGCTGAGATTCGCGAATTTCCGGCTGCATCTCGCGGCACCCTGGCTCGCGGCGCGCGAGGAGGCCGGCCTGATCGTGGCACGGGCCGCCGATGGGGACTTCCGTTTCGATTTCGCGATCGCCGGCACCGGCTATTTCGTCGACCCCGGCACCCGCCCCGAGCTCGCCGATTTCGCGCCCGAGATCCTGCTGTGGCGGGACCGCTACACCCCGCCGGCCGACGAGGAGGACCCCTATCTCGGGGCCCATCCCTACCTCGGCGCCGCCCACGAATATCTCGAAAAAACCCCCGGCGCGGCACCCTACCTGCAGGACATCCACATCCAGAACCCGGCCGGGTTCGTCAGCTTCGGCGTGCCGGTCGGCGACGTGCCGAGCATGAAGCGCGGTCTTCCGGCTGTCGCCGCGCGCATCAGCCGCGACCTGTTCTTCGCCGACTTCCCCGCCCACGCCGAGCGCCTCGCCGGCGACGTCGCCCCCGAATTCGCCGAGGAGCTGTACGCATCGGCGGTGTGGAAGCCGGCAAAGGCGGCGCCGTTCGCTCAATCCTAAGCAGAAAAGCCCAAGTTGATCCACACGTGCGGCTTCCCCCTATTTTTCTCCCCTCCCCCGCCCGGCGAGGGAGAGGGGGAAGAATGGCGGCGGCCGTACCGGAAATGTGGATCAACCCAACGAATCCTGCTCAGAGACCCGGCAGGGCTGAGCCGGCACCCCGATGCGCCGGCTGGGCATAGCGAGCCTTGGCTCGCACGATTTTCGGCTGGGTCGCCCGGTCGTCGTGGGCAGACGCAGCGGACAACTTGAACTGCCGGCCAGGGCTCGCGCGGCGAACCCGGGAATGGGCAAGGCTTCAGCTCTGCGCGATCGGGTATTTGGCGAAGATCGCCTCGGTCCACTTGATCGCCTTGTCCGCTCCGCCGCTCAGGGACATCAGCCCGAGCGCGCCCCAAAATCTTCTGCCCAGATCTGCCGCCCTATGTCTTGACCGCACTCATCGTCAGGCTCGCCGCGATGTAGCGGCGGAGGGCGAACAAGAGCACGATCGGTGGCAGCACATAGATGATGGCGGCAGCCATCATCGCGTTATACGGTGCATCGATGTCGACGAATAAATCGCCCTGTGTTACCGAAAGCGTCATGTTGCGCACCGAAAGCAGCGTAGCCTGGTACAGATAATCGTTCCAGGCGAGCAGCAGCGCGTAGATCGCCACGATCGCCAGCGCCGGCGTCAGCAACGGCAGATAAATTCGCAAATACAATTGAACGGCGGAGGCGCCATCGACACGCGCCGCGTCGTCCAATTCGAACGGTATCAACTTTCCATAAAGCTGGAGGATCAGAATGGCAAACGGCGTGGCGAACGTTACCTGCGCCGCGATCACCGACCACAGGTTGTTCAGGAGCCCGTAGCTGTGCATGATCCGAAAGTACGGGACGATCAGGAAGGATGCCGGGATCGCGTAGGTAAGGAGTGCCGCGTTAGTCAGTAGCGAGCCTTTGCTCAGCCGCAGCCGGCCCACAGCGAAGCTCGCTAGCGACCCGATCACGAGGGTCAGAACCATCGTCGAGAGACCGATGAACACGCTGTTGCCGAACTGGTGCCAGAAATCTTCGAGATAGCGGGCATGCTGCATAACCACCGCGCGGAAGGCATCGAGCGATGGGTGCGGCGGCCAGAGGTTGCCGTCGAACTCGATTTCGCCTTCCTCGGGATCGAGCGCGATCAGGAACATGTTGTAAACGGGAGCCAGCGACCAGATCAGGATCACAACTGCGAGCATCACCGAACCCGCTTCGGTAAGAACCCGGCGCCGCCGGTAGCGACGGCGCGCCAGCCCGCCAGAAGTCAGGGCGATGCTCATAGCTGCACCTCGCTCGTCTGGAGCCTGCGCATAAGAAGGATGACGATCGGGATCAGCACAGGGAGGGCCGACAGCGCCGCGGTGACACCGAGCGCCGGCCTCGCCAGATCGAACGCGTAGTGAAAGCTGAGCGTCGCCAGCACGTCGCTGTCCAATGCGGGCGCCCCGGACGAGACCAGATAGGCAGTCGTGAAATCGCCAACCGCCCAAAGGGCGGAGAGCAGCGTGCAGATCAGGTAGATATTCGCCAAAAGCGGGAAGGTGACATGGGCGAAGCGGCGGAGGCCGGTTGCGCCGTCAACCTCGGCGGCGTCATAGATGTCCCGCGGGATCGTCATCCGGCCGGCAATAAAGATGACCGTCCAGAACGGCATCCACTTCCAGATATAGACGGCGATGTCCGAGCCGAGCGCGAGCCAGCGATTGCCAAACCATTGAGGGCCGTCGATGCCGAACAACGCCGACCATAGCTCGTCGACCAGGCCGTACTGAGGGACCAGCATCCAGTGGAACGAAACACAGGCTTGTCCCGCCGCGATCAGCCATGGCAAAATATAGACGGCGAGCAAGGCCCTGATCCACCAGCGTCGGCGCAAGAAGAACCCAGACAGCAGCAGCGCCAGGAACATCTTCACGTTCACGCCGAGGCCGACGAAGAGCACGGTATTGACCACGGTCGTCAGATAGACCGGATCTCCAATCAGCTCGGCGTACAGCGAGGGCTTGCCGGCCATCCACAGCGCATACCCGAAAGGATACACGACGAAGGCGAAGAACACCGCCGCATAGGGTACGACGAAGGCGATTGCCCAGGTGAAATCCGAGCCGCGCAGGTGGCGGTACCCGGGCGGCCGCCACGGCCCTTTGACCCATACGGGTGGTCCGGCTGCGAAAACCTGCTGGGTGCTGCTCATGGCCGCCTCCTCAGCCACGTCCAATCGCGCATTCCGGAGCGCTCGCCGTGTATGTGATCGCGAGTGCCGCCTACGGGCGCGTTGTTATTTTGGCTGAAAATGGAATTTGCGGGCTGCCGATCCAACCCGTCAACGTTTATGTCGGTCAGCACGGCGACCCCGTGCCTTGGTTGGCACAATCCTGCCGGCCTGCCCCGGCCCGGACGGTGAAAGCCGGCTACACCGCCTTTTCGAGCTCGCGCAGGATCGTGTCGCCCATGACCCGGGTCGACACGCGGGCGGTGTTGGGCTGGACGATGTCGCTGGTGCGCACCCCGGCGGCGAGCGCGCGGCGCACCGCGTTGTCGACGAGGTCGGCCTCCTCGGCGAGGTCGAACGAGTAGCGCAGCATCATCGCGAACGACAGGATCGCGGCGAGCGGGTTCGCCATATCCTTGCCGGCGATGTCGGGGGCGCTGCCGTGGACCGGTTCATAGAGCGCCTTACGCCGGCCGCTCGCGTCGGCGGCGCCCAGCGAGGCCGAGGGCAGCATGCCGAGCGAGCCGGTCAGCATCGCCGCGCAATCCGACAGGATGTCGCCGAACAAATTGCTGGTGACGATCACGTCGAACTGCTTGGGGTTGCGCACCAGCTGCATCGCGCAGTTGTCGGCGTACATGAACGACAGCTCGATCTCGGGATAATCCTGGTCGCGCACCCGCTGCGCCACCTCGCGCCACAGCCCGCCCGACTCCATGACGTTGGCCTTGTCGACCTCGCACACCCGGCCGCTGCGCTTCCTCGCCAGCTCGCAGGCGACGCGGACGACGCGCTCGATCTCGGCCTCAGTATAGACTTCGGTGTTGACCCCGCGGCGGCTGCCGTCGGGCATCCTCTCGACCCCGCGCGGGTCGCCGAAATAGATCCCGCCGGTCAATTCGCGCACGATCATCAGGTCGAGGCCGGCGACCAGCTCGCGCTTCAGGCTCGAGGCGTCGGCGAGCGCCTCGAACACCACCGCCGGACGCAGATTGGCGAACAGATCCATCTCCTTGCGCAGGCGTAGGAGGCCGCGTTCGGGGCGCAGCTCGAACGGCAGGGTCTCCCATTTCGGGCCGCCGACCGAGCCGAACAGCACGGCGTCGCTGGCCAATGCCTGGGCAAGGGTCGCATCGGTCAACGGCACCCCGTCGGCGTCGCAGGCGGCGCCGCCCACCAGACCCTCGGCGATGTCGAAGCTGGCGATATTGCGGCGGTCGAAGAAATCGACGAGGCGCAGCACCTGGCGCATGATCTCCGGGCCGATGCCGTCGCCGGGCAGCACCAGGACCTTGCGATTCGAGGGGCGGTTGGCGGGACGGTTGGAGGCCATCGCTACGCTCCGGCGCAGGTCAGACCCCATTTCCACGGCTCGGCCAGCCGGCTCTTCTCCTCATAGGTGTCGATCGCCTTGATCTTTTGTTGCGTCAGACCGATGTCGTCGAGACCATTCATCAGGCAATGCTTGCGGAATGGATCGAGCTCGAACGCGATCTTTTCGCCGTCGGGGCGCGAGATCGTCTGGTTTTCGAGATCGACCGTCAGCACCGCATTGGCGCCCTTTTTCGCGTCCTCCAGCAGCTGGTCGACGATCGCCTTGGGCAATTCGATCGGCAATACCCCGTTCTTGAAGCAGTTGTTGTAGAAGATGTCGGCAAAACTCGGTGCGACGACGCAGCGGATGCCGAAATCGAGCAACGCCCAAGGCGCGTGCTCGCGGCTCGAACCGCAGCCGAAATTGTCGCCGGCGATCAGGATCTGCGCCTTGCGGTAAGGCGGCTGGTTCAGCACGAAATCGGGGTTCTCGGACCCGTCGGGGCGATAGCGCATCTCCTCGAACAAGAGGTAGCCGAGCCCGGTGCGCTTGATCGTCTTCAAATGGATCGCCGGAAAGATCTTGTCGGTGTCGATATTGATCATCGGCATCGGCGCGGCCACCCCGGTCAAGGTGGTGAATTTGTCCATTTACGGTCCTTTTCTCGGATATGACGCGGCATCACTTGCCTTGAGGGTTTTGTTGGCGCTGATCGCGGCCGCCACTGCAAGGGCGCGGCCAACCCACCTGTCGAAACCATGCTCGAATGAATTTTCGATAATCCCACGGATCAGCATTGCCTCGTCGTGAGCGGACCAGCGTTTGTATGGATTTATACAACTGGTCAGCCGGTGCAGCAACTCGTTGATCCATTTCACGCGATCAAGACCGGCTTCCGTTACTGGCGCATCGAAAACGATGGATCTGATCGCAACCGTCAGATCGTGTGCGATGATGCACAAGAATGCGCTTCGCGCGTCCGCCTCGAAATGCTCGAACTGCGTCAGGATATGATCGACATCGACCGGCTGCCCGGGAACCACCTTCCCGTCGGCGTGCTGGACAGTCGGCCCGTACAGCTTTTGAACGGTGTCCTCAGCAGGATCATTCGCGTTCATGGGATGGGGTCCCGTGGCAGATCGTTGACCGGGTAACGCGCTCTTCAAGCACCTTGATCCGCGTGTTGCCTTGAAAAACTCGTCCGTCCGGCTTGACTCGCCGGTCAACTCAGGGTCAGGCCAATTCGCGCACGTCGGTCAGGTGGCCGGTGATTGCGGCGGCGGCGGCCATCGCCGGGCTGAGGAGATGGGTGCGGGCACCCTTCCCTTGCCTGCCCTCGAAATTGCGGTTCGAGGTCGAGGCGACGCGTTCGCCGTTGGTCGCCTTGTCGGCGTTCATCGACATGCACATCGAGCAGCCCGGCTCGCGCCATTCGAAGCCGGCCTCGCGGAAGATGCGGTCGAGCCCCTCCTCCTCGGCCTGGCGCTTGACCAGGCCGGAGCCGGGCACGACCAGGGCCAATACCCCCGGCGCGACGCGGCGGCCCTTGGCGACCACGGCCGCGGCGCGCAGATCCTCGATCCGGCTGTTGGTGCACGATCCGATAAACACGCGCTGCACCGCGATCTCGGTCAGCGGCGTCTGCGGGGTCAGCCCCATATATTCCAGCGAGCGCTGCATCGCCGCGCGCTTCAGGGGGTCGTCGACCGCAGCGGGATCGGGCACCCGGCCGGTGATCGGCAGGCCGTCCTGGGGGCTGGTGCCCCACGTCACCTGCGGCGCCACGTCCGCGGCGTCGAGCCGGACCGTGCGGTCGAAATGCGCGCCCGGATCGGAGGGCAGGGTGCGCCAATGGGCGACCGCCTGCTCCCAGGCGGCACCCTTGGGCGCGTAGGCCCGGCCCTTCAGATAGGCGAAGGTGGTTTCGTCCGGGGCGACCAGGCCGGCGCGTGCGCCGCCCTCGATCGTCATGTTGCACAAGGTCATGCGGCCCTCCATCGACAGGCCGCGGATCGTGTCGCCGGCATACTCGATGACGTGCCCGGTGCCGCCCGCGGTGCCGATCTCGGCGATGATCGCGAGGACCAGATCCTTGGCGGTGACGCCCAACGGCAATGCGCCCTCGACCTCGACCAGCATGTTCTTGGCCGGGCGCTGGATCAGGGTCTGCGTCGCCAGCACATGCTCGACCTCGGAGGTGCCGATGCCAAAGGCGAGCGCGCCGAAGGCGCCGTGGGTCGCGGTGTGGCTGTCGCCGCAGACGATCGTCATGCCGGGCTGGGTCAGCCCCTGCTCGGGCCCGATGATGTGGACGATGCCCTGGCGGATGTCGGTGATCGGGAAATAGGGCACGCCGAACTCGCGCACGTTCCTGTCGAGGGTGTCGAGCTGGAGCTTCGAGTCCGGGTCGTCGACGCCGCGGCTCCTATCGGTCGTCGGCACGTTGTGGTCGGCGACCGCGATCGTCGCATCGGGACGGTGCACCCGCCGCCCGGCCAGGCGCAGCCCCTCGAAGGCCTGCGGGCTCGTCACCTCGTGGACCAGATGCAGGTCGATGTAGATCAGGCAGGTGCCGTCGTCCTGGCGATCGACGACGTGGCTGTGCCAGATCTTGTCGAACAGCGTGCGCGGGGCGGCCATGATTCCAATTCCTCCGAATTGATTATTTGCTGCCGCCGCCGGTTTTCGCCGGCGTCGAGCCCGTTCCCGGGCGCACGCTGTCGCGGGCGCGTTCGGCAATGCGCGCCCGTCTGCCGGTCAGACCGCGCAGATAATAGAGCTTGGCCCGCCGGACGACGCCGCGGCGGACCACGTCGATCGCGGTGACCCGCGGCGAATAGAGCGGAAAAACCCGCTCGACGCCCTCGCCATAGGAGATCTTGCGCAGGGTGAAGTTCGAATTGACCCCGGCGTTCTTGCGGGCGATGCACACGCCCTCGAAGGCTTGGATGCGCTCGCGCTCGCCCTCGACCACCTTGAGGCTGACCCGCACCGTGTCGCCCGGCTCGAATGTCGGCACCGGCCGGCCGGCGGCGAGCCGCTCGACCTGCTCGTGCTCCAATTGCTGAAGAAGGTTCATCGCTCGGCCTCTCGATCCCTGTTGTCGTCGCGCCCGTCGGCATGGCCTGCCACGGTCGAGTAGCGTTCCCACAGATCGCCGCGGCGCTCGCGGGTCACCCGCTCGGCTTCGGCCCGGCGCCACAGGCGGATGCGCCGATGATCGCCCGAGAGCAGCACCGGCGGCACCGCGCGGCCCTGCCACAGCTGCGGCCGGGTGTATTGCGGGTATTCGAGCAGCCCCTCGGCAAAGCTCTCCTCGGCCAACGCCGCAGCGTCGCCGACCACCCCGGGCAGCAGCCGCACGCAGGCGTCGATCAAGGCGATCGCCGCCGGCTCGCCGCCCGACAGCACAAAATCGCCGAGGCTCAACTCCTCGATCGCGCGCGCTTCGAGCACGCGCTCGTCGACCCCTTCGAAACGGCCGCAGATCAGGGTGACCCCATCCGTCGCGGCGAGCGCCGCCACCCTCGGCTGGTCGAGCCGGCGGCCGCGCGGCGACAGCAGGATCACCGGCCCGACCCCGCTCGAGCCGGCGACCGCGGCGTCGAGCACATCCGGCCGCATCACCATCCCCGGCCCGCCGCCATAGGGCGCGTCGTCGACCGAGCGGTGCTTATCGCGCGCAAAGTCGCGGATGTCCACCGTTTCGAGCTGCCACAGCCTCGCCTCCAGCGCCTTGCCGGCGAGCGAGCAGGCCAGCGGGCCCGGCAGCATCTCGGGGAAGATCGTCAGCACCGTCGCCCGCCAGGTCATGCGTCTTCCCCAACCGCCGCGCCGACGGTCGGGCGGGCGCCGGCCTCGGCATCGTCGAGCAGGCCCGGCGGCGGTTCGACGACCAGCCGGCCGGCGTCGATCTCGACCACCGGGACGACCGTCCGGGTAAACGGCACCATCGCCGGGGGCGCGCCGGGGCGCTCGATTTCGAGGGTGTCGCCAGCGCCGAAATCGTGGACCGCGCGCACCCGACCGAGCGGGGTCCCGTCGCCGAGCACGGCAGCGAGCCCGATCAGATCGGCGTGATAGTATTCCTCCGGCTCGGGCGGCGGCAGGGCCGAGCGCGGCAGATAGAGACGCAGGCCGCGCAGGGCCTCGGCGCGGTCGCGGTCCTCGACCCCCGAGAGGCGCGCGATCAGCACGCCCTTGGCCGTGCCGAT
The DNA here is from genome assembly GCA_963703855.1 of uncultured Alphaproteobacteria bacterium. Classification (GTDB taxonomy): domain Bacteria; phylum Pseudomonadota; class Alphaproteobacteria; order ATCC43930; family CGMCC-115725; genus AP-15. The sequence continues at coordinate 182,716 of CAVPFW010000015.1, forward strand.
CAGGCGCAGCTCGAAATGCCGCCGGCCGGTTTCGTCGGCAAGCGGCCCATAGGCGGCGATGTCCTCGGGGCGCGCGGTGAAGCTCTTGACCCGCAGCGCGCCGCCGACCCCCTGCGGACCGGTGACGACCCCGACGCAGACCTGCCTTGCCGGCGCTGTCATGGTACTGGCCGATTGCCGCGTGACGGCCCGGCGCCGGATCAGCCTCGGCCGGCGGCAGCGGCGGCGGCTTCGTCGGCGGCTTTCCGGCGCTCCTGCGCCTTGGCCTTCGGCGCCGACTTGACCGGGGTGTCGCGCACCGCCGGCTTGTCGATCAGGCCGGCCTCGCCCAAAAACCGCGCGACGCGATCGGTCGGCAGCGCGCCGACCCCGAGCCAATGCTGGATCCGCTCGGATTTGAGCTTGACCCGATCGCCGTGCGAGCGCTCGAGCATCGGGTCGTAGGTCCCGACCCGCTCGATAAAGCGGCCGTCGCGCGGGCTGCGCGAGTCGGCGATGACGATGCTGTAATAGGGCCTCTTTTTTGCCCCCCCGCGTGCGAGGCGGATCTTCAACGACATGCGGTCACCCTTGTGTCAGTGGCGGAAGCCGGCGCCGGGCATCAGCCCGCCGAGGCCGTGGCGCGCGATGCCCTTCGGCCCGAGCTTCTTCATATTCTTCATCATGTCCGCCATGTCCTGGTACTGCTTGAGCAGGCGGTTGATCTCCTGGACCGAGGTGCCCGAGCCCGACGCGATGCGCCGTTTGCGCGAGCCCTTCAACAGCTTGGGATTGCGCCGCTCGCTCTTGGTCATCGACGAGATGATCGCCTCCTGGCGCTTGACGATGCCTTCGTCGATATTGGCCTCGCCGAGCTGCTTCTTGAATTTGCCGATGCCCGGCAGCATCGACAGCATGCCGCCCATTCCGCCCATCCGCCGGATCTGGCGCAATTGGCCGGCGAGGTCGTCGAGGTCGAAGCTGCCCCTGGCCATCTTGGCGGCGAGCTTTTCAGCCTCGTCGCGGTCGACCGTCTCGGCCGCCTTTTCGACCAGGCTGACGACATCGCCCATGCCGAGGATGCGCCCGGCGATCCGCTCCGGATGAAACGGCTCGAGCGCGGCCACCCGCTCGCCGGTGCCGATGTAGACGATCGGCTTGCCGGTGATGGCGCGCATCGACAAGGCGGCCCCGCCGCGGGCGTCGCCGTCGACCCGGGTCAAGACGATCCCGGTGATGCCGGCGCGCTCGCCAAAGGCTTTGGCGAGGTTGACCGCGTCCTGCCCGGTCATCGCATCGGCGACCAGCAGGGTCTGGTGCGGATTGGCGGCCGCGCGCACCGCGGCGACCTCGAGCATCAGCTCTTCGTTGACGTGGAGCCGGCCGGCGGTGTCGAAGATGACGACATCGTAGCCCTGCGTGCGCCCGGTCTCGAGCGCGCGCCGGGTGATCGCCACCGGCCTTTCCCCGGGCACGACCGGCAGGCTGGCGACCCCGATCTGCCGGCCGAGCACGGCGAGCTGCTCCTGCGCCGCGGGGCGCTGCACGTCGAGCGAGGCGAGCAGCACCTTCTTGCGCCCGCGCCCTTTGAGGCGGCTGGCGATCTTGGCCGCGGTCGTGGTCTTGCCCGAGCCCTGCAGCCCGACCAGCATGATCCCGACCGGCGGCACCGCGTTGAGGTCGAGCCCGTCCGCCCCGGCATCGCCGTCCGAAGCACCGCCGCCCAGCACCTCGACCAGATGGTCGTGGACGATCTTGACCACCATCTGCGCCGGGCTGACCGAGCGCAGCACCTCCTGGCCCAGCGCCTTTTCGCGGACCGCGGCGACAAAATCCCGGACCACCGGCAGCGCCACATCGGCTTCGAGCAGGGCAACGCGGATCTCGCGCAGGGCAGCGCCGACATCGTCCTCGCTCAGCGCGCCGTGGCGCCGCAACCGGTCGAAGACGTCGCCGAGGCGATCGGTCAGGCTCTCGAACATGCAAAGTCCCACACTGTGGCGGCGAACGCGCAAATCGCCGGCGCGCGACACTCGCGGGCCGGCGGCCCCGGGGGTTTGACCCCCGAAGGCTGGATCGCGCTCTCGGGAGCGGGACGGGAAACTAGCCGCGGCGCGGCTTTCTGTCACGCGGTTTTCTGCGTGGCGGTATGCTCGGCCCGGTGAGCCTAGCGGCGCGGCGACATCGGCGCACCGCGAGCCCAGTCGCGTCCGCAAAGATCACATTCATGTCAGCATCGCTCTGGATAGGCGGCGATCGACAACGATGGCGGGGATCGGCGGCACGGCCTCTGGGCGGACCGAACGATCCTCTGAGGCAGGGAGGATTTCACGTACGCCCGTCCGGACCCACCCCCGGAGCGGGTCCCGCAGGGCGCCAGGGGCAGGCTCTCGGGCCGGGACCCAACTCTGCCATGGGCACCGGCCGGACCCGTGGGCCGGTGTGACCGGATTTTTGACGCGAGCATTGGTTCGCCGTCGCCAAGTAAATCTTGTGTCTGCGTCTGAGCACTAGCGTCGGCGTCACAGACGCCGCATGGCGTCCACCGCCTCGGCTCGATCCCCCAGGAGCTGCGGTTTAGTGCCTGACACGAGATGATCCGCGTAATATCGATTGCTCATTCCTCGTTCACGCGAACGCGACGCGAGCGCGGGGGCGACGACCCAGGACAGCCCGATCGGATCGGATCATGCGCTGAGCCGAGGGACGCAGGAGGAGGCCATGAAGATTTGCGACATCGAGGTTTTCCAGGTCGCCTGGGCATCTGACGACCAGCCGGCGCAGCGCAGCGCCTGGGTCGTCATCCGGTGCGAGGACGGCCTGTTCGGGATCGGCGAGGCCTCGCCGATGCAGGGCGGTCTCGCCTCGCTCGGCATCATCGCGCGCAATCTGGCGCCGCGCTTGATCGGCGCCGACCCGCTCGACCATGCCGTTCTGCTCGACACCCTGCTGCACCAATTGGTCAAGCTCGGGCCGGAGGGGGCATTGAGCGGCGCGCTCGCAGCACTCGACATCGCGCTGTGGGACGTGAAGGGCAAGCTGTTCGGCCAGCCGATCTACAAGCTCCTCGGCGGCGCCTGGCGCACCGCCCTGCCGTTCTACGCCTCGATCGGCGGCAACGGCGAGCGCAGTCCGTCGACGAAGTCCTGCGCGTCGTCGAAGTGCGGCTCAAGGACCAGCCCGCCGCGGTCAAGATCCGCTTCGACGCCGACCGCACCCGGCCCGACAGCGATATCCCCGGCGACATCGCCAAGGCGCGCGCGGTGCGGCGATTGGTCGGCGACGGTTTCCCGTTGGCCTTCGACGCCAACAACGGCTACTCGGTCGGCGGTGCGATCCGCGTCGGCCGCGCGCTCGAAGAGCTCGGCTATTGGTGGTTCGAGGAGCCGGTGCAGCACTACCATGTGAAGGCGATGGGCGAGGTCGCGCGCCGCCTCGACATCACGGTTTCCGCCGGCGAGCAGACCTATACCTTGTCCGGCATCGCCGATCTGATCGACGGCCGGGGTCCGCATGGTGCAGCCCGACATCGTCAAGATGGGCGGGGTCACCGGGCTGGTGCGCTGCGCCGCACTGGCCCAGGCGCACGGCGTCGAGCTGGTGCCGCACCAGACCCAGCCGACGATCGGCCACATGGCGAGCCTGCATCTGGCGGCGAGCCAATTGCAGGCGACCAAGCCGTGCGAGCTCAACGACCCGTCGCCGCGCCAGCATCCGGTGTTCGACAACCCGCCAAGGCCGGTCGACGGGCTCTTTCACTTGCCGGCAGAGCCCGGCCTCGGCCTGCGGATCAACGACGCGGAGCTGGCGAAACGCCGCATGCCGATCGGGTGATGCGGCCCTTGAGGCAGTCCGTCCGGGGTCGGCTCAATTCTTGTCGATGTTCCAGAACACCAGCAGCGAGGCACGCAATACGCCGGTGATGTTGGAGCGCCAGGCGTAGGGCTGCACGTACTGGCCGACTGGGATGTCCGGCAGAGAATCCCACAGATGTCGGTGCAGCGCTTCGATCGCCGGCTGGCTCGGGCCCTCGTCGGCGGCGCGGATATAGGCGGCGCGCAACGCCTCGGTCTGCGCGTCGCACGGCCAGCCGAACCAGTTCTTGCCGTCGCAGCTCGAATTGATCGCAAAGTTGCTCAGCGGCGACGACATGTTGGTGCCGCCCACCGTGGTGTGAAACAGGTTCCAGCCGCCCTGCCCCGGCGGGTCCTTTTTCGCCCGGCGCGCCACCATGGTTCCCCAATCCATGACCGCCACCTCGACATTGGCGCCGATCTTGCGCAGATTGTCGGCGGTGATCTCGCCGAGTGCGGCGATGCTCGGGATCTCCTGCGTCGTGATCAGGACGATCTTTTCGCCCTTGTAGCCGGATTCGGCCAAGAGCCGCTTGGCGCGCGCCAGATCCTGCCGGCGATAATTTTCCGATCCCACCTCGGTGCCGTCGGCGCTGCCGCACACAAAGAACGACCAGCACTCGCGCCACCAGCGCTGGTCGCCAAAGGCGGCGCTGGCGTATTCGCGCTGATCGACGGTCAGCGCCAGTGCCTGTCGCGCCTTCGGGTTGTTGAAGGGCGGGTAGAGACTGTTCGGCCGGATGATGCCATAGGAGTCGATCGGCGAGACCCGGCCGATGATTACCCCGGGCGCGTGGTCGAGAACCGGGATCTGATCCTGCGGCAGCAAGTCGATCATGTCGACCTCGCCGCGCTGCAAGGCGCTCGATTTGGTGAACGAATCGGGCAGCACGATCCATTCGACCCGATCGACCTTGACCACCTTGCCGCCGGCGAGACCGTCGGGGGGCTCGGCGCGCGGGACATAGTCGGGGTTCTTCTCGTAAACCACCTTGGCTCCGGGGTTCCATTCCGCGCGCACGAAACGGAACGGGCCGGAACCGATCGTCGTCGTTACCGCCTTGAACGGATCGGTCGCCGCATCCTGGGCGCGCATGATGTCCGCATCGGGCGAGCCCAGCGCCGTCTCGACAAAGACAAAGGGCTCCTTGAGGCGGATCACGAAGGTCTTGTCGTCGGTCGCCTCGATGCGGTCGACAAACTTGGCCAATGTCTGGCCGAGGGTGTTGCGGACCATCCACCGCTTGACCGACGGGATCACGTCCTTGGTCGTGACCGGCTGGCCGTCGTGGAATTTGAGCCCGGGCCGCAGCCTGAGGGTATACACCAGCCGGTCCGAGGAGACTTGTTCCTTGTCGACCATTTGAGGTTGGGGCCGGATCTTCGCATCCCAGGCAAACAAGGTGTCGTAGATCATCGCGCCGTGCATGAGGGTGATCGTCGCCGTGTTGGTATGCGGGTCGAGCACCTTGAGATCCGCTTGCGGGACCACCCGCAGCACCTTGTCGGCCGCCTCGACGCGGCCTGCCGCGGCAATCAGCGCGAGCAGCGCCAAACCAAACCCGAATCTGCCGATTTTCATCGCTGGCCCCCTGTTCCCGGTGAACTTATCCCACGAAGGGCGCAGCCCGGCTATTGCGCCGCGGCACCACAGCCCGGCCTAATGACAATTCCGATCGCCGAGGAGCAAAACCCGTGAAGCGCGTTCTGACCGCCCGTTTCATGCACGAGACCAACACGTTCAGCCGGGTCAGGACGGACATGGCGCTGATCCGGCGCCGCGACTTTCACCTCGACAACGAGATCCCGCAAGCGTTTCGCGGCACCCGCTCGGCCCTCGGCGCGACCTTCGAGGCGGCCGACGAATACGGCTGGAGCCTGGTCCATCCGGTCTCCGCCAATCCCAACCCGTCGGGCGTCGTCGCCGACGAGGCGTTCGAGCAGATCGCCGGCATGATCCTCGACGCGGTCGATGCGAAGGGCCCGATCGACGGCGTGCTGCTGCACCTGCACGGGGCCATGGTCAGCGACCGCCACGAGGACGCCGAGGGCGAGCTCCTGTCGCGGCTCCGGCAGCAGCTCGGGCCCCAGGTGCCGGTTGTCGTCACCCTCGACCTCCATGCCAACGTGACGCAGCGGATGGCCGACAACGCCGACGCGCTGATCGCCTACCGCACCTACCCGCATATCGACCAGCACGAGCGCGCCAGGCAAGGTGCGGAGCTCCTCGAACGCGCGATGCGCGGCGAAATCCGGCCGCGGACGGTGATCGCGCGGCGGCCGATGCTGCACGGGCTCGACTGGGGCCGCACCCAACGCGGGCCGATGGCCGAGCTGATCGCCCGCGGCGACGCGCTCGAAGCCGCGGGAGAGGTCTTGGCGGTCAGCGTCTGCGCCGGCTTTGCGCTCGCCGACATCCATGACGTCGGCCCGTCGGTGACGGTCACGGTCGACGCCGGCGAGGCGGCGGCGGGCAGGCGATCCCGCGAGCCCGAGCGATCGCCGAGGAATTCATGGACCATGCCTGGGCGACGCGCGATTTCACCACGGTCCACATGCTGAGTGTGGCCGAAGCGGTCGCCCGCGCGCGCCGCGGAAAGCCCGGCGACAAGCCGCTGGTCGTCGCCGATTTCACCGACAATCCCGGAGGCGGCGGCTATGGCGACGCCACGGCGTTCTTGAAGGGCCTGGTCGACGCCGGCCTCGAACGCGTCGCCTTTCACGCGATCTGCGACCCCGAGGCGGTGCAGCAGGGCATGCGCGCCGGGGTCGGAGCGCAGACCACCTTGTCGATCGGCGGCAAGACCGACCCGGCGATGGGCGGCGGGCCGCTGCCGCTCTTCGGCGAAATCGTGTGCCTGACCAACGGCAAATTCGTCGCCTACGGGCCGATGGGCGGCGGGGTCGAGCGCAATTACGGCCCGTCGATGGTGTTCCGCGTCGGCGGCATCGGGGGCATCGACATCATCGTCATCACCAACAATGGCCAGGCGACCGATCTCGCCCAGTTCACCTCGTTGGGCGATCGACCCGACCCGCTACACGACGGTCGCGGTCAAGTCGATGCAGCATTTCCGCGCCGCCTTCGAACCGATCGCCCGGGAAGTCGTGCTGGTCGACACCGGCGCGTTGTGCCAGGTCGACTACCGCCCCGAGCTCTTCACCAAGGTCCGCCGCCCGATCTGGCCATTCGACCCGATCGCCGACCCCCGCGCTCTGTAGCGCCCCAAGATCGGCGGAACCGGTCGGAGGCGCCGGGGTTTCCCGTAGTAATCGGCCGCGCGATCGCTCTCGTCCGCAAGTGCAGCAGCACCGCGGTGTGCCGCAAGGAAGCGCCCATGGAGGATCAGAGGCAGCCGATCGGCGCCGCCGACACGGCACGGACGCCGGCTGTCGTTGCGGCGCCGGGCGGACGGGCGCCTTCATGGGTAATTCTGCTCGGCGCTTCGCTGGTCGCTTTTGGCGTTTTCGGGCGGCAGCGTCCCGCACCGGTCTTGGCGAAAGGCAACGGCGCGCCCGGCGACGCGAAGCGAAGCGAGCGACCCCAAACGCCGGCGCAGACCCCAGCAGTGGGATGGAAGGACGTCCTCCTTCGCGTCTTCCGTGATATTTCGGAGGACCGGATCCTGTTGATCGCCGCCGGCGTCACCTATTACGCCATTCTTGCTCTGTTCCCGGGCATAGGGGCCATTGTCGCCATATACGGATTGTTTGCCGACCCAAGCAGCATCGCCGCTCATCTCGATACATTGTCGGGCGTTGCACCGGCTGGTGCCGTCGGCGTGCTGCGGGAGCAGCTGATGCGCCTCGCCCACCAAAACAGGGCCGCGCTCGGCCTCAGTTTCGCGATCAGCATGGTGATTGCGCTGTGGAGCACCAACGCCGGCATCTCGGCGCTTTTCGAAGCCCTGACCGCGGTCTCCGAAGAGAAAGAAAGGCGCAGCCTGCTCAAGTACTATGCCACGACCTTGGCATTTACGGCCGGCGCCATCGTGCTCGTGCTGCTGTCGCTTGCTACCCTGATCGCGCTCCCGCTCGTCGTCGATCACATCCCGAATCCAGGCGCGACGGCGGTGATGCTGAAGATAATCAGATGGCCCGTCCTGTTGGCGCTCGTCGTCTTGGCGCTCGCGCTGATCTACAGATACGGTCCCTGCCACGAAAGCCCGCGATGGCGGTGGATCACCTGGGGCAGCGCCTTTGCCACAATAGCGTGGCTCGTCGCCTCCGCCCTGTTCTCCTGGTACGTCGCGCATTTCGGCAGCTACAACAAGACCTACGGCTCGCTCGGCGCGATCATCGGCTTCATGACCTGGATGTGGGTGTCGATCATCGTCGTGCTGGTCGGGGCCAAGCTCGACGCCGAATTGCAGCGCCAGGAGGAGGCCGGCCGGCCCGCCAGCCTGCTCGAAACGCCTCACCCGAAAGCCGCAAACGCGCTCGGCTCGCAACGTTTGTGAACGGCTCGCCTCAACCGGCGATGTCGAGGCCGAGGTCGAGGATCGGGGCGCTGTGGGTGATCCAGCCGGACGAGATCAAATCGACGCCGGCGGCGGCGACCGCGGCGGCGGTTTCGGGGCTGATCCGGCCCGAGGCTTCGGTCACGGCGCGGCCGTCGACCATCGCCACCGCCCGGCGCAGGGTCTCCGGGCTCATGTTGTCGAGCAGCACGGCATCGACCCCGACCTCGAGCGCTTCGGCGAGCTGGTCGAGAGTGTCGACTTCGAGCTCGATCTTGACCAGGTGCCCGGCATGATGCCGCGCGCGCTCCAGCGCCGGCCGCACCCCGCCCGCCAAGGCGATGTGGTTGTCCTTGATCAGCATCGCGTCGTCGAGCCCGAAGCGGTGGTTGGCGCCGCCGCCGAGGCGCACCGCCTCCTTCTCGAGGGTGCGCAGCAGGGGCGTGGTCTTGCGGGTGCAGACGATCTTGGCCTTGGTGCCGGCAATCGCGTCGGCCAAGGCGCGCGTCGCCGTCGCCACCCCGGACATCCGGCACAGAAAGTTCAGCGCGGTGCGCTCGGCGGCCAACACCGGGCGCGCCCGGCCGGCGATGCGCGCGACGGTATCGCCGCGCGCGATGCGGGCGCCGTCGGGGCGCAGGCGCTCGATGCGCAGGCCGGGATCGAGCAGCTCGAAGGCGAGCAGCGCCGCCTCGAGCCCGGCGACGACCCCCGGCTGGCGTGCGGCGATTACCGCCTCGATCTCGGCATCCTCCGGCACGATCGCGTCGGTCGTGATGTCGCCGGCGCGCCCGAGATCCTCGAGCAACGCCGCGCGCACGATCGGCTCGACGATCAGCCGCAGTGTCATCTCCGAACCCTCGTCATCTCCGAGCCCTCCTCGTCGATGCGTCGCGGTGCGCGTCACCCGACGGCCAGCATGCGCTCGACTGCCTGGCGCGCGCGGCCGGCGATCGCCGGGTCGACGGTGACCTCGTGGCTCATGGTTTCGAGCGCGCGGCGGATCTTCGGCAAGGTGATCCGCTTCATGTGCGGGCACAGATTGCACGGCCGCACGAAATCGAGATCGGGGTATTGCAACGCCACATTGTCGCTCATCGAGCATTCGGTCAGCAGCACGACCCGCGCCGGCCGCTCCCTGCCGACATAATCGGCCATCGCCGCGGTCGAGCCGGTGAAATCGCATTCGGCGACGACCTCGGGCGGGCATTCGGGATGGGCCAGCACGACGACGCCGGGGTGGCTCTCGCGGACATTGCGGACATCCTCGGCGGTAAAGCGCTCATGCACCTCGCAATGGCCGGTCCAGGCGATGATCTCGACCTTGGTCTGGGCCGCGATGTTGCGGGCGAGATATTCGTCGGGCAGCATGATCACCCGCGGCACGCCCAGCCCCTCGACGATCTTCTTGGCGTTGCCGGAGGTGCAGCAGATGTCCGACTCGGCCTTGACCGCGGCCGAGGTGTTGACATAGGTCACGATCGGCACGCCCGGATGGCGCTCGCGCATCAGCCTGATGTCGGCCGCGGTGATCGAGGCGGCGAGCGAGCAGCCGGCTTCGAGGTCCGGGATCAGCACGGTCTTTTCCGGGTTCAGGAGCTTGGCGGTCTCGGCCATGAAATGGACGCCGGCCAGCACGATCACCCGGGCGTCGGTGCGCGCCGCCTCGCGCGCCAAGGCCAGGCTGTCGCCGACGATGTCGGCAACGGTGTGGAAGATGTCGGGCGTCTGGTAGTTGTGCGCCAGCACGACCGCGTTGCGCTCGCGCTTCAGCTCTAGGATCGCGGCGATGTCGTCGGCCAGGATCGGCCATTCGAAGGGCGGGATGTGCCGCTCCACGCGCCGGTAGAGCTCGGGCAGCGGCATCGTCGCCGATGCGGTCGGGGAAGCGGTCTCCAGCATCATGCTCTCCTTATGCTCATAATGAGCATTTAGCGGCTCCGGAAAAGCCGGGCAGAACGCGCCCGGCCTTCGGTTATGCTGCATATGAGGATAAGCCCGGTGATCGAACTGTCAAGATGCCGATTGTCAGGAAATCGCCCCGCAGCGCACGACAGAGCGGCAACCCCTTGCCAAGCGGCCCTTGCAAAGCCGCAGCCTCGGGATAATTCCTTTAGCGCGATGCCGACCGCCCTCGACAAGCTCGCCTTCGACGCCGCGCAGGCCGCGCGGGTCGGCTGGTTTTTCGGCCAGAAGCTGCTGGCCGCCCGGCTGAGCCGCCCGGTGCCGCTGCCGCAATCCCTGCGCGGGCGGCCGATGCCGGACCGCCGCCGCATCCTCGGCGACCTGCGCGCGTTGGTCGAGCAGGATTGGCGCAACATCGAGGCCGGCTACTACGCGCCGCCCGCCGATGGTCTCGGCAGCCCGGCCGCCGCCCTGCGCCGCGCCGTCGATTTTTTCGCCGATCTCGCCGCGGTCGAGGCCAGGCGCCACGGCCCGCCCCGGGAGCGGCTGCTGAACGAGGCGCCGGCCGGCCATTACCCGCGCTACTACATGCAGAAATTTCATTTTCAGAGCGACGGCTATCTGAGCGACGCCTCGGCCGCGCGCTACGACCACCAGGTCGAGGTGCTGTTCGGCGGCGGTGCGGCGGCGATGCGGCGCCAGGCGCTGGTCCCGCTGAAGCTGGCGCTCGCCGGGCTTGCCGCCGACCGGCGCCGGAACGCGAGGCTCCTCGACCTCGCCTGCGGCACCGGGCATTTTCTGCGCGAGGTCAAGACGAACCACCCGCGGCTGCATGTCACCGGGCTCGACCTGTCGCCGCATTATCTCGCCGTCGCCCGGCGCGAGCTGATGCCGTGGTCGCGCGCCCGCCTCGTCGAGGGTGCGGCCGAGGCGATGCCGTTCGCCGATCGCGAGTTCGACATCGTCACCTCGATCTATCTGTTTCACGAGCTGCCGCCGCGAATTCGCCGCGCGGTCGTCGGCGAGATCCGGCGGGTGCTGAAGCCGGGCGGAACCCTGATCCTGGTCAACTCGTTGCAGACCGGCGACGAGCCCCTGTACGACGCGATGCTCGAATCTTTTCCGGCGGCGTTTCACGAGCCCTATTACGCGAGTTACCTGCGCGAGGACCTCGACCGGCTGACCAGCCCCGGCTTCACCCCGGCCGAGCGCTTCCCCGCCTATCTCTCCAAGGTGCTGAGCTGGCGGCGCGAACCCGACGATCCCGGCACCTCGGGGCATGGTCTAAGTGTCTGATTCGAAATAAGGCGAACGATCCCAGTATCTTATCGTCGCCCCCGCGAAAGCGGGGGTCCAGAGCTTGCCCCTGGCTCGAACAGGGGGGCGACCGCACGTCGCTTGCCCCTGGGTTCCCGCTTTCGCGGGAATGACAGTCAACTCCTTGATCTTTTGCCATTCTTTTCGGGTCGGGCTCTGAAATACACGCCGGCGTGATGCTGTTTTCTGGCTCGGCCGTCTTGTTCTTCAAAGGCAGACTGTTTTTCCTCTCTGCAGCTATTCGGCACAGTGTGCCTCGTCGCGGTCGTTCTTGCGCACGTCGCCGAGGAGCTGACCCTGTTTCCCAGCGAGGCGCCTGACAATCACCGTCCTCGGCCCGGGGCCGTCGCTTGGAGGCGACGCAGCGGCTGCCGAGCTCGCATCGCACTCGCCGGCAAGCGGAAACTTGTGCCGGATGCGCGATGCCGTTTTATAAAACTCCGAGAAGCCGCGGCTCGCCCCGAGCCGGCTTCCGAGAGAGGGGACCGGCGATGGGTGAGCTCGTCTTCGACGGGTTGAAGGTGATCGACTGCGCGAGCTTTATCGCCGGGCCGGCGGCGGCGACGGTGATGTCGGATTTCGGTGCCGCGGTGATCAAGATCGAGCCGCCGGGGGCGGGCGACCCCTATCGCCGGCGGGCGCAGCCGCCGATCGGGCCGGGCCTCGCCGGCAATCCCGGGTTTGTGCTCGACGGCCGCAACAAAAGGAGCCTCGCGCTCGACCTGCGTCGCCCGGAGGGGCAAGCGGTGCTGCGCCGGCTGGTCGCCGATGCCGACGTGTTCATCACCAACTATCCGCCGCCGGTGCGCCGCCGGCTCGGGATCGCCTGGGAGGAGCTGACGCCGCTCAACCAGCGGCTGATCTACGCCTCGTTCACCGGCTACGGTGAAACCGGCCCCGAGGCCGACAAGCCCGGCTTCGACGCGACCGCGTGGTGGGCGCGCTCGGGGCTGATGCACTTGGTGCGCGCCGGCGAGGAGGCGGCACCCGCGCGCTCCCTGCCGGGGATGGGCGACCACCCCTCGGCGATGGGCACCTATGGCGCCATCGTCACCGCCCTCTATCAGCGCGAGCGCACCGGCCACGGCGCCTATGTCGGCTCGTCATTGCTCGCGAACGGGCTGTGGGCCAATGGCTGCTCGGTGCAGGCGGCATTGTGCGGCGAGAAGGTCGTGCCGCAGCCGCCGCGCGAGCGCGGGGTCAATGCATTGCGCATCCATTACCGCTGCCGCGACAACCGCTGGATTTTATTGTCGATCGCGGCCGACGAATGGCGCTGGGAAAAGTTCAGAGCCTGCATGGGCTCAGACGCGCTCGACGATCCGCGCTATGCGACCGCGGCGTCGCGCGAGGCGCATGCCCGCGAGCTGATCCCGATCCTCGACGCGGTCTTTGCCGCCAAGGACCAGGCCGAATGGCGCCGCATCCTCGACGACGCCGGGCTGATTTTCGGCATCGTCGCCGACATGGACGAGATCCACGAGGACGCCCAGATCCTCGCCAGCGAGGCATTGGTGGCGTTCTCGGACGGCAGCTCCTTGACCGTCAACAGCCCGATATGGATTTCCGGCCAAGAAAAGGTGCCGCCCCGCCCCGCCCCCGCAATCGGCCAGCACAGCGGCGAAATCCTGCGCGAGGCCGGCTATCCCGAGGCCGAGATCCGCGCCCTGCGCGACGCCGGCGTGATCGGCTGAGGTCGCGGAGAGCGTTCAGGAAGTTCTGCTGGCTGGCGGTAGCTTACCCAGCGAGCTTAACAAAATGACCACGATCCAGCTCATGCATAGCATAAGTGGTGTGCCCGGCTCCGCGATAGTAGAAATCTCTGTCGACGTTCCCAAGAAATCGGACTCTGCGAAATCTTGGGCGCCGACCTGTAGGATATCCTTGTAGTCAATCCGACCGGCCGCCAGAAACATGGTAGCGGGGCCAAGACCATCTGACACGGGGGCACTGCCAACCTGATCCAACGCCGTCCCATTCCCATTTTGCACCGGTCCGTTCGGCGGATCCGTCAGAAACGGGTGAAGCTCATCATCGTACTTCACGGCGGCAACGCCATTCGGTGGGCTGACTGTCAACGTCCCCGCTACTTCGATTTGCTGAGTTACGTTGCCTGCAGGGTGATCCCAGTGCGCGAAAATATCCAGCTCTGCGTTGCGGACCTGTCCGGCGGCGTTGGCTTTGACATCGAGGCCTTTGGTAAGAAGGCCAAAACTCGCATTCTCGTCCAGGAAAATGAAACCAGTCCCTTCTCCAACTTGCGGAAAGAACGATGGAAAATAAGTGTGCATATCGAAATCGAATTTTTTGCCGTCGGTAACGCTGTTCGTAAGGTCTTTCACCTGTTTGTCATCTGGGTTCTGAACGTTTGTCAGCAACAGAATTTGATCGATCACGAGAGCGTGGGCCGGGCTGACCACCATCAATACGGCGGAAAACATGACCGCGAGATATTCCGCCATTTTGTTCATCGTGCGTCCCCCCCTTTGCACGGCTTCGAGCAACAAGAGGATAAGGCACGAGGCATTGCCGGCGCAATGGACAGAGACTCCGCGACGCCAACCAGAGGTGTGGACAGCGCTGCTGGTCATGCCGGCCGGCGGATTCCCCGCTCGGGTCGAGAGGGTATGGAGATCGGCGGCGGGCGAAGGCGCCGGGCGATCATCCGCCCCCAGGCCGCGCCCGGCCGCGCCGTGCCGCGCGCGGCACGGCGCCGCCGGGGTGATCGCCTGAGGCTGCCCAGGCGGCCACCACGGCAGTCGCGGGCTCGTTACGATTTGGGGAACTTGAACAGATCCGTCAGATCGCCGATCGCCGGCCGATTGGTCGGCTTGTAGGGGTCGGCCCCGGCCATCGGGTTCGGCAGATTGTCGCGGCTTCGTCCGGTGATCGGCGGGACGTTCCAGTTCGCCTCGATGAACTTCAGGACCGAGACGTGATCGGCGTAGGTATGCGAAATGTGCCCGCCTTTGCTGTACGGAGAAACCACGATCATCGGAATGCGTGTCCCGTCGCCGAAATAGTCGAGCTGCTGCACATAGCCCAAATCGTAGTACCCGCCGCCTTCATCCATGGTGATCAAGATCGCCGTGTTGGCCCACAGCGTCTTGTTCGCCTTGGTCATGTCGACGATTTTTTTGACGAAGCCTTCGAGCAGATCGAGCTTCGACGACGCCGGGTGACCATCGAGATAGCCGCTCGGCTTGACGAACGACACCGCCGGCAGATTGCCGCTCATCAGGTCGGCGTAGAGATCGAGGGTGTCCTTCAGCGCCGCGTCCCGCACCTTGCCGTTGGTCATGATCGAGGTCGAGTACTGGAAGAAATTGCAGATGTTGCAGTACGTATTGTCGGGGGTGACGTAATTATTGTAAGGGTTGGCGAGGTAGGCATTGAACTGGTCGCCGAAATAGGCGAACGACACGCCCTTTTTCAACAGAGCGTCGCCGATGTTTCTGACGCTCGATGGCGGAACGGTAAACACGGTATTTTCCGGATTACGGATATCGTCATAAGCGCTGGTGCCGTCGCCGTAATAGCCCGGATTATAATTGTTGAGCAGGTAATAACGCCCATTTTGGCAATTCGCCTTGACCTTGATCGATTTCAGATAGTTGACGATGGCCGTGACGCCCGGCTGGGTGGTATCGGCGCACATCGTGTAGCTGCCGCCGCCATAGGAGGGCGAGCCGAAGGAGCCGCCGCCATAGCCGTCCTCGGCGTACCAGTTGTTGGTGTTCTTCAGCGGGTTCGGATTTTCGATCTCGTCGACGACCCCGGCGTTCGGGCTGCCCTTGGCGACGAGCTGGTTGTGGGGCGGCGCGAGGGGGTCGCCCTTGCCGTCGCTGAACCAGATCGCGTCGCCGGTGCCGAGCATGATGTGGTTCGCGCCGGTGCCGCCGCTCGCCGCCTGATGGTAGTTGTCGCTGATCGCATAGGTGTCGGCGAGCTTCTTGAAATAGGGCACGTCGCCTTGCTGGACGTTGTAGAAGCCCATCGCCGTGGCGCCCTCTTTATAGGTAAAGCCCGCCGGCGGCGGCTTGCCGTTGCTGCCGGCGCCGACCGTCGCCTCGACCCACGGAAACAGGTCGTTCCGGCAACCCTCGGGGGCGCTGCAGTCGAGCTGCTGCCACATCTGGTAAAAGCGATGCACCGGGCTTTCGGCGTAGGCGTCATAGGCGACCCCCGGGGTCAGCTGGTAGGGGCCGGGCGGCAGGCTGTTGACGTTGTTGCCGTCATAGGTGATCCGCACGTCCGGCTTGCCGATCAGCGACGGCGGAACCGCGCCGGTGGTCAGATATCTGTAATAGCCCGGCGGCAGCCCGTTCTCGTAGGTCAGCGCCTCCGCGACGGTCGAGAACGGCGGCGGGCCGCCGCCGGCCAATGGCGGCGGCAAGGTCTTGTATGGGGTCTTGTCGGGCGGGCTCAGCTGATAGAGCGTCCTGTCCTGCGCCTGAAACTGAGTGACGCTCGAATACTTCGGTCCCGGCGTGCCGTCGGCCTTGACGATCCCCTGCGACAGCAGGTTCAGCACGGTCTCGCCTTTGTTGACCGGCTTGTAGGTGGCGAAGATGTGATCGAAGCTGCGGTTTTCGCCGATGATGACGATGACGTGCTTGATCGGCGTCGCCGTCTTCCCATCGTTGACGCCGCCCGAGGCCGCTGCTGCGGCGAGCGGCGCCAGAGTGTTGATCGCCATCGCGTAGAGCGCCGCCGTGCACAAGAGCTTCGATCGGCGCGCTGAGCCGCCGCGCTGCAGAACCCCGCTTCGCATGGTCCGTCCCTTTCGGTGAAATTTCCGACGCGCCGGGATCGTAGCCGTCGAAATTTACCGCGGGGTGACGATCGGGTGACGATCCCATGACTGCGCGATGCCGGGTTTTGGGACGCATCCGTTGGCTTGTCGGTGGCCCTGGAGCAGCGCAGCGCCCCTGCCCCGCCCCGGCGCTTGGTCAGTCGACGATCGCCATGACCTCGATCTCGATCATGAAGTCGGGGCCGGCGAGGCGGCGCACCTCGACCGTCGTGCTGGTCGGCGTCGCCGCGCCGAAATAGCGCATCCGCATGTCGCCGTGCTTCGAGAACTCCTCGAAATCGGTGATGTAGGTGTTGGTCTTGACGATGTCGGCGAGGGTGGCGCCGGCCGCTTCGAGGCAGGTCTTGATGTTCTCGCCGACCTGCTGGATCTGGGCGCGCATGTCGCCCTTGCCCACGCAATTGCCGTCGGGGTCGCGGGCGAGCTGGCCGGCGAGAAAGATCATCCGCCCGCTGCCCGTGATCGTCACCACCTGCGAATAGGCGGGCTGACCCGCCATCATCCTGACATGGATGCCCTTTGGCTGAATCGTTTCACGCTTGATCGCCATCCTTGCCCCCTATTGCTCGCGCGCCGGCCGAGGCCTGCCCAAGTGAGGGGATGTTTCGCTCACCCGCGATCTTCGGCTAGCATCGCCGCGACGCCGTCTCTCGGGCCTTGCCCGCAGCAGCAGCGGTAACCCAAGCGAGGACCCGATGTCACTGATCAATCTGCGCCACGGGATCTTTCTGCCGCCGTTCCATCCGATGGAGGAGAACCCGACCGCCTGCCTCGAGCGCGATCTCGAGCTGATGCAGTGGCTCGACCGGCTGGGCTATCACGAAGCCTGGATCGGCGAGCATCATTCGGCCGGGTTCGAGACCATCAGCTCGCCGGAGCTGTTCATCGCCGTCGCCGCCGAGCGCACCAAATTCATCCGCTTCGGCACCGGCGTCGTGTCCCTGCCCTATCACCACCCGCTGATGACCGCGGACCGCATCGTCCAGCTCGACCACATGACCCGCGGCCGGGTCATGTTCGGGGTGGGTCCCGGGCTGCTCGCTTCGGACGCGATCATGCTCGGCATCGACCCGATGACCCAGCGCGACCGCATGGCCGAGGGGCTCGACGTGATCCTGCGCCTGTTCCGGGGCGAGGTCGTGACCGAAAAGACCGACTGGTACACGCTCGTCAACGCGCGGCTGCACCTGCCGCCTTATACCAAGCCCCATCCCGAGGTCGCGGTGGTCAGCGCGGTGACGCCGTCGGGCGGGCGGCTCGCCGGCAAACACGATCTCTCGATGATCTGCATCTCTGCGACCAACCCGTTCGGCTACGACGCGCTCGCCTCGAACTGGCAGATCGCCTGCGACATCGCGGCCGAGCACGGGCGAACCATGGACCCCGCGCGGCTGCGCCTGGTCGGGCCGATCCACATCGCCGAGACCCGCGACAAGGCGTGGGCCAATGCGCGCTTCGGCTTCGAGCGCTATCTGGGCTACTCCAACAACAACCAGCGCCGCTTCAACGTCCCCGCCGGCCAGGACCCGCTCGAATGGTTCGTCGACAACAAGTTCGGCATGGTCGGCACCCCCGACGACGCGATCGCGCTGATCGAGCGGCTTTATGAAAAGCAGGGCACCTTCGGCGTGTTCCTGCAGCAGGCCCACAATTGGGCCGATTGGGAGGAAACCAAGCGCTCCTACGAGCTCTACCAGCGCTTTGTGATGCCGCATTTCAGCCGCGACAACGCGCCCCGCATCGCCTCCTACGAGTGGTGCGGCGACAACCGCGACGATTTCGGCGCCAGGCGCCAGGCCGCGGCCCGCGCCATGTTCGACAAGCACGAAGCCGAGCAGGCCGCCGCCCGCGACGCGGCACCGTCGAACCGCCCCGCCCGCGGCCGCGAAGCCTGGTAGCCGTTGGGCGCTGGCCGGCGTGGCTCACGCCGGCGGCGGCATCCTCGGCTGACCGGGAGCGCTTGTGTCCCGCCCGCATGCGGGCGGGGCCCGCGGTCCGGCCGGATTTAGGGCTTCCTCCGGTAATTCGCGAGACAGCCGTACCACGCCTGTGGCAAAATTATGTCCGGACGAAGAAGCCGGATCACATTTTGGGAGGTATTGCAGTGGCGAAGAATCCGTATTTCGGATGCCGGTCGGGTGTGGTTGTCGTCGCGCTGTCGGCGGCGCTGCTCGTCGGCGCCGGCGAGCCTCGCGCCGCGGGGCTATCCTGCGCCGGGCTGCCGGCGGCGGGTGTGGTGACCTCGAACCCGATTTCATGCACGGTCACTTGCCCAAGCGGCACGGTGGCCTCGGCGGTCGCGCTGAAGCCGCGAACCACGAGTCGGCTGACGATTACGATAAAGGGGATTTGCGTCGAATCCGTCGATAACGTCCCCGGCGGCGTTACCTTGCAGGCCGGGCCGTCGGGCGCCACCCTGCAGGCTCCCAAATCGACGACCGACCCGGTGCTCGGCATCAGTGGCACCGGCGTCGACATCACCAACCTGACGATATCGGGCGGGGTTAATGCATTGCGCGGGCGTTCGGGCTCCGCGTTCACCGGGACCAATCTGGTGGTCGAGAAAGCCTCGAACGCCGACGTTCTGCTCAATCATTCGGTCGTCACGCTGAATACCTCGACGATCGAGAACTCCGCCGGCAACGGGATCGACGCAAATTGGGGCAGCACCGTGTTCCTGAATGGCGGCACCGTGCGGCAGAACGCAGGCTACGGCGCTAATTTCGGGTCGGATGCCAGTCTTGACGTGTTCGGCGGCGCGGTCCTGCAGAACAACCGCGTGGCCGGCGCGCAGGCCCTTGACGGCGGAACGGTACTTATCAGTCACGGCATCGTCGAGAAAAACGCCACCGCCATTGGCGGCGTGGCGGGATTGCTGACCGGCCACGGCGGGCACGTGCGGCTCACGGGAAGCGGCACTAGTGTTGTGGGCAACGGCGGCGATGAAATCCTCGTGCAAGGCAGCGGTACTGCGGAGGTGGATACCGACCCCGTGATTGCCAACAATGTGAGCCACGGCATCGCGTTGATCAATGGCGGCAGCGTCAAGGTGCGGATCGGGGCCGTTATCCAGGGGAACGGGGGCAACGGAATTTATATCGAAAGCGGCAACCTGGTGGTGGGGGATGGAAATGGGCCGGCAACCATAAAGAATAACAAGCAAAATGGCATCTTTATGCGCACCAACAGCGTCGCGAGCTTCGGCAATGCGGGCAACAAGATCATCAACAACACCGGCTGGGGGATTTTCTGCACCGGGTCGCCGTCGAACCCGCTGATCTTCGGCACTATCGGGACGGTTTCCGGCAACGGAAAGGGGCAGATCTCTTGCAAAGTTTCCCCCTGAGCAACGAGCGTGCCGGCCGCGGCATCTTCGAAAGCTGGGTGATCGCGACCCGCTTCCCGATCAGCTGACCGGGACCGCCCGCGGTCCGGCAGCAGAATGCGACTATCCGGCCTGCTCGACCGCCTCCTCGAAGGCGGCGAGGGTCTTTTCGATCGCGTCCTGCGGCAGGTCGCGGGTGATGAACACCATGCGGGTGCGGTGGTCGTCGCTCGGCCATTCCTTCAGCAGCACCGGCGGGTGAAACAGGTGCTGCACGCCGTGCACGACGACCGGCTCGCCCGGCCGGTCGCTGAGCGCCACGATCGCCTTCAGCCGCAAGAGATCGTCGCCGCGCATCGTCGCCAGCGCGTCGAGCCAGGTCGACAATGCCGCCCACGAGATCGGCCGCTCGCGGGTGATGCAAAAGGCGCGGATATGGTCGTCATGGCGGTTTACGTCGTGATGCTCGTGCTCGTCGTCATGCGCCTCACTCGCCGCGAAGGCTTCGTCGCGCAGCCAGCGCTGCACGTCGACGCTCTTCGACTGCGGGTCGTAGAAGCCGAGATTGAACAACAACGCCGGATCGACCGCACCCTGCGCCACCTCGACCACCGGGGCGCTGGGATTGAGGGCGGCGAGCCGCGCCTGCAGCGCCGCCGCGGTTGCGGGATCGGCGAGATCGGTCTTGGTCAGCAGCAGCCGGTCGGCGACCGCGGCCTGCTTGACCGCCTCGGGCTGACGGTCGAGGGTGCCGGCGCCGTTGACCGCGTCGACCGTCGCCACCACCCCGTCGAGGGTGTAGCGCGCCGCCACCAGCGGGTCCGAGATCAGGGTGTGCAGGATCGGCGCCGGATCGGCGAGCCCGGTCGTCTCGATCACCACGCGCGTGAAATGCGGCACCTTGCCATTTGCGCGGCCGACGAAAAGGTTCAGCAAGGTGTCGACAATGTCGCCGCGCACGGTGCAGCACAGGCAGCCGCTGTTGAGCAGCACGACATCGTCGGTCGCGCTTCTCGACCAGCAGATGGTCGATGCCGATCTCGCCGAATTCGTTGACGATGACCGCGGTCGCGGCCATCTCCGGCTGCTTCAGCACATGGTTCAGGACGGTGGTCTTGCCGCTGCCGAGAAACCCGGTCAGCAACGTCACCGGGATCAGCGGCGAGGGTTCGGTCGAATTCATCGCGCGGCATGCTCCGCTGTGATCGCCCGGCGATTGTCGAGCAAATCCCCGCAGCGGTCGAGCTTGGCGGCGAGGCTAGCCTTGAACGGCGCTGTTCGGCGGGGTCGGCCGGGCGACGATCGCGACCCGATCGAAATCGGCGACGACCCGCGTCCGGGGAAAGAGATTGGCGGCTTCGGCCTCGATCTCCCCGGGCCGGTAGCGGCCGGAGATATGGGTCAGCAGCAATTCGCCGACCCCGGCCGCGCGCGCCAGACCGGCCGCCGCCGCCGCGGTCAGATGCCCGCGCGCGCGGGCGAGCGCCTGGTCGCGATCGAGAAAGGTAGCCTCGATCACCAACGCGTCGGCGCCGCGGACCCGCTCGGTCAACGAGGCGACCTCCTCGACATCGCCGACGACCGCGAGCGTGGCGCCGGCGGCCTCGGGCCCCCGAACCATCTCGGGCATGATCACCTTGCCGTCTGCGGCCGTCACCGGGCGGCCTTCCGCGAGCTCGCGCCGCGCCCTGCCGTCCGGCACGCCGAGCGCTTCGAGGCGGTCGGCGAGCAACGGATGGCGGGCGTCCTCGGCGAACCGCCAGCCGAGGCTTTGGGTCCCGCGATGCGCCACCGCGAAGGCGTCGAGCCGCCATCCCGGCCGCAGCAGCACCGGGCCTGGCGCAACCGCTCGCAGCCGATAGCCATTTTCGGCGCCGACGGTGACGGCGAGATAGCGGCCGACGAACGACACCGTCTCGGCGCTGCCGACGATCTCGATTGGCTCGCTCAGCCCCCACAATGCCCGGGTGGCGACAAGCCCCGCCAGCCCGGCCACGTGGTCGAGATGCGCGTGGGTCAGCAACACGTGCCCGAGCCCGCGAAACCCGCGCCCGGCGCGCAGCAGCTGACGCTGCGTGCCCTCGCCGCAATCGACCAGAAACCGGTCGGGCCCGCGGCCGACCAGCAGCGCCGGCAAGCCCCGCTCGGCGGAGGGCACCGCGGCGGCAGTGCCGAGAAAGACGAGCTCGAACATCGGATCGGCGGTCTCGTTCAGGGATCGGAGCAGTTATAACCGGTCCGCTCGAATTTCGCGGGATCT
Source organism: uncultured Alphaproteobacteria bacterium (assembly GCA_963703855.1). Lineage (GTDB taxonomy): Bacteria > Pseudomonadota > Alphaproteobacteria > ATCC43930 > CGMCC-115725 > AP-15. The sequence goes on from CAVPFW010000015.1 coordinate 204,632, forward strand.
CCCTCGTCGCCATCCCGGGCCACGGGTCCGGCCTTTAGCCGGCCCGAGGACGGGCTCCGGCCGGGACCCATTCCTCCCATGGATACCGGCCGTCGCCGGGCCGTCGCCGGCATGACAAAATGTAGACGGCTCTTCACCGCGGACAGCAGGTATCGTCGATGGCAAGTCTCAACATCGAAAATGCGACAATCGCCGACCTGCAGCGGGCGCTCGCGGCGGGCGGTACGACCGCTGCGGCCTTGGTGCAGGCCTATCTGGCGCGGATCGAGGCCTATGACCGCGCCGGCCCGCGGCTCAACGCGGTGCGCGAGGTCAATCCGGAGGCGCTGGCGATCGCCGCGGCACTCGACCTGGCACGGCCGGCTGTGCGACGCCCGCTCGAAGGCGTCCCGATCCTCGTCAAAGACAACATCGCCACCGCCGACCTGCAGCACACGACCGCCGGCTCCCTGGCCTTGGCCGAGGCGCGCGCCCGGCATGACGCCACGGTCGTGACACTGCTGCGGCAGGCCGGCGCGGTCATCCTCGGCAAGGCCAACCTGACCGAATTCGCCAACATCCTGGCGATCGACATGCCGGCCGGCTACAGCTCATTGGGCGGCCAGGTCAAAAATCCCTACGCGCCGCAGCTCGACGAGCGCGGCGTGCCGGTCGTCTCGCCGGGCGGGTCGAGCTCGGGATCGGCGGCGGCGGTCGCCGCGGGGCTGGCGGCGGCGGCGATCGGCACCGAGACCTCGGGCTCGCTGTTGTCGCCGGCCTGCCAGAACGGCCTGGTCACGGTCAAGCCCACGGTCGGGCTTTTGAGCCGCGCCGGCATCATCCCGATCGCGCACAGCCAGGACACCGCCGGGCCCTTGACCCGCACTGTGCAGGACGCGGCGATCCTATTGAACGTGCTGGCCGCGGCCGATCCGCTCGACCCGATGACCGAGGGAATGCGGCGCCCGGCCGACTACACCGGCATGCTCGACGAGGACGGGCTGCGCGGCGCCCGCATCGGCGTGCCGAGCGACCCCGCCGACCCGGCCGACGATGTCTATTACCGCCCGCTGCCGCCGCGCGCCGCTGCGCTGATGGCGGCGACGATCGCGGCGATCGAAGCGCAGGGGGCCACGATCGTGCGCGCCAATATGCCGACCGCAGGCTGGATCGGCGGCCCCGGCACCGAGATCGCGATCCTGAACCGCAATCCGGAAAGCCCGACCTTTCAGCAGGCGGTGCGCCGGCCGCTGGTCTCTATCTACGAGCTGAAGCACGATCTCGATCTTTATCTGCGCGACTGGGCCAGCGAGACGGCGATGCGCAGCGTCGCCGACATCATCGCCTTCAACGACGCTCATGCCGAGCGTGCGTTGCGCTTCGGCCAGGATCTGTTTCTCGCTGCGGCGGCCACCCGCGGCGACCTCGGCGAGCCCGAATATTTGTCGGCGAGGCAGATGGATCTGCGCGCCTCGCGCACCTTGGGGCTCGACCTCTACATGGACCGGCACCGGCTCGACGCGGTGCTGTTCCCCGGCAGGGCGGGGGCCGCGATCGCCGCCAAGGCCGGCTACCCGAGCGTCCAGGTGCCGGCCGGCTTTGTCGGCGGGGCCGGCGGCCGGGACACCCCGGACTACCCGTTCGGCATCACCTTCACCGGCCGCGCCTGGAGCGAGCCCACCCTCCTGCGCCTCGCCTGCGCCTTCGAGCACGCGACCGACGCGCGCCGCCCACCCCCGGGCTTTCCCCCAGTCGATGCGCGGTGCGTGCGGTAGCCGGGCGCTCACAAGCACCGCGGTGCACCGGATCGGCGTCTCGGCGTGAGGTCAGGCGAGAAAGTCGGGAAAAGGGGTAAGTTTGTTGAGTGTGCGAGCCGACGCCAAAGGTAGACCGCAACGCTCCCGCTGTTTTGGTTCTCGAAACGAGTGCTTGAGCATTTGAAACATGCACACCCGAAGCGGTATCTTCCGCGAGCATCCATTTTGGAAAGGCCAGCTCGGAGCGTGTACCAGAGTACGCCGGAGGTCAGGGGAGACATACCCGCCATGGGAGTTTTTGGAGTCCGCACATGAGTTCGCTGCATATCGGCCGACTATCACAACCAGAGCGCCGAGCGCTTGAGAAGCGATTATGGTCACAGCAGAACGGCAGATGCTTCATCTCCGAGAAGCCCATCGACCTTGATCTCGACGAGCTGGACATTGATCACATTATTCCTACGCGGGATAACGGCAAGGACGATCCCTCGAATTTCGCCCTGACACTGGCAAGCTACAATCGCTCGAAGCAAGCCGCCGATCTTCGGATCGCTCGTGTGCTCGCGCGCTTCGACAAAATCAAGGAAGGCGCCGATAGCGACGACCGCGGCGCAAACCTTAACGACATTCTAAAAGCGTTCGGGGGCGCACAGAACAATCTCCAAGTCAAGGTAGATGCGAAAGCGGTGACCTACGTCGTGTCCAACAAGGGTGAGGAGGAAAAAGTTACAGTTCCACTCCATGCGGACAAGCTGTCGGGGATGCGCCACTTCTTCGCGATGCTGCCGATAGAGGTGCTTCACCACGACGAACGGATTAACCCGCGCCCGATCGGCGCCAATTTGCGGGGCCTGGTGGAGGAATTCCATAAGGGCCGGCCCCAATTGCATATAGCGCTTGCGTGGATCGAAACCTCACAGGCACCGGAAGCGCGCGTCCACGTCTTCGACGGGCAACATAAGGCCGCCGCGCAGGTTCTTCTCGGGGTTAGAGAGATTCCGGTCCGAATCTTTGTTGACCCAGAGGAACAAGTCCTACTGACGGCCAACACTAACGCCGGCACAACTCTGAGACAGGTCGCTTTCGACAAATCCATCCAGCGACGGCTCGGGTCCTCTATCCTTCTTGACCGAATGGACCGATATCGCGACGAAAAGGATCTTCCGTCTGACTTCGAGGACTTCTCGGAAAAGGAGTTGGTCGAACACTTCAAGGGTGAACAGCGCGCGATGACGCGATACGTACTCGACAATGTCCGTAACGCGATTACCCACTCAACCGACAATAGGTTACGGGATTTTGTTGAATATGCCGGAAAGAGCTCCGAAAAACCACTTTCGTACAGCGCCATCGAAAGGACATTCTACAGCAAATTCATCTACGGCAAGATGCTTGAAACACCGTGGAACTTCCGGGCCGACGTTGGCGAAAACCCCCGCGAACTCGAGAAATCGCAGATTGTACAACTCATGAGCCTGATCGCCGAGAAGATTTATATCGGCAAGTATGACGATGAACTCGGGACGCGTCGGCTCGAAAATAAAATTCAGGCGGGCGAAGACGTCCCTGAACCGCATTTGCGCGCCTTTCGGATGGCCAAGGAGGAAATCTTATACTGCTGGATCGGCTACATCGGCCAAATCATGGAAAATTATCATTTGACATTAGGTAAAGTAGTCAACCGAGATAAGCTCTTTCAATATCTCCTCCCCGAACAACTGTGGATCAACATCGGGAGCTTCATCGAAAATCTGGCGCGGCGGCCAATTTGGGTGGATCGGCAGGCTTCGTCGACCATATTCGGGAGCAAGCAAACTTACAGTTTTTGGGAGGCGATTTTCGAGACCGGTACGAGCACAGCCGGTCATAAAGCGATGCCCTCCGGCCTAAATATCATGGAAATGATCAAGGCATAAGAAACGTTGCCATTCTCTCCGCTGCTGCGCCTCGCCTGCCCTTCGAGCAGGCCACCAAGGCGCGCCGCCCCCCCCGGCTTCCCGGCGCTCGACCCTGCCCTCGATGCGCCCCGAGAGCACTGACCGCATCGCGTCGGCTTACAGCTTTGAACGCCGGCTGCGATGACGCCGAGGCCGAGGCCCGATCGGGTTGACCCTATGACCAGCTCCTGCTATCTTTGGTTAATCAACCGATAGTGGGTGAGCGGCGCGCCGGCGATCAGAACGGCGTCGGGACGCGCGGGACCGGGGGGAGCAACTCCGATGAAAAATCCGCAAAGCTGCCGGGCTTTCGGTCGTTTCGCGCCGCTCGTGCTGCTGCCGGCCCTGTTTGCCGCGCTCCTGCTGGGCGGCCCGCCGCGGGCCATCGCCCAGACGCCGCCCGCGAGCAGCGCGCAGCCGGCTCTGACGGTCACCGGCGGCGAGGTTCACGGGACCATTTTCGCCCTGATCCGCCGAGCGGTCGGCACCTTCCCGCCGACGGCAATCTTCAGCGACCAGACCATCTTCCTCCCCGACATCTCGGTGTTCCTGCAGAATGAGAGCACCTTGGCGACCAGCCCCGTCGTGACCACAGGCCTCGACGGCACGTTCGTGGTGCCGGCGCAGCCGCAGGCGGTGTACCGGCTGTGCTGGAAGGCCACCGGCTACGCCCCCGGCTGCAGCAACTCGGCCTTCACCCTGCGCAGCCGGAACGTAAACCTGAAGCCGGTCGGCATCGACCCGCTGGCCGGCGTGATGTTCGGCCGGGTGGCGCTGAAGGACGGGCGCGCCTGCCGGTTCGTCGCGACCTTTCTGGGGGTCGACACGTTCACGACGGTCGCCGCCCGGCCGTCCAAAGGGCCGGCCCGCACGGTCCGCGCCAACAGCTACGGCGAGTATGTGATCCCCCAGCTCGCCAACGGTCCGGTGCAGACCACCGCAACCTGCGAGGGGGCGCAGGCCTCGAACCAGTCCACGATGACCGGCTCCGCCCTGCAGAACAACCTGACCCTGCCGGACGCGAGCCCGACAATTCAGATGGCCTTTGCCGCCCGGGCCGGGGCCATGGTGCGCGCCGTCGCCGCGGGCACCACCGTCCAGGCCAAGGTGCAGGCCAAGGCAGGCGGCAGCTTCCCGCTGCACTACCGCTGGGCCACCGACCCCCCGGTCAGCGGGTTCGTCTCGCAGGACTCGCCGACGATCAGCTGGCATGTGCCCGGCCCCGGCTCGGCCACGATCTATGTCGTGGCCCGCGACGGCCACGGCGGCAACGCGCTCAGCCACGTGACCTTGTCGACCACGCCCAATCACATCCCGTTTGCCGGGACCGTCATCGCCAACGACGTGCCGGTGGTGGTCGATGCCCAAGTTGCCATCAACGGCGTGACCACCAAAACCGACAGCCAGGGCGGTTTCGCCTTGATCCTGCCCAAGGAAAATCCGCAATACGTGGTGACGATCCAAAAGCCCGGCTATCAGATGCTCTCGCGCATTCTCTATGCGCCGGTTGCCGGAGCCACGTTCAAGCTGTTCCGGTCGCAGGACTTTGTGGTCGATCCGACCAAGCCCATCAGGGTCACCGAGGATGTGCGGGTGGGCGTGAGCCTGGCGATCCCGGCCAACTCGCTTGCCGCCGGCGCCACCGGCACCGGCGCTCTCGCCACCGCCCCGCTGCATCTGCGCCCCGCGACCTACAATCTGCGCAATCCCGAGGACCAGCTGCCGGGCGACTACGCCGGGATCGACAAGTCCAACAAGGTCGTGCGGATGCAGACCTTCGGCGCGGCCGACATCACCATCGAGGACAACGCCGGCCAGCCCTTCAATCTGGCGCCGGGAAAGACCGCGGTGGTCAGAATGTCCGTCGATTCGGCGATGCTGGCCGCGGCGCCGCCGACCATTCCGGTCTGGCACTACAACGCGAAGCAGGGGGCATGGCTGGAGGACGGCGCGGCCATGCTGGTCGGCAACGCCTATGAGGCGACGGTCACGCATTTCTCGCCGGTGAACATGGACGTGGCGTTCAACAGCGCCGCGTGCACGAACATCGTCGTGGATACCGCGATCATGCCGGTTCCGTTCAAGATCCGCATGACCCCGGTGAACGGCGACTTCTCGGTGGACGCGAACCACCAGAACCAGGTGATCGGCGACCCGAACAACACGGTCTTCCGCGAGCCGCCGGGCAAGCAGGTCCGGTTCGACATGGTGGATTCGGCCGGGAACATCATCCCCGGCGCGAGCCAGCAGATCACGATCGGCAACCCCACGCCCGACGGGCTGACCTGGCCTCCGGCTCATCCCCCGCCCTACGACTGCACCACCACGGTGCAATACAACGAGCAGACGGTCCAGGCGCTGTTCCCGGCGCCGCCGCAAGGCTTTCTCAGCTACCTTACCCCGCCGGGCTACCTCGACCCGGCACAGGCGCCGGCCCTGACCAACGCCTATTACGCCAAGATCGACCCGGGCGGCGCCAAGACCAAGGCCGGGGACGTGAACGATTTCACCCACTGGAAGACGGCCAACGGTTTCGACCGGGCCGGGGGGCAGCAAAATACCAAATACTTCAACAACTACGATCTCGGCTTCGGCCGCGACATGCACATGCAGACCGGGGGTCAGAACAATGCGTGCGCCAACTGCATTGCTTATTACGTGACCAATTACGCGAGCGTCAACGACGCGGTCAACGGGGTCAACCACAAGGCCACCGTGGCGATGGAATTCTCGCCGCAGAACGGGCTCAGCGGGACGCCCTACACCAAGTTCTACGTGTTCAACCCGGACGGCTCGATCGCCCAATCGGTAGCGCTCGACGATTTCGGCCCGAAATTCGTGCCGGCGCTGTGCGTCATCTGCCACAACGGCAACATCAACGCGGCGAACCCGAGCGGGGACGCGACCGGCAACATGCAGACCGCGCGGTTCATCCCGTTCGACCTGCAATCGTTTCAGTATGACCCGGGCCTGCTGCGATCCGCCCAGGAGAGCCCATTCAAGGAAATGAACCGCGGCATCCTGAACCACACCAATGCCTCCGCCCCCGAGCGCACCCTGATCACCTTGTGGTACGGCAGCGAGGGCGACACGACCCTGCCCAACCCCACCTTCACCGACGCGGATCCGGTCACCAAGAAATCGGTGCCGAGCCTGTGGACCAGCCCCCCGATCGCACCCCCCGATCAGTCGGCGCTCTACACGGCTGCGGTGATGACCTCCTGCCGGGCCTGCCACACGACGCGAGATCCGGGCGATACCGGCCAGGACATTGCCTGGGACAGCTACGACAGCCTCAACAACGACAGCCCGGTGGTGAAGATCTTTGCGTGCTCTCCCGCCGGCCCGCTGCACCACATCATGCCGCAGGCGGAGCGGACGTTCGCCCGGTTTTGGCTCGGCACCAACCCCAACCCGGCCGCGACCCTCGCGAGCTCGACCCTCGACGCCTTCGCCCCGCCCGGGAACACCTGCCAGTAGCCCGCGGCTGGGAGCCCACCTGCCGGTCTTCCGGCGCTCAGCTGAACATCTGGAGCGAGCCGTCGAGGGCCATCAGCCCGGTCTCGACGGTGAGCTGGGGATGGTGCCGGGCGACCGCTTCGCGGAACTCGGCCAGGACCTCGCGGTGGGTCCTGGTCTCGATCTGCGGGTCGGCGATGCTGTCCTCGCCATAGGCGATCTTGGCCGCGCCGCAGTCGCGGTGGTCGATCGCGATCACCCTCTTGACGTGGTGCAGCTCGACCGAGGTTGAGAGGTTGTCCCAGAACGCCGGCCGCCACGTCTCGAACTTCGGCGCGACGACGGCGATTGCCGCGCCGGCGATGACGAACTGGCTGTATTTGCCGCCGAGATCGCGTTTCTCCATGTATTTATAGACCGGCGTGACCATGCGCGGATCGATGCAGGACAGCAGCATCGCTTCGTAATCGCCCTCCGCCGCCCAGGACTTGAACGGCAGGGCCGCCGCCAGTCCTCCGATCCCTGCCGCCTGCAGAAAGCGACGGCGATCGAAGCGGCCGCGCAGCAGCTCGCCGCCGCATGCGCAGGGAGCTACCGGATGCATCGTTTTCCTTTCGAGCTGCCGTGAGATCGACGCCTTCGGGCGCGCCAAACACAGTCGTGGATACACGGATCAAGTCCGCGCAAGAGGTCTTTAAAACCTATTGAGACAGCGCGCACCCGCATTCAGCCTTCGCCGGCCAGCCCGCGCTGGCGCAGCAGCGCGGCGATGTCGGGGTCGCGGCCGCGAAAGGCGCGATAGAGCGCCATCGGGTCGCGCGTGTCGCCGGCGCTGTAGATGTCCTCGAGGCGCGCCGCCAATGCCGGGTCGAACACATCGCCGGCTTCGGTAAAGGCGGCAAAGCCGTCGGTCTCCAGCACCGCGGCCCACAGATAGGCGTAGTAGCCTGCGGCGTAGCCGCCGCCGGCGAACAGATGCTGAAAATGCGCCGGACGGTGGCGCAGGCCGATCTCGCGCGGCACCTCGTATTGTTCGAGAAATTCGCGCTCGAACCGCTCCGGATCGAGGTTTTCGGGGTGCGGCTCGCGGTGCAGCTCGAGGTCCAACAGGGCCGAGGCGGTGTATTCGACCGTGGCAAAGCCCTCGTTGAAGGTGCGGGCGGCGAGCAGCCGGCGCAGCAGCGCCTCGGGAATGGGTTCGCCGGTTTGATAATGGCGGGCGTATTTGCGCAGATTCTCCGGCGCCGACATCCAATGCTCGAAAATCTGCGACGGGAACTCGACGAAATCGCGGCGCACCGCGGTGCCCGACTGCGAGGGATAACGCACCCGGCTCAGCAATGCGTGCAGGCCGTGGCCGAATTCGTGAAACAGGGTCTCGGCGTCGTCGAAGCTCAGCAGGGTCGGGTCACCCCCGGCAAACTCCGACCTGGCGAAGTTGTTGTTGTTGACCACGATCGGCGCCACCGGGCCGTCCAGATTTTGCTGGTCGCGATAGCGGCTCGACCACGCGCCCGAATGCTTGCCGGGCCGGGCGAAATTATCGTGCAGAAAGAGGCCGACATGGTCGCCCGCCCGGTCGCGCACCTCCCACGCCCGAACGTCCGGGTGATAGACCGGCAGGTCCGGGCGGGCGGTAAAGGTCAGCCCGAACAGACGCCCGGCGGTGGCGAATGCCGCCGCGACCATGTTGTCGAGCACGAAATAGGGTTTGACCTCGGCCTCGTCGAGATCGTACCGGGCGTGGCGCACCTGTTCGGCGTAATAACGCCAGTCCCACGGCTCGATCGGTTCGTTGAGCCCCTCGGCGCGCGCGATCTCTTCGAGCGCCGCGCGCTCCTCGTTCGCCTTGTGCTTGGCCGGGTGCCAGACCTCGAGCAGCAGGCGCTCGACCGCGGCGGCGGTCTTGGCCATCGAATTGTCGAGCCGGTAGGCGGCGAAATCGGCGTGGCCGAGGAGCCGGGCCTGCTCGGCGCGCAGGGCCATGATCTCGCGGATCAGCGGCCGGTTGTCGGCCTCGCCCGGGTGGGTCCCGCGCGCGGTCCACGCCTGGTGCGCGGTGCGGCGCAGGTCGCGGCGCGACGAAAAGGTCAGAAACGGCTCGATCGACGAGCGCGCGAGGGTCACGACATAATGCCCCTCGAGACCGCGCTCGGCGGCGGCTTGGGCGGCGGCGGCGCGGGCAAAGCCGGGAAGCCCGTCGAGGTCGGCCTGGTCGAGCATCAGCCGCCATTCGCGCTCGTCATGCAGCACGTTCTGGCCGAACCGGGTGTGCAGGGTCGCCAGGCGCTCGCCGATCGCCGCCATCCGGGCTTTCTGCTCGGGCCCGAGCAACGCCCCGGCGCGCACCAGGCGCAGATGGTGCCGCTCGACCAGGCGCATCTGGTCCTCGGCCAGCTCGAGCTCGCCGCGCCGGGCGTGGAGATCGGCGATCCGCGCAAACAAGCCCGCGTCGAGCGCGATGCGCATCTGATGCTGGGCGAGCCTCGGCGCATAGTCGCGGGCGATCTGTTCGAGCGCCGGGCTGGTGTCGCTGGCATCGAGGTTGTGGAACACCCGGCTGACCCGGTCGAGCAATTGCCCGCTGCGCTCCAGCCCCTCGACCGTGTCGGCGAAGCTCGCCGGCGCCGGCGCAGCGACGATCGCCGCGATCTCGGCCAGCTGCTCCTCCATGCCGCGGTCGAACGCCGGCGGAAAATGCTCCGGCCGGATCCGGTCGAACGGCGGCATGCCGAACGGCGTCGTCCACACCTCGAAAAACGGGTTCTCGGTCATTCAGCGTTCCCCGATCGGATCGGCGACCATAGCCCATGATATGGGCTCGGGTCGCCGCCAGCGCGCGCCGCGCCCCAAAACACCGCGCCCGCCCGTCGACGCTTAGCCGGGGAGGAAAGCCGATGCATTCGGCAACCCCGGCGATTTCGCGGCCGGTAACCGGCAGGGCTCAGGCGCATTCGGATGGTGCACCCTCACGGCTCTCGTCGTGCCCGGCCCACGGGTCCGCGCCTCTCGCGGCCCGAGGACAAGCGTTGTGCCAGGCATCCACGGCTGTACAGTTCCACAACGCCGATAGCTCAACGCGCGAGGCCTCGGCCAGCCGCTACGCCGTTTAATCGGGCAACGCCTTCTTCTTAATCGGGCAACGCCTTCTTAATCGGGCAACGCCTCTCCCCAGGCTATTGATATAACCGCACAGGTATGGTATACGCAATTGCATGGGAAATCCGCATCGCCGCCTCAAAAACCGCCGGTCGAATGTTGCGCCGCGCGGGCCGCGGCCTGATCTCGACCTGATAAAACAGGTGAAACAGGTGGTCGCGTTCCTTTTGTCGATCTGCGGGTGTGCCACGGCCGCTCTTGCCGCGCGGCGGGCTCGGCGCTCTGCCGGCGAGCGCGTGGCGGCCCGGGCCGAGCGCGATGGCGATCCATTTTCGGCGCTCCGTCGGGCTCGGGGTCGTGTGCCGCGCGCGAGACTTCGCGCCGGGGAGGCTCGCCCTGTTTTCTATCTGTAGAAACAGGAGGAACGGAGGGCGGGAGGCGGCCGCGATGCGGCAATCCCGATCGGTTGCAGGCGGGTCCGCAGAAACGGTGTCCGCGATCCCGATCTCGAGCACCCCTTGCCCGGACTTGTTCCGGGCATCCACGTATTGAACCCGGTATGGCCCGATCGAAGAAAGGCGTCGATTGCATGGTTGTCGCCCACCGCTGCAGCCGTGGCCCTGTCCCGGCGATCGGCGTCGGACCGCGGGCCTCTGGCCCGCATGCGGGCCAGAGGCCCGCGCTCCCGGTCAGTCGCGATCGGGAAGCGGGTCGCGATCACGCGATTCTCGAGGATGCCGCGGCCCGCCTGCGGGCGGGACACAAGCTCTCGGTCACTCGATCGGGAAGCGGGTCGCGATCACGCAGTTTTCGAGGATGCCGCGGCCGCGGTCGGGGGGTTGGCGCTCGCGCACGAAGCGCGCGTGCACCTCGGTCATGGCTTCGGCGTCGATGCCGGGCTCGGTCGGGACGTACTGCACGAGGTTGTCGCGAAATCCGCGCCGGGTCACGTAGATCGGTTGGAGACCGCGGGCGCGCGCGGCCGTGCTCAGCGCGTCGGCCATCGGCCTGACCGCCGGGTTGACCGCGAAATCGGCCCAGTTGTTGGCCAGGCACCCGCCCGGCGCCAGCGCGTCGAGGCAGCGCGTCCAGAACATCTCGTTGCTGTCGGTCGGCCCCGCCGAATCGTAGAGGTCGACGAGGATCGCATCGAACCGGGCGTGGGTCGCGGCGATGAATTGCTGGGCGGGCTCCAAGGTTACCGGCTGGGTCAGGTAGAACCAGCGGCGGGCGATCGCGACCACGGCCTCGTCGGCGTCGACGAGGGTCGTCGCGCAATCCGGGAAATAGGCGCGCATAAAGCGCCACATCGCCGCGCCGCCGACGCCGAGCAGCAATCCGGTGACCGCCTGCCGGCTCATCGCCAAGGCCAAGGACATCAGCCGCTCGTAGTGAAAGACCAGGCGCGCCGGATACATCAGGTCCATGCTCGACTGCTCGGTCACCTGGGTGCCCCCGCCGAACGAGCCCAAGGTGCGCAGATGGCGCGGCCCGCGGTCGAAATCGACGACGAATACCGGGGCGCCAAAGGTCGGCGCGCGCCGCAGCAGCCGCACTCGCGCGCCGCCGCCGAAATAATCGAGGACCAGGCGGCGCTGCCGCTCTTCGCCGAAATCCGTGATCATTGGCCGACGATCGGGCGGGTCAGGCCATGGCCGGCGCGCAACTACCGCCGACCGCCAGGCGCGGCCAAGCGTCGCGCGAGCCCGCCGCGACGGCCGGCAGATCGGAGAGCAGGGTGTCAGCGCGATTGATCACGCCCAGCAGTAACCGCGATCCGGCCGGCGATTTCAAGCGCATCTGCTCCGGTTATGGCGCCGCCGCCGGAGCGCGGCTTTGACGCTGCCCGGCGCGGTCCTTAAAATCGATGCTCCGCAGCTAGCCACGGGCGCGAGCCCCAATGCGGGCTCGACCGGACAAGGAGCGACCAGGAGCATGGACACCGGCACGATTCGCGCGACCGAGGACGAGGCCCTGCTGTTCCATTCGGGCGGCCGGCCCGGCAAGCTCGCCATCGCCCCGACCAAGCCATTGACGACCCAGCGCGACCTGTCGCTTGCCTATTCGCCCGGCGTGGCCTTTCCCTGCCTGCACATCCAGCGCGATCCGAGTGCGGCCTACGACTACACTTCGAAGGGTAATTTCGTCGCGGTGATCTCGAACGGCACTGCGGTCCTCGGCCTCGGCGATCTCGGCGCGCTCGCCGCCAAGCCGGTGATGGAGGGCAAGGCCGCATTGTTCAAGCGCTTTGCCGACATCGATTCGATCGATCTCGAGATCGACACCCGCGACGTCGACGAATTCGTCAACTGCGTGCGTTATCTGCACCCGGCCTTTGGCGGCATCAACCTCGAAGACATCAAGGCGCCGGAATGCTTCATCATCGAGGAGCGGCTGCGCGAGCTGATGGACATTCCGGTGTTCCATGACGATCAGCACGGCACCGCGATCATCACCGCGGCCGGGCTGATCAATGCGCTGCACTTGACCGGCCGCACCCTCGACCAGGTCAAGATGGTCGTCAACGGCGCCGGCGCCGCCTCGATCGCCTGCGTTGAGCTGTTGAAGACGATGGGCCTGCCGGCGTCGAGCGTCGTGCTGTGCGATACGCGCGGCGTCATTTATCGTGGCCGCAGCGACGGCATGAACCAGTGGAAATCGGCCCATGCCGTCGAGACCAAGGCGCGCACCCTGGCCGAGGCGATCGAGGGTGCGGACGTGTTTTTCGGCCTGTCGGCCAAGGGGGCGGTTGACCGGGCGATGGTCCGCTCGATGGCGCCGAAGCCGATCATCTTCGCCATGGCCAATCCCGATCCCGAGATCACCCCGGAAGAGGTGCGCGCCGTCCGCTCGGACGCGATCATCGCCACCGGGCGCTCGGATTATCCGAACCAGGTCAACAACATCCTGGGTTTCCCGTACATCTTCCGCGGCGCGCTCGACGTGCGCGCCTCGACGATCAACGAGGCGATGAAGATCGCAGCGGCCGAAGCACTGGCGCGGCTGGCCCGCGAGGACGTGCCCGACGAGGTCGCCGCCGCCTATTCCGGCGAGCGCCTGACCTACGGGCCCGACTACATCATCCCGGCGCCGTTCGATCCGCGGCTGATCTGGGCGGTACCCTCGGCGGTCGCCAGGGCGGCGATGGATTCCGGCGTCGCACGCAAGCCCATTCTCGACATGGAAGCCTACAAGCGTTCGCTGCGCGGGCGCCTCGACCCGACCGCCGCCGGGCTCGAATTGATCTTCGAGCGGGTGCGCGCCGAGCCCAAGCGCGTCGTCTTTGCCGAGGGCGAAGAGGAAAAGACGATCCGGGCGGCGCTGCTGTTCGCCGGCAGCGGCTACGGCACCCCGGTGCTGGTCGGCCGCGAGGACCGCATCAAATTGACGATGGCGGCGATGGGGCTGAGCTCGCCCGGGGGTCTCGAAATCCACAATGCGCGGCTGTCGCACAACAATCAGCGCTATACCGATTTCCTGTACGAGCGCCAGCAGCGACAGGGGATGCTCTACCGCGACTGCCAGCGGCTGGTGAACCAGGATCGCAACGTCTTCGCCGCCTGCATGGTCGCCTGCGGCGATGCCGACGCGATGGTGACCGGGGTCACCCGCAACTCGTTCGACGTGCTCGACGAGGTCTCGCGGGTGATCGCCGTCAAGCCCGGCTGCGTCGTCTTCGGCCTGACGGTGCTGCTGGCCAGCGAGCGCACCGTGCTGCTCGCCGACACCTTGGTTCACGAAGCGCCGAGTGCGGCACAGCTCGCCGACATCGCGATCCAAGCGGCGGCCAAGGCGCACCAATTGGGCCTGGTGCCGCGGGTAGCGCTGCTGTCCTACTCGAATTTCGGCAACCCGATGGGCAAGGACGGCCAGCGCGTGCGCGACGCGGTAGCCTTGCTCGACGAGCGCCGCGCCGCCTTCGAATACGACGGCGAGATGAGCGCCGACGTCGCCCTCGACGAGCGGCTGATGCGTCAGCTCTACCCGTTCTGCCGGCTCGGCGGCCCGGCCAATATCCTGGTCATGCCCGAATTGCACAGCGCCAACATCGCCGCCAAATTGCTGCCGCGGCTGGGCGGCGGCACCGTGGTCGGGCCGCTGCTCCTCGGCTTGTCGCGCCCGGTTCAGATCGTCAACATGGGTGCGACGGTATCCGACCTCGTCAACCTCGCGGCGTTATCGGCGCACGACGCGATCCGCTGACCCCGGTCGCAGCCGCGTAATCGTCGCGGCCGCCGCATGATCGGGCAGCGCGCCGCGAGGCTCTGCCGCAGCCTGAGCTTGGCAATTCCGGCTGCGGCGCCCGGCCTCGTCATCGTTGCCGGACTGGGCTTGAAGGGAATTTTCGGCCCCGGGCCGGCGCTGATCGCCGGCGCATTCGTGCTGCTGGCAGCCGCCATCGTCATCGGCCGCTTTGTCGGCGCCATTGCCCTCTTGGGCGATACGATCGACGAGCTTGCCGCCGACAGATCGGCCGGCACATCCGCCGGCAGATTGGAACGTGCGTCATCGCGACGACTGGCAGTCGACCCCCGGCGTGCCGCCGGTGAAGTTCGGCTGGCGATGCTGCGGCTGGCGCGGGTCGGGCGCGAGCAGGTCGAGAGCGTGCAGGCGCGGCTCGCTGCGGCGGAAGCGATCATCGCCGGCGTCCCCGACCCGCTGATCCTGCTCGACGAGCGGCGGCGCATCGTGCGCGCCAACACAGCCGCCGCCGAGTTCGTCGGTGCCCTGTCGCCGCCGCGCGACCTCGCCGCGGCGCTGCGCAACCCGACCTTGCTGGCGGCGGCGGATGCAGTGTTGCGCGGCGAGACCATGCGCGTGGTCGAGTTCGCCCTGACCATACCGGTCGAGCGCCAGCTGCGCGCCCGTTTCGCCCGCATCGCGCACCCGGCGCTCGACGGGGCAATCGCGGTGCTGAGCCTGCACGACATCACCGAATTGAAGCGCGCCGAGCAGATGCGCGCCGACTTCATCGCCAATGCGAGCCACGAGCTGCGCACGCCTCTCGCCACCCTGACCGGCTTTATCGAGACCCTGCGCGGGCCGGCGCGCGACGACGCCGAGGCGCGCGAGCGGTTTCTCGGGATCATGAACGCGCAGGCGGCGCGGATGACCCGACTCGTCGAGGATCTGTTGTCGCTGTCCCGCATCGAGCTCAACGAGCACGTGCCGCCGCAGGGCCGCGTCGCGCTGCGGCCGATGCTCGATCATCTCGCTCAGGCGCTCGAGCTGCGCGCCGGCGAGCGCGGCATGCGCATCGTCTTGGCGCTGCCATCCGACCTCCCGGAGGTGCGGGGCGATCGCGACGAGCTCGCCCAGCTGTTCCAGAACCTGCTCGACAACGCGATCAAATACGGCCGCGCCGGCAGCGAGATCACGGTCGGCGCCGAGACGGTCGAGCGGCCTGCGACAAATGGCGAGCGCGGCCCGGCCGCCTTTGTCTCGGTCGCGGTGCGCGATCGCGGCGACGGCATCGCCCGCGAATACCTGCCGCGCCTGACCGAGCGGTTCTACCGCGTCGACACCGCGCGCTCGCGCGAGATGGGCGGCACCGGGCTCGGGCTGGCGATCGTCAAGCACATCGTCAACCGCCACCGCGGGTTGCTCGAAATCGACAGCACCCCCGGGGTCGGCTCGGTCTTCACCGTCTTCCTGCGGCCCCGCCTCGCCATATCGCCGCAAGAAAGCCCCGACGGGACGTCATAAAACTGCAATATCCCCGTCATAAAAGCTTGCGGATCGGAGGTTAAACAAAGCCCAAAGAGCCCTCCCGCCACCGCTGATGGAGCAGATTTTGAGCCCCTACCGTGCTGCACTCTTCGGGATTGCCGCCGCCGCGGCGGTCGGCGTTGCCGCGCAGGCCGCCGAAATCTCCGGCGCCGGCGCCACCTTTCCCTACCCGATCTACGCCAAATGGGCCGAGGCCTATGCTGCCAAGACCGGGATCAAGATGAATTACCAGTCGATCGGCTCGGGCGGCGGCATCAAGCAGATCACCTCGAACACCGTCGATTTCGGCGCCTCCGACATGCCGCTGAAACCCGAAATCCTGGCCAAGGGCGGGCTGATGCAGTTCCCGACGGTCATGGGCGGCGTGGTGCCGGTGGTCAACCTCAAAGGCATCGGCCCCGGCAAGCTCAAACTCGACGGGAAAACCCTGGCCGAAATCTATCTCGGCAAGATCGCCAACTGGAACGATCCGGCAATCGCCGCCTTGAACAGCGGGGTGAGCCTGCCCGACACGGCGATCGCGGCGATTCACCGTTCCGACGGGTCGGGCACCAACTTTATCTTCACGCACTACCTGTCGAGCGTCGACCCCGAATTCGCGAGCAAGATCGGCGAAAACACCTCGGTCGAATTCCCGAGCGGCATCGGCGGCAAGGGCAATGAGGGCGTGGCCGCGATCAGCGCACGCACCGATGGCGCCATCGGCTATGTCGAATACGCCTATGCGCTGCAGAACAAGCTGCCCTTCGTGCTGCTGCGCAACAACGCCGGGGCCTTTGTCGCGCCCGCCAGCAAGGCGTTCCAGGCCGCCGCCGCCAATGCCGATTGGGCGAAAGCGCCGGGCTTCTATCTGCTGCTGACCGGCCAGCCCGGCGAGGCGAGCTGGCCGATCACCGGCGCCACCTTCATCCTGCTGCACAAGCAGCAGGCCAAGCCCGAGGCCGCGCGCCAGGTGATCGACTTTTTCGATTGGGCCTACCACAACGGCGGCACGCTCGCCGAGGGCCTGGATTACGTGCCGATGCCGGCGAAGGTGGTCAAGCTCGTCGAGAATACCTGGCGCCAAGAGGTCAAGGGCCCCGACGGCAAGCCGGTGTGGACCGGGCCTGGCTCCTGACGCGGCGCGGCGGTCCCGCGGACCACGGACCCGGGCGGGAGAGTGATCGGTGACGGCTGACATCGTTGCGACGCAAATAGCCGTGACGAGTTCGACGGCGCGGCGGCATCGGCGATTTCGTCTTTCGCCACCTGACCTTCCTCTTTGCCCTTCTGGTTCTGCTGCTGATCGGCGGGATCATGGTCGCGCTGGTCGCGGGGGCATTTCCGGCATTGCGCACCTTCGGCTTTTCCTTTCTGTTCACCGAGGCCTGGAACCCGGTCACCGACAAGTTCGGCGCGCTCGGGCCGATCTACGGCACTCTCGTCACCTCGGCGATCGCGATGCTGGTCGGCATCCCGGTCGCTCTCGGGGTGGCGGTGTTCATCACCGAAATCTGCCCGATCTGGCTGAAGCGCCCGCTGGCGACGATGATCGAGCTGCTGGCGGCGATCCCGAGCATCATCTACGGGATCTGGGGCCTGTTCGTGTTTGCCCCGTTCGTGCAGGAGCACATCGAGCCGGCGATCATCGCCACCTTCGGCCGGCTGCCCGGGATCGGGGTATTGTTCGCCGGCCCGCCGCTCGGCATCGGCGTGCTGACCGCCGGCTTTATCCTCGCGATCATGGTGTTGCCGTTCATCTCCTCGATCATGCGCGACGTGTTCGAGACAGTCCCGCCGATGCTGAAGGAAAGCGCCTACGGGCTCGGCGCCACCCGCAGCGAGGTCGTCTGGCGGGTGGTCTTGCCGTTCACCCGGATCGGGGTCGTCGGCGGGATCATGCTCGGGCTCGGCCGGGCGCTCGGCGAGACCATGGCCGTGACCTTTGTGATCGGCAACGCCCATCGGATCAATCTGTCGATCCTGCAGCCGGGAACGACGATCTCGGCCTCTCTGGCCAACGAATTCACCGAGGCCGTCGGCGATCTCTATCAGTCTTCGTTGATCGCGCTCGGCTTCATCCTCTTCGTCATCACCTTTATCGTGCTGGCGATCGCGAAATTGCTGCTGCTGCGGCTGCAGAAGCAGGCGGGGGGCTGAGCCGATGGACCGCTATACGCGGCGCCGGATCGTCAACGCCGTGGTCATGGGCCTGTCGGTGCTGGCGACCGGCTTTGGCCTCTTATGGCTCGTGCTCGTGCTGTGGACCCTGGTCGCGAATGGCGTGGCCGCGATCGCCCCGGCGCTGTTCTCGCAGATGACCCCGCCGCCGGGCAGCAGCGGGGGACTGTTGAACGCCATTTTCGGCAGCCTGGTCATGACCCTGCTCGCAACCTTGATCGGGACGCCGAGCGGCATTCTCGCCGGCACCTTCCTCGCCGAATACAGCCGCGGCAGCCGTTTTGGCGAGATCGTGCGGTTTCTCAACGACATCCTCTTGAGCGCGCCCTCGATCATCGTCGGCCTCTTCGTCTACGAGGTCGTGGTCGTGCGGATGGGCCATTTCTCGGCCTGGGCCGGGGCGTTGGCATTGGCGATCATCGTGATCCCGGTCGTGGTGCGCACGACCGAGGACATGCTGACCCTGGTCCCCAACGCGCTTCGCGAAGCGGCGGCGGCCCTCGGCACGCCAAAGTGGAAAATGATCGTATGGATTTCCTATCGCGCGGCGATCCAGGGGATGGTGACCGGCGTCATGCTCGCGATCGCGCGCATCGCCGGCGAGACCGCGCCGCTCCTCTTCACCGCGCTCAACAATCAGTTCTGGAGCACCGATCTGAATGCCCCGATGGCCAATCTGCCGGTCGTGATCTTCCAGTTCGCGATGAGCCCTTACGCCGATTGGCAGGTGCTCGCCTGGGGCGGGGCGTTGCTGATCACGGTCACCGTCCTCTGCCTCAATATCGGCGCCCGAATCCTCGCCTCGTGGAGTACCTTCAAGCCATGAGCCCCGCTTCGGTTTCCGCGATGCAGCCGCTGCCGCCGGTTTCGCACGCGCCGGCGCCGGCGCCCAATGCGCGCCAGAAGGTGCTGATCCGCAATGTCGACTTTTATTACGGCGCCTCGCAGGCACTGAAGAACATCAATCTCGCGCTCTACGACAAGAACGTGACCGCGTTTATCGGCCCATCCGGCTGCGGCAAGTCGACCTTGCTGCGGGTTTTGAACCGGATCTACGAGCTTTATCCCGGCCAGAGCGCCACCGGCGAAGTGCTGGTCGACGGCGAGAATATCTTGGCCCCAGGGCTCGACCTCAATCTGCTGCGGGCCAAGATCGGCATGGTCTTTCAAAAACCGACGCCGTTCCCGATGTCGATCCGCGACAACATCGCCTTCGGCATCCGCCTTTACGAGAAATTGCCGCAATCCGAGCTCGACGAGCGCATCGAATTCGGCGCTCCGCCGCGCCGCTCTGTGGGACGAGGTCAAGGACAAGCTGAAGCAGAGCGGGCTCAGCCTGTCGGGCGGCCAGCAGCAGCGGCTGTGCATCGCCCGGGCGATCGCGGTCAAGCCGGAGATCCTGCTGCTCGACGAGCCCGCCTCGGCACTTGACCCGATCTCGACCCAGCGCATCGAAGAGCTGATCGCCGAACTGAAATCCGACTACTGCATCGCCCTCGTCACCCACAACATGCAGCAGGCGGCACGCAGCTCGGACTACACCGCCTTCATGTATCTCGGCGTGCTGGTCGAGTTCGACGAGACCGAACGGATCTTCACCCACCCGAAGGAGCGTCGGACCGAAGACTACATCACCGGCCGCTTCGGCTAAGTGCCCTTTCAAAATGAACGCAGTCATATCGAAAATTTTTTGTCATTCCGGCGAAAGGGCAGGGCTGTCCGGGGAAGTTGTGCCAGCAAGAAAAACTTGCATATGTCTCGAAGGAGACAATTGCAGATCGCCTTGCGCGGGCTTGTCCCGCGTATCCACGTCTTTGTTTCGGGCGGTCGAAGGCATGGACGCCCACGGATCAAGTCCGTGGGCTGAAGGCCCACGGGCCAAGCCCGGTCAAAGCGAGATAGGCGGGCCGCTTCCTTTCCTTTTGCCCCCGCAAAGATTTCCTCGGGCAGCCCTGCGCGAACCCACGGCCGCAAGGGCCCGAGCAATCACCCTGGACCCCCGCTTCCGCGGGGGCGACGATAATCTATTCAGTTCGCTCGCTTCGTACTGGGCCAGTCCTTAGCCGCCGAGGATTTTACCGATGTCTTCAGAGCACATCATCAAGAGCTACGACGAGGAGCTGCGGCGGCTCAACAACACGATCACCGAGATGGGCGGGCTCGCCGAGAGCCAGCTCGCCGCGGCGATCGAGGCGGTGGTCGAGCGCGACAGCGAGCTCGCCGCAAACGTCGTCGAGGTCGACGCCAAGGTCGACCAGCTGCAGCGCGATCTCGACAATTTGGCATTGCGGCTGTTGGCGTTGCGCCAGCCGATGGCGCGCGATCTGCGCGAAATCTTTGCCGCGCTGAAGATCGCCAGCGATCTCGAGCGCATGTGCGACTATGCCGCCAACGTCGCCAAGCGCGCGATCGCGCTGAACCAGGCGCCGCCGGCGCAGCCGGTCTACGCATTGCCGCGGATGGCGCGCCTCGCCGAGCTCCTGGTCAAGGACGTGATCGACGCCTATGTCGCGCGCGACGCCGACAAGGCCTATTCGGTGTGGATGCGCGACGAGGAGCTCGACGAGATGTATGCGAGCCTATTCCGCGAGCTGTTGACCTACATGATGGAAGACCCGCGCAACATCAGCGCCTCCACCCACCTGTTGTTCATGGCCAAAAACATCGAGCGGATCGGCGACCACGCGACCAACATCGCCGAGGATCTCTATTATCTGGTGCACGGCACGCCGCTGACCCAGAAGCGGCCGAAAGGCGACAATTCGAGCATCGAAGTGCTGAAGCCGGGACGGGCCGAGCCGTGACCAGGCCGCTCGTGCTGATCGTCGAGGACGAGGCGCCGCTCGTCACCCTGCTGCGCTACAACCTCGAAAAGGAAGGGTTCGAGGTCGGCGAGGCCGGCGACGGCGAGGAGGCGCTGATCCGGATCGCCGAGCGCAAGCCCGACATCGTGCTGCTCGACTGGATGCTGCCATTGGTCTCGGGGATCGAAGTGTGCCGCCAGATCCGGCGCTCGCCGCAGACCCGCACCCTGCCGGTGATCATGCTGACCGCGCGCGGCGAGGAAGCCGATCGGGTGCGTGGGCTCGACAGCGGCGCCGACGACTACATCGCCAAGCCGTTCAGCCTGCGCGAGCTGACCGCCCGCCTGCGCGCGGTGATCAGGCGCGCCCAGCCCAATGCCGCCGAGGAGTTGCTGCAATTCGACGAGGTGGCGATGGATCTCGCCGCGCATCGCGTGTCGCGGGCCGGCAAGCCCATCCATCTCGGCCCGACCGAGTTCCGCCTGCTGCGCCATCTGATGCAGCATCCGGGCCGGGTGTTCTCACGCGAGCAACTGCTCGACGCGGTCTGGGGCCACGACGTCTATGTCGAGGCGCGCACCGTCGACGTGCATATCCGCCGCCTGCGCAAGGCGTTGAACGCCGACGGCGGCCCCGATCTCGTGCGCACCGTCCGCTCCGCCGGCTACGCCCTTGATCGCGATGCGGATTAGTTCGGCAGCGCGCCCGCCGCGGGCGCTGAAATCGTCGGGCTGGGACCGCCTCGGCTTATCGCCAAGCTCCCTGTATCCAACAGCGCGATCAGGCAGGAGGCATCGAGCACGGCAAGGCCGATCGCGACCACCATCAGAAATGGATTGATTTGGCCGGCCGCGCGGTCGATGCGGCGCAGCAGCGGTTCGCGGAAACGGTTGCGGCGCGGGAAAAGCTGCTGCATGGCGGCGGCGCCTTTCTTAGACCCTGACTCGAAATGATCCCATTGAAATCATTAGCTTATTGTCATTCCCGCGAAAGCGGGAACCCAGGGACCCCAAGCGTACAGCGATTGCCCCCTGTTCAAGCCAGGGGCAGGCTCTGGACCCCCGCTTCCGCGGGGGCGACGACGACCTACTAAGATCGATCGCTTCATTTCGGGTCAGACACTTAGACCCAAGCAACACGAAAGTGCTTCGCCAAGGATGCGGTCTGGCGCTCGCGACGGGCCGAGCGGCGGCACCGCGGCGGTTGCGACCGTTCAGGCGAGCTCCGGAAGCGCTTCAGTGAAGGTTTCGAGATTGCCCACGGTCTCTCTGCCGAGCGCGAACGGAATGCAGGCGCCGATCAGGACCATGACGATCATCGTGCCAAAGAAGATCGTCGGCGAGGCGGTATGCGACACCATCACGAAGGGCACGATCACGCCAGCGAAGATGCGGGCGAACGACTTGCCGAAAAAGTGCCCGCGTCCGCGCAGCGCCGTCGGAAACTGCTCGGAAAGGTACATCCGTACCGCCGGAAAGCATGACAAGGTGGTGAACCCGGTGATCAGCGCTCCGGCGCTGAACACGATGGTCGCGGCGGAGCCCGCACGATGCGCCACCACCATCAGCAGCAGGCCGGGTATCGACAGCAGGAACGCACCGGTGATCGTCCACCGCCGGCCGATGATCTCCATGATGAAGCCGTTGAACAGCTTGCCCGGGATGCTGGCCGCGAACACCAGCGAGCTCAACCCGAAGCTCAAGGCGACGGCTGCCCCCTGACTGACCAGCGCCTTGGGCAGCAGGATGGCGATCAGGTAATAAACGGTGCCGCCGCACAAGCCGCACAGAATACCGGTCGCGGTCCAGCGGAGCTGACCAGGGGCAAACAACTTCCAGAAGGGCGGCAACTGCTCCTTCGCTTGTCGGTGGCCGATCCCCAGCTCGGCAACCCTCATCGGCGCCACCCGGCCGCCGCAGCGCCTGACGATCAGGTTCACGTTGTCGACCGCCTCCTGCACCCGGCCCCTGCGCAGCAGCCAGCGCGGGCTTTCCGGGATCAGAAAATAGATCAGCACCGGGGCGATGAACAAGGTGACCCCGCCCGGCAACCCGATGAGCTGGAAGCCCCTCGGGTGATCGGCCAGGACAAAGCCGACAAAGGGCAAAAGCGTGAATGCCATGGCGAGCATGGTTTCGTAGATCGCGGCGTAGGTGCGCCGGTGCTGCGCAGGCATCAGCTCGGCGGCGATCGGAAACGGCGCGGAGATCGTAAAGCCGAGAAAGAAGCCGGTGATCAGGCGCAGGATGAACAACTGCTCGAAACTGTGCACCAGCAGGATCAAGAGGGTGCACAGGGTGCTGAGTATGACGCCGACCTGCATCACGCTCAGGCGGCTGACGCGGTCGGACATCGCCGCCGCCGCGAAGCCGCCGATGACAACGAGGAAAGTGGGCCAGGTGGCCAGCGCGCGAACCGCATCGGGGCTCATATGCAGCGGCGCTCTGGCGAGCACCAGCAGCGAGCCGGTCAGTGCCAAGTCGTAGCCTTCGATAAAGCCGACGAACCCGAGCACCAGGATTATGACCACGTGGTAGGTGCTGAACGGGACGCTGTCGAGCTTGCGCCCGAGCACGTGGCTGGCAGGGGCCACCCTGATGCCGATTGGATCGGCTGTCATCGCGTTTCCTCCCTTTCCGGCCGCCCGCCGGCCCCTGCAGTCTTCCGCCGGTGCTCGGTCGCCATTCTCGGCTGGTGGTATGGCGCGGGCCGGACCAGGACTTAAGATCGGCGCCGGCGCGGCTGTCTTTGATCTGGATGAATAATCCAGATCAAAGGGACGCTGGGTGAGGCAGGCCGCGCGGCGCCGCTGCCTCGGCGCCCCAATGCTTTGTCGCCTCGGGTCGCATCGACCGCGTTCGTCAGGGCGACGATTTCTATTCGTCCGCGTCCGAGCCCGCTGTGGTTTCGATCGATGGCGATTTTGATCGGGCGGTCGGTCTGACGCCGCCCGTGCGGTCTCGATCGCACTTTCAACATCTGGCCCTCGCAAAACTGTAACACACCAAGGATAGAAGAGGCCCGGGGAAGACTATAGCGGGGGATGGCGTGGCCGCAGACGCGAGCGTTTTTTTCGCTCTTTGGGTGCATGACTCTTTGCGGATCGCCGCTGTCGATCCCGGCAGGCAGCGCCTTGCCGATGCAATTGCCGCCGCGGTCGATTTGTCGCGACCGGATCCGGCCCTCGAATTGGGCGCAGGCACGGTCGGCCTGACGCTCGCCCCGATTCGCGGCGGCTGTCCGGCCGAGCGTATGATCGCTCTTGAGCGCGAGCCAGAACTTGCCGCGATACGATCAGTCCGCGCCTGAGCTCGAACGCGGGCGGGCGGCATGAGCCGGACCCTGCGAATCGACCGCTATCGCACGATCTGGATCTCGGACGTACATCTCGGCACCCGCGGCTGCAAGGCCGAGGTTCTGCTCGATTTCCTGCGCCGCAACGATGCTGCCACGATCTACCTGGTCGGCGACATCATCGACGGCTGGCGCCTGAAGAAATCCTGGTACTGGCCACAGGCGCACAACGACGTCGTCCAAAAGCTGCTGCGCATGGTGCGCAAAGGCACCCGGGCGATCTATGTCCCCGGCAATCATGACGAATGGCTGCGCGACTACACTAGGCTGCAGTTCGGGGGGGTCGAGGTCGTCGAGGAGGCGATCCACGTCACCGCCGACGGCCGGCGCCTGCTGGTCATGCACGGCGACGCGTTCGATGCGGTCGTCACTCACGCCCGCTGGCTGGCCTTGCTCGGCGACGGCGCCTACACGGTCACCTTGTGGCTCAACCGTCACTTCAACACCGTGCGTCGCCGGCTCGGCTACCCCTACTGGTCGCTATCCGCCTACCTCAAGCATCGGGTCAAGAACGCCATGCAATATATTGGTTCGTTTGGCGATTCCGTATGTGGTGAAGCGCGCCGCCGCGGGCTGGACGGGGTCGTCTGCGGCCATATCCACCACGCCGAGATCCGCGACCTCGGCGGAGTGCTCTATTGCAACAGCGGCGATTGGGTCGAGAGCTGCACCGCTCTCGTCGAGCATTTCGACGGCCGGCTCGAGCTCGTTCGCTGGCTCGGCCGCCGGGTGTTCGATCCGCTCGAGATCGAGCCCGCTCGCGGGCTGGAGCAGGATGAGGATGCGCTGGCGACGGCCGGCGCACAGCCATGACAATCGGCCCCCGGGGATCGTCGGGCACAGCGGCCGGAGCAGAGATGTCCGAAATGTTGATCAGCTTTGTCGTGCCGGCCTACAACGAAGAAGCGCTGATCGCATCGTGTCTTCACGCGATCGTCGCTGAGATCGCGCGAGCCCGATGCCGGGCGGAAATCATCGTCGTCAACAACAACAGCACCGATCGCACCCGCGAGATCGCATCGTCGATCGCGGGAGTTGCCGTGGTCGACGAGCCCCAGCGCGGGCTGGTCCAGGCCCGGCGGGCGGGATGCCTCGCCGCCAGCGGCCGGCTGATCGCCAATATCGATGCCGATACGATCCTGCCGCAGGGCTGGCTCGATAAGGTGCTCGCCGAATTCGAGCGCGTGCCCGGGCTGGTCGCGCTGAGCGGCCCGTTCGTCCACTATGACATGTCGAGAACGGTGCAAGTCATCGTCGCCGGGTTCTATCGGGTGGCGTTCGTGACTTATCTCATGGTTCGGTTCGTCTTCCGCGCCGGATCGATGATGCAGGGCGGCAACTTCGTCGTCGCGAAGAGCGCCCTCGCCGCCGCCGACGCGTTCAATTCCGATTTCAGCTTTTACGGTGAGGACACAGAGCTCGCGCGCCGGTTGAGCAAGGTGGGCGCGGTAAAATTCTCCTTCGCCCTGCCCGCGTTCTCGTCGGGACGGCGGCTCGCCGCCGAAGGGCTGTTTCGGGTCGCATTCCAATACAGCGTGAACTATTTGTGGACGGTTCTGTTCAAACACCCGTTCACCTTGACCTGGCTCGACTTCCGCCATCCCACCGATATGGGCGGCGCCGGAACCCTCGCCTCGGCAACCCCGGTGCATGTCGAGCCGCCCGAGCCTTAACCGCACAGCCGCGGCACAAAGCTTGTCCTCGGACCGCGCGGAGCGCGGGTCCGTGGGCCGGGCCTGATGGTTTGAGTGAATTTTGTGTCTGCATCTGAGCGCTACCTCGGCGGGATCGGGTTGGCGACGCCGTCGACCGGCCGTGCCGCCGGCGCGTCCGGGCTCATCCGGGTAATGGGCAGGTTTTTCGAGTTCTATCAAGTTGATCAGGGCCGCGACGTTGAGAATGACGAGCCCGATCGCGACCATCATCAGGAACGGGTTGATACTGCCGGCCAAACGGTCGAGGCGATTGATCGCCCGCTCCAATGAACCCGGGTCTTGGCGAAAAATCCGTCGCATGCCGGCGTCCTCCAGGCCCCTTTTATCGGATTTCGCGTGGCCGCCCTGCGTCGATCGGAAGATACCGGATGCCCGGCGCGCGGCTTTTCTCCAGGGCAATGATCCGGAGCAATGATCGGGAAACCGAACCCGGCCGGGGCGCTCAGGTCGGCAATGCCGAGCGGCGGCCGGCAGCCTCCGAACCGTCGCGGTTGACCAGCGCGCTGTCGATGTCCTCGATCGACCGTCGCAAAACGCCCCAGCACCGCCCCCAAGGTGAAGCCCAGCGGCAGGCACGAGGTCACCAGCCCGCCGACCCAGCCGCGCTTCGACGCCGGCACGTATTCCTGCACCAAGGTCGTATCGACGGCGAACAGCCCCGAAACGCCAAACCCGACAAAGAACCGAAAGACCGTCAGAAACACCCAGTCCCGGTCCGGGGTCAGCGCCATGATCCCGGTGGCGATCGAGAAATTGAGCGCGGTGCCGATGAACGCCTTGCGACGGCCGATCTTGTCGGCCATCCAGCCCCAGAAGAAGGCCCCGGGGACCGCGCCGACCCCCGCTGCCAGCAGGATCAGCGCCGATTGCCCATAGGTCAGGTTCCAGTCGTGGACGATGAACGCCAGCACGTAGCCGATCAGGAAGTAGTCGAAGAAATCGAGCATGTCGCCGAGGATCGCGGCGATCATGATCTTTCATTGATTTGCCGTCAGCCGAGTTTGCGTCTCCAGACGCTCCAGCATGCCATCCCTCCGGTCCGCTGCTTTTTTATGTTTTGCTGGATTTATGTTGTTCCGGCGCCACGCCGCCGAGATCGGATCAGCGCCCCTCGGCATCGAAGATTAGCGGCGGGGCACGGATGGCGGCATTGCCGTGGCCGTATGATCCAGGTTAAGGCCGGCCGGAGCGGTGCGCGCTAACCGAGCGGGGATTTGACCGGCGAGAGCGACAGGATTGCGCGCGCTGCGGCGCCAGCCGGCGGGCCCAGCTTCCCGGCTCGCGGCCGGGCGGCGTTGGGGCGCCTCGCGGCCGATCTTCCGGGTGGCAGCTTCGCCTTCGTCATGGCCACCGGGATCGTGGCGATCGCGCTCGGGCGGCTCGGCTTCACCCGGATCGCCGAGCTTCTGTTCGCGATCAACCTCGCCGCGTTCCCAATCCTGTGGATCCTGACCCTGTGCCGCGCGGCCTGCTGTCCGCACGCGGTCTTTGCCGAGCTTCGCCGGCATCGCACGGCGGCCGGCTTTCTGACGATCGTCGCCGGCACCGCGGTGTTCGGCGACGAGGTTGCGCTGTTCACCACGCATCGGCTGACCGCCGCCCTGTTGTGGCTCGCCGCCTGCGCCCTGTGGGTTGTGACGAGCTACGCCTTTTTTGCGGTGCTGACGACCAGAGCGGCCAAGCCTCCGCTCGCCGCCGGCATTGACGGCAGCTGGCTCTTGGTCGTCGTCGCCACCCATTCGCTGGCGATCCTCGGCAGCCACGTGGCGACGGTCTTTCCGCGGCCGGAAATTATCGCCTATCTCTGCCTGTGCTGGTTTGCGGTCGGTGTATTCCTCTATTTCATGATCATCGCGCTGATCGTGCAGCGCTGGCTGTTCGAGCCGATGCGGCCGAACCAGCTCACGCCCTCTTATTGGATCAATATGGGCGCGGTTGCGATCGGCGCGCTGGCGGGGGCGCGGCTGACGGCGATTTCGGGCCTCTATCCGCCGCTGGCGGGGCTGGCCCCGACCGTCGCCGCTGCGACGGTCTTGTGCTGGAGCCTGGCGACCTGGTGGATACCGCTGCTCCTGACCCTGACGGTTTGGAGCCAAGTTTGCGGCGCCGACCGCCTGTCCTACCGCCTCGAGCAATGGTCGATGGTTTTTCCGCTCGGCATGTACGCCGCGGCGACCTCGACCCTCGCCGCGGAATACGGGATCGCCTTTCTCGGCGTCGTTCCCGAGGTCTTTGTCTGGATCGCGCTGGCCGCCTGGCTCGCAGCTTTCATCGGCATGATCCGCAGGCTCTGCCGCCGCCTCTGCGATGCCTTTGCCCGACCGGCATGAGCCGACGGCGCGTCAGCGCCGCTTTTCTGCGCGATCGGGCGGGCGGAACCGGCTGAGATAGGTTCGCTCGAAATCGGCGAGCGCGGAAAGGCCGTTGAGATCGTCGATCGTCACCCGTCGATCCTTGATGCTGACGAGACCGTCTTCGCGCAGCTGGCGCAGGGTGCGGTTGACATGCGGCACGCTGAGGCCGAGCGCGTCGCCGATCAGCTCCTGGGTCAGCGGCAGGTGAAAGGATCGCGCTTGGGCCAGCCCGACGGCCTGGAGCCGGGTCAAGAGCTCGAGCAGGAAATGCGCGATCCGCTCGAGCGCCGAGCGCCGGCCGACATCGGTCAGACGCTCGGCATACATCGCCGCCTCGCACGAGAACGACCACAGGATGGCGGCGGCGAGCCTCGGCCGCGCGCCGAACAGCGCCATCAGCGCGGCGAACGGGATGGCGGAGACGAGCACGTCGCCGACGGCCGCGACCGAGAACAGCGCGCGCTCGAAAAAGCACGCGGGAAAGCCGATGAAATCCCCGGGTAGGGCGATGTTGAGGATCTGGCGCCGCCCGTCGTGGAGGATGCGGTAGCGGATCGCGGCACCTTCGACCACCACCAGCAGCAAGTTGTAGCACCGTCCCTCGGTGATGATCTCCCGACCGCCGCGAATGCGGCGCGGCGCCGACTGCAGCTCCGAGAGCGCTTCCTCCTCGTCGGCCGACAGCGCCGTGAACCGCGCGAGCTTGCGGTTGAGCGCGGCCATCGGACGGGCGGGCGCGGCCGGCGGCTCCAAGGCCATCTGCGCTTCCCAACCCAGCATAGGGCGAGGCTACGGCGGCGGTCCCGGCGAGTCAAACCCGGCCCGGCGCGGTGCGACGTCTCGATATCAACTTCAGATAAGGATCGGGCGCCCTGCGACGGCCTGCTCAGGGCGGCGCTCAAAAAGATCAGCCAATCGGCACGACGCCGCGGCAGGACAGCGCCACGGCGGCGAACGAGCGCTCGCCGTCGGGCCGCCCGCACAGATAGGCGGCGCGCAGCTGCCGCACGAGCCGGTCGAGCCGGGCCGCGTCGAGGCTGGCGACATACTCGCCGAGCATGCCCTCGCCGCTGGCGAACGGCTCCCAGTAATCGGCGAAATCGGCGAAATCCATGCGGATCATCAACGAGCGCTGGTCGATCTCGGCAAGCCCCGCCTCGGCCCAGATCCGCGGCAATGCCCCGGGCGCGTAGATCGGCCGCGCCATGGTGCGGTCGCGTGCGGCGGCCGCGGCCTCGTCGAGCACCGAGGCGGTGTCCCAGAACATGCGGTTGGCGGTGGCGCCGCCGGGCGAATCCCAAAACGCGGCGGCGACGACCCCGCCCGGTCGGGTGACCCGCCGCATCTCCCGGACCGCGTGATCGGGCTGCGGCATGACCGAGGGCAGCACCAGCATCGACACCGCCCGGTCGAAGCTCGCATCGGCAAAGCGCAGGGCCGCACCGTCGCCGTGCTCGATCGTGATGCGCGGATCGCGGTTCTTGGCCTGCGCGGCGGCCAGGTAAATTTCGGAATGGTCGATCGCGGTCAGGCTCGCGATCTTCGCCGCCCCAGGCAGGGCAAAGGTCAGGCTGCCGGTGCCGCAGCCGACCTCCAGCACATTTTCGCCGTCGGCAATGCCGGCATGCTCGATAAAGAGCGGCGCCAGGCGCCGGCTCCACCGTCCCATCAGTCGCTCGTAATTGGCCGCATCGCGCGCGTTGAACATCGACGGCATGGCCGGGCTCCTGTGGTTTTCGCCGATCGGTCCGACCGGGCGCGTCGCGGTTGACGCGATTTTAACCGCCGCTTCCGCAGATTGGAATCGGCACGGCACCCTCTTATTATGCGGCCCAAGCCGGGTAGCACACGATTATGGGCCGCCGACACATCGCCCTGGACTCGCCGTGGATTCGCTGCCAGATAAGCCCCGATTCTATGCGGGCCATGCCCGATCTGCTGCTTTTCCCCGGCGATGCGGCGAACCGCGATCCACACTTGGCAGGATCGGCTCAGAGATCCGAGCCTGACCGTACTGCTGATCCTCGAATTGTGCGTCGTCTTCGTCGCCGTGCCACTAGCCGCGCAAGGGCTGCCCATGGCACGGCCGGTCGGTGAGACATTGGTGCTGGCGGTCGTGCTGATCGTCGTCATGCTGTCGCACCGACGCGGCGCCCTCCTCGTCATCGTGCTGGGATTGTCGGCAACGTTTGCGAGCCTGTGGCTGCGATGGGAGTTGTCGCCGGTGGCCGAAAGCCTGCTCGGCCGCGGCGGCAGCATTCTGACCTTTTCGGCATTGAGCTGGGTCGTGGCGCACGCCGTCTATGCCCCCGGCCGCATCACCTTTCGGCGCCTGCAGGGCGCAGTCGTGCTGTACCTCAACCTCGGGACCATCTTCGCCTCGGCCTATCACCTGATCTGGGACCTCAGCCCCGGCGCTTTCACCAATGTTGGTGTCCCAGGGCGCGGCCCCAGCGAAATCGCCCTGATGCTGTATTTCAGCTTTACGACTTTGACCAGCACCGGCTTCGGCGACATCGTGCCGGTCAACCCGCTCGCCCGCAGCCTGGCCAATCTGGAGGCCGTCACCGGCCAGCTCTACCTTGCTGTGACAGTCGCCCGCCTGGTAACGCTCGAACTCGAAGACCGTCGCCGCGCGCGCCCGTGAGCGGCGCCGCAGCCGCCGGCTTACTCGGCGGCGACCGCCGCCGGCTGAAAGCGCGACAGCGAGGCCCGCGCCGCGCCGGCCATCGGCTGCGGCCACCAGCGGTCTTCCCACTCGCGAAGACATCGCCGAGCTGCGGCATCACCTTTTCGGCGAAGAGCTGCGTGTTATACTTGGTCAGATCCCTGCTCATGTTGCCGAACTGCAATAGCAGCATCAGGTGCCCGACATTGAGGTCGGTCGCGACCTGGCGCAATTGGGCGGCGACCTCGTCGGGCGAGCCGATGATCACATAGCCCTTGTCGACGATCGCATCCATCTCGCGCGCCAGCATCTGGAACTTCAACTCATAGCGCGAGGCCTGCGCCGCCAAGGCCACCTGGCTCTGGATGCCGCGGCGCTGGGTCTCCTCGGTCGCGTAGCCGGGCGGGCCGGCGAAACGCGGGTCGACATGCAGGCAGCGGCCATAGAAATATTCGGCCGGCTCGCGGTAGAGGCGGTAGGCCTCCGCGCGGGTCTCGGCGACCCCGACGAATTGCAGAAAGCCGGCGCGGTACGGGTTCCTATCCTTGCCCAGCCGCGCCATCTCATCCCAGAACCCGCTCATCGTCGCCTGGCCGGCCTGGTAGCCGTAATACGACAGGTAGCAGTAGACGTAATCCATCGCCGCGCACCACTGCCAGGTCTCGACCGAGCCGCCGCCTGGGATCCAGATCGGCGGGTGCGGCTTCTGAATGGGCCGCGGCCAGACGTTGACGTAGCGCTGCTGGTTGAAGCGGCCGTTGAAGGCAAAGGTGTCGGTTTCGGTCCAGGCGCGCAATACCAAGTCGTGCGCCTCGTGATAGCGCTCGCGCAAGAGGCTCGGGTTCTGGCCGTAGGCGTAGCACGTGTCCATCGGCGACCCGACCGGGAAGCCGGCGATCAGCCGCCCGCCCGAGATCACGTCGATCATCGCGAACTCTTCGGCCACCCGCGTCGGCGGATTGTAGAGGGCCAAGGAATTGCCGAGGACGCAAAGGGCCGCGTCGGAGGTCCGGCGGGCGAGCGACGAAGCGACGAGATTGGGCGACGGCATCAGCCCGTAACCATTCGAATGGTGCTCGTTGACGCAGATTGCGTCGAACCCGCATTCGGCAGCGAATTCGAGCTCGTCCATAAAGTCGTTGTACATCAGGTGGGCGCGCCGCGGGTCGAACAACGAGGAGTGGATGTCGACCCACACCGAGGGATGCTTGTCACGGAAATCATCCGGCAATTCGGTATAGGGCATCAGGTGAAACCATAAGAGCTTCATCGCGCTCACTCCGCCAAGCCGCCCATTCACCGAGCCTGACCGCCCGCCGGGCCCAGGTCAAGCGGCGCCGTGCTTCCCCCGCCCGAGCCGACGACCGCGCCAGCGACCCGGTCGATCGAGGGGCGTCCGCGCAGTGCCCCTCGATTTGCCGGGAACCCGGACCCTAAGCCAACGAGATGGCAGCCTCGCCGAGGTCGGTCGCGGTCGCCGCGGTTCTGCGGCGTTTCCGCCCCCACCCCAGGCCCATGAGGCCCATGGGCAGCAACGCGCTCCCGAGCAGAAACATCGACGCAGGCTCGGGCACCGGCGGCGGTGGAACGGTCGAGTTCTATCAGCAGCAGCGTGTCCACCGCAAAATCATTGCAGTCGCCGCTGCAGCTCGTAAGGCTGAAGACCAGCGAGGTAATCTCGGCGACGGTGTCCTGGATGCCGATGAAAACGGGATCGCCGGCTACGTCGCTGGAAAGGCTGGTGGTCCCAAGCGGGGTGATGCCATCGAAGGCCTCCACTTGCGCGTCGAACATACCGGACGCATCCGCCTGGATCTCGACGCCGCCCGCCAGCACGGCTGTCCCCAATCCCAGGGTCAGGGGTCCGCTGCCGATGGTGTTGGTGTTGTCGAACGCCCAGACGAGGCTGTCTCCGGCGCCGAACCCTCCTGTCCAGCTGCAAGCGGCAGCCGGGCACTGAACCGCGACCAGACCGGAGCTTCCGGCGAAGCTGCCGGAAACCGCGATCCCCAGTGTCGATGTTGCGGAAAAGGCCGCCGGGATGGTTGTGCCGTCGGCGCCCAACCCTGCCCAACTGGTCGAGTCGTTCGACCCGGTCCCGTCCCAGGGCGACACCACACCCGCTCGGGCCGCGCCGCCGGCGAGCATGAACAAAACAGCCAAACCGCACAGCCTGGCAAGACGATTTCGATATCTGGACATAAGCAGCCCCACTCTCTATGAGTTGTGTAAAGAAGTTTTAGTTTGTCCCGCCCGGTGGGCAAATAATGGCGCTTCCGCCGAAAGTGCCGTTGTCGGAAAACTTTCCGCCCGCTCCTGCTCCCAAAGTAGTGCTGCCGAAGAACCAGCTGTAGAACACCAGCTCCTGCAGGTGATAGGTTAGGCCGTTGGCAGCCGTGACCACGAACTCTTTGGTCGGGGTGCCAAAGCCGGGGCTCAATGCATCGCCGACTTCGAGGTTGTTCTGGCAAGCGCCCAGCACCTGGCCGAGATTGCCCCAGGACGGGGTTGGATTGACGCCCGTCGGGTCGTTCACCGCTTCGGCCATTTCATGCGACAAGGTGCTCACATCATTTCCAAAGATGCCGGTGGTATCGAGCGAGAACGGCGAATAAATCTGCAAATTGCCGCCGACAAAGAGCCCGCTGTGGTAGCCCAGAACGCAGCAATTAGTGAATATGCTGATGCCGGTCTCGGCGGACACCACATTTTTAGTCAGGAAAATCGGGAAGGTGCCGGCGTTCACCAGCGGCGCCAGTGGTCCCGTCACCAGGGACTGCACCGCGGCGTCGAGGTCGTTCATGTTCACGACCCCGATGTTTCCGCACGTGCCGGGAATAAGGTCATTCGCGACGTAGTTCGTGCCGTGGCCCGGCGCAAAGGTTAGCGCCTGCGCGGTCAGGACCGACGATTTGAGAACAAGATGATAACCCGTTCCTTTAACGCGCGACCAGAATTCGGCGCGCTGAAACGCATCGATGTATTGGGTGTTGCCGACATTGACGCCATTCATCGTCCAGACGCTGTTGTTGAAGATCGGCGAACCGGTGATGATGGCGACATCCGTGCGGTTTCCCGCGCACCCGTCGGGAAGCGTCGGATCGTAGGTGACGGTGGTCGTCCCGTCGTTGATGGTGATCACCAACGGAATGATCTGGGTGGGGATGGCGGTTGTCGTCATGCCGCGATTGAGCGGGCTGCGGCCGAGTATCGTCCCCGAATAAACCCCGCCGCCGAGCGCGGCGGAGGCCGCGAGCGTGAAGTTGAACGATGGAAGCGGCTTGACGGTCGTGATCGCGGAGAACCGCTCTGCGGCGGATTTCTTGGGGGCCATGCGGGTCGCCGGGATGACGGTGGTGTAGCCCTTCGGGCGATCCTGTTGACCAAAGGCCAGCGAGGCGCCGGCGACGCAGCAAAGTAAAGCCAGGAAGATTCGTTTCATCGGACTCTTGCCCCTCTCGATGTTTCATGTAAATTGGCTGCGGAAACTCCATCTTTGCATTGACAGATCCTGTCACAACTCGGCCCGATGGGGTGTGCCGGCGCGGCACCGTCCTTTTCTGCCTGCGCCGACCGCCGCCCGTCCAATACCTACAGCCCTCACGAGCAGGAAGGCAATTATCATGCCAGCTCTTCGATCGCTGCGTTTTCAACCGTTTAGCCCTGAGGAAATAGCCGGCTTGCAACAGTTTGTAAACTCTCCCGACATAAGTTTGACACAAGCCGCTGCCGGCGAACCGAGGCCCGGCGCAGCCGCCGCTTTTGCGCGCATCACCTCTTGGTAAAGTAGTAAGTTTTATACCTATACTAGTAGTAGATATTATATACTATCTGTAATGGTGCCGGCTTGCGCTTGATCGGGCGGCGGGTGTAAGATTTTACGACATCTCGCCAACCCGGCCGCGAGCGGGACCGAGCCTCCTACGACGCAGGTCTGCCGAGTATCACCGGATTGCTTTTCCAAGGAGTTTGCCGATGAAGATCGTCACGGTCGAAGACTTGCACTGCGACGCAGGCTGGCGGGTCAACTCATTTCTGAAGATCACCACCGACGAAGGCATCACCGGCTGGTCGGAATACATGGAGGGCTATGGCGCGCAAGGGCTGACCGGGGTCATCCGCAAGCTTGCCGAGCGCCTGATCGGCCAGGACCCGCGCCCGGTCGAGCGCCACAGCGCCTTTCTTTACGCGGCGACCCGCCAGGCGGCGGGCGGGCTCAACGCCATGGCGATCGCCGCGATCGAGAACGCGCTGGTGGACATCAAGGCCAAGGCCCTCGGCATCCCGGTCTACGAGATGCTGGGCGGCCCGGTGCGCGACCGGCTGGCGCTCTACTGGTCGCATTGCGGCACCTATCGCGCCCGCCTCGGCGAGCGCAGCCAGGAACTCGCCGGGGTCGACCCGGTGCGCTCGCTCGACGACATCGTGGCACTCGGCGAGGAGGTCCGACGCAAGGGCTTCAAGGGGCTGAAGACCAACATCATCCGCTTTGACCGCGGCCAGCCCTATATCCACGGCCCGGGCACCAACGCGGCGCCGGGCTACCCCGAGCTCAACATAGACAGCCGCATTGTCGATGCCGCGGTGGCGCAGATGGAGGCCTTTCGCCGCGGCGCCGGGCCGGGGGTCGGCCTCTTTCTCGACACCAACTTCAACTACAAGATCGACGGCTACATCAAGCTGGCGAGGGCGCTCGAACCGCTCGACCTCGAATGGCTCGAGATCGACATCTTCGACCCGAAGGGGCTGGCGCGCATCCGCCGGTCGAGCCGAACGCCGATCTCGTCGTGCGAATCGCTCTACGGCAAGCGCCAGTTCCGCCCGTATTTCGAGGAGCAGGCAGTCGATTACGCGATCATCGACGTGGCCTGGAACGGCATCCTCGAATCCTTGAAAATCGCGGCGCTGGCCGACGCCTACGAGGTCAACGTGGCACCGCACAATTTCAACGGCCATTTGGGTTCCCTGATGAGCGCGCATATGTGCGCCGTGGCGCCGAACTTCAAAGTCATGGAAATCGACATCGACGACGTTATCTGGAAAGACGACATCGTCACCATCCCCCCGGTCATCGACAACGGCGATCTGCTATTGCCGACCGGCCCCGGCTGGGGCGCCGATGTGAACGAGGAATTCGTCCGCGCCCACCCACCCAAGCGGTAGGGTGACCGGGAGCTGGAGTAGGGTGGGTTGAGCGCGGCGAAACCCACTGACCGTGCGTGCGAGATATATTTTCACCACGGAGGACGGGAAAGTTTCTCTCCGTATCCAGTGGCCAAGCCCCCCTCCACCCGGAATAGATGGGTTTCGCATTGCTCAACCCATCCTACGCGCTACAAGTAGCCAGGAACGAACCGAGGCGGCGCTCAAGATCCATGATCGCCGCTGTCCGCACCGAGGTCTCCGCCTATGGAGCAACGCATGCTGCTGCGCTTCGCCGAACTCGAGCATCGCCTAACGGTACGCTTTGCCAGCGTCATGGTGGTGCTGACCGGCATCGTCCTCGCGGCGATCCGCTATCTGCCGCACGGCTGACGGGCCCGATTTTTGTCACCGGCAGGATAGCCGATGACGGTCGCAGCAGGTTCAGCCGTAAAGAACTAAGGTTCGACCCGGCACCCGATGATGCGGCGATCAAGCCGACACGCAGCGTGCATGCCCGGCCTCGGAGAAAGGCGGAATGCAGCTCCTCCTTTTGTGGAGCGCTTTACTGATCATCTGCGACCAACTGAGCGAGCGGAAGGGGTTAGCGAGGCGCAATCTCGCCGAGCTTGTCAGGGTCGAAGCGTGTTGTAGCCCCTTGAGGGGAAAGGTGCGAGTGCTGCCATCGTAGGAATGGTCGATTAGCATTAGGCTGGACCAACTATTTCATACTGGCACGCACGTAAAGGTCTTTAGTATAAATATTCGTTCTTGATGCTGGATCTACCGCGGCCTGGCAAGCGGCCATGGGAGCGGAAACGGGAAGCGGGTAATGAAGTTCCTGGCAGTCTCCCATGCGCAAGCACAGTCAACTACCACGAGAAAGATTGTTTTCATGGCAAATGTTTGATCGCGTTTAATGCTCGACATGGATAGCCGTTGCTGTCAAGCACGAGTGCGATATATTTTGGAGGCCCGTGCTTCATACTGACACCACGGCCTGGTATCAAGAAATGCGCTGTAATGCGTATTCGACTAGCGAAGTTGCATTCCTGTTGCCAGTCTAGTGCAATCGGACATGGTAGTATTAGCAAGCGGGCTATGGATCTCCCCGAGTGTAAGCCGCACATCAGCGTCACAAGGAAGAGCATTTTCATGGCCGTACCCGGCATTCCTCGTCTGCGGCCTTGTCAATTGTCGTCGTCGAGCATGGCGGGCATCGGCCCCCGCGAGCTCGCCAAGCTGACGACTTCCTGAAACCCTGCTCGGCTCGCCGCTGCGCGTCTTCGAAGTTAAGGCGGCTCACATTGGCGCGGCGGGGTTTCAAAATGGTTATCGTTTTCGGCGTAGGTAAACCAACAAACCACGCGGTCGAGCAAACGATCCTAGGCACGCTTGAGCTCGACACCGACAGGCGCATCTGTGAGCCTCCGGAGAAGCGCGGCGGGAAGGCGTTGCGGTGGGGCGCGGGAAGGCGCACGCTGTAGGCTGGCAGTGGCACGCAGCGGGAGGAATGGCGATGAGCGACAACGTCCAGGACTTCAATTTTCTGCAGGGCGTCAAGGTGGTGGATTTCACCCAGTTCGAGGCGGGCACGACCTCAACCGAGGTGTTGGCCTGGTTCGGGGCCGAGGTGGTCAAGATCGAGAACCCGGGGCGGGGCGATCCCGGCCGCCGGCTGCGCCCCGGCAAGCCCGACGACGACCCGTGGTATTTCCACCAGTTCAACGTCAACAAGAAGTCCTTGGCGATCAACCTGAAATCGCCGAAGGGGCTCGACCTCGTCAAGGAAATGCTGAAGAAAGCCGACGTCACGGTCGAAAACATGGCGCCCGGCACGATCGAGCGCCTCGGCCTCGACTACAATTCGGTCAAGAAGATCAACCCACGCATCATCTATTGCCAGATCAAGGGCTTTGGCTCGGGCAGCCCGCATGAGCAGGGGCTGGCCTTCGACATGATCGCGCAGGCCGCCGGCGGCCCGATCAGCGTCACCGGCGAGCCCGACCGGCCGCCGGTCAAGCCGGGCTTGAGCTTTGGCGACACCGGCACCGGCATGCTGATGGCGGCGACGATCCTCGGCGCCTTGCACGAGCGCAACCGCACCGGCCACGGAAGGCGGCTGCAACTGGCGATGCAGGACGCGATGATCCACTACATGCGCACCTGCTTTTGCACGATGGCGCGCACCGGCAAGCCGGCGCGGCGCAACGGCGCCAAATCGGGCGGCGGCAACAATGCGCCGTCGGGGCTCTACCCGGCCAAGGGCGGCGGCCCCAACGACTACGTCTATCTGACCACCAGCCGGGCCAACCCCGAGCACTGGTCGCGGCTGATGAAGCTGATCGGGCGCGAGGAATTGATCGAGGACCCGCGGTTCGCCACCGGCGACGACCGCGTCAAGCACGAAAAGGAGCTCGACGCGATCATCGGCGAATGGACCCGCCAGCACGACAAGCGCGAGGCGATGGAGAAGCTGATTGGCGTCGGCGTGCCGTCCGGCGCGGTGTTCGACACGATGGAGCTGCAGAACGAGCCGACCTTCGAAGAGCGCGGCATCATGCAGGTCGTGCACCACCGCCAGGGCGACTACAAGATGGCGACGTGGCCGGTGCGGATCGACGGCAAGACGGTGCGGCTGAAGCCGTCGCCGGCGCTGGGCGGCGACAGCGCCGAGGTATTGCACAACTGGCTCGGCATTGATGCCGGCGCGGTCGAAGGATTGCGCCGCGACGGCGTGTTGTAAGCTGACCGGGCCACCCTCCCCCGCCCCACTGCGCTCGGCACCCTCTCCCGCAATGCGGGAGAGGGTGGACCGGGCCCGTCAGGGCCTGGTGGGTGAGGGGTAGCCGCTCATGGAAAAATGATGCGTCTGCGGCTCTACGAGAATTACCGGTTCGTGTTGTATGCGCCGTTTTATGCGGCGCATGCGACGGGTGCCTATGCCGCCGAGGGCCTCGCGGTCGACCTGTCGCCGTCGCCGGGCATGGGGCGCGCCGAGCAGGCGCTGATCGAGGGTGCGGTCGATGTGTTGTGGGCCGGGCCGATGCGGGTCATCAAGCACCATGACGACCACCCCGGCTCCCCGCTCGCGTGCTTTGCCGAGATCGTCTGCCGCGATCCGTTCTCGATCGTCGGCCGCGAGCCGCGCCCCGGCTTTCGCCTCGCCGATCTCGCCGCAATGCGGCTGGCGACGGTCAGCGAGGTGCCGACCCCGTGGCTGTGCCTGCAGCAGGATCTGCGAGAGGCCGGGCTCGACCCGCAGCGCCTCGACCGCATCGGCGACCGCAGCATGGCCGAGAGCCTCGCGGCATTGCGCGCCGGCCATATCGACGCGGCGCAGTTGTTCGAGCCCGTCGTCGAGCAGGCATTGGCGACCGGTGAGGTTCATTTGTGGCATGCCGCCAGCAGCCGCGGCCGCACCACCTACACCGCCTTTGTGACGACCCGGCAGCGTCTGCAGCACGATCCCGAGCCGCTGTTGCGCATGGTCCGCGCGATCTACCGTACCTTGCAATGGATCGAGGCGAATCCCGCAGCCGAAATCGCCGCCGCGATCGCGTCGTTTTTTCCGGCGCTCGACCGAGGCGTGCTGACGAACGCCCTCGCCCGCTACCGGACCCAACAGGTGTGGGGGCGCGACCCGGTATTGCCCGAGGATGGTTTCGACCGGCTGCGCCGCGGCCTCGTCTCGGGCGGCTTTATCCGATGGCCGATCGCCTACGAGGCCTGCATCGACAATCGTCTGGCACTGCAAGTCGTGGCGGAGTGAAACGGTCGCTGGGCTCTCGTCGGCCGAACTCTGCGCCCATTACCCCGAGATTCATTGATGTCGCCGGCTGGAGCGCGGGCGTCCCGCCGGCAGGCGGGTTTAGAGGCCGCGGCCCATTATGCCGAGCGGCCGCCATTGCCTTGTCGATCCGTGGCATAATGAAATTGCAATAATTTGGCAAATCGGCCTTTTTTCTGTACCGGGCGTTTTCCATTTATTCGAGAACGCTGGCGCAGTGCGGCGCGGGGGAACCGGGAGGGAGATCGAGGAGATGGCGGCGGTGGAAGAGATTGGACAGGAGAAGCAGCGGATTGCCGAGCGGCTCGCGCGGCTCGACATGGAGCGGGCAAAGCTCGCCGATCAGTTGAATGAGCTGGAGATTGCTGAACGCGTGCTGTCCCGATTCGGCACAGGCGGCGCCCCGCTAGAACGCCGCCGACGGGGGCGCCCGGCGAGAACCACCCCTTCCGCCGCCGGCGAGCGCCGGACCCGCTCCGCCAAGGAGGCGCCCGGGCTGTCGTTGAGCGATGCGGCGTTGAAGGCGATCGAGGCCAATCGCGAAGGCGCCACGGCGGCCGAGATTCTGGGCTACTTGGCGAGCGAGTTCGGGATGACGGTCAGGCCGAACCATCTCGGCATCGCCCTGCAGCGCCATCGCCGCGCGGGTCGTCTCGAAACCCGCGATTCGCGCTGGTACCTGCCGCAGCCCGCGCACGGCGAGCTGCCCCGGCCGGCGATGACCGGGTGATCTGCCGGCCGGGGGGGCCGGCCGGATCGCGCCGGCTGTCGACGGGGAGGCCGCAGAATTCAGCATCGGCGCGTTGACGGGCTCGGCGGCCTGCGACGACGGCCCGCCGCGTTGATCTGTCATTCCCGCAAATGCGCCAGGCTGTCCGGGGAAACGTCGGCTTCAAGGCGGGCGTGTCTATAACTCTGGCAGTGCAATTTAACGTCGCCTTGCGCCGACTTGATCTGCGCATCCACGTCTTCATTTCAGGAGCCCGAAGGCGTGGATGCCCGGAACAAGTCACACTGCTGTCCGGTTGAGGCAAATGAGCTGCATGCAATGAGCTCGAAGCAACCTTAGATCTCGTGGTCGGGCTTGACCCGTGGGCCTTTAGCCCACGGACTTGATCCGTGGGCATCCACGCCTTTCTTCCCCGGGACCGTGCCGGGTTTTCAAGTCGTGATGCCCGGAGCAAGTCCGGGCAAGGGATACTTGAGATTGCGTGGCATTCCAAATACCCGCTCTAACGTTGCGGCGAATTCTGAACCGGACAGCCGTGGAACAAGTCCGGGCAAGGGGTGCTTGGGGTTGCGCCGAAATTCACGATCATTGAAAGGTCAGGGACTCATATCTTCAACAGCCGCTTGGCGTTGCCGTTCAGCAGCTTTTCCTTGTCTTCGGCGCAGAGCGGCAGGGTTTCAGTCCATTTCGTACCGGGCGGATTGTCGACGAACGGGTAATCGACCGAGAACATGATGCGGTCGATCCCCATCTCCATGACGCAGCACAACAAGGCCGGGTCGGAAAAGAAGCCGCTGGTGGTGATGTAAAAGTGCTCGCAGAAATGGTCGCGGAAGCTCTTGCCGCCGCGGCCGTCGCGGGCCAGCCCCATACTGATCCGCCATAAATAAAACGGCAGGCCTTCGCCCAAATGACCGATGATGATCTTCAGATTGGGATAGGCGTCGAACACGCCGCTCAGCACCAGGCGAACGCCCTGGGTCGCGGTCTCGACGGTAAAACCCCAGGCGGCGCGCAGCAGGGACGGATATTGCGCCACATAATCCTGGTAATAGGCCTCGACCACCGCCGGATGCGGGATCGAGGGGTGCATGTACAGCGGCACGTCGAGCGCGGCCGCTCGCTCGAAGATCGGCCAGAAGCGCTTGTCGTCGAGAAACAGCCCATTGGTCAGCCCATTGACCAACGCGCCCTTGAACCCGAACCGGGTGACGGTGCGTTCGAGCTCGTCGGCCGCCGCCTTCGGGTCGGGCGTCGGAATCGCGGCAAACGCGGCGAAGCGGTCGGGATGGGCGCGGACGGTTTCATGGAGCCGGTCGTTGGCGCCGCGCGCCAGCCGCACCGCGGTCTCGGCATCGAGCTTCTGCAGGCCGGGGTTGGCGTGCGACAGCACCTGCAGATCGATGCCGGCCTCGTCCATCTCCTTCAGCCGCAGGGCGCCGACATCGTCGAGCCGCTCGACCAGCCGCGGCGCCGATTGCGCGTCGATCCCGGTGAAGTGCTTTTTGACCTCGGGGTCGAAGTAATGCTCCTCGAGCGCGATGATGTACGGTTTCGTCGCCATCGTTTGCCTCCACGGGATGCGAGACCGGAACCCCGGATCTCTATCAGGCAGACGCCCGGCTGTCATCCCGCGGCGGCCTCCGCGGCATCGCCGTCACCGCCGGTGCCATGCCGACGATCAACCGAATTTGAGGTAGATCAGCGCCAGACCGCCCGCCAGCCAGCAGTAATAGGCGAACGGGTCGAGGGCCGGGCTTTCCTCACGACGGCGGAAATAGCGCATCAGAAAGGCGGTGCTGGCATAGGCGGTGACCCCGGCCACGACACCAGCGACCCACAGCGCGCCGCCGCTCATCGCCGCTCCGCCGGCTTCGGCCGGGGCGTGGAGCAATTTCGGTATCTCCAGGACCGCTGCGCCGAGGATGATCGGGGTCGCGAGCAGAAACGAGAACCGCGCCGCATCCTCGTGCCGCAACCCGACCAGCAGGCCGCCGACGATCGTCGCCCCCGACCGCGATATGCCGGGGAAGAACGCCGTCGCCTGAGCGAGCCCGATGATGATCGCGTCGCCCCAGCCCGCCTGCGCCAGCCGTCGCCGGTCGTGCATGGCATCGGCGCGGCGGCGCAAGCGCTCGCCGGCGAACAGCACGACGCCGTTGACGACCAGAAAACACGCGGCGGCGACCGGCGACCCGAACAGATGGCGCAGCCATTTTTCAAAGACGAAACCCAGGACGACCGCCGGCAAGGTGCCGAGCACCAATAGCGCGATCAGGCGGCGGTGCTCGCCGATGGTCCCGCTCGCGGCGCCGCCGCGTCCCAATGCCGCCATCAGCAGGCTCAGCCACTCGCGCCAGAAATAGACGAGCAGCGCCGTCGCCGTGCCGACGTGCAGCACGACCAGGAACGGCAGAAACCGCGGCGAATCCTGGTCGACGTGCCAGCCCAGCACCGCCGGCAACACGACCGCATGGCCGAGGCTGCTGACCGGAAACAGCTCGGTCACGCCTTGGACGATCGCAAAAATAATGGCTTGGAGAAACGTCATGTCTCACCGGACGCTGTGGTCGTACGAGCTCCGCAATATAGCTTCAGCGGTTGCACGAAAGGGCTTCGCGCATTGGCGCGCCGCCTGCCGAGCCGGCGCTTCAGCCCTTGTCGGCGCGCGCCAGGCGGATCGCCCGCCACAATTTCTCGGAGGTTGCCGGCGGCTCGACCAAGGGCGCGCCGATATGCGCCAGCGCATCGTTGACCGCGTTGATCGCCGCGGGGATCGCGCCCAGGGTGCCGGCCTCGCCGACCCCCTTGACGCCGAGCGGGTTACGCCCGGTCAGGGTCGGGTTGTTGGCGAGTTGGAAATCGCAGAAATCACCGGCGCGCGGCATGCAGTAATCCTGGAACGAGCCGGTCAGCAATTGCCCGCTCGCCGGGTCGTAGACCAGGTTTTCCATCAAGGCCTGGCCGAGGCCCTGGACGACGCCGCCATGGATCTGCCCCTCGCACAACAGCGGGTTCAGCACGCGCCCGACATCGTCGACCGCGGCATAGCGGGTCAGCTCGACCGCACCCGTCTGCGCGTCGATCTCGACCTCGCACAGATGCGCGCCGCTGGGAAAGGTCGCCGAGCCGGCCGGGCCGAAATTGGCCCGCTCCGAAAAGCCCGTCTCGATGTCGTTCGGCAGATAGCTCGAGTTCGAACGACTGCCGCGCGACCTCGGCGAGGCCGACCGACCGGTCGGTGCCGGCGATCGCGAAGCGGCCATTGTCGAAGACAACGTCGCCCGTTGCCGCTTCCATCATGTGCCCGGCGATTTGGCGGCCCTTGTCGATCAGCCGGTCGGCGGCGACGACGATCGCCGAGCCGGCGAGCTGGGCCGAGCGCGACCCGAACGTGCCGATCCCCATCGTCACCAGATCGCTGTCGCCATAACGGTAGCGAATGAGGTCGGCGTCGATCCCGAGCTTTTCCGACAGGATCTGCTTGAACGTCGTGCCGTGGCCCTGGCCGTGATCCATGCTGCCGGTCATCAGCACCACCCCGCCCGCTGGGTCGAAGCGGATTTCGGCATGCTCGTAATCGCGCCCGCCGGTGGCGGCGACCGCGGTGGCGACGCCGATCCCGAGCAGCTTGCCGCGCTTGCTCGCCGCCTCGCGCCGTTCGGCAGCGCGATCGTATCCGGCAAGCGCGAGGCAATCCTCGAGGTTCTTGACGAAGTCGCCCGAATCATAGGTCTGCTGCAATGCCGTCGTAAACGGCATGGCACTCGCCG
The DNA here is from genome assembly GCA_963703855.1 of uncultured Alphaproteobacteria bacterium. Classification (GTDB taxonomy): domain Bacteria; phylum Pseudomonadota; class Alphaproteobacteria; order ATCC43930; family CGMCC-115725; genus AP-15. The sequence continues at coordinate 249,083 of CAVPFW010000015.1, forward strand.
GGATCGTGTTGCGCCGGCGCAGTTCGGCGGGCTCGATCCCCAATTCGCGCGCCGCCTGGTCGATGATGGTTTCGGTGACGTAGATCGGCTCGGGCCGGCTGCCGCCGCGATAGGGTGCGGTCGTCATGGTATTGGTCAGCACCGCGACGACCCGCGCGTGGATCGCCGGGATGCCGTAGGTATTGACCAGGCAGCCGAGCCCGATGGTCAGCGGGATGGTCGGGCGGTCGGTCGAATAATAGGCGCCGATCGCCGACTGCCACTGCGCCCGCAACCCCAGAAACCGGCCGTCCCGGTCGAGCGCCAATTCGCTCTCGACGGCGCTGCCGCGGCCCTGCTCGTCGGTCGCGAGCCCCTCGCTGCGCTCGGCGATCCAGCGCACCCGATGCCCGGTCGCCTCGGCGGCCCACAGGGACAGCGCGTATTCCGGATAGCAGCCGCCTTTCATGCCGAACCCGCCGCCCATCGTGTCGCACACCACCCGAAACTGGTGCTGCGGCAATTTGAAGATGCGGTCGGCGAGTGCCGCGCGGGTCGCGTGCACCGACTGGATCGTGCAGCGGATCGTATAGCGCTCCTGGCCGCGGTCGTATTCGGCGATGCAGCCGCGCGGCTCCATCGGGTTCGCCGTGACCCGGTTCATCTGGATCTCGTGGCGGACGATATGGTCGGCTCGGGCAAAGGCGGCCTCGACCGCGTCGCTGTTGCCGATCTCGTGAAAGAAAGCCTCGTTGCCCGGGTTCTCGTCCCATAGCGCGGGCGCGCCGGGGGCGAGCGCCGCCGCGGCGGTGACGACGGCCGGCAAGGGCTCGTAATCGACCTCGATCAGCTCGGCCGCATCCTTGGCCTGGTTCAGGGTCTCGGCGACGATGAACGCGACCGGGTCGCCGACATAGCGCACGCGTCCCTGCGCGAGCAGCGGCTGCGGGCAGACAAAGGCCGGGGTCCCGTCGCGGCGCCGCCGCCGCACCCCGGGCATCAGGGTCCCGAGCCCGCGCCGGCGCAGATCCTCGCCGGTCAATACCGCGAGCACGCCCGGCGCGGCCAGCGCCGCTGCGGCATCGATCGCGAGGAGGCGCGCATGCGCGTGCGGCGAGCGCAGCACGTAGCCGCGCGCGTCGCCCGCTTCGCCGGCATCGTCGACATATCGCCCCCGGCCGCGCAGCAGGCGCAGATCCTCCTCCCGCCGCACCTTCTCCCCGATCGCCTGCACGCCCATTGATCTGCCTCTCCGCCGCGTTTCGATCTTAGCGTTGCCCGGACACCATCGCTGGTCGCCCCTCACCCGCTCCGGCTCGGATCGGCGCCGAGCTGAACCAGCAGCTTGCCGAAGTTCCGCCCCTGCAGCAGGCCGATAAAGGCCTCGGGCGCATGGTCGAGACCATTGACGATGTCCTCGCGGTATTTGAGCTCGCCGCTGCGCACGAGGGGTGCCGCCATCGCCCGGTATTCGCCCCAGCGCCGCCAATGGTCGCCGACGATGAACCCCTGGATCTTGAGCCGCTTGCGCACCGCCGACATCAGGTTGGGGCCGGGGCGCGGCTCGACATCGTTGTATTCCGAGACCATGCCGCACATGACCATGCGGCCGAAATCGTTGAGGCGCGGGAACACCGCCTGCTGAACCGCGCCCCCGACATTCTCGAAATAGACGTCGATGCCGTTGGGGCAGGCTCGGTCGAGGGCGGCGCCGAGATCGGCCGCGCGATGGTCGACCGCGGCGTCGAAGCCGAGCTCGGTTTCGACATAGCGGCATTTGTCGGCGCCGCCGGCGATGCCGACCGCCCGCGCGCCGGCACGCTTGGCGAGCTGCCCGGCGACGGCACCCACCGCCCCCGAAGCGGCCGACACGACGACGGTCTCGCCCGGCTGCGGCCGGCCGATCTCGCTCAAGCCCACATAAGCGGTCAACCCCGGCATGCCGAGCACGCCGAGTGCCGTCGACAGCGGCGCTTCGGCCGGATCGAGCTTGAGCAACCCCTTACCCGGCGCCGTGCTGTAGAGCTGCCAGCCCGAGCCGCCGAACACGTAATCACCCTCGTGGAACGCCGGATCGCGCGAGCGCGCGACCTGGCCGACGACCCGGCCCTCGATGACCGCGCCGATTTCGACCGGCTTGGCATAGGAGCGCGCGGCGCTGATCCGCCCGCGCATATAAGGGTCGAGCGACAGATAGATCCCGCGCACCAGCACCTCGCCGTCGCCGGGGTCGGGCAGCGGCGCGTCGGCGATGCTGAAATCGGCGGTCGTCGGCATCCCGGCCGGCCGCCGCCTCAGCAGCACCTGCCGGTTCTGGTTTTCCATCGGATGCCTCCTCCTCGGCGAATGATCGCTACCACTACCTTATCGCCGCGACGAACCGAAGCGCGTCGGCCGCGATGACCGGCGCCGCCCGGCTGCGCAGGATGGCGCGCAAGGATCGCGCGCAATGCGGGCGGGGCTCCCGCGCTCCCGGGGAAGCGACATGCGGGCGGGGCGCCCGCGCTCCCGACGGGACGGAATGCGGGCGGGACGCCTGCGCTCCGGGATCCCAGTGGAACCCGGGCTTTCGCTACCCCGCCCGCGAGCGCTTCGACACCGGTCCCGCCGCCTGTTTCTACAAGAAATTTACAGGTGGCGCCGCCGCGGGCGCCGGTGGCCGCTCATGCCGACGCCCCGCCCAGGAGGGTCCGCGCCGCATGGCTGTAGGCCGCGGCGAGCTGGCTGTCCTGCAGCAGCTCGGCGGGCTCGCAGTTGTACAGCTCGCAGAGCGCGGCGAGGTCGGCGAACCGGATGCGCCGCGCGCCGGTCTCGATGCGGTGATAGGTCAGGCGCGGCATGCCGAGGACGACTGCTGCCTGCTCCTGGGTCAGCCCCAAGGCGCGGCGGCGGCGGCGCAAGGCCGAGCGAAGACAGGATTGAGAGTTCTGGGGCGGGACGCATCGGCCTCTCCTCAAATCGCTGGTCAAATCGCTGGTCAAATCGTGGCCAAATCGCGGGTCGAATTGCCGGCTGAACAGACGCGCGGCCATCGCCGCACCCGAACGAGCGGATTTTGATCGGATGCCCAAAGGCCGCGCGCTGTTCAGGATCATCGCGGCGGACTATTGCACGAACTGCAGGTAATTGTCAACCGAGAAATTTCGTTTATAGCAATAAATGTCGAGCGGCCGACTTGACGGCGTCGGACATGATCCCCGACGATGTCCTTTGAGCATCCCCGGAGCTGCCGATGGATTTTTCGCTGTCCGACGATCTCGTCGCGCTCAAGGAGCGCACCGGGCATTTCGTGCGCGAGCGGATCATTCCGTACGAGAACGATCCGCGGCAGGGGGCGCACGGGCCGAGCGCGGAGCTGCGGCATGAGCTGGTGGCGCTCGGCCGGGCGGCCGGGCTGCTGTCGCCGCATGTCGGCCGCGAGTGGGGCGGGCTCGGGCTCGATCATCGAGCCAGGGCCGTGGTGTTCGAGGAGGCCGGCTATTCGCCGCTGGGGCCCGTGGCGCTCAACTGCTTCGCGCCGGACGAGGCCAACATGCACCTCCTCGAACAGGTCGCCGAGGCGGATCAGAAGGAGCGCTGGCTGCGGCCTCTGGCGGCGGGCGAGATCCGCTCGTGCTTCATGATGACCGAGCCCGCGCCCGGCGCCGGGTCGGACCCGTCGATGCTGAAGACGACCGCGCGCCGCGCCGATGGCGGCAATCGCGGCGATTTCGTCCTCGACGGCGACAAATGGCTGATCACCGGTGCGGTTGGTGCGGAGTTCGCAATCATCATGGCGAAGACCGACAGCGACGATGCCGGGCCGGCCGGGGCCACGATGTTCCTGGCGCCGATGAATGCGCCGGGGATCGTCATCGAGCGGGTGCTCGACACCCTCGACCGGTTCATGGCCGGCGGTCACGCGGTCATTCGCCTCGATGGGCTGCGTGTCCCCGAAAGCGCGGTGCTGGGGCGGGTCGGCGAGGGGTTTCGTTACGCCCAGGTGCGGCTGGCGCCGGCGCGCCTGACGCATTGCATGCGCTGGCTCGGCGCGGCGCGGCGCGCCCACGACATCGCCGCCGACTATGCCCGCCGCCGCACCGCCTTCGGCAAGCCGCTCGGTGAGCACGAGGGGGTCGGCTTCATGCTCGCCGACAACGAGATGGATCTGCACACCAGCCGGCTGGTGATCTGGCACACCGCCTGGCTCTTGGACCAGGGCCAGCGGGCCGGCCATGAATTGAGCATGGCCAAGGTGATCTGCTCGGAGGCGATCTGGCGGGTCGTCGACCGCAGCATGCAGATCCTGGGCGGGCTCGGCATCACCGACGACACGATCGTCGCCCGCCTGTTCCGCGAGGTGCGGCCGTTCCGCATCTACGACGGCCCCTCCGAAGTGCACCGCTGGTCGATCGCCCGCCGCGTGCTGCGCGGCGGCGGGTGACGCGATCCGCGGCGGCTCGGTCAGGCCGCGGTCAGGGTTTTCTGCTCCCGGTGGGGCGACGCGGCAGCCTCGGGGATCGGCGTCAACGCCGGGTCGGTGTAGGGGCGATCGTCGCGCTCGACGCGGCGGCGGATGCGGTGCAGGCGCAGGTAGAAGGCGGCGAGCTTGGCGTGGGTTTCGACGATTTCGCGGACCCGCCGCGGATAGAATACGAGCGGGTTTTCGCGCGGCAGGCCGGCGCGGCGCTGGCGACGCAGCTTGCGGCGGAAATAGCCGCCCTGCAACGGGTGCACGTTTTCCTGAATAAAGGTGAAGTAGAATTGCAGGATATGGTTGAGGAGCCGCACCGGCTTGATGCCGGAGGCCTTGGCGCGGCGGAGGATGGTTTCGATGTGCTCGGGTGAATAATAGAGGTCCCAGGCCCGGCGGTAGACCGCCTGCCACTCGCGGGCGGTCATCGACTGGTGCCCGGTGGTGACGTGCTCGAGGTCGTATTTGTTCATGTCGGGGTCCATCCACACCCCGTTTGCAGCGAGCGCCTGGTGGTCGGCCGAGCCCGGCAGCGGGGTCAGGATGAAGAATTCGAGCAGGTCGACCGGCAATTCCCGCTGCACCGTCGCGATGTCATGCGCGATCCGCTCCGGCGTGTCGTTCGGGAAACCCAGAATGTAGCCGGCGTAGGTGATCACCCGCTGGGCCCGCCAGGCGTGGAACATCCGCCGGTATTCGTGCACCCGGTTCTGTTTTTTCTTGGCTTGCAGCAGATTGTCGGGGTTGACGTTTTCGAGGCCGATAAAGACCCGCTTGCAGCCGGCGCGCGCCGCCTTCTCGACGAAAGAGGGGATGCGGTGGCACAGGGTGTCGACCTGGATGATGAATTGCAGGCCGAGCCCCTCCTGCTCGCGCATCAGGATCAGCCGGTCGAAGATCGCCTCCCAATTGCGGTTGCGGGCGAAATTGTCGTCGGTGATGAAAAACCGGAACACGCCCTGGGCGAGGTTGGCGCGCACCAGGCGCTCGACATCGTCGGCGTCGCGCCAGCGCGATTTGCGGCCCTGCACGTTGATGATCGTGCAAAAGCTGCATTGAAACGGGCAGCCGCGCCCGGCATCGAACGCGCCGAGGCTCTCGCCGTAGCGGCGCACGATGCGCGCCGGCAGAAACGGGGTGACCTGCCGCTGCAACCCCGGCAGATCGTCCATGTAGTTGTAGATCGGCTGCAAGCGGCCGGCGAGCGCGTCGGCGAACAGCCCTTCGAGCCGGCCCTCGGCCTCGCCGGCGAACAGGGTGACGCCCATCTGCCGCGCCTGTTCGAGATCGGGCGGCAGCTGCGGCAGCATCGCCAGGCAGCCCGAGACGTGAAACCCGCCGACCGCGACCGCGATCCCGGCCGCGCGAAACCGCGCCGCCAGATCCATCGCCCTCGGAAACTGGTTCGACTGCACGCCGACCAGGCAGACGAGCCCGGCATCGGCGGATTTGATACGGCGGGTGATATGACCGACCGGGATGACCGTGTGGCACTCGTCATAGGCGCGGATGTCGACCGCGACATCGGGCCCGAGCGCGCGGCGCGCCGCGAAATCGCTGGCGATGCCGTAGAGGCAGGCGAGCGAGTTCGACGGGATCCAGGATTTCCACCACTGGATCACATAGCCGTCATCGTCGTAATGCGACGGCTTGATCAACTCGACGACGAACCGGCGGTCCCCCAACCTTCCCTCGCCCCGGCAGATGACCGCGCTGTATTACCGCCATTGCGGCCGCAGGGAAAGGCTTCGCGCGCAACAGCCGATCGAAGCCGCTAGAATCTCGGCGGGCGAGTGCCGATCTTACGGCGCCCGATCCCGTACTGATCGCCGACTTGGCTTATCCTGCCATCCCTGAAGTCGACTTCGATCATGTCTTCCGACGACCCGATCATGCCGCGAAAGGAATGGGTGCGAGCGTCGAAGATTTCGGTTCCGTCCGCGCTGTTTTTCTCGGGTGAAACATAGCCGTAGTCTCCTTTTATATCGAAGGTCAGCCAATGCGATCCCCGACCGCTGCTGAGGGTCAGGGTATCCTTCAAGACGGGGGCGAGCGGATCGGACATATTCCAGATGTAAATGTGCGGGTCGCTCGCGACGCTACTCTGCCACACTTCGGTTTGATCGGGCGTCCAGCCAATCCCGTGCATCAATCGAACATTCCCCGCCGGGTGACGGGGCAGGATCGCGGTAACGATCCGAGCGGTTTCGAGATCGGCAACCTGCATTCCCCATAAGATTCGTCACGTCGTTCACGACGAAGCGGCTCGCGCTGTCGACTGCATAGGGGCCGAGGATTCCCGAATAGGGTCCGACCCGCGAAACCGCGTAGCTGCGGGGGTCGATCCGATACAGGTAATTGCCGCTGCCGTCGGCGGCCTTGGTCTCTTGGAAGATCGGCCCCGATAACGGATATTGAGCGTCGTGCGATCGACTGGAAAAAGAGACTTGGCGGACTATATCGCCGGTATTGGCGTCGAGGACGTTGATGAAGTCGGCCTGCCCGCCTTCCGAAGTCGGCACGTAGAGTAACTGCCCATCGGGATTGATCGCCAGCCGATCGACACTAGGGCTGATCCCCCTGTTCCACAGAATCTTGTCGTCGTTGAGATCGAGGCAGTAGATTTTCCCGGTTCCTCCACCGTCGATGTAGGTGACGTAAAGTTTTGCGGTGACACCGCTAGCCGCCACTCCTTTCACATCGCCGACGTTTGGCACGGTTTGGATGGTTTTGATCAATCGATGCCCGGCGTCGATATCGTAAACAGAGATCATCCCTCGATTACTCGGGGCTTGGTTGACCGCGTAGAGCCGGCGTTGCCGATGCGAGGCGGTCGCTTCGGCGCTTGCCGCCGCCCCCGCACCGATCGCGCAGAGGCCGATGACGCAGGCCACACATTTTAGGAGGCTTCGGCGCATCATTGTCCTTACGCCCTCGTCATCGTCGCGGTCAGCTTCGCCCGGCCACAGACATGCCCGTCATTCTGGATCGGGCGCTACAGCGTAGAGGCGCCGATGCCACAAAGCGGATATAGAGTGCCGAACGGGAAGATTGGATCGCGATCCGTGGCGAGGAGCGGCAAAAATGTTCGAGGGGTTCACCCGAGTCGAGATCGAAACATCGGGCGCGCGCATCAATCTGCGCCATGGCGGCGACGGGCCGCCCTTGCTGCTATTGCACGGCAACCCGCTGACCCATGCTTCGTGGGCCAAGATCGCGCCGCGCCTCGCCGAGCGCTTCCACGTCGTCGCCGCTGATCTGCGCGGCTATGGCGACAGCGTCGGCCCCGAAGACGGCGGCGAGAACCACGTCAACTATTCGTTCCGGGCGATGGCGCAGGACCAGGTCGAGATCATGGAGCGCCTCGGCTACCGCGAGTTCTTTGTCGCCGGCCACGACCGCGGCGCCCGCACCGTGCACCGCATGTGCCTCGACCATCCCCTACGGGTCAAGCGGGCGGCGCTGATCGACATCCTGCCGAATTATCACATCTGGACCCACGCCTCGAAGAACTGGGCATTGAAATCCTGGCATTGGCTGTTCATGGCGCAGCCTTACGACATGCCGGAGCGGATGATGGCCGGGGTGCCGGCACAATACTTCATGGAGAAGAAGCTGTCGAAGCCCGGCATCGGGCTCGGCTTTTTCGATCCCGAGGCATTCGCCGAATACGTGCGCTGCTTCAACTGGAAGACGATCCGCGGCTCGTGCGAGGATTACCGCGCCTGCGCCACCTGCGACTTCGACATGGACGAAGCCGACAAGACGGCCGGGCACAAGGTCGCCTGCCCGCTGCTCGTCACCTGGGGCGCCCGGAGCCACACCGGCACGGTCTATGGCGACGTGCTCGCGGTGTGGCGCGACTATGCGACCGATCTGAGCGGCGGCCCGATCGACTGCGGCCATTACGTACCCGAAGAAGCGCCCGAGGAGACCCTGCGCTGGCTGCTGCGCCATTTCGCCGGTTGAGCCCGCTTCGAAGGCTCGGTAAATCGTCAATGATCAGCTCGATCCGGCGCCGCTGCTGTCGGCTTGGTCCCGATTAGCCGGAAGATCGGGCTTCCGCCTGACGGCGCCGTTATCGGCAGCACAGTCAGCCGGCTTCGGAGTTCCCGCCGATCGCTGCGCCCGGGCTTTCAGACCGGTCTCTCTCAGCCTTCCGGAACAAAATCCTCTGCCAGGATTTGCTCGGCGGTGAATGGGCAATCGGCCGGGAAAGCGGTTTCGGCAAGGCCGGTTTCGTCCGCCGCTTTGCGCCGCGCGCGGGCGTACAAGGCCGGCCGCAGCGAACTCGCCGCGGACCGCAAGCTCGGCGACTCGCTCAACAGATCCTGAATGCGGTCCCGCTGCTCCCGTATGGTCGCCGACCAACTCCTCGACCTGAAGCCGATTTGGACCTGCCACTTCAGCAAATGTGCCAGCAGCACGATCAGTCTGCTCTCGATTTCGCGCTTGTCGCTGCGGCCCATGCTTTCGAGCTCCTCGACGATATTCTCGACATCGAGCTGCGAGAATTCGCCGGAGCGCAGCAGCCGCGCCTGCTCGATCGTCCAGGCGTAGAAGTCCTCCTCGTATTCGACAGCGTTGCGGGCCATCGCCGGTCCTCCTCGGCCGTCAGTTTATCACAGAATGTGCGCCGCTTGAGCCCCAGACCCAATTTGTAGCAGTGTGCCGACAGCACTGCGAGGGCGCGGCGAGGAGGGGTCATGAAAATCGGTTTTGTCGGGCTCGGGATCATGGGCCATCCGATGGCGCTGAACCTGATCAAGGGCGGGCATCAGCTGTTCGTCTACGGCAAGCGCCGGCTGCCGGCGGATGTCCGCGCGGCGGGGGCCACCGTCTGCGACAGCTTGAAAGAGATCGCCGAGCGCTCCGAGATCGTGATCCTGATGGTGCCGGACACGCCCGACGTAAAGAGCGCGCTGTTCGATGCGGGCGGCATCGCCGAGGGGCTGTCATCGGGCAAGACCGTCGTCGACATGAGCTCGATCTCGCCGATCGACACCAAGGAATTCGCCGCCGAGGTCAACAAAAAGGGCTGCGACTATCTCGACGCGCCGGTCTCGGGCGGCGAGGTCGGCGCTCGGGCGGCCTCGTTGACGATCATGGTCGGCGGGCCGGAGAGCACGTTCGCCCGGGTCAAGCCGATCTTCGACCTGCTGGGCAAGAACATCACCCTGGTCGGCGGCAACGGCGACGGGCAGACGACCAAGGTCGCCAACCAGATCATCGTCGCCCTGACCATCGAGGCGGTCGGCGAGGCCCTGTTGTTCGCCGCGCGCGCCGGCGCCGACCCGGCCAAGGTCCGTCAGGCGCTGATGGGCGGCTTCGCCTCCTCGCGCATCCTCGAAATCCATGGCGAGCGCATGATCAAGCGCAGCTTCGAGCCGGGATTCCGCATCGAATTGCACCAGAAGGACCTGAACCTCGCGCTGCAGGGAGCGCGCGCGCTCAGCCTCTCCTTGCCCAACACCGCGACGACCCAGGAACTCTTCAACGCCGCCGCGGCGCTCGGCGGCAAGGGCTGGGACCATTCGGGCCTGGTCCGCGTGCTCGAGCACCTCGCCGGCCACGAGGTGGCAAAGGGGTAGCGACTGGGCATGTATTGCCGTGAGAGGGGCATCGAGGCCGTGCGTCCTTCGAGACGACCGCTCCGCGGCCTCCTCAGGATGACGAGTATCCTTAATAGCATCAAAGGCTCACGTCATGCTGAGGAGCGCTCCGGCGAAGACGGAGCGCATCTCGAAGCTCGCACGCCAAGCGGCGTTTGATTGTCGAAGTTGACGGCGGACAGCGTGCTGAAAGCAGCCTGGATCGGCGGCGCGACGCGGATCTCGCCGGGCTCGGCTACCAAGTGATCCGGTTTTGGAACAACGATGTCGTCAACAACATCGAAGACGTGCTGGAAGCCCTTCTGGCCGGACTCCGACGGTAGCCCCTCTCCCCGGCCCTCTCCCCGCAAGCGGGGCGAGTGAGAGGCCAACTTTCGGTCCCAGTTATCCAGTGGGGCGGCCGAGGACGCGATCAAGCGCCTTCACGGCGTTGTCGGGGCCGGGTTGCTTGTCGTCGTACGCGGTCGCGAGGTGGTCGTAGAGCCGGGCGATTGCGGCGTAGATGTCGCGCGACGCCGGGTTCTGTTCGAGAAAGTCGGAAATCTCCTCCATCTCGGCAACCCAGCGATAGGCCTTGTCGTACATGCGCGGGATGCCTGACCGCATCCGCTCGAGCATCTCGGGCTGGCTCTCGGTCAGCTCGGCGATCAGCGCCTCGCCGCAACCGAAGCGCGCCGCACCCAGCAGCATTGCCGAGGCGATCGCGGTCGTCCCTTTGGTGATCCCGGCATAGGACATCTTCAACGCGGAGGCGGCGCCGATCGGACCGTCGATGACCCGCCAATCGATCCCCCAATCGCACAATACCGCGGTCTGGCTCGCCGTCGGGCCCGAGGCGTAAATCGTCGGGCTGTATCCCGGCCGCGGCGGCCCGCCGATGATCCCGGCATCGACGAAATGGGCTCCGGTCGGTGCGACGATCTCGCCGATGCGGGTCGCGCTCTGCGGGCTGACCGCGTTGCAGTCGAGATAAACCGGCTTGCGCGGCAGCGCCGCGAGGGTCGGCGCCAGACGGCGGGCGAGCGGCTCGGCCTCGCCCGGCGGCAGGATCGACAGGAAAAAATCGGCGCCCGAGAGCAGCGCCTTCTCGTCGACGGCCGCTGCCATGCCGGCTGCCCGCGCCCGCTCCGCGCTCGAAGCGCTGCGGCCCGACAGCAGGGTGCGAACCTGCGCGCCGTTTTCGTGCAGGCGCCGGCCGACCCCCGAGCCCATCATGCCCTGAGCGATGATCGCGATGACCGCCATTGCCTCGCCTCCAGCAAACGCCTGTTGCCGCTCAGGGTAGCGGGCGGTGCGGCTGGTGTGAAGGGCCGGGCGGGGCGCCGCCGAGCCAGCCGTGGCGGTCGACCCATTGACAGGTCCAGCGGCCGATCGTGGCCGGGTCGGCGCCGGCTTCGCGCCAGCCCTGGCGCAGCGCGGCGATCTCGTCGAGCCGGATCTCCCATTCGGGGCCGAAGCGGTGCTCCAGCATCCGCCGCATCAGTGCCGCGAGCCCCGGGCTCTTGCCATTGGTCGAGATCGCCACGGTGAGGTCGCCGCGCCGGAACACCGCGGCCGAGTGAAAATCGCTGCGCTGGCGGTCGTCCTCGACATTGACCAGCACGCCCGCGGCCTGCGCCGCCCGGCGGATCTCGGCCGCAGCCGGATCGGGTACCCCGGCGACGAACACGAGCTGCGCCCGCGCGATCTCGGCCGGTTGCGGCAGGCGCCGCCGCAGCCTTGGGCCAGCCGCCGCGGCGAGCGCCGGTTCGGGCGAAGGGGCATAGATCTCGAGCGCGCCGGCGCCGGCCTCGTCGAGCAATGCCAGCCGCCGCCGTGCCGCCGCCCCGTCGCCGACCAGCAGCACCCTGATTTGGGTCAGATCGATGCTAATCGGCAGCATAAGACCGCGCCCCGTTATCGCGCGCGAGCGCTTGCTGCAACGCCGGCAGCCCGACCCGGTGGCAGAAATCGCCGAAACCCTCGCCCGCGCTGCGGTCCGCGGCGTAGAGCGCGAACAGCGGGTCGAGCGCCGCGCCGATACCGCCCAGCGCCACCTTGTCGACGAACGGGGTATTGAGCCGGGTGCCTTCGAAATCGCCGCCGACGAACAGCGCATAATAGCCCGGCATGCGGCCGACGATGCCGATATCGCCGGTATAGGGCCGGGCGCAGCCATTGGGGCAGCCGGTGATGCGGATGCTGAGCCGCTCGTGTTCGAGCCCGTAACGGGCGAGCCGCTCTGCGATCGCACCGACGATGTCGTCGCTCACCCGCTCGGCCTCGGTCAAGGCCAGGCCGCAGGTCGGCAATGCCGGGCAGGCGAGCGCCCAGCGCTCGACCGGCAGCATGTCCTCGCCGAGCCGCACCCCGTGCTCGCGCAGAATCGCCATGATCGCATCCCGATCCTGCGGCCGGATTTCGCTGAGGATGATGTCCTGGCTCGGCATCAGGATCGGGTCGACGCGGAAGCGGGAGACGATCTCGCGCAGCGCGGTGCGGATTTGCGACTGCCCGCTGTCGACGATGCGTCCGCTCGATACCGGGATGCCGAGATAGAGCTTGCCGTCGCCCTGCTCGTGCCAGCCGAGATGGTCGGGCACGGCTAACGGCGGCAACGCGCGGCAGGGTTCGAGACTCTTGCCGAGATATTCGGAGAGCCGGTCGCGCGCCCAATCCTCGCCGTGCTCGGCGATCACGTATTTGAGCCGGGCATGGCGGCGGTTGCCGCGGTCGCCGTGATCGCGATGGAGGCGCACGACCGCCGCCGCCGCTTCGAGCAGATCCTCGGGCTCGACAAAGGCGACCGGGGTGGCGAGCCGCGGATAGGTCTTGGGCATGTTGTGGGTCATGCCGTGGCCGCCGCCGAGCAGGAAATCGTAGCCGGCGAGCCGGTCGCCCTGGTAGAGCGGCACGATCGCGAGATCGTTGGTCAACACATCGATCGTGTTGTCCTCGGGGATCGCCAGGCCGATCTTAAATTTGCGCGGCAGGTAGCGCTCGCCGTAAAGCGGGTCGGGCCCCTCCTCCGCACCGCCGTCCTCGCGCCAGCGCTCGCCGTCGACCCAGATCTCGTGATAGGCCCCGGTCTGCGGCAAGAGATGGGTCGACAGAAGCCGGGCGTCGGCTTCGAGCCGGTCGTGAACCGGGTCGCGGATCGGCGCCGGCACCGTCGTCACCGTGCGCACGACATCGCCGCAGGCGGCCAAGGTCGTCAGCAACGCGCCGTTGACCTCGGCGATCGCGGCTTTGAGGCCGGATTTGACGACCCCGTGAAATTGGATGCTCTGCCGCGTCGTGATCCGCAGCGAGCCGTCGGCCCAGCTTTCGGCGATCGTGTCGAGGCCGAGATACTGATCGGCCTTGAGCCGCCCGCCGGGGATGCGCACGCGCACCATGAACTGCCACAGCTTGTCTTCGCCGCGCTGCTTGAGCGCGGTGGCGCTGTCGCGGTCGTAGCCTTGATAGATGCCGTGGAATTTGAGCAGCGAGTAGCCTTCCTTGTCGAACGGCGCGCTGGTGTCGGCGAGGTCGCGGGCGATATGGCCGCGCAACCGGCGGCTCTGCTGCTTGACCGCCTCGGCCTTGGAAATCGAATCGATCTGAGCCATATCGCCCTCTGCAGGCAAGGCGGCAAATGCCGCGTCTCGACGTGGCTCAGGTAATTACGACAGTCTACCGATGTCAATAAGGCGTTTATAACATTATAATAGCGTTATACGTGACTCAATGCCCTCTCGATGTCGGCGAGCAAATCGACCTCGGCTTCGAGCCCGGCCGAAAAGCGCACCAGCTGGTCGCCGATCCCGAGCTCGGCCCGCGCCTCGGGCTTGAGCCGCGAATGCGTCGTCGTCGCCGGATGGGTGACGAGGCTCTTGGAATCGCCGAGATTATTCGAGATGTCGACGAGCCGCAATGCATCGAGAAAGCGGAAGCATTCCGCCTTGTCGCCGGCGACGTCGAAGCAGACGAGGCTGCCGCCCCCGCTCATCTGGCGGCGGGCCAGCTCGTATTGCGGGTGGCTCGGCAGCCCCGGATAAAGCACCCGGGTGATCTTGGGATGGGCTTCGAGAAAGCGCGCGACCGCGGCGGCGGTGCGGCATTGCCGCTCGACGCGCAGCTCCAGGGTCTCCAGCCCCTTCAGCAGGAGCCAGGCGTTGAACGGGCTCAACGACGGGCCGGTATGCCGGTAGAACAGGCCGAGATCGTCCTTGACGAACTTTTCCGACGCCAGGATCGCGCCGCCGAGAACGCGGCCCTGCCCGTCGATGTGCTTGGTCGCCGAATAGACGACGACATCGGCGCCGAGCGCCAGCGGCTTTTGCAAGAGCGGCGTCGCAAACACGTTGTCGACGACGAAGAGGCCGCCGGCGCGGTGGGTCAGCCGCGCCACCTCGGCGAGATCGACGATCTCCATCGCCGGGTTGGACGGGCTCTCGCAGAAGGCGAGTGCGGCACCTGCGGCGAGTGCGGCTTCCCAGGCGCCGAGATCGCGCCCGTCGACGAGCACGGTCTCGATGCCCCAGCGCGGCAGCAATTCGGAGATGATGTAACGGCACGAGCCGAACAACGCCCGGCTCGACACCACCCGCTGGCCGGCGCGCAGCCGGCATAAGAGCGCGGCAAACACCGCCGCCATGCCGCTCGCCGTGGCGCGGCAGGCCTCGGCGCCTTCGAGCAGCCGCAGCCGCTCCTCGAACATCGCCACCGTCGGGTTGCGGTAGCGCGAGTAGACGTAGCGCGAGCCGTCGCTGGCAAAAGCGGCTTCGGCCGCGGCGGCGTCGCCGTAGACGAAGCCGGAGGTCATGAACAATGCCTCGCAGGTCTCGTCGTGCGAGCTGCGGGTGGCGCCGCCGCGCACCAGGATCGTGGCCGGGGCGACGGTGTCGGCGAGGTCGGGCGGCAGCACGGGCTTGATCATCGGCAGGTCTCTCCAATCCGAGGCCGCGCCGATCCCGGGCAAAAGAAAAGCCCCGGTCCCGCGCGGGCCAGGGCTCCTTTCAGAACACCCGACCTTTTAGCGCTTGTTTAACGTGGCCGCAAGCCGGTCGGCTCAAATCCACCACGATGGCCGCGTCCTAGCGCGCCGGACACCCCGCTGTCAAGCCGCGGTTTTCGTCGCCATGCGCGCCCACCCAGCGCTCAGGCGCATTCAGATGGTGCAGAGTCACCGCAGTCGTCATGCCCGGCCCACGGGTCCGCGCCTCGCGCGGCCCGAGGACAAGCCTTGTGCCGGGCATCCACGGAAACCGGCAGAGTTTGTGCCGCGAGTCGTGGGTGCCCGCGGATCGAGTCCGTGGGCTGAAGGCCCACGGGACGAGCCCGGCCATGACGGTGTGAGTGAATCTTGTGTCAGCATCTGAGCACCAGCGGCCTCTCGCACGCTACTTCAGATTGCGGTCCCACATTGCGAAGATAGGGGGCTTCGAGCGGGAGCGCGCGACGCGCTATGCTATCGACCGATGAAGGTCATTCCGTTTGAGAGACCCGGCGTCCGCGGCTTTCTGCATCGGCCGGAGGGTGCCGGCGAGCAGGGTCTGGTGCTGACCCACGGCGCCGGCGGCAATTGTAATTCTCCGCTGTTGATTGCGGCGGCCGATGCCTTCAGCGGCCATGGTTTGTGTGTGTTGCGCTGCGATCTGCCGTTCCGCCAGCGACGGCCTTCGGGGCCGCCTTCCCCGGCGACCGCCGCCGCCGACCGCGACGGGTTGCGCGCCGCCGTCGCGGCGCTGCGCGGCATCGCGTCGGGACCGATATTCCTGGGCGGTCTCTCATACGGCGGGCGCCAGGCCACCATGCTCGCGGCCGATGAGCCCGGGGTGGCGGCGGCCCTGCTGTTGTTTTCCTATCCGCTGCATCCGCCCGGCAAGCCCGAGCGGTTGCGCACCGAGCACTTCCCCCGGCTGCGGGCGCCGGCGGTGTTCGTCCAGGGCAGCGCCGATCCGTTCGGCTCGCTCGAGGAGCTGCGATCGGCCGTGTCGCTGATCCCGGCACGGGTGCGGATCATCCCGGTTGCCGGCGCGGGCCACGATCTGAAGCGCGGCCGCTTCGATCTCGAGGCGGTGGTCAACGCATGGGTAGCACCGCCTCTCATGGTCGCAACCGGGTTCCGAGACCGGACAGCTGTGCCATAGGCACCGGCCGAAGCCTGTCCCCTGTTCGGGCCAGGGGCAGGCTCTCGGGCCGGCTAAAGGCCGGACCCGTGGGCCGGTGTGACAACAACAATGGGTGGGATCCGCCAGAAGTGGACGGCTTGCCATCCGGCGAGGTGCGGCCGGCTCCCCCGCGAGTTGGGCCGCGCCTCAGGCCTTTCGGCGGCGCGGCGGCGCCGCCGTTGCCGGCGTCTCGGCCGGGGCCTCCTCCCGGGCCTTGCGGCGCTTCGGCGCGGCCGATGCCGCCGCGGGCTGGGCCGCGGACTCCTCCTTGGCCCCACGGCCTCCCGACACCGGCAGCAGCAAGGAGGGCTGGCGCCGGTCGCCGGCCCGCGCGCGCTTTGCTTCGGCCGCGGCAGCGCCCTTCCCCGGAGCCGAGGCCTCCTCGCGCGCCAGGCTGCGCTTCAGCGCGTCCATCAGGTTGATCACCTTCGGCGGCTCGGCGATCGACTGCGGGACACCGGTCATCTCGCCCTTGAGCTTGCTCTCGACCAATGCGCGCAACGCGTCCTGATAGCGGTCGTGGAAGCCCGCCGGCTCGAACGCGCCGGATTTGCGCTCGATGATGGTTTCGGCGAGGGCAACGAGCTCGGGGTCGATCCGGCCCTCGTCGTTGGCGCCGAATTCCGCCGCGCGGACCTCGTCGCTGCTGCGCAGGGTCGACATCACCAGGCCGCCGCCGCGGGGCTCGACCAGCACCAGGCGCTCGCGGCTCGACAGGGTGATCCGGCCGAGCCCGACCCGGTTGGTGCGCGCCATCGCCTCGCCGATGACCCGGAACGTCTCGGTGGCGATCTCCCCGTCGGGATAAACGTAATAGGGCGCATCGAGATAGAGCGGGTCGACCTGGTCGCGGCCGACAAAGCGGTCGAGGTCGATGATCTTCGACAACTCGATCTGAAGCTCCTTGAGCTCGTCGTCGGTGATCGTGACGTAGCGGCCGCGATCGAACTCGTAGCCCTTGGCGATCTGGTCGCGGCTGAGCTCTTCGCCGGTCTTGGAGTCGACGAGCCGCTGCGAAACCCGGTTTCCGGTCTCGGAATTGAGCTGGTTGAGCCGAATCCGCTTCGACTCGGTCGTCGCCGGGCTCAGATAAACCGGGCAAGTGACGAGAGATAGACGCAGAAACCCGCTCCAGCTCGCTCGCGGCATGCCGATCTCCTATATTACGGCCCTACGAATGCACATTATGCGGCGGTCCGCAATGTCAAGCGACCATGGTCCACCACAGAACGGCGTCTTTAGAGGATGATCGGCAGCAATGGCGCTCACCGAATACAGAAGGAAACGGGATTTCGGCAGAACGCCCGAGCCGGCCGGCGCGGCGGTCCGCGCGACCGCATCACGGCCGCTGTCCTTTGTGATCCAGAAGCACGCCGCGCGCCGGCTGCACTACGATTTCCGGCTCGAGCTCGACGGCGTTTTAAAGAGCTGGGCGGTGCCGAAGGGGCCGAGCGCCGACCCCGGCGAAAAGCGCCTGGCGGTCCATGTCGAAGACCACCCGCTCGAATATGGCGGGTTCGAGGGGGTCATTCCGGAAGGCGAATACGGCGGCGGAACGGTTCTGCTGTGGGACCAAGGAACCTGGACGCCGCTCGATCCGGACCCGGCCGAGGCCTACGCCAAGGGCAACCTCAAATTCATGATCGACGGCGAAAAGCTGCACGGCAAATGGGTGCTCGTGCGCATGGGTGGGAAAGCCGCGGCCGAGCGTCATGAGAATTGGCTGCTGATCAAGGAGCGCGACGAGGCCGCGGCGCCGCACAGCGGCGATGCGCTCGTGGTCGACAACCCGCTCAGCGTCGCGACCGGCCGAGCCCTAGACGAGATCGCTGCCGAGCGCGACCGGGTATGGGGGCCGAACGGCGAGGAGCGGCCTGCCCCGGCCAAAGCGCGCCAGCATGCCGACCTCGCACGCATTCCCGGCGCCAAGCGAGGCCGGATGCCGGCCCAGCCCAGGCCCCAATTGGCAACCGCGGCGGACCAGGCGCCGGACGGGACCGAATGGTTTCACGAGATCAAATACGATGGCTATCGTGTGCTCGCCCAGATCCGAGACCAGAATGTGAGGCTCTTGACCCGCAACGGCCTCGATTGGACGAAGAAGTTTCCTGCGCTCGCGCAACGATGCACCGAGCTTCCGGTCGAGGCGGCGCTGATCGATGGCGAGCTCGTTGATCTCCAACCCGACGGCACCAGCGATTTCGGCCGCCTGCAGGACGCGATCTCCACCGGACATACCGAGGGGCTGGTGTTCTACGCCTTCGATCTCCTCCATCTCGACGGCTGGGACCTGAGCGGGGCCGCGCTCGAGGACCGCAAGGCGGTGCTCGCCGAGCTCGTCCCGCCTGATGCAGGATGGTGCGCTACAGCGACCATCAGCTCGGACGCGGTCCGGAGTTTTTTCGCCACGCCTGCGACTATGGTCTGGAAGGGATCGTCGCGAAACGCCGCGACCGGCCGTATCGCCCCGGCCGCAGCGCCGATTGGCTGAAGGTCAAAGGCGCCAACCGCGACGAATTCGTGGTGATCGGTTTCACCGACCCCGCCGGCGGCCGCCACGGTTTGGGTGCCTTACTGCTCGGCTATTACGACGGACACGGGGCATTGCACTACGCCGGCCGCGTCGGCACCGGCTTTGGCGACGCGCAGCTGGCCGCGCTCAGAGCCCGGCTCGACCCGCTCGAACGGGCCGCCGCCCCGGTCGCGGCATTGCCGAAGGGCGCTACGCTCAAGGGTGTCCATTGGACCGAGCCGGCGCTGGTCGCCGAGGTGCGCTATGGCAACTGGACCGCCGACCAGGTATTGCGGCACGCGACGTTCCTCGGGCTGCGCGAGGACAAGAGCCCGGCCGAGGTCGTCCGCGACGGCGCTGCCCCGACGCCGCCCGTGAAGACTGGCAGGGCGGCGAGGCCGGCGCCGTCCGCGAAACCCAGCGCCGCGAAACCCAGCGCCGCGAAACCGGCGGCCGCGAAACGCCGCGCCGCCTCGCCCGCGACGGCAGCACCGAATTCGAAGGGGTGCAGGCTGACCCACGCCGACCGCGTGCTCTACCCCGGCGAGGGCATCACCAAGCTCGACCTGGCGCGCTATTACGCCGAGATCCGCGACTGGGCGTTGCCGCAGCTCGCCCACCGGCCGCTGAGCCTGGTGCGCTGCCCGTCGGGTCAGGGCGGCGAGCAGTTTTTTCAAAAGCATGCCGGCGCCAGCGTGCCCGAGGCGGTGACCCGCATCGAGATAGACGGCGAGACCCACCTCGCGGTCGCGGACCTCGCCGGGCTGGTCGCGCTGGTGCAGATCGGGGTGCTCGAGATCCATCCCTGGGGCTCGACGGTCGACAAGCTCGAGACCCCGGACCGGGTGACCTTCGATCTCGACCCGGATGTCGGCCTGGCGTGGTCGCGGATCGCCGAATCCGCGCTCGAAATCCGCGATGCGCTGGCCGGCTTCGGCCTGCAGAGCTTTGCCAAGACGACCGGCGGCAAGGGGCTGCACGTCGTGCTGCCTCTGACCCCGAAGCTCGATTGGGAGCAGGTCAAAACGTTCAGCAAGGCGGTCGCCGACCACGTCGCCGCGCAAAATCCGCAGAACTACACCACCAACCAATCAAAGCGGGCACGGCTCGACCGCATCTACATCGACTATCTGCGGAACGCGCGCGGCGCCACCGCGATCGGCGCCTACTCGACCCGTGCGCGGCCGGGCGCACCGGTCTCGACCCCGCTGTTCTGGGAGGAGGTCGAGGCCGGGGTTCGCCCCGAAGGCTTTACCGTCGCCACCGTGCCCGGCCGGCTCGCAGCGTTGAAGTCGGACCCCTGGGCCGAGATCGGCCGGGTGCGCCAGACCGTCAGCGCCTCGGTGCGGCGCAAGCTCGGGCTGTGACGCCGGCCGGGTCGGGCGTACCCGAATTTTCGCGTGCCGGGGCGCCGACGATCGTTCAGGATAGGGTGACCCTTCCCACTGTTCCCGGATCCCCGCCATGCCTGACAAAGCCGTCACCGAGCTCGCCCCGACCGGCGTTCTGCGCGCCGCGATCAACATGGGCAATTTCCTGTTGGTCACCGGCAAGACCCCGTCGGGCGATCCGCAGGGCGTGTCGCCCGAGATGGCGGCGGCGATCGCCGCGCGGCTCGGCGTGCCGGTCAAATATATTCCTTATGCGCGGCCGGGCGAGATCGCCGACGACGCCGAGAAGGGTCTCTGGGATATCGGCCTGATCGGCGCCGAGCCGCAGCGCGCCGCGGTGATCGATTTTACCGCTGCTTATTGCGAGATCGAGGCGACCTATCTGGTGCCGGCCGGCTCGCCGATCCGGTCGATCGCGGAGGTCGATCAGCCGGGCAGGCGCGTCGCCGTCACCGCGCGCAGCGCCTATGGCCTGTGGCTCGAGAACAATTATAAAAGGGGCGAATTGCTGCAGTTCGACAGCGCCACAGCGGCGCTCAAGGCATTCGACGAGCGAGAAGCTCGACGCCTATGCCGGGTTGCGGCCGGGGCTCATCGAAGTGCAGCAGGCGCGGCCCGGCTCGCGGATTCTCGACGGCCAGTTTACCTCGGTGCAGCAGGCGGTCGGCACGCCGAAAAAGAACACCGCCGGCTTTGCGTTCTTGAAGGAATTCGTCGAAGCGGCGAAACGGTCGGGGATTGTGGGGAGCTTCATCGAACGCCACGGGGTCACCGGCCGGCTGTCGGTGGCTCCGCCCGCCTGAGCGGCTATTTTTGTCGAACCTCGTGCCGCGGAGCGCCAAATATGTCCGACGCCATGACCTCGCCGTCGACCGATCTCGCATTCATGACCATCGCCGAGATGTCGCGCCGGATCGAGCAGAAGGAATTGTCGCCGGTCGAGCTGACGACAGCGCTGGTCCGCCGGGCCGAGGCGCTCGACCCGCAGCTCGACGCCTATCTGCTGCCGACCTTCGACCGCGCGCTCGACCGGGCCCGCGCCGCCGAACGCGAGATCATGGCCGGCGGCTATCGCGGGCCGATGCACGGCATCCCGTTCGGGCTCAAGGACATCTATGCGACCGCCGGCATCCGCACCACCGGGCATTCCAGGGTGTGCATCGACACGGTGCCGGCCGCCGACGCGACCACGGTGCGAAAGCTCTACGAGGCCGGGGCGATCCTGACCGGCAAGCTCGCGACCCATGAATTCGCCCATGGCGGGCCGTCCTTCGACCTGCCGTGGCCGCCGGCGCGCAACCCGTGGAATCGCGAGCACTTCACCGGCGGCTCGTCGAGCGGTTCGGGGGCGGCGGTCGCCGCCGGCTTGGTTCCCGCGGCGCTCGGCTCCGACACCGGCGGCTCGATCCGCGGCCCCGCGGCGTTGTGCGGGATCGTCGGGCTGAAGCCGACCTATGGCCTGGTCAGCCGGCACGGGGTCTACGCCAATTCTTACAGCTTCGACCACGCGGGGCCGATGACCTGGACCGTCGAGGACTGCGCAATCCTGCTGCAGGCGATCGCCGGCCACGACCCCGCCGATCCGGCGAGCGCCGCGCATCCGGTGCCGGATTACCGCGCGGCGTTGACCGGTGACATCAGAGGGTTGCGCATCGGGATCGTGCGCCACCTGCACGAGGACGATTGCCCGGTGACGGCCGAGGTCGGGGCGGCGTTAGAACAGGCGTTCGCGGTGCTGCGGTCGCTCGGCGCCGTCCTCAGCGAGGTCCGGCTGCGGCCGGCGCAGGACTATTACGACGTCAAGGTCACGATCGCCGAAAGCGAGCTGCTCGCCGTGCACGAGCCGGCCTTGCGCACCCGGCCCGGCGATTTCGGCGAGGATTTTCTCGGCCGCGTGTTGCCGGCGGTGCTGATCGGCGGCCGCGACTACGTGCAGGCCCAGCGCGAGCGCCGGCGCATCCTGGCCGAGATGGCGCCGGTCTATGCAAACTTCGATGTGCTGGTGACCGCGACGGCCGGCGGCCCGGCGCCGCGCCTCGGCGCCTGGCGCACAATCGAATTCTGGCGGCGGCCGTCATTGACCACCCCGTTCAACGTCACCGCCGGCCCGGCCTTGGCGCAATGCATCGGCTTCAGCCGCGGCGGGCTGCCATTGTCGATGCAGGTCGCCGGCCGGCCGTTTGACGAGGCGACGGTGCTGCGGGTGGCCCATGCCTACGAGATGGCGACGCCGTGGCGCACGCGCCGGCCGCGGCTCGACCCCGATGCGCGATTTTCGACCGCCCCGCCGCCGATCCCCGACCCGGAGCCCGCCGATATCGATGCCGCCACCCGCGACCGGGCCGCGACCGCCTGCCGTGCCGCCGGCCTGACCCTGTCCGAGCGCCAGATCGAGATGGTCGGCGCCGCCGCACCCTATGTCGCGGCGATGACCGGCCGGCTCTACCGCAACCGCCACTGGGCCGAGGAGCCGGCCAACGTGTTCCAGTTCGGCGGCTAGCCTCAGCCGCCGCACCGGCCATCTCGCCGCGCGGGCTCGCCTGCGGCCTGTTGCCGTTGCTGAGCAGCAACGAGAAACCCAATATAAAATGGCATGCTCGGAACTGCCGGGCTTGCCGGGATCAGCGAGTGAATAGGCAGGCCGACCGCACCGATCCGTGTGGCGAAAGCATCGGGAGGTGACGCCATCGAACGGGCGAGGCGGCGGTGCGCCTGCAGCGCCGACGCCGGTCGCCGGTAGGCCGGCGATGCCGACACCCGGACCGCCCCACAGCCGCCTGAGCGCAGGTGCAAACGCAGCTGGCGGAACGCCGATGGGCCGGCTCGGTCGGCTGCGCCTGCATGGGCCGTATCGACCGGTTTTGGTCGGACTGGCGGCGTTCGCGCTTGCCGGTTTGGCGCTGTGGGGTCTGCAAAAAGCGTCGGCAGGGGTCAGTTTCCATTCCCTGGCGGCGTCGCTGCGGGCGACCCGAGCATCGGCGTTGCTGATGGCGCTGGCGGCGACCGCGGTAAGCTATGCAGCCCTGCTTGGCTACGACCTTTCCGGACTGCGCTACGCCCGGGCGCGCCCGCCGCTGCTGTCAGTTTTCCTTGCCTCGTTCTGCGGGTATGCAATCGGCAACGCGGTCGGGCTCGGCGCTTTTTCGGGCGGCGCCGTCCGCTACCGGATTTATACCGCGGCGGGTCTTTCGCCCGGCCAGATCGCCCGCGCGATCCTGTTCATCTCGGCGGCGCTCGGCGTCGGTCTCGCCGCGATCGCCGGGCTCGGTCTCGTCCTGTGCGCGCATCGGGTGAGCCGCATGCTGGGGACTTCGCCCGAGCCGCTGTTCGCCGCGGCGGCGACATTGCTGAGCCTGGCGACCGCGTTTCTGGTGTTTTGCGCGGCCCGCCGCCGGCCGCTGAGCCTCGGCTCGATCTCGATCGAGCCGCCCGGGCCGGCGCTGGTGCTGGCTCAGATCGCGCTGACCACAACCGACGTGCTCGCCGCCGCCGCGGCCTTATGGGTGCTGCTGCCGGCGACCGGTATCGGCTTTCTCGCCTTTGCCGCGGTCTATGCGACGGCGCTCGGGCTCGGCGTGCTGAGCCACATCCCCGGCGGGCTCGGCGTGTTCGAGGTGGCGATCCTCTTTGCCGTCGGCAGCAAGGGCTCGCCGAGCGCCGTCGCGGCCGCGCTCGTCGGCTATCGCGCGGTTTATTATCTGCTGCCGCTGTTTCTCTCGACCGTATTGCTGGCCGGGTTCGAGACGCGCCGTTTCCTCGGGGCCGCGATCGGCGAGCGCATAAGCCGCGCCGCGGCCCGACTGGTCCCGTCGTTTCTTGCCGCCGCGACGTTTGCCGTCGGCGCGACATTGGTCGTGTCCGGGGCCATGCCGCCGTTCATCGACCGGCTGCAGGTTCTGGCGCTTCACGTGCCGCTCTGGGCGATCGAGGCGGCGCATCTGCTGGCCAGCATCGCCGGGCTGGTCCTGCTGTTCACCGCGCGCGGTCTGTTGCGTCGGCTCGACGGGGCGTGGTGGCTCGCCTTGGCGATGACGTTGCTCAGCATCCCGTTCTGTCTGGTCAAAGGGCTCGAGGTCGTCGCCCCGACCGCGGCGGCCCTGCTGCTGATCGGGCTCGTCGCCGGGCGCGCCCAGTTCGACCGGCGCACCTCGCTGATGTCGCAGCCGCTGACGGCCGGGTGGCTGACCGCGATCGGCTGTGTCGTCGCGGCAATGGTCTGGATCCTGTTCTTTGCGTTCCGACACGTCGAATATGCCGATCAGCTATGGTGGCAATTCGAGCTCGACGCCACCGCGTCGCGTGCGTTGCGCACGGTGTTGGGCGTTGCGGTGCTCGGCCTGACCATCGGCGTGTGGCAATTGCTGCGCCCCGCCGCGGCGCGTCCGCGTGGGCCGACTGCGGTCGAGCTGGCGCAGGCGCGCCGGATCGCCGCCGGCCAGCCGCGTGCCGATGCCTTCCTGGCGCTGATGGGCGACAAGAGCCTGCTGTTCTCCGATACCGGGAAGTCCTTCCTGATGTTCGCCCAGCACGGCCGCACCTGGGCGGCGCTCGGCGATCCGGTCGGTTCACCCGAGGAATGGTCGGAGCTGGTGTGGCGCTTCATCGAGCTGGCCGACGCGCAGCGCAACCGCGTGGCCTTTTATCAGGCGCCGCCGACGAGCCTGCCGCTGTACCTCGACGCGGGCCTTCGCATCATAAAAATCGGCGAGGAAGCCCACGTTCCATTGCTGCGCTTCACCCTCGACGGCGCCGCCCGCGCCGGGCTCCGCTATGCCCTCAATCGCGGCGGGCGCGATGGGCTCGCCTTTGAGATGATCCCGCCGCCGCGCGTCGCCGAAATCATCGACGAGCTCAAGGACATTTCGGACGACTGGCTGGCGCGGCACGCGGCCGCCGGCGAAAAGCGCTTTTCGGTGGCGGCCTTCCGCCCCGCCTACGTCACAGCGCAAAGCGTGGCGCTGCTGCGCGAGCACGGGCGGGCGGTCGCCTTCGCCACAATCATGACCACCGATCTGAACGACGAGGCGACGGTCGGCCTGATCCGGCTGCGGCCCGACGTCGTGTCGCGCTGTGCGATGGAATATCTGTTCGTGCGGCTGTTGCAGCATTACCGCAGCGAGGGCTATCGCCATCTCAGCCTTGGCGCCGCGCCGCTCTCCGGTTTCGGCGCGCATCCGCTGGCGACGCGCTGGCACCGGCTGGCGCGTTTCATCTGGTCGCATGGCGGCCGGTTCTACAATTTCCAGGGATTGCACGCCTTCAAAGCCAAATTCGATCCGGTATGGGAGCCGCGTTACCTCGCCGCCTCCGGCGCGTTCGGGCCCTATCTCGCGCTTGCCGACATCGCGGCATTGGTCGGCGGCGGCATCGGACAGCGGATCGGCCGGCGCGAGCACGCGATCAAGCCGCGACGCCGCCGCCCGGTGAAGGTCGCGGTTCTGTGCCTGGCCGCGGTGACGGCGAGCCTCGCCGGCCATCCGGCGAAGGCGCTCGACAGCGGGGATTTCGGCGATTTGCACATCGTCCGTCCGGAGGGCGCAATGCACGGCCTCGTCGTGCTGTTCTCCGACGCCAAGGGCTGGGATGCCTCTTCCGCCAAAATTGCCGACGCTTTGGGTCATGACGGGGCCTTCGTCCTGGGCGTCGACCTTTCGGCCTATCTGCGGCACGTCGGCGCGCAGGGCCATGCGCGTTGCTCCGATGCCGTCAGCGCGATCGAATTGATCAGCCGGGAGGTTCAGCGCGAGCGCGGCAATTCCACCTATCGGACGCCGATCCTGGCCGGGGTCGGCGAAGGCGGTGCGTTTGCTGCGGCGACATTGGGGCAAGCCCCGGCGTCAACGATCGCCGGCGCCATATCGCTCGATCCGACCGCGGCGCTGCACATGAAGCTGCCGCTCTGCCCAGGAATTGCACCGGCGCCGAGCATCGATCGCGGCTTTTCCTATGGTCCGTGGCGCTCGCTCAACGGGTTCTGGGCAGTCGGATTCGACCATGCCGCAGACCGCGCCGGCCGCGCCCATATCGGCGATCTGAAAGCGCAAGGCACACCGGTCGCGATCGACGATTTCGGCGAAGAAGGCGGAGCGGCGGACGCGATGGCGGCGCTGCTGCGCCCGCATCTGAGGAAATCGCGCGGGGTTGCCGGCCCCGCGATATCAGGCCTGCCGCTCGTCGAAATGCCGGCCTCGCCGCCCGGCCCGCTGCTGGCGATCGTGCTGTCGGGCGACGGCGGCTGGCGGGATCTCGACCGCAGCATCGCCGAAAAGCTCCGGTCCGACGGGGTGTCGGTCATCGGCTGGGACAGCCTGCGCTATTTCTGGAGCCACAAAACGCCGGAGCAGACGGCGCGCGACCTCAGCGCGGTCATCGACACCTATATTGCACGCTGGGGCGCCTCCAAGGTGGCGCTGATCGGCTACTCCTTCGGCGCCGGGGTGCTGCCATTCGCTTATGACCGGCTGTCGCCCGAAGCCAAGCAGCACGTGGTTCAGCTGTCCTTGCTCGGTTTCGCATCGGCGGCTGATTTCGAGATCAGCATGATGGGCTGGCTCGGCGCGCCGCCGACCGCAAACGCGCTTCCGACGCAACCGGCGCTGGCCTCGATCGATCCGTCGATGATCCAATGCTTCTACGGCCGCGACGACGGCGACAGCCTATGTCCCGCGCTGGCCAAGACCGACAAGGCGGAGGTCATCGAAACCCAGGGTGGCCATCATTTCGACGGCGCCTACGACGCGCTCGCCGAACGCATCTTTGACGGCTTCCGCCATCGCGCCGGGTGAACGCCGAGGCCCGGTCCAGCTTGCAAACGTCGCCCCGCCACTCTCATCCGAGCATCGAGCGGACGAAGGCGCCGCCCGCTTCGATCGCGCGGCGGCCGGCGGCGAGCTCGGGATGGAACAGGTGCCAGACGTGGATCATTTCCGGCCACACCTGCAGATCGACGCGCACGTCGGCGGCCCCGGCGGCCTTGGCGAGGCGGAGCGCGTCGTCGAGCAGGGTCTCGGCGGCGCCGACCTGGATCAACAGCGGCGCCAGGCCGGAGAGATCGGCGTAGAGCGGCGCCGCCAATGGCGAGCGCGGGTCGGCGCCGTTCAGATAGAGCTGGGCCATGTCGAGGAGGCCCGCCTTCTGCACGGTCGGATCGACGGCGGCCCGGCTCGACATCGTCTCGCCGATCGCCTCCATGTCGACCCAGGGCGAGATGCACCAGCCGCAGGCGGGCTGCGCCAGGCCCGCGTCGCGGATCGCCAGCATCGCCGCGACCACCAGACCGCCGCCGGCGCTGTCGCCGGCGAGCGCGATCCGTTCCGGCCTGATGCCGCGCGCCAGCAGAAAACGATAGCCGGCGAGCGCGTCGTCGACCGCCGCCGGGAACGGGTGCTCGGGCGCCAGCCGATAGTCGAGCGCCAACGCCGCGATCCCCGCGGCGCGGCCGGCCTCGGCCGCCAGGTGGCGATGGCTGTCGAGCGAGCCGATCACATAGCCGCCGCCATGCAGGTAGAGCAGCGCCCCGTCGCGGGCGTCGTTCGGGGTCGATGTCCACTCCGCCCGGACCCCGTTCGCGGTCGCCGGCTCGACCCCGACATCGGGCATCAGGCCGTATTGCAGGCCGCGGGCATCGATGTCCCTGCGCCGCTGACGGTAATCGTCGGAGCGAGGCCTGCTCGCCAATTTGGCGCGCAAGGCGCCGATCTCTGCGTCGCTCATGTCTTCCTCCGGTGCCTTGACATCATCCTACAGCAGATCCGCCACCGCCTCGCGGTAACGGGTGATCGCCGCCAGGTGCTCGGCGGCGCTGTGCCCGGTGATGCGCTTGTGGTGATTGCTGACATAGGTCGTATGCGCGGTGAGATGGGTGACCCCGGCCTCCTTCCAGAAGGCGACCTCGCGCCGCCAGTCGTCCGGGGTGCCGGCGCCGGGCGAGACCCAGACCTCGACCCCCATCGCTGCGGGGTCGCGCCCGGCTTCGCGGGTCAGCGTCCGCAGTTTTGCGAACGCCGCCAAGGCCGCCTCGCCCGCGGGATAAGCCAACGGCATGAACCCGTCGCCGTATCTTGCGCACCGGCGAAAGGTCGCTTCGGCATGCCCGCCATACCACACCGGGACCCGCCCCGAGGCCGGGCGCGGGTTGATGCCGGCGTCGTCGACCCGATGGAACTCGCCGGCGAAGCGGACATGCGGCTCCGCCCACAATGCCTGCATGACCCGGACCTGCTCGGCCGAGCGCCGGCCGCGGTTGTGAAAGTTCTCGTTCAGGCCGACGAACTCGACCTCGTTCCAGCCGACGCCGATCCCCAGCCGGAACCGCCCGCCGCACAGCACGTCCAACGAGGCCGCCTGCTTGGCCACCAGCACCGCCTGGCGCTGCGCCAGGATCAGGACGCCGACGGCAAAGCCGATCTGCCGGGTGCAGCCCGACAAAAACCCGAACAGCACAAACGGGTCGTGATAGGCGTTTGCGGTGGTGCCGACGCGACGGCCGCCATGGTCCGCGGCCGGATCGACGCCGAGCACGTGATCGGGCGCCATCAGATGGGTATAGCCCAGCCCCTCCGCCGCCTGCGCGTAGTCGCGCAGCACCGAGGGGCCGGTGCCGATATCGGCCACCGGCAACGAGGCTCCGAGCTGCATGATTCCAATCCCTTCAGCTGAGGGGTGGAAGGGTAGCCGAAATTTCCGTCGTTTACATCAGCCGGCTGGGGGCGCCGGGGGTGGATGGTCGGACGCACGCGCTGGCCAAGCAGGCATCAAGCCGCTCGGTAGCCCGCGTTGCGCGCGCTCACGGCTTCAGCAGCAGCTTGCCGATGACGGCGCCCGATTCGAGCAGCTCGTGCGCGCGGGCGGCCTCGACGAGCGGCAGCCGGTCGTGGATCAGCGGCCGGATCTCGCCGGCGGCGAGATGGCCGAGCAGGGTTTTCATCGTCGCCGCGCGGATGTCGGGCCGGTCGTCGAAGCTGTGGATCGTAAAGAAGCGCAACGCCGGGCTCACCGCGGAATTGGCCCGCATCGCCTCGACCGCGCCGGCATCGGGCGGGCCCGCGAGCCGGCCATAGGAGACCACCATGCCGAGCGGCGCCAGCATCGTGAAGTTGCGCGCCAGGCCCTCGCCCCCGATCGGATCGAGGATCAGGTCGCAGCCCCGCCCTTCGGTGATCCTGAGCACGCGGGCGACGACATCCTCGGTGCGGTAATTGATCGCCTGGCCGGCGCCGAGGCCGAGCACCGCTCGGGTCTTGGGGTCCGAGCCCGCCACCCCGATCACGCTGAGGCCGGCGAGCAAGGCGAGTTGCACCGCGGCGCTGCCGACCCCGCCCGCGGCGTTGTGGACCAGCGCGGTCTGCGCCACCGCCCCGCGCGCGGCGGTGTGCAGCACATGATAGGCGACCTGGTAGTTCGACAGGCAGGCCGCCGCCTCGAGCGAGACACCGGGCGGCAGCGGGTGCGCCGCGCGCACCGGCACCGCGATGTATTCGGCATAGCACCCGGCGCGCACCGGCAGGTCGCGGGCGCTGACAAAGACCGGCTGGCCGAGCGCGCGGCTCGGCGACGTTATGCCCGTGCGCGACGATGGTCCCGCTCATCTCGATCCCGGGGATCGCCGGCAGCGGCGGCATCCAGTTGTAGACGCCCTTGCGCACCAGCACCTCGGGCATGCTGACGCCGATCGTATCGGCCTTGACCAGGACCTCGCCGTCGCCCGGCACCGGGGTCGGCAGCTCGACATATTCGAGCGCCGCGGGGCCGCCCGGCTGGCGCAGCAGGATCGCCTTCATGCCCGCTGCCGTGCTCAGCTCTCGGCGACGATCGGGTTGCGCAGCACGCCGATGCCGCCGATCTCGACCTCGACGACGTCACCGGGCTTCATCCACAACGGCGGCTTGCGGGCGAAGCCGACCCCCTCGGGCGTGCCGGTCGAGATCACGTCGCCGGCAATGAGCGGGGTCCAGTCCGAGCAGTACGAGATCAGGGTCGGGATGTCGAAGATCAGGTCGTCGATCCCGGTGTGCTGCACCTCGCGCCCGTTGAGCCGGGTCACGAGCTGCAGCCGGGTCGGGTCCGGGATCTCGTCGGCGGTGACGATCCACGGGCCGAAGCCGCCGGTCTGGTGAAAATTCTTGCCGGCGGCGATCGAATGCTTGAACTGGATGTCGCGGATCGAGCCGTCGTTGAACAAGGTGTAGCCGAACACGTGCGACAGGGCGTCGGCCTTGGCGATGTGGCGGCCGGGCTTGCCGATGATCAATGCCAGCTCGCCCTCGTAATCGAAGTCGCCGGAGATCTTGGGGCATACCATCGGCTGTCCGTGGGCGACGAGGGTGTTGACCAGCCGCAGAAAGACCTGCGGGTTCTCGGGCGGGGCGCCGCCCGCCTCGGCGGCATGGGCGCGATAGTTCCGACCGGCGCAGATGATCTTGTCCGGGTCGGTGATCGGCGGCAGCAGGGTCGCCTCGGCCAGGGTGAAATCGGGTTTGGCGGCCCCCGCTTCGGCAATGGCGCGGCCAAGCGCGTCGCCTGCGATCGCGGCGCGCAAAGTCGGATAGCGCTCGCCGAGCCGGCGCCCCAGATCGACGATGCCGCCCTCGACGACGGCGCCGTAGGAATCGCGCCCGGATGCGCGAAAGCTGGCGAGCCTCATAGCTGCTTTCCTCCTGGCATGACAATTTTCAAGCGTTGCGGCGGCGCGCCCAAGCGCCGCCGAGCTGCTTCACCGTCTTTGCGGCGTCACCAGCCGATGATGCCGGCTTCCGCAGGCCATGCCGGGGCCGCGCCTTCCGATCAGGATCGGCGGCGCCGGCTGAGCAACGGCGCAAGCCGACGGGAACGCGCTATCCCACCAGGCGCACGAAAACCGGCAGCCCGCCTCCCCTCGTCGGATCCCATTCCTTGCGGATCTGGCCCTCGACCGGCAGACCGCTGCCGGTCGTCGGGCTATGCACGCGTTTCCCCGGTGTGCTGTCCTTGGCGCGATCGCCAACCAGATGATCAGTGGTCACCTTGTCGCGGCGGTGCCAGCGACGCAGGTGTTTTGCAATCGAACGTTGATCCATTCGTGATCCTCCCTGGCGGGGATCTTGGCCGCGGCCGGGGCAATTGCAACTCTCTCGTCAAATCCCATGTGATTACAGGCTGTTGCTTGCCAATCCCAGCGGAAGACCCGTCGATGATCTGGACAATCGGCCATTCGACGCGCGAGTGTGCGGAACTGACGGCGCTGCTCGGCGAGGTTGGGATCGACCTTCTCGCCGATGTCCGCTCGGTGCCGCGCTCGCGGACGAACCCGCAATTCAATGCCGATGCGCTGCCGGGGGCGCTCGCCGCAACAGGGATCGACTATCGTCATTTGCCGGCGCTGGGCGGGCTGCGCGGCCGGCGCAAGGACGGCGCCCCCTCGCCCAACGCCTT
This sequence comes from uncultured Alphaproteobacteria bacterium, assembly GCA_963703855.1. GTDB lineage: Bacteria > Pseudomonadota > Alphaproteobacteria > ATCC43930 > CGMCC-115725 > AP-15. The sequence continues at coordinate 280,573 of CAVPFW010000015.1, forward strand.
GTGGCGCAACGACGCCTTTCGCAATTACGCCGATTATGCCGCGACCGGCCCGTTCCGCGCCGGGCTCGACGAACTGATCGCGCTGTCCCGCGACCACCGTTGCGCGATCATGTGCGCCGAGGCGGTGTGGTGGCGCTGCCATCGCCGCATCATCGCCGACTACCTGTTGGCCGACGGGATCGAGGTCGCCCACATCATGGGCCCGCGGAAGATCGAGCCGGCGACCCTGACCCCGGGCGCCCGCCGGCTTCCCGACGGCGCGCTTCTGTACCCGGCGGCGCAGGAGGGCTCGGGCCCGCCGCTTCCCCTGGAGGGCTGAAGGCAATTCGCCTTCGACACTTGCAACGCGCGGTTCTGCGCCACCCGAAGCTTGCCACGGCTGCGCGCCGTGCCGACAGGCGGGCACCAACGAACGTCAACCGACCCCTCAGCGCTTGAACAGCGCCTCGGCGCCGCGGCGTTGGCCGAGCTTGGCCATGATCTCGGTCCGGGTGCGGGCGATCTCGGCTTCGAGCTCGGCGATATAGGCTTCGAGCTCGGCGATCCCCATCAGGCTCAGATCCTTGGGCGCCGGCCGTTTGCGGTGCGGCTCCAGCTCCAACTCGTCCATCGATCCTTGGCTCCTCGCAGCCCTCTTCCCTCGGGGGGCCGGGGACTATCGTCTTCCCTCGGCAGACCACGCGACTATATAGTGATTAACTTTTTTGCGCCCGCCGCCCGCTGGCTTTGCCGGCGGCGGCGCGCTGTCGTATCGGGACTTTGCATGCCTGCACCATTGATGCCGAAAGCCACGGCCGTGTGGCTGGTCGAAAACACCTCTCTCACCTTCGAGCAGATCGCCGATTTCTGCGTGCTCCATCCGCTCGAGATCCAGGCCATCGCCGACGGCGAGGTGGCGAACCAGATGCAGGGGCTCGATCCGGTGGCGAACGGCCAGACGACCGCCGAGGAGATCGCCCGCTGTCAAGCCGATCCCGCGGCGCGGCTCGCGCTGTCGCCGCAGGCGGTGCCCGCCGCAGACGACCCGGCACAAAGGCCCGCGCTATACGCCGATCGCCAAGCGCCAGGACAAACCGGATGCGATCGCCTTTCTGATCAAGAGCCACCCGGAATTGTCCGACGCGCAGATCTCGAAGCTGATCGGCACGACCAAGCCGACAATCGCCGCGGTACGCGACCGCACTCATTGGAACAGCTCCAACATCAAGCCGCGGCACCCGGTCGGGCTCGGCCTGTGCACGCTCGAAGAGCTCGAAGAGGCGGTCGGGCGCGCCCGCGCCAGGATGCCGGTGGAAGACGCCGTTCTCGACGGCGAAGAGGCGGAACGCCTGGAAACGTGACGGCCCGGCCGCGTCCGGGGTGTCATTTCCGCAGGCGCGGGCCGCATCTTGCCTCCAGCAGGAGACGACGGTGTACGCCCGGTGCGGTCATAAACATCCGGGCACCCGAGCCGAAGGAGACGATCGATGAGCCTGACCTTGGAGGAAGCCAACCGCATCGTTCGCGGCGCCTTGGCAAAAGCACAGGAGCTCAACATCAGGATCAGCGCCGCGGTCTGCGACAGCGGCGGCCGGCTGATCGCGCTCCAGCGCATGGACAATGCGATCTGGGCGAGCGCCTATGGCAGCCAGGGCAAGGCCGTGGCCTCGGCTGCGTTCGGCCGCCCGAGCGGCGAGATGAGCGAGCGGGCCGACCAGCCGACGCCCCGCGGCATCGCCGCGGCCGAAGGCGGCCATATGATCATGGGCCAGGGCGCGGTGCCGATCATCCGCAACGGCGTCGTCGAGGGCGCCTGCGGCGTCGGCGGCGGCAGCTCGCAAGAGGACGAGGACTGCGCCCGCGCCGGGGTCGCCCAATTGTAGGGGATCGGCCGGCGAAAGGGGTCCGCGGCGGCGCCGCCGGGCGGTGTCGCGGCGCGGCAGAGCCGTTTGCGTGCCCGGCCCGTTCCGATGCCCTTCATCTGGAGGAAGCTGCTCCGATGCCCGTGTCGATTCGCAAGCTGCACCCGGTCTTCGCCGGCGAGATCACCGGGATCGATTGCCGAGGCCCGCTGGGCCGCCGGCAGGTCGACGCAATCGAGGCCGGCATGGACGAATATGCCGTGCTCGTGTTCCGCGGCCAGAACTTGACCGACGCCGAGCAGATCAACTTCACCCGCCATTTCGGCGAGCTCGAGCGCTACGAGACGCCGGGCCATGTGCGCCGGCGCGAGGATCACCGCCTCGGCCCCGGCATCGCCGATTTCTCGAACCTCGACAAGAGCGGCGGCATCATGTCGGCCGGGGACCGGGTATGGTTCTTCAAGCTCGCCGACCGGCTGTGGCATTCGGACAGCTCGTTCCGCCCGATCCCGGCAAAGTATTCGCTGCTCTCCGGCCGGGTCATCCCGTCGTGGGGCGCCAACACCGAGTTCGCCGACATGCGCGCCGCCTATGACGCGCTCGACGACCGCACCAAGGCGGAAATCGAGGACCTCGTCTGCGAGCACTCCTTGATCTATTCGCGAGAGGCGATCGGCTTTACCGAATTGACCTCCGAGGAGGTCGAGGCCTTTCGCCCGGTGCGTCAGCCGTTGGTGCGCACCCATCCGTCGAGCGGGCGCAGATCGTTGTTTCTGGCCGCGCATGCCGGCGCCATCCTCGGCTGGACGGTGCCCGAGGCGCGCATGTTCCTGCGCGACCTGATGGAGCACGCGACCCAGCGCGAGTTCGTCTATTCGCATGTCTGGCGGGAGCACGATTTCGTCATGTGGGACAACCGCTCGACGATGCACCGCGCCCGCCGCTTCGATAAGAGCGAGGTGCGCGACGTGCGCCGCACCACCCTCGCCGGCGACGCGCCCCTGATCGCGCAGCCGGCGGAAGCAAGCGCCTGACGCGCATCGTCGCCCGGCGACGGACAAAGCCTCCATGGCCATCTCGGCAATGGGTGAGGAGTGAGCTGATGGCAAAACGGCAGAGCGTCAACTTCCCCGGTTTCGCGCATTCGAACCCGATCCCCAACGCCAGCCGGATCGGCAACATCATGATGTCGAGCGTGATCAGCGGCATCGATCCGGGGACGCGCAACATGCCGCCGGATCTGGCCGGGCAGGTCGTCAACCTGTTCACCCACATCAGGAACGCGGTCGAAGCCGCCGGCGGCAGCCCCGACGACATCATCAAGATCAATTTCTGGATGAAAGAGCCGGCGACCGGGCGCGTCGCGCTCAACGGCGAATGGGTCAAGATGTTCCCCGACGAAGGTTCGCGCCCGGCCCGCCATACCCTGGCGCTCGGCGGCGACGGCAACGCGCTGGTCACCTGCGATTTCGTCGCGGTGTTCGGCTGATCCGTTGGAGGCTCATAGGCTTTGCCCGGACTTGTTCCGGGCATCCACGTCTTGAAACGGGCATGAACGATCGACACGAAGGCGTGGACGCCCCCGGATCAAGTCCGTGGGCTGAAGGCCTACGGGACGAGCCCGGCCGCGGGGTCAGTCTCGAAAGCGATCCACTAGCGGCAGTGCGGCATCACCTCCTGGGCGAACCGGGTCATCGACTGGCGGACCATGGCGTGGTCCATGATCCCACCCTGGTTAAAATAGCAGATGAACTCGTCCATGGCGTAGTCGCGCTTCAGGGCGCGCACCCGGTCGACGCAATAATCGGGGTCGCCGAACACCCCCATCTCGCGGTCCATGTCATCGAAGGTCACGCGCTCGATGCGCGCCAGCACCTGGCGGAAGGCCTCGAAGCTCTTGATGTCAGCCTGGCCGAGCGGCGCCAGCCGTTCCGCCGCCTCGCGCAGAAAGCGCATCAGCCCGGCCTCGCTGTCCGCGCGCGCCTGCGCCCGGCTGGTCGCGACATGGACCGGGAAAGCTAGCGCGGTATCGCCGCCGGGGAGGGACCCGCGATAGACCGCCAGCCCCTCCTTGAGCTTGTCCGGCGGATTGATCAGCGGGGTGGCGAAGATCGGCAACCGCCGCCTGGCGGCGAACGGAAAGGTGTCCGGGCTGTTGGCGGCGATCCGCACCGGCGGGTGCGGCTTTTGCACCGGCTGGGGGATCACGGTCAGATCCTTCGCCCGGTAATATTTCCCCTCGTAGGAAAAGCGCTCGTTGGTCCAGGCGCCGATGATGAAATCGAGCGCCTCGTCGAAGCGCTCGCGGCTCTCTTCCTGCGGGATGTCGTAGCCGGCGTAGTGCAATGGTGCCGTGCCGCGGCCGCAGCCGAGCTCGATCCGGCCGCCGCTGAGGATGTCGGCGGTCGCCACGGCCTCGGCGATCCTGACCGGGTTGTGCAACGGCAGCAGGGTCACCGCCGTCCCCAACCGGATGCGGCGGGTGCGCTGCGCCGCCGCCGCCAATACCATCAGCGGGTCGGCGAGGATCGAGAAGGCGCGGCTGAAATGCAATTCGCCGAGCCAAACCGCATCAAACCCGATCTCGTCGCCGAGCTCGATCTGGGCAAGGATGTCGCGGTAGCGCTGCGCCTCGGTAAAGCCGCTCGCGCACGGTAATTGATCGAAAAAGCCGAAGCGCATTGGCGTTTCCCCGCAATCGGTTATCGGCCGCCGGCCGGTCCGCCCGCATAGCACGCGCCCAACCCCGCCGGCAAGCCGCGCCCTCCGCGGCAACCCGCTCCTAAAAACGAGCTATTTAGAGTGCTGCGCGGCGGCATTTAATCCGGCATCATTCGATGATGATTTAGTCATCCGATTGGGCGAGCGAAGAAATGCGCACGACCTTGGCACTGGATGACGAATTGCTCGCGAAGGCTCAGGCATTCACCGGCTTGCGCGAGAAATCCGCGGTGCTCCGCGAAGCACTGAAGGCGCTGATCGAACGCGAGAGCGCGCGGCGGCCGGCGCGTCAGGGCGGAACCGAGCCCGATCTCGTGGCGCCGCCTCGTCGGCGCTCGGGCGCCGAGTAATCTTGGTCGAGACCGGCGCCTGCGCCGCGTTGCCGAACGAATGGGCCTGGCTACAATCCCTTCCTCCACAGGCCAGGTAGATTCTGCGTATCCCCGGCATGCCCGAAGCGGGGCTGGCGCAGATTGACAAATTCGCTGTCAACCCGCGAAAGTCGCCGGGTCTTTCAGGAGAACAAGAATGGGCCTCGACCTCGTCATCAGAAACGGCATTGTAGTGGATGGATCGGGGGGCCCGCGCTATCGCGCCGATGTCGGCGTCAAGGGCGGGCGCATCGTCGAGATCGGCCGCATCCGCGCCCCGGCGCAGCGCGTGATCGACGCCGACGGGCTGATCGTGGCGCCGGGGTTTATCGACGGCCACACCCATATGGACGCGCAAATCGCCTGGGACCCGCTCGGCAGCTGCTCGTGCTGGCATGGCGTCACCAGCGTGGTCATGGGCAATTGCGGCTTTGCCTTGGCGCCGTGCAAGCCCGAGGACCGGGAGTGGTATGCCCGCTGCCTGACCGCGGTCGAGGACATCCCGACCGAGGCGATGATGGCCGGCATCGACTGGATTTGGGAAACCTTTCCCGAATACCTGGCCAATGTCGAGCGGCTGCCCAAGGGCGTCAATTACGGCATGTATATCGGCCACTCGGCGTTGCGCATGTATGTTATGGGCAAGCGCGCGCTCGACGAGAAGGCGAGCGAGGACGATCTGCGCCATATGGAGCACGCCGTCGGTGAGGCGATCCGGGCCGGTGCCATGGGGTTCTCGACTTCGCGCGCCAACACCCATGTGACGCCCGACGGCACGCCGGTCGCCAGCCGCATCGCCGACTGGCAGGAGATCGACCGGCTGGTCGGCGCCATGGCGGCGCTCGATTCGGGCATCTTCCAGATCGGCCCCGACATCTCGGGCGGCGAGGCTCAGCGTGTATTCCTGGCCCGGCTGCGCCAGGTGGCGCTCGACAGCGGGCGCCCGGTCATGTTCGGCATGCTGGCGACCAAGCAGGGGGTCGACCCCAACCCGTGGGATTACCAGACCCGGTTCATGGACGAGACGGTGGCGATGGGCGGGCGCATGTACGGCCAGGCGACGACCCGCTCGATCAACGCGGTGTTCTCGCTCAAATCCTATTTGCCGTTCGACGTATTGCCGGGCTGGAAAGCGATCCGCACCTTGCCGCTCGCCGAGCAGAAGCGCCGCCTCGCCGATCCCGAAACGCGCCGCCGGCTGATCGCCGAAGAGGCGGCGATGAAGCCGCGCGACAGCACCTTGCAGGGCGGCGGTGCGGCGACCACCGATCCGCGCAAGCCCGATTACGACAACCTGTTCCCGATGCTCGACGTCAACTGGGACGATCCGAGCGTCGGCGAGCTGTCGCGGCGGCACAACCAGCACCCGGTCGAAATCATCATCGACCTTGTGCTGGAAAACGATAACCGCGTCTTCGTCCAGCCGCTGGTCAACGAGCAGCCCTCCGACGTGCTGAACCTGCTCAAGCATCCACGCACCTTGGCGACGTTCTCCGATTCGGGCGCCCATGTCTGCCAGGAGATGGGGTCGTCGTTGCAAACCCATTTGCTCAGCTACTGGGTGCGCAACAAGCAGCAATTCACCCTCGAGGAAGCGGTGCGCATGCTGACCTTCGACAATGCCTCGGCCTGGGAATTGCCGGATCGCGGCCTCTTACGCGCCGGCTACGCCGCCGATCTCGTCGTCTTCGACGAAGCGCGGATCAAGCCGCAACTGCCGACGGTCGAGCAGGATCTGCCGGGCGGCGCGCGGCGGCTGGTGCAAAAGGCCGACGGCATCGCCGCGACCATCGTCAACGGCACCGTCGCGATCGAGAACGGCGAGGCCACCGGCCAGGCTGCTGGGCGGGTGCTGAAGGGGCGGCTCGCCGAGCAGCCTGGCTGAGCGGCGCGAGATTGCTTCGCTCCGCTCGCAATGACACCTCCCCGTCATTGCGAGGAGCCGCAAGGCGACGAAGCGATCCTGAGCGGGGATGGCGCAGCGGAACGAGATTGCTTCCCACGGGTCGCGCCCGCGGGGCGCAATGACACGCTTCTCTGTGTCGCGAGGATGGAGCGGCGCAACGATGCAAGCTCAATTCGACGTCGCGATCGTCGGGTGCGGCATCGGCCGCGCTCACATTGCCCAGGGCTATGCCCGGTATTCCGACAAGTTCCGGGTGACGGCACTATGCGATGTCGATCCCGGGCGGCTCGGTGCGGTCGGCGACGAATTTGCGGTTCCGCGCCGCACCGGCTCGTTCGAGGATGTGCTCGGCATGGCCGATGTCGACATCATCGACATCTGTACCCCGCCCCACCTCCACGCCACGCAGGTGCTGATGGCGCTCGCCGCCGGCAAGGAGGTCGTCTGCGAAAAACCGCTCGCCGGCTCGCTCGCCGAAGTCGACCGGGTGATCGCCGCCGAAACTGAGGCGCCCGGCCGAGTCATGCCGGTTTTCCAGTATCGGTACGGTGATGGGGTGCAGAAGGCGAGGCGCATCATCGCTTCGGGGATTGCCGGCAAGCCCTATCTCGCGACCGTCGAGACCGCCTGGAAGCGCACGCCGGAATATTATGCGGCGCCGTGGCGGGGGCGATGGTCGACCGAGCTCGGCGGCGTGCTCTTGACCCATGCGATCCATGCGCACGACCTGATGACGTTTCTGATGGGACCGGCCGCGTCGGTCTTTGCCCGCATTGCGACGCAGGTGAACCCGATCGAGACCGAGGATTGCGCGGTCGCCAGCCTCGTCATGCAGAGCGGCGCGCTGGTCTCGCTCGCCGCTACCTTGGGCTCGCAGCGCGAGATCACCCGGCTGCGCCTGTGCTTCGAGCACGTGACCTTCGAGAGCGCGCAGATGCCCTACGCCCCCGGCGACGACCCCTGGGAAATTACCGCCGCCTCGCCCGAGAGCGAAAAACGCATCGCCGATGTCCTGGCCGGCCACCGCACGGTCGCCTCGCGGTTCGAGGGGCTGCTCGGTGCCTACCACGCGGCGCTGGCGGCAGGATCAGCGCTGCCGGTCACCCTCGCCGATGCCCGGTGCTCGATCGAGCTCGTCACCGCGCTTTACCACTCGGCGGCAACCGGCGTCGCCGCGACCCTGCCGCTCGGCCCCGACCATCCGGCCTACCACGGCTGGCGCCCCGCCGCCGGGTGACCTGCCGGGCAGCGCGCTTGGCACGGTTTTTGTACCCGTAAGCTCAGGTCCGGGCCTTCGCGGCGAGCGCACAGGCCGATCCGGGCCGGGATCGCCGGATCACCCCCGGACCTCATTCCCGGACCAGCTTCCCGCCATGCCCAGCAGATGAGCAGCTGCCTAAGCGCGCCGCAGGCAGCGACCCGAGGCCCCTCAAGGCCGGGGGCTTTGCCGGCAAAGTCGGGCCGGGGGTCATTCGGCGGGCAGGGTCGCCGCCCCCGCGCCTGCCGGAGCCGGGATGTTCAGCCAGAACAGCGAGACCATCGCCGAGACCAGGGCGCACAGCCCGAGGGCGTAGAGCCCGCCGGCAAAGCTGCCGGTCCATTGCTTGGCCCAGCCGACGATCGTGGGCCCGAAAAAGCCGCCGAGATTGCCGAGCGAGTTGATCCAGGCGATGCCGGCTGCTGCGGCCGGCCCGGTCAGGAACATCGTCGGCATCGACCAGAACGGCCCCTTGGTGCCGTAGAACCCGATCGCGGCCACGGTGATGCCGACCAGCGACCACCAAGTGCCGATCGTCAGCCCGGCAAAGACGAGCCCGATTGTCGAGATCACGCAGGTGGTGAACAGGCTCCAGCGCCGGTCGCCGACGCGGTCGGACAGCCAGCCGCACACCACCATGCTGATCGCGCCGCAGATGTAGGGGATCATCGTGATCCAGCCGACCTGCATGTTGGTGACGCCGAGTTGCTTGATGATCTGCGGCAGGAACAGCAGCATGCCGAGGCTGGCGGTGACGATGCCGATGTAGTTGAGCGACAGCATCAGCGACCTTGGGGTCGAAGAACGAGCGCAGCACGCCGAGGCCGTGCTGAGCCTCGATCCGGCGGCGCTCGCCGGCGATCCTGCCATCGAGCCAGGTCCGCTCCTCGGGGCTGAGCCAACGCGCCTCGCTCGGCCGGTCGGTCACGTAAAAGAAGGTGGCGATGCCGATCAGCACGGTCGGGACGGCCTCGAAGATATACATGCACTGCCAGCCCTTGAGGCCGAACAGCCCGTTCAGCCCGAGGAGCGCGGTCGAGACCGGCGCGCCGCTCGCCACCGCGATCGGCAATGCCAAGGTGAACCCGGAGTTGATCCGGCCGCGATGCTCGTCGGGGAACCAGTAGGTGAAGAACAGCACGAAGCCGGGGAACAGGCCGGCCTCGGCCAACCCCAGCAGAAAGCGGATCGCCATGAAGCTGTAGGGGCCGGTGGCAAAGGCGGTGGCGGCGGAGATCAGGCCCCAGGTTACCATGATGCGGGCGATCCACAGCCGCGCGCCGACCTTTTCGAGGATGATGTTGCTCGGCACCTCGAACAGCACGTAGCCCCAAAAAAACGCGCCGGCGGCCATGCCGTACATCGCCGGGTCGAGCCCCAGATCCTTGTTCATGGTCAGCGCGGCGAAGCCGACATTGATGCGGTCGAGATAGCAAAAGAAATAGGTCAGCACCGCGAACGGCAGCACGCGCAAATATACCTTGCGCATGGCCGACTGCTCGACCGTGCGGGTCATGGCTTTCCTCCGGGGGCGGGCGCCGCCGTTCGGCGCACGGGCGCGTCGGATAGAGAAGCCTTACGCCCCCGACAAATGCTCAGTCGTCATGTCAGCCGCGCGCGCCATGCCGCGTGGGCGGCTCGGTGGCTCCGCCGGCCGGCGTGTACAGTGGCCCGGCAAGCTCTGACAGGGAGGGACGACCCGGTGCGCATTCACAATCTCTATACCGACGCCGACGGCCAATCGCATTTCCGCGACATCGAGGTCGAATGGGCCGAGGAGCGGCGCGGCAGCAAGCTCTCCAAGCGCCTGCCGGCCAACGGCATCATCTTTCGCGAGACCCAGGCCGAGCACGACATCGACTGGCACCCGGCCCCGCGCCGCCAGTACATCGTCAATCTCGACGCCGGGGTGAAGATCACCGCCAGCGACGGCGAGAGCCGGGTGATCGGCGTCGGCGAAGTGATCCTGGTCGAGGATACGACCGGCAAGGGCCACTTGTCGCAGCATGTCGAGGGCAAGATCCGCCATTCGATCTTCGTGCCGGTCGAATAGGGGTCGTCACGCTCGAGGCCGGCGGGGCTCGGCATCGTCGACAAGGCGATCGGGGCGTCTATTCTCCGGCGAAAGGGATGGATGCCCCGCCGGTCAGGTCCGCGCGCGCCGCCTTGCGAGGCCAAGGCCGAGCAGCCCAAAACCGATGATGGCGATGCTGGCCGGCTCGGGGACGGACTGGCTGCCCTGGGTGCCGAACAGCTGCAACGTCAGGTCGGTCATGAAGAAGCCGAGACCGGAAGACACCGGATTTGCGTAATCGACATAAGAATCAATGCCACAGGAGGAGATGCCGAGTCCGTTCTGACTGAAGGACAAGCACGGCACGATGACCTGCAGTTGGCTTGCCGCGTCTGCGATAAACCCGACAAAGTAGTTGTTTCCGGCATCCAGAACGAAATTGAAGGCCGGTGAGACGACGTAGGCGGGTATTGCGCTCGGTCCCACGGTTTCCGGGGTCGTGGCGAACAGAAGCGTCGAATCGGTGCCGTCGAATACGAGAAACTTGAGATCGCCCCCGGTCGGAAATGCGAGATCGACGCCGATGTTGGTCAGGTTTGTGGTGGTCGAGACCGAAATTTCCTGCCCGGCGCCGGTATCGGCGGCATAGGCATGTGAGAAGTTGCCGGTTCCGTCGTCGAAAAGGAGCGCGGCTCGGGCGTTGCAGGGGAACAGCAACAGCCCCGCAAGGCTCGCCGCGGCAACGACGCGAAGCGGCCAATGATTACGGCCTCTCATCGGATCCCTCTCGACGGGCTGCATTCGGCAAAACGAGGATAACAAAACCCCTGACGGCTCGCAACCGCAGGTTCAGGAGGACCAAAGCGGCCTTGAATTTATCCGACCTTTCGGCCTGATCGAGGCGAAGCGAAGGGCGAAATCACCGTCGCGGCCTGCAGCTCTGCGGGAACGCTAGGGGAATGGGGCGGGTTTCGCGTATAGAGATTGTCCCACCGCTCGAGGCCGCCTGACATGGATCCCCGCTCCCGACCGCGCCCGCTGGTGTTGTGCATCCTCGACGGCTGGGGCGAGCGGGGCACCAGCTCGGACAATGCGATCGAGAGCGCGAAAATCCCGGTGTGGCGGCGGCTCCTGGCGCGCTGGCCGCACGCCCGCTTGCAGGCGAGCGAGCATTATGTCGGGCTTCCCGACGGGCAGATGGGCAATTCCGAGGTCGGCCACACCAACCTCGGGGCCGGCCGGCTGGTGCTGCAGGACCTGCCGCGCATCGACGCGGCGATCGCCTCGGGCGAGCTCGCCCGGATGCCGGCGCTTCAGGATTTTATCGGCGCACTGAGGAAAACCGGCGGCGCCGCCCATCTCTTGGGGCTGCTGTCGCCGGGCGGCGTGCATTCGCATCAGCGCCAGATCGCAGCGCTCGGCCGTATCGTCGCCGAGGCCGGGGTGCCGGTCGCGGTCCATGCCTTTCTCGACGGCCGCGACACGCCGCCCAAGGCCGCGCTGGCCTACGTCAACGATTTCGACGGCGATGTCGGCGGCCTGGCCGACCTGCGGATCGCGACCGTCGGCGGCCGCTATTACGCGATGGATCGCGACCAGCGCTGGGATCGGGTCGAAAAGGCGTACCGGGCCATCGTCGACGGCGAGGGCGAGGCCGCCGCCAATGCGCCGGAGGCGATCGAGGCTGCCTATGCCCGCGGCGAGACCGACGAGTTCGTGTGGCCGAGCGCGATCGGCGGCTACCGCGGGATGCGCGGCGGCGACGGGCTTCTGCTCGCCAATTTTCGTGCCGATCGGGTGCGCGAGATCGCCGCGGCGCTGCTCGACCCGGATTTTTCCGGCTTCGCGCGCAAGAGGCGCGTCGCCTTTGCCGCGGCTCTCGGGCTCGTCGAGTACTCGGCCGAGCTGAACCCTTTCCTGGCAACACTGTTCCCGCCCGAAGACCTCGAGGACACCTTTGGCGAAGTGGTGTCGAAAGCCGGGTTGAGCCAGCTGCGCATCGCCGAGACCGAGAAATACGCGCATGTCACGTTCTTTTTCAACGGGGGCCGCGAGACGGTGTTTCCCGGCGAGGAGCGGATTCTGGTGCCCTCGCCCAAGGTCGCCACCTACGACCGGCAGCCCGAGATGTCGGCGCCCGCGGTCACCGACAAGGTCGTCGCGGCGATCGGCGCGCGCCGGTTCGACGTGATCGTGCTCAATTACGCCAACGCCGACATGGTCGGGCATACCGGGCGGTTCGACGCCGCCGTCACCGCGGTCGAGACGATCGACCAATGCCTCGGGCGGTTGGCGAAGGCGGTCGAGGAGGCCGGCGGCACCCTCGTCGTCACCGCCGATCACGGCAACGCCGAGATGATGCGCGACCCGGAAACCGGCGAGCCGCATACCGCGCACACCTTGAACCCGGTGCCGTTTCTCATGGTCAACCCGCCTGCCGCGGTCGGGCATCTCGAAAACGGCCGGCTCGCCGATGTCGCCCCGACCCTGCTCGATCTGCTCGGCGTGCCCCTGCCCGCGGCGATGACCGGCCACTCCCTGCTCGGGCCGCAGCCGGGCCGGATGAAAGCCGCCGAGTGAGCGCTGCCGGCGTACATCCGCTCCGATCTTGATCATCGAATGGCGGGCCGGATATCATCGGCCGCTCTCCGGGTCGGGCGATTAAGGGTGCATGGATGAGACGGTTAGGGTTGCTGGCGGCGGCTGCAGCGACTGTCGCGGTGGTGTCGCTGCGCCAGGACATCGGGGCGGCGGCGTCGAACTCTTCGGAAACGTACAAGGAGCTCAATACGTTCGGTGAAGTGTTCGAGCGCGTGCGCGCCAACTATGTCGGCAAGGTCGACGACGACGCGATGATCGAATCGGCGATCAACGGCATGCTGACCTCGCTCGATCCGCACTCGAACTATCTGAATACGAAGAATTTCGACGACATGAAGGTGCAGACCCGCGGCGAGTTCGGCGGGCTCGGGATCGAGGTGTCGATGGAGAACGGCCTGGTCAAGGTGGTCTCGCCGATCGACGACACCCCAGCCGCGCATGCCGGGCTGAAGCCGGGCGACCTGATCACCCAGCTCGACGGCCGGCCGATCCAGGGGATGACCTTGCCGCAGGCGGTCGAGAAGATGCGCGGCCCGGTCAACAGCGACGTCAAGCTGACGATCCGGCGCAAGGGACGCGATCCGTTCGACGTCAAGCTGACCCGGGCGACGATCCGCATCCAATCGGTCCGCTCTCACCTCGTCGGCGACGACATCGGCTATATCCGCATCACCTCGTTCAACGAGCAGACCGATGTCGGGATCAACAACGCGATGAAGAGCCTCAAGCAGCAGGCCGGCAACAAGTTGCGCGGAGTGATCCTCGACCTGCGCAACAATCCCGGTGGCCTGCTCGACCAGGCGGTCGCGGCCTCCGACGCGTTTCTCGACAAGGGCGAGATCGTCTCGACCCGCGGTCGGCGCGCCGACGACGCGCAGCGCTACAATGCCCGCCCGGGCGACATCGCCGCCGGATTGCCGATCGCGGTGCTGATCAACGGCGGCTCGGCCTCGGCCAGCGAGATTGTCGCCGGCGCGCTGCAGGACCACCACCGGGCGATCCTTCTCGGCACCAAATCGTTCGGCAAGGGCTCGGTTCAGACCATCATCCCGCTGCCCGGGCACGGCGCGATGCGGCTGACGACGGCACGCTACTATACCCCCTCGGGGCGCTCGATCCAGGCCAAGGGGATCGAGCCGGACATCATGGTCGAGGCCGCCAAGATCGAGGCCCCGCCCGACAAGAAGGGGGCAAAGGTCGCGACCGTTTCCGATACCAAGACGGACGATGCCGACGACAATTCGGGCGTGGCGAGCTCGGTCGACCCCTCGATCATGGGGACCGCGGCGGACTACCAGATGACGCGCGCCGTCGACATGCTGCGCGGCATGTCGCTGTTCAATGGCCGCATGGTCAACTGAAGGCCGCGGCGGCAGCGGCCTCGGCGGTCGGAAGATGATGCCCCGCGACGACGCGATCCCGGGCTACCGGCCTGCGGTCGGGATCATGCTGGTGAACGGCCGGGGAGAGGTCCTCGTCGCCCGGCGCACCGACACGCCGAGGACGCCGGCGTGGCAGATGCCGCAGGGCGGGATCGACCCCGGCGAGACCCCGGCTCAGGCGGCGATGCGCGAGCTCGCAGAGGAGATCGGCACCGGCAAGGCCGAGATCGTCGCCGAGAGCCGGGTGTGGCTGACCTACGAGCTGCCCCCCGGGCTCGCCGGCAGCATGTGGGGCGGGCGTTATCGCGGCCAGCGGCAGAAATGGTTCGTCATGCGCTTTACCGGCTGCGACGCTGACATTGACCTCGCCACCGAGCACCCCGAATTCGACGCCTGGCAGTGGGTCTCGCCCGAACAGCTGCCCGAGCTGATCGTCTCGTTCAAGCGCCAGCTCTACATCGATGTGCTGACCGAGTTCCGCGAGCATTGCCGCTGCGGCGACCTCGGCGGCTGACGCCTCCGGGGTCACGGGGGCGGCAGCCGAGCCGCCGCCCTATCGATCGCCGCAGCATCGGGCATCGCCGTCTGCGCGCCATGCGCGAGGCAGGCGAGCCCGGCGGCGGCGCTCGCCCGCCGCAGCGCGACGGCGAGCGGCATGCCGAGGTCGAGCGCTGCGGCGAGCACGCCGACGAACGTGTCGCCGGCCCCGGTCGTGTCGACCGGGACGATCGGCAGCGCCGGCACCGCGAGGACGGCGCCGTTGGCGAGATGGGCTGTCGCACCGCCGGCGCCGCGGGTGACGACGAGCCCCAGCCGCAAGCGGCGCGCGAGCGACGCCGGGTCGGGGCCGAGCGCCGCGGCCTCTCCCTCGTTCGCCACGATCAGATCGATGTCGTCCAGCAGGCCGGGCTCGATCGGCCGGGCCGGTGCAAAGTTGAGCAGGCTCGACCCGCCGCGCGCCCGCACCCGCCGGATCACCACTGCGGTTTCGGCGGTGGGCACCTCCATCTGGGCGAGGAGGATCGTGCCCGGCCCCAGGAGCTCGTCCGGCACCTGATCGGCGCGCACCTCGGCATTGGCGCCCGAGGCGACCGCGATGATGTTCTCGCCGCCGTCGGAAACCATGATCGCGGCGCATCCGGTCGGTTGGATCACATGCCGCACCAGCCGGGTGTCAACCCCGGCGCGGCGCAGCGGCTCTAGGGCAACGGCGGTAAAGGCATCGATGCCGACGGCGCCCGCCAATGCGGTTTCGGCGCCGGCCCGGCATGCCGCCATCGCCTGATTGGCGCCCTTGCCGCCGGGGAGAAGCGCGTAGTCGCCGCCGAGCACGGTCTCGCCCGGCCCCGGCAGATGCGGGACCGGCACGACCAGGTCGACATTGATCGAGCCGAAGACCAAGATCATTCCAAAGCGCTTTCTGAGGCGCGGATCGACGGGGATCGTTCGACCGCGGCCAAGCGAGGAGCATTCCGATGAAGCTGAAGGGTGCAACGATAGCCGAGATCATCGTCGAGCGGGTGATCGCGCGGCGCGGCGCCGAGCATTGCTTTGCCGATCTCGACCCGGCATGCACGGCCTTGGTCGTGATCGATCTGCAGCACGCCTTTATGAACGAGGCGGTCGGACACGCGGTGTGCCCGGCCGCGCGCGACATCGTGCCCGCGGTCAACCGGCTGGCGGCGGCGGTGCGCGAGACCGGCGGCGGCGTCTTCTGGGTCCAGATGACCCATGACCAGCGCTGCCTCGACGAATGGTCGGTCGCCCACGAGATGGCCTCCCCGGCAATGCGCGAGAAGCGCGCCGCCGCACTCTCCGAGGGCGGGCTCGGCCACCAGCTGTGGCCCGACCTCGACATCCGGGCGGAAGACGAGACCGTCAAGAAATACCGCTACAGCGCGTTCATGCCGGGGACCTCGGAATTGCCGCAGCGGCTGCGGGCGCGCGGCTTCGACACCGTGCTGATCACCGGGACGGTCACCAATGTGTGCTGCGAAAGCTCGGCGCGCGACGCCAACATGACGAACTTCCGCACGATCATGGTCAGCGACGGCAACGCCGCCAACACCCAGGACGAGCACGACGCCTCGCTCAGCGCGTTCTACAACATCTTCGGCGACGTCATGGACACCGAGATGATCATCGCCAATCTGCGGCGTGCACGATCGGCGCGCGCCGCCTAGCGGCGGCTAGCTTTTGATGAACGCCAACAGGTCGGAATTGATCGCGTCCGCTTCGGTCGTCGGCATGCCGTGCGGGAAGCCCTTGTAGATTTTCAGGGTTCCGTTCTTCAGCAGCTTATGGGACAGCGGCCCGGCGGCGACATAGGGCACGATCTGGTCGTCTTCGCTATGCATGACCAACACCGGGACGGTGATCTTCTTCAGGTCTTCGGTGAAATCGGTCTGGGAAAAGGCCACGATGCCGTCGTAATGCGCCTTGGCGCCGCCCATCATGCCCTGGCGCCACCAATTCTGGATGACGGCCTCCGAGACTTTCGCGCCCGGCCGGTTGTAGCCGTAGAACGGCCCCGCCGGCAGGTCGCGATAGAATTGCGAACGATTGGCGGCGAGTTGCGCCTGCAGGTCATCGAACACCTCCTTGGGGAGGCCCTGCGGATTGGCCGCCGTCTTCACCATCAGCGGCGGCACCGCGCTGATCAGCGCTGCCTTGGCCACCCGGATTTCGCCATGCCGTCCCAGATAGCGCGCCACCTCGCCGCCGCCGGTGGAATGGCCGACATGGATGGCGTTTTTGAGGTCGAGATGCGCCGTCAGAGCCGCCAGGTCGTCGGCATAATGGTCCATGTCGTGGCCGTCGGCGGTCTGGGTCGAACGGCCATGGCCACGGCGGTCATGGGCGATAACGCGATAGCCATGATGCAGGAAGAACAGCAGCTGCGTGTCCCAATCATCGGCCGACAGCGGCCAGCCGTGGCTGAACACGATCGGCTGGCCCGAACCCCAGTCCTTGTAGAAGATCTCCGTGCCGTCCCTGGTGGTAATGGTGGGCATGTAGAACTCCTGTGAAAGGGGGGCTGCCGTTCCAATTAAAGCACGTCTCAGCTATCTCGCCGATCACTTTCGTCCTGCAAATTCCTAGCCTCGTCATCGAGCGCCAACGGAGGAAAACCATGAGAGAAAATCGGGTGAAGCGCATCCTGCGCGAGGGCGGCCTCGCCCTCGGAACCCATGTCGGTGGCATCCCCGACCCGCAGATCGTCGAGATCATCGGGCTCGCCGGCTTCGACGCCGCCTTTATCGACATGGAGCATACGAGCTTCGACCTGCACGACGTGCAGGCCATGGTCATGGCGGCCGAACGGGTCGGCATCACCCCGATCGTGCGCACCCCGGGGTTCGACCCGGCCTTTATCCTGCGCCTCCTCGACATGGGCGTGCAGGGCGTCCAGGTGCCGCATGTCGGCAGCGCTGAAATGGCGCGCGAGGCGGTGCGGGCGGTGCGCTATCCGCCGCAGGGCGAGCGCGGCATGGCGGCGGGCAGCCGCGCCGCCGAGTACGGCCGCATTCCGCTGGTCGAGCATATGGCGCAATCCAACCGCGAGATCCTGCTCGCCTGCATGATCGAGGACATGGCGGCGGTCGAGCGCATCGACGAGATCGCCGCGGTCGAGGGGGTCGATCTGCTCGCGGTCGGGCCGTCCGATCTGTCGCGCTCGCTCGGCGTCAGCGGCACCCCGGATCACCCGCGGCTGGTGGCGGCGATCGACCGGGTCCGCGCCGCGGCGAAAAAGAGCGCCGGCGCCCGGCTGGCCCTGCCGTTGAACCACGCCGCCTTCCCGCGCAACGCGGCCCAGCTCAAGGAGCTCGGCGCCGGCTACACCAACTGCGCGCCGACCCCGGAGGCGCGCCTGCTGAAGTCGCTGCGCGACCAGGCGGCCGAGGCTCGCAAGCTGCTCGGCTAAGCTGCGACCTCCGCCACGCGGGGGAGTGGGCGATGTGCGTGCACGGCTGGGCCATCGGCCCTGAGCACGAGCCGGTGGAATAAAATCGCGTCCGGAGCAGTCGTTGATTCGACACCAGACCCGGCGGATGATGCCGGTTGCCGAGCGTTCCTGATCCGGGCACGAGCAGGGAGGAGATCATGAGAATCGAGATAATCCTCGCGGCGGCATTCGGGCTTTGCTTGAGCTCGGCCGGTGCGGCCCTCGCCGACGGCGGCGGGCGGAAACGACCGGTCGGACACGACCACCTGCGGCAGAGACCAGGTCTGGGACAGCAAGAGCCAGAAATGCGTCAAGGCGGAGAACGGGGTATTGCCCGACAAGGCGTTGACCGCCTACGCCTATGCGCTGATCAGGGCCGGGCGCTACGGCGAGGCGCTCGGCATGCTCGACCGGCTGAAGAGCCCGAATACCCCGGTCGCGCTCAATTACCGCGGCTACGCGACACGCAAGCTCGGCCGGATCGATGAGGGGATCGGCTACTACCTCCGATCGATCGCGCTCGACCCGCATTACGCGCAGGTCCGCGAGTACCTCGGCGAGGCCTATGTCCTCAAAGGCGACATGCCGCGCGCCAAGGCCCAGCTGCAGGCGATCGAGGGGATCTGCGGCACGGTTTGCGAGGCCTATGAGCATCTCGCCGTAGCGATCGCCGATCCCGCGGACATCTGACCGCGGTGGGCCGGCGAGACCGCAACCGGCCATATCCGACCCGGCGCGGCCTGGTCGGCGCCGTGGCCGGGCTCGCGGTTGCTGCGGGCGCCGGCTCGGGGATGGGCGGGGCCGCCGCGGCCGTGGTCGAGGCCAAGTCCGCCGGCGGATCAGCCGACCAGGGCGGGAGCCGAATCGAGCCGTTCTGGGGAGCGCATCAGGGCGGGATCGCGACACCCGCGCAAAGTCACACTTACGCGGCCGCCTTCGACCTCCTCGCGACCAGGCGCGACGAGGTGATCAGGCTGCTCCGCGCTTGGACATCCGCTGCGGCGAGAATGAGCAGCGGTCAGCCGGCGCCGCCGGCCGCGGCGGATTTCGCGCTCCGCTCGCCGGACAGCGGCGAAGCGTTGGGCTTGCCCGCGGCCCGGCTGACCATGACGTTCGGGTTCGGCCCGGGATTGTTCGTCAAGGATGGGATCGATCGATATGGCCTCGCGGCGCGGCGGCCGCAGGCGTTGGCCGACCTGCCCCGCTTCGACGGCGACGAGTTGATCGAGGCGCGAACCGGCGGGGATCTGTCGGTACAGGCTTGCGCCGACGACCCGCAAATCGCCTTCCACGCCATCCGCCAGTTGGCGCGGCTGGCATATCGGGTCGCCGAAATTCGCTGGGCGCAGACCGGTTTCATCTCCGGCGCCGGGGCCAAGCAGACGCCGCGCAACCTGATGGGCTTCAGGGAGGGGACCGGGAACCCGTCGGCCGACGACCCCGCGGCAATGGAGAAATTTGTCTGGGTCGGCGGCGAAGGCCCGGACTGGATGCGCGGCGGCAGCTATGTCGTCTTTCGCCGGATTCGAATAGCGCTCGAACATTGGGACCGCATGCCGCTGGATTTTCAGGAACAGACCTTCGGCCGTCACAAATATTCCGGTGCGCCGCTCGGCCTGAAACACGAATTCGACCCCCTCGACCTGAACGCGGCCGATCAGGACGGCAAACCGCTCGTTCCGGAAAGCGCCCATGTCCGTCTTGCAGCCGCGGCGAGCAACGGCGGTGCGCGGATCCTGCGGCGCCCCTATTCGTACAATGACGGGGTGAATGTGATCACCGAACGCTGGCCGCCATGGCGCCGGGCCATGGAGTACGACGCCGGGCTGTTTTTCGTCTGCTATCAGCGCGATCCGCGCACCGGCTTTATCAAGATTTTCGACAAGATGGCCAAGTTCGACATGCTCAACCAGTTCGCGACCCACACCGGCGGCGGCCTCTTCGCCTGTCCGGGCGGAATAGCCCCGGGCAAATTCGTCGGCCAGCACCTGATCGAAGCAGCCTGAGGGCCTGACGAAGAACAGCGGTTGCCGGCTACGCAGCACTCTTGACCCGGCGCGCGGCAGCGCGTAGCGCGGAAAAGCGCAGCGCATTCCGCCTCTTTTGCCGCTATTTCCGCCGGTTCGACCCCGCCGCCCATCGGGAATACAGTCCGCCCCCAAGCGGTGACCGGACGAAAAAGGGCACCCACCGGCAGCGGTTGCCGGCGGAATGCGCTAACGCTTTTCCGCCCTACGCTTGCTGAATGCCGGATGCGGCTAGGCCGTCGCTTTCGCCAGCCGGGCGGCGCGGCGGCGCAGCGCGGCCCAAGCGAGGCGGGCCGCGGCATGGCAGAGGCGGCCGTTCGGAGTCAGGCCCACGGCTTTGAAGATCAGCGCCATGCCGTGGGCGACGTGAGGCTCGCGGTAGACCACGAAGGCGCGGCGGGCGTAGGCGCGGCTGCAGCGTTGGCGGTCGTAGGGCAGATTGGTCTCGTTGGCGGCATAATAGGCGTAGGCGAGCTCGTCATCCTCCGACTCGGCGAGCCGTCCGAGGGCGATGCGCAGCCGGCGCCACAACCCGATCCGCTCATGTTCGAGGCAATGGGCGAGGTTGCGGTAGAACAGCTTGTAATGGCGGATCTCGTCGGCGGCGATGTGATGGCAGATCTGCTTCAGCACCGGTTCGCGCGCGACGTCGCGCAGTGCCGCGTAGTACGAGCTGGTTCCGGTCTCGACGATGCAGCGCGCGATCATCTCGCCCGAGCGCGAGCCGCGGCGCGAGCTGGCGCGGGCGAAATCGACCTGGTAGCCGGCCCGGAAGCGGTCGAAGGCGGCGGCGAAGTCGAATTCGGGGTCGGCCAAAGCGGCCCACCGCCCGAGCGCCCGCCCATGCTGGACCTCCTCCTCGCCCCAACGCCGCGCCGTCATCTGGAATTCGGGGTCGTCGGCGAACACCCGGCACAGATGATGCGCATAGGCGCCGCCGTTCAATTCGACCAGGCTCGCCGCCTTGACGATCGCCACGATGCCGGGGTCGAGCCGATCGCGGTCGAACTCTTCCCAGCGAATATCGTCGAGCGTCCACGAACCCATGCTGCCTCCCTTCGGCATCACAGACCCGAAATCTTATACACCGGCATGCAGGAAGGTTCCCCACCGCGCCTCGAATGGTACGTTCGGCGCGGTCGCTGAGCGGTTACGGCGAGCGGGTGACCGATTTAGTGCTGAAGGACTCGCAGCCGGTCGACTGGGACAGCTGGCGCAGGACCCGCCGCGGATAGCTTTGGTCAGCTCGCTTCGGCCAGCGCCTGCAATTTGGCCTGGGCGACGGCCTGGGCGCGCTCCAGGCCGTGCAATTCGGCGAGGAGCCGCTCGCGCTCGGTCCCGGCGGCGCGCGCCGCCTGCTCGCGCAGGCTCGGCAGGTTGCCTTGGACCACCTGCAGTTCCGCCTCGATCGCGGCGCGGTCGAGCGCGTCGGCCGGGACGGCTTCGTCGGCGAGCACGGTGCAGCGCTCCGGGGTCACCTCGGCGAAGCCGCCGGCGACAAAGATGCGCTGGGTCACCGCCTGGCCCTCATAGACCTCGATCGTCCCCGGCCGGATCGTCGAGATCAGCAAGGCGTGGCCCGGCAATACGCCGAAATTGCCCTCGGTTCCCGGCACCACCACCATCTCGACGGCCTGCGAGAGCAGCAGGCGCTCCGGCGTCACCAGTTCGAACTGGACGCGGTCGGGCATCAGGATTCACCTCCTGGAAAAGACGACGGGTCGAACTGCGGCGCCGTGCCCCTCACCCCGACCCTCTCCCCGCGAGCGGGGTGAGGGAGCAGCCGCCTCTATCCCCTTCGCCCCGACCCTCGCCCCGTGGCAACGGGGAGAGGGAGGGACCCATCGCGTCGGCGATGGGAGGGTGAGGGGCGGCCCGCGGCAGATGGTGAGTTCCTCGGGGCATCACGCGGCCTCGGCGGCCATCTTGCGGGCCTTCTCGACCGCTTCGTCGATCGTGCCGACCATGTAAAAGGCGCTCTCGGGCAAATCGTCGTGATCGCCGGCGACGATGCCCTTGAAGCCTTTGATCGTGTCTTCGAGGTTGACGAACACGCCGGGGAAGCCGGTGAACACCTCGGCGACGTGGAAGGGCTGCGACAGGAAGCGCTGGATCTTGCGGGCGCGGGCGACGGTCAGCTTGTCGTCTTCGGACAATTCGTCCATGCCGAGGATCGCGATGATGTCCTGCAACGACTTGTAGGTCTGCAATACGCGCTGGACGTCGCGCGCGACCTGGTAGTGGTCGTCGCCGACGACCCGCGGATCGAGCATCCGCGAGGTCGAGTCGAGCGGGTCGACGGCTGGATAGATGCCGAGCTCGGCGATCTGGCGCGACAGCACGGTGGTGGCGTCGAGATGGGCGAAGGAGGTGGCCGGCGCCGGGTCGGTCAGATCGTCGGCCGGCACATAGATCGCCTGGACCGAGGTGATCGACCCTTTCTTGGTCGTGGTGATCCGCTCCTGCAAGGTTCCCATGTCGGTCGCCAGGGTCGGCTGGTAGCCGACCGCCGACGGAATGCCGCCCGAGCAATGCCGACACCTCGGACCCCGCCTGGGTGAAACGAAAGATGTTGTCGACGAAGAACAGTACGTCCTGGCCCTCCTCGTCGCGGAAATATTCGGCGAGGGTCAGGCCGGAAAGCCCGACGCGCGCGCGCGCCCCCGGCGGCTCGTTCATCTGGCCATAGACCAGCGCCGCCTTGGAGCCCGGCCCATCGATGTTGATGACCCCCGATTCCATCATCTCGTGATAGAGGTCGTTGCCCTCGCGCGTGCGCTCGCCGACCCCGGCGAACACCGAGTAGCCGCCATGCGCCTTGGCGATGTTGTTGATCAATTCCATGATGATCACGGTCTTGCCGACCCCGGCGCCGCCGAACAGGCCGACTTTGCCGCCCTTGGCGTAGGGCGCCAGCAGGTCGACCACCTTGATCCCGGTGATCAGGATCTCGGCCTCGGTCGACTGGTCGATGAAAGCGGGCGCCGGCCGGTGGATCGGCAGGCGGCGGTTGGTCTGGACCGGGCCGCGCTCGTCGACCGGCTCGCCGATGACGTTGAGGATGCGGCCCAAAGTCTCCGGGCCGACCGGCATCGTGATCGGTCCGTCAGTGTCGACCACCTGGGCACCGCGCACCAATCCGTCGGTGGTGTCCATCGCCACCGTGCGCACGACATTCTCGCCGAGCTGCTGCGCCACTTCGAGGACCAGGGTGCGGCCGGCATTGTCGACCGTCAGCGCATTGAGGATCGCCGGCAATTCGCCGTCGAAGTGGACATCGACGACGGCGCCGATGACTTGGGTGACGGTGCCGATGCTGTTTGTGGCCATGTTCAGCAATGCCCTTGTCCAATCTCTATCCTGCAGCGTTCGACCCTGATTCGTCATGCCCGGACTTGTTCCGGGCATCCGCGCTTTTCCACTCACGGCTCATTCTGCAAGGGGTGGATGGCCGGGTCGAGCCCGGCCATGACGAGGGGATCAGGGGTCGCAATTTCGAATCCAACCGCTCGCCTCACAGCGCCTCGGCGCCGGAGATGATCTCGATCAGCTCCTTGGTGATCGCGGCCTGGCGGGTGCGGTTGTAGTTGAGGGTCAACCGGTCGATCATCTCGCCGGCGTTGCGGGTGGCGTTGTCCATCGCCGTCATGCGCGCGCCCTGCTCGCTCGCCGCGTTTTCGAGGAGGGCGGTGAAGATCTGCACCGCGAGGTTCTGCGGCAGCAATTCGCCGAGGATCTCCTCCTCCGAGGGCTCGAATTCGTAAACCCCGCCCACCGCCGCACCGGCCGCGGCTTCGCCCGCTTCTGCCGGCGGCGGAAACGGGATCAGCTGCTGCACCGTCACGATCTGGGTGATCGCCGAGCGGAAGCGGTTGTAGACGATCGTGCAGGTGTCGAACGCACCCGCCCGGTACAAGACCAGGATGCGCTCGGCGATCCCGCGCGCCTCGTCGAACGACAGGCGGCGGCGGCCGATTTCGGTCAGGCTGTCGTGGATCATCCGGCTGTAGTCGCGGCGCAGCCCGTCGCGGCCCTTGCGCCCGACGGTCAGGATCATGACCCGCTTGCCGGCCGCCTCGAGCTCGCGGATGCGGCGGCGCGCCTCGCGCAGGATCGAGGCGTTGAAGCCGCCGGCGAGCCCGCGGTCCGAGGTCGCGACGACGATCAGATGGGTGTCGTCCTTGCCGGCGCCGACCAGCAATGGCGGCGCGTTGGGCAGAGCGGCCATGCGCGCAGCGATCGAACCGAGAACCCGCTCCATGCGCTGCGCATAGGGGCGCGCCGCCTCGGCCTGCTCCTGCGCCCGGCGCAGCCGCGAGGCGGCGACGACCTTCATCGCGGCGGTGATCTTTTGGGTCGATCTGACGCTGCGGATGCGCACCCGCAGGTCCTTCAGGCTCGGCATGAGGCGCCTATCGCATGGTTGTCATTCCGGGACAGTCCGAAGGGCTGGGCCCGGAACCCATGCACACGACCAGCGACAACGACGCTCCCCCGCCGGGTGCAATCATTTCCACCGCCGGTGTTCTTGGGTTCCGGGCTCGCCGCTTTGCAGCGCCCCGGAATGACCAGATCGACATCGCGGGTCAACCGACAATCAGGCGAAGGTCTTGCCGAAGCCCTCGAGACATTCGGCGAGGGCCTTGTCGACCGCGGGCGAGATCTCGCCCTCGCGGCGGATCGAGTTCGAGCAATTCGGGATGCTGGGCTTTGATCTCGCCCAGCATCGCCGCCTCGAACCGGCCGATATCGGCAATGGCGACCGTGTCGAGATAGCCGCGCGTCCCGGCAAAGATCGCGACCACCTGCTCTTCGACCGGAACCGGCGAGAATTGCGGCTGCTTCAACAGCTCGGTCAGCCGCGCGCCGCGCGCCAACAGGCGCTGGGTCGACGCGTCGAGGTCCGAGGCGAACTGGGCGAACGACGCCATCTCGCGGTATTGCGCGAGCTCGAGCTTGATGCGCCCGGCAACCTGCTTCATTGCCTTGATCTGCGCCGCCGAGCCGACCCGGCTGACCGACAGCCCGACATTGATGGCGGGGCGGATGCCGCGATAGAACAGCTCGGTTTCGAGAAAGATCTGGCCGTCGGTGATCGAGATCACATTGGTCGGGATATAGGCCGACACGTCGCCGGCCTGGGTCTCGATGATCGGCAATGCGGTCAGGGAGCCGGCGCCGTGCGCGTCGCTCATCTTGGCCGCGCGTTCGAGCAGCCGGGAATGCAGGTAGAACACGTCGCCCGGATAGGCCTCGCGGCCGGGCGGACGGCGCAGCAGCAAGGACATCTGGCGATAGGCGACGGCGTGCTTCGACAGATCGTCGTAGATCATCACCGCATGCATGCCGTTGTCGCGGAAAAACTCGCCCATCGCGCAGCCGGCATAGGGTGCGATGAATTGCAGCGGCGCCGGCTCCGAAGCGGTCGCGGCCACCACGATCGAGTATTCGAGCGCGCCGAAATCCTGCAAGGTCTTGACGATCTGGGCGACGGTCGAGCGCCGCTGGCCGATTGCGACATAGATGCAGTAGAGCTTGGTGCTTTCCTCGGTGCCGGCATTGGCCTGCTTCTGGTTGAGCACGGCGTCGATGGCGAGCGCGGTCTTGCCGGTCTGGCGGTCGCCGATGATCAGCTCGCGCTGGCCGCGCCCGATCGGCACCAGGGAATCGATCGCTTTCAGCCCGGTCTGCACCGGCTCGTGCACCGAGCGGCGCGGGATGATGCCGGGCGCCTTGACCTCGACCCGCGCGCGGGTCACGTCGACCAGCGGACCCTTGCCGTCGATCGGCTCGCCGAGGGCGTCGACGACGCGGCCCAACAGCCCGCGCCCGACCGGCACATCAACGATGGCGCCGGTGCGCTTGACGGTGTCGCCCTCGCCGATGCCGCTGTCGTCGCCGAAGATGACGACCCCGACATTGTCGCTTTCGAGATTGAGGGCCATGCCCCGGACCCCGTTCGGGAACTCGACCATCTCGCCGGCCTGGACCTGGTCGAGGCCATAGACGCGGGCGATGCCGTCGCCGATCGACAATACCTGGCCGACCTCGGCGACATCGGCCTCGCTGCCGAAATTGGCAATCTGCTGCCTGAGGATCGCCGAAATCTCCGACGCGCGAATTTCCATCTGAAACCTCTTCAGCCCCGATCCGGGCTAATCGATCATTTTCGAGCTGCCAAACAGGTCGAAGCCGGGGAACGGTGCGCTAGCCAACGCCCTTCATCGCCAATTGCAGGCGGCGCAGCTTGCTCTCGACCGAGCCGTCGATCATGCGCGAGCCGACTTTGACGATCATCCCGCCGATCAGCCGCGGATCGACCCGGGCGTCGATAAAGACCCGTCGACCGGCGGTGCGGCGCAGGTGCTGGCTCAACGCCTCGAGCTGGGCCTCGCTCAACGGCTGGGCGGTGGTGACCGCCGCGGTGACCTCACCGCGCCGCTCGGCGAGCTTGGCGAGATAGGCCTCGATCATCGCCGGCACGGCAAAGAGGCGGCGGTTCTTCGCGACGACGGCGAGAAAGTCGCGGACCAGCGCCGACAGCTCGGCGTCGCGGGCCAGCGCGGCGATCGCCCGCCCCTGCTCCAGCCGCGACAGGATCGGGCTGCGCACCAGCCGCATCAGATCGCCGCTCGCCGCCAGCATCGCGCGCAGCTGGCGCAGATCGGACGCGACCTCGTCGAGCCCCCGGCGTTCCTCGGCGAGGTCGAACAACGCCGCGGCGTAACGCAGGGCCACGGCTGAAACACCCGTCGTATCGGAAGCCAATCTACAGCAGTCCTCAATGGCGGCGGCGGCAGGAAAGGCCGCAGCAGCATTTCCTTGTTGCTTTCGGATCGCGCCCGGGCCCGGCCGTCGCGGGCAAAAAACCGAGTGTTCCCTAGCACAGCGTCGGCGGCGGCGCAACCATCGCCGGCCGCCCGTTCGCTGCGGAACGGGCCCTGCCGCAGCGCCGGCTTGCGACCATCGCGAGAACCGGACGAACCGGTGGGGAGCGGCGCCGAGCGCCATCGCCGCGAGACCCCGCGGCGGCTTCGGCAGCGGTCTCAGGCCGCGGCGATCGGCGTCGCCGTGCCAACCGCCGCGCCGGCCCGCTCGACCGCCGGGCCGCGGGCCGGCCGGGCAAAGGCTGCTTCGAGCCGCGCGACCGCCGCCTCGACCGCGAGCCGCAGCCCGGTCTCGTTGAAAAACGACCCGGGGATCATGCAGCGGGCGGCGAGCACGCGCCGGAAGGCGTCGAACAGCTCCGCATCGGGCGGCGCCGCGGCCTGCCAAAACTCGTCGAGCGCGCCCTGAAACGTAAGGCCCGGGATGTCGTAGGCCGCCTTGCCGAGCGCGATCACCGGCAAGCCTTTGGCCAAGGCCTCGCCGCCGACGGTGCTGTTGACCGTGACCACGGCCCGGCTGAGGGCGAGCACTTTCGGCAATTCGCCGCCGTCGAGCACGGTCACCCGCTCGGCCACCAACTGCTCGGCCGCGATGTGCCCGACCATTCCCGCCCAATCGACCAGCCCGCTGTCCATCGGGTGCAGCTTGACCACCAGCCGCGAGGCGGGCGGCGCATGATGGGCAAAGGACGCGAGGACGTGCTCGATCGCGAGATGGGTCGCGCGAAACGGCGAATGCACCCGCATCTGATAGTCGCAATCGAGCTGCAGCGGGAAAAAGTAGATCGGGTCGCCGGTCAGCCCCTCGATCGCCTCGGCGGCACGCCGCTCGGAGCGCCGCATCAGCGCCAGCCGGCGCAGCCAACCGGCATATTCGATCATCAGATGGTAGGGCCGATGGGTGGTGTAATGGGGAAAGCGCCACATCCCGGTCATCGACGCCAGGTTGTAGCGGACGTCCTCGAACGCCCGCCGGCCAAAGCTGCCCGGCACTTTCGGCGGCCGTTCCCATTCCGGCAGCCCGCGCGCCCGCTCGCGGTACCAGTCGGGATCGCGCGGCAATGACGAGTACCCGTTGACGCCGCCCTCTTCGAAGGTGATCCAATCGGGCCGCATATATCCTTCCTCGACGACATGAACGCGCAGCGCGCGCCGGTTGGCGAGGCGGATCGCGCCGCGATGCAGCGGCCGGCAATCGCCGAACAGGATGATGTCGCTGACCCCCTTCTCGACCACCAGCCGATCGAGGAATTCCGGCCATTCGTGCTCGCGGCCGCGAAAATCGACGGCACCGGGGCGGCGCCAGAACACCCGGTCGCCGCCGTTGAAATTCACCCGGTGCACGCCGTGACCCCGCGCCGCGAGGGCCGCCCCGAGACGCTCGAAAAACCGCGTCGGCATCCCTTGCAGAAACAGGAAGCCGCGATCGGAGGGCGTCCGCTTCAACATCGCCCGCCGATGCGCCCCGTGGTCGCTGCCGCTTCGGTCAGATAGCGATTCGGCACCATCCCCCCAACCCGAACGCATCGCGCCGCGGATGAACCGCCGAAACAGTCTTTCCCGCTCGCGCGCTAATTTCGATCACCTGGCCGGCTGTTGTCCATAGGTTTCTCCAGCTGCGCGGCGCGGCTGCACCGAGGCGGCGGCCGGTTGAGACGGCGCTGTCCCGATGGCGCCGGCTGCGGCATCAGTGGGTCGCTTCGGCGATATTCACGTTTTATTAGAAGTTATGGATTTCGATCCCGTGCTGATCGCAGCACCCGCGCTACTGATCGGGACGACCGATGGCCTGCATCCTATTAGCCGAATCGGACCGACGCATTCGTGAATTCATCGGCGGCATCCTGTCCGATTGCGGCCACGTCGTCGAGATCTGCGGCGACGGCGTCGAAGCGGCCGCGTCGTTGGGAACGAGGGCGATCGATGTCGTCGTCAGCGATCTGGTGCTCGGCCTCGGCCCGGGCGCCGCATTCGGGCGGTATTGCGAAGCGCTCGGAATTCCGACGATCACCTTGAGCGGCCGCGAGTTCCGACCGAACCAGGCGGCGGCGGACCGGCCGCCGCCATTGCTCGAAAAGCCGTTCCGCTTCGCCGATCTGCACTGTGTTCTGGATGCGGTGGCGGTCCATTGCGGATCGGCCGAGACCGCTGATCGCGGAGTGCGGAGCGCCGCGTGAACCGAAGACGCCGAGCCGGCTGATAAGCCGGCAAGCCGTCCGAATATTTATCCCGAAGCTCACGCCGAAGCGGCATCGCCGGTCTTGGGCGCCGCCGCGCGGGCATAGAGCAGGAATTCGCGGTTGCCTTCGGGGCCGAGGATCGGGCTCTCGACGATGCCGACGACCGCCCAGCCGGGCTGCGCGCCGACCCAGGCCGCCGCATCGTCGCAGACCGCGCGGTGGATGGCCGGATCGCGCACCACCCCGCCCCTGCCGACATGCTCGCGCCCGGCCTCGAATTGCGGCTTGACCAATGCCACCAGCGCCGCCGGCTCAACAGCCAGCGCCAGCGCCGCCGGCAAGATGGTCGCGAGCCCGATGAAGCTCGCATCGCAGGTGATGAATTCGACCGGCTCGGGCACGTGCTCGCGGGTCAGCGCGCGCGCGTTCAACCGCTCGTGGACGACGACGCGGGGGTCCTGGCGCAATTTCCAGGCGAGCTGGCCGTGGCCGACATCGACCGCGTGGATCAGGCGCGCACCGCGCGACAGCAGCACATCGGTAAAGCCGCCGGTCGAGGCGCCGATGTCGAGCGCGGTCAGACCGGTTACATCGATGGCGAAATGATCGAGCGCATAGGCGAGCTTGACCCCGCCGCGCGAGACCCAGGGATGGTCGCGTCCCTTGACCGCCACCGCCGCGTCGGCGGCGAGCTGGTCGCCGGCCTTGCCGATCCGCCGGTCGCCGGCGAAGACGAGGCCGGCGAGGATCAGCGCCTGCGCCCGGGCCCGGCTTTCCGCCAGTCCACGCTCGACCAGGAGCTGATCGGCGCGCCGCTTCAGCAACTTCGCGAGACGGCAGCCCCCTCACCCACCCAGCCCTGCGGGCCGGGTCCCCCCTCTCCCGCATTACGGGAGAGGGTGCTGAGCGGAGCGAGACGGGTGAGGGGGTGCGCCGCTCGGGACTGGTGCAACGAATACATTTAGGCGCGGGCCGGCTGCTCGACGATTTCGCGGCCGAGCGCCGACAGCGCCATCGCCACGATATGGCGGGCGTTGAGCCCGGCCTGGTCGTATTGGACCTGCGGGCTGTCATGCTCGAGGAAGACATCGGGCAGCACCATGGTGCGGATCTTGAGCCCGTGGTCGAGCAGGCCGCTCATCGCCAGATGGTGCAGTACATGGCTGCCGAAGCCGCCGATCGCCCCTTCCTCGATCGTGACGACGACCTCGTGCTCGCGGGCGAGGCGGGCGACGAGGTCGGTGTCCAGCGGCTTGGCAAAGCGGGCGTCGGCGACCGTCGTCGACAACCCGTAGGCGGCCAATTCCTGGGCCGCCTTCAGGCACTCGCCGAGCCGGGCGCCGAAGCTGAGCAGCGCGATCGTGGTCCCTTCGCGCATGATGCGGCCGCGGCCGATCTCGAGCGGCACGCCCCGTTCGGGGAGCGCCACGCCGGTCCCGTCGCCGCGCGGGTAGCGTAAGGCCGACGGCCCGTCGTCGATCGCGGCGCAGGTCGCAACCATGTGGACGAGATCAGCCTCGTCCGCCGCCGCCATGATCGTGAAACCCGGCAGGCAGCCGAGATAGGCCACGTCGAACGAGCCGGCATGGGTCTGGCCGTCCTGGCCGACCAGGCCCGCCCGGTCGATCGCGAAACGCACCGGCAATTTCTGGATCGCCACGTCGTGGACCACCTGGTCGTAGGCGCGCTGCAGGAAGGTCGAGTAGATCGCGGCGAATGGCTTCATCCCTTCCGCGGCGAGACCGGCGGCGAAGGTCACCGCGTGCTGCTCGGCGATGCCGACATCGAAGCAGCGCTTGGGGAATTTGTCGCCGAACAGGTTGAGCCCGGTGCCCGACGGCATCGCCGCGGTGATCGCGACGATGCGGTCATCGGCTTCGGCCTCCTGGATCAGCGCCTTGGCGAAGACCGTGGTGTAGGCCGGCGCCTTCGGGGTCGATTTGGCCTGCGCGCCGGTGACGACGTCGAACTTGGCGACACTGTGCCATTTGTCGTCGGCCTGCTCGGCCGAGAGGTAGCCGCGGCCCTTCTGGGTCACGGCATGAACCAGGATGGGGCCCGGCTCCTTGGTGTCGCGGACGTTTTTCAGCACCGGCAGCAGATGGTCGATGTTGTGACCATCGATCGGGCCCACGTAATAAAAGCCCATCTCCTCGAACAACGTGCCGCCGGTGACCAGCCCCCGGGCCAATTCCTCGGCGCGCCGGGCCGCGTCTTCGAGCGGCTTGGGAAAATGCCGCGCCACCTCCTTGGCGATGTGACGCAACGACATGAACGATTTCGACGACAGGAGCCGCGACAGATAGGCGCTCATCGCACCCACCGGGGGTGCGATCGACATGTCGTTGTCGTTGAGGATCACGATAAGCCGCAAATCCATCGCCCCGGCATTGTTCATCGCCTCGTAGGCCATGCCGGCGCTCATCGCCCCGTCGCCGATGACGGCGATGACGTTGCGCCGCTCGCCGCGGAAATCGCGGGCGACCGCCATGCCCAGCGCCGACGAGATCGAGGTCGAGCTGTGCGCCGCGCCGAACGGGTCGTACTCGCTCTCCGAGCGCTTGGTGAAGCCCGACAGCCCGCCGCCCTGGCGGATCGTGCGGATGCGGTCGCGGCGGCCGGTCAGGATCTTGTGCGGGTAGGCCTGGTGCCCGACATCCCAGATCAGCCGGTCGTGGGGCGTGTCGAACACGTAATGGAGAGCCACGGTCAGCTCGACAACGCCGAGCCCGGCGCCGAAGTGACCGCCGGTGATCGAAACCGCATCAATCAGCTCCGCGCGCAACTCGTCGGCGAGCTGGCGCAGGTCCAACTCGGGCAGCCGGCGCAGATCGGCCGGCACGTCGATCCGGTCGAGCAGCGGCGTCCGATTGGAGATCGGGCGAATCGGGTTTGAATCCAATGCTGCGCTCCTCAGGTGCGGCGGCTGATCACGAATCGCGCCGCCTCTCTCAAAAGTTCCGCTCTTCCCCCGAACAAATCAAGATGCGCGACCGCCTGGCCGATCAGAAGCTCGGCCTGCGCCCGGGCGCGCTCGACGCCGAGGATCGAGACAAAGGTGGCCTTGCCGGCGGCGGCGTCGGCGCCGACCGGCTTTCCGGTCTCGGCCGCCGAGCCGTCGACATCGAGCAGATCGTCGGCAATCTGAAACGCCAATCCGAGGTCATGGGCATAGCCGCGCAGCGCGCTGCGCGGCTCGGCCGGGGCCTTGGCGAGAATCGCTCCGGCCTCGCAGGAGAACGCGATCAATGCCCCGGTCTTCATCCGCTGCAGCCGGGTGATGGCGCCGATGTCGAGCCGCCGATGCTCGGCGATCAGGTCGATCATCTGGCCGCCGACCATGCCGACGGCGCCGGCGGCCGCGGCGAGCGTCGCCACCAGCTCGCAGCGCACCGCCGAATCGGCATGGGTGTCGGGGTGTGCGAGCACCCCGAAAGCCGCGGTCAGCAGCCCATCGCCGGCCAGCACCGCAGTCGCCTCGTCGAACTCCTTGTGGCAGGTCGGGCGGCCGCGCCGCAGATCGCTGTCGTCCATCGCCGGCAGGTCGTCATGGACCAGGGAGTAGGCGTGGACCATCTCGATCGCCGCCGCCGCCTGCAGCGCGCAGCCGCGGGCGACGCCGAACAGGTGGGCCCCGGCCAGCACCAGGAACGGGCGCAGCCGCTTGCCCGGGGCCAGGGCCGAATAGCGCATCGCCTCCACGACCCGCCCCTCGAGGTCCGACGGCACGACCAGCAGCCGCCCGAGCGCCGCATCGGTCAGGGCCGCAGCCTGCGCCAGCGCCTCGGGAAACGGCATCGCATCCGACCACAATGTATCAGTCAAGTCTCGCCGGCTCCGCCGCAATGGCGCCGTCGGGGCCGATGACGATGCGCTCGACCCGCTGCTGCGCCTCGTTGAGCTTTCTTTCGCAATGCTGCTTCAGCTGCGCCCCGCGCTCGTAGGACAGGATGGCCTCGTCGAGCTTGACCTGCCCGGCTTCGAGCCGGCGCACGATCTGCTCGAGCTCGGCGAGCGCGTCCTCGAAATTCATCGCCGCGATATCGGCGGGCAGGCTCGTCTCAGCCATCTGGACTCTTCCAGCAGATAACGCGAGGTTGATAGGCCGCTCCCGACCGGCGCGAGAGCACGAAACTGTCCGGATGTTGCAAATCCGCAACAATGCCGGATCGGATCGCGCGCGCTCATGCCGCCATCAGGACGCGGAGGTGAGCCGCCGCGCTGGCGCCGAG
Organism: uncultured Alphaproteobacteria bacterium; assembly: GCA_963703855.1. Lineage (GTDB taxonomy): Bacteria > Pseudomonadota > Alphaproteobacteria > ATCC43930 > CGMCC-115725 > AP-15. The sequence continues at coordinate 313,939 of CAVPFW010000015.1, forward strand.
CGCCGGCAGATCATAGCCGCCTTCGAGCGTCGAAACGAGCCGTCCCTGCGCATGATGGCGGGCGATTTCGAGAAGCTTCTCGGTGACCCACGCGTAGTCGGCTTCCTCGAGCATCAGCTGAGCCAGCGGATCGCTGCGGTGCCCGTCGAACCCGGCCGAGACGATGACCAGCTCGGGGCGGAACGCGTCGAGCGCGGGCAGCACGCGCCCGGTCATCGCGAGACGGAAGGGGCCGGAGCCGGACATCGGGCGCAGCGGCACGTTGACGATGTTGCCGACCCCGGTCTCGCTCGCAGCACCGGTGCCGGGATAGAGCGGGTGCTGATGGGTCGATGCGTAGAACAGGCTGTCGTCGGCTTCGAACGCCGCCTGCGTGCCGTTGCCGTGATGAACGTCGAAATCCACGACCGTCACCCGCGCGATGTCGTGCATGTCGCGTGCCCGCAGCGCGCCGATCGCGGCGTTGTTGAACAGGCAGAACCCCATCGCCCGTTCGCGCTCGGCGTGGTGGCCGGGCGGGCGCACCGCGCAAAAGGCGTTGTCGGCCTCCCCGGCGACGACGGCGTCGACCGCCGCGGCGACCGCCCCGGCCGCGCGCAATGCCGCCCGCCCGGAGGCCGGGGACAGGACCGTGTCGGCGTCGATCGCGACATGGCCCGCTTTGGGAACGGCGCCGAGCACCCGCTCGACATGGTGCCGCGAATGCACCCGCAGCAGATCGTCGATCGCCGCCTCGGGCGCCTCGCGCCGCTCGAGCCCGGCGAATTGCGGCCCCGAGATCGCCGCGAGCACGGCGCGCAAACGGGCCGGCGATTCCGGGTGATGGCTGCCGGGATCATGCTCGAGGCAGGCGTCGTGGGTATAGAGGAGGGTGGTCATCGGACCTCGCAAGAAAGCCGCGCGAAGTGTCGCACACTCCGGCTCCCGGCCTAATCGGAATCGCCCGGTCGGCACGCGCCGAGGAAGGTCAGCCGCGGCGCGCCGCGTGAAGCCCGAGCGCCGCCCAGCCGACCAGCAAACCCGCGCCGCCAAACGGCGTAACCAGACCGAGCGCAGCATTTCCGCCCAACCCCAGCGCGAACAGGCTGAGGCTGAACAGAAAGACGCCGGCGACAAAACTCCATCCCGCGACGGTTAACAAAATACCGGGCCGATCGTTGCGCCGGGCCAACGCCGCGACCGCGAGAAGGGTTGCCGCGTGGACCATGCCGTAGAGGGCGCCGGTGCGCAGCAGCTCGGCCGCCCGCGCGTTCCCGCCGGCGAGGTGCGCGGCGACGGCGCCCGCCGCCACCGACAGAAACCCGGCGATCGCCGCAGCGGCGAGCCAGGCGCGGATCATCGCGGGCTCGGTCTACGCCGGCCATGCGGCGCCCCCACCTAACCCTCCCCCGCACGCGGGGAAGGGAATGGGAGCGGGTGCGACGCTCTCTCCGCCAGCACCGCGCGGTAGAGCGCCACGGTCTCGCGGGCGACGATGTCGTCGGCAAAACGAGATTCGATCAAGCGCCGGCCGGCCTGTCCCATCGCCTCGCGCAGCGCCGGATCGGCAGCGAGGGCCGCAATGGCCTCGGCCAGCGCGCCGATGTCGCGCGGCGGCACCAGGATTCCGGTCTCGCCCGCGCGCACCGCCTCGCGGCAGCCGGGAACATCGCTGGCGACGATCGGCCGGGCGCAGGCGGCGGCCTCGAGCAGGGCCTTGGGCACCCCTTCGCCATAGGTCGAGGGCAGCACCGCGATCGCCGCGCGGCGCCACACCTCGCGCACGTCGGCGACTGCGCCGAGCCAGGCGATCCCCGGCGCGGCGGCGAGCGCCGCCAAGGCAGCCGCCGACAGCGAGCCCGGATTGTCGGGATCGGTCGGCCCGACCAGCTCCAGCGCCACCGGCAGGCCGCGCGCCCGCAGGCGGCCGATCGCCGCGGCCGCGTCGAGCACGCCCTTGTCGCGCAGCATGCGCGAGACGAGCGCCACGGTGACGGTCTCCCCGCCGGGCATCGGCAGCGGCCCGAAATGCCCGATATCCACCCCCGATCCCCGGATCAGCGCCACCCGCCGCGGGTCGATGCCGAACCCGGCGAGGGCGGCGGCGTCTTCAGGGTTCTGCACCACGACCCGGCCGCTCCCGGCAGCGAGGCGCAAGGCGAGAGCGAGCGGCGGCCGGCGCAGCCGCGCCGCGAGAGCCGTCGCCGAAAACCCGGAGCCGAGGCCCATCAAGGATTGGATCACCGCCGGCGCGTCGGCGGCGCCGCGGAACGCCAGCGCGCGGGCGAGCCCGCCGAACAGCACCGGCTTCAGCGCGACGTGATGCAGTATGTCCGGGCGTTCGTCGCGGTAGAGCCGCGCGATCGCCTGCACCGCCCGCACCGCGCCGAGAAGCCCGTCGCCGCGGCGGCGCCAGGCGATCGGGCGCAACGTAAAACCCTCGTCGGCGATCTGCGGGCCGTGCGCGCGCACCCGGGCGGCGACGACGACCTCGAAGCCCGCATCGCGCGCCGCCCGCGCCACCGGCAGGCGATGCGAGCAGAAATACCAATCCTCGGTGACCAGAAACAACAGCTTCGGCCGCCGCGCGCCGACCCCCGGGGCGGGCATCGGCGCCACGGAAAGGGGGAGGATAGAATCGGAAAGAGTCACTGGGGAACCGCGACGACGGCGATCGAGGGTGGCTCCGGCGGTCTTGCCTCGGGACCGCCCCCTCTCTAATGCATTCGCCGCGCGATCGCTTGCGCAATCGATCGCGGGCAGCTGGGAGCCGAGGCGTGGCGCGCATCCTGGTGACTGGCGCCGCCGGGTTTATCGGCGCGGCATTGTGCCGCGCGCTGGCCGGCTGCGGTCATGCCGTAATCGGCGCGACGCGCGGCCCGGCACAGCCGATCGCCGGCGTCGAGCCGCGCCCGGTCGGCGATATCGGGCCCCGGACGGACTGGTCGGGCCACCTCGATCGGGTCGAGATCGTCGTCCATCTCGCGACGCGGGCGCACCGCCCGCTCACCGCCGCCGCCGGCACGGTCGAAGCCGAGGCCGCGGCGGCCTTGGCGCGCGCCGCGGCGGCGGCCGGGGTGGGCCGCTTTGTGCATGTGAGCTCGATCCGGGCGATGGGATCGGCGACCCGGCCGGGAGCGCCGTTCCGCGCCGCCGACCCGGCGTTGCCGGACGAGGCTTACGGCCGCGCCAAGCTGGCGATCGAGGGTGAGCTCGCTGCGGCGGCGCGCGAGACCGGCCTCGACCTCGTCATCCTGCGCCCGCCGCTGGTCCACGGGCCGGGGGTCAAAGGCAACCTGCGTGCGTTGCTCCGGCTGGTGGCGAGCGGGCTGCCGCTGCCGTTCGCCGGCCTCGACAACCGGCGCAGCCTGATCTTTCTCGACAACCTCGTCGATCTCGTCGCCGCGGCCTGCATCCATCCCGAGGCGGCCGGGCGGGTATTGCTGGCGCGCGATGCGGCGGACCTGTCGACGCCGAAGCTGATCCGCGCGCTGGCGGCCGGGCTCGGATGCCCGGCGCGGATGTTCGCGGTCCCGGCGGCAGCCCTGGCCGCGCTCTGCCGGGTTCCGGCGCTGGGGCCGGCGGTGGCGCGGCTCAGCTCTTCGCTGCAGGTCGACGATGGCGAGACCCGCCGGGTGCTTGGCTGGTTGCCGGCGGTCCCCGTCGAAGCCGGGCTCGCGGCGACGGCGCGGGTTTATCGCCGGCGATGAAGCGAACGCTCGGGCTGCGGCGGCGTTTTCCCTTCGGGCAAAGCCGACCGGGAGCAGCCGATGACCGCACTCGCCGAAGAAACCGAGCTGATCAGCCACGCGATCGCCTACGCGATCGAGCTCTACCGCGAATTGACCGCGGAGAACGGGGCCCCGGGGCTCGGCACGCAGAACCAGACCGTCGATTTCATCCTCGGCGATCCGGAGCTGCGCGCGGCCGTTACCGAGTGGGGCCGCAAGGCTCAACCCGACGAGGCGACGACCGCGCCGCGCCGACGATTGCCGGGCGGCGCCGCCGACCGGCGCATCCGAGGCTATCTGCAATCGGTCATGGACCAGCCGGTCTTTACCCGGCCGGCGCAGGAGCCCGGCGATCGGCGCTGATTTTTGTGCCCGGGCGCGCTATATCGGTCGGAAATATCATGCAACGGAGGCCCGCCGTGCCGAGCTTCGACATCGTTTCGCGGATCGACCTCGCCGAGGTCGACAATGCGCTTGCCGGCATGACCCGCGAGATCTCGACGCGGTTCGACTTCAAGGGCAGCAAATGCACGATCGAGCGCAAGGAAGGCGTGCTGACCATCCTCGCCGACGACGAGCTCAAGCTGAAGCAGATGCACGAGCTGTTGAAGGTGCACATGACCCGGCGCAAGGTCGAGCCCGGGGCGCTCGACTACAAGCCGCCGGAAAAGGCCTCGGGCAACGCCCTGCGGCAGACGATCGCGCTGCGCCAGGGGGTCGGGGCCGACCTCGGCCGCCAGCTGATCCGCGAGATCAAGGACAAGAAGCTCAAGGTGCAGGTGTCGATCCAGGGCGACGAATTGCGCGTCACCGGCAAAAAGCGCGACGACCTGCAGGATGCGATCGCCGCGGCCCGCGGCCTCAAGCTCGAGCAGCCGCTGCAATACCTGAATTTCCGCGAATAGGGATCTGGATTTCCGCGAATAGGCGGACGTCCCGGCGGCTGCGGCATGTCCGGCGCTTGTCCCGGCCGGCGTCAGCCGCTATTAACGAGCGAGGCTTCGTCCCCTTCGTCTAGAGGCCCAGGACACCGCCCTCTCACGGCGGCAACACCGGTTCGAATCCGGTAGGGGACGCCAATAATTTCAAGTAGTTACGAGGCGGCTATCAGGGAAACCCCACGTTTTACGGCAAACATACGGCAAGGGTGTTCCCGGACGCGGGTGGACAACGCCGAAAAAGCGGGCGAGTTGTTGTCGAAGTTGCGGCGATTTCGCGGTGCCCGTGTCGGGGATCGAGCCCGCGCGCTGGACGCGACAACGCCGGGAGAGAGCGAGCGTCCGCCCGCGGCAATCTGCTCGCCAGGCGCACACCCAGCGCGTGCCCCCCAGGGGAGGTGTCGGGACGCTGGCAGTCTTGATCGCGTTACGTCATCATCCTGCCGCCCCCCAGAAAACCGAGGCGGACGGGAGATGCCTCTCGATGACGCAGACGCCTGATGACGCCAGTCGCCGACCGTGCCGATTTGGGAGGACGGCTCCTGACTCAAAGCGGCCGTACCAGTCGTGGGTCTAGCCCATCTTACTTATTCATGACGGGGCGAATTGGCCGTTCGGAATACCGGTCAAGCCGCTGATTTGAAGCGTCATTCGGCTTCCAATTGAGCCTCGCGGCCGCGCTAGCGCTGCCACACTACCGAAGATTGCAATGCCCGCTCGCAGCAACGCGCGCCATCACTCGATGACTTCGTCGGCAGCCGCGAGCAGCGATTGCGGGATGGTGAGGCCGAGCGCCTTGGCGGTCTTGAGGTTGGGATCGGCCGCGCATATCTACCAGACGCTCTACTGCGCCCGAGGGCAGGCCGAGAACCTGATCAAATTGCACAAGGCCCAGCTTTCCTCCGATCGCACCAGCTGCCGCAACCCACTCGCCAACCAGATGCGGCTGATCCTGCACACCGCCGCCTACTGGCTCATGCTCACCGTCCGCGACGCCATCGCGAGGGGACACGCGCTCGCCAATGCTGAGTTCGCCACCATTCAACTCCGTCTTTTGAAGCTCGGCGCGCGGGTTATCGAGACGGTATCGCGCGTGTGGCTCGCCTTTGCCGCTGCCTGCCCAGACGCCAGTTTGATCCGCCATATCGCGGCGGTGCTGATGCCGACAGGGCCGTAATTGACGGGGCTCTATCGCCCCAGCAGCCAGTCTCGAAAACCTCCAGCGCCAACCCCACAGACCACAGCCAGCGACGAAACAGACGCAACGGGCGAGGGACCGCAATCAACAGACACCGAAGGACGCTCCCTGGCTGCGCGCGTCATGGATAGGATGGGTTAGATGCTGTGATCGAGAGGTGGCCTGGGGAATCTGGGGAGCGGGATAAGTGGATTTTCTGCCTGACAGCGGCCAGGGTGGCCGCGGATCAGGAGAGAGCATGACGAGACGGGCACGCCGGAACCACACACCGGGCTTCAAGGCGAAGGTGGCATTGGCGGCCCTCAAGGGTGAGAAGACGCTGGCGGAGCTGGCGCAGTTGTTTGACGTTCACGCGAACCAGATCACGAACTGGAAGGCGCAGCTTCTCGACGGGGCAGCCGCGGTGTTTGGCTCCGGCGGGGCGGGGCCCCGGAGGCGGCGCGCGTGGTGGATTTGAAGGCGCTGCACGCCAAGATCGGCGAGCTGGCGCTGGAGAACGATTTTTTGGCCGGCGCGCTCAGCAAGGCCGGCATGCCGAGCGCAAAGCGATGATCGACCGTTCACACGAGCTATCGCTGACCCGGCAGGCGGCGGTCCTGAAGCTGAGCCGAAGCGGCCTTTACTATCGGCCGCGGCCGGTGGCGCCGGCCGATCTGGCGGTGATGCGGCGGATCGACGAACTGCATCTCGACTACCCGTTCGCGGGCAGCCGGATGCTGCGCGATCTGTTGCGTGGCGAGGGCGTCGCGATCGGCCGCCAGCGCGTATCCACGGTGATGAAGCGGATGGGCATCACCGCGATCTACCGCCGGCCGAACACATCCAAGCCCGGGCCGGGCCACAAGATCTACCCGTATCTGCTGCGCTCCGTGGCGGTCGAGCGGCCGAACCAGGCGTGGGCGATGGACATCACCTGCATCCCGATGGCGCGTGGCCGATGGCGCGCGGCTTCGTCTATCTGGCTGCCGTGGTCGACTGGTTCCGCCGGGTCCTGGCCTGGCGGCTCTCGATCACGATGGAGGTCGAGTTCTGCCTCGAGGCGGTCGAGGAGGCGCTGGCCAGACACGGCAGGCCGGAGATCTTCAACACCGACCAAGGCAGCCAATTCACCAGCGCCGCGTTCACCGATGTGCTGCTGACGAAGGCGATCGCCATCAGCAGGGACGGCAAGGGATCGTGGCGGGACAACGTCTTCGTCGAACGGCTCTGGCGCTCGATCAAATATGAAGAGGTCTATCTCCGGGCCTACGACAGCGTCGGCGAGGCACGCGCTTCGATCGGCCGCTATCCGGACTTCTACAACCGCAAGCGGCCGCATTCGAGCCTTGACGCTCGAACCCCCGATCAAGCCTACTTCCACCACCTGCCGCAGCGTGCGGCAGCATGAATTTCGCCGCCGTGTTCGGCACACCACGACGGCAACCGGCAGAGCTTCCACTTATCGAGAGCGGAAAGCTGTCCAGACGAAGCCGGCCACCTCTAAGGTCGAAGGCACCGTGACGCTTGAAGAGCTACTGACGCGCTCCTACGAGCGCGAGGCCGCCGGGGCGAAAGAAGGGCCGTGAGGCTGCGGTGACAGGTCATTTGTGTTCAAGACTGCAGACTCTCATATGCACCTTAGCGCCCGTGCGCTCCGCCTCCCGTCCGCCCGGCACCGCGGATCGTGTGCCAACGCCCCGCAAAATAGTGTCCGATAGAGGATCGGTCCGATGCCCGCGCTGAAAGGAACGCGCCCGCCGGCTGCCGGGAAGGGGCGACCCAAAGGCGCCAAGAACAAGATGACCCGCGCGCTCAAGGACATGATCTTGGACGCGCTCGACAAGGCCGGCGGCGAACAATATCTCTTCGAGCAGTCCGTAAAGAACCCGGTCGCGTTCATGACGCTGCTCGGCAAGGTGCTGCCGATGCAGGTATCGGGCGAGGACAGCGGTCCGGTCACCGTCGAGGTCGTGAGCTACGCGGACGATGGTGCATCTTCCGAAAACAGACAGCCCTGTTAGCGGCTACGCGCGCCTCCCGCGATGAAGCCCACGATCTACTTGTTTCAGGAATTTCCTAAATTCCTGCCTGGCCCAATCGGCCCGGTGATCGTCGAGAATACTCAGGAGGAGCGTCGCATCCGGTGGGAGCGGGCGCGGCATATTGGCAGAGTGCGGGCAAATGCGATTCAAGCGGCTCGCGCCGACGCTTTCGCAGCCGACATGGTGCCGGTGATCGTGGCGATACAGGCCGAAGGCACGACCAGCCTCCGCGGCATCGCGAATGCGTTGAACAGGCGCGGCATTGCGTCACCGCGTGGCGGCCGGTGGCAGGCGAGCCGGTTACAGCGGCTTCTGCGCCGGGTGGAGCGTGCCGTAAGCGTCTCCGGGTTGCCGCAAGAAAGCGTTGCAACCGGTTAGCGGTCGGGGATTTTCCGGACCAGTACGCGCGCGCACGCGCGAGGCCAAGCCTCGGAAAGCACCCCTCGGATCTCGCCAAATCGCACCGCGTGATACCTTGGGGATACCTAGTCTTTGCCGTCCGCCCGCAGCTTCTGATAATGTTGGTGAGCCCGACGGGATTCGAACCCACGACCTACTGATTAAAAGTCAGTTGCTCTACCGGCTGAGCTACAGGCTCTTTCAAGGGCTTACGAGATTTTCTCATTCCATCCGGCGACGGATCAGCCGCGGACACAGCTGCTCCCCACAGGTTGCGGAGTGTGCACCCGGCACCGCTTTTTGCCAAGCACGGAGCTGGGATGGTCGGTCTGCTCCGGAGCCGGATATGCTGCTTTGCAGGCGACGCGAAACTGGGGAAGCGGCGAGACTGCTTACTGTCTCGGATGCGGGATGATATGTCAGGGCCCTGGTATGTGTCGCGCTGTATAGCGTTTCGATCCAGGCTCCCGACCTTCGCCCGGCCCGAGGGCAGGCTCGGCGGAAATTGGCGATCGTGCGTGCGATAGCCCGGATCTGCTGGACGGCGAGCTTGCGCGCACGATGGCGATGCAGCGGGATTTTTGCCCAGCTTCTTCCGCTCAACCCGATCCTACGACTGACCACGACCGACCAGATCGTCGAGGGTTTGGGCGAGGAGGGCGAGGTCGGGCGCGGTCGAGAGGCGGTGATCACCGTCCTTGACCAGGGTGACGGTGACATCGCCGCCGGCGAGCTGCTCGGCGAGGCGCAGGCTGGTTTGCCACGGCACCGACGTGTCGCGCAGGCCATGCAGCAATCGCACCGGACAGTCGAGCGCGATCGGCGCGCGCATCAGCAGGTGCCGCTTGCCGTCCTCGATCATGCCGAGGCGATAGGTGTAGCCGGCCGCATCGTATTCGGAGGGCAGGGTCACCGAGCCTGTGGTCAGCAGCTCGTTGCGCTGCGCCGCATCGAGCCGCGGCCACAGCAGGTCTTCGGTCGCATCGGGTGCGGCGGCGATGCCGACCAGCGCATGGATGCGCTCTTTCCGGGCGAGTGCCGCAAGCAGCATGATCCAACCGCCCATGCTCGACCCGACCAGGATTTGGGGACCCTCGGTCAGCTGGTCGACGACCGCGATTGCATCCCCGGCCCAGCGCCCGATCGTGCCGTCGACGAAATCGCCGCTCGACGCGCCGTGACCGAAATAGTCGAAGCGCAGATAAGCGCGGCCGCGCTGCCGGCAACATTCTTCGAGGAACAGCGCCTTGGTGCCGGCCATGTTGGAGCGCGAGCCTTCGAGAAAGACGATCCCCGGAGCGGCCCCGGCGAGCCGGTGGTAGGCAATCGTTGCACCGTCGGGAAGTGACAAGAATTCCGGCGGGTTCATTGCGGGCTTGCGGCAAGCGGCAGGGATGGCGACGATAACACCATGCTCCGCCCACCAGAAGGTCGCCCGTCGGAAGACCGGCCGTCGGAAGGCCGCCCGCCGGCGGTTCTTCAGGTCGTCCCGAGCCTGGTATCGGGCGGGGCCGAGCGCGGCACGGTCGAATTGGCGGCGGCGTTGAGCGCGGCCGGATGGAGCGCCTATGTCGCCTCGGCCGGCGGCCCGCTCGAACGCGAGGTCGCCCGCGGTGGCGCCCATCACCTGACCCTGCCGCTGGCCTCGAAGAACCCGCTGGTCATGCGGCGCAACACGGTGGCCCTGGTCGACGCGATTCGCCGTCTCGGCATCGACATCGTCCATGCCAGGAGCCGCGCCCCGGCGTGGAGCGCGTGGTCGGCGGCGAGTGCGACCGGCCGGCGTTTCGTCACCACCTTTCACAACGCCTACGGCGCCGGCTCGGCGCCGAAGCGCTGGTACAATTCGGTCATGGCGCGCGGCGAGCGGGTCATCGCCATCTCCGACTTCGTCGCCGAGCATGCCGCCGGCGTCTATGGCGTCGGCCCGGACCGGCTGCGCACGATCCCGCGCGGCGTCGATCTCGACAGCTTCGACCCGCACAGGGTCGGCGGCCCACGGGTCGCCAGCCTCGCCCGGCAATGGCGGCTGCCCGACGGGGTGCCAACGGTGATGCTGCCGGGCCGGCTGACGCGGTGGAAGGGCGGGCTCGATTTCATCGCCGCGATGGCAGCCCTGGGCCGCCGCGACATCTGCTGCCTGATGGTCGGCCCGGAACAGCGGCGCGGCTTTCGCCGCGAGCTCGATGCGGCGATCGAGGGGCATGGGCTCGGCGGCCTCTTTCGCATCGTCGAGGACTGCCGCGACATGCCGGCCGCCTACATGCTGGCCGATGTCGTGGTCTCGGCGTCGAGCGATCCCGAGGGTTTCGGCCGGATCATCGTCGAGGCGCAGGCGATGGGCCGGCCGGTCGTCGCCACCGACCACGGCGGCGCCCGCGAGACGATCGTGCCGGGCTCGACCGGCTGGCTGGTGCCGGCGCGCGATCCCGCCGCCCTCGCCGCGGCGATCGGCGCCGCCCTCGCGCTCGGGGTCGGCGAGCGCTCGCTGCTGGCGCGGCGGGCGATCGCCCATATCGCCGCCCACTTCACCCGCGAGGCGATGTGCGCCCGCACGATCGAGGTCTATGAAGAGCTGCTGTTTCCGCAGGACGACGCGACCGCGGCCCGAATCGCGCCGACGGCCCTGCGGGCGTGAGGGGAAACATGACGACCGACGAGGACACCTACGACTACATTGTGACCGGCGCCGGCTCCGCCGGCTGCGTCGTCGCCGCGCGGCTCAGCGAATCCGGGCATTTCCGCGTGCTGCTGCTCGAGGCGGGAGGCAAGGATCGTTATCCCTGGATCCATGTGCCGATGGGCTACAGCCGGCTGTTCAGCAATCCGCGCGTTAATTGGATGTACGAAAGCGAGCCAGAGCCCGAGCTCGAAGGCCGATCGATGTACCAGCCGCGCGGCAAGGTCTTGGGCGGCACCAGCTCGATCAACGGCATGGTCTACATGCGCGGCAACCCCGCCGATTACGACGGATGGCGCCAGCGCGGCTGCACCGGCTGGGATTGGGACAGCGTGCTGCCCTATTTCAGGAAGGCCGAGGACCAGGAGCGCGGATCCGATGCGTTCCACGGCGTCGGCGGCCCGCTGCGGGTGTCCGACCAGCCGGCCCGCTTCGAGTTGGCCGAGCATTGGATTGCGGCGGCGATCGAGGCCGGGTTGCCGGCCAACAACGACTTCAACGACGGCGAGCAGGAAGGCGCCGGCCCGTTCCAGAGCACGACCAAAGGGCGGCGGCGCTGGAGCACGGCCGCGGCCTATCTGCGCCCGGCGCGCAATCGCCAAAATCTGACCGTAGCGACGAATGCGCTGGCGACGCGCGTGGTGATCGAGGACGGTCGCGCAGCCGGCGTCGAGTATCTCGAGAACGGCACGCGCCGGACCGCGCGGGCGCGGGGCGAGGTCATCGTGTGCGGCGGGGTCTTCAATTCGCCGCAGCTCCTGCAACTCTCCGGGCTGGGGCCGGGCGAGCTGCTGCGCAGCCTCGGCATTCCGGTCATGCGCGACATGCCGGCCGTCGGCGCCGATCTGCAGGACCATTTCTATGTCCGGCTGGCGTTCCGCTGCACCAGGCCGATCACCTTGAACGACGTCGCCAACAACCCGCTGCGCAAGGTCATCGCCGGCATGCAGTACATGCTGTTCCGCACCGGGCCGTTGGCGACCAACGGGATCTGCGCCGGCGGCTTTGCCCGCAGCGACCAGCGCTTCGAGCGGCCCGACATTCAGCTCAATTTCAGCCTGTGGAGCTTTGCCGAGCGCACCCGGAAAGGCGTCTTTCCGCACCCCTTCCCCGGCTTCACCGTCAGCGCCGTCCATCTGCGGCCCGACGCGCGCGGCGATGTCCGGGTGAAGAGCGCCGATCCGCTCGCCCCGCCGGCCATCCGCTTCAACTTTTTGAAGACGCAATACGATCTGCAGGCGCTGACCGCCGGCATGCGGCTGGCGCGCAGGATCGTCAGTCAGCCCGCCCTCTCCGGCTATGTCGCCGACGAGCTGATCCCGGGCAAGGAGGTCGAGACCGACGCCGAGTTCGAGGCTGCGATCCGCCGCAACGGCATCTCCAACCTGCACCCGGTCGGCACCTGCCGCATGGGCGGCGACGAGGCCGCGGTGCTCGACCCGCGGCTCAAGGTGCGCGGGGTCGGACGGCTGCGCGTCGTCGACGCCTCGGTCATGCCCTCGGTCCCGGCCGGCAACACCAACGCGCCGTCGATCATGATCGGCGAGAAGGCCTCGGAGATGATCCTCGAAGACGCCCGGGCGACGGCGTGAAGCAGGGGCACGTGCGCTCCGATTGATTGCAGATACCAGGTGAGGCGCCGCTTCCGGCGCGCGACTACCCGAGATCGGCGAGGCGATCCGCCAGCCGGTTCAGGTCCCACTCGCGTGCCAGGGCCGCCGCCGCGCCCCAGCTCGGTGTTTGATCGCGCAGACACGGGAGCGGTGCGGCGGCGTCCATCGAGGCGATGGTGCGATAGAGCCGCAATTGCTCCGCCTGGGCCGCGAACCTTCCGTCCGCGAGCGCATGTTCGAGCGACCCGTAGCGGCGCAGAAGGGACGCCGCACCCTTCGGCCCGACGCCCGCGGCACCCGGTATCTTGTCCGACGGGTCGCCGCGGAGGGCGATAAAATCGGGCACCTGCTCGGGTTCGACGCCATAGCGCTCGCGCACTTCCGCGGGCCCGATGCGGGCCATCTCGCCGGCGCGCACCGGCTGGAGGATCGTCGTCGCCGCCGAGGCGAGCTGAAACGCGTCGCGGTCGCCGCTCGCCACGATCGCGGTTCCGCCCCGGCGCTCTTCCTGCGCGACCGCGGCGGCGAGGAAGTCGTCGGCCTCGTACCCCGCCGCCTTCGCAGAGGCGAACCCGCACGCCGCGACGAATTGCGGCAGGATTTCGAGCTGCTCGACCAGTTCGCCGTCGAAGTCTCGACCGCCCTGATAAGTGGGGAGCAGCTTCTGCCGGTAGGTCGGGGCGCCGAGGGTGTCCCAGCCCACAAGGACCGCGCGCGGCTGCTCGCTTTCAAACAGCCTCAGCAGGAAGTTCGCAAAGCCGACGATCGCCCCGCCGCCGCGATTGCCGTTCCGCCGGATCGACTTCGGCAGGGCGTGATATGAGCGATGGGCGAACGAGTCGCCGTCGATCACGAGCAGCGGCCGGCTCACGACGCGCCGCCGATCTGGCTATCGGGGAGGCGAGCAGGCGAGCCGCCGCTTCCCCGACCCGCCGCCGCGCTCAGCCGCGCGCCAGAGCGTAGATCTGCGTGCCCCCCGGCGGTGCCGGGTGGGCGGTCCAGCTCTCGCCGCCGTCCGGGCTGCTGTAGACCTCGCCGCCATTGGTGGCGCACGACATCCGCGCTGGCCGGCGCTCGTCGAAGGCCAGGGCGAACATCGTGTGCGCCGGCTTCAGCCCCATCTCGACCCGGGCCCAGCTGTCGCCGCCATCCGGGCTGTGCAGCAGCACGCCGACCTCGCTCTGGAAACTGCCGCCCGCCGCGACCCACAGCTTGCGCGGAGTGCCCGGCACCTCGCGGATGTCGCGGCAGTAGATCTGGCCCTTCGGGTTGAGCGGCTCCAACGGCACGTGCCGCCAATGGTCGCCGCCGTCGGCGCTGTGGAACATGCCGGCCCGGCCGATGCCGTAAACCGTGCCCGGGCGCCAGCGGCTGGCCAGCACGCCGTGCATGTCGACGGCGTCGTCGTTGACGTATTGCCCGTGGCTCAAATTTTCCCAATGCTCGCCGCCGTCGGTCGAGCGCAGGGTGCCGCCGACCTCGATCGCGGCGTAGAGCAGCTCGGGCTCGGCGGCGCTGGCGTCCATCTTCAGCACCCGCTTTGCCGGGTTGGCGCCCGGTGCCGTGGTGATCTCGGGAAAGCGCACCATGACCGGCAGCCGGGCCCAATGCTCGCCGGCATCGTCGCTGCGGTAGATCTCGCAGTTCTCGCAGCCGACCAGGATCACGTCGGGATCGTGCGGGTGAAATAGCACCGACCACACCGGCAGGCCGTGATCGGGCAACGCGACCTTCTCCCAGTGCTCGCCGCGGTCGGCGCTGCGATAGGGTCCGGATTGCGTGCCGGCATAGACGATCTCGGGCTTCAGCGGATGCACCGCAAGCGCGCGCACCGCCGGCGCCTCGGGCAGGCCGTGCCGAAGCGCCTCCCATTCGTCGCTGCCCTCGGCCATGCGGAAGAGACCGGAGTGCACCACCCGGCCGCGCCCGGTTTCGCCGGCCAGGCCCAAGTATAGATACGATTTCTGGTTATTCGTGCCGTCGGTTGCCATCAGATCCGCCTCCATCCGTTTGCGCAGTGGTCACATGAGAGTGGACAGCGCCTGACCAATCGTACCACCCATCCGTCGTACCGGCGCAGGCCGGTACCCACGGCAGAAGTGGGTCCCGGCCTTCGCCGGGAAGACAAGAAACGAAGTCAAATGTCTGGTTCCTACCTAGCTAGATGGTCTCAATTCAGCTCGCGCAGATTTTGGCGGGTCGCCGCCCTCGCTTCAAGCTGTCGCAGCGACACGGCTCCATAATAGCCGAATGTCGCGGTCCGGATCGTCCGCGACGCGGCAGGCGCTGTCGAGGATCATGGTCGCGCGGTCCTGGCTCGTGTAAGGGGGCCAAGACGGGATCGCCGAATTGTCCGGCGTCCCGTTCCGGGCAAAGGCGATCCAGGTCGCCGAAATTCGCGCCGCCAGGTCGCGGGCCCCCGGCGCGCCGGCGGTGGTGTCCGGCACATCGACGTTGTCGAAGACAAAGGGCAGATCCATCGCATGGTGCGCCTTCAGGCGGCCGTCGTGCGCTGGGCTCCGCCAGTCGAGCGAGTACATGTAGACCGGGGCCCGGCCCGATGCGCCAGCGGGCCGCGCGGCGTAGCGCTCAGCCAGCAGCACCGAGCGGATCCAGAAATTCGAGCCGGTCAGCGCCGCGATCAGCCGGTCGCCCGGGCTCGCCTGCGGCATCGCGGCGGCATAGGCGGCGAGCACATCGTCGGTCTCGGCGCCGGCCACCGCCGCAACGCGCTGCCGCAACGCTTGCTCGCTCAGGGTGCCGTTCCACACCGCATCGTCATCGGCCAGGAAGAAAGCGCTCTCCTCCCGGGTGCCACCGATCATCAGCGGGATGCCGGCGGCGATCGCGGGCGCGCCCGGCTCGCCCGGGTGCTGCGGCAGATCCATGCCGTCGACCACCGGGCCGAAATCGTAGCGGTCGAGCAGCGGCCACCGGGTGCGGCCGACCGCGCGCGAGGCCGGCGCCATCGCCGCCAGCAGCTGCTCGGCCGGCAGCATCTGCAACCGCTCGCACTCGCCGCGGCTGAGACCGACTTCCTTCAGCACCGCTTCGGCGAGCGCATTGGCCCGCTCGCGGGTCGACACCCGGATCGCCGCACCGCTCTGGATGATCGCGCGATGAAACAGCCCGCGCGCCGCCGGCATCGCCAGCAGCACGCTGACCTTGCCGCCGCCCCCGGACTCGCCGAAGATCGTGACGTTGCCGGGATCGCCGCCGAAATGCTCGATGTTGTCGCGCACCCAGCGCAGCGCGGCGACGAGGTCGAGCACCCCGGCATTGCCCGAATATGCCCAGGCCGGACCCCCGATATCCCCCAGATGCAGAAAGCCGAAAATGTTCAGGCGATGGTTGACGCTGACCACGACGACATCGCCGCGCCGCGCCAGATTGGTCCCGTCGGTGACGGCACGGTTGCCTGAGCCATAGGCAAACGCGCCGCCATGCAGCCACACCATGACCGGCCGCCTGGCGCCATCGCCGAGGCCGGGTGTCCACAGGTTCAGGGTCAGGCAGTCTTCACCCTCCGGTGTCGCGTCCGCCGGGCCGAGAACGGTTTCGAGCTCCGGGCGGCGCTTCGGCCGGTTCGGCGATTGCAGCGCATGGCCGGCATAGGCGAGCGCGTGCCGCACGCCGGACCACGGCTGTGGCGGTTGCGGCGGCATGAATCGGTTGCGCCCCCCGCTCGAGGCGCCGTAAGGCACGCCCTTGAACGAGTAGATGCCGGCAGCGGGCGCGCCGCGCAGCTTGCCCGAAGCGATCTCGACGACCGGCGATAGCCGTGTATCCGCACCGGCGATGTCGTTTGCCATGTTCCATCCTCCCCAACTATGCCCTCAGCAGCGCCGCCATAACACGGTCGCGGGTCAGCGGCAGATCGCGGATCCGCGCCCCCAGCGCGTGCGCGACGGCGTTGCCGATCGCCGCGACGGTCGGGCCACCCGATGCTTCGCCGATGCCGAGACACGGGAAATCGGCAGCGGAACCGACCAGCTCGACGATCACTTCGGGCACCTCGCTGAAGCGCAATACCGGGTAGCTTTCCCAGTCGCGCGAGCTGATGCCGGCGCCGTCGAGGCGCACTCCCTCCTTCAATGCCCAGCTCGCCGCCTGGATGACCCCGCCTTCGAGCTGGTTGATCGCACCGTCCGGGTTGATGACGAGGCCGGCATCCGCCGCGCACCACACGCGCACCAGGCGGACACTTTCGTCGACCTCGACTTCGGCGACGACGGCGGCATAGGCCGCGAGGTTCTTGTAGCGGGCAAAGCCGATCCCGCGGCCGCGCCCCGTGCCGCGCGGCATTTCCGCTGCCCAGCCACTGATACGAGCGGCATGCTCGACCACCGCACGGGCCCGTTGGTCGGACAGGATCGACAGCCGGTAGGCGACCGGGTCCCGGCCGGCCTCCTCGGCCAGCTCGTCGACAAAAGATTCGATCGCGAACACGTTGAGGGTCGCGCCGAGCCCGCGCAGGGACGAAGTCCGCACCGGGGTCTCGGCAATCAGGTGATGGACGATGCGCTTGGCGGGAAAATCGTAGAGCGGCTCGCCGTTGCGGGTGCCGGCCCCCGGAGGATTCGGCGATTCGGCGGCGGGTGGTGGCGGCGGCGGGTCGGGCATGGCCTCGGCGGCGAGCAGGTTGCCGCCGCCCCCCGGCCGGCTGCCGTGCCGCCCGCTCCAGATCTCGGTGGTCCAGTCGGCCGGGCGTTCCGAGCCGTCGAGCGCCGCGCGCACCGTCACCACCATCGCCGGGCTGACCGGCTCGAAGCCGAATTCCTCCTCGCGCCGCCAGCGCACCCGGACCGGCTTCCCCGGCATCCGACAGGCGATGACCGCGGCATCGGCCGCGGCATCGTCGGCGCCGTTGTGGCCGTAGCAGCCCGGCCCCTGCACGTGCTTGACCGAGATCGCCGCCGGATCGAGCTTTAAGGTGCGGGCAAGCGCCTCCCGCAACGGATAGACCCCCTGCGAATGCGTCCACACGGAGAGCCGCCCGTCGCGATAGACCGCGAGCGCGCAGGACGGCGCCACCGAGGCGTGGGCGACGTGCATGCGCGTATAGGTCGCCTCGCGCCGGTTCGCTGCCGGCCCCGCTTCGGACGGCAGCGGCGGGCCGACGACGCGGTCGATCGAGGGCTGCTGCAAGAGCCACCGCGCCTCTTCCTGGAACGGGTTGATCGCATCGACCCCGTCCCAGGCCACATGATTCGGCGCCACCGCGGCGACGGCTTCGACCGCGGTTTCGTCCGCGCCTACGATGGCGAGGAAATTGCCGTGCCGGACGATCTCGATCGGGCTCTTGGCGGCCCGGCGGATGGCAGCCTCGTCGATAGTCTTGATCGTGGCGCCGCGGCGCGGCTGGCGCACTACGCGGGCATGCACCATGCCGTCGAGCGCCATGTCATGGACAAAGACCGGGTCGCCGAACACCTTGGCGGCGAGGTCGACGCGCGGCATGTTCCGGCCGACGACGCGATAGTCGCGCAAATCCTTGGTCGGCGGCCGCCCGGTGGCGTCGCGCCCGAGATCGACGGCGGCGGCGAGCGACCAGTAATCGTGGCCGGTCGGCTCGCCGCGACGGGTTATGGCCCCGTCGCGTACCGACAGCTCCGCACGGGCATAGCCGAAGCTTGCCGCGGCATGGTCGAGGAACAAGCCGCGCACCTCGGCGCAGGCCAGTGCGCAACGCGACGCCGCCGAATTGGATCGATTGGCTGCCCGCGGTGTAGCCTTCGTTGGGGGTCAGATCGGTGTCGCCGCTCTGAAGCAGGACGCGCTCGGGCAGCAAGTCGAGCTCTTCCGCCGCGATCTGCCGCATCGCGGTCAGCACCCCCTGACCGATCTCGACCTTGCCGGTCGCGACCGTGACCTTGCCGCGCTCGCGGAACCGAACCCACTGATCGAGGCGCGGGTTGGCGGCCAGCGCCGCCGGCAAGATCGATGGCGTGGCCGAGCTCATGGCGGGGCTCCGTCGCGAAGCCGCGCGGCGGCACGCTCGACGGCGCGCAGGATGCGCGGGTGGCTGCCGCATCGGCAGATATTGTCGTCCAGCGCCTCGGCGATCTCCATCCGCGACGGCGACGGGTTCCGGTCGAGCAGCGCCTTGGCACAGATCAGGATGCCGGCGAGGCAGTAGCCGCATTGGCCGGCCTGCTCGTCGAGAAAGGCTTGTTGCAGCGGGTGCGGCCGGTCCGGCGTGCCCAACCCTTCGATCGTCACGATTTCCCGGCCGGCCACGGTCGAGAGCGGCTTCCCGCAGGATTTCTCCGGGCGGCCGTCGACCAGGACCATGCAGCAGCCGCATTGCTCCAGGCCGCAGCCGAATTTCGTGCCGGTCAACCCGAGATGATTGCGCAGAACGTCGAGCAACGGGGTCTCCCCGTCGGCGCTTACCTTGTGGGTACGTTTGTTCACGATCAGAGAGATGGGTGGCATCGCTGTCTCGCCCGCAGTGGTCCGAGACTATATCAGATGCGGGGCCGGAAGGATGGGCTGCGACAGCGTGATCGTCGTCGGGACGACCACTGCGGGCTGCGTGCGCGCTACCGTAGTCGATGCCTTCAGCCTCAACTACCGCGTGATCCTGGCCGAGGAAGGGTGCTTCGACCGCAGCGAGGCGAGCCACGCCGTCAGCTTGTGCGACATGCACGCCAAATACGCCCACGTCGTCGCAACGGCGGAGATCCTGTCCTACTTCGATCAGCTGCCCTCCGGGCTGTTCGATTTGCCCACCGGCAGTCGCGGTCCCGCGCCGCCGATCGAGCAAGCCGCCGAATAGAGCTCCCGGACCTTTACCGGCCAGAGCCCGCCGGCAGGCGTTTGACGAGTGAGCCCGCTCAGATAGGAGTAGACATCACCGCTTTCGCCAACATGGGGAACAACATGCGTGAAGAATCCCGGTGTCCGCTCCTGGCACCCACTCTGCGCGGCGTCCATCACCTCGCGCTCTGCACGGACGACATGAAGGCGACGACCGACTTCTACGTCGAGGTGCTCGGCATGCCGCTCGTCCACGCGATGAGGGTGCCGCCCGGTCTCGGCACCGGCTCCGGCAATCGCGGCAACCCACCCTATGAGCGGGTGCGCCATTACTTCTTCGATATGGGCAATGACAGCCTTCTCGCCTTCTTCGAGATCCCGAAAGGGAAGGAGCCAGCGGGCAACCGCAACGCCATCGGCGCCATGCAGCATTGCGCCTTCGTCGTCACCGCCGAGCGCTTCCGCGAGGTGGAAGCACGGCTCAAATCGCGCGGCATCGACTACATCGGGCCGATCCCGCAGCTCCCGGGACTGCTCGGCATCTACTTCTATGACCCTAACGGTATCCGCCTCGAATTCGCCTGCCAGCCGGACGACGGGGAGGCGCCCGCGGTGATCCCCTGCATCACCCAGACCAGGGCGGAGGCGCGCTCCGAGCTGGCGACCGTGCCCGGCGCTACGCCTGAATGGATCGAAAAGCGTCTCGCCGCGCTGCCGGAGTGACGGGATCGACCTCTCTGCGACTACCTCCGGTTCGGCGGTCATTTGCACGCGTCGAGGATGCTGACCTGTTGTGCGGTCGCGGCCGCTTCGGCGATGACTTGCCGGTGCGGATCGGGACCTTGCACGCCGCCATCCTGCGCTCGCCACATGCCCATGCCGAATTGCTGTCGGTCAATGCCGAGGCAGCATCAGCGATCCCGGGGGCGGTCACTGCCAACCGGGATTGGAAACTGAATACGGCACCTGACGGCCACCAGCCGATCAAGGCGTCAAACTTGCTCGTCGGGCTCAGAAAGGCCGAGTTTGCGATCGTCATAGGCGAATTTCATTACTGTCACCCTGCTGACAGAAGTCGGCGGGGGTCGAGGCGTCGGAGCATCCCGCTCCGAGGAACTTCCGATGAACATCGTCAAACTCGACGCAGTGCGCCGGCACACCGGCCGACTGCGGAGCAACCAAAGATCGGTTTGCCCTCGGCGCCACCAATGGGACTCCCGCGACCTTCCACTGACGACCCGTCAGGTTTTGTGGATCTTCAGGCGCGATCCACCTATGAGGTCAGGCGAGGACGCGGCTCAGATAGGCGTCCATCCTTGCTGTCGCCGCTTTCGACAGATCGTTCGGGAACAGGGTGAAGCCGTGCGCCCCGCCAGGGTAGATTACCAGTTCGGCCTCGTTTCCCGCTGCGACCCAGCGCGCGTGCATGAAGAGCGTATCGTCAAGCAGCGCGTCCTTGGTACCGACGGTGAAAAGAGCCGGGCACAGGCCTTTCAGATCAGCGTAGAGCGGGGAGATATCGGGTACGCGCCGGTCCGTGGTCGTCGGCAGGAACGCGTTGTAGAACTGCTGCATGTCGATCGTTCTCAGCACCAGCCGGGTATTGCCGAACTGCCGCTGGCTCGGCGTCAGGCTGAGATCGAAGGCGCCATAAACAATGTTGGCACCGCGGAACCCGGTGTAGCCGTGGCGATCGCGCATTCGGAGGATCGTTACCGCGGTCAGGTGCCCGCCCGCCAACTCGCCGCCTATGGTCAGAGTGTCGATGCCGAACTCCTTCTTGCCGTTCTGCACCAGCCAGGCGGCGGCAGCCTCGCAATCGTCGGGACCCGCCGGATAGGGATGTTCCGGCGCCAGCCGATATTCCACGCCGACAACTGCCTGACCCGTGTTATCAGCGATCCGCTCCAGCATCGGGTCCTGCATGTCGGCACCGCCAAGCACCCAGCCGCCGCCGTGGAGATGCAGATAAATTCCACGGGGTTGCGCCGGTGCGATCACACGCAAGCGGATTTCGTTGCCGTCCTTGCCGGTGATGGTCAAGGTTCGCGCCCGGCTGGACATCACCGGGGCGGGGAACGGCCCTTCGCCGCGACGGCGTGCGGCCCGGAAGGCTTCGGCGCCGACGATCCACCACTCCGGTTGGCCGGTCAGCAACTCGATCATCTGCGCATTCAGCTTCGCCGTCTCGGCGTCGATCGCCGCCTCGGCAAATAAAGCTGGATCGAATGGGCATGTGTCGGTCATGGCATTCTCCCGGGCGTGCGAGGCCGGTACGATATCGTAAGGTGGACCGCTGGCCTTCGGCTGTTTTCGCATCAGTGCTCGGGAAGGAAGGATCGATGGCACGGCTCGCAGGCAAAATAGCCTTCATCACCGGCGCCGGCAGCGGGATCGGCCGCGCCACCGCGATCCTGTTCGCGCGCGAAGGCGCCAAGGTCGCCATTGCCGAGATCAATGTCACGGCAGGCGAGGAAACCGCGCATCTTGTCGGCAACGGGGCGATCGCGATCCGCACCGACGTGACCGACCCCGATAGCCTCCAATCGGCGATCCGCCAGACCGTCGACAAGTTCGGTCGCCTCGACGTGCTCCACAACAATGCCGGCGGCTCGACCGCGCAGG
The DNA here is from genome assembly GCA_963703855.1 of uncultured Alphaproteobacteria bacterium. Classification (GTDB taxonomy): domain Bacteria; phylum Pseudomonadota; class Alphaproteobacteria; order ATCC43930; family CGMCC-115725; genus AP-15. Next base: position 335,885 of record CAVPFW010000015.1, read on the forward strand.
ACGACACTGCGGTCGATGCCCCGCTCGACGAATTCTGGCGGGCGATCAAGCTCGACCTCTACGGCACGTTTCTCGGCTGCCGTTTCGGCATCCCCGAATTGATCAAAGCCGGCGGCGGCTCGGTGATCAACATGAGCTCGAATGTCGCGCTGATGGGGGTCGCCGGCCGCGACTGCTACACCGCGGCGAAGGGCGGGATCGCGGCAATCACCCGTTCGCTGGCGGTCGCCTATGCGGCGCAAAGAGTTCGCGTCAACGCGATTGCGCCGTCAGCGACGATGACCGAGCGGGTCAAGAAACTGGTTGCGGGCGATGCTGCGCTGACCCGGCTTGCCGACTTACACCTGCTCGGCCTGATCGAACCCGACGATATCGCCAACACAGCCCTTTATCTTGCCAGTGAAGAGTCCCGAATGGTCACCGGCCAAGTCCTGCCGGTCGACAGCGGGGTGACAATCTCTTGACCAAGACGCGGGCTCTTGACGAAGACGCGGGCTGATAGACTGGGCTTTGGCGAAGCACATGCGGTGTTGTCGACCGACGAGACGGTTGAGCGCATGCATTCCGAGGCGCCGTAAATGGACCTGCTCGACGCCGTAGAGAACGTTGTCGGCAATGTCGGGCGAGGCGGCGCACGCGCACTACCGCCAGATGTCGAGCAGATCCTGCTTGGCTGGGCGCGCCGGCACGGCGCGCCCGCCCGCGGCATGCTTCTCGGCGATCGATCAGCCCGGAATTGTCGGTCGCCACTCCAATGCCAGAACGCCGGCGCGTCGGGCGAGCCGAAAGGTCAGGTCGGGGACTGTCGAACGCTCGCCCGCCTCGCGCCAGCGAACGTCGTAGCGGATCTCGCAGCGTTTCCCTTCCGCGGCGAACGCGACCGACTGGCCGGCGACCCTGAACCCGGCCGCGGCCAGTGCTGCGGCGGCGTCCTGCTCCACTGTGCTGCCGGCATCAAACGCCAGCACGAGGGTCGCGCGGCGGTCCCGGTCGATATAGCGCTCCGCCCATTTCAGGCACCACAGAATAAACAGACCGAGCGCCAGCGCGGCCAGACCCAGATCGATCCGGCCGGCGCCGAGGCACAGCCCCATCACGGTGACGTACCATATCGTCGCCGCGGTGGTGACCCCTTCGACCAGATTGCCCCGCCGCACGATGGCTCCGGCGCCGATAAAGCCGATTCCCGACAGGATCCCGAGCGGAAGCCGCATCAGATCCAAGCTCACATAGGAATTGGCGGCCCTGCCCCGCATCGGCAGCAGCAGGTTCACCAGGATCATCGAAAGGGCGGCAGCGAGGCAGACCAGCATGGTAGTGCGCAGACCGACCGGCCGGCCGCGCTCCCCGCGATTGAAGCCGATCAGCGCACCGGCGATCGCGGTCGCCGCCAGCCGCACGGCGATGTCGGACCATTCGAGCTGTTGCGGCATCGCACCCGGCGCTCACACGGCGCCGCCTTCGGCGGGCCAGGCCTTCTCGGCCGCCCGCGGACAACCGTCAACGGCGCTGAAAGGTCTCACAAATTGCCGCAACGGCGGTCGAGCACGGTCGTGACGTCGATCCCGCCGACCGGTTGGTTTTTGGCAAAGGTCTGCCCCGGCGCGAGATTCATGGCGACGCCCTGCGGCCGGATCGTCGTCGGACGGATGACGGTCCAGGTGCCGTTGACGCCACGCTGAAAGTCGGTGCAGGCAATCGGGCCGTCTGGAAACTCGGCGGTCTGCGCCATCCCGGCCTGCGGCCAGGCGCAACCGAGGAACAGCGCCGCGGCGGCCGCCGCGAAAGACAGGCCATCCTTCCGGTCGCGATGGTTCATCGGGTAGCCCTCCGTCAGCCAGTGGCGCCGGCGGCCGGGCGAAAACGAGCCCAGCCGCCACCCAAAGAAGGCAACACCCGCAGATGCGGGGTCGGTTCCGCTGTGCCGGCAGGGCTGCCCGTCAGCGCGGGACTACCCGGCGGTACAGGTGCCAGGTCGCATGCCCGAGCACCGGCATCACGACGATCAGGCCGAGGAAAAACGGGATCGACCCGATCACCAGCCCGGCGGCGACGATCAATCCCCAAACCGCCATTGGGCCGGGGTTGGCGAGGACGGCGCGAACCGATGTCACGATCGCCGTATCGAGCCCGGACCCGCGATCGAGCAGCAACGGAAACGACACCGCGCCGATCGCCAGCACGACCAAGGCGAAGAGGAAACCGACGCCGACGCCGACACCGATCAGCATCCACCCGGCATGAGTTCGCGAACACGTCGCGCACGAAGGCGACGGCCGACACCGGCGCCGTGGGGCCGAGGGTCGCCGCGTAGATTGCCGCTGCCGCGGCGAGCCACAACAGAAAGATCGCCATCAGCAGCAGGCCGAGCAGAACGATCGCCGCGATCGACGGCGAGCGGACCACGCCGAACGCGTCGGCCCAGCCGATTTGCGCACCCTGCTCGCGCCGCCGGCTCATCTCGTAGAGGCCGATCGCCGCGAACGGCCCGACCAGGGCAAAGCCGGAGGCGAGCGGAAACAGCAATGGCAGCATCTGATAGCCGAACGCCAAGCGCGCCAAAACGAGGCCGAGGACCGGGTAGACCAGGCAGAGAAAGGCGACATCGGTGCGGCACGCGGCAAAATCGTCGAGGCCTCTGGCCAATGCCTCGCGCAAATCCGCCAGCGTGATCCGGGCGACCGCCGGGGCAGGAGAGTGAAGGTCCTCCCGCGCGCGGCGCCCGGCGCGGCCCGCCGCTTCGACCGCCTCGGCCGCATGCTTCACCTGGTCGACGCCCCATTCGACGGGGTTTCGGATCGTCAACATCTCCGGTCCTCCCGAACCGATTGTTCGGGGGCCGCGTGCCACCCGTGGCGGCATCACCCCGGCCGCCGGTCACGAGCGAAATCGCGACCCGCTACCGCCGAAATGTGTGCATCCGTTTTCCGCAGCGCTACCCTGCCTTCGCTGGTTTATACGCGACGCGCCGACGGGTCACCGCGACCAGTCGAATTCCGCGTCGGCGGCGGCCAAAAGATCGGGCCCGCAGCGCTGCGCGATCCGCGCGTGCTGCACCGCCGAGGGCTCGACCCGGTAGCGGCGGCACAGACTTGCCGCCGAGCCCGGATCGGCGGCGGCCAGCCGCCGCGCGATCAGCTCGCCGACTTTGCGCGAGAACATGCCCGTCTGCTGCTCGATATAGACGATGCGCAGCGCGCCCGCGCGCTCGGGCTCCCGCGCCAGCCGCTCGCCGAGCCAATGATCGATGGTTTCCAAGCCGCGCATCGGGTCGCCCGCGGCGGGATCGCGGCCGTAAAGCCCATCGAAGACATGGAGCTCGTCCGGGCATCGCCGCGCCGCGGCGATGGCGTCGATTGCGGGCATGCCGCCCCCCGAATGCGCGGTCAGGATCAAGCGATCGATTTCGCGCCCGGCGGACGCGGAGGAGGGCAGCGCCGCGACGAAGCGCTCCAGTCCGTAATCGGCCAGCCGGTCGATCCCGCCCGCGAGCAATGCCGGGAAATCGTACCAGCTGTAGCGCAGCCAGTTGCCGCGCGGCAGCAGCGCCAGGGTCGGCCGGGTCCGGCGCGACAGGTCGAGACCGCTGCGCGCGACCTTTTCGGAGAGCGGCATCGCGCTCCCGCTCCGCGAAAACCCGTGCAGGTGTATGACGACGTCGATCGCGGCGGCATCGGGCGGGATCGCGTTCCAGCGCAGGAACAGGTCGGGCTGCGTCCCAGAATGCATCCGCAGCAGCGGGGTGTCGCCGAGATAGGCCTCGCCCGGCGCAACGGCTCCGGCGGACACCGTGACAGGGAAATTCGGCACAGGGAAATTCGGCACCCCCGATCCTCTCCATACCTCTCCGGGCACGACGGCGGCCGGGCTTTTTGCGACGGTGTGAAGTCTCTCACATTCGAGCCCCCCGCCGATGGTCCATGTTCGGCCGTGATCCGACTGCTTCCAGTCGGTTCGCGAGCCGCCCATCCCGGTGCGGCCATCGGAGCACCCGAAATGAGCGACAAAGCGCAAATCGGCGAGGGCCAATTGCTGCAGCCCTGCGAAATCTCACGCGAAGCTCCGCGAGACCTGATCGTCGACTGCCTCCATCTGAGGATCGCAGCCGGCCGAACCGGCTGAACCGGAGCGCCGTCCATGGCAAGCCAAACCCGGCGACCCTGCCGAGTGATCCAGATCCATCCTTCCCGGCGATGCAACCTGACCTGCCGGCACTGCTGCCCCTCCTCGGGGCCGATGCGGCAGGAAACCATGCGGCGGTCCCTGATCGAGGTCCTGATCGTCGACGCCGCTGCACAAGCCTACGACGCGGTCAGCGTCTCGGGCGGCGAGCCGCTGCTGTGGGCCGGGCTTCAGGATGCCCTGGCGCTCGCCAAGGGGTGCGGCCTGGCGACCGCGCTGACCACCAATCTGCTTCGGCTGACGCCCTGGCGCCTGAAACGCCTCTCGCGGGTGCTCGACGCAGTGGCGGTAAGCGTCGACGGTGTGCCGCAATCGCATGACCGCATCCGCGGCAAGCGCGGGGCTTTCGCCGCGATGGCGGCGCGGCTGCCGGCGCTGAGGCGGGGTGGGATCCCGTTCGGCTTTATCTTCACCCTGACCGACGCCAACCTCGACGAGCTTCCCTGGGTCGCCCGGTTCGCGCTCGATCAGCGGGCCGGCCTGCTGCAGATCCATCCGCTCGAGGAAGCCGAATGCGCCGCTTTTCTGCTGCGCGGCCATCGCCCGGGCAAGCTCGACGCCGACGCCGCCTATCTCGCCTTCATGCGGCTGCGCGAACAAATCGGAGACCGGATCGAGATCCGGCTCGATTTCCCCCATCGCGAGGTGCTGCGCGCCCAGTCCTGGCGCGGCTGGAGCGAAACGCCGGCGGACGGCGACGGCGCCCGGCTCGCCGATCTGGTCAGCCCGCTGGTGGTCGAGACCGACGGCACCGTGGTGCCGCTCCAGCACGGCTTTCCGCGCCGGCACGCGCTGGGCAATCTGAACGACGCACCGCTCCCGGTGCTGGCGGCGCGGTGGCGGGAGAGCGGCTCGTATGCGCGTTTCCGCGCCGAGTGCGAAGCGACGGCCCGGGCGGTCACCAACGACCCCGGGGCGCTCCCGGCATTCGATTGGTTCGAGGCGGTTTCGGGCCGGCTCGCGTCGCATGTCGCCGGCGCCGTTCACCGGTGAACTTATATTCCCGCCGCTGCCGGCGCGCCTTCGCGATCAGCGGGCCGCCGCGGCCACCGGACCGGGCAGCGGGATCAGCGACAACACCAGGGTGATGACGAACAGAATAGCGAGCCCGCCCATGACCCCGACCAGGCGCTCGAAGCCGGGGCCGATCGACAGCGGCGGGCCTTGGCTCTGGACCATGCTCATCAGGAATGCGAACATCGCCTGGGTCCCGACATAGCTGATGCCGGTGGCGCCGGTCTGGATCTGCGAGCACAGCCAGACGCCGGCAACCAGCAGCAGCATCCACAGCAGGAAATCGCTGCCGACGACGGCGAGACAGGCGAGGCCCACCAGCGCGCCGATCAGACAGCCCATGACGCGATGCGCCGCGCGCTGCACGATGAGGCGCGTGTTGGCTTCGAGGATCGCCGTCGTCGGGATCGACATGACGATGACCACGGTGACGCCCATCGTGACCGGGCTCACCGGCGCCAGCCAGCTCGCCAGCGCCGGCAGCAGCATTACCGTGAGACCGCCGCGGCAGGCGTGCATCACCAGCGGCCATTTGCCGTCGAGCCAGCACTGGAGCTCGGCCCCATAGCGTCGGCGCCAGAACGCCAGCGGCGGCGGGTCGAGCGGGGCGGCTGCCGGCGGCGCTGCGCCATCGGCCGGCGCCGGCATCAGCCCGCAGACGAGCAGCGAGGCCAGGGTCCCGATCACGACATCGGCGACCCGGTCGACCGCGATGGTAAACGCTCCCTGCGGCTGGGTGAACGCCATCAGGATCACCAGGCTTCCGGTAACCGCACCGATCAGCCAGGCATAGCCGAAGCGCGAGGTCGCGAACCCGAAAAACCCGACGCAGGCCAGGATAAACAGGCACAGGCAGAACGGCAGCGGCTGGTAGACGAACAGTCCGAGGACGGTGACGCCGGTCGCGGCGCCCACGATGCTGCCGGCCACCCGCATGACGCCCCGCGAGACCGCGACCGGGAACGAGGCGCGGGTCACCATGAAGGCGCTGATCCCGGCCCACCACGGGTCGTTGGAATGCACTGCCAGCGCGGCGAGCACGGCCAGCGCCACCGACAGCGCCGCCTCCAGCGCCTCCAGGCCGCGCGGTCCGGGGAATTCGAGCGAGCGCAGCTCTGTGGCGAGCGCGCCGGGGATCTCGCGCAGCACCGGCCGGCCTCAATAGGCGATCAGGGTGCGCGCGTCGGCCCCCATGTGCAGGGTCACCTCGGGGCTCGGGTCCTGCAGCACCAGGGTCACCGGAAAGCGCCGCTCGAGGCGAATCCAATCGGTCGTCGGCGCCACATAAGGCAGCAAGCTGCCCAGCGTCTGCTGGCGGTTGATGCCGCGGGCGATGCCCTGGATCACCGCGCGATGGACATGCCACGGATAGGTGTCGAGCCAGACCCAGGCCTGGTGCCCGACCTGCATATGGCGGATCACGCTTTCCTTGTAATTCGAGAGGATGCGCCAGGCATGGGCGTCGACTAACCCGACCAGCGGCTTGTTCGCCACCGCCTGGTCGCCGACCCGCAGGGTCAGGTTGGTGATCGTGCCGTCGGTCGGCGCCAGCACCTGGGTCTGGTCGAGCTGCCACTGCAGATAAGCGATCTGTGCAGTGATCGCCTTGACCGTCGCCTCGTGAAGCGCTTCCATCTGGCGCTCCTTGGCGACCACGGTCTCGGCGTCGGCAAGAGCCGCCTGGGTTTCCTGGGCCTGTGCGGTCGCGGCGTCGAGCGCCTGGCGCGACAGAAAGCCGGCGGCGGCGACCGGGCTGGCGCGGCGCAGATTGTCGCTCGCCAGATGGTCCTTGGCGGCGGCGAGGTCGCGCGCCGCCTTGGCGGATTTGACCAGATCGTGGTCGACCGCGAGCTGCGCCTCGGCCTCGACCCGCTTGGCCAGCTGCTCGTCGAGCGCGAGCCGGAACGGCTGCGGGTCGATCGCCGCCAGCAGCATCCCCTTGGTCACGGTCTGATTGTCGACGATCGGCACGGCGACGATGCGCCCGGTCACCTGCGGGGCGACGGCGACGAGATCGGAAGTGACATAGGCGTCGTCGGTATAGGCAAGGATATAGCTCGAACCCCAATAGACACCCAGCGCCAGCACGAGCGCCGCCAGCACCAGCAGCACGCGCCGCCGATAGCGCGCTGGCGCGGCGTGCTCGGGCATGTCCGGCACGGCGCGCAGCTCGGGGGCTGCGGCGGGCCGCGCCAGCAATTGCGACGACGCCGCTGTCCCGTCGGCTCCCGGCAGGTTTTGCGCGTTGCTGTCCGGCATCGGGCGCGCCCGATCCCCAAATCGCCGACGGCAAGGGGTTCGCCGCCGTTGGCGCCCATTATAGACCATTCGCGCCGGCCGGTTGCAGCCGCCGTCAAACCAAAACGGCGGCTGCCCCGTTGTCGGGCAGCCGCCGTCGGCACGGGATCATGTCGGCGTTTTTTACGTCGGCATTTTTTACAAGGCAGCCTTGGCCGTCTTGCGGCGGCGGCGCACCAGGCCGAGCGCGCCGAGACCGGCGCCGAGCAGGGACAACGTCGCCGGCTCCGGCACCTGCCTGCCGGTGGTGCCGGTAAAGATGAAGGCGAGCGGGCCTTCGACGGCCGTCGTGTGGTTGTCGAAGGTGGTTTCGGACAGACCCGTTGGATCCAACCCCTCCCATCCGACGAACTTCCCGGCCACGTTGCCGCCGTCCTGGGTGTTGTCGGGGCTGAACGTCGCGGCGATCGGGCCGCCGTTCAACGTCGCGGCAAACTTCAGGTCGAAATTGCCGACCAGGGCGCAATCGGTCTGGCCGACGGTGCAATTGGGGTTCACCTGGGTTTGGCCGTACGAATCGTCGTAGTCGAAGCTGAAGAGATCGCCCTTCGCCTGAATGTTGCTCCAATCCACGTCGAGGATCGTGTGCGGGGCGATGGCCGGGAGGGTGATCCCCTGGACTATCCCGTTGTTCAGCCCCTGGTACGCGGTTGCCGTGAGAGTCACGCCGGTCATCGTGAAATTGGTCGGGTTGTCGATGAACAGGCTCGGCGTGTCGTACCCCTGGGCAAACCCGGTGTCGCCGGTTCCGGTTCTGAACAGCACGGGGGTGTCGCCGGTGCCCAGGGTGCAATCAAAGCCGCCCGAGCACTGGGCGTCGTAGACGCCGAAGATGCTCGCCACCTTGGTGGCGGCCTGCGCCCCAGACGCGTGAACAACCAGCGCCAGCGCCGCGGCGCTGGTCGTCGCCAAAAGCTGCTTTTTCATGAACCCTGCCATTTCGATGATGCCGAGGTTGCGCGTCGCCGTGAGCTTAGGCAATCTTCATGCCACCTGAATGATCAGCGCCTTTTCAATGGCGTAGCCATTGAAATGCCGGAGGGATCGATCAGAAATGTAAGAATTTCCGACGGTTTTTGCTGCGCCTTCCGCAATCCCGTCGGCTTTGTTGTAACTTTTTCCGACGTTTCGCCGGCACGGCGCCACGGTTCGGCAAAACGGGAGCGGCGGCTGCCCCGGGGGGCGACCGCCGTTCGACCGGACGATGTCGGATTTGGTTATGCGGGCGTCGGCGTCTTGCGGCGGCGGCGCACCAGGCCGAGCGCGCCCAGACCGGCGCCGAGCAAGGACAGGGTCGCCGGCTCCGGGACCGTCTGCTTCCCGGTCGTCCCGGTGAAGATGAAGGCGAGCACGCCGGGCTGAGAGGCGGTGTGGTTGTCGAAAGTGGTCTCGGCGAGCCCGGTCGGGTCGAGCCCTTCCCAGCCGACAAACGTCCCCTGCTGGTTGCCGCCGTCCTGGGTGTTGTCGGGGCTGAAATCGGAGGCGACCGGTCCGCCGTTGAAGGTGCCGGCCATGCTGACGTCGAAATTGCCGACCAGCGCGCAGAAGCTCGGCCCGACGGTGCAGTTGGGGTTAACCTGCGTCGCGCCGTATTCGTCATCATAATCATAGGAGAACAGATTGCCCGGGGTGAGCGACCCGTTCCACGTCAGATCATAAATGGTCTTGGGCCCGATGCTTAACGGGGTGATGCTGGTCAGGCTCAACGTCTTGCCGTTGTTGAGGCCTTGGTACCCGGTCAAGGTGATCGACGAGAGCGACAGCGTGTGAGTGGGGTCGTCATTGACGATGAACAGGCTCGGCGTGTCGTATTGAGTGCCGCCGTTGGTCTGAAATGTATAGCCGGAACGGCCGAAGGTGCAGTCGATGTTGATGCCGCATTGGGCGTCGTAGCTGCCAAAGATGGTGGCGACCTCGGTTTTCGCCGCCATCGCCGACGGGGTCGACAACGCCAGCAGCGCCAGGACGCTGGTGGTGGCGATCAAGTTGTTACGCATATGATCTCTCCCTCGCGAATTGCTTGCGACCGCACCGCGTCGCCCCAGGATGTAGCATCTTTCATGCCAATCTAATTTTTTCAATGAGTTGCCGCGTGATTCGAGATGGGGTTCTCGGCACAATGTAAAATCCGCCGACAATACCGCCGAGACAAAAATCCATTTAGACTAATTTGTTACGACAAATATCCTGAGACTCCCCCTTGGCAGGGTGTCAGATTTTCCGACAGGCTTGCATCGGCGGTGGAAATGGCCGATCCGTGTTATGATGCGTGGCCCGGCCGATGTAAGCAGCCGGCATGCGGCCGAGAGAGGACGATTTTCGTTGAGTTCGCGCGCCTCGCCTCCACTTGCGCGGATCTTCGAGCAGGCGGTGTCGCTGCAGCAGCGCGGCAGGCTCGGCGAGGCGGCCCGGCTTCATCAAGCGGTCCTCGATCGCGACCCCCGGCATCTCGGCGCGCTCCAGCTTCTCGGGGTGATCCACGCCCAGCAGGGCCGGCTCGACAGTGCCGTCGGGCTGCTGCGCCAGGCCGCGCACCGCGATCCCGGCGCCGCGGAAATCCGCAACAATCTCGGCCTGGCATTGCACGCTCTCGGCCGGCACCGCGAGGCGGCGGACTGCTTTGAACAGGCCATCGCGATCAACCCGCGCTATGCGATCGCCCGCAACAATCTGGGCATCGCCCTCGCCGCCCTCGGCCGCCACGACGACGCCATCGCCTGCTACGAAAGCGCGCTCGCGATCAGCCCCGACTACGCCGAGGCGATGAACAATCTCGGTGCGGCGTTGCACGCGATCAGGCGGTTTCCGGAAGCGCTGCGATGGTTTGAGCAGGCGGTGGCGATCAGGCCCGGTTTCGCCGAGGCCCACACCAATCTCGGCAAGGCGCTGGCCGCCCTCGACCGCCATCAGGAGGCGCTGGCCCAGTTCGAGCGGGCGGCGGCGCTGCGGCCGGGTGTCACCGCAAGCGAGCTCGATCTCGGCGCCGGACTGCGCGCGCTGAACCGCTACGACGAGGCGATCCGACATTACCAGAAGGCCGGGTCGATCGAGCCCGCCCGGGCGCTCCCCGCGATCGGCCTCGGCCTCGCATTGCAGGAGAGCGGGAAAATCGCCGAGGCTCGGCGGTGCTTCGAGAAGGCGGTGTCGCTCGAGCCGCGCAACCCGGCCGGCTATGCGGGTCTCGTCGGCGTCGTCAAGACCGCGGCGGGCGACCCGCATTTGGCGGCGATGCAAAGTTTGGCAAACGATACGGCTACGATATCCTCAGCCGAGCAGGCCGCCCTCCATTTTGCGTTGGGCAAGGCGTTGAGCGATGCCGGCGAGCCCCGGCGCGGGTTCGACCACTACCTCAAAGGCAACGCGCTGCAGCGGTACCAGACCGCCTATGACGAGACCGCGACCCTCGGCCGGCTCGACCAAGTACGCGCGGTGTTCACCGCCGAGCTGCTACGCCACAAAAAGGGGCTGGGCCTGCCGTCGCGCGTGCCGGTCTTCATCGTCGGGATGCCGCGTTCGGGGTCGACCTTGGTCGAGCAGATCCTGGCGAGCCACCCCAAGGTGTTCGGCGGCGGCGAGCGCATGGATTTCCGCAACGCCGCCCGCAGCGCCGGCCTGCACGGGGGCGGCGCACCATTTCCCGAATCGGCCGCGGATGTCACCGCCGCCCAGCTGCGCAGGCTCGCCGGCGCGTATCTCGCCGCGACCGAAGCCGCCGCCGCGGGCGCCGCAGCCGAGCGCGTCACCGATAAATTGCGCGTCACCGATAAATTGCCGGCGAATTTCCGCTATGCCGGCCTGATTCACCTGGCATTTCCCAACGCGCGCATCATCCACACCCGCCGCGACCCGGTTGACACCTGCCTGTCGTGCTTCGCGACCCCGTTCGAGACGCAGCCTTTCACCTTCGAGCTCGGCGAGCTCGGCCGCTATTACCGGGCCTATGCGCGGCTGATGGCGCATTGGCGCGAGGTGCTGCCGCCGGGAGTGATGATCGACGTGCAGTACGAGGCGCTGGTCGACGATTTCGAGCCGCAGGCGCGCCGCATCGTCGCCCATTGCGGCCTCGAATGGGACGATTCCTGCCTTTCCTTTCACCAGGCGAAACGGCCGGTCAGGACCGCGAGCTCGGCCCAGGTGCGCCAGCCGATCTATCGCAGCTCGGTCGGCCGCTGGCGTCCCGATCGCGAAATCCTGCGGCCGCTGCTGGAAGCAATCGGGCTGGAGGGGATCTGGCCGGAGCGGATCGGCCTAGACGGGATCGGGCTCGCCGACCCGGCGCCGATCCGGGCGGCGAATTAGCAGCGCGGGCCGACCATGCCGGAATTGTCGAACGCGCGGTACACCAACCTCTTTGCGTCGCCGCTGATGGCGCATGTCTGGAGCGACGCGGCCGAGCTCAACGGCGAGCTCGAGCAGCGGATCCTGGCCCACCGGGGCGCCACCGCGGGCGAGGCCAAGACCAATGTCGGCGGCTGGCATTCCGAGGCCGGGCAGCTCGAATTCTGCGGCGCGGCCGGGCGCAAGCTGATCCGCCATATGTATGAAATGGCCGACGAGGCGACCCGCCGCGTCCTGGCCGAATACCGGCAGGCGCCGCGGCAGATGCGGTGGACATTGCACGCCTGGGTCAACGTCAACCCGGACGGCGCCTTCAACCAGGTGCACACGCATCCGGGCGCCACCTGGTCGGGCACCTATTACGTCGACCCCGGCGACCCGCCCGACCGCGAGCACGGCACCCCGCTGCACCTCTTCGACCCGTGCCAGGGACGCGCCAACACTTTTTTGCCGCCGCTGGTCCCGTCGAGCTTCATGATCCGCCCGGAGGCCGGACTGATGGTGCTGTTTCCGGGCTATCTGCCGCATATGGTCTTTGCCCATCGCGGCACCCGGCCGCGCATCTCGATCGCCTTCAACCTGCGCAGAGAGCCCTTTCCGTGACCGCCCCGGCCGCCGCGGGAGCGGATCAGACGTTTCAACGAGCGCTGGCCTGGCACCGGGAGGGCCGGTTGGGCGATGCGGAGCCGTTGTATCGGGCGGTCCTCGCGGCCGAACCCGGCCACTTCGGCACGCTGCTGCATCTGGGGGTGTTGCGCCTTCAGCAGGGCCGGCACGAAGAGGCGATCGAGCTGGCGCGAGCGGCAGTCGCCCGCGATCCGGGCGCGGCCGAGGCCCACTCCAACCTCGGCGCGGCGCTTCACCTGCTCGGCCGGGCGGACGAGGCGATCCTCTCCTACGAGAGCGCGCTTGCCCTCGACCCCGATCGTGCCGAGGCGTATTACGGGCTTGCCGCGGCGCTCCACGCCCTGCGCCGGCACGACGAGGCGATCGCCTGCTATGAACGGGCCCTCGTCGTCGATCCAGATTATGCCGAGGCGAATTGCGGGCTCGGCGCGGCCCTGCACGTGGTCGGGCGCAACGAGCAGGCAATCGTCTGCTGCGACGCGGCGCTGGCGATCGATCCCGATTATGTCGAAGCGCTGTGCGGCCGCGGCGCGGCACTGCAGGCGCTCAAACGGCACGGCGCGGCGATCGCCGCTTACGAACGCGCGCTCGCCGTCGAACCCGACAATGCCGCGGCGCTCAATGCGCTGGGCCTTGCGCTGCAGGCCGCCAACCGCCACGGCGAGGCGCTCGCGCAGTTTCGCCGGGTGCTGGCGATCGAGCCCCGCTCGGGCGACGCTCAGGTCAATCTGGGAAGCGTCCTCGAAGAGCTCGGGCATATCGACGAAGCCCGGCATGCGTTCGAGGCCGCGGTCGAGATCGAGCCGCAAAACGTACGGTTTCGCTATGCCCTGATCAATTGCCGGCGCACCCGCGAGGGCGATCCTCACCTCGCGGCGATGGAGGCATGGGCGCGGGACCTCGATTCACTGGCCGAGGACCAGCAGATCCTGGTTCATTTCGCTCTCGGCAAGGCCCTGGCGGAGACCGGCCGGCAGGACGAAGCGTTCCGCCATCTGGTCGCCGGGAACGCGCTGAAGCGAGAGCAGATCCGCTATGACGAGCCGGCGACCTTGGCGACGTTCGAACGCATCGAGCGGGTGTTCACCGCCGAGCTGATGCGCAGCAAGGCTGGTGCCGGGCACCCGTCCCGCCTGCCGATCTTCATCGTCGGCATGCCGCGCTCGGGTTCGACCCTGGTCGAGCAGATCCTGGCGAGCCACCCCAAGGTATTCGGCGGCGGCGAGCGCCACGATTTCAGCGATGCGCTCGCGAGCCTCACGGCCGGTCCGGGGGCGGCCCCGTTTCCTGAATTGGCGGCGGGCCTGACCGGGCCGCAGCTCGAACACCTCGGCGCCGCCTATCTCGAACGGCTCGGCGCCGGCGTCGCGGCCGAGCGGGTCACCGACAAGATGCTGGCCAATTTCTGCCTGGCCGGCCTCATTCACCTGGCGTTGCCCAACGCCCGGCTGATCCATACGAGGCGCGATCCGGTCGACACCTGCCTGTCGTGCTTTGCGCTGCTGTTCGGCGCCGAGCAGCCTTTTGCTTATGATTTCGGCGAGCTCGGCCGCTACTACCGCGCCTACCGGCGGCTGATGGAGCATTGGCGGCGAGTCGTTCCCGACGGCGTCATCCTCGATGTCCAATACGAGGAGCTGGTCGACGCTTTCGAGCCGCAGGCGCGCCGCATCGTCGCCCATTGCGGCCTCGAATGGGATCCGGCGTGCCTCTCCTTTCATGAGACCGATCGGGTGGTGCGGACGGCCAGCGTGACCCAGGTACGCCAGCCGATCTACCGCACCTCGGTCGGGCGGTGGCGGCCCGCCGAGCCGGTTCTGCGCCCGCTGCTCGACGCCCTCGCCCCCGGCTGACCGCGGCCCTTATCCCGGCGATTCCGACGCCTCGGGCAGCAGCCGGCGGAACGGGCCGAGCCACTCCTCGTAGCGCCGCCAGCGCGCGACCGAATCGGCGTGTACCGGTTGGCGCACCTGCCAGGCGCTGGGGGTGCGCACGACGCGGTCGTTCGCTTCCGGCCGCAGGCAGCGCTCGTCCCAGTCCAGCCCGCAGAACGCGACGAGCTGTCGGGTCACGGCCTCGCGCCGGGCCACCAGCTCCTCGTAGTCGATCTCGAGGAAGCGGTCGGCCGGCAGCACCCGCCGCCAATGCGCCATCAGCCGGGCGTACTCTTCCCAGTAGAAGACGATCGTATCGCGGTCATAGCCGAAATCCGGCAGGTTGCCGTAGGGCGTCATGTAGATCGACAGGCAAGTGTCGACCGGGTTGCGGCGGCAGTGAACGATGCGGGCTCGGGGCAAGGTCATGTGGATCAGCCCGAGCAGCAGGAAATTCGTCGGCATCTTATCGGTGACCCGGCGTGCCGCCGGTGCCAGCCGGCGCAGCATCCCGCAATAGTCCTCGGCGATACGGGCCGCCGCGGCCGTGTCGAAGGCGCCGGACTCGATATCGGCCAAGCGCCCGCCGCGATTGCCCCAGAAGCGCAATTCGCCGCCGGCGGAAACCTCGGGATGGCTCGACAGGATGTGCTCGACCAGGGTGGTCCCCGAGCGGATCATGCCGACGACCAGAACCGGCAGCTCGTCGGCGGCGCCGAATGCCCGGCGCGCCTCGAAGAAATCTGTCGTGAACAGCGCGATCAACCGGTCGATATTGCCGGCATGCCGCTCCCGGTCGATCGCCCGCCCGGCGCACCGCAGCCGCTCGCCGCAGATCCGGTTGGCGGCGTCGAAATGGCGCATCGCCTCGCCATAGCGCGCGAGATCGTCGAATGATTTGCCGAGCGCGTAATGCAACGCCGCGGCCGCCTCGGCGCCGAGCCCCGGCTCCTCGACGAGCGCGAGCATCGCCTCCACCAATGCCCCGTCCGCAGCAGTGACCCGCTTTGCCGAGACGAGGCCGAGATAGGCGTCGGCGAGCCGCGGTTGGGCGGCGATGGCGCGCCGGTGGCTGGCGACCGCTTCCTCAAACCGGCCCTGCTGCCGCAACGCGTCACCGAGCAGCCGATCAGCATCGCCCGATTTCGGATCGAGTGCTGCGGCGCGGCGCAGGCGGTCCGTCGCCTCGGAAACCTCGCCCTCGGCCAGCAGCACATCGGCGATCTGCATGTGGCTGCGGGCATTGTTCGGCTGGGCCGCAGCGGCCCGCCGCAGGCACGTCAAAGCCTCGTCGCGACGATCCTCGGCGAACAGCAGTCGGGCGAGCCTCGCGGCGGAATCGGTGTCGCTCGCCGACAGCGCGACGGCGCGCCGATACGCGTCGACCGCCTCGCGGTTGCGGCCGAGGCGCTGCAGCGCCTCTCCGAGATTGCCGTGCAGGACGGCGCGTTCGGGCTGCAACGTCGCTGCCGTCTCGAAGCTCGCCGCCGCCTCCGCCGGCCGGTCCTGTGCCAGTCGGGCGAGGCCGAGATTGTTGTGCGCCGCGACATCTTTCGGGTTAAGCCGAAGCGCCCTTTGGCTCAACGAAACCGCCTCCCCGGGGTCGCCCTCGGCGAGGAGCAGGGTCGCCAGCTCGTCAAGCGCCGCACCCGATCGGCGGTCGAGCGCCACCGCCCGGCGCAGCAGCTCGATCCCGAGCGGCCTGCCGCCGCTCTTTCCCGCGATCGTCCCGCGCAGCACCAAAGCCGGGACAAAGCCCGGCTCGAGCGCGAGCAGCCGATCGCATTTGCCGGCCGCCTCGGCGAGCGCGCCCGCTCGATGAGCAAGGACCGCTTCGAGCAGCAGCTGCTCGTGCGCTCGCGCCGGTGCCGCGACGGGAGATCGGCCGCCGCCTCCCGACCGCCCGCCGCGGTGCCTACCCGACAAATTTCCTCTTTCTCAAGTACGTGCGATGCCCGCGTCGGACGGAACGCACGATTGGGATCGTCCGGCGCCCCTTGCCCGCGACCGCCCGTGCAGCGCCGCGAAGAGCCGGGCCGCGCGGCAAGCGGTCGGCGATCGCGCCGGCATATCCGGCAGCGGCGATCGGAGCGCCTCGACGGGTGCGGCAACGATGCGTTAGCATACGACGCTGCACCGGCGGCCGTCGGGTCGGAACCTGGTCCGTCTCGCGCACTGCGCCGCCCTCTCGGCAGCCCGCCGTGAAACTCGCGGCACCATGTCCGCGTTTTCCGCGGCATTCACCTCAACGCAAGGCCGTCCGATGACCATCGACATAGTGGCGATACAACCCCTCGTGGCGCTGATCGCCGGCATCCTGATCCTGCTGGTTCCGCGCCTGCTGAATTACGTCGTCGCAATCTATTTGATCCTGATCGGCCTGATCGGGCTGTGGCCGCATATTCTATACCACGGCCCCCATTGACCGCCGGGCCCGAAACCAATCCGTCGTCCCGACCTCTTCCCCTGGGCAACCCGGCTGGCGGGCGTATCAGCGCTGGTAGCGCAAGGCCACCGCGCCCACCCCGGCCGCGACGTTGAGACCGGTATTGCCCTCGATGCTGACCGGCTGCAGCGAGATCGTCCGGTTGGAGCCGCCGACCAGCACGTTGGCGCCGGCCCCGACCCCGACCGTGGCGCTGCCGGTAGCGCCGACGTAATTGCCGGACAGCGCGCCGCGCGCCACATTGGCAGAGGGTGCCAACACCGCCCAGACCAGCACCCCGCCCTGGGTATAGCCGATATCGACGCCGAATTTGGAAATGCTGCCGGCGTAGTGCTCGACACGGCCTGGCCCCCCGGAAAAGACGCAGCGCAGCGCCTTCGACGAGCCGAACACAAATCCCCAACCGGCGGCGACGTTGCAGCTCAAGGTTCCGACCCGCACGCCGGCCTGCGCCTGGGCCGGTGTCCCCTGCGCCGAAATGCCGGCCATCAGACCGATCGCGCCGATCGCCAAACCAACTTTTTTGAGCATTTCGGTGACCCCCAATTCGCGGGAACATCCCCGCTGCGCGGATCTTGCCTGCTTCCGCGCCGATTGGCTACGGGCAGGGCGCCGCACCCGCACGGTTTTGCGCCGCGCCGGATTCCGTTGCGCGGTCGCCGCGATGCGGCTAGGAGATACGTTATACTATTTCAATTGCCGAGACCGCGATATGCGTCATCCAGTCATCGGCGGGATCATCGCCTCGGCGATGACGGTCTGCCCGGCGCAGGCCCAGCCGATCAAGCCGGCCGAACCGATCCGGATCGTCGCCGCCGAAAATTTCTATGGCGACATCGCCCGGCAGATCGGCGGCGCCAATGTCGCCGTCACCAGCATCCTGACCAACCCCGACCAGGACCCGCACGAATTCGAGGCGAGCCCGTCGACCGCGCAAACCCTCGCCGACGCCCGGCTGGTCATCTGCAACGGCGCCGATTACGACCCGTGGGCGGTCAAGCTGCTGTCGGCGTCGCCATCGCCGTCGCGCGAAATCATCGTGGTCGCGACACTCGCGCACAAGCAGGCAGGCGACAATCCGCATGTCTGGTACGAGCCCGGCACCGCGTCGGCGCTCGCCTCGGCCCTCGCCGAGACATTCGCAAAGCTCGATCCCGCACACCGGGGGGATTATGCGCGCCGTCTCGCATCGTTCCGGACATCCATGAAACCGCTCGACCAAAGGATTGCCGGTCTGCGCCGAAAATATGCCGGGACGGCGGTAACCGCGACGGAACCGGTCTTTGGGTACATGGCGGACGCTCTGGGCCTGCAGATGCGCAACGGCCGCTTCCAGCTCGCGGTCATGAACGACACCGAGCCGAGCGCCGCCGACATTGCCGGGTTCGAGAAGGATCTCCGGTCCGGGGCCGTCAAGATATTGATTTACAACAGCCAAACCAGCGAGGCATTGACCCGGCACATGCGGGAGATTGCGGAGCAGGCCGGCGTGCCGGTCGTCGGCGTGACCGAGACCGAGCCTCGAGGTAAGGATTATCAGGAGTGGATGCTGTCGCAGCTCGACGCGATCGACCGCGCGCTGAGCCGTTAGCGGCGTGCGCGATCGAGCTCGACCGGGTTACCATCGCCCGCGGGGCGCGCACCGTCCTGGCCGATGTCAGCGCCACGATACGGAAGGGCGAGTTTATCGGGGTGTTCGGTCCCAACGGCGCGGGCAAGACGACATTGCTGCACGCCGTATTGGGGCTGCTGCGGCCGGCTTCCGGCGAGATCAGGGTGCACGGCGCGACGCCCCGGCGCGGCAACCGCGCCGCCGGATATCTGCCGCAGCAGCGCGCGGCCATAGCCGATCTTCCGCTGCGCGCCTGGGATTTCGTCGCCAGCGCGCTGGACGGAGAGCGTTGGGGGCTGGCGCTGGTCGGCCGCCGCGGCCGGCAGGAGGTGGACCGGGCGATCGCTGCGGTCGGAGCCCATGACCTCGCCGCGCGGCCCCTGTCCAACCTCTCGGGCGGGGAATTGCAGCGGCTGCTGCTGGCCCAGGCCCTGCTCGGCAAGCCAAAGCTGCTGCTGCTGGACGAGCCCCTGGTCAGCCTCGATCCGCGTCATCAGCAGGGGGTGGTCGCCCTGGTCAAGCGGATCCAGTCATCCGAGGGCATGACCGTGCTGTTCACCGCGCACGATCTCAACCCGCTCCTCGGGGTCATGGATCGGGTGCTCTATCTGGGGCATGGCCGCGCCGCCCTCGGCGCGGTGGACGAGGTTGTCACCGACCGGGTGCTGTCCGGTCTTTACCGGACGCCGATCGAGGTCCTGCGCGTCAACGGCCGCATCCTCGTCGTCGCCGCGCATGGCCCGGTCGAGGCCGACGCCCACCGCCACGATGCCGGTCACCCGAATGTTTGAATACGAGTTCATGCGCACCGCCTTCATGGCGGGCGGGGTCGTCGCGATCGTCGCCGGGACGGTCGGGTTTTTCCTGGTATTGCGCAACCTGACCTTTGCCGGCCATGCGCTGTCGCATGTCGGCTTCGCCGGCGCCACTGGCTCGGTGCTGCTCGGCATCGGTGCGCTGTGGGGCCTGCTCGCCTTCACCCTGATCGCGGCGGTGGCGATGGGATTGCTCGGCGACCGGCTGCGCCAGCGCGATGTCGCGGTCGGCATCGTCCTGTCCTTGGCGCTCGGTCTGGGCGTCCTCTTTCTCTACCTCTACACGACGAGCGCGACCGAGGCGACGGCGATCCTGTTCGGCAATCTGCTCGGGGTCAGCGTCGCCAATTTGTGCGGTTTGGCGGGGTTGACCGTCGTCGCCATGCTCGGGCTCGCGGCGATCTCGCGGCCGCTGCTCTTTGCGACCTTGGAGCCCGAGTTGGCCGAGGCGAAGGGCGTTTCGCTGCGTCTCGTCTCGGTGCTGTTTCTCGCGATCGTGGCGATCGCCGTCGCCGAGGCGGCGCAGGTGGTCGGCGTGCTGCTGGTCTTCGCGCTGATGGTCGGGCCGGCGGCCGCTTCCTTGCGGCTGGCCTCGCGCCTGCGCTGGGGCGTCGCCCTCTCGGTCGTCCTGGCGCTCGCCGAGACCTGGGC
The DNA here is from genome assembly GCA_963703855.1 of uncultured Alphaproteobacteria bacterium. GTDB lineage: Bacteria > Pseudomonadota > Alphaproteobacteria > ATCC43930 > CGMCC-115725 > AP-15. The sequence goes on from CAVPFW010000015.1 coordinate 355,742, forward strand.
CGGCATCGCGCTGGCCTACCTGACCGACTGGCCGACCACGTTCTGGATCGTGCTCTTGAGCTGCCTCGTCTATTTCCTCAGCTTGTTGAAACGCGCCGCGGGCGCCGCGGCCCGGCCGGCGTTTCACGGCGCCGACGAGCAACCGTCTGATTTCGCGTAGGCCGGGGATCGTGGATGTTCAAGATTGCGGAACGCCCGGGCCAGCTCGGCCTGTGGTAGCACGTAGGATGCGGTTGAGCGCAGCGAAACCCATCGCAATTTGACACACGCCAATGGCGACCTACCGCCGCAACTTTGTCGCCGGGGGTTCCTATTTTTTCACGGCGAATCTGGCCGAGCGCCGCTTGCGGCTGCTCACCGATAACATTGAATTGCTGCGCGCGGCGTTCCGCTACGCGCGACGGCGGCACCCGTTCGCCACCTAGGCCATTGCGGTGCTGCCGGACCGCCTGCATACGATTTGGACATTGCCGGGAGGAGACCGCGATTTCGCGGTCCGTTGGCGCCTTATCAAGGCGAGCTGCTCCCGCGGGTTGCCCCAAACGGAGGGAATTTCGGCCAGTCGCTTGCGCAAACGCGAGCGCAGGATCTGGCAGCGCCGCTATTGGGAACAGACGCTGCGGGACGAAGACGATTTCGCGCAGCACGTCAAACATGGCCATGTGGAGCGCGTCGAGGCCTGGCCGTTTTCATCGTTCGATCGCATGGTGCGGCTCGGCCTCTACCCCGCGACCTGGGCCGGCAGCCCCGAGGCTCAGGAAAGCGGCTTCGGCGAGCGGTGATGGGTTTCGCGCCGCTCAACCCATCCTACGGGCTGCAGAGCAGCAGAGTTGTTCGAAACCCGCCTCCGGAAGCTTGCGGATGCGCGGTATGAATAGGCACCATACGAGCATTGGTTGTGCTTCGCCGTTGCCGTTTTGCACTGCGCCGTGATCAAATGAAAAATGACAGCTATGCAGAGGCCGCATGAAAATATCATCCTAACAACGCTCTGACGCATGAAACGCCTGCTATCGAGACATGGTTTCCGATCGCCGTATCCCAGAGTTGTCCAATGCACCATCGAAAAGTACCAGCAATGTGGGTGCGTGACGATCGCATCGCCTCGGTGAGCCGAGCTTGTGGCAACGGCGCAAAATAATGCTACCTCATTTGAGAAATATTGGATAGTGGGCACGGCTAGAAGATGATCCTCCGCTTATCCGATTGAAAGCGGTCAACATTGCGCGACGGACAAAGATAACCACGTAGATGTATAAATGAGCGCCAAAGTCCCCAAAAAAACGATGGTTACCGTCCAGCGGAGGGACATAGGCTAGGACGAAATAAAAAGCGCAAGTATGTAAAGTAATACAACAAAGCCTCCGAAGAGGCAGTGTAGTGCCTGTTTTGAACTCACATCCACCTCTGACTGATCCCATCCGCCTGCAAAACAATTGCGGCTGAGCGGAACGCGTGACTGTGCGTCCTTCGCCCTACTGCGATTTTCCAGAATCGCCGTTCTGCGTCTGTCGACGCACGGCGGCGGCGGCGCGCCGGCGGGCCTGGATTGCGCCGGGCGGCTATTCGATGACGATGCGGGGCGGGGGGCGGCCGACGGCGGCGGCGCCGGCGATCTTTTCCCAGATGCGCGCGGCGATGGCGCGGAAGACCAGAGAGTGCGGGTTGTCGGGGTCGGAGACGGTGATCGGATGGCCCGAATTGGAGGTCTCGCGGATCTGGAGGTCGAGCGGCACTTCGCCCAGGAATTCGGTGCCGAGCTGTTCGGCCTCGCGGCGCGCGCCGCCATGGCTGAAGATCTCGGTCCGGCCGCCGCAATGCGGGCACAGGAAATAGCTCATGTTCTCGACGATGCCGAGCACCGGCACCTCGACCTGGCGGAACATGTTGAGCCCCTTGCGCGCGTCGAGGAGGGCTATGTCCTGCGGGGTCGAGACGATGACGGCGCCGGCGAGCGGCACCTGCTGGGCCATCGTCAATTGCGCGTCGCCGGTGCCGGGCGGCATGTCGACGACCATGATGTCGAGCTCGCCCCACTCGACCTCGCGCAGCATCTGCTGCAAGGCGCTCATCACCATCGGGCCGCGCCAGATCATCGGCTTGTCCTCGGGGACCAGAAAGCCCATCGACATGCAGCGCAGCCCGTAATTCTCGAGCGGCAGGAGCCGCTTGCCGTCGGGCGAGGAGGGCCGGCGGCCGGAGATCCCGAGCATGCGCGGCATCGAGGGCCCGTAGATGTCGGCGTCGAGCACGCCGACGCGCAGCCCGTTCGCCTTCAGCGCCAGTGCCAGATTGGCGGCGACGGTCGACTTGCCGACCCCGCCCTTGCCCGAGGCGACGGCGACGATCGCAGCCACCCCGGGGACGGCGCCGCGCTGGGTCCGCACCGAGGCCGGCCCCGGATGCGCCGCACGGCCATGGGCCGGGGCTGCCGCCGGCGGGGGGGCGCCGCGCCCGCGCGGGGCGGCCTGCGCGGTCAGCACCGCGGTCACCGAGAGCACGCCCGCGAGCGGCTCGACCGCCTTTTCCGCGGCCTTGCGCAACGGCTCCAGGCGGGGGCCGCGCTCGGGCTCGACCTCGAGCGCAAAGGCGACGTTGCCGTCGCGGATCACGATACCCGACACCATGCCGAGCGCGACGATGTCGCCGCCCCGATCGGGATCGGCGACGGACGAGAGCGCATCGAGGATCTGTCGTTCGGTGACTGCGGGCATCTTATCCCTCGGCCCCGGAGCGGGGCGAAAAGCCGGCGCATGCGATCGCCGCGCTCGGGCCGGCGCCGACAATGTCGCGTCGGCGGCTCGACAGGCAGACGGCCGCTTGGCGCGACGTTCGGTCGCCCGGACCAACCCGCGAGCGGCAGCCGGCACACGGCATTTGGGGCCGCCGCCTCCCCTTGACAACACCCGGGCATTTTCGATCGGCTCCCCCGGGAGCCCGGCGAACAGGTCTACGAGACCAGTGGTAGGAACCCGACATTTGACTTCGTTTCTTGTCTTCCCGGCGACGGCCGGGACCCATTTCTGCCGTGGGTACCGGCCGTCGCCGGTATGACGGAGGGTGGGTACGATCAGTCAGGTGCTATCCACCAGGTGCTGCAGCAACTGTTTTCGAACAGCCATGCGTTTGTCGTCGTCGGCAGGGGTCCCGAGGGCGTCGAGGGCGTCGAGGCCGCTTTGCGCCAGGGCCTTGGCCGCTGCCGGCTCTTGCAGGTTGCGCGACGTCAGCTGCGCCAAGCGGAGGAATAAAGTTGCAGCCGGTTCGGGATTTTGCTCGGCGAAATCGATCGCCCGAGCGGAAATCGCCGCGATGATCCTGCTCCCAACCGACGGATCTGCATGTTGGAATGCCAATCGTGCTAAATCCAAAATCGACCAATAGTGCCGCGGCGAAAAGTCGGCAATGCCTGGAAGCACTTCCTCTATTTCATCCAGTAATTCTTGTTCAGTCTTATCCGATAAATGCTGGCGAAATAGGTCAAGCTTTACGTCAATTAACTTCCAGGACACGGTAAGGCGTTCGTTTTTAGTCCCGTCGAACACCGCCATTGCTGGTGCTCCGCGCCGCAAGAAGTCCAGGGCCCGGTCGGGACCCCCGAACTGCCGCAACGCCGCCTGAGACAGGCTGATGAACAGCGCTGCAACCCGCGAAGGATTCGTCTCGGCAAAACGACGAGGCTGATCGGACACGGCAGAAAAGATGTAAAACCCCAATTGCGGCCGGCCATTCCCGGCGGCCCGTTCCGCCATTTTCAGCAATGATTCGCATTGTCCGATCGACAGCGTTGGGCTGTCGATAATCGCGCGAATGTCTTTCCGCAGCGCGTTTTCGGAAAGCTCGACCAATCCCGCATCGGCGCGCGACAGCAAAGTCGATGCCAGCATGGATCGATTCGGGGGTGTGCCGCGGTTGATGAGAGCTATCGTTTGATCAAACAACTGCCAGGCGTCGGCTTTTTCTCCGCTCGCGACGAGCGCGATGGCCAATTGATTGCGTGCGGATATTTTGCTGGCTTCCGAGAAGTTTCGGTCGTGCTCGATCAACGAGAGGCGCCGGCGGTACGATGCCGTCGCGTCCGCAAGCCGCCCCTCGCGCTTGAGCAGCGCCGCCGATCCCGCAAGCGCGGTGACGAGATCGTGCTTGCTTCCGCCGGTACCGGCTGCGGCAATGCAGCGCTCGTAACATGTCTGCGCCTGCGGAAAACTTCGCTGCGACTCGTGATGCTTCGCCAGCGTCAGCCATAATCCCGCCAGGACCGGCGCATTCAGAGTGGGCGACCGGTTCGCTTCGACCAGCGCTATGGCCCGTTCATAATGGGATGTTGCAGATCGCTCCTCGCCGCGCGCCCTCAGCCATCCCGCCATCGCTAATGTGATCTGAACCGCGACATTGGCACGCTCTGCCGGATCGATCCGCGCCGATGCCAAAAGCTCCTGATAGGCGTTGAAATAATCAAGAAATCGACCGTCGTCTTTCGCTCCGCCCAATACGGCCAAATTGGCAAGCCGGAATGCCCATGCTTCGACACCGTGCTCCGCGCGATTCCAGTTTGGGGTTGCGTGCTCGACGATCTGCAGCGCCGGGGCGAACCGTTGATGCCTGACGCAATAGACCAGGAAATTGGTGCGTGCGGGCAGCGGCAATTTCATCAGCGGGCCCAAATCGAGCATGCCGCGTTTTTCGAGAAGCTCCTCGAACCGCCGCGCACCGCTCGGTGTGCCGATCGCGGCGAACGCGGTCAGGCTGATCCAGAAATCATGATCGGCCGGCAATTCGGGCAATTCCTGCAGCAACTGACAAAAATAGTCGTTCGCCTTGACCGGGTTTGATGCCGCTGCCGTCAAGAATGCTGCGTACAGAATTCCCTCGCAGGAACGGCCGTCCTTGCCGGCCGGAAGCCCGGGATCGGGGAAGTCCATCGCAGCGAGGGGCTCGCAGCTGGGCCCCGCCACGACCCTGCGCACCGCCGCCCAAGGGTCCTGGCTCAGGCGAGCGCCCTGGGATCGGGAATATGGCCTGGGCTCGATCATCGGGGTTCGCAGTTTGACGAAGCTCGCCGCCGCCGCGCAACCTCAATCGCGGCGCGTTGGCGACTTCTGCGCGCTGACCGCCGTGCCGTCGAGCGCAGGTTCGGCCAGGATCATTGATGGCGCGCGCCCGGGCGATGCGGCAGAGCGGCGCAATTCTGATCAGCCATCGCCTCGGGCCGGGCGTCGGCGATCACGTCGCTCCAGCGAGCCCCGACACGCAGCCCGATAAATGATCGAGGCCAGCTTGGCTGGACAAGACGGTGGAGACCGCGTTATTGAAATGCAGCCCGAGGGCGATGGCCCGACGGCGAGAGGCCGCCGGCGCCCGGGTGCATCGGACGGAAGCTCGACAGCCGCGCAAGTGTTTGAGATCGCCCTGCCCAGCCTAGAAGGCCCAGCCGAGCCTGGAGCCCCACGCAAGTCCAGAGTCTCCCATGGAAATCGACCGACCAAAATATAAGATCCTGATTCTGCATGCTTTGCGCGGCAACGCCCGACAAACGACGATCGATCATGTTTACTGTTATCCGCAGTATAAGCCGGGAAACCTGTACGCCTATCACCATATTTACGCGCCGCTTAGCGAAGAGATCAGGTCGTTTCCGTTCGACGCTATCATTATAAATTACTGTTTTCTTTACCAGCGTGTGACCAGTCTCTACGAGGAGCTTAAAACCAATAGATATGACTTTATTGCCAAGACGGCTGCCAGAAAGATTGCGATTTCTCAGGATGAGATCACGCACAACGAGGTATTGGACGAATGGCTGGATTACATGGATGTGGATGTCATATTTACGCCGGTAAGCAAGAATTTGGACGTCCTGTTTCCGATTTGCAGCTCGCGTGTCAAGATCAAGCACGCGTTTGCAGGATACAGTCAGACGAGGGACGTCAGCCGGCTCGATCTGTTCAACCGGCCGTTTCGCGAAAGATCCATCGACTTGGGCACCCGAGTACGCATTACGCCGCCCCATTATGGACGTTCCGGCATCCTGAAAGGGCGCGCTGCCGAGAAATTACGCGACGCGGCCCGGGAAGCGGGATTTATCACGGACATTTCGACCAAACCGGAGGACGCGTTTATCGGCGATGACTGGTTTCGCTTTCTCGGTTCCTGCCGATTTACGTTGGTCGCACGCGGCGGCGCGAGCGTTTGCGACCCCCGCGGCGAAATCAAGCGGCGGGTGGAAGAATTCCTGAAATTGCAGCCGGACGCTGCGTTCGAGGCGGTCGAAGCAGCCTGCTTCGCCGGCCAGGACCGCTATGACTTCACCGCCGTGACGCCGCGCCTGTTCGAAGCGGCCGCCCTGCGCACCGGGCTCATCCTGCTCGAGGACGACTACGTCGCCGGCCTGGAGCCATACAAGCATTACATTCCGTTGAAGGCCGATTTTTCCAATCTCGACGAGGTGTTCGGGCTGATGCGCGACGATGCCCGCGCCGAGGCCATGATCGAGGCGGCGTTCCAGCATCTGGTCGCGAGCGGAGTGTTCAGCTACAGCTCCTTCGTCGATGTCGTCTTTTCCGAGATCGAGGCAGCATATCCGGTTCCCCGTCCGGCAAGTCCGGCAGATTTCGCCGGCCTGCAGAACCATTATCAGGGTCTCGCTGCATACCAGCGCCTGGTCATGGACGCGCCGCCGCATTGGTCGCAGGTCGCGCGGCAGGCCGGCTATCGCGCGCAGATGCTGGGTCAACGGGACTCCATTCTAGGCCTGATCGAAGCGAAGCGCCGGGGCTCCGGCGCGCGCAGCGCCATGGCTGCCGAGATCGAAGGCGGCGGCCGATTGGACCCGACCCTCGCGGGCCTTGCCATCGAATCCATTTCGGCGCTTGCCGATGATGACGGAGATTTGAACGCCCTGGCGGCGCTGATCGCCGAGGATCGCCAACCAGCCCAAAGTTTAGACTATCATCGCCATTACGGACACTGCGAATACATATACGATCCCTTATCAGAAACAGCCGATCCCGACAAAAGTTGAGTTTCCAGCTATGAGGCCGATGCATTGTGTCGCACAAGAAGATCTCGACGCCTATCTGAAGACGGATCGGATTGGGGCTCTGCTGCGCGAGTGGGAACGAGCCGGCGACGACGCATTTACCATTCACCGCTGGTTGCGCGACACCCCGACCAAACGCATGATCTTCGATGAAATGTATGGCGATCTGCTGTTCGGAAGCGGCGAGCGCCTGCGGATACTGGATGTGGGCGGCGGCGTCACCGCGCTGACACGCCTTCTCGCTCGTCGGCACGACTACCGTTTGATAGACATCTTCGCGCACGACAACCCGAGCCTGATGAAGTCGCTGCGCGAAGAAATCGGCCACGTCTTCTGGACCGAAGGCGATTGGTACAGCAGTTGGCCGGACGGCGTATTTGACATCATTATTGCCAATGACCTTTTTCCGAACGCCGATCAGCGCCTCGGCGCCTTTCTGGAGCGGGCCTTGGCCAAGTGCGCAGAGCTTCGGATCAGCTTGACATTTTATAATGAGCTGAAATTTTACATGGCGCGAAGGGTCGACGCCGAGGAGATCTTGTATGTTCAGGGCTACAACGGCGAACAGACTGCCGCGGCACTTTCCCGCTTCGCCGATCGCATCGAGATGCCCGCCCTCAACGAGCTCCTGAGGGTCGATCGGTGCTCGCTGTACCAGAATGGGCGTCAGGTCGCGATTGCCTACCTGCGGGGCGATGCGCAATGTTCCGGGTCAAGAAAAAAGGTCGGCCGTGAATAATTCCATCCGTGTCGTCTTCTTCGGCGACTCGATTTGCGTCGGACAGGGGGTGTCAATTCATCGCGGGTGGGTCACTCGAATTTCCGCGCGCCTCGCCGAGATCTCGAAACAGCGGGGGCTCGAAATATTGGTCGTGAATGCGTCTGTGAACGGCGATACGACGCGCCAAGCTCTCGAACGGATGCCTTACGATGTGCAATCGCATCCGATCGACATCCTGATCGTGCAGTTCGGCATGAACGACTGCAACATTTGGCAATCGGATCGCGGTCACCCGCGCGTCAGCCCACGCGCATTCGCGGCAAATCTCGCCGAGATCATTGAACGTGGAATCACATTTGGGGCCAAGGCGGTGTTCCTTAATACCAATCATCCAAGCGGCCGGAGCTCAACCAGCCTCCCGCACAGTACCTCGACCTATGAGGAACAGAATAGCCTGTACAACGATATTATTCGGTCGGTTGCAAAGGAGCTGGGGCCGCCGGTCAAACTAATCGATGTCGGCCAAGAATTCCAGAATCATCTCGATCGGCACGCGGCGGTAATGGAGGAATTCATTCTGCCCGATCTGATTCATCTCAGCGAGAAAGGTCACGACATTTACTACAGTGTGGTGCAGCCTCTGGTAGAAAGGGCGGTCATTGAAATGATTGCAGTCGCGGCCGAGACTACGAAAGGCTAAAACGGATTGACGACCCGAAGCCGGCGCGACCCGCCTCCGTATAGGCATATCATGCCGGCGCCGCGGCTCATGCCGGCGACGGGTCACGGCGCTTAAGAGAGCACGGCAGTCTCGGTTGAACATACCATGGAGGATAGGTTGGACGAAGGCGTAACAGCGATCTCCGCCGACCAGGCGTCGCCGTCCTCCGGAGACACTGTGGCGCTGATTGCTTCTCTGCGAGAAAAGATCAAGGAGCGACAGGCAGCAGTGGAGATAGCGAACAAGACCATTATCCGAATGAAAGAACGGCTTAGCCGAAGAGACGAGGCGGTGTCCTTCCTGAAGACGAAACTCACAGAGTCGCGGCAGCAGGAACGCTCGGTCTGGGAAGCGCGCCGGGACGCGCAGCGACGACTGGCCCCGTATCAAATAGTGATCGAAATGATGCGGTTTGCGCAAGCCTGTGCCAACCGGGGCGAGGAATTGTGGGCCGACGCCTACATTGCCCATGACCCTCGTGCGTTCATCGGCGCGGATCTGCTCGCCAAGGAATGGGGCGGCCGCCGGATCTGCGATGTGATCGAGCATCCCTCGCTCGAGGAGCGACGCATGCTCAAACAGCGATGGCCCGCCGAGGCCCGGTCGATCGTCGACGCCAGCTGTGCGACCTATCTGAGGCAATGCGATGCCTTGATGACCGTCGGCGAGAGCCTGGCGCAGCTGCTGCCGGCCGATGGCCGACAAATCCACATCGTGCCGAACTACCGCAATTTCGAGCCTTTCCGGCGGGACGACGAATTGCGCCAACGCTGCGGGGTTTCGGCGGATGACACGCTGCTGCTGTCGATCGGAACCACCACCGGGGGGCTCGAAAACGTCTTGCTCGCCTGCAAGTCGGTTTCCGAAAGTGTCCATGTCGCCACGCTCGGAGCTATCGTCCCATCCGACTATCGCCGAACCGTGCTGTCATTTGCGGGCGGGATCGGGCTGGGTCGGCGTGTCCATCTGCTGGATCCGGTGCCCTATGAGCGCCTGGCAGGCATCGCCGCCGGCGCCGATGGCGCTCTGGTGGTGCTCAGCCCCGAGGAAAAAAGCCATTTCATCGCGCTTCCCAACCGAGTCTTCGACTTTCTTGCGGCCGGTCTGCCGTTCTGCTCGCCTCGGCTGCCGGATGTCGCCGGCCTGATCGAAAAGTTCGGGGTCGGGGTCGTCGCCGAAGACAGCTCGCCCGAAGGCTGGGCAAAGGCCATCAAGGGCCTGTTGCAGCGCCGTGCCGAAATGCATCAAAACGCGCTGAGCGCCGCCGCGGAGCTGACCTGGGAAAGCTGCGAGGAAAAGCTGCTGGCCGCAGTCGGTGAAGCGCGCCGGGTGACCATCCTCAGCATGAAGGATCTGACGTCGAACAACCGCACGCGACGGATGGCATGCTCGCTAGCCGAGCACGGCGTCGCGGTGACGGTCTGCACCCGGGCTGATCCGTCATTGGCGCCGGCGTGGCACCCGAGGGTATCGTTCTGCCTCCTCGATCTTCGATAATCGCGATCTCGATCGAAGCAACGGCAAACAAGCCTGGCATCGGCGCACGCTAAGATGACATCATCCGGCGCAACACGCGGGTGAGCGAGGCTGGACGAACCGGGTTCCCCGTCGCCGGCTCCCTTGACAACACCCGCGCACGCCCTCTATCGGGTCGCGCATCCCGCGCGCAGCGCTCTCGCCGGGCGCGGTCCACAGCAAGCGACGGCGCGGAAGGGTCCGGGGTCGATGTTCTGGCTTAGTCAGGGCGGTGGTCCGTGGGGCGGGGGTCCCCGCGGCGGCGGCCCGTGGGGCGGCGGGCCACGCAACAACGGCGGCGGTCCCGGCCCGCGCGGCCGCGGCCCCTATCCGCCCGACTTCGAGGAATTGCTGCGGCGCGGTCAGGACCGGGTCCGGCGCATCCTGCCGGGCGGGTTCGGCACCGGCAGCGGGATCGCCGTCGTCCTGATCGCGATCCTCGTCCTGTGGCTGGCGAGCGGGTTTTATCGGGTGCTGCCCGACGAGGTCGGCGTCGTGCTGCGCTTCGGCGCCTACAACCGGACAACCCAGCCCGGGCTCAACTATCACCTGCCGAGTCCGATCGAGTCGGCGCTGACGCCGAGCGTCACCCGCGTCAACCGGACCGAGATCGGGTACCGTTCCGCCGACAGCGCAAACGGCCGCGGAGTGGCGATGCGCCAGGTGCCGGAAGAGGCGCTGATGCTGACCGGCGACGAAAACATCGTCGACATCAACTTTGCCGTCTTCTGGGTGATCAAGGACGCAAAGGCCTACCTGTTCAACATCCGCGACCCGGAGATGACGGTCAAATCGGCCGCCGAGAGCGCGATGCGCGAGGTGATCGGCGAAACCCCGATCGCCGCGGCATTGGCCGAGGGACGCGGCAAGATCGAGACCGACACGCAAACGCTGCTGCAGCAGTTGCTCAACGCCTACGGGTCCGGGATCGAGCTGACCGAGGTGCAGCTCCAGCGGGTCGACCCGCCCGAGCCGGTCATTGACGCGTTTCGCGACGTCCAGCGCGCCATCGCCGACCGCGCGCGGCTGCGCAACGAGGCCGAATCCTATCGCAACGACATCATCCCGCGGGCCCGCGGCAACGCCGTGCAGATCACCCAGGAGGCGCAGGCTTATCGCCAGCAGACCATCGCCCGCGCCGAGGGCGACGCCGCCCGCTTCGACGAGGTCTACCAAGCCTACAAGGTGACGCAGGACGTCACCCTCCAGCGGCTCTACCTGGAGACCATGGAGGACATCCTGAAGAACACCAACAAGGTGATCATCGACAAATCCGCCGGGGGCGGGAACGGCGTGCTGCCCTATCTGCCGTTGCCGGGGCTGACCCCGAAGGGCGGGGCATCGAGGCCGGCTGCCGGGATCGCCGGGAGCGCGCCCGCCGCCGTCGGCCCGCCGCCGTCGCCGCCGCAATCGCTGACCCCCGCCCCTCCGGTCAGCGGCCTTCAGTAACGGCGCGGTGACGGAGGAACGGGATTGGCCAACCGCCGGGTTCTCACGATCGTCGCGGCACTGCTCGTCGTCGCCGGCATCTTTGCGATGAGCGCGCTGTTCATCGTCGACCAGACCGAGCAGGCGCTGGTGCTGCAGCTGGGCCAGCCGCGGCGGGTGATCCGCACCCCCGGCCTGTGGGTCAAGCGCCCGTTTATCGAGAACGTCATCTATTACGACAGGCGGCTGCTCGATTTCGAGCCGCCGCCCGAGGAGATCATCGCCTCGGATCAGAAGCGGCTGGTGGTCGACACCTACACCCGCTATCGCATCGTCGATCCGCTGCTGTTCTACCAGACGGTCAATTCGGAGGCGGCGGTGCGCGCCCGGCTCAATGCGCTGGTCAGCGGCAGCCTGCGCCGGGTGATCGGCAACGTCACCCTGTCGGCGCTGTTGTCGGCGCAGCGCGCGGCGATCATGCGCCAGATCCGCGACGAGGTCATGGTTCAGGCAAAACCGTTCGGCATCGACGTCATCGATGTCCGGATTCGCCGCGCCGACCTGCCGCCCGAGAACAGCCAGGCGATCTTTGCGCGCATGGTCTCCGAACGCCAGCAGCAGGCGGCGCAATACCGCGCCGAGGGCGCCGAGGCGGCGCAAACCGTCCGCGCCGGGGCCGATCGCGACCGCACGGTCATCCTCGCCGAGGCGCAGCGCACCGCGCAAAAGGCGCGCGGCGAAGGCGATGCCAAGGCGACCGCGGTTTATGCCCAGGCCTACGGACAGGATCGGGACTTTTTTGCCTTTTACCGCTCGCTGCAGGCCTATCGCGACGCGTTCGCCGGCAACACGACGTCGTTCGTGCTGACCCCTGACAGCAGCTTCTTCCGGTTCTTCGAAAATCCGGGCGCGAAGACGCCGCTGCCCGCCGCGCCGGCGGCGAGGGCCGGCTCGCGATGAAGCCGGCGCCGCTGCGCCGACGCTGACCCGGGATTTCGCGGGCGATGAGCGATCTGTGGACGGCGCTCGCCCTGGTCCTGGTGATTGAAGGCTGCCTCTACGCGCTGTTCCCGGAGGGCATGAAGCGGGCGGCGGCGCGCGCCGTCGCGGTCCCGCCGCAGGCGTTGCGGGTGGCCGGCTTGGCCGCCGCCTGCGCCGGCGTCGCCCTGGTCTGGCTGGTGCGCCGCTGACCCGCTGCCGCATGACGGGGCCGGCGGGCATCGATAATGCAGCTGGCCTGCCGGGCGCTTCTCCCTTAATCTTCGTGAAGAGCCTGCGGCAAATATTGCGCCCCAACGATCCTGCGAACAGGACCGGCGGGGTCCATCATAGGAGTTGATGCCGGTGCCGTCCCGCCCCCCGACCCTGGTGCGCCGTGCGGTCACCGCCGCATTCGCCGCATTCCTCCTCGCCGTTCCGGCGGCGGTTGCGACTGGACCGGCGATGGCTCGGCCGGCGCCCGACAGCTTTGCCGATCTCGCCGCCAAGCTGTTGCCGTCGGTCGTCAACATCTCGACGACGCAGACCTTGAAGACCGCCGGCGGCGACCAGGCCGGGCCCGAAATGCCGCAATTTCCGCCGGGCTCGCCGTTCGAAGAATTCTTTCACGACTTCCTGGAGCGCGGCCTGCCCAAGGGCGACCACCCGGACGCCGCGCCGCGCAAGGCCACCTCGCTCGGCTCGGGCTTCATCATCGACCCGGCGGGCTATATCGTCACCAACAACCACGTGATCGCCGACGCCGACGAGATCACCGTCATCCTGCACGACAACACCAATCTCAAGGCCACGGTCGTCGGCCGCGACACCAAGACCGACATCGCGCTCTTGAAGGTCAAGACCGGCAAGCCGATGAGCGCGGCGGGCTGGGGCGACAGCGACGCGGCCCGGGTCGGCGACTGGGTATTGGCGATCGGCAACCCGTTCGGGCTCGGCGGGAGCGTCACCGCCGGCATCCTGTCGGCGCGCCAGCGCGACATCAACTCCGGCCCGTATGACGATTTTCTGCAAACCGACGCGCCGATCAACCGCGGCAATTCGGGCGGGCCGATGTTCAACATGGACGGCCAGGTCATCGGCATCAACACCGCGATCTATTCACCCTCCGGGGGCTCGATCGGGATCGGGTTCGCCATCCCTGCGGCACTCGCCAAAGCCGTCGTCGCCGAGCTGAAGACCGAAGCCGATCATACCGTGCATCGAGGCTGGCTCGGGGTGCGCATCCAGGCGGTGACCGACGAGATCGCCGAAAGCCTCGGCCTCGACAAGGCGCGCGGCGCGCTGGTGGCCAGCGTCAGCGACAAGGGGCCCGCCCAGGTCGCCGGAATTCAGCCCGGAGACATCGTCCTCAGCTTCGACGGCAAGGATGTCAGCGACATGCGGCGCCTGCCGCGGCTGGTCGCCGAGACCCCGGTCGACAACACCGTCGCCGTAACCCTGTGGCGCAAGCGCGCCCAGACCACGGTCAAGGTCAAGGTCGGCAAGCTCGACGAAAACGATCAGCAGCTGGCGAGCGCGCGGGAGATTCCGAAGCGGACCGCAAGGAGCGAGACCGGTCTGGTCAGGACGCTCGGGCTGACCCTTTCCGGCATCACCCCGGAGCTCAAAAGCAAATTTTCGCTCGGCGAGGACGCCAAAGGCGTGGTCGTCACCGATGTCGTCAAGAACAGCTCCGCGGCCGACAAGGGCGTCCACCCCGGCGATGTCATAATGGAGGCGGCGCAGCAGGAGGTGAAGAGCCCCGAGGAAATCAGCAGCAAGATCGATGAAGCGAAGAAATCGGGGCGCAAATCGATCCTGCTGCTGGTCGAGCGCCAGGGCGACCTGCGCTTTGTCGCGCTGCGCATCGATCAGAGCTGACGGCGGGACCGGGGGCAACGGCACGGGCGGCTCAAGCGGCGAACTCGGCCCGTCGATATCCCTGGGCGTAGAGGAGACCGGTCAGATCGGCGTGGTCGAGACGCCAGCGCGCGGCAGCGGCAACGCGCGGCTTGGCACGGTAGGCGACGCCGAGCCCGGCGGCGGCCAGCATCGCCAGATCGTTGGCCCCGTCGCCGACGGCGATCGTCCGCGACAGCGGAATGCCGAGCTCGGCGGCGAGGGCGACCAGGGTCTGCCGTTTGGTCTCGCCGGTGACGATTGGGGGCAGCACCCTGCCGGTGACGCGGTCGCCGGCGATCTCCAGCCGATTGGCGGTCACCCGCTCGAAGCCGAGCTCGGCCGCGACCCGGTCGGCAAAGATCGCGAACCCGCCGGTGACGAGCGCCGTCATCGCGCCGCTGCGCCGCATCGCGGCGACCATGGCGCGCGCCCCCGGCATCGGGCGGATTCGGGCGGCGGCCTCGTCGAGCACCCGGGAATCGGTCCCCGTCAGCAGCCCGACACGGGCCTCGAGCGCCGCGGCAAAGTCGATCTCGCCGTTCATCGCACGCCGGGTGATCGCGGCGATGCGGGGGCCGATCCCGAGGATCAGGCCCAGCTCGTCGAGCATCTCGTTCTCGATGATCGTCGAATTCGAGATCGGCGACGAGCAGGCGCTTGCGCCGCCCGGCGGCGGGTTGAGCCAGGACATCGACCGCGGCGCCGCCGACGGCGGCGCGCGCCGTTTCGGCGATCCCCGCCGGGCCGGGCGCGTCGAAGACGATATCGCAGGCCTCGTCCGGGGCGAGCCAGACCGGCTCGGCCGAAATCTCCAGCGCCCCGGCGACTGCTGCGGCGAGGCGGGGAAGCGCGGGATCGCGATGGCCGGCGATCAGGGTGAGGGCGATGCGCATCGGCGGTGGTCCTACCCCCTGAAGCGGACCGGCGACAAGCATGCCGGCGCGAATTGCGAACCCGTTCCGCCGGTCCTCGTCATCGCCGGCCCGACGGCGAGCGGCAAATCGGCGCTGGCGCTCGAATTGGCGGCGCAGGTGGGCGGGACCGTGATCAACGCCGACAGCATGCAGTGCTATCGCGACCTCGAGATCCTGACCGCGCGTCCCGAGCCTGCCGCGCTGGCGCGGGCGCCGCATCGGCTTTACGGCTTTCTCGATGCCGCCGAGCGCGGCTCCGCCGGCAGCTGGCGCGAGCACGCGCTCGCCGAAATCGCCGCCGCGACCGACGCCGGAATGCTGCCGATCGTGGTCGGCGGCGCCGGCCTTTACATTCGCGCGCTGACCCGGGGGCTGGCGCCGTTTCCCGAAATCCCCGAACCGGCCCGCCAGGAGGCGGCGGCGCTCCATCGCGCGCTCGGCGGCGAGGCGTTTCGCCAACGGCTGGCGCAGCTCGATCCCGATGGCGGCCATCGGCTCGGCGCCGGCGACACGCAGCGTCTGGTGCGGGCCTATGCGGTGGTGCGCGCGACCGGCGTGCCGATCGGCGTGTGGCGCGACCGGGCATATCCGCCGGCGCCCTGTCGGTTTGCCACGATGCTAGTGGCCCCGGCGCGCGAGCGGCTCTACGCCGCCTGCGACGCGCGCTTTGCGGCGATGATCGCGGCGGGGGCGCTCGCCGAGGCGGCGGCGCTTGCCGAGCGCGGGCTCGATCCCGGCCTGCCGGCGATGAAGGCGGTCGGGCTGCCCGAGCTGATCGGCCATCTGCGCGGCGAGATGCCGCTCGCCGCGGCAATCGCTGCGGCACAGCGCGCGACCCGGCGCTACGCCAAGCGCCAGACGACCTGGTTCCGTCATCAGCTCGCGCCGGACCTGATCATTAGCGAGCAATTTTCGGAAAGTTTGCTGCGCTGCTCTCGCCAGTTTATTGACCAGTTTTTGTTGACCGGCCGGGGATAGCTGATTAGGTTGCCGCCCCCGCCTGGGGACGATGGTGCTTGGCGACCCGTCCTGCAGCGGCTTATTTGTTTGCGAGGGAGCCTGTTCATGTCGGCCGAGCCGATCAGCGGAGCGGAAATCGTCATCAAGGCCTTGGTCGACCAGGGCGTCGATGTCGTGTTCGGCTATCCGGGCGGCGCGGTGCTGCCGATCTATGACGCGCTGTTCAAGCAGAACGCATTGCGTCACATCCTGGTGCGCCAGGAAGGCGGTGCGGTGCATGCGGCCGAGGGCTACGCGCGCTCGACCGGCCGGGTCGGCGTGGTCCTGGTGACGAGCGGCCCCGGCGCCACCAACGCGGTCACCGGGCTGACCGACGCGCTGATGGATTCGGTGCCGGTCGTGTGCCTGACCGGGCAGGTGCCGACCCACCTGATCGGCAACGACGCCTTTCAGGAGGCCGACACCACCGGCATCACCCGGCCCTGCACCAAGCACAATTATCTGGTCAAGGACGTGCGCGAGCTGGCCCGCACGCTGCACGAAGCATTTTACGTCGCCAAAAGCGGCCGCCCCGGCCCGGTCGTCGTCGATCTGCCCAAGGACGTGCTGTTCGCGCCGGGACCCTACAGCGGACCCGAGGATGGGCGGCACAAGAGCTACCGCCCGCAGCTCGCGCCCGATCCGGCGCGGATCGCGCAAGCGGTCGAGATGATCGCCGCAGCCAAAAGGCCGCTGTTCTACGGCGGCGGCGGGCTGATCAATTCCGGCCCCGAGGCCTGCGCCCGCTTTACCGAGCTGGTGCGGCTGACCGATGCGCCCTGCACCTTGACCTTGATGGGGCTCGGCGCGCTCCCGGCGAGCGATCCGCATTTTCTCGGCATGGTCGGCATGCACGGCACCTACGAGGCGAATTTGGCGATGCACGATTGCGATCTGATGATCGCGGTCGGCGCGCGCTTCGACGACCGGGTGACCGGACGGCTCAACGCCTTCTCGCCGGGCTCGAAAAAGATCCACATCGACATCGATCCGTCATCGATCAACAAGAACGTGCGCGTCGATCTGCCGATCATCGGCGATGTCGGGCATGCGATGAACGCAATGCTCGCCGCATGGCCAAGCATCCCGCACCGCGTCCCCGGGGCCGGGCACGCGCAGTGGTGGCGGACGATCGAGGGCTGGCGCGGCCGCGACTGCCTGCGCTACGACAAGGGCCGCCGCGACCTGATCAAGCCGCAATACGCGATCGAGCGGCTTTACGCGCTGACCCGCGGCCGCGACGTCTACATCACCACCGAGGTCGGCCAGCACCAGATGTGGGCGGCGCAGTTCTTCAAGTTCGAGGAGCCGCACCACTGGATGACTTCGGGCGGGCTCGGCACGATGGGCTATGGGCTGCCGGCGGCGGTCGGTGTCCAGATCGCCCACCCCGAGGCGCTCGTTATCGACATCGCCGGCGAAGCCTCGATCCTGATGAACATCCAAGAGATGTCGACCGTTTCGCAATACCGGCTGCCGGTCAAGCTGTTCATCCTCAACAACCAGTACATGGGCATGGTGCGCCAGTGGCAGGAATTGCTGCATGGCGGCCGCTATTCCGAGAGCTATACCGCGGCATTGCCCGATTTCGTCAAGTTGGCGGAGGCCTTCGGCGCGGTCGGGCGGCGGGTCGAGGACCCGGCCGACCTCGACGACGCGATCGCTTGGATGCTGAAGGTGCCGGGGGCGGTGATCCTCGATGTCGCCGTCGATCCCAAGGAGAACTGCTTCCCGATGATCCCGTCGGGTGCCGCGCACAACGAGATGCTGCTCGGCCCCGAGGACGAAGCCGCAAAGCCGGTCTCCGAAGAGGGGATGGTTCTGGTGTGACGTCCTTCTCTGGCCCCCCCGAAACGTCGGCGCCCGCGGCACCGTCACCCGCCTCCCCCCGGATCGTAGTCCGGGGGTTTGCACCCCTGGCGCATCGCGGATGCGCCACCCGGCGGGCGCAGGCAGGGCTGCGCCGAGAGGGCGCATTGCGGGAGAGGGGGGATCCGGCGCGCCGGCGACGGGTGGGTGAGGGTCTCTTCGGGCAATGCTCGCCCTATCGGGCCGACGCTGGTGGCTGACATCGAGCGCCACACGATCGCCGTGCTGGTCGACAACGAGCCGGGCATCCTCGCCCGCGTCGTCGGGCTGTTTTCCGGGCGCGGCTACAACATCGAGAGCCTGACCGTGGCCGAAATCGATCGCCGCAACAGCCTGTCGCGGATCACGATCGTCACCTCGGGGACGCGGATGATCATCGAGCAGATCAAGGCGCAGCTGTCGCGGCTGGTGCCGGTGCACAAGGTTCTCGACCTGACCGACGAGGGGCCGTTCGTCGCCCGCGAGATGGCGCTGATCAAGGTCGGGGGCAAAGGCGAGCAGCGCATCGAATCATTGCGCCTGGCCGACATCTTCCGCGCCCGCGTCGTCGATTCGACAACCGACAGCTTCGTTTTCGAGATGACCGGCTCGGCCGAAAAGCTCAACGCGTTTATCGTATTGATGGAGCCGCTCGGGCTCGTCGAGATATCGCGCACCGGCGCCGCCGCGATCTCGCGCGGCCCCGCGAGCTTCTAGGTGGTTGGAAAGCACGCGGGCGCGTAGAAGGCGCGGTTAGGCCCCTCACCCCAACCCTCTTCCGGCCTGCGGGGAGAGGGAGGGACCCGCGCAGCGGGAGGGTGGGGGCGGCTAGCGACGGGACGCGGACCGTTCTCTGACGCGAGGAGGCGAAGATGCGGGTGTATTACGACCGCGATGCGGATGTGAACCTGATCAAATCGAGGAAGGTCGCGGTCATCGGCTATGGCAGCCAGGGCCACGCCCATGCCAACAACCTGCGCGACAGCGGGGTCAAGGACGTCGTCGTGGCATTGCGCCCGGGCTCGGCCTCGGCGCAGAAGGCAGAAGCGGCGGGGCTCAAGGTGGTGACGCCCTCGGACGCCGCGAAATGGGCCGACATCGTCATGGTGCTGGCGCCCGACGAATTGCAGGCGCAGCTCTATACGAGCGATCTGCGCGGCAATATGCGCGAGGGCACCGCGCTCGCGGTGGCGCACGGGCTCAGCATCCATTTCCGGCTGATCGAGCCGCGCCCCGACCTGGACGTGTTCATGATCGCGCCCAAGGGGCCGGGCCACACCGTGCGCTCGGAATATCTGCGCGGCGGCGGCGTGCCGTGCCTCGTCGCGGTCGAGCAGAACCCATCCGGCAACGCGCTCGAGATCGCGCTCAGCTACGCCTCGGCGATCGGCGGCGGTCGCGCCGGGGTGATCGAGACTACCTTTAGGGAAGAGTGCGAAACCGATCTGTTCGGCGAGCAATCGGTCTTGTGCGGCGGGTTGACTTCGCTGATCCTTGCCGGCTTCGAGACGCTGGTCGAGGCGGGCTACGCGCCCGAGATGGCCTATTTCGAATGCTGTCACGAGGTCAAGCTGATCGTCGATTTGATCTATGAGGGCGGCATCGCCAACATGCGCTACTCGGTGTCGAACACCGCCGAGTATGGCGATTACTCCCGCGGGCCCCGGGTCATCGACGAGCATGTGCGCGCCGAGATGAAGAAAATCCTTGCCGACATCCAATCCGGCCGCTTCGCCCGCGAATGGGTGCTCGAAAACACCGCCGGCCAGCCGAGCTTCAAGGCCTTGCGCCGCCGCGCCGCCGAGCACGACATCGAAAAGGTCGGCGAGAAGCTGCGCGCGATGATGCCGTGGATCAGCGCCAACCGCCTCGTCGACAAGACCCGGAATTGACCCTTATCGGCGGCAATTCGGGGTTGCGGGCCTGGTTCGGTTATCGCCCGGCCATCCGTCAGTTGCGTATCACGACCGCGCGGCGGTTCTGCGCCGCCGTGACGCCGTCTGGTCTGGCAGCTGCTGCGCCTCCGGGGTGGCATGCGTTCGCGACCTTGATGCGGTCGGCGGCGATCCCGCGTGCCTGGAGCGCGTGGCGGACCTGGTTGGCACGTAAATCCGCCAGCGCCTTTGGGTCCTCGCGGGCGCCTTCATCGTCCGAGCAATTGGCTTCGACCGTGATGGTGATGCTCGGGTTGTCCCGCAGGTAGGCGGCCTGCTGCCCGATCGCCGCGCCGGCGGATGGGGACAAGACGACCTTGTCTTTCCCGAAGAATATGGCGTCTCCGACGATCGGCGATGGCGGGGATGCTCCCGGCCCGAGGGAAAGCTTCGATAAGAGGAGCATGGCGCCAAGGAGCGCCGCCGCCGACCCGCCGACGGCAGCGGCAAGGCGCAAGACCCCTCGGGTCGGCGCCGGATCGGGGTGGCGCGGAGATCTCGCCGACGAAGCGGGCGCGTCGAGCGGGATGTTGAACACATGGATCGGTCGGGCAATGTTTTTGACCCGTTGCTGGCCCATGTCCTCGAAGCCGAAGCCGAGCTTGTCGCGCACCTGGTCGCGCACGATCCGGCTGACGCAGATCCCGCCGGGGTAGGCCAGCCCTTCGAGCCGGGCCGCGACGTTGACGCCGTCGCCGAATATGTCGGCCTCGTCGAAGATGATGTCGCCGAGATTGATGCCGATTCGAAACACGATCGTGTCTTCGGCCCGCTTCAGGCCGTTGCGCCGTTTCATTTCGCGCTGGATGTCGACGGCACAGCGCACCGCATCGAGGACGCTGGCGAATTCGACCAGCAGCCCGTCGCCCATCGTTTTGACGATGCGGCCACGGTGGTTTTCGATCTTAGGGTCGGTAACCTCGCGCCTGATCGCTTTCAGGGCAAAGTGGGTCCCTTCCTCGTCCGCGCCCATCAGTCGCGAATAGCCCACGACATCGGCGGTCAGGATTGCCGCCAGCCTGCGTTCGGAGCGCGCTTGCCCGTCCATGTTCATCCGCGCAACCTTAGCGCAAGCACGGTTCAGCCGACAACCGGAGCAGCGTCAACTCCGCCGTCCCTGGCGGCGCCGAAGGGTTGGAGCGCTGCGCGAGATTCCGCGCTGCGGCGACGGGAGGCTATTTGCGGTGTCCCCCGCCGCCGCCTCCCCCGCCGCCCGAGCGCACCGGGGCGGGCCGGGCTGCAATCTGCGGAGCGCCGCGGCTCATCATCCCGCCGCCGCGATACGAGGCCGCCGGGGTCTGGAAAACCTGCGGCCGCCCAAATTGCTGCGTCCCGCCGCGATACCCTTGCGCCGGGTTTTGAAAGACCTGCGGCCGCCCAAACTGCTGCGTCCCGCCGCGATACCCTTGCGCCTGGTTCTGAAAGACCTGCGGCCTGCCGAATTGCTGCGTCCCGCCGCGAGACCCTTGCGCCGCGTTTTGAAAGACCTGCGGCCGCCCGAACTGCTGGGTCTCGCCGCGAGACCCTTGCGCCGCGTTTTGAAAGACTTGCGGCCGGCCCAACTGCTGTGCCCCGCCACGAGTACCCCTGCACCGAATTTTGGAAGACCTGCGGCCGGGCCGCCTGCTGGATTCCGCCGCGCTCCGCCTGGGCCGGGCCCCGGCCGACCTGAGAGCCCCCGAGCTGCCCGCCGTGCTCCGCTTGGGCCGGGCTGCGGCCGACCTGCGACCGCCCGAGCTCTTGCTGCGGGCGCTCCACACCGTGGGCCGGCTGACCTGCGACCCCGAGGCCGCCCCGACCGGCAGCGCCCCCCGAACTCACCCGCTGCTGTCCCGGCTCGTGCAAGGGCGTCGGGTTGCTTCTGCCGGACTCGCGGCCGAGGCCCGCCGCAGCCGGCGTCGCAGCCCGCGCGCCGCCGCGCAATTCGCCCGACCCCGCCATGCTGCGCATCGTCGCAGGCATGACCCGCGGCGCGCCGCGCATCAGCGCTGCACGCTCCAACCGGTCCGCCGGGACCCGCATCATCGCGCGATCGACGGGGCGCGCCGCGGCAAAGGCTTCTCGCGGCACCACCGTCGCGAAGCGCCGGTTGGCGAATTGCCCGCGCCACGCCTCGCCGCCGCGCTCACCGCGCTCGCGCGGCCCAAAGCCGCTGCGATCCCGATGCACGACATTGATGCTCTCGACGTAGTCGGGGCCGGCCTGATACCAGGGCGAATAATCATCGCCGGGTCCAAGAGGGAACCATGCAACGTCCGGGCCGGCGTCCGGGCCGCTGCCCGGGTCGGCCGGAGCGTCGATAAAGGCGACCAGCGCCGGGGCGTAGACCGGGTGGGGCACAACCGCCCCCGGCACCCAGCCCCAATGCCCGTCGACATTGATCCAGCGGCCGTAATGAAACGGCGCGAAGCCCCAGGGCTGGTCGTCGATCCAGGTCCAGCCCCATGGCGCGATCGAGTCCCAGTGGCCAAAGCGATAGGGCGCCCAATCGTCCGGGACCGAAGTCGGGAACCAGGCCGCCTCGGAATCGGGAAGGGTGTCCCAGCGGCCATAGCGATCTAGGGAGTTGTAGCCGGTCGTCTCGGGAGACACATATCGGGTCGATTGTCGCGATGGCTGGGGCTGGTTGTCGGCTTCTTCGACCCACAGCAGAAAGTCGTCGGAAGGCGCGTGTCGCGCATCGGCGGAAGCCGAAGCGGCCTTGGCGGAAGCCGAGCGGCCATCTGCCGTTTGCGGAGCCGGGTTCGACGGCGGAGTCCCGGCTCGGCTCTCGGCCGTCGTCTGCACGGGGCTGGTCGGCGGGGGCGCCGGTTCGCCTCCCTGCGCATCTCCGTTGGTTTGCGGCGCGGCGGGCGGCAGGTCGGCCTGGGCCGGGTTGGGCTCTGCCGGTGCCGGTGCCGCCGGGGCGGGCGCCGCTCTTGCCGCCGCGGGGATCGAAACCGGGGCTGCAGGGCTCGAGCCCGGCGCGGTGCGCTCGGTGGTCACCAGGGCGGGATAGCTCCCGGTCACCTGCACTTCCTCGCCGGCGGCGATCGGAAGGTCCGACTGCCCTCCGACGAAACGCGCCTTGCCCTCGAAGACGATGATGCGGGTCGGCTGATCCTCGGCGCCGCTGCCGGTGTCGATGTCGTAGGCTCCGGCGGCCAGCAGCCACAATGAGCCGCGCGGCATCTCGAGCTCCACGGTTTCGCCTTCCTCGAGCTTGCTCAGCTGCAGATGGATCCGGCCATAGCGAACGCTCGCCTCGATCAGTTGGTCGTTGAGATTGAGCATGTTGAGCCAGGTGTCGCTCGACATCTGAATGGCATCGGGGCCGATCCGAACCCTGGCTCGCGCCATCGCGCCGGTTTTCAGCGACATGTCTTGGCAAACCGGTTGGTTGAAATCGGCCTGGGCCCAGGACAACGCGCCGGCGTCGCCGGGCTCGCCGGCCTCGGCGCGCAACGCGTAACTGACCTCTCCGGAAATGTAGTTGAGATTACCGACCCGCCGCGGCGGATCTTCCGCGTGCGCTGACGCGGCCAGCAAAACAGCGGCGCCGAAGCAACCTATGAGGAGGCGGCTGACGGGCCGTGCAGCGGAAACTGCTCGGGGAAAGAGCGAATGCCGCTTCAACAGCTGAGCTGACCGATCGCGCGAGGCACCATCCCTTAACCTTTCGGGCGGCTATTTTTACTCTACTTCGAATAAGCGGCCTTGATCAACCCATCCGTGGCGAAGCCTGACACTCGCCAAATCTCAGTATCGTTTCGCTCAGTTATTAACGTTTTTCAGAACAAAACAGGAATATTAGCGTATACTTCGCTTCCCGATTGCAATTTCGCCAATTTTATGTTGAACTGCGCAATCTGCTATATCCTTTAGGCGACGACAACTTTCGGATGAGCAGTATTCGCGGCATGCGTGCAGAGCTGGCCGGTTGCGGGTCTCGCAGCCGGTGGTTGCTGCATCGCCAACCAGCCGTGACGTGCGAAGAGTTCGCGCCGGTTTGCAAGCGGTCCAATCCTCGAGTAGCCGAGGCGGTGATACTCGTTCTTTTCGTTTCGATAGCGGCCCTCGCAGCCCGGCCCTTGCTCGGGGTCGCCGCGGAGCCCGCGCCCGGACCGGCAGCACCTTCCGCGGCCGCACCGGCAATCGAGGAGTGGCTGAACCAGAACGTGCGGCTGAACGACACCGTGCAAGCGGTCGATCGGCCCTCGCCCGACGCCAAGCCAGCGGGCGAAATCAGAGCGGGCGCCGAGGTCAAGGCGGTCGGCGTCGTCGCCGGCAAGCATTGGGTGCAAATCGAGCTGCCCGATCACTCCTTCGCCTATGTGCCGAGGGCGGCAATCGAATTTGAGAACCAGGTGGCTACACCAGCGGCGCCGGCCAGCGGAACAGGCGCCGCGCCGCCTACGACATCGCCTTCGGCAGTGCCGGCCGCGGCGACATCGGCAGCGGCGACAGCGCCTGGCGTCATCCGCGGGCCGGTGACGAGGGTGCCCAATGCGGCGACATTGGTCGTGGCGGATCAGCGCCTCCGCCTCTCGGGCATCGACCCGGGGCCGCAGGAGGTCCTTGCGCCGTTCGAGAGCTGGGTGCGCGGCCAAGGCGCGCTGACGTGCGAGCCGGACGCCCAGACCGGGCGCTATCACTGTTTTACGAGCGGCGGGATCGATGTCGCCGAGGCGGCGATCCTGAACGGCGCCGGGCGGGTCGGCGACGGCACCTCACCGGAGTACCGAGCGAGCGAAACCCAGGCGCGCACTGCAAAGCGCGGCCTTTGGGGGGAACCTTGAAATGCCCGAGTGATGACGGGCGCAGGAGGCGAACATGAACATGCTCAAATTGCACAAATTCGGGTCGCTCGTAACGGCGACGCAGCTGTTGATCCTGGCCGGGTGTGTTCCCGCGGTTATGATGCCAACCGTAACCGCGACACCCGGGCCGGGAAAGCTACCCGCCGACTTTGCCTCGGATCATGCCGCCTGTGCGGCACAAGCCAATCAGCAAATGGCTTCGGCGGTACAAGCAGCCAACAACCAGGTTGCTGGAACCGCATTGCAGAACATCTTGACCGGAACCGGCGACAACGCAGTGGACGTTAACACCCAGGCGACTTCTGCGTTGCAGCAGCAATACGACAGTGCCTACTCTGCCTGTATATACGCCAGGGGCGATAACGTACCCCCCTACTATATGCAGCCGACCTACTACGCCGAACCGGCCGAACCGACCTCCAGCCATCACGGAAAGAGGCGAGTAGCGCACAAGGCGGCATCGCCTAAGCCGACGACGACCGCTGCGTCCAACTCCGGCCCGGTTGCCGGTTCGGGCTTTGTCGTTCCGGCGCCAACTACAACGCCCGCCTCCGGCTCGGGTTTCGTCCAACCTACTCCTGTGCAACCAGCGAGTGCGAACAGCGGCTTCGCGGTGCCACCGCCCGCAACGCATTGAAGGATTGAGGCTCTGTCTGCCCGGCTCATCCGGCGCTCGCAACATGAACGGCGCCGGGCGAGTGGGTGACGGCGCCCTGCCGGGATATCGCGACAGCATTTACCCAGGCGCAGGAAGGCGCATCGCGGCCTCTGGCACGGATACTGATGGAGTAAAACATGTGCAACTGGTTTTGACTGTTCGGTCAGCGATGCGCGATTGCCGGCCGATTGCGGCTTGGCATGGCTAACAACTGTCAACAGGCGGCGGTGTTGGCCGCGAGGGGCAATGGCAGCAGCTGGCGCTGCTGGTCATGCAAATCGGCTATATGGATGACCTGACCTATTACTATTTGGGCCATGCCGCGGAAAATTTGCGATACTTGCAACCGGCACAGAAATACTACCGGATCGCCGAGCAGATTTCGGTGACCAACATGTCATGCAGCCAGGGCGAGGCCGACGCCGAGGCCATCCTCGGCGTCGCGGTCAACCAATGCAACGGCTATACCTTCCCTGACGCGCTCTATCCGCATCTGGAGACCGTCGAGGCGCAACTCGCGGCGATGTCGAATATACCGCCTCCGCCGCCGACCCCGCACAAGCGACGGGTGGTCCGCAAATCGTCGCCGCACACCCCGGCGGCCGCCGCCTCGTCCGGCGCGGGCCAAACCTCGGGTTCGGGTTTTGTCGTCCCGACGCCGACCGCGGGTGCGCCCGCGTCGGCTCCCGCTTCGTCGAACCGGCGCCGACGCCGACCGCGGCAACGGCCTCCGGCGCTGCGCCGACCGGGTCGGATCGATTCGCAATTCCGCCGGTGCGTCACTGAGTTGCCATGCTCGGCGGCGGCGAGCGAACCGAGAGCCTTAACCAAAAATCAACCGATTTAGCATTCCATGCCGGGCGGAGGCGGTCCGCCAATGCTCTTTGCGGCCAAGTCATGCGGTTCGCTGCGTATGCTGCTCGTCATCATGATCGGCGCGCCGATTCTGCCGACCATCGCTTTCACCCCGCTGGTGCTGACCCACTTGGCGCGGGGCTGGCGCGGGATGGCGCCGGTCGCCGACATCGTTCTTGTCGGATTGGGCGCGCGGGTGCTCGGCGCCATCGTGGCACTGGCCGTGGCGGGACGGCTGATCCATGCGACGCGGGTATTGTCGCGAGCCGCCGGAGTGCTTGCGGATGGCGGGATGCCGCCGAAAACCCGCTCCGGGGTCGCGGACATCGACCATGTGATAGAGGCGATGAGCGAGGCGGCCCGATCGCTGCGCCGGCGCTCGGACGAGTATGAGCGGGCAGAGGCGGCCCGCCGCGATAGCGAAGCGCGCCTGCGCGACTTTGCCGAAACCGGCTCGGACTGGTATTGGGAAACCGATCTGAACCACCGCTTCACTTATTCGTCGGATCATATCCGCCGGTTCGGTCAGGAGCCGAGCAGTCGCCTCGGGCGTATCCGATGGGAGCTCGCCGCGGATGTTGCGAGCGAGCCGGAGAAGTGGCGCGATCATATGGCCACCCTGGAACGGCATGAGCCGTTTCGCGAATTCGCCTATTCGAGAAAGGTGGGAAACCAGCCGGAGCATACCGTTTCGATAAGCGGCAAGCCGATCTTCGATGCATCGGGCAAATTCTGCGGGTACCGCGGAACCGCGCGCGACATCACCAGGCACGTGCGCGCGGAGCACAGTCTGCGGGAGGCCAAGGTCGAAGCCGAGGCGGCAAGCTTGGCCAAATCGCGGTTTCTCGCCAATATGAGCCATGAACTGCGCACGCCGCTCAACGCCATCCTGGGCTTCTCCGAGATGCTGGAGCGGGGTGCGGTCGGACCGCTCGACCAGCGGCAACAGGAATATGTCGGCTACATTCGCCAGAGCGGAGCGCACCTGCTCGACATCATCAACGAGATCCTCGATCTGGCAAAGATCGATGCCGGAAAGTTCGAGCTCGACGAAGACATCGGGCTCGATGTGCGACCCCTCGCCAACAGCTGCGCCGCGCTGCTCGGCGGGCGCGCGGCGGCCGGATCGGTGAGCCTCGCGATCGAGATCGAAGACGGCGTGCCGCCGCTCGTCGCCAACTCGACCCGGCTCAAGCAGACCCTGCTGAACCTGCTCGGCAACGCGATCAAATTCACCGATCCCGGCGGCGCCGTCGTGCTCGCCGTGCGCCGTGCCGACGACGGCGGCGTCGAATTCATCGTGCGCGACACCGGCTGGGGCATGACGCCCGATGAGATCGAGGTCGCGGTCGAGCCTTTTGGTCAAGTGGAGGGCGGCCTCGCCCGCCGTCGCGAGGGCACCGGTCTCGGGCTGCCGCTGGCGCGGCGTCTGACCGAGCTGCACGGCGGCTCGTTTCGCATCGACAGCGAAAAAGGGCGCGGGACGCGGGTGGTCGTGGCATTGCCGGCAAGGCGTGTGTCGAGCCCGCCGGACACGCCTTCCACGGTTGCGGCCAATCCCTCGGGCGCCGCCGGCGCTGCCGAGCCGCGCCCCCTCGCCGCCGCCGGCTAGGCCGAGCGCGGCCACGGCCGGCAAGTCCCGAGACCTCGGCCGTCGAGCGCCGATGCGCGTTCTCCACGTCAGCGCCGAGCTCTACCCTTGGGTCAAGGCGGGCGGTCTCGGCGATGTCGCCGCGGCTCTGCCGGCGGCGCTGGCGGCGCTCGGCGTCGACGCGCGTCTGCTGGTGCCGGGCTTCGCCGGCTTTCTCGATGCGTTCCCCGAGATTGCCGATGCCGCCCGGCTGGCGACGCCGTTCGCGGCCGAACGCGTGCGGCTGGGGCTCGCCCGCCTGCCCGGGAGCGGGCGGCTCGCCTATCTCGTCGACCATCCGCCCTTCTACGACCGGCCCGGCAACCCCTACACGCGGCCGGACGGCAGCGATTGGCCCGACAACCACCGCCGCTTCGGGCTGTTCGGCTGGGTCGCGGCGGCGCTCGCGCGCGGCGCCGACCACCGATGGCGGCCCGACCTCGTGCATTGCCACGACTGGCACGCCGGGCTCGCCCCCGCCTATCTCGCCGCCGCCCCGCCGGCCGACGGGCCGGTGCCGACGATCTTCACGATCCACAATATCGCCTATCCCGGGGTGTTCCCGCTTGAGGTTTTTGCCGAGCTGGCGCTGCCGCCGGGCTTCTTTTCAATCGACGGGGTCGAGTTCTTCGGCGATTTGTCGTTTCTCAAGGCCGGGCTGTTTTACGCGGACCGCCTGACCACGGTCAGCCCGACCTATGCGCGCGAGATCCAGACCCCGGCTTTCGGCGGGGGCCTCGACGGGCTGCTGCGCAGCCGTGCCCGAGAGCTGACCGGGATCCTGAACGGGGTCGATCCGCAAATCTGGGATCCCCGCCACGATGCGAACCTGCCGCGGGCTTACGGGGCCGAGGACGCGGCGGCAGGAAAACGAGCGGCCAAATCGGCATTGCAGCGCCGCCTCGGGCTCGACGAGATGGAGCACGCGCCGCTGTTCGGGGCGGTCAGCCGGCTGACCCCGCAAAAGGGCCTCGACCTGCTCCTGGCCATCCTGCCGCAGCTGGCTGCCGGCGGCGGCCAGCTCGCCCTTCTCGGCTCCGGCGACCTCGATCTCGAGCGCGGCTTCGCGGCGGCGGCGCAGGCGCACAGCGGGCGGGTCGGGGTCGAGATCGGCTACGACGAGGCGCTGTCGCATCTGATCATCGCCGGGGCCGATTGCGTGCTGGTGCCGTCGCGTTTCGAGCCCTGCGGCCTGACCCAGCTCTATGCGCTGCGCTACGGGACCGTGCCGTTGGTGCGCCGGGTCGGGGGTCTCGCCGATACCGTGGTCGACGCGACCGCGGCGAGCCTGGCGGACGGGACCGCAACCGGCTTCGCCTTCGACGAGGAGAGCCCGCAGGCGCTGCTCTCGACGATCGCGCGCGCCGCCGCGCTGTTTCGCGAGCCGGCGGCGTGGCAGCGGATCGTCCGCCGGGCGATGACCCGCGACTTCAGCTGGGAGGCCGCTGCGCGCCGGTATCTCGCGCTTTACCGCGAATTGCGGCCGAACTCCGCTCCCTTAGAGCCCGTTTTAAGATAAAGCGAGCAATATGGAGCTATCATCGCCCCCGCTCGCGGGGCCGGCCTGTGGCCGGCCCGAGGACAGGTGTGGATGGCCTGCGGGTTGCCAGGGCTTTGGCCGTTTCTCGACAGGTCCGGCCGGCGGGACCAGCCGACCTGAAGGCCGAGCCGGGCGATCACGCAAGCCCGATCATGCGCCGTCGCGCACGCCTCCACCCGACCGGACCGGGCGCCAGCTTGGCGACATACGCCAAGACCTCGCCCTGTCGCTCGACGGCTTTGATATCTGTGAGCTCGCAGCTCGTCGAGGCGGGCGAAAGCCATTTCTATTGGGCGGTTTCGCGCCCAATTGATGGGTTTCTCTTTCCGCTCAACCCATCCTGCTGTTTTCCGGGGTGATGACCCCGTCACACCAGCGCCGTACCCTGCTGGGCGGTGAAGGCGAGCTCGGGGACCGGAGTGCCGGCGGGCTTGGCGGCGGCGGCGAGGGCGCAGCGGTGGAAGGCGCCGCTGCCGCGGGCGGCGGCGAGGGCGCCGTTTTCGACGACGATGCGGCCGCGGCTCAGGACTGTTATTGGCCAGCCGCGCAGTTTGCGGCCTTCGTAGGGGGTGTAGCCGACATTGTCGTGCAAGAGGCCGGCAGTAATGGTGGTCTCGCGTTCGGGGTCCCAGATCGCGATGTCGGCGTCGCTGCCGATAGCGATCGTGCCTTTCTTGGGATAGAGGCCGTAAAGCTTGGCGTGGTTGCTCGCGGTCAAGGCGACAAAGGCGTTGAGGTCGAGCCGGCCTTGGCCCACGCCCTCGGAAAACAGCAACGGCAAGCGCAATTCGATGCCGGGCACGCCGTTGGCGATGTCCTTGAAATTCGTCCTGTCGCCATGCGGGAGCTTGCCGGAGGCGTCGAAGCGATAGGGGGCGTGGTCGGACGAAAACACCTGGAACGTGCCGTTCTTCAGCCCGGCCCACACCGCCTGCTGCGCCGCATGGTCGCGCGGCGGCGGGCTGCAGCAGAATTTGGCGCCCTCGACGCCCGGCTTGGCGATGTCGTCGGCGGTCAGGAACAGATATTGCGGGCAGGTCTCGCCGTAGATCCTGAGGCCCTTGGTCTGGGCGTTCCGGATCACCTCGATCGCCTCGGCCGCCGAGACATGCACGATCAGGATCGGCACGTCGAGCAATTGCGACAGGGCGACGGCGCGGTTGGTCGCCTCGCCCTCGGCAACCCGCGCATGGGCCGCGGCGTGGTAGCGCGGCGCGGCGAGCCCGCGCTCCAGCAGCCGGCTCGGTCAGCCATTTGATCATGTCGTGGTTTTCGGCATGAACCATGACGAGGGCGCCCTCGCGCCGCGCCACGGCGAGGATGTCGAGCATCTGGCCGTCGTCGAGGCGCAGCAGGTCGTAGGTCATGTAAACCTTGAACGAGGTGTAGCCGTCGCGGATCAACGCCGGCAATTCCTGGCCCATCACCTGTTCGGTCGGGTCTGAAATGATCAGGTGAAAGGCATAATCAATGACTGCCTTCGGCCGGGCGGCCTCGCGGTATTCCTCGACGACCTGGCGCAAGGACTGGCCGCGATGCTGGGCGGCGAACGGGATTACCGTGGTGGTGCCGCCGAACGCCGCGGCGACGGTGGCGCTGTAGAAATCGTCGGCGCAGATGACCCCGGCCGACGAGCGCTGCTCGATATGGCAATGGCTGTCGATGCCGCCCGGAAGCACCAGCTTGCCGGCCGCGTCGATCTCCCGCACCCCCGGCCCGAGAGTGCGGCCGAGCATCGCGACGACGCCGTCCTTGATGCCGACATCGCACAGGGCCGTGTCCGCGGCGGTCGCCACGGTGCCGTTGCGGATTACGAGATCATAGTCGGGCATGTCGTCCTCGCGATGATGGTCAAGACCCGTTTTCCTCGGCGACGCGTTCGCGCCCTCTGATCTCGTCGAGGCGCCTGTAGGGCGTCGGGCTGAATGCAATGTTGCCACATGACGCCGCGCAAGCTCGACCGTTTATCTCGGGTGAGCTAAACCCGCGATTCCTTCCGGCCGGTGGTCGGACCCGCGATCTTAGCGAGAAACGCGATGGCAGGAGAGCCGCGACCGGTTTCGTCACCCGGTGGCGCGAACACGCAGGCCTCCCGGTCCTCGCGGGGACCGTCAAGCGCCGCCCCGATTATGACCGACGACGACATCCGCCGGATCGGGCTGGTCAACCTGTCGATTCTGGCCTTGATCGTCGGCGTCGTGACCGGGTTTGGCGCGATTGGCTTTCGCGATCTGATCGGGCTGATCCACAACGCTGTGTTTCTCGGCAAGTGGGCGGTTCGCTACGATGCCAACCTGTTCACGCCGGCGAGCCCGTGGGGCGCGTTCGTCATTCTGGTGCCGGTGTTGGGCGCCGTGGCGGTGACATTCCTCGTCAATACCTTCGCCCCCGAGGCGCGGGGCCACGGCGTGCCCGAGGTCATGGACGCGATCTATTATCGGGGCGGGGTGATCCGGCCCATTGTCGCGGTGGTCAAGTCGCTGGCCTCGGCGATCGCGATAGGCACGGGCGCGGCCGTCGGTCGCGAGGGTCCGATCATCCAGATCGGCTCGGCCCTCGGGTCGACCCTGGGCCAGATTGTGCGCATGTCGCCCGGGGAGCGGATCATTCTCGTCGCCGCCGGCGCCGGCGGCGGCATTGCCGCTACGTTCAATACCCCGATCGGCGGCGTCTTGTTCGCGATCGAGCTGATGATGCCCGAGGTCAGCGTCCGCACGTTTTTGCCGGTTGCGCTCGCCACCGGCACGGCGACGTTTATCGGGCGGTTCTTCTTTGGCCCTCAGCCGGCATTCCTCGTCCCGCACCTCGCCCCGTTGAGCGCCGACGCCACCTCGGGGATCATCCTCTGCCTTTATGCTTTGCTTGGGGCGGTCACCGGCGTCGCCGCCGCCAGCTTCATCCGCGGCCTGCACCTGTTGGAAGATCTCTTCGACAGGATCGGCGAGCGCTATACGCGTCATGTCTTGGGCATGCTGCTGGTCGGCCTGCTGATGTACGCGCTGCTGCAGCGCTTTGGCCATTACTATGTCGAAGGCGTCGGTTACGCGACGATCCAGGCGATTCTGCTCGGCCAGCTGGCGGGGTCTGGGCTGCTTTTGCTGCTGTTTTTGTGCAAGCTCTTGACCACCACGCTCAGTCTCGGATCCGGGTCGTCAGGTGGGATCTTCTCGCCCTCGCTATTTTTGGGGGCGACGATCGGCGGCGCATTCGCGGCCGCACTCAGCACCCTTGGACTGCCGCTGGCCATCAACGTCCCGTCCTTCGCCATGGTGGGGATGGGAGCGATGGTCGGCGGCGGCACCGGAGCGGTGATGACGGCGGTCGCCATGATTTTCGAGATGACGCGCGATTACGACATCGTCCTGCCGATGATCCTGGCGGTCGCCGTCAGCGTCGGCGTGCGGCGCGTATTGTCGCGCGAGAACATCTACACGCTGAAGCTCTACCGTCGCGGGCATGTCATACCGAAGGCGCTGCACGCAAACATGTTCCTCGTCCGTCGGGCGCAAGAGGTGATGGACACCGACGTGGTTTTGGTGCCGGGCGCGGTCGCCTTTGACAGCTTTCTCGGCCGTTCCGATCATGCCGGTCGAATGCGCCATGTCGTGGTTGTCGAGGACAACCGTATCCTCGGCGTGCTGCGCGTCAATACCGCGCTGCGAACCGCGTCCGAGGGCAGCCAATCCGGCGCGGCTCTCCGGGATCTTGCCAGCCGCGACTTCACCATCGTGCGCGAGGACGATCTCGTATTCGACGTGATCCGGCGGATTTGGCGCCGGCGAGCGGGAATGGCCCTCGTCGTGCGCGGTCGCGGCGTACCGCGGCCGGCGGACGTCGCCGGCGTGATCACCAAGGAGCACGTTGCCAACTCGGTGGCCAGCAGCATTCAGGTTTATCCGGCCTGAGCACCAGCAGCATTCGGGTTTGTCCGATCTTTGGGGAAGGTTGAGTGGCGCGGCAGCACCCCGCAGCGCCGGATGGTTCAAGGCAGCGATCGGGTCTACCCGATGACGCGCTCGCGCAACGCGTCGTAAATCGGTCGGCTGCGCAGCAGGTTGGCCGTGACCATCGCTGCAAAACACGCCGCCAGCATCGGCAAAAGGGTCGTGAACGCCGCGGTCATCTCGGTAACGAGGACGATGCCGGTGACCGGGGCCTGCACGACGCCGGCAAAAAACGCCGCCATGCCAACGACTGCGAACGCCTCCGGGTCGATCTGCAGATGCGGAAACGCCAATCGCAGCAAAATTCCGGCGAAGAGGCCGAGCTGCGCGCCGAGGACAAGCATCGGGGCGAACAATCCGCCCGGCGTCCGCGCCGCGTAGGACAGAGCGCCGAGCCCGAAGCGCAGCAGAAAGGCGAGCGGGAGCAGCGCCAGGCTCGCGCCGCCCGACAGCAGACGCTGGGTGATGCCGTCGCCGCCGCCGACCAGTCCGGGCATGAACCACGCGAGGATCGCGACCGCCGCGCCAATCACCCCTGCCGGTAATTCGGCCACCCAGCGGCCGAGCCGCCCGGCGAGCGAAATCGTGCCGAGCAAGGCGCGATTGTAGAGCGCGGCGGCGAGCCCGGCGGCGACGCCCGTGACGAAATAGAGGGGCCAGGTCGCGGCGACGGCGTAAGGCAGCGGCCCGGTCGCCGCACTCGCCTCGGCCGAGATCGCGATCTGAAAATCCGGGGCGTTGCCGAGGAGTAGCCGCGCGACCAGGATCGCCGTCGCCGAAGCGCCGAGGGCGGCGATCGCGATCCTGGCATCGAAGCGCCGGACCAGCTCTTCGAGCACGAAAACCGCGCCGGCGATCGGCGCGTTGAAGGCGACGGCGAGCCCGGCGCCGGCGCCGGCGGCGAGCAGCACCCGGCAATCCGCCGAGCCGCGGCGGAATGCCTTGCCGACGTGATTGGCGATGACCGCGCCCATCTGCACGCTCGGGCCTTCGCGGCCGAGCGCCAGCCCGGCGCCGATCGCGAGCAGCCCACCCAAAAACTTGACCAGGATCAGGCGCGGCGGGGCCGGCGGCAGGTCGCCGGCGAGCGCAGCCTCGACCTGCGGGATGCCGCTGCCCGCGGCATAGGGCGAGATGCGGCGAACCAGCCACGCCGCACCCGCCACCGCGGCCGCACCGGCGGCTACCACCAGCAGAAAGCCGGCGAGAGGCGCCGCGTGTGCGCGGGCGATGAGCCCATCGCGAAAATCGTCGGCGCGGTCCAAGGCGAGGCGAAACAGTGCGGTCAGCAGCCCCGACCCGGCGCCGGCCAGCAGCGACAGCAAGGCGAGGACCGGCAGGCTGCCCGGTCTCTCTGCGGCTTCGTCCATGGCGGCGACGACTGCTCTTCTATCCGCGACTGGTCCGGCGCTACTGTGACACCGGCAATTGTTCTTGCAAGGGGCTCGCCATGACCGCACCGTTCGCCCATCGCCCGACCATCGCGGTGACCCGCCACGCGATCTCTGCCGGCCACTACCTCGCCGCCACCGCCGGGTTCGCGATCCTCGAGGCGGGCGGCAACGCGATCGACGCCGGCTGCGCCGCCGGGTTGGCACTCGGCGTCCTGCAGAGCGATCTCGTCGATGTCGCCGGGGTGGCGCCGATCATGATCTATCACGCCGAGAGCCGCGAGGTCGTGACCATCGCCGGGCTCGGCACCTGGCCCCGGGCGCTCGACCCCGAGCTGTTCATGCGCGAGCACGGCGGCAAGATCCCCAAGGGCGTGCTGCGCACGGTGGTGCCGGCTGCCCCCGACGCCTGGATCACGGCGCTGCGGCGCTGGGGCACGATGAGCTTTGGCGAGGTCGCGGGCGCGGCGATCCGGCTCGCCCGCGACGGCTTTGCGATGTACCCGCTGATGGAAGCGAGCCTGAAGCGGCACGAGGCCGACCACCGCGCATGGCCGTCGACCGCGGCGATCTTTCTGCCGGGCGGGCAGGCGCCGAAAGCGGGCGAGCTGTTCCGCCAAACCGACCTCGCCGGCTCGCTGCAATACATGGCCGACGAGGAGGGCGCGGCGGCTGGACGGGGTCGCGAGGCCGGGCTCGAAGCCGCGCGCGACGCGTTCTACCGCGGCGACATCGCCCGCAAGATCGTCGCGTTCTTCAAGCAGGAGGGTGGGCTGTTGTCGGCCGAGGACCTGGCCGAATATCGCTCGCCGGTTACCCGGCCGGAGCGGCGCCGCTTCGGCGACCTCGAAGTCTTCACCTGCGGCGCCTGGTGCCAGGGCCCGGTGCTGCTGCAGACCCTGGCGTTGCTCGAGGGCACCGACCTCGCCGGGCTCGGCCACAACAGCGCCGACTACATCCATCGCCTGACCGAGGCGCTGAAGCTCGCCTTTGCCGACCGCGAGGCCTATTACGGCGACCCGGCGATGGTCGAGGTGCCATTGGCGACCCTGATCTCCGAGGAATACGCGGCCGAGCGGCGCAAGCTGATCCGCCCGGACCATGCCTGGCCGGAAATGCCGCCGGCGGGGGAGATCGGCCGCAGCACCGGGCGGTTTGCCCGCGCCCTGGGCGACCCGAACCCCGAGCCCGACACCTCGTATGTCTGCGTCGCCGACCGCCACGGCAATCTGTTCTCGGCGACCCCGAGCGACGGCTCCTATGGGTCGCCGGTGGTGCCGGGGACCGGGCTGATCCCGTCGAACCGCGGCTCGCAGTCGCGCCCTGACCCGCGCCATCCGGCCGGCGTCGCGCCCGGCAAGCGGCCGCGGCTGACCCCGAACCCGGCCTTGGCGATCAAGGGCGGCGACCGCTTTCTGCCGTTCGGCACACCGGGCGGCGACGTGCAGACCCAGGCGATGCTGCAGGTATTGCTGAACCTGTTTACCTTCGGCCAGGACGTGCAGGCGGCGATCGAGAGCCCGCGCTTTGCCAGCTACAGCTACCCCTCGTCGTTCGCGCCGTTCGATTATTACCCGGGCCGGCTCGCAGTCGAGGGCCGCATCCCCGAGCCGGTGGTCGCCGAGCTGGCCCGCCGCGGCCACGAGATCCAGCGCTGGCCCGACTGGATCTGGAGCGCGGGCGCCGTCTGCGCGATCCTCGCCGACCGCCGCCGCGGCGTCATCGAAGCCGGCGCCGACCCCCGCCGCGCCGCCTATGCGCTCGGGTCTTAATCCTCAGGACCGCGCCGTCTGATGTCCTGATAGGGGGTCCCGTCGCGGTGGGTGTACACCGCCGGCTTGCCGCCGGCCGGCGCGACCATGTCGATATCCGGGTAGTAGGCCGTGTCGCCGGCGACGCGGGTGCCGATCTCGATGACCCTGGCGTCGCCGTCCGAGCGGTTCTGCAGGCAATGGCCGTTCGTGTCATTGGCCGGAAATCCGGCGGCGTCGCCGGCGCGCAGGGTTTCCTCGCCGCCGTCGGTGACCAGCACGACCTCGCCGGAGAGCACATAGACGAACTCGTCGCCCCCCGTATGCCAGTGACGCTGGCTCGACCAGCCGCCCGGCGCCAGGTGAAGCAAATTCACGCCGAACTGCGTCAGCCCGGCGGCGTCGCCGAGCTTGGTCCGCGCCCGAGCGCGACACGGGCGATCGAACGGCGGCGGATAGAGCGTGCCGACGACCGCGGATAGGGTGGACGCATCGATGCGTTTTTTCATGCGTGGATGATCCTTGACGATGTAGAGAATGGAGTTGATCGCGAGTAAGCGACGCGTGTCAATCTTGATTATATCGATCAACCTATATAGATGTTGCTGACCGCGCGCCAAGCGGCCGAAAGGCTCGGGATCAAGCTCGACACGCTCTATGCCTATGTCAGCCGCGGCAGGCTACGCTCGGTCGGCGTTCCGGGCAGCCGCGAGCGGCGCTATCGGGCCGAGGAGGTCGAAGTGCTGCGCAGCGCCGGCGCGCTCCCCCGCAGCCCCGGCGCCGAAATGCTGATGCCGGTGATCGGCTCGTCGATCTGCTTGATCGAGAACGGAAAGCCCTATTACCGAGGGCAGGATGCGATCGCGCTATCGGAAGCGGCCACCCTCGAAGAGATCGCATCCCTGCTGTGGCGCGCCGAGAGCGCTCCGGCGTTGGGGGATGCGGGTGAACGGAGCTTTTCGGCAGACGCGGCGATTTCCGGGCTGGTCGAGCGCTGCCAGATCCGGCTCGCCGCATCGGCCGACAAGGACTTGCCGGCGCTCGACCTGACGCGTGCCGGGGTGACCCGCACCGGCTGGCGGATCGTGCGCGAACTCGCCGCGTGCGTCGCCCCCGCCCCGCCTGCGCCCGGGCCGATCCACCACCGGCTTGCCGCTGCATGGTGCTTGGAGGAAGCCGGCGGCGACATTCTCCGCCGATGCCTTGTATTGATTGCCGACCATGAGCTCAACGCGTCGACTTTTGTCGCGCGCTGCGTCGCCTCGACCGGGGCCACACCCTATGCCGTGGTTGCAGCGGCGCTGGGCGCGCTTTCCGGGCGCCGTCACGGCGGCGCTTCGGCCCGGGCTGAGGCGCTGTTCCGCGATCTGATCCGCGGCGGCGATCCGCTGGCGCTGATGGCGGCGCGTCTCGCGCGCGACGAGGATCTTCCGGGCTTCGGCCATTTTCTTTATCCGCAGGGCGACCCGCGCGCGGCGGCGATCCTCGCTGCGGTCGCCTGCGGGGTGCCCGCCTCGCGCGGCCTGATCGAAGGCGCAGTCGCCGCCGGTACCCGCCTGACCGGGCAGCACCCCAATGTCGATTTCGCGCTCGCCGCGGCGACGACCGCCCTGGCATTGCCGCAAAACGCTGCGCTCGGGCTGTTCGTAATCGGCCGCACCGTCGGCTGGATCGCCCACGCGATCGAGCAATATGAAAGCGGTATCCTGATCCGCCCACGCGCGCGCTATTCCGGGCCGCGCCCCGAAGAGCCGCCCGATTAGGCCGTTGTCGAGGGGACCAGGTCCAATCTGCGTTCGATACGGTCGAGCCCGGTCTCGATCCGATCGATCCGCAAGGACATCGCATTGTCGCCGATGATAGACGAGAATGACATCGTCGGGTTCGCCGCGCATGGCTGTCACTGTGGCTTGGCGAGGCAACGAATTCAAACCGTGCGAGGATCGTGATAGCGTCGGCCAAACCAAGCAAAAGACGGAGACCGGCGCTTGAGCGAGCATGCTCCGACTGCAACCCTTGATTGGCCCGACGCGATTTTCGCGGTGCTGAAGACGGCGGAGATCCGGCAGGTCGGCTATGTGCCCGACGCCGGGCATGCGCGGCTGATCGAGCTCTGCCGCGCCGATCCGGACATGCGGGCGGTCGCGTTGACCAGCGAGGAGGAGGGCGTGGCCTTGGCCGCCGGGGCCTGGCTCGGCGGCGAGCGCGCGGCATTGCTGATGCAGTCGAGCGGCGTCGGCAACTGCATCAACATGCTGTCATTGACCAAGAACTGCCGGTTTCCGCTGGTCATGCTGGTGACGATGCGCGGCGAGTGGGCCGAGTTCAACCCCTGGCAGGTGCCGATGGGAACCAAGACCCAGGCGGCGCTGGAGCTGATGGATGTGCTGGTCTATCGCGTCGAGCGGCCGGAGGACGCCGCCGAGACCGTCGCCGCGGCGCTCGACATCGCCTTCGCCGGCGATCTGGCGACCGCGGTGCTGCTGTCGCAGCGGCTGATCGGCGCCAAGCGGTGGGTCAAATGATCGGCAACGACCGTCGTTTGGACCGCCGCGCCGCGATCCGCGTCCTGCTCGACAAGCGCGACGATCTCTTACTGGTGACCGGGCTCGGCTCGACCAGCTGGGACGCCGCGTCGCTCGGCGACGACCCGCGCAATTTCTATCTGTGGGGTGCGATGGGGTCGGCCGCGATGATCGGGCTCGGCCTCGCCCTGGCGCGGCCCGAGCGCCGGGTCCTCGTCGTCACCGGCGACGGCGAGATGCTGATGGGCCTGGGATCGCTGGCGACGATCGGGGCGCGGCGCCCGCCGAACCTGGCGATCGCGGTGTTCGACAACGGCCATTACGCCGAGACCGGCATGCAGGCGAGCCATACCGAGGAGGCGGTCGAGCTGACCGCGGTGGCGCGCGCCTGCGGCATCAGGGAAACCTTCGACATCGGCGACGAGCTGGGGCTGCGCGAGTTCGCCCTGCGCCTGCGCATACCGGCGACGACCCTGTTCGCCCGCGTCGCGATCCGCGCCGACGAGCCGCCGCGGGTCCTGCCGCCGCGCGACGGCGTTTATCTGAAGACCCGCTTCCGCCGCGCGATCGGGGTCGAAACCTGACCCATCCTCCGGCAATTTTCGCGAAGCCGTA
Source organism: uncultured Alphaproteobacteria bacterium (assembly GCA_963703855.1). GTDB lineage: Bacteria > Pseudomonadota > Alphaproteobacteria > ATCC43930 > CGMCC-115725 > AP-15. The sequence goes on from CAVPFW010000015.1 coordinate 395,446, forward strand.
GGGTGGGTGGAGCGCCCCGCGAAACCCACCGTTGCCGCCCATGAAGATGGGTTTCGCGTCGCTCTACCCATCCTACGCGCTATTTGCCATTGGGGACCCGCCGCGCGCTTGACGATCTGCCGATCCGCAGGCGAAAGTCGACATCGACCGAATTCGGAGGCCATTCATCGTGAGCATCGGAACCCTGCCGCTGTCCCGTTTCACCGTCCTCGACCTGACCCATGCGCGGGCCGGGCCGACCGCGGTGCGCCAGCTCGCCGATTGGGGCGCCAACGTGATCAAGATCGAGCGCCGCGGCGATGACGGACGCGACGTGACCGGCTCGCGGCGCGACGGGTTCGATTTTCAGAACCTGCACCGCAACAAGCGCAGCCTGACCCTCGACCTGAAGACCAAAGACGGGCTCGCGATCTTTATGAAGCTGGCCGAGAAGGCCGATGTGTCGTCGAGAATTTCCGCTCGACCGTAAAGCATCGGCTCGGCGTCGATTACGAAAGCGTCAGAAAGATCAACCCGCGCATCGTCTACGGCAGCATCTCGGGCTTTGGCCAGACCGGGCCTTACGCCAAGCGGCCGGGGGTCGACCAAATCGCCCAGGGTATGGGCGGGCTGATGTCGATCACCGGATTGCCGGGGCAGGGGCCGGTGCGCGTCGGCATTCCGATCGACGATTTGTGCGCCGGCATTCTGTTGGCGCAGGGGATCCTGATGGCCTTGATCGAGCGCGAGAACTCAGGCGAAGGGCAGTGGGTGCACACCTCCTTGCTGGAGGCGCAGATTTTCATGCTCGATTTCCAAGCGTCGCGCTGGCTGATGGCCGGCGAGGTCGCCAAGCAGGCCGGCAACGACCATCCGACCGGGATCCCGACCGGGCTGTTCCCGACCGCCGACGGGCAGATCAACATCGCCGCCTCGGGCGACCACATGTTCCGCCGCTTCTGCGAGGCGGCCGATGCGATGGCATTGCTCGACGATCCCGATTATGCGACCGGGCCGCAGCGCTCGAAAAATAGGAAGGCGCTGAACGAACGGATCGCCGAGATCACCCGGAAGCGCCCGAGCGACTATTGGGTCGAGTTGATGAACGAGGTCGGCGTGCCGTGCGGTCCGCTCTACACGATCGACCAGACCTTCGCCGACCCGCAGGTGCAACACCTCGAAATGGCGCGGCCGATCGACCACCCCAAGCTCGGCCCGATCAAGGCGGTCGGCCAGGCGATCAACATGACCCGCACCCCCGAGCCGGAAAAGCTGCGCCCGACCCCCGGTTTGGGCCAGCACACCGACGAGGTGTTGCGCGAGATCGGCTATAACGACGCCGCGATCGCCGATCTGCACGCTCGCGACGTCGTCTGATCGGAGGAGAGACCGGACGCGCTGGCGATCTCGAACGGGCGCAGCGAGGCGCCCTCGTCGCTAGCCGCGCGCAGCGGCGATGTGCGGCATCAGGAACTCGCGCAATACCGGCGACCATTTGGCGTGCTCGGGACCGCTCGCCGAATGGCCGAGATCGCTGTCGAGCTCGAAATAGCGGGCGTCCACCCCGGCATCGGCCAGGTCTTTCATAACCCCGGGCGCGATCGAGGGCGGAAACAGCTTGTCGGTGCGGCACAGCACGTAGAGGAGCTTGGCCCGGATCTTGGCGAAGTCTCTGACCGTGTCGAAGCCGATCGTCGCGCGGCGCAGGATCACCAGGGAGTTGGCGTCCCAGTCCCGCGCCCAATCGGAGGCGAGCTGGCGGATCGCCTGCTCGCGCGCCGCCTGCTCCGGATAGCGGCCGGCGAGCTGTTCGTTGTAGCCATAGCCCATCAGGGTATCGAAGCGCAGCTGGGTCAGCACATTCTTGGCCCCGCCCCGGTCGTAATAACGGCCGCCGTGCCATTCGGGATCGGTCGCGAGCAGCGCTTCGAGTTCGGCGAGCCGGTTCTCGGCGTTCTGCGACCGAGGCGCGGTGACCACCGCGACGATCGCGTCCATCATCAGGGGATAGGCCACGGCCCATTGGAACGCCTGGTAGCCGCCATAGGACGGGCCGGCGACGGCGACCAGGTGGCGGACCCCGAGGCTGTCGAGCAGCGCCTTCTGCGCCGCGACGATGTCGCGCACCGTGATCGGCGGAAAATCGGGGCCATAGGGCTTGGCCGTGCGCGGGTCGGGGCTCGCGCCGTTGGTCGAGCCGAAGGACGAGCCCAGCATGTTGGATGCGACGACGAACAGTTTTTCGGTGTCGATCGCCTTCCCCGGCCCGATCAGCCCGTCCCACCAGCCCGGCTGGTTGCCGTTCGCCGGGTTGCGTCCGGCGGCGTGATGGCTGCTGGTGTAGCCGTGGGTGATCAGCACCGCGTTGCGGCCGTCTCGGGCCAGCCGGCCATAGGTCTCGTAGGCGATGTTGGCCTCGGGCATGACCGCGCCGTTGTGCAGGCGAAAGTCGCGGATCAGGAAATTCCTGTCCTCGACGGTTCCGAGACCGGCGGCCGGCATCTCGATGGCAGCGGACATGGGCTCTGCCCTCCTGTGATCGCTGCGCGATTGTGCCATGCCGGTTGCGGGAATGTCACGGCCGCGGCTCGGCAGGGCCGGCACTGTTCTTCCCGCGCGCCGCCATTCGCGGTTAAATCGAACCCGTCATGCGCATTGCCGCCAGCCTTCTGACGATATTCGCGCTCGCTGCCTGCAATGGCGCCGGGCCGCCAGCGGCGCTGCCGACCGATCAGGCGCGCGCCAGCTTTCCCGCCGGCGGCATCGCCGATCAGATCGAGATCGACGCGGTCGATCGCCTGGCCTTGCGCAGCGCCGAGCTGGTCGCCCCCGACGGCCACGCGACCCCCGCCGCCTCGGTCATCGCGAACCCGGCGCCGACCCAGAATTTTTCGCAGCAATTCCCGACCGGCCCCTATTCCGGCGCCACCTTCGGGGTCAGCGGCATCGGGTCGAACGCGCTTTCCGCGGGTGTGGCCGGGGCGGCGCCGCAGGCGCAGACGAGATTGCTCGCCGTCGTCTCGACCGCGTCGATCCCATTGCCCGACCCGATCGCCTATCGCCGCGATTGGCAGAAATACGTGATTCGGCTGCATTTCGGCCAGCCGCCGGGCGAGGTCGAGACCCGCGAGATCGCCGCCCCGGAGCCGCTATCAAATCCATAAATTCATGGTTTGTTCTTGACATTTTAGCAGTCGCGGCGTATGGTTTGCGCCAGTTTGCGATCAAGGATCGTCAATGCGGTCAGCCGACCAAATGCGCAAGCGGTGGCAAGAGCGTCTTCGCACTTCCTCGATCTTCGACGACGGTCACCTCGAGGTCACCTTTATCATTTTGCGCAAGACCGGCCGCAATCCGCTCAGCTGGATCGAGATCAGCGCCGATCTGATTACGACACCCGTCCGCTACACTGGCGACATGCACGTCTTCCAACAGGTGCTGCGCGGCGTCTGGGCCCATCCCGACGGGCCGCAATCGTGAGCGCTGGGCCGGCTAGCTCCCGCCGGCTTGCGCCCAGGCGAGCAGGCGGTCGAGAAAGGCGGCGCCGGCGGCGAGCTGCGCGCGGGTGATGTATTCGTTCGGCTGATGGGCGACCTCGATCGAGCCGGGGCCGCAGATCACCGCCGGGATGCCGGCCGATTGGAAGAGGCCCGCCTCGGTGGCAAAGGCGATCGTCGTCGCGGCCTCGTTGGCGCCGGTCAGCCGGTGGGCGAGGGCTTCCGCCGGCGAGGCGGGGTCGGGGACGAGCGGCGGCACCGATGCCATGGTCTCGGTCTCGACCGCGGCATCGGGATGCCCAAAGCGCATCCGCGGCAGCAGATCGGCCGTGACGAAATCGTCGATGCGCCGGCGCAAGGCCGCGCCGTCCTCGCCGGGCATCGGGCGGAACTCCCAGTCGAAGGCGCAGTCGCGGGCGATGATGTTGACCGCCGTGCCGCCGGCGACCCGGCCGATGTTGAAGCTCGTATAAGGCGGGTCGAAGCGCGAATGCGCGGGCGCCGCAGCCCGGCACTCGGCGGCGAGCCGGCCGATCTCGGCGATGATCTCGGCCGCCGCGGCGATCGCGTTGACCCCGCGCTCGGGCATGCTCGAATGCGCCTCGTGCCCGGTCACCCGGGTGCGCAGGAAGTGGATGCCCTTGTGCGCGTTGGCGACCCGCATCCCGGTCGGCTCGCCGATGATCGCCAGAAGCGGGCGTGCGATGCCCTCGGGCAGGGCGCGGATCAGCGCCGGCACGCCGAGGCAGCCGACCTCCTCGTCATAGCTCAAGGCGAGGTGGAGCGGGATCGCGAGCGGCCTTGCCAGCGCCTGCGGCACCAGCGCCAGGACCAGCGCGATGAACCCCTTCATGTCCGCGGTGCCGCGGCCGTAGAGCCGATCCGAGCCTTGATCTGCCGAGCCTCGATCCCCCGAACCTTGGTCCGCCGGGCGGGCTTCGAGCCGGAACGGGTCGCCGTCCCAGGCCTGCCCCTCGACCGGCACGACGTCGGTGTGACCGGAAAGGATGACCCCGCCGCGCTCAGGGGGGCCGATCGTCGCGAACAAATTCGCCTTGGTGCCCTCGGCGTTGCGGGTCAGCGCGCTGGCGACCCCGCAGCCGTCGAGATAGTCGGCGACCCAATCGACGAGCGCCAGATTCGACTTCGCCGATACCGTGTCATAGGCGACGAGCCGCTCGAGGATCGCGATCGCCGCCGTGCTCATCGGATCGGCTGGCGGGTCAGACGTTGGGGAGCTGGACGCCGCCCGGAGTGCCGATCATCGACAAGACCTCGCGCCGGGTGGTCGGGTCGTTGCGGAAGATGCCGAGCATGCGGCTCGTCACCATGGTCACCCCGGGCTTGTGCACGCCGCGCGTCGTCATGCACTGGTGCGCCGCCTCGATGACGACGGCGACCCCCTTGGGCTGCAGCACCTCGTCCAAGGTGTTGGCGATCTGCGCCGTCATCTTTTCCTGGATCTGCAGCCGCTTGGCATAGACATCGACGAGCCGCGCCAGTTTCGAGATGCCGACGACGCGGTTGTTCGGCAGGTAGCCGACATGGACCTTGCCGATGATCGGGGCGATGTGGTGCTCGCAGTGCGACTCGAAGCGGATGTCCTTCAGCACGACGATCTCGTCATAGCCGTCGGTTTCCTCGAAGGTGCGCTGCAGCAGCGCCACCGGGTCCTCGCCGTAGCCGCTGAAGAATTCGCGATATGAGCGCACGATGCGATCCGGGGTGCCGAGCAGCCCCTCGCGTTCCGGGTCGTCGCCGGCCCAGCGGATCAGGGTGCGCACCGCCTCCTCGGCTTCGGCGCGGCTCGGGCGGATCACAGTGTCCAGGCGGGGACCGGGCTGGGGCACCGACAGGGACGGAGCGAGGCTTCGCGGCATCGAATTTCTCTTTTATGGTTTGGAAGGTGGGAGCGGGCGCCGACGCGCGCCGCGCCGCCGCGCTCAGTTGAGGCGGACGGCCTGATGCGGGCTGTCGAGCGAGAATGCGGGAATCCGCACGGAAAAGCTCTCGCCGCCGCGCGTCTCCATCTCGTAGCTGCCGACCATGATGCCGGACGGCGTCGGCAGCGGCGTGCCGCTGGTGTATTCGAAGCTTTCGCCGGGGGCGAGCACCGGCTGCTCGCCGACGACCCCGGGCCCGCGCACCTCCTGCATCTGGCCGCGGCCGTCGGTGATCATCCAGTGCCGGCGGCGCAGCTGGACCGTCTCCCGGCCCTGGTTCTCGATGCGCACATGGTATGCCCAAACAAAGTGGTCCTCGGCCGGGGAGGATTGGTCCTCCAGGTAAAAAGGCTTCACCGTGACGATGATCGATCGCGTGGTCTCCGAATACATGGCCAATCGCCCTCACTGTGCGGGCCGGCATGGTTGCCGGCGGTGCCGTTACCGAGATCGGCCCGAACAATGTCGGTCGAGCGCCGCAGGGCGTCAAGATCGCCGCGCCGGCGCCAGCAGCTCGAGGACCCGCTCGTCGACCAGCTGACGCGAGCCCTGCGGGCCGATCGGCTGGATGCAGACATGGTCGGCGCCGGCGTCCCAATGCTCGCGGATGCGGGCGCGGATCGCGGTTTCGTCGCCCCAGGCAACGATCTCGTCGATAAAGCGGTCGGACCCCCCGCCGGCGAGATCGGCTTCGCTGAAGCCCTGTCCCCGCCAGGCGTTGACGTAGTTTTCGAGCTGCAGATAGTGGGATAGGGCCTCGCGCGCCGCGCGGCGCGCCGCCGCAGGGTCGGTTTCGAGCAAGACCCACACCTCCGGGCACAGCAATTTGCCGGGGCCGAGGATCGCGCGCGCCTCGGCGGTGTGCTGCGGCGTCGTGTTGTAGGGGTGCGCCCCGTCGGCGAGCTCGGCCGACAGCGCCATCATCCGCGGACCCAGCGCCGCGACGACGGCCGGCGGCTGTTCGCGCGGCGGCACCGCCTGGTAGGGGGCCTCGCGCATCGCCCGCAGATAGGCGCGCATCGTCGCCACCGGCTTGCCGTAGGCGTGGCCGCGCAGCCCCTCGACCATCGGGCGATGCGACACGCCGACGCCCAGCAGAAACCGGCCGTCCGACTGCTCGGCGAGCGCGCGCTGGCCGTTCGCCATCGCCATCGGGTCGCGGGCGTAGATGTTGGCGATCCCGGTCGCGACGATCAGCTTTCGCGTGTTGGCAAGGAGCCACGAGGACAGCACCAGCGCGTTGCGCCCGCGGCTCTCGGGCATCCACAAGGCGCCGTACCCCCATTCCTCCACCCGCTTGGCGAAGGCCGCCGCAGCGGCGGCGGTCATCCGGTCCATCGACACCCAAACCCCGAGCTTTCCGAATTCCATCGCCGACCCCTCCGGTGCGGATGCGAGCCTTGTCAATCTGAGCGGCGAACGGCGCCGCGTCCAGTCTGCTCGCTTCAGCCGATCAGGGCGTCAATAGCGCACGACCATCCGATGCCGCGTTGCCGCCAGCCCTCACTCCCCTTGCTGCGCTCGGCACCCTCTCCCGTACTACGGGAGAGGGGGGACCCAGCCCGCAGGGCGGGGTGGGTTGAGGGGTCGGGGCGATACGCGAAAGATCAACCGGTCGCCGCGATGATCGCAGCGCGCAGGATCTCGGGGATACGGTCGATGGTCTCGGCCGGGGTCATCAAGGGCGGGGCGAGGCAGATCGTGTCGCCGATCGCCGGGTCGGCGCTGCCCGCCCGGAGGCGCGGCAGCAGCCCGCGCGCCATCGCCTCTCGGGTGATCTTCGGCCCGAGCCCCAGCGCCGGCGCCTTGCTGCGCTTGTCGGTCACCAGCTCGACCCCGCACATCATGCCGAGCCCGCGCACGTCGCCGACCGCCGGCAGGTCGCGCAGCCCTTCGAGGCCTGCGAGCAGCCGCTTGCCGATGACCGCGGCGCGCTCGACCAGCCCCTCGCTCTCGATGATCTCGACATTGCGCAGGCCGACGGCACAGCACACCGGATGGCCGGAATAGGTCGCGGCGTGCATGAACTTGCGGTCCGCCGGCGCGCTCTGGATCGCCTCGTGCACCGCTTTCGAGGCGATCACGCCGCCCAATGGCAGATAGCCGCTGGTCACCCCCTTGGCGAACGAGACGAGGTCGGGCTCGACCCCCCAATGGCCGAGCGCGAACCAGCGGCCGGTGCGGCCGAAGCCGGTAATGACCTCGTCGGCGATCAACAGGATGTCGTGGCGGTCGCAGATCTCGCGCAGCAGCGGGAAATAGCTGGGCGGCGGCACGATCACCCCGCCGGCACCCATGACCGGCTCGGCGATCACCGCCGCGACGGTGTCCGCACCCTCGGCCAGGATCGCCTGCTCCACCGCCTCGGCCGCACCCGCACCCGGTTCCGCGTTGCCGGCCCAACGATAGGCGTAGGGCGGGGGGACCTGGATGAAGCCCGGAACCAAGGGCCCGAACATCTTGTGGTAGGCGGCCATGCCGGTGGCGCTCATCGCCGCCATCGTCACCCCGTGATAGGCGTGAATGCGCGAGATGATCTTGGTCTTGGCCGGCTGGTCTTTGACCTTCCAGTAATAGCGCGCGAATTTGAAGGCGGATTTATTCGATTCCGCACCGCCGGTCGTGAAGTAGACCGCGGCCGAGTTCGAGTAGGCGTGGCCCACGATCTTTTCGGCGAGCCGGACCGCGGGCTCGTTGGTTTGGCCGATATAGGCCGAGGCAAAGGCGATCCGGCGCATCTGCGCGGCGGCGGCGTCGGCGAGCTCGCCCCGGCCGTGACCGATGTTGACGTTCCACAACCCGGACAGGCTGTCGATGTATTCGCGGCCGTCGGCATCGCGCAGCATCGCACCCTTGCCCTCGACCACGACCAGCGGCTGGCGGTGGTCGTCGGGATGATGCAGCGGGTGAACCAGATAGCGCCGATCGGCTTCGATCAGCTGTGCGGTGCCGTCCATGTCGTGCTCCTGTACCCGTGCCTCTCGGCGAAACCCTTACCGCGCCGCCCCTGCCGCGACAACCGCGCCGTTCGCGCGCAGCTCCCGCAGCCCCGTTGGGCGCCGCCGCCGGGCCGGCGACGATATCGGCCGACGGCATGGGCAGGGCCCATCATCTGATTTCCGCTTGCTTAACGAGCCGTCCGTGCGCAGCATGCGCCGGCCTTTCAGATAAGCCGGCCCGGCGTGCGGGCGATCGGCAAAGACCCAGGAGGAAACGGTGACCCGACCCCGCGCAGCCGATGATTTCGCGACGATCCATGCCCGCCTGGCGGAACTGCGCCGCGAGCGCGAGCAAGCCGCCAAACAGGAGATTCCCGGCGACGACAATCCCGGCCGCGGCGACCGCACCCTGCTCGGCGCCGCCGACGGCCGGTCGCGGGCCGAGCGGAACGGCTGGCTGACGGTCTCGGCCGGCCGCCGCTACGGGCCGGGCCGATCGCGGTAGCGCTCGCCCCGCCCGCCGGCGCGGCCCGCGGACCGAAACCCCGGCTCAGCGATTGGGCAGGTCGAGCGGGTAGATCGGCCGCCTGACGTTCCTGAACTGGAGCTGCCCGTAATCCGAGGTGCACACGCCGACCCCGGCGCAGTCGACGACCGCTTTCGCCAGCTTGCCCAGCCCGGCGCGCCAATGGATGCGGCTTTTCAGCATGACGTAGCGCTTCTGCATCGGGTCGATGCCGAGGCTGAGCAGGCAATTCAGGTCTGACGGCTCGACATGGCGCGAGATCAGCACGATCTCGGCCGGCCCGGTATCGAGCACCACCGACGGGCCCATATCCATCTCGACGCCGCGCGCCATCGGGCCGCGGTTTCGGTAGCGGCCGTTGGAGATGGTCTTGACCGTGCCGGTTACGGCGAGCGGCGGGCTCGGCGCCGGGATCGCCGGCATTGCGATCTTGCCGCCGAGCGACAACGACACTGACGCGCCGATCCCGGCGACGATCGCCTGCGTTACCGCTTCGGGGTCGTAGATCGCGAACGCGGCGACGCCTTGGAGACCTTGGCGCAGGATCTCGGCCAATACGACAGTCGTGTCCATCGTGCCGCCCGAGGCCGAGTTGTCGTAATGATCGAGCAATACGACCGGGCCTTCGCCGGGCTGCCGCGGCGGCATCGCCTTGGCGCGGGCAACCGATTGCGCCAACGGCTCGAGTTTGTAGACGAAGGCTTCGCGCTCGACCCAGGCCCGGTCCAGCAATTCATCGCGCAGCCGCTCGGCGAGCTCGCGGTCGCCGTCGGTGACCACCACCGCGGAGAGCCCGGCATTGGCGATGTCGGCATGCGGAAAGCCGGTGAACAGGCTGGCGGCCAAGGCGCCCTCGGCATTCATCGCGGCGCAGCGATGCTGCAATTCCTGGTTCGGGTGGTCGTCGGTGCCCTGGCGCATGACATGCGGCAGCATCGGCACATTGCCCCAGGCCATGACCGGCCGGACCTCGCCGCGGATCGCGCGCAACAGGATCTCGCCGGCGAGCCACGCCGTCTCGTAGGTGTCGATATGCGGATAGGTACGGTAGCCGGCGACCACGGTCGCGTTGGCGATGATCTCGTCATAGAGGTTGGCGTGCATGTCGAGCGCGACCGCGATCGGGGTCGCGGGGTCGATCGCGCGCAGCCGCTTCAGAAACTGCCCCTCGCCGTCCTCGAGGCTCTGCGTGACCATGGCGCCGTGCAGGTCGAGCATGATGCCGTCGAACCCGCCCTGCTCGACGGCCGCGCAGATCCGGTCGGTGATCTCGGCATAGGCGGCGTCCTCGACCGGCCCGCTCGGCGATGCCCCGGCGGCGACCGGCAATACGATCTCGGCACCTTCGCGCGCGGCGAGATCGAGATAGGCGCCGAGCCCGGTGCCGGTGCCGCGATAGGCGCGCTCCGCTGCCTCGCCACGGAGCGGCCCCGGCCCATGGCCGAACCGCGCGAGCGGCGTCGGCACCGGCGAAAAGGTGTTGGTCTCGTGCTTCATCATCGCGATCAACAGGCGCATGCCTTAAGCTCCTAATGCAGGCTGTACTCACAATAATGCAAGGGCAGACCGCGAAGGAGGATCGAAATGGCCGGGGATGCGGTCGAGGACCACTACACGAGCGGCGATCTCGGCGAGGCGATCCTTGCGGCGCTGCAGGGGATGGGGAAGGACATCGACCATCTGACCCCGGACGACCTGGCTCCGGTCGACGAATTTCACGGCGGCCAGCGCCCGGCGACGATCCGGCTCGCCGAGCTGCTCGGGCTGACCGGCGCCGAACGGGTGCTCGATGTCGGTTCGGGGCTCGGCGGGCCGTCGCGATTTCTCGCGTCGCGCTATGGGGTTCGAGTTCAGCGGCGTCGATCTGACGGCCGAGTTCGTCCGCGTCGCCGAGCTGCTGACCCAGCGCACCGGGCTCGTCGGCAAGGTCGACTATCGCCAGGGCGATGCGCTCGATCTGCCGTTCGACGACGGCGGCTTCGACGCGGTGTGGTCGCAGAACGCGGCGATGAACATCGCCGACCGCGACCGGCTCTACCGCGAGATGCGGCGGGTGCTCAAGCCCGGCGGAAAGCTCGCGTTGCAGGAGGTCGCCGCGGGACCGGGCGGCGCCCCGCATTTTCCGGTGCAATGGGCGCGCGAGCCGGCCATCAGCTTTCTGTTCTCAGCCGACGTGACGCGGGCGAAGCTCGAGGCCGCCGGCTTCCGGGTGCTGACCTGGCAGGACACGACGCCGGAGGCATTGGAATCGGCATCGAGGCGGGCGCGCAACCCGAGCGGCGCGCCGCCGCCTCTCGGCACGCACCTGATCCTCGGCGACGATTGGCGAGCGATGTTCCGCAATTCCGCGCGCAACCTCGAAGAGCGCCGCACCGAATTGTTCAACGCGATCCTCGAACGCGTCGGCTGATCACTCCCCCGGCGGCACGTCGAGGCGGACGACGAGGCCTTCGAGCGAAGGGCTGGGGGCGGGGTAGCGGCGCATGACCAGCGGGTCGTGGCCGGGGACGATGTGCTGCGGCGAAGGCGCATGGGCGCGCAGCGTGTCGTAGGCGTCGATCATCTCGCCGATGTGAAAGGCCGCGGTGAACGGCCTTCCGGTCTCCATGTTCTCGTAATAATGGGTCACGTCGGAGGCGAGCACGACCCAGCCGCGGCTGGTATGGACGCGGACGAACTGCATGCCGGGCGTGTGGCCGCCGACCGGGTGCAGGGTGATCCCCGGCGCCAGCTCGGCCGATCCGTTGTAGAGCCTGACCCGCCGGGCGAAATTAAGCCGCACGATGCCGACCACGTCCTCGACCTCGAACGAGCGGGCGAGAAACGGGTGGCGCATGTAATGCCCGGTCGTGTAGTGCAGCTCGGTCTCCTGCAGGTGGAACTGCGCCGCCGGAAAGCGGTGGAACGTGCCGACATGGTCGTAGTGCAGGTGAGTCAGGATCACGTCGGCGACATTGTTGCGGTCGAGCCCGACCAACGACAATGACTCGGCCGGGCACCGCAGATGCCGCCTCCCGCGCGCCGCCGCGACCTCCGCGGTAAACCCGGTGTCGATCACAAAGCTGCGCTCCTTGCCCGATCGCGGCCCAGACGAAATAATCCATCGGCATCGGCCCATCATGCGGGTCGCCGCCGATGAAGTGGTCGGCGCGCCGTGCGTCGCGCTCGGCATAGCGGATCGCATAAAGCTCGTATTCGGGAGGACGGGGGTCCATCGGAGCCTCCGATTTGCGGAAGGGATTGCGCCGGTCGCGGAGCGGTGCAAGCTTAGCCCGGCGCTTATAGCTGAGGGAAGGAGCCCCGGCCATGGCATCGTCTTCCAGTCCGGCGGATCTCGGCCCGTATCGGCTCGAGGCCTTCAACACCGCCAAGGAAAGCGAGAACAAGATCCACGACGACGCCGTCGCCCAGCGTTTCGGCTTTACCGGCGGGCTGGTGCCGGGGGTCGAGGTCTACGCCTATATGACGCATCTGCCGGTCGCGCGCTGGGGCCGCGCCTGGCTCGAACGGGGCACCGCCGAGTGCCGGCTGCTCAAGCCCGTATACGACGGCGACACCGCGATCGTGACCGCGACCGAAACCCCCGAAGGGCTCGACCTGCGGGTCGAGAGCCGCGGCGAAGTCTGCGCCACCGGCAACGCCGCATTGCCGGTCGCGCCATCGTCGCGTGCCCGCCGCCTTCGCCGAGGCTCCGACATTGTCCGACCCGCCCGAAAGCCGGCCTGCGGCCGACGAGGCGACGCTCGCGGTCGGGACCTGGTTCGCGATCCATCCGTTCCGGGTCGGCGCCGAGGATGCCGGGCAATATCTGCGCGACGTGCGCGAGACCCTGCCGCTCTACGCCGCCGAGGGGCTGGTCCATCCGGGGACGATCCTGCACATCGGCAACTGGGCGTTGCGCCACAATGTCGTGTTGGGGCCGTGGATGCATGTCGGCAGCCGGATCGAGCATTACGCCGCCGCGCATATCGGCGACGATTTGTCGGCCCGCGCCCGAGTCACCGCGAATTACGAGCGCAAGGGCCACCGCTTCGTCGATCTCGACGTCCTGGTCTACGCCAACCGCAGCACACCGGTCGCCCGCATCGCCCACCTCTCGATCTGGCGCCCGCGCCAGCTCGCCGCCGCGTGAGCCGGCATTGCGGTGCCGGACGTGGACTTCACGGAAGCCGGTCGGGCCATTTCTGGGCGCCGTGGAGCACGGTAATTGACCTGGACGAGATCGCCTTTGACGCGGAACGGCACGATATAAGGGGTGCCGGCGATGACGAGCTCTCCGGTTCCGGTGATCCAGCCGGGGCGACCAATACCGGGAGAACCCGCCAAACGTTCCACGGCCGTTCGAATCCGCTGAACCACACGAGCGGCGGCTGCCGGGTTGTCGTCGGCGATGCGCTCTCTAATGTCTTCTAGTCTTCTGAAGTACCGGGCGGGGTATTCGATACGGCGCGGCGTCACCGCAACTTCAGCAACCGGTCATACTGCTGTTCGGCTTCCTTTTGCGAGACGCTCTGGCCGCGATCCAGCTCGGCCATGCCCGCCTCGATCTCGGCAATGTGCCACTCGTTCAGTTCGACATAGGCCGCGATCGCCTGCGCGGCCAGATCGGATGTCGAGCGTTTTGTACCTCGCGCGAGCGCCTCGAGCTTTGCCTTGAGACGACTGTCGAGCCGCACCGTCACGATCGCCAAGCCGCTGCGCTCATTAGCTGTCTCCGTTCAGGCTGGCGATGCGTAAATACAGGTCTGCGATATCTCGATCAAGCCGGGAGCGCAGGTCGTCTCGGAGTATTGGGTTAATCAAACGGCAATCCTGCCCGCGACAGGCCCGCCGGCGATAGCCCGCGCCGCGGTCGAAGGGTCAGCCGTGACGGGCGCTCTGGCGCTGCGGGCGGCGCTCGGCGAGGGTGATGACCAGACCCGGGCGGTGCGCGGCGACCCGTTCCTGGGCGGCCTCGATGATCAGCCTCAGCAGGTCGCCGTAGCGCAACCCCGCCATCTCGGCCATCAGGTTGAGCTTGCCGTCCCAGCACCAGCCCGGATTGGGGTTGACCTCGAGCAGTTTGATCTCGCCCTCGGCATCGGCGCGGAAATCGAAGCGGGCATAGTCGCGGCAGCCCAGCCGCTCGAACAGGATGTTCGAATAGTCGACGATCTTGCGCCGCGACTCCTCGTCGAGCCGGGCCTCGCGATAGCTGATCTGCGACCAGTAGGGCGATTCCGGGACCCATTTCGACTCGTACGGCAAAAGCCGCGGCAGGCCCGGGTCGAGCCGGGAATAGTCGACCTCGAGCGGCGGCAGCACGCGGTAGCCCTGCGCCGGATTGCCGACGATCCCGATCGAGTATTCGGGGCCGGTCAGAAACTCCTGGATCAGGATCGGGCACCGCGGCATCTGCTCGCGCAAGCGGCCGAGGCAGGCGATCGCCTCCTCCCAGCTGTGCACCACCGCGTCCTTGCCGATGCCGATCGACGAATCGCCGTAATTGGGCTTGATCAGGGCCGGGAACACCGACGGGATGGTCGCCGCCAGATCGTCGGAATTGAAGTAGGTCTCGGCCGGCACCGGCACGTCGATCGACTGGGCGATGCCGCGGACCAGCGACTTGTCGTAGCACAGGCCGAGGCAGCTCGGGCCGGCGCCGCTGTAGGGAATGTCGAGGGTCTCCAGCAGGGCCGGCACGTGCAATTCCATGAACGCGTCGTTGTTGAAGCCCTCGTCGCAGAAATTGAGCACGAAATGAGGCCGGTTGGCTCGCAGATCGGCGAACAGCGAGGCGTGATTGTCGAGAAAGCGGAAGCGATATTCGGAAAGCTCGTGCAATGCCGCCTTGAGCCGCTCGATCGTGTCGATGTCCTCCTCGTTGTAATGCCCGTTGCGCTTGACCGGGTCGGGCCGGCGCGGGTCGCCGAGGATTACCGCCACCTCTGCGATCAGCGCCGAGCGGCGCGGCGCGAGACGAGCCCGGCGCGGCGCCTCTCCGGTCAGGAACAGCCGGTGCGCGACCATGCCGAGATCCTGGTTGCGCGGCGAATCCGGCGCCAGCAGCGGATGAAAGCGCACATTGGTAAAGCCGGCGCCGGTCAGCAGCGCTTCGAGCCGCTCCTTCGAATAGAGCCGCTCGGCGTAGAATTGGTCGGCGATGACGCCGCGCTCGGCATGGACCACGACCTCGCGGCTGATCAGCCGGTCGCCGTCCTCGGCGAGGTCGCGCTCGCGGCACACGAAATGGTTCTGGTCGACCCATTCCCACGAGCGCGGGTCAAAGTGGCGGCGCATCCAGTCGCCGTCCATCAGGTCCATGACCAAGGCACCACCCGAGGCCAAGGCGCGCTTGACCGCTTCGAGGACGGCGAGATCGTCCTCCGGGCGCTCGAAATAGCCGAAAGAGTTGCCCAGAATGCACACGCAGTGAAATTCGGCGTCGCCGAGGCGGAAGCGGCGGGCGTCGCCCTCGTGGAACGAAACCGGCAGATTGCGTTGCCGGGCGCGTTTGCGCGCAAGCCGGATCAGATAGCGCGACCGGTCGAGCCCGGTCACCCGGGGAAAGCCGCGCTGGGCCAGCTCCAGCGAATGGCGGCCCTGACCGCAGCACAGATCGAGGATGCGGTCGTTGCGCTCGATCCCGGCGCTGCGGATCAACAGGTCGACCTCGTGCGCGGTGTTGTGGTCGTTCTCGATCACATCGCCGTCGGTTTCCAGATAAAGGGAGTTGAACAGGGTGCGCCACCAATCCGACGGCAGATGCCGTTCGAGATCGGATACCGGGCCCAAGGTCCGGGCGCCGATCCGCCGGCCCTGCTCGACGTCTTCGGGCCCGCAACTGGCGGCGCCGGCGCGAGCGGGCCTCACACCGCTGGTCTTTCTGCTCATACTCGCTACCCCCGAGCTTTTTTCGGACATCAAAAAAGGCGGCTTCCCGATCAGGGGAACCGCCGAGGAGCCGCGTCATTCCAAGCAGCAGCGACGCGGGATCGGAGCCGGCCCGCGACGCGCGCCGGACGCGCCGCCGGCGCCGAGCAATCCGCCATGAAGCTGCCGAGCACTGGTGCGCGATCGCTGATCATCAGTTTCCGCAGGGCCAACAACGCGTGTCGCGAGAAGTTCGGAATATTCGGCTAGGCCTGCAAGATGGATTTGGCAAGCGTCCGGCGCTCCGGCGGCGATGGCAGCGCCGCTCGCGGCCGATGCGCCGTCTCGCTCCGAATCATCGGGGGCGCAGCTCGATCGTGCCGAGACGCGCGCCCGTCATCAGATCGACGACGAGAAGCTGGCGTTCGCCGTCGGGCAGCGCCAATTCCAAAATCAGGCGATTCGGCGCGGTGGTCATTGCCTCGATCCGGGCGCCGCGAGGGATATCGATGGCGGTGGGCGCGAACGGGTGTTGGGCGGGTGCGCCGGCCCCGCTGCCCGACACTCTGCCGGCGACCACCGCGATCAATGCCGCGAAGCCGACGACGAGCATCACCCCCATGACCACGACCACGATTTTCAGCGCGCGCATCCGCCTGAGCCCGCCGGCGCCGCTCAGCCCCTGGCGCCGTGTATGGGCCGCATGACGAGCGCCGACGCCGCTGCTCCGCCCGGCCCCCCGGCTGCGATCAGCGCCGCGGCGGGCGAAGCGGGGCTGCGCCTCGACCGCATGCTGGCGCTCCATCTGCCGGCGCTGTCGCGCACCCGGCTCAAGCGGCTGATCGAAGAGGGCCATGTCGTGCACGACGGGACCGCGTCGCGCGACCCCGCCTTGCGGGTTCGGCCGGGCCAGAATTTTCTCGTATTCGTCCCCGAGGCTGAGGATGCAGCGCCGGCGGCACAGCCGATCGCGCTCGATATCCGCTTCGAGGATGCACATCTGATCGTCGTCGACAAGCCCGCAGGCCTGGTCGTCCATCCCGCCCCCGGCAACCCGGACGGCACCCTCGTCAACGCGCTGATCGCGCATTGCGGCGCCGGCCTCGCCGGGATCGGCGGGGTGCGGCGGCCGGGCATCGTTCATCGCCTCGACAAGGACACCAGCGGCCTCCTGGTCGTGGCCAAGACCGAATCGGCGCACCAGGCGCTGTCGCGCGACTTTGCGCTGCGCCGGATCGAGCGCGCCTATGCCGCGTTCGTGTGGGGGGTGCCGGCGCCGGCCGCCGGCGAGATCGCCGGCAACATCGGGCGCAGCGCCGCCAATCGCAAAAAGATGGCGGTCGTCGGCGAAGGCCGGGGCCGGCCGGCGCTGACCCGCTACCGCGTCGAGCGCGCTTTCAACAGCGCCGCCGCCCTTCTCGAATGCCGCCTGGCCACCGGGCGCACCCATCAGATCCGGGTTCACTTGGCCGACCGGGGCCATCCGCTGATCGGCGACCCGGTGTACGGGACGCGCGCCGGCCGCGCCGTCGCCCGCTCGGGCGAAGCCGGGGCGCGCATCGCCGCCTTTGCGCGGCAGGCCTTGCACGCCCGGCGATTGGGCTTCACCCATCCCGCCAGCGGTGCCGAGCTGATGTTCGCCAGCCCGCTGCCGGCCGACCTTCACGCGCTGTTTACCGATTTAGAGCGACTTTAAACTGGACAAAACCCGACTATATTACTAGGGTATGCGCATCCGCCCCTCGCGGGCGGGATAACAATGCGCGTTTCCGCGTTTACCCACGGCAACAAAGCACCAACTCGGAGCAGCGATCGTCAATGGCCACCCTTTCGGTCCCTTCCATCTCCGCCGAAGGAAATCTGACCCGGTATCTCCAGGAGATCCGCAAATTTCCGATGCTCGAGCCGGAAGAGGAATACATGCTCGCCAAAAGCTGGAAAGAGCATGAAGACCCCCAAGCCGCGCACCGCCTGGTAACCAGCCATCTGCGGCTCGTCGCCAAGATCGCGATGGGCTATCGCGGCTACGGGCTGCCGCTGTCCGAGCTGATCTCGGAGGGCAATGTCGGGATGATGCAGGCGGTCAAGCGGTTCGACCCCGACCGCGGCTTCCGCCTGGCCACCTATGCGATGTGGTGGATCCGCGCGGCGATACAAGAGTACATACTGCACTCCTGGTCGTTGGTCAAAATGGGGACCACGGCCGCGCAGAAAAAGTTGTTTTTCAACCTGCGCAAGCTGAAGGGTCAGCTCCAGGCAATGGAGGATGGCGATCTCTCGCCCGAACACCTGAAAAAGATCGCGACCGTGCTGGACGTGCCGGAAGCCGACGTGATCAGCATGAACCGCCGGCTGGCGAGCCCCGACCACTCCTTGAACGCGCCGCTCAGGAGCGACAGCGAGGGCGAATGGCAGGATTGGCTGGTCGACGAGAGCGAGAGCCAGGAAACCAGGCTCGCCGATCGCCAGGAGCTGGGGCTGCGCCGCGATCTGCTCGAAACGGCGATGACCCATCTCAACGACCGCGAACGCCACATCCTGACCGAGCGGCGGCTGCGCGACAACCCGACCACGCTCGAGGATCTGTCGCAGCAATACGGCATCTCGCGCGAGCGGGTGCGGCAGATCGAGGTGCGCGCCTTCGAAAAGCTGCAAAAAGCGATCAAGACCGCCGCCGTCGAGCGCCGCCTGCTCGCCCATTAGGCTCCGTCGCCGGCCTTTGCCATTCCCGCTTCTGGTTCCGGGAAGGGGCTGGCGTCCGATCGCCGTCCGGGCGCAAGCCGCGGGCGAAATTCCGCGCGCCTCGGTCCCGTGCTATCGTCCCGCCGTGCTATAGAGAGCCCTTGCGTTGCGGGAGGGTCGTCCGATGCGAAACGGCATGGTCATCATCGACGCCGACGGGCACGCCGTCGATTACGACCCGGTTTACCGCGAACGGTTGCCGCACGAGTACCGTCAGCGGGCCTCGATCTATCCGACCGACAATTTCGACCGCACCCAGAACGGCAAGCTCGCCGGCAAGCGGCCGAAATCTGCGGCGCAGAACCTCGTCGACAACAACCGCGAGGGGATCGACCTGCAGATCATCTACCCGACCGGCGGACTGAACCTGACGCGGGTGCGCGAGCGCGATTACGCGATCGCGTTGTGCCGGGCCTACAACGACTGGCTCCATGACTGGTGCGCGGCCGACCGCAACCGCCTGAAAGGCGTCGCCATCGTGCCGCTGCATGTCGATGTCAGGGCGGCGATCGACGAGATGGAGCGGGCGGTCTCGAAGCTCGGCGCGGTCGGGGTCATGGTCAACACCTTCGATCGCAGCCGCAACGTCGCGCATCGCGATTTCTGGCCGTTTTACGAGGAATGCGCGCGCCAGGGCGTCGCCGTCGGCTTTCACGCCTCGGGCAGCGACACGCTCGACCCGTTGTGCCATTTCGACAATTTCCTGCAGGTCCACACCCTGTCGCATGCGCCCGAGCAGCTGATCGCCTGCACCGCGATCATCTACAGCGGCCTGCTGGAAAAGTATCAGGAGCTGCGCGTCGCCTTTCTCGAAGCCGGGATCGGCTGGGTCCCGTTCTGGATGGAGCACATGGACGAGGAGTACGAATACCGCCCGTTCGACGCGCCGCTGCTGAAGGCCAAGCCGTCGGAATACATGAATTGCGGCCGGGTGTTCGTCTCCTGCGAGCCCGAAGAGAAAACCCTGCGCTTCGTGCCCGAATTCTTCCCCGCGGACAATATTCTGTTCGCCTCCGACTATCCGCACTGGGACGGGCAGTTCCCCGATGCCGTGGCCACCCTCGCCGATCGCGACGATGTCGCGGACGGGCTGAAGCGCAAGATTTTCTGCGACAACCCGCAGCGCTTTTATCGAATGAAGATCGACCCCGCCGGTTTCGACGCGGGAAATTAGGAGAGGACGATGCCAAAGATCATGGCGGAACGGCTCAGCGAAATCGGCCAGGCGCTGTTCGAGGCGGCCGGGGCGCCGGCGGCCGAGGCCGAAATCGTCATGCGGCACGTCATCGCCGCCAATCTCGCCGGCCACGATTCGCACGGGGTGATCCAGATCCCGACCTATATCGAGCGCATCAAGGTCGGTCACATCGTCCCCGGCGCACCGTGGCAGATCGTCCAGGAATCGCCGACGACGACGGTAGTCGACGGCCACTGGGGCTTTGGCTACGTCGCCAACGAGCGGGCGATGCGGCTGACCATCGACAAGGCCGCAAAGGCCAACGTCGCGGCGGCGACGGTGTTTCGCCAGGGCCATATCGGGCGGGTCGCCTCCTACACCTTGATGGCGGCAAAGGCCGGCATGATCGGCATCGCCACCGCCGATTCCGGGCGCTCGCCAAAGGCGGTGGCGCCGTTCGGCGGGCGCGAGGCGAGGCTCGGCACCAACCCGATCTCGATCGCGATCCCTTCGGACCTCGAAGCGCCGCTCTATCTCGACATGGCGACCTCGGCCGCCGCGGCCGGCAAGATCGCGCTCGCCGTCGCCCGCAACCAGCCGGTGCCCGACGGCTGGGTCATCGGCAAGGACGGGCGGCCGACCAACGACCCGCGCCAATTGCGCCAGGGCGGCGCATTGCTGCCGCTCGGCGGCCCCGAGGGCGGCTACAAGGGCACCGGCCTCGCGGTCATGGTCGAGATCCTGTGCGGCCTGTTGACCGGGCTCGGCTTTGGCGTCGAGCCGAGCGGGCGCCACAATGACGGCTGCTTCATGGCGGTGTTCAACGTCGCGGCGTTCCGTCCGCTCGCCGAGTTCAAAAAGGATGTCGGCGAATTCGCTGCCTATCTCAAATCGACCCCGCCGGCCGAGGGCAGCATGGGCGTGCTCTACCCCGGCGAGATCGAGCATATGCGCGAGCAGGACCGCCGGCAGAACGGCATCGAGGTCGAGGATTCGACCTGGTACAAATTGCGCGAACTAGCCGACGGCTACGGCCTCACCGAGAAGCTGGATTTCGAGGAGCCGGAGTGAGCGCGCTCGACGACCGCCTGACGATCTACGGCAGCTTCACGTCGAGCTCGAGCTACAAGCCGATCCTCTATCTGGCGTTGGCGCGGCTGCCCTATTGGTTTCGCACGGTCAACCTCAAAACCGGCGTGCAGAAGACGCCGGAATACCTCGCGGTCAATCCTTGGGGCGTGGTGCCGTCCTTGCGCCATCGCGGGCTGACCATCCTGCAATCGAACGTGATCCTCGATTATCTCGCGCGCACCACCGGGCATTTCGAGCCCGAGACCGAGCAGCAGCGCTGGCAGGCGCGCGAATGGCTGTCTTGGGAGGCGGACCACATCACCGCCGTTGCCAAGGTGCGCCACTCGGCGCGGTTCCGCGCTTCACACCCCGAGGTGATCGCCGAGTTCCGGCCGAAAGCCGAGGCGGCGCTGTCTTATGTCGACGATCGCCTGAAGGACCGCGAGTGGCTCGTCGGCGACCGGTGCAGCATCGCCGACATCGGCTGCTGGGGCCGCATGGTGTTCATGGCCGAGGGCGGCTTCGACATCACGAGCTGGCCCTACCTCGAAGCCTGGTCGCGGCGTCTGAAGGCGATGCCCGGCTTTGCGCTCCCCTACGATCTGATCCCGAGCAAGGACCGCGAGATCGACCCGACGTAGCGCCGCCCGCTCGCGATCGGCCTCAGTTGCTTATCGGCTTGCCCTCGATTTGGACGACCGACTCGGTCGAGACGCTGCCGGTGGGCGGTCGCGCCGTGTATTTGCCCACCACGTCGAGGACCGGTTGGATTCGGTTGGCCGTCCCGATCACCGGAGGGACCTCGAGCACGACAAACCCCTCGACATAGGTTGTCGCCGACTGATCCAGCGCCCGGTCAATGAAAATGCAATCGACGCGGTCCGCCTGGTCCGGCTTCAGCACGTCCCGCAGGACGACGATGCGGCCGATCGGCAAATCCTCCCGATTGGCGACGACGATCTTCTTGGTGAAGACAACGGCGAGCCTAGCCTGCGGATTGTGGATGTTGATCGAAGAGGCGTAAACGCCGCTGACGACGTCATCGCTTTCTTTTGCGGACTCCTGGCCGCAGGTGAACTTGGCGGCGTATTCGACGTAGGGCGGGGCCAGCTGCGCTTGGGCGCCGGCGGCGAACAACAGCGTGCAGGTCAGCGGCATCAGCATCTTTACGATCGACATGGCATCCTCCCGCAGTCTCGAATCCGTTTCTGAGCTTACCCCACCGTAGCACTTTCACGGGCCGAGCGTTGGAGAAATGCTTCGACTTTGTCGGTAAATTGAGGAGTGCGGGTGCCTCAGCCAATGCCGAAAATCAAGTTCACCAAGCCTTTCGGCACCACGACCACCGACACGATTCTCAGCCCGCTCGACGCCTTCTCCGACGAGGCCAAGACGGACCTTGCATTCTTCTCCGGGCCGAGCCCGCTCAACCTGGCGGTGGACGCGATTACCAGCCTTTCCGCACAGCTGCCCGGCAGCGCCGATCTGTTGTCCTCGGCTCTCGAAGGGGCGCAAGTCTCTTTGTCATACACCTATGTCCCCAGCGCCGCTCCGGCCGTGCATTCGATGGCGCTTGCGCAACTGGCGGTCGCCGCAGTGCCGGAGCCGGGATCGCTGGCGCTCTTGTCTTTCGCCGTTGCTGGCTTCGGTCTGTTCCGCCGCCGGCGGTAAGAGCGTGCGCCCGGCCGGATCCGCGCGCCGAGCCTGGGACCGCGGGCCTCTGCCCGCATGCGGCCGGGACGGCCGCGGTCCTGAAAAATATGCAGCCGGGATCGTCGCGCCGCAGCCGGAAAGGGTGGCGCGGCCCGGCGGCGCCGGGTAATGTCGCGGCGGGGACGGATCGCGGGGGCGCCGGATGCGGGGGACGGCATTTATCATCCTGTTGAGCCTGGCGGCGTGCGTCGCGACGCAGGGGGTCACTCCGGCGAGCGCCTCTTCGGAATTGCGCGACTGGCAGACGCCGACCGGAAAGCCGCCGACCAAGGCCGAGTTCGCCGCCGTCGTCGCGGCCTGCCAGGACCGGGCCAAAACCAACCTCGCGAATGGCCCGATCGACGGTTGCCTGGTCGATCTGGGGCTGCGCCGCACGCAGTGACGATAAGCGCCGGCGGAACGAGAATGGCCGAGATTGCGATCTTCAATCCCAAGGCATTGGGCAAGCCGCTCGGACCCTATTCGCAGGTTGCCCGGGTCAAGGCGTCCGAATTCGTGTTCATCGCCGGGCAGGTGGCGACCGACCAAGCCGGCGCGCTGGTCGGGGCCGATGATTTCGCCGCGCAGTGCGCCCAGGTATTCGCCAACATCGCGGCGGCGCTGGATTCGGTGGATGCGGGCTGGGGCAACGTCGTCCAGTTCACGACCTACCTCGTGCATTCGCAGGACATCGCCGAATTCATGGCCTATCGCGGCCGCGCGTTCCCAGGAATGTTCGCGAATGGCGCCTACCCGCCGAACACCCTGCTGGTCGTCGACCGGCTGGTTCAGGAAAAGCTGCTGATCGAGGTTCAGACCGTCGCCGCGCGATGACGGGCTCGCCTCAGTCGCCAAGCTATGACCGCTCGCCTACACCAGCAGTTCCGGCAATGATCGGATGATCCGGTCGGGGCGGATCGGGCAATCGGGCGGCAATCCGGTGCCGTAGCCGTCGTGCCAGATCGCATGGATGCCGAGCCGCTGCGGCGCCACGATCTCCCATTCGAGATTGTCGCCGACCATCCAGGTCTCGCCCGGCTTGACGCCGAGTGCCGCCATCGCGTGGGTATAGGCGCGCTCTTCGGGTTTGCCGAAGCCGTGCTCGCCCTCGATCTGGATATGGTCGAAGCGTTCTTCGAGGGCGAAGCGGATCACCTTGGCGCGCTGCGGCTCGGCCGCGCCATTGGTGATCAATGCCAGGCGGACGCCGAGCTCCTTGAGGCGCTGCAGGGTCTCGTGCGCGCCGGGAAACAGCCGCAATTCGGCCTCGTGCAATGCATTGTATTCGTCGGCGATCATGTCGGACAGAAGTCGCCCGGGGATGGGGTGGCCCGAGGCCGCCAATTCGGCAAAGGCGCTGGCGACGATCCGGCGGCGCGCCTCCCCGATGCGGTGACGCCAGTGCTTGTGCCGCGCCGGATCGGCCCATAGCTCCTGCGAACTGTCCTGAATCGCGGCAATCACCGCGGCCGGGCCCAGCGGCGCGAGCCGGTCGGCGAACGCGCCGATCACGCGCCGCCATTGCGACTCGGCCGGCCCAAAGGCGACGAGAAGCGTGTCGTCGAGGTCGAACAGGATCGCGCGCGGCAATTTTGTCATGCGAGGATCAGCCGAGTTCTGGCTTCTCAGCGCCCGCCGCCGGCGCGGTTCGCGTCCGCGAACAGGCGCATGTTCTTTTCGCGGTCGTAGGGGCGTTCGGTCAGGGTCTCCGGGTCCCATTCGCTGCGGCTGACGGCATAGAAATCGCCGCCATAGACATGGATCGCCCCGGTCAGGCGCGGCAATGGGTTTGTGACGGTGTGGATGATGTCGCGGCCCAACGGCTCGGCATCGCGCGGGCCGAGGGATTTGGCTCCGGTGGCTTCGATCCGGTGTTGTTCGGCCCGGCCTTGCTGGGCGGCGGGCAGCCGGCGCCAGAAGATGTTGTCCTCGCGGCCGGTATAGATGCCGATCACCGCCCACATCAGGTGGTTGTGCGGCATCACCGTCATCCCTGGACCCCAGACGACGTTGAGGATTGTCAGTGCCTCGGAGCGATAGAGGCCGTCGACCATGGCGCGAATCGGCTCGCCCAGCCCGGCGAGCACCGCGGACGGGTCGGAAACGGCGCGAGCCACCACTTCGCGTGCGGATTTGTGGGTGGGATCGCCGGCCACGGCATCGCGACAGTCGGCGATGAAGCGATCGAGATCGAACACGTTCTTCTCCCTGCGGCTATTCGGCCGCCTGCGCCGCGACTTCGGAGCGGTGGCCCTGTTGGTGGAAATAATTCGCCCGGTAGAATTCGAGCACCAGGTCGCGATAGACCGCCGGCGGGTATCGCGCCGGGTTGTCGGCGGAGATGCAGGACGGCAGGCATTCGATGACCCGGTCCGGGTTCGGGCTGTGGAAATAGGCGATCGAATAGCGGTCGGTCCCCAATTCGTTGAGCACCCCGTGCGGGGTCGACAGAAAGCGATCGTTCGACCACCGCCGCATGATGTTTCCGAGATTGATCAAAAAGGTCCCGGGGATGATCGGCGGCGCTAACCATTTGCCCCCCGATGGTCCATTTGGCGGCAGCCGCACCGCGAGCCCCGGTACCTCGGTTCGCGCCAGCGCGGTCATAAAGCTGTTGTCGGTATGCGGCCCCTGGCCGAACAGGTTGTCCTCGACCGTGTCCTGCGGCGGATAGTGCAGAAAGCGCAAGGTGGCGTGGGCTTCGCCGGCGAAGAACCGGGCAAAGAAATCGGCGGGCTGGCCCAGCGCCACGGCGAAGGGCGGCAGCATCCGGTCGCACATCGCGCCCAGCGCCTCGAAATACGCCATCATGTCGGCGCGAATCTCGGGCAATGCCGCCGGCCATTGGTTGCGGCCACGCAACGGCTTGCCGGCGATCACGTCGGGGTGGTCCGGGCCGCGGTCGTGGCTGACAAAAAAGCTCTGGTTCTGGTTCGGCCTGGTCGCCTTGTGAACGGTCGAGGCTCCCTGCACCGAGGCGTTCAACGGCAGATAGCCGATATTGCTGTCGTTGAGCCGGAGCTCCAGCTTTTGCGCGAGCGGAAGGGCATGGAACCGGCGCGAGGCGGCAAAGGCGCGGTCGATCACCGCCTCCGGAACGCCGTGGTTTCGGGCATAAAAGAAACCGACATTCTCGCAGGCATGCGCGATTTCGATCGCGACCCGCTCCAGCGCCCCGTTCTCGCCGGCAAAATAGGGCCCGTAATCGACGACCGGGATCGCCGCCGCCGCCGCTTCGTAATCCGCGACCGCTTGTTTTTTGAACAGATGCATCCCGATCCCCCGTGCCGCGCTATTCCGCGACTATAGACCGGCGCGGGCGGCCGGCGCCATCCGCGCTGGTCTGCGGTCGCGAGGAACGGCCCGGCAATCTGCTGAACCGGACCAACCGGCCGATGCGGCAGTCTTCCCCGGCAAGCTGAGATGTTGTGCGCAACGCCCCGACCGACCACTTAACCATAGCGCGAGACGGGTCGGACCTTCGGTCGGGATAAACGTCATGGACAGGGCATTCGACAGCGCCAACGGCGAGGCCGAGTGGACGCTCGCCGACCTGGTTCGCGATCCGCTGATCGGCCTCGTCATGAAGAGCGACGGCGTCGACCGGCGCAGCATCGAACTGTTGTTCGAGGGGCTCGCGCGGGACCGCCGAGAACGCCTCGGCAAGCGGAGGACGGGCTCTAGGGCTTCGGCCGGCGGGTGCGCGCCCGCAGGTTCCGGTACCACCACGCCAATGCCACCAGCAAAATAAGCGCCCCGATCACGACCACCGGCGGCACCCGGCTCGGCTGCTGCGGGCGCGCACCGGCGCCGACGCGGATCATCACGCGGGCGACCTGGTCGGGCGTGCGCGCCTCGGCCATCCAGAGCCCGTCGCTGTCGGCAGCGAAGGCGAACTTGCCCTGCAAATCGGTATGGCCGGTCTCCACCGGCGTCTTCGGATCGCCGGGCGCGAACACCCGCACCGCGGCATCGGCCATCGGCTTGCCGTCCGCGGTCGCGAACTGGGCGGTGACCTCGTGGCTGGCGAAGAGGTCGAAGGCGCAAGCGGGCGATTCGGCGACGAGACATGCCGCAGCCGTCGCCAGCAGCAAGGCGCCGAGCGCGCGCACGATCGCCGCACCTGCGAAAAAGCGGCTAAACCGCGACATTTCTTCGACATGGTGCTCCGCGGCACCGGCGCCAAGACGCCGCCGACGCCCCGCTTGCCCGCCCGCATCGGCGCATGGCAAAAGCGGTCCGGTGGAGGGGCGATGCCGGATTTCGCGTTCGAGCGGCGCTGCAAGGGGATCGTCTGCGGCATCGACGAGGCCGGGCGCGGGCCGCTCGCCGGGCCGGTCGTCGCCGCCGCGGTGATCCTCGATCCGCGCCGTTTTCCTCGATCCTTGCGCGAGCGGCTCGACAATTCGAAGGTGCTGACTATCGAACAGCGCGACATCTGCTACCGGGCATTGGCGCGCTTGGTCGACGGAGGCGCCGCGCATATCGGCGTCGGTGCCGCGAGCGTGCGCGAGGTCGACGGCATCAACATTCTGCGCGCGGCATTGTTGGCCATGGCGCGCGCCGTGGCCGCGTTGCGGGTTCGCCCGGACACGGCGCTGGTCGACGGCGACACCGCGCCGCCGGTCGCCTGCGCGGTGCAGACCGTCGTCAGGGGCGACGGGCTCAGCTTTTCGATCGCGGCCGCCTCGGTCGTCGCCAAGGTTACCCGCGACCGCGCCATGCGCGCTCTGGCCCGGCGCTATCCGGGCTATGGCTGGGAGACCAATGTCGGCTATGCGACGCGCGAGCATGGTGCCGCGATCCTCAAGCTCGGGCCGACCCCGCATCATCGCCGCTCCTTCGCTCCGGTGCGCCTCGCGCTCGCCGGCGAGCTGCCGCTGTTCGCCTCGCTTTCGCCGGCGCCTATCGCCAGCGCCGAGACGGCGTGACGAGCGACCTTTTTCATCAAGGTCGGCAGCGCATGGTCGCCGAGCCGGTCGATCGCGCTCCACAGCCCGTCGGCGGTCCCGCATCCCGCGGCCACCGTGAGATCGAGCTGGAAATGGGTAAAGCCGTGGCGGACCGTGCCGGGCAGCGGCGCCCATTCGGCCGCCGCCGGCGCCATGCCCACAGCCTCGGCCCAGGTCCAGGGTGCGGCGCGCCACGGGGTGGAGGGGATCTCGATCATGCCGCCGAGCAGACCTCTTTCGGGGCGGCGGCGCAGCAGCACCGAGCCGTCGGCGCGGGTCAGCCAGAAGGCGACGCCGTGACGCAGCGGCCGATCCGGCCTTTCGATCGGCGCCGGCAGCGCCTCCGGCTGACCGCTCGCCGCTGCGGCGCACGAGCGGCGCCATGGGCACAGCACGCAGCGCGGCCGGCGCGGCGTGCAGATCGTCGCGCCGAGATCCATCATCGCCTGCGCGAAATCGCCGGCCCGGCGCTCGGGCACGAGTGCGGCGGCGAGCGCCTGGAGCCGCGGCTTTGCCGCCGGCATTGGCTCGGCGACGGCGTAGAGCCGGGCGACGACGCGCTCGACGTTGCCGTCGACCGCGGCGACCCGCCGATCGAAGGCGATCGCCGCGATCGCGGCCGCGGTGTAGCCGCCGATCCCGGGGAGCGCGCGCAACGCCGCCTGCTCGGACGGAAAGACGCCGCCGTGATGCCCGGCGACGGCGCGGGCGCAGGCATGAAGATTGCGCGCGCGGGCGTAGTAGCCGAGGCCTTGCCACAGCTGCAGGACATCGTCGAGCGAGGCCGCGGCCAGCGCTGAAATATCGGGCCAACGCGCCACGAATCGGTCAAAATAAGGGCCGACGGTCGCCACCGTCGTCTGCTGCAGCATGATCTCGCTGAGCCAGACGCGGTAAGGGTCGGGAGAGATCCCGGGGGTCGCGCGCCACGGCAGGCGGCGCCGGTGGCGGTCGTACCAGGCGAGCAGCAGCCCCGGGTCGGGCGGTTTTGGGGGCGATGGCGAAGCGGATCGGATCGGTGACATGAGCGCGGCGAATCGGCAGCGCAGCCTAACCGGCCCGCGGGCCGGCGGCGAGCGCCGTCCAGGGTTTCGCGCAGTCGGCGTCGCCGTGTCGAAGCTCGCGCAGCCGATCCTCGGCAGGCGCGGCGGCGGGCTGCTGGTCCGGCTCAAGGCCGACTGGCCGGCGATCGCCGGCGCCGATTGGGCGGCCGTGACCTGGCCCGCGGCACTTGGCCGCGACGGCGCCTTGAAGCTGCGCACCGCGCCCGCCGCCGCCCTCGAGATCCAGCATCGCGCACCGCTGATCATCGAGCGGGTCAACCTTTTCCTCGGGCGTCCGGCGGTAACCCGGCTGGTCCTGGTGCAGGGGCCGTTGCCGTTTCCCCCGGCGCCGCCGGCATCGTCCCCGCGCCCGCTCGCCGCGGGCGAAGCCGAAGCGCTCGACATGCGCCTCGCCGCTGTCGCCGACCCCGAGCTGCGCAGCGCTCTCGCCCGGCTCGGCCGGGCGGTCATCGGCGGACGGCGCTGAACCGCTGCCGATGGCGTTGCCGATCAGCCGCAAAACCGCTAGCGTCAACATATTGTAGCAAGGAAGCATAAGATGCGGAAAATCTGGTTCGCTCTGTTGGGCATGTGGGCGGTCGGGCACTCGTCGGTCGCGCTGCGGGCGGCGGAGCCGAACCCTGCTGACGCGCAGAGCTTGCTCGCGATCGGTAAGGACGACCGCGTTCTCGGCAGCCCCGGCGCCCCGATCACCATCGTCGAATACGCCTCGATGACCTGTCCGCACTGCGCCCATTTCGCCGGCGAGGTTCTGCCCGACCTGAAGAAAAAATGGATCGACACCGGCAAGGTCAAACTGGTGCTGCGCGATTTCCCGCTCGACGACGAGGCGGTGCACGCCTCGATGATCGCGCGCTGCGCGCCGCCCGACCGGTTTTACGCGTATGTCGATACATTCTTTTCAAACCAGGAGAAATGGGTGACGGCGCCCGACTATCAGGCGGCGCTGACCCGGCTCGCCGGGCTGGGCGGGATGAGCCGGGACGAGGTCGGCAAATGCCTCGGCGACAAGGCGCTCGAAAACAAGGTCCTGGCCAGCCGCGTCGCCGCCGCGAACCAGCTCTACGTCAATTCGACCCCGTCATTCTTCATCAACGGCACGAAATTCACCGGCGCGCCGACTTTCGCCGAATTCGACCAGGTGCTGTCGGGTCTTGCGCAGAAATCCTGATCGTCGGCGGGACAACGGATGCAGGCCGTCCGGCTTCGCCTCGTCGGGTTCAAGTCGTTTGCGGACGCGGCCGAGATTTCGATCCGGCCCGGCCTGACCGGCATCGTTGGCCCGAACGGCTGCGGCAAGTCCAACCTCGCCGAGGCATTGCGCTGGGCGATGGGCGAGAATTCGGCCAGGCGCCTGCGCGGCGGCGCTATGGACGACGTCATCTTCGGCGGTTCGGCCGGCCGGCCGGCGCGCAACATCGCCGAAGTGGCGCTGACCATCGACAACAGCGGGCGCGACGCCCCGTTCGCCTTCAACGACCGGGAGGAAATCGAGATCGTGCGCCGCCTCGAGCGGGGCGGCGGGTCGACCTGGCGGGTCAACGGGCGCGAGGTACGGGCGCGCGACGTGCAGCTGCTGTTCGCCGATGCCGCGACCGGCGGCCCGTCCGGGGCGATCGTCAGCCAGGGACGGGTCGGAGCGCTGATCGAGGCGAAGCCGGCCGAGCGCCGGTTTTTGCTCGAGGAGGCCGCGGGCACCGCCGGGCTCCACGCCCGCCGGCGCGAGACCGAGCTCAAGCTCGCCGCCGCCGCCGACAACCTCGCGCGCCTCGACGATGTGATCGCGACGATGGCGGCCCAACTCGGGGCGCTGAAAAGACAGGCGCGCCAGGCCCAGCGCTACCGCCGGCTCGGCGACGAGATCCGGCGCCACCAGGCGCTGCTGTTCGATGCGCGCTGGCGCACCGCCGAGGCTATCGCCGCGAGCCGCGCCGCCGAGCTTCATGCAGCCGGGCGCGAGGCGGCTGAGGCGGAGGATCGCGCCGCCGCCGCGCGGCGCACCCGCGACGAGGGCGAAGCGGCACTGCCGCAGCTGCGCCGCGCCGAAGCCGAGGCGGCCGGCGAATTGGCGCGTCTGACCCAGACCCGCGGCGTGCTCGAGCAGGAGCTGGCGCGGGTGGTCGCGGCGCGCAGGGAGGCCGAGCGCCGGTTGGCCGAGCTCGCCGGCGACCGCGCGCACGAGGAGGCGAACCTTGCCGAAGCCGAAGCAGCACTCTCCCGGCTGGCGGAGGAGCGGCGCGCCCTCGTCGACAAGGCGGCCGACGCCGGGCCGCGCGAGCAAGCCGCCGTCCGGCTGAGCGAAACGACGGCGCGCCTGGCCGCCGCCGAAACGGCCTTGCAGCAGGCGATCGAGACCGCCGCTGCGGCTGCGGCGCGCCGCGCCGCGCTCGATCGGCAGCGCCGCGAGATCGCCGATCGGGTCGGCCGGCTGGAGCTGCGCCGGGCCGAGGCCGAGCGGCAGCGCGCGGCCCTGGACGCCGCCCTGGCGCCGGACGAGGCCGCCGCGGCCGCCGCCACTCTCGCCGAGGCCGAAATCCTGGTCGATAGCCGCCGCATCGCGGTCGGGAGGGCCCGGGACGAGGTCGAGGCGAAGCAGCACAACGAAGGCTCGGCCCATGACGCCGGGCGGCGGACCGCTTCCCGGCGCGCGCGGCTCGAAGCGGAGGCCGCGGCGCTCGACGCCTTGTTGATGCCCGCGCCGGATATCGGCGGCGAGGCGCCGGTGCTGACGGCGGTGCACGTTGCCGCCGGGTTCGAGGCGGCGATCGGCGCCCTGTTCGAGGACGAATTGTCGGCTCCGCTCGGCAAGGATAAGGGAGCGGACGCGCGATGCTTTTGGCTCGACCTCGGGGCGATCGAGGCTGCCCCGGCGCTGCCTGAAGGGGCGCGCCCGCTGGCTGAGGTCGTGACCGCGCCTGCCGCTCTCGGCCGCAGCCTCGCTCAGGCCGGCTGGGTCGACAGCGCGGCCGATGGGTGCAGGCTGCAGCCTCGCCTCGCCCCCGGTCAGCGGCTCGTCGACCGCGACGGGCGGCTGTGGCGCTGGGACGGCTTTATCCGCTGTGCAGCCGGCGCGTCCGCAACGGCACAGCTTCTGTCGCACCGGAACCGCCGCGCCATCCTGGCCGGCGAAATCCCGACGGCCGTAGCCGAGGCCCGATCGGCCGCGGCCGCTGCCGAGGCCGCCACCGCAGCGCATCGGGAGGCGGCCGAGGCCGAGCGGCGGGCGCGCGCGCAGCTCGGCGAGGCCGAGGCGGCGCTCGCCCATGCCCGAGCCGCCGAAGCCGAGATCGCGCGCCGTGCACTGACGGCCCAGGCGCAGCTCGCTGCCGTCGCCGACCGGCTCGACAAGCTCCTCGGCGATCTCGCCGAGACGCGGGCGCAGGGCGAGGAGACGGAGCGCGCGCTGTCGGCGTTGACCGAACCGCCGGCCCGAATCGCGCTCGACGCGGCGCGCGAAGCGGCGGTGCAGGCACGCCGCGGCGAGGCCGAAGCCCGAGCCGCCGTCGACCAGCTGACGCGCGACGCCCGATTGCGCGGCGAGCGCCTGTCGTCGATCGATCGCGAACAGCGGTCGTGGAGCCAGCGCGGCGCCGGCATCGCGGCGCAGCGCGCGACCCTTTTCGAGCGGCAGAGCGCGCTCGACGAAGAGATTGCCGGCCTTGCCCTCCGCCCGGCAGCGATATCGGCCGAGACCGAGGCTCTGGGGGGCGAGATTGCGGCGGCCGCCCAAAGCTGCCGGCAAGCGGCCGACCAGCTCGCGCGCGCCGATAGCCTGCTGCGCGATGCGATCGAACGCTCGCGCCTGGCCGATCGGGCGCTGTCCGAGGCGCGCGAGCGGCGCGCCCGCATCGAGGTGCAGAGCGACGGCGCCGGGGAGGCTTTGGCCGAGCTCGCCCGCGAGATCCGCGAACGGCTCGACCTCGCACCCGAGGCCCTCGCCGAGCTTGGCGGCTTGGCCGCGGGCGAAGCGCCGGCGGATGCGGTCGCGGTCGCGGCGCGGCTCGAACGGCTGGTCCGCGAGCGCGACGCCATCGGGCCGGTCAATCTCGTCGCCGAGAGCGAGGCCGACGAAATCGGGGCGCAGGTCGCGGCTTTGGAGCGCGAACGCGCCGATCTGACCGAGGCGATCGCCCGGCTGCGACGCGGTGCCGCGACGCTTGACCTCGAAGGGCGCCAGCGGCTCGCGGCGGCGTTCGAACGGGTCAACCGGCATTTCGCGGCATTGTTCACGCGGCTGTTCGGCGGCGGCAAGGCGCAGCTGGCGCTGACCGACGACGGCGACCCGCTCGCCGCCGGCCTCGAGATCATGGCGAGCCCGACCGGCAAGCGGCTGCAGACCTTGTCCTTGCTGTCGGGCGGCGAGCAGGCGCTGACCGCGCTCGCCCTGCTGTTTGCGGTGTTTATGACCCAGCCGGCGCCGATCTGCGTTCTCGACGAGGTCGACGCTCCGCTCGACGACGCCAATGTCGACCGGCTGTGCAGCCTCGTCGCCGAGATCGCCGACACCACCGGCACCCGGTTCCTGTTGGTCACCCATCACCGCATCACGATGGCGCGGGCCGACCGGCTGTTCGGGGTGACGATGGCCGAACCCGGCGTGTCGCAACTGGTATCGGTCGATCTCGCGCATGCCGCCCGGCTGCGGCAAACCGCCTGACTCGGGCTCGCCCAAAACGTATCGATCTCATTGCAACGAATGCGATTTTGCCCTCGGACGCAGATGCCGGCCGGTCTTGACAGGGTGGGGGCGCGTCAATATCGTGCGCCGCGTTTCGGCCGCATTGCGGCCAAGGCGCGCAACCGATGGCTGGACTTCCCTGAATGAGCGAAGATCCGCCGCCGGATCCGCTGGGGCGGCTTGCCGAAAAAATCGACAAGGCGCGATCGGAGCGCGCTCCGGTGCGGAGCGGAGGCGGCGGCCCGGGTGCCCAGCAGGGCATGGCCCTCGGCTTTCGCATCGGCATCGAACTCGTCGCCGCGGTCATCGTCGCGACCGGCTTGGGATGGGTTTTCGACCACTGGCTCGGCAGGGGGCACTGGGGGATGATCGTGATGTTCTTCCTCGGCGTCGCCGCCGGCATGCTCAACGTCTACCGCGCGGTCGCCGGCATGGGCATGGCGGTCGGCTACCGGCGGCATAACGAGGGCGGCGCCGGAGCGGGGCCGGCGAGGAACGCGTGGGACGACGAGGAATGCTGATGTGACGATAGAGCTCCATCCTCTCCAGCAATTCGCCGTCGAGCGCATCCTGCCATTGCATATCGGCAAGCTCGACGTCTCCTACACCAACTCGGCATTGCTGATGACCGTGGCGGTGATTTTGATCACCGCGCTGACCGTGCTCGGCACCCGCCGCGCCGCGCTGGTCCCCGGGCGCTGGCAATCGATCGCCGAGATCAGCTACGAGTTTGTCGCGAACATGGTCCAATCCAATGTCGGGCCCGAGGGGATGGCCTATTTCCCGTTCGTCTTTACCTTGTTCATGTTCATCCTGTTCGCCAACTGCTTGGGCCTGATACCGTACAGCTTCACCGTCACCAGCCATATCATCGTCACCTTTGCGCTCGCCGCGGTCGTGTTCGTCGGTGTCACGATCATCGGCTTCGCCCGGCACGGCCTGCATTTTCTGCGCCTGTTCGTTCCGGAAGGGGTCCCGGCGGTCTTGCTCGTGCTGCTGGTGCCGATCGAGCTGCTGTCCTATTTCATCCGCCCCTTCACCCTGTCGATCCGGCTGTTCGCCAATATGCTGGCCGGCCATACGATGCTCGGCATCTTTGCCGGGTTCGCGGCGATTCTCGGGGTCTTCGCGATCTTTCCGGTGGCGGTCGACGTGCTGCTCCTCGCCCTCGAAGTGCTGGTCGCGACCTTGCAGGCCTATGTATTCGCGATCCTGACCTGCCTCTATTTGAACGACGCGATCCACATGCATTGAGCCCGCCTCGCCCCGCACCCCTTTTCGACCGTAGGCCTTCCTCGACCACACGCCCCCTCCTCGACCACAGGCCCCTTCTCGACCATAGGAAAGACTGACATGGACCTTGCTTCGGCCAAAATGATCGGCGCCGGCCTCGCCTGCATCGCCCTGGTCGGCGCCGGCATCGGCATCGGCAACGTGTTCGCGGCGCTGATCAGCTCGCTCGCCCGCAACCCGGCGGCGCAGGGGCAGGTGCAGCCCTTCGCCTTCCTCGGCTTTGCGCTGGCCGAGGCGACCGGCCTGTTCGGCTTGGCGATCGCCTTTCTGATCCTGTTCGTGTTCTGAGGCGGGGCGCCGGGAGCCGCAGGCGATGCCGCAGCTCGACATCTCGACCTTTGCCCCGCAGCTGGTCTGGCTCGTTATCAGCTTTGTGGTCCTCTATGTGCTGATGGCCAAGCTCGGGCTGCCGCGGGTCGGCGCGGCCATCGACGCGCGCCGCCGCCGGCGCGACGAGGACCTCGCCCGGGCGGCGGAGCTGCGGATCCAGGCGCAGGCCGCGATCGCCGCCTACGAGACCGTCCAATCCGAGGCGCGGGCAACGGCGCAGGCCACGATCCGGGAGGCCATCGAGCGGCTCGCCGCGGCGGCAGCCGAGCGGCAGCGCGAGCTCGCTGCGGCATTGGCCGAGCAGATCGGCGCCGCAGAACGCGACATCGCCGCCGCCAAAGAGCGCGCGCTCGCCGATATTCGCGAGGTTGCCGTCGAGGTCGCCGCCTCGGTCGCGGCAAAGCTGACCGGCGGCCGGTCCGACGAGCGCCGGCTCGCGGCGGAAGTCGACAGCATCATCGGGGAGCGCGCAGCCTGATGGCGACGTTCCTGCGCGACCCAGAATTCTGGTTCACGATCGCCTTGCTGGTGTTCGTCGCAATCGTGTGGAAGCCGGCAAAAAGGGCCCTGGTCGGCGGCCTCGACGCCCGCGCAGCGCGCATCCGCGAGGAGCTCGACGCGGCGCGCGGCCTGCGTGAGGAGGCCGAGCGCACCCTCGCCGCCTTCCGACAGAAGCAGCGCGAGGGGGCGGCGGAGGCCGAGGCGATCATTGCCCACGCCAGGACCGAGGCCGAGCGCGCCGCCGTGCAATCGGCCCGCGACCTCGAAGGCGCCCTCGAACGACGCCGCCGGCTGGCCGAGGAGCGGATCGCGCAGGAGGAGGCCAGGGCGCTCGCCGAGATCCGGTCGGTCACCGTCGATGTCGCGATCTCGGCCGCCCGCCGGGTCATCGCCGCCGAGCTCGACGAGGAGCGCGGGGCCGCCTTGATCGACACCGCGATTGCGGCGCTGCCGCACCAGCTGCAGTGAGATTCGATCCTTTGACGAGCGCCTTCGGCCGAAAAGTGGGCGCCCTGGTCAGTGGGCGAGCTTCAAGGTGGCCACGCCGGCGATGATCAGCGCGGCGCCGAGGCAGCGGCCGATTGTGCCGGGATCGCCGAAGAACCATACGCCGACCATAAAGGTCCCGGCTGCGCCGATGCCGGTCCACACCGCGTAGGCCGTGCCCAGCGCGATTTCCTTCTGAGCCAGGAACAGCAGCGCGCCGCTGATCGCCATTGCCGCGATCGCCACGACCACCCCGACGGTCGTCTTTCCCGGCTCCTGCGCCCATTTCAACCCGACCGGCCAGCCGACCTCGAACAGCCCGGCGACGACGAGATATATCCAGCTCATCGCTGGAGTTCTGCCAAAGCGCGGGTCCTTTGCCAACGCGAAAATTAACAAACAGCAACGCGGCAGCGGCTTGATCGACGATCCGGCGTCGCACCGTCGGCGATCCGGTGCATGGGTCCATCGGGGCGGCCGGCCACCATTGCACGGAAGGACTTCCTTATGGCCGACCCTCCGTGCGAGGCTGGGGCGCAACCCGGTGGCGCGAGGCGGAGGAGGAGACGGTTCGATGGGGCTCAAGATTTACGGCGTCGCGCGCTCGCGCGCCTTTCGCACCCTGTGGATGGCGGCCGAGCTCGGCCTCGATTACCAGCACGTCAAGCTCGATTTCGCCGACGGCAGCACGCGCCGGCCCGACTATCTGGCGATCAACCCGAACGGCCATGTTCCGGCGATCGAGGATGACGGGTTCAAGCTGTGGGAATCGATGGCGATCAATCTCTATCTCGCCAGGAAATACGGCAATGCCGCCGGCGGCCTCTACCCCAAACGCCTCGAGGACGAGGCGCGGGCCTGGCAATGGAGCTTCTGGGGGATGACCGAAATCGAGCGGCCGGCGCTGACCGCGCTATTGAACCGGATCGGCCCCGAAGACAAGCGCGATGCCGCCGCCGCGGACGCCGCCGAGCAGGCGCTCGCCGCCCCGCTCCAGGTGCTCGACGCCGCGGTTGCCGCGACGCCCTATCTGCTCGGCGAGGATTTCACCGTCGCCGACCTCAACGTCGCCAGCATTCTTGCATGGGCGCGCCAGGCGCGGGTGGACTTGTCCGCGTCGCCAAAGGCTGCGGCATGGCTCAAAAAATGCCACGACCGGCCGGCAGCGCAAACCGCCCGGCAGCTACAACGGGAATAAGCATTCGGCGCGCGGATGGCGTCGGCATCCTGCCGATAAGCTGAAGGACGCGCGAGGGGGAGGATCGGATGGCGGCAACGCGGCTGACGCGGCGGGCGACCCTGGCTCTCGGGCTGGCGGGAACGATAATGCCGAAACCCTTTGTCAACGCGGGGAAAGCCATGGCCGATGATCCGCCCCAAACGGTCGTCTATGTCTCCAATGCCGGCGACAAAGTAGTCGGCGTCTTCGCGATGAACCGCAACAGCGGCGAGCTGGCCGCGATCGACACGGTTCCGGTTCCCGGCACCGACAAACCGTCGCCGACCAGCATGCCGATGGCGGTCAGCCCCGATCATCGCTTTCTGTATGCGGCGTTGCGCAGCGAACCCTATACGGTGGCGAGCTTTGCGATCGACCCGGCGAACGGCCGGCTGACCCATCTGGCGCACGCGCCATTGCCCGACAGCATGGCCTATATCATCACCGACCGCAGCGGGCGGTTTCTGCTGAGCGCCTCCTATCCGGGCTCGAAGCTGGCGATCAACCCGATCGATCCGCAGGGCCGGGTTCAAGGGCAGACGACGCAGATCATCCCGACCAAGCCCAAGGCGCACTGCATCCTGGTCGACCCGACCAACAAATATTGCTACGCGACCAGCCTCGGCGGCGACATCGTCATGGAGTGGAAGTTCGATGCCGCGACCGGCCGGTTGTCGCCGAACTCGCCCGATGCGATCACCGTCAAACCCGGCAACGGGCCAAGGCATCTGGCGTTCCATCCGAACCGGCGGTTTCTCTATCTGATCACCGAGACGACCGCCCGCATCGCCGCCTTCGCGATCGATCCGACGACCGGGACCTTGAAGGACATCGAGATCGTCGACACCCTGCCCGCCGATTTCAAGGAGAAGCCGGCCGCCGCCGACCTCCATGTCACCCCCGACGGGCGCTTCGTCTATGGCAGCGAGCGCAAGTCGAGCACCATCGCCGGGTTCCGGATCGACCAGGCGACCGGCAAGCCGTCGCCGATCGGCCGCTGGCCCACCGAAAAGACGCCGCGCGGCTTCAATATCGACCCGCGGGGCCGCTTTATGCTCGCGGTCGGCCTCAATTCGAACGCCATGACCGTCCACCGCATCGACCCGCAATCGGGCGCCTTGTCGGTCGTCCGGCAATACCCGATGGGAAAGATGCCGAACTGGGTCGAGATCGTCGATCTGCGCTAGTTCGGGATCGAGAAAAGTATGGCCGCGACCCGCGGGCTTGCGCGGTGCGGTTGACGGGAGTAACACAGGCGCAACGCAATTTTC
This sequence comes from uncultured Alphaproteobacteria bacterium, assembly GCA_963703855.1. Taxonomy (GTDB): domain Bacteria; phylum Pseudomonadota; class Alphaproteobacteria; order ATCC43930; family CGMCC-115725; genus AP-15. Next base: position 433,658 of record CAVPFW010000015.1, read on the forward strand.
GGAGCGCGACGATGAGCGACATTACGTCCGAGGTTCCGGCGGCCCCGGCCAAGGCCGTTGCCCCCTCCGGCATCAACCATCTGGTGCTGAACGTCCGCGACATCGAGGAGTCGCATCGGTTTTGGACCGAGATCGTCGGCTTGCAGCAAGTCGGCGAGCTGCACCCGAAACCGGGCCGGCCGACGCCGCCCAAGATGCGCTTTTACAGCGGCGACCACAGCGGCAAGCTGACCCACCACGATGTGGCATTGGTCGAGAGCCCGAACCTGCCGGACCCGGCCGAATGGGTGCTGTCCGACGGCCGGGTCGCGATCAACCATGTGGCGCTGACGATGCCGAACCGCGAAGCCTGGCTGAAGCAGCTCGCCTATCTGCAGAGCCGGGGGGTCAAGTTCAACTGGCGGGTCAACCACGGAGTGACGCACAGCGTCTACATCAACGACCCGAACGGCTACGGCGTCGAGTTTCTTTACGAGATGCCGCGCGAGATGTGGGAGAACGACATCGACGCCGGCATCAACTGGCTCGAAAACCTGCCGACCGAGGGCCCGGAGGCGTTGGTCGACCGCACCGACACACCGAGCTTCGGCACGACGGAACCCGCGGCGGCGCCGGCGGAGTAGCTACCTTACGATCGGGGGTCGGCCGCGCGCGGCATGCGGGCGCGGCGCAGGTATCGGGGAGGCTCATGGTTCGACCTCTGCCTGCGGCGGGTGTATTCATCCCATAGAGCGACCCGATCTCCCGCTCGCGCCGGCGAGTTCATCCGGCTGGGGATCGGGCGGTACTCTCTGGCTCTCCCAGTTCGTCATCCACGAGGGCAGTTAAGTCGGGCTCAGCTGTCGCCCATTTTGAGGGCGGCGATGAAGGCGGATTGCGGGATTTCGACCTTGCCGAACTGGCGCATCCGCTTTTTGCCTTCCTTCTGCTTTTCCAGGAGCTTGCGTTTGCGGGTCACGTCGCCGCCGTAGCATTTGGCGAGCACGTCCTTGCGCAGCGCCTTGACCGTCTCGCGGGCGATGATGCGGCCGCCGATCGCCGCCTGGATCGCCACCTGAAAAAGTTGTCGCGGGATCAGATCCTTGAGCCGCTCGCACAGGGCGCGGCCGCGGCGCTCGGCCTCACGGCGGTGGACGATGACCGACAATGCGTCGACCGGCTCGCCGTTGACCAGGATGTTCATCAAGACAAGGTCGCCCTCACGGTAATCGTCGATCTGGTAGTCGAAGCTGGCATAGCCGCGGCTGACCGATTTCAGCCGATCGTAGAAATCGAACACGACCTCGTTCAGCGGCAGGCGGTAGACCAGCATCGCCCGGCTGCCGGCATAGGTCAGGTCGGCCTGCTCGCCGCGGCGTTCCTCGCACAAGGCGAGGATCGGCCCGAGATAGGCGTCGGGCACCAGGATCGTCGCCTTGATCCACGGCTCCTCGATGTGGTCGACGCGCACCGGATCGGGCATGTCGGCCGGGTTGTGCAGGGTGCGCATGGCACCATTGGTCAGATGCACGCGGTAGACGACCGAGGGGGCGGTCGCCAAAAGGTCGAGGTCGAACTCGCGGGCCAGCCTTTCCTGGATGATTTCGAGATGGAGGAGGCCGAGAAAGCCGCAGCGGAAGCCGAAGCCCAACGCCACCGAGGTTTCGGGCTCGTATTCGAAGCTCGCGTCGTTCAAGCGCAGCTTGGCGAGGCTGTCGCGCAGCCGCTCGTAATCGGCGGCGTCGGTCGGGAACAGGCCGCAGAACACCACCGGCTGCACCGGCTTGAAGCCGGGCAGCGGGGCGGCGGCCGGGCGGCGGTCCTCGGTGATCGTGTCGCCGACCCGGCAATCGGCAACGGTCTTGATGCCGGCGGTAATGAAGCCGATCTCGCCCGGCCCCAATGCCTCGACCGCGACCCCCTTCGGGGTGAAGACGCCGACCTTCTCGATGGCGTGGACCGCACCGGTCGCGATCATCCGGATCTTCTGCCCGGCTCGCAGCATGCCGTCCTTGACCCGCACCAAAATGACGACGCCGAGATAGGGGTCGTACCAGCTGTCGACCAAGAGCGCCTTTAATGGCGCGGCGAGGTCGCCCTGAGGCGGCGGCAGCCTGGTCACCAGGGCTTCGAGCACCTGGTCGATGTTGAGCCCGGTCTTGGCCGAGATCAGCACCGCGTCGGCGGCGTCGAGCCCGATCACGTCCTCGATCTGCTCCCGGACCCGCTCGGGTTCGGCTGCGGGAAGATCGATCTTGTTCAGGACCGGGACGATCTCGTGCCCGGCCTCGATCGCCTGATAGACGTTGGCGAGGGTCTGCGCCTCGACCCCCTGGCTGGCATCGACGACCAAGAGCGAGCCCTCGCAGGCGGCGAGCGACCGGCTGACCTCATAAGCGAAATCGACATGGCCCGGCGTGTCCATCAGGTTGAGGACATAGCTCTCGCCGTCCTTCGCCCGGTAATCGAGGCGGACGGTCTGCGCCTTGATGGTGATGCCGCGCTCGCGCTCCAGCTCCATGTTGTCGAGCACCTGCTCGCGCATCTCGCGCGCCTCGAGCCCGCCGCAGGCCTGGATCAGCCGGTCGGCCAGGGTCGACTTGCCGTGGTCGATATGCGCGATGATCGCGAAATTGCGGATGTGGCTGAGCGGGGTCATGCGGGCCGAACATAGGGCTGCGACCGCCCTCGATCAACGCAAGGCGGACCGAAGGCCGGCGGTCACAACGCCGCGATGGCTACGCCGAGCGACCGCGCCGCCGAGAGCAGACGGGTATCATAGCTGGCAAGCTCCACCGCCTCGCCCTGCCTGCGTAAAAATTCGATGGTCGCGAGATGCAGGGCGTCCAGGGTCCGAACTGCAATCGGGAACGGCTCCAGCGCCCTAGCCAACGCGAGTTCGTTCATCTCAGTCAAGTACACGCGAGCCAGCAAACCCCGTGCCCGATCGCCGTGCGAGAGCGCCAGACCGTAGGCATTAAGCCAATTCCAGACCTCATAGGCCAACAATTGGCTTGAGCCCAGTTCCTCGTTCCACAGCGTCTCGGGCGGCGCCCGAGCCTCAGCGAATAAGTCGGCGAGTAGAACTGAGCTGTCGACGTAGATCACCAGCGATCTTCTCGATCGCGTGCGAGATCGGCCAGCAATTTCTCTAACGTGTATCCGGGTATCGGCTTGCGCGGCGGCAGCGGCGCAAATGGCCTCTTCGCCGGCCTGAGCCACCCTTCGCGCACGCCTCGTTCCTCAAACGGCGTAAGCCCTCTTTTGGTGTGCGGCGGTCCGATCTCGGCGATGACGCGGTTGCGATCAGTGATCACGACCGTCTCGCCCGCCGCCGCCAGACGGACGTACTCACTGAGCTTGTTTTTCAGTGTCTTCAGGCCGACGGTGCGCATGGCTTGAAGTAGCCTCTGGTAGCTACTTATGTCAATGGTGATGCGCGATCTGCGACATGTAGATTAGATTATGATCGGCAGAACAGGGAGCGAACCAACTCGTGACGACGATGCTGGACGATAGGCAAGCCGCCCTCGAACGCGAAAATGCCGAGCTGCGGCGGCAGCTCGACGCCTGCCGCGCCGAACTCGAAGAAGCGCTCGACCAGCAGACCGCGACCGCCGAGGTATTGCAGGTCATCAATTCCTCGCCCGGCGACCTCGCCTCGGTGTTCGACATTGTTCTCGAAAAGGCGATGCATTTATGCGAGGCGGCGCTCGGTGTGCTGTGGACCTATGACGGCGATGCTTTTCACGTCGCCGCCAGCCGCGGTGCGCCGCCGGCCTACGCCGAGTTTCTCGCCAACGGGCCGCGGCGACCGGGGCCGGTGACGGCGCACGGCCGATTGCTGCGCGGAACGTTGTTCGAACACCTCCCCGATGTGGCGGCGAGCGAGGATTATCGGCTGGGCGACCCGTTCCCGCGGGCGCTGGTCGATCTGGCCGGCGGGCGCACGATCCTCGCCGTCCCGCTGCGCAACGACGACGCCTTCCTGGGCGACATTTTCATCTACCGCCAAGAGGTGCGCCCGTTCTCCGACAAGCAGATCGCGCTGTTGCAGAACTTCGCCGCGCAGGCGGTGATCGCGATGGAGAACGCGCGGCTGATGACCGAGACGCGCGAGGCGTTGGAGCAGCAGACCGCGACCGCCGAGGTATTGCAGGTCATCAACTCGTCGCCCGGCGACCTCGCCTCGGTGTTCGACGCGATGCTCGACAAGGCGCACAGCCTCTGCGGCATCGCACAGGGCAGCCTGGAGCTTTACGACGGCCAAAATTTCCGCGCGGTCGCGACCCGCGGATTGGCGGACAGCTTCGCCGATGAATTGCGGCGAGGGTATCCGGCTTCCGACAACCCGGCGACCAGGCCGCTGATCGAGGGCGAGCCCTTCAGCCATATCCTCGATGTGGAGCAGCATGAGTTTCCGTTCGCTCGCCGCCCCGTCGATGCCGTTGGCGCCCGCACCTTGCTGTGCGTGCCGCTGCGGCGCGACGACAAGCTGCTGGGGATGATCGCCTCTGCCCGCCGCGAAGTTCGGCCGTTCAGCGACAAGCAGATCGCGCTGCTGCAGAACTTCGCCGCGCAGGCGGTCATCGCGATGGAGAACGCGCGGCTGCTCGGCGAATTGCGCGAGCGCACCAGCGAGTTGGCGCTTCGCGAATCGGAGTTGCGTGAGAGCAACGATCGCTACGGGTTGGTCAGCCAAGCCGCCGCCGAGGGCATTTACGATTGGGACATCTCCCAGAACAGGCTGTGGGTGTCGTCCCGGTTGATCGAGCTGTTTGGCTGGGAGGAGACGCGTTCGGGCACCGGCGAACGGCCGAGCCAAGATTGGAATGCCCGCGTGCATCCCGAAGACTTCGAGAGTTATCGTGCCGCGCTGCGCGCCGCCTTGAAGGGCGAGACGGCGCGGCTGCACTGCGAGTATCGCATCCGCCTAAGCAGCGGCGATTATCGCTGGGTCGAGGACCATGCCGTGCCCGTGCGCGACGAGCGCGGCTGGGCGGTGCGGCTCGTCGGGGCGGTCAGCGACGTTACCGATCGCAAACAAGGGGAGCAGGAACTTCGCGAGGCCTTGGCGCAGCAGACCGCGACCGCCGAGGTATTGCAGGTCATCAACTCCTCGCCCGGCGACCTCGCCCCGGTGTTCGACGCGATCCTGGAAAAGGCGCATGGCCTATGCCGGATTGCCCTCGGGGCCTTGGAGCTCCATGAGAACGGCAAATTTCGCGCCGTTGCGGTAAGAGGCGTCTCGGGACCGCTGGCGGAGCTGTTGCGCCAGCCGTTTGAGCCCCCGCCGGAATCTCCGCTTGCGCGCCTAATCGCCGGCGAAAAAGTCGTTCAAATTACCGATATGTCCGAACTGGCCCGGCTGCGGTCAGACGATCCCAGGGCACAAGCCGGCGCCCAATACGGATTGCACACCGCGCTGTTCGTGCCGCTGCGAAAAGACGCGGAATTGTTGGGCCAGGTGGTGGCGTTTCGCCAGGAACTAAGGCCGTTCTCCGAAAAAGAGATCGCGCTGTTGCAGAATTTCGCAGCGCAGGCGGTGATCGCGATGGAGAACGCGCGGCTCCTGACTGAGACGCGCGAGGCGTTGGACCAGCAGACCGCGACCGCCGAGGTATTGCAGGTCATCAATTCCTCGCCCGGCGACCTCGCCCCGGTGTTCGACGCGATCCTGGAAAAGGCGCACACGTTGTGCGGCGCGGCTCACGGGAGCCTGCAGCTCTACGATGGAGTGAATTTGCATGCCGTCGCCGCTCAAGGCGTGTCGACCGCATTCGCTGATATTTTGCGCCGGGGCTACCGCGCTGCGGATTCGCCGGCGAGCCGAGCGCTGATTACGGGGGGCCGCTTCATCCAGATACCGGATTGCGCGCAAGTCGACCACCCGGTTTTTCGCAGCGCTGCCGAGCTTGCCGGCATTCGCACCGTGCTATTCGTGCCGCTTCGCAGGGACGACGCATTCCTGGGCCTGATCTCCGCCGCCCGCCGCGAGGTTCAGCCCTTCACCGGCAAGCAGATCGCGCTATTGCAGAATTTCGCCGCGCAAGCGGTGATCGCGATGGAGAACGCGCGGCTCCTGACCGAGACGCGCGAGGCCTTGGAGCAGCAGACGGCGACCGCCGAGGTGTTACAGGTCATCAACTCCTCGCCCGGCGATCTCGCCCCGGTGTTCGATGCGATGGTCGAGCGGGCCGCACGGCTGTGCGAGGCTGATGAAGCGGCGCTTCGCACCTTCGATGGGGAGTTGCTCCACCTCGTCGCCGTGCACGGCAGTGAATCCGATGTCGTCGCGCGGCTACGGCAACTTGGCCCGACCCGCGCTTTTGGGCTCTATGAGCCGTTCGCGCGCGGCGAACGCGTTGTGCAGATCGCCGATGTGCGGAAGACCGACGTCTTTCGCGACAATCCGGTGGTTCGAGAAAGACTCGAGCTGCGGGGAATCCGCACCTGGCTTGCGGTGGCCCTGCACAAAGAAGGCGTCCTACTAGGCGTCATCAACGTCCACCGGCACGCCGTCCGGCCTTTTTCCGACAAGCAGATCGCGTTGCTGCAGAATTTCGCGGCGCAGGCGGTGATCGCGATGGAGAATGCGCGGCTGATCACCGAGACGCGCGAGGCGCTGGAGCAGCAGACCGCGACCGCCGAGGTGCTGCAGGTCATCAATTCGTCGCCCGGCGACCTCGCCCCGGTGTTCGACGCGATGCTCAACAAGGCGACACAGGCTTTGCGGGGTCACGATTGGCGTCTTGCAAATCTATGACGGCGAACACTTGGACGCCCTCGCAACCCGCGGCCTGCCCCAAGAATCGCGGAGTGCACGGCAGGGGTATGGCCCGGGTAAAACGACCCGCATCGGGCGTTGGTCGATGGCGAAACTTCGTCCACATCGCCGATCTTGGGGCGATCGACGACCAACTTCGCGCACGGCGGCGCGCGCTCGTCGGCACCGGCACCTTCTGGATGTTGCGCTGCGCAAGGACAGTGCACTGCTGGGCAGGATTGCCGCTACCGCCAAGAGGTGCGGCCGTTTTCCGAAAAGGAGATCGCGCTGTTGCAGAATTTCGCGGCGCAAGCGGTCATCGCGATGGAAAACGCGCGGCTGATCACCGAGACGCGCGAGGCGCTCGATCAGCAGACCGCGACCGCCGAGGTATTGCAGGTCATCAATGCCTCGCCCGGCGATCTGCCCCGGTGTTCGACGCCGTCGCTCGAGAAGGCTGCGCGGCTGTGCGAGGCTCCAGAGGGCGTTTATCATCGGCAGTGAGGCGCGGCCTGTCGGCTGCGGCACAGGGTCTTCGGCTGAATCCGTCGCACTGAAACTGCGTGAGAGCGGCGAAGCGTCGGCACGAATCCGGTGCGCAGCGGGTCATGCGCGGCGAGCGAGTGATCCAGATTCTCGATACGGCCGAGCACGAGCTCTACCGATCCGGTGAATACACGCTGCGCGAAGGCAGCGATAGCTGCCGGCGTGCGTACTTTGATCGGGTCGCGCTGATCCGCGAGAAGAGCGCTCCCGGCGTGCATTCTGCAGCCAGGCGCGTGGTCGCGCCGTTCAACGAAAAGCAGATCGCGGTCGTCACAGAATTTCGCCGACGCAGGCGGTGATCGCGATGGAGAATGCGCGGCTGCTCGACGAATTGCGCGAGCGCACCGCCGAGCTCGGGCGCTCGGTCGAAGAGCTGAAGATGCTTGGCGAGGTCGGGCAGGCGGTCAGCTCGACCTTGGATCTGCGCGTCGGTACTGTCGACGATTCTCGACCGCCTCGCTCGGGGTGACCTGGGCCAATGCCGGCGCGATCTTTCGCTATAGCCGGGCCGAACGCGCATTTCGGCTGGTCGAAGCGGTAGGCTGGGACGAAGCGCTCGTCGGGCTCGGTGCGGTGAACTGAGCGTTGCGGAGAGCGAGACAGCGATGAGCGAGGCGGTGGCGCGCCGTCAGCCGATCCAGCTCGCCGATCTCGCCGATCGGCCGAGCACGCCGCTGCGCGACATCACTCTCGCCGCCGGGTTTCACTCGGCGCTGATCGTGCCGTTGGTCGGCGCCGAGCGCATCTTCGGGGCCATCATCCTGATGCGGCAAGAGGCCGGCGAATTCCCGGCGGAAACCGTACGGCTGATGGAGACATTGGCGAGCCAGTCGGTGCTGGCGATCCAGAACGCGCGGCTCTTCCGCGAGATCGCCGACAAGAGCGAGCAATTGGCGCTGGTGAGCCAGCACAAATCGCAATTCCTCGCCAATATGAGCCACGAGCTGCGCACCCCGCTCAACGCGATCCTCGGCTATGCCGAATTGCTGGCCGACGGCATCTACGGTGAATTGCCGGAAAAGGCCGCAAGGCGTTCTCGAACGCGTGCAGAACAACGGCCAGCACCTGTTGGCGTTGATCAACGACGTGCTCGACCTGGCCAAGATCGAAGCCGGCCAGCTAACGTTGACGCTAGACGACTACAATCTGGCCGACCTCGTGCAAACGGTGGTAACCGCAACCGAGCCGCTTGCCGCGGCGAAGGGGCTGACCTTCACGGTGATGGTGCAGGAGGGTCTGCCGCGGGCGCATGGCGACGCCCGCCGCGTCTCGCAGGTGCTGCTGAACCTGGTCGGCAACGCGATCAAATTCACCGATCGGGGCGAGGTCGAGATCGGCGTCTGCGCCGCCAAGGGCCAGTTCGTGCTGACCGTCCGCGACACCGGGCCGGGCATCGCCGATGCCGATCAGGAAAGAATCTTCGGCGAGTTCCAGCAGATCGACAATTCGAACACCCGCAAGCAGGGCGGCACCGGTCTGGGCTTGGCGATCTCGAAGCGCATGGTGGAGACGCAGGGCGGGATGATCTCGGTCGATTCGGTCGTGGGCCAGGGATCGACCTTTCGCGTCATCCTGCCGGTCCATGTCGAGCCGGCGCTGGAGGAAGCCGCATGAGCAAGCGGATTCTGATCGTCGAGGACACCGAGGACAATCGCCGGATCGTCCGCGATCTGCTGACCAGCGTCGGCTACGAGCTGATCGAGGCAGTTGACGGCGCCGAGGGCGTGGCGCTGGCGCAAAGCGAGCGGCCTGACCTGATCCTGATGGACATCCAGCTGCCGGTGATCGACGGCTATGAGGCGACCCGCCGCATCCGCGCGATCCCCGATCTGGCTGACGTGCCGATCATCGCGGTGACCTCTTATGCGCTCTCGGGCGACGAGGCCAAAACGCGCGCGGCCGGCTGCAACGGCTATGTCGCCAAACCCTTCAGCCCACGCCAATTGCTCGCCAAAATCCGCGAATTCCTGCCCGACGGAGCGTGAGGCGCGTCGCATGATACGCCGGTTTCCGCCGGTGGCTGTGCTACCCTCACCCACCCCGCCCTTCGGTCTGGGTCCCACCCTCTCCCGCATTGCGGGAGAGGGTGCCGAGCGCAGCGAGGCGGGTGAGGGTTCTGCGGCCGGCTGCTTTCTTCCCGGCCAGATAACCAGCGATGCGCGAGCCGCCGCTGATTCTCGTCGTCGATGATGTCCCGGACAATGTCGAGATCCTGCAGCTGCGGCTCGAAAATCGGGGCTATCAGGTCGCCACCGCCGGCGACGGCATCGAAGCGCTCGAAAAAATCCGCGAATTGCTGCCCGATCTCGTGCTGTTGGACATCATGATGCCGAAAATGGACGGCATCGAGACCGTCAGGCGGCTGAAGGCCGATCCCTCGCTGCCGTTCATCCCGGTGATCCTCGTCACCGCCAGGGCGGACGCCAAGGACGTCGTCGCCGGGCTCGAAAGCGGCGGCGACGATTACCTGACGAAGCCGGTCGATCACGCCGCGTTGCTGGCGCGGGTGCGCGCGATGCTGCGGATCAAGGCCCTGCACGATACCGTCCAGACGCAGGCGCGGCGCTTGGCGGAGCAGGCGGCCGAGCTCGCATCGTGGAACAAGACGCTCGAAGAGCGGGTGGCGGCGCAGCTCGGCGAGATCGAGCGGATCAGTCGGCTGCGGTGGTTCCTGGCGCCGCAGATCGCGGAGACCATCATTTCTTCCGGCGGCGAGGCGATCCTCGAAAGCCACCGGCGCGACATCGTCGTGCTGTTTTGCGACATGCGCGGCTTTACGGCGTTTTCGGAAACGGCCGAGCCCGAGGACGTGATGGCGGTGCTCGGCGAATATCACGCCGCGCTTGGGCCGCTGATCCATCGCTACGAGGGCACCCTCGACCGCTTCACCGGCGACGGCATGCTCGTGCTCTTCAACGACCCGCTGCCATGCCCGGACCCGGCGCTGCGCGCGGTCCGGCTCGCGGTCGAGATGCGCGACGCGGTCGCCGCGCTCGCGCGCTCATGGGCGGCCCGCGGGCACGAGATCGGCTTTGGCGTCGGCATCGCCCAGGGCTTTGCCACCCTCGGTCGGATCGGTTTCGAGGGCCGTTCCGACTACACCGCCATCGGAACGGTGGCCAATCTTGCGTCCCGGCTGTGCGACGAGGCGCAGAATGGGCAGATTTTGGTGACCCGGCGCATTGCGGCGGCGATCGACGCTCTCGGCCAATTCGAAGCGCTGGGCGAGCTGGCGCTGAAGGGCCTGAGCCGCCCGGTCACGGTTCTGAACGTGCGCGCCCTGACCTAGGCGAGCGACCGGCATCGAGGCGGGTGGCATGAACTCGGCCGAGGTCCTACATTCTATCGCGATGCTACCGCTTCTCGTCGCCGAACGCCCCCAGAGCGATGTCGGCCGGCCGTTTGCGCTTTCGTCCGAATTCCGTCCGGCGGGCGACCAGCCGCAGGCGATCGACGAATTGTGCGAGGGGCTCGCGCGCGACGAGCGCGACCAGGTGCTGCTCGGGGTCACCGGCTCGGGCAAGACCTTTACCATGGCCCATGTCATCGCCCGCACCGGGCGGCCGGCGATCATCCTCGCCCCGAACAAGACCCTGGCCGCCCAGCTCTACGGCGAGATGAAGAGCTTTTTCCCGGAGAACGCGGTCGAATACTTCGTCTCGTATTACGACTATTACCAGCCTGAGGCCTACGTCCCGCGCACCGACACCTATGTCGAAAAGGAATCGTCGCTGAACGAAGAGATCGACCGGATGCGCCACTCGGCGACCCGGGCGATCCTCGAACGCCGCGACGTCATCGTCGTCGCCTCGGTCTCGTGCATCTACGGCATCGGCTCGGTCGAGACCTATTCGCAGATGACCCTGTCCTTGGCCCAGGGCGACCGGGTCAACCGCACCCAGCTGTTGGCCCGCTTTGTCGAATTGCAGTACCGGCGCAACGACCACAATTTCGCGCGCGGCGCGTTTCGCGTGCGCGGCGACACGATCGAGCTTTTCCCGGCGCATTACGAGGACCGCGCCTGGCGCATTTCTCTGTTCGGCGACGAGATCGAGGCGGTGCACGAGATCGACCCGTTGACCGGCGAGAAGACCGCTTCCCTGCAATCGATCAAAATCTACGCCAACAGCCACTACGTGACGCCGCGGCCGACCCTGTTGCAGGCGATCGAGCAGATCAAGCGCGACCTGAAGATCCGCCTCGAAGAGCTGTTCGCCGAGGGCAAATTGCTGGAGGCGCAGCGGCTCGAGCAGCGCACCACCTACGACCTCGAAATGATCGATGCGACCGGTAGCTGCGCCGGGATCGAGAACTATTCGCGCTATCTGACCGGGCGCAGGCCGGGCGAGCCGCCGCCGACCTTTTTCGAATACATGCCGCGCGACGCGCTGGTCTTTGTCGACGAGAGCCATGTCACGGTGCCGCAATTGGGCGGCATGTTCCGCGGCGATTGGGTGCGCAAGACCACCCTCGCCGAATACGGTTTCCGGCTGCCCTCCTGCACCGACAACCGCCCGCTCAAATTCGAGGAATGGGAGGCGATGCGCGGGCAGACGGTGTTTGTCTCGGCGACCCCGGGGCCGTGGGAGATGAACCGCGTCGGCGGCGCTTTCGTCGAGCAGATCGTGCGGCCCACGGGGCTCGTCGACCCGCCCTGCATCATCCGCCCGGTCGACACCCAGGTCGACGATCTGATGGCCGAATGCCGCGAGGAGGCCGCCAAGGGACATCGCGTGCTGGTCACTACCCTGACCAAGAAAATGGCCGAAGCCTTGACCGAATACCTGCACGAATCCGGACTGCGGGTGCGCTACATGCATTCCGACGTCGACACCCTCGAACGCATCGAGATCATCCGCGATCTGCGGCTCGGCGTGTTCGACGTGCTGATCGGCATCAACCTGCTGCGCGAGGGGCTCGACATCCCGGAATGCGCGCTGGTCGGGGTACTCGACGCCGACAAGGAGGGCTATCTGCGCTCGCGCACCTCGCTGATCCAGACGATCGGGCGGGCGTCGCGCCATATCGACGGCCGGGCGATCCTCTATGCCGATCGCATGACCGACAGCCTCAAGGCGGCGATCGAGGAGACCAACCGCCGGCGCGAGAAGCAGCAAACCTACAATGCCGCGCACGGCATCACCCCCGAAGGGATACGCCGCGGCATCGCCGATATCCTCGAAAGCGTGTATGAGCGCGACCATGTGACCTATGGGCTGTCGGAGGGCGAAGCCGCGCATTATCAGGGCGCCGATCTGAAGACCGTGATCGCCGACCTCGAGAAGCGCATGTGCGACGCCGCCGCCGATCTCGAATTCGAGGAGGCCGCCCGATTGCGCGACGAGATCCGCCGGCTCGAGCAGGTCGATCTCGGGCTCCCGGCGGCGCCGACCGGCACCCCTGCGATCGGCGCGGGGCGCACGCAGGGCGCGGGGGGGCGCTCGACCGGAGGACGCGCCGGCGTCTCGGCGCGCGAGGTGACCCGCGCCAAGATCCGCGCGCGCAAGGAACGCCGTGCCCTCCGCCGCTGACCCCGAGGCCGCCGAGCCGACCCCGGAGCTGACCGGGGCATCGCCGGCTCCGCCGGTGCCCGGGGCGGCGCTGGTGACCGGCGGCGGCCGGCGGATCGGCCGCGCATTGGCGCTGGCGCTGGCCGAGGACGGCTTTGCCGTTGCCGTCCATTACCACCGGTCGCGCGCGGCCGCCGAGGCGGTGGTCGAAGCGATTTGCGGCAAGGGCGGCAGGGCCGTTGCGCTCGGCGCCGATCTCGCCGACGAGGAGGCGGTGCGGACTTTGCTGCCGCAGGCCGAGCGCGCGCTCGGGCCGGTCGGTTGCCTGGTCAACAATGCCGGGGTCTTCGGCGACGACACCGTTGAAACCGTCAGCCGCGAAAGCTGGGACCGGCATCTCGCTGTCAATCTGCGCGCGCCGTTCGTGCTGATCCAGGATTTCGCAACGCGCCTTCCGGCCGAGTCGGGCGGGGTCGTCGTCAATATGCTGGATCAGCGGGTGTGGTCGCTGACCCCGTATTTTGTCTCCTATACCCTGTCGAAGGCGGGGTTGTGGACCTTGACCCGAACGATGGCGCTGGCCTTGGCGCCGCGCATCCGGGTGAACGGCATCGGGCCCGGCCCGACAATGCCGAGCCCGCGGCAAAGTCCCGAACAGTTCACCCGGCAATGCGCGTTGATGCCGCTCGGGCGCGGCACCGGCCCGCAGGAGATCGCGGCGGCGCTGCGGTTTATTCTGTCGGCGGCGGCGTTGACCGGGCAGATGATCGCGCTCGACGGCGGGCAGCATTTGGGATGGGCGCAGCCGCAGCGCGCCCCGGTGCTCGAATAGCGGGCTCGCCCGATGCGCGAACGACAGACGTGGCGCAGCGAGATGTTAACCCGAGGAAACTGTTGGGGATCTTGTTGCGAGCGGCTGCGGCGGCGATTTGTTCACAGGCGATGTGACGAACGTGCGACAGTGATCCGGGCGGCGAGAAAACGATTGGGCCAGCGAAAAATTAACCAATTGATTCGAAGCAAGCGTCGAATCAATGGGTTAGACGTCTGCCTAATTTTTGGGCAAATGCCGGGAACCCGAAGATCGGCTTGGTTTCGGCTTTGCTGAGACGGAGTTTTCAACAGAGTTATCCACCGATTTGGTGGATATCGTCGGAGCCGTTCGAATTACGATGGCAGCACAGCCGGTTGACGCGCCACTGACGAGCAAGTCGCCGCCGACGGTCCCGCGGCGGCGCTTGCCGCGTCGCCCCAGGCCGCCGGCGATGGACCCGCGCCGGGCGCCCTCGGGTGTCGCCGCCGGCCCGTTGTCCGACGCGGCGCCGAGCGGGCGAGCGCCCGATGCCGCTGCCGATCCCCGATCCCGCTGCCGAGCCTGCCGGAGGGGCCCAGATCGCCACCGGGATTGCGGCGGGCATCGGCGTGATCCGCGCGGCGCTCAACAACATGCCGGCGTCGCCCGGCGTCTACCGCATGCTCGATCGCCGCGGCGAGGCGCTCTATGTCGGCAAGGCGCGCAGCCTGAGGAGCCGGGTGCAGAATTACGCCCACCCCGCCGCGCTGTCGAACCGGCTGCGGCGCATGGTCGCCGAGACCGCCGCGATGGAAATCGTCTCGACCCACACCGAGGCCGAAGCGCTGCTGCTCGAATGCAACCTGATCAAACGGCTGATGCCGCGGTTCAACGTCCTGCTGCGCGACGACAAATCGTTTCCGCTGATCCATCTGACCGCCGACCAGGATTTTCCGCAGCTGACCAAGCATCGCGGCGCGCGCAACAAGCCGGGCAGCTATTTCGGCCCGTTCGCCTCCGCGGGGGCGGTCAACCGCACCCTGATAACCCTGCAAAAGGCGTTTCTGCTGCGCTCGTGCAGCGACAGCATCTTCGCCAACCGCAGCCGGCCTTGCCTGCTGCACCAGATCAAGCGGTGCAGCGCGCCCTGCGTCGGGCGGATAAGCCGAGAGGACTATGCCGGGCTGATCGAGCAGGCGCATGCATTTCTGTCGGGCGGCAGCGACGCGGTGCAGCAGCGCCTGGCGGCCGAGATGCAGGCGGCGGCGGCGGCGCTCGATTTCGAGGCGGCGGGGCTGATCCGCGACCGCATCCGCGCGCTGTCCCTGGTGCGGGGCCACCAGGACATCCATGTGCCCGGGGTCGTCGATGCCGATGTGATCGCGGCATACCAGGCCGGCGGCCAGACCTGCGTCCAGGTATTCTTTTTCCGGGGGGGACAGAATTGGGGCAATCGCGGCTATTTTCCGAGCCACGACCGCCAGCTCCCGGTCGAGGACGTGCTGACCGCGTTCGTCGGCCAATTCTACGACAACCGGCCGAAGCCACCTCTGGTGCTGCTCAGCCACCGGCTGGTCGAGCAGGAGCTGGTTGCCGAGGCGCTGTCGCTCGGCGGCGGACGCGTCACCCTCGCGATGCCGCAGCGCGGCGACAAGAAGAAGCTGATCGACCGCGTCCTCATTACCGCGCGGGAGGCGCTCGGCCGCCGGCTTGCCGAAAGCGCCTCGCAGCGCCGGCTGCTCGAGGGCGTCGCCGCGGCCTTCGGCCTCGAGGCGGCGCCGAACCGCATCGAGGTCTACGACAACAGCCACATCCAGGGCACCAACGCGGTCGGCGCGATGATCGTCGCCGGCCCGGACGGGCTGATCAAGAACGCCTACCGCAAATTCACGATCCGCGGCATTGCCTTCACCCACCCGACTGTTCCGGCCGGATCCCCCCTCTCCCGCAGTGCAGGAGAGGGTGCCGAGCGCAGCGAGGCGGATGAGGGGAGCCGCCGCCAAGACTTCGCGGCCGGCGGCGACGATTACGCGATGATGCGCGAGGTGCTGCTGCGACGCTTTGCCCGCGCGCTGAAGGAGGACCCCGAGCGCGCGCACGGCAATTGGCCCGATCTCGTGCTGATCGACGGCGGCCTGGGCCAGCTCAACATCGCGCATGGCGTGCTCGACGAGCTCGGCATTGCCGATGTCGCGATCGTCGGCATCGCCAAGGGTCCCGACCGCAACGCCGGCCGCGAGCGCTTTTTCATGCCCGGCGGGGCGCCGTTCTCGCTCGACCCGCGCGACCCCGTGCTCTATTTCCTGCAGCGGCTGCGCGACGAGGCGCACCGTTTCGCGATCGGCACCCACCGCGCGCGGCGGACCAAGGCGATCGGGCAATCGCCGCTCGACGAGATCGCCGGGATCGGGCCCCGCCGCAAGCAGGCGCTGCTGCACCATTTCGGCTCGGCCCGCGCGGCCGCCCGCGCCGGGCTCGGCGAGCTCGAACGCGTCGCCGGCATCAGCAAAACCGTCGCAAAAAAGGTTTATGATCATTTTCATGCCGATGGGTAAGATGGCTCTGATCCTGTCGTCCACCGGGAGCGGCGCGTGCTGCTGACCAGCCTGCCCAATCTGCTGACCCTGTCGCGCATCCTGGTGATCCCGGTGGTGATCGCGACCTTTTACGTGCCGGGCGACTACGCGCGCTGGTTCGCCTGCGCGCTGTTCTCGGCGGCGGCGGTCACCGATTGGCTCGACGGGCACATGGCGCGGCGCTGGCAGCAGCAGTCGGAGATCGGCCGCTTTCTCGATCCGATCGCGGACAAATTGCTGGTCGCCGCCACCTTGTTCATGCTGACGACCTTCGGCCGGCTGTCGGCGGCGAGCGTGTTTCCGGCATTGGTCATCCTGTGCCGCGAGATCCTGGTTTCGGGGCTGCGCGAATACCTCGCCGGGCTGCGCGTCGGCATGCCGGTGTCGCGGCTCGCCAAGTGGAAGACGATGATCCAGATGGTGGCGATCGGCTTTCTGATCGTCGGCGACGCGGGCCCCGGCATGGTCCCGGTGACCGGTATCGGCGAGAGCTTGCTGTGGATCGCGGCGGTGCTGACCCTGGTGACCGGCTACGACTATCTGCGGGCGGGGCTGCCGCACATCACCCACCCGCGGCGCGCCGGCGCGATCGGCCGCGGCAAATCCCGGACCCCGGCGTAGGCGCGCATTGCCTCGGCCGCCTTCAGCGCCCAAGTGAGATCGCAGGCACGCGCGGCGATGCGCATCTTCGGGCTCGCCGGCTGGAGCGGGAGCGGCAAGACGACCTTGATGACGGCGCTGATCCTGGAATTCGTCGCGCGCGGCGTCACCGTGTCGAGCATCAAGCATGCCCACCACGCCTTTGACGTCGATCAGCCGGGCAAGGATTCCTGGCGCCATCGCCAGGCCGGAGCGGGCGAGGTCATGGTGGCCTCGGAACGCCGCTGGGCCTTGATGCACGAGCTGCGCGGCGCGCCGGAACCCGGGCTCGACGAGCTGGTCGGGCGGATGACGCGGGTCGACCTGCTGCTCGTCGAGGGCTTCAAGCGCCACCCGCATCCCAAGATCGAGGTCTACCGTCCCGCGCTGGGAAAGCCGCCGCTGCATCCCGACGATCCGTTTGTGGTCGCGGTCGCCTCCGACGATCCGCTGCCGGGGCTGAGGCTTCCATTGCTGCCGCTCTCCGATGCGGCGGCTGTAGCCGATTTCATCCTGCAGCATGACGGGCGCGCGCGATGGCCCAGCTGAGCGACGATTGCTTTGCCTTCGGCGGCGCCCTCTTGAGCGTCGACGACGCGCTTGCCCGGATCGACCAGCGCGTCGTGCCGGTCGTCGACAGCGAAATCGTGCGGTTGCGGGAGGCGGCCGGCCGGATCTTGGCGCGCGACCTGGTCGCGACGATGAATTTGCCGCCATATGCCAACAGCGCGGTCGACGGCTATGCGGTGGCCTATGCCGACCTGCTGCCCGATCGCGAAACCGCGTTGCCGGTCGGCGGCCGGGCGGCGGCGGGCCACCCGCTCGACCGGTCCCTGCGGCGCGGCGAGGCGATCCGCATCTTTACCGGCGCGCCGATGCCCGAGGGCGCCGACACCGTGCTGATGCAGGAGGATTGCGCCGCTGCGGATGACCGGGTGCGGCTGAAGCCCGGGATCGGAAAGGGCGCCAACCGCCGCCATGCCGGCGAGGACGTGGCGTCGGGCGAAACCGCGCTCGCCGCGGGACGCCGGCTCGGGCCCGCCGAGCTCGGTCTCGCTGCAGCGCTCGGCCGTCACGAGCTGCCGGTGTTCCGCCGGCTGCGCGTGGCGCTGCTGTCGACCGGCGACGAGGTGCGCGAGCCCGGCATAAAGCTGCCGCCGGGCGCCATCTACGACGCCAACCGGTTCATCCTCGGCGCGATGATCGAGGGTCTGGGGTGCACCGTGACCGATTTCGGCATCCGCCCCGACCGCGAGGCGGCGCTCGCCGACACGCTCGCCGCGGCCGGCGCCGGGCACGATCTGATCGTGACCTCGGGCGGCGTCTCGACCGGCGAGGAGGATCACGTCAAGGGTGCGGTCGAGCGCCTGGGCGCGCTCCATTTCTGGCGGCTGGCGATCAAGCCCGGGACGGCCGGTGGCGCTCGGGACGGGTCGGGGCGATGCCGCTGATCGGGCTGCCCGGCAACCCGGTCGCGGTGGTCGTGACCTTTGCCGTCCTCGCCCGGCCGCTGATCCTGAAGCTCGCGGGGGCGGCGGCGTCGGCGCCGCGGCTGTTCCCGGTCCGCGCCGGATTTGCCTACCGCAAAAAGCCGGGGCGGCGCGAGTATCTGCGCGCCCGGCTGGAGCGCGACGGCGATCGGCTCGTCGCCGTCAAATACGCGCGCGACGGCGCCGGCATCCTGTCCTCGATCGTGCAGTCGGAAGGGCTCGTGATCCTCGACGAGGCGACCAGCGACTTCGCCCTCGGCGCGGTCGTCGATTTTCTGCCGTTTGCCGAGGTGCTCATATGACCATATCGGACCGCGGGCGTCCTGCCCCGGATTGCGGGAGCAGATCGGACCGCGGCCGTCCCGCCCGCATTGCCGGCCAGAGGCCTGCGGTCCCGGTGAAGCTCCTCTATTTCGCCTGGCTGCGAGCGCGTATCGGCTGCGCCGAGGAGGAGGTGCCGCTGCCGTCCGAGGTGCGCGACGTTGGCGGGCTGCTCGACTGGCTGCGCTCGCGCGGCGGCGGGTATGCCGAGGCCTTGCGCCACCTCGCCGTCGTCCGGGTCGCGGTCAACCAGGATTATGTCGGCCTCGATCACCCGGTGCGGGAAGGCGACGAGGTCGCGATCTTTCCGCCGGTCACCGGAGGCTGAACCGGTGATCAAGGTGCAGCGCGAGGATTTCGATGTCGGCGTCGAGCTCGATCGGCTCGCCGCCGGCAATCCCCGGATCGGCGGGATCGCCAGCTTTATCGGGCTCGTGCGCGATATGGGCGGCGGCGACCGGGTCTGCGCCCTGACCCTCGAGCACTATCCCGGCATGACCGAAAAGAAGCTCGCCGAAATCGAGCTCGAAGCGCATCGGCGCTGGCCGCTCGACGCCTCCTTGATCATCCATCGCTACGGCCGGCTCGAACCCGGCGACCGCATCGTCCTCGTCGCCACCGCCTCGCCGCACCGCGAGGCCGCGCTCGCCGCCTGCCATTTTCTGATCGACTGGCTGAAAACCGACGCGCCCTTCTGGAAAAGCGAGGAAACGCCGCGAGGCGAGCGTTGGGTCGAAACCCGCGCCGATGACGACGCGGCGAAGGAGCGCTGGGAAGGAAAGCGGGAACGAGGTCCCGCGGCGGACTAGCCGGTCCGGCTAAAGAATTGCGTTCGACCACGGCCGCACGCGGGCGTGGAGCCGCTCGAGCGTGTCGTCGACCACGGTCAGGTCGGCGTTGAAGCGGCTCAGCTGGGCGATCATGCCTTTTCTGATCGGCTCCGGGTCGGGCAGCAGCCGATCGGTCCAGAACCGCCTGCTGCGGTCGAAAAAACCGATCGTGTCGAGAAAGGCGGCGGCAAAGTAATACGAATCGGGCATCATGTCGCCTTTATCCGGATCGATGATTTCCCCGCTCTGTCCAACCGAATGGGCAAGGCACCACTCTAACATCATTGCCACCGCCTGGCTTGCGCGCCGGCGCTGGCTCGCAGACATGTGCTTCCAACCGCGATAGAACAGCTCGACGACATCGTAATTATTGTGGTCGTTCATTTTGCCGTCTTGGATCCAGCCTTGCGGATATTGCTGCTCGCTGATCCCGAGCAAGGTTTCGATCAGGGTCGGCCACCACCGCACCAGATGGGGCACATAGCGCGCCATGTGAAAGGTCAGGCTCAAATCGGTGGTTCTGATTTCGGTTCCTTCATCGTCGACGATGTAGGTCATGCCGAAGAATCCGGTCCGCGGGTCTTGCCAATCCTGCACGAACCGCTCGAACACCGGCTGAAAACCCGGGCCGCTGAGATAGCCGGCCTGACCTCCCTGCAGGACCAGGCGCGCAATCACCGATATCGCGAGGTTCAGCTCTTTGCGATGATCCCTGCCGCAGCGCCTGACGTCGGACCAGCACAAATCCTGCAGATAGGTGACCACACGGGCGGGATCGTTGATTTGTTCGAGAAAGGTCGGGCGGACCCGCCAAGGCCATTCCCTGGCGAGGAGCTGGTCGGTCGATCGGTCGAGCTTGAGGAACCAGACATTGGCGCCGGGCGCAAAGCTGCCCTCGCAATCCTGCGTCAGTCCGTCCGGCGGGTCGGCACATTCGAGCGCGGTCTTTAGCCGGTCGACGGAGCGAGAAGCCTCCGCATGATCGTTCGTGCAGCCGATGCGCCATTCCGCCTCTGCATGGCGAGCCCGTGCCCAGCTCGTGTCGCAACCGGCCAGTTCGCGCTCGCAAAGCGCCTTTTCGGCCCCCTCCATCAGGTCGTTGGCTTGCTTGGAGAGCGTTTTCATCGCCGGATAGGCGCAGAACAGCGCTGTTTTCGGGTTGTAGAGATGATCCGGCATAGCGGCTCTCCGGAAATGTGCGCAACAGGCGGGCCCAGGATAGCGCCGGTCCGGAGCGAGGGCAGCCGTTTTCCGATTGTGGTCCGCTGCAGGCCGCGGCGTCGCGGAGGGACAGAGATGACGCAGAACGTCTATGACAACGAGGAATTCTTTGCGGGATACAGCCGGCTGAGGCGTTCGGTCGAAGGCCTCGATGGTGCTCCGGAGTGGCCGGCATTGCGGGCATTGCTGCCGGATTTGCGCGGGCGCAGGGTGCTCGACCTCGGCTGCGGTTTCGGCTGGTTCTGCCGCTGGGCGCGACAGCAGGGAGCGGCGCATGTGCTCGGCATCGACGTTTCCGAGAAGATGCTGGCGAGCGCCAAAGCCGCCACAAAAGACCGGGCGGTGGTCCACCTCAGAGCCGATATGGAAGACCTCGAACTGCCGGCGTCGCCGTTCGACCTGGTCTACAGCTCCCTCGCCCTCCACTACGTCGAAAACCTCAGCGGGCTGATCGGGCGCGTGCACCGGGCGCTGGTGCCGGGCGGTCGCCTGGTTTTTTCGGTGGAGCACCCGATTTTCACGGCCCCCGCCAAGCCGGGCTGGTCCACCGATGCGGACGGACGCAAAACCTGGCCGGTCGACGCCTATTTGGATGAAGGGCAGCGCTCGACCGACTGGCTGACCAAAGGCGTGATCAAGCAGCACCGCACCGTCGCAACCTACATCAATATGCTGGTTCGACTAGGCTTTGCTGTCCGTCATCTCGAGGAATGGGGCCCGACCGAAGAGCAGATCCGGTCGCTTCCGAATTTGGTAGACGAGCGCCAGCGCCCCCCTTTTCTGCTTGTGATGGCAAGCCGCTGAAGACCTGAAAGCACAAATACCGATCCCAAGCCCTGTGCGCTGCGGGGAAGGCGCGGCTAAGCGGCGCTCGATTCCACCTTTTTGCCGACGGTGCGGTCGTAGTCTTCCCACATCAGCCGGCAGATCGTGCCGGGGGTAAAGCGGTAGTGGCCGTGCTCGCCGATGATCTCGCCGACCGGGGTGACTTCGGCAGCCGAGCCGGTCAGGAACATCTCGTCGGCCTTGGCGAGCTCGTCGGGCATGATCGCGCGCTCGACCACCTTGATGCCGCGCTTCTTGGCGAGGGCGATTACGGTTTGCCGGGTGATCCCGTTCAAAAAGCAATCGGGCGTCGGGGTGTGCAATTCGCCGTCGATGACCAGGAAAAGATTGGCGCCGGTGCCCTCGGCGAGCCGGCCGCGCCAGTCGAGCATCAGCGCGTCGTCGCAGCCATCGGCCTCGGCCAGGTGCTTCGACAGGGTGCAGATCATATAGAGCCCGGCCGCCTTGGCTGCGGTCGGGGCGGTGTGGGGTGCCGGGCGCGCCCATGGCGCCCATTTCATGCGGATGCCCTTGGCCCGCGCCTCGGGCGAGAAATAGGCCGGCCATTCCCAGGCGGCGAGCGCGAGGTGGATCCGGGTCGCCTGCGCCGACACCCCCATCTGCTCGGCCCCGCGCCAGGCGATCGGGCGGACATAGCCGTCGACGATGCCGTTCGAGGCGATCACCTCCTCGGTGGCCTTGGTCAGGTCGTCCATGCTGGCCGGCAGCTCGAAGCCCAATATCCGCGCCGAGTTCGCGAGGCGCTCGTTGTGGTCGTCGAGCCGGAAGACGGCGCCGTTATAGACACGCTCGCCTTCGAAGACGCAGCTTGCATAATGCAGCCCGTGGCTCAGCACATGCAATTTGGCGTCGCGCCAGGGGACGAGGCGGCCGTCGTACCAGATGAAGCCGTCGCGGTCGTCGAAGGGGATCATGGACATGGGCGCCTTTCCTTGCACGGAAGCGGTCGGAGCCGGATCCTCGTCGCGAGCCTCGCCGGACCGGTCGCGATGGAACTTTATATCCGAGAGGACACCCGAACGGTACGCAAGGTTGCGAGATAAGTCAACATGTCTGACGTAAAAATACCAGCCGAGCCGCGCTTTCTCGGAGAGGACGCGGTTCGGGACGGGATCGAGCTGTTGTTCTTCGCCTATCGCGACTTCACCGCCGAGCCCGACGCGATCCTCGCGCGCTACGGCTTCGGGCGGGCGCATCATCGCGTGATCCATTTCGTCGGCCGCCACCCGCAGATGAATGTCAGCGAATTGCTCGGCATTCTGCGCATCACCAAGCAGAGCCTGAGCCGGGTGCTCGGCGACCTGGTGGAGCAGCGGTTCGTCCATCAGCGTCCGGGCCCGCACGACCGGCGCCAGCGCCTGCTCGAGCTGACCGCGGAGGGCCGCGCGCTCGAGCGCGAAGTGTCGGCCCCGCAGCGCGCCCGCGTCGCCGAGGCCTATCGCCAGGCCGGCGCGGCGGCGGTGCAAGGTTTCCGCGAGGTGCTGCTCGGGATCATCGCCGAAAGCGACGACCGGCGCCGGTTCAAGGGTGCCGCGGGCCTAAAGCGCTGACCGCCGACCCGGCGTATAATGATTGCTTCATGAGCGATCTCGAACCCCATCTCCTCGTCGTCGACGACGATGCGCGGCTGCGCGAATTGCTGCGCCGCTACCTGTCGGAAAGCGGGTTTCGGGTGACGACCGCGGCGGATGCGGG
The DNA here is from genome assembly GCA_963703855.1 of uncultured Alphaproteobacteria bacterium. GTDB lineage: Bacteria > Pseudomonadota > Alphaproteobacteria > ATCC43930 > CGMCC-115725 > AP-15. Next base: position 456,870 of record CAVPFW010000015.1, read on the forward strand.
CGAGGCGCGCGCCAATCTGGCGAGCTTCGCCTTCGACCTCGTCGTGCTTGATGTGATGATGCCGGGCGAGAGCGGGTTGGAGCTGACCCGCGACCTGCGGCGCGACGCCCTGGTGCCGGTGCTGCTGCTGACGGCGATGGGCGAGCCCGAGGATCGCGTCAACGGGCTCGAGCAGGGGGCGGACGACTATCTCTCCAAGCCGTTCGAGCCGCGCGAGCTGGTCCTGCGCATCCGCAATCTGCTGCAGCGCCGTCCGGCGGCCGACGCCGAGCGCCGCGAAATCCGCTTTGGCGGCTGCCGCTTCGACCTCGTGCGCGGCGAACTGTTCCGCGGCGGCGACCCGATCCGGCTGACCGCGGCCGAGGCCGCGCTGCTCGCCAGCCTGGCGCAGAACGCCGGGGAGGCGGTCTCGCGCGAGGAATTGTCGCTGTCGGCCCAGTTCAGCGGCAACGTGCGCAACGTCGATGTCCAGATGACGCGGCTGCGCCGCAAGATCGAGCGCGATCCGCGTTTTCCGCGCTACCTGCAGACCGTGCGCGGCACCGGCTATGTCCTCAAGCCGGATTGACCCCCCGCCGCTCGGGCTGGCCGCCGAGGAGCCGGCGGCGGCCGAGACGGCAGCCTGGGGTCAGCGCGACATCCGGCCGCGCGGGTGGATCAAGCGGGTGCTGCCGCGCACCATGTTCGGCCGCTCCCTGCTGATCGTGGTCATGCCGCTCATTCTGCTGCAGGCGATCGCAACCTGGATCTTTTACGATCGCCACTGGGCGGCGATATCATGGCGGCTGTCGAATGGGGTCGCCGGCGATGTCGCCCTGACGATCGAGGCGCTCGATCTCGCCGGTTCCCCGTCCGCCGGGACGCGGCTGCTGCAGCATGGCGGCGCCCTGACCGACCTCGTCTTCACCCTCGACCCCGGTAGGCCTCTGCCGCCGGCGCCGCCACCGAGCGGCACCATGCTCGAAGATCAGCTGACCCAGGCGCTGCAGGGCCGCATCAACCGGCCGTGGCGCATCGAGGGGCTCGACGATCCTCAGGGCTTGCGGGTCGAGGTGCAGCTGAGCCGAGGCGTGCTGAGCGCGCAGGTGCCGTGGAACCGGCTGTACAGCTCGACAACCTACATCTTTGTAATGTGGATGGTCGGCTCGTCGCTGGTATTGCTGGCGGTCGCGAGCCTGTTCCTGCGCAACCAGGTCAAATCCCTGCGCCGGCTGGCGGCGGCGGCCGACGGTTTCGGCAAAGGCCGCCCGGTGCCGTTTTTCAAGATCGAAGGGGCGGTCGAGATCCGTCAGGCAGCGGTGGCCTTTATGACGATGCGCGAACGGATCCAGCGCCAGATCCGCCAGCGCACGCAGATGTTGGCCGGCGTGTCGCACGATCTGCGGACGCCGCTGACCCGGATGAAGCTGGCGTTGGAGATCCTCGGCGAGGATCCGGTGGTCGAGGAGCTGAAATCGGATGTCGCCGAGATGGAGCACATGGTGCACGGCTATCTCGACTTCGTGCGCGGCGAAGGCACCGAGGCGCCGGTCGAAACCGATGTTGCGCTGCTGCTCGAGGACGTCGCCGCGGCGATGCGGCGCGAGGGGACGACGCTGTCACTCGCCGTGCCGGCCGAATATGTGATGCCGATCCGCCCCAACGCGCTCAAGCGCTGCCTGACCAATCTGATCGGCAACGCGCGCCGCCACGGCACCGAAGTCTGGCTGAGCGCCCGCCCGGTCGCCGGCGGGATCGATATCCTGGTCGACGATGACGGGCCGGGGATACCGCCGGCCGACCGCGACCGCGTGTTCCGGGCGTTCGTCCGCGGCGACCGGTCGCGCAACCCGTCGACCGGCGGGGTCGGGCTCGGCCTGACGATCGCGCGCGACGTAGCCCGCGGCCACGGCGGCGATGTCAGGCTCGAAACCTCGCCGCAGGGCGGTCTGCGCGCCCGACTTCACCTGCCGCGGTGACGCAGGCTGAACCTCGAACGCGGCGACGAAAAACCGGAAGGCCGCGGTGCGGCCCGGCAACCCATGCAGCGAGCGGCGATCAGCGGGCGTTCTGATGCTTTGCCATCTCGCACAGCTCGTCGAGAACTCTCGCTGGCGCGCTTGCGCAGAACGTCGGCCGCCTCGGTGCCGGCCTTGGCCGCCAGCTGGGTGATCTCGCGGCCGTGATTGACGCTCTTTTCGAGCATCTGCTTGGCATATTCGGTGTTCTTGGCGATGCGGTCCTCGGCCGAGGCCGGCTGCGCGAGCTCGCGGAACAGCACGGAAACGTCTTCGAGAGCCTGGCGGGCGATCTCGATCTGGCGCCGGGCGACCGCCTGGACGCCTTCGACGGCCAGCTGATTTGCCTGGCTCAGCGCCTCGATGTTGCGGCGCTGGCAAGCCATCAGCGCTTCGACGTCGAATGGACGAAAGCGGAAATCGGTCATCATCTTGGTCATATCGAAATCGAAAAAGCTGGAGCGAGCTTCCATGGCTGGGTTCCGTTCAGGGCTTCGGGTAAGTTCGGGGCTTCGGGGAATTGTGCGGTGCACAACGCCCAAAATATCGGCGGAGGCCGGGCTGGCGTCAAGCAGAGTTTTTTGCGATGCAACAAATTTAGGCGGAGACAGGCTCCTCGTCTCGGCGCACCCGCCGGCCGGGCCCCAGCCAGCGCTCAATTCGGCGCAGCCGCGCGTCGAGCGCCGCCATCGTCTGCGCGAGGTCCGGCAAGTCGTCGCGCTGCCACACCCGCATCGCGCCGAGATAAGCCGCGCCGGTCAGCTTGACCGCAACCGCGCCGCGCACACCGCCGGCGGCAAGGTCGGCAGCCTCGAGCATCCAACGCATCGAGCGCGCCAGCGCCGCAGCGGTGACGAGCGCCGAGACCGGATCGCCGATCAGCTCGCGGCGCAGCACGTCGAGGGCCGGTCGGTGCGGCCGAAGCGCGTCGAATCGCCGCATCAACAGATCGAACAGCCGGTCGCGCGGCCGCTCGTCCTCCGCGCTCGGCGGCGGCTCGGCCAAGACCGCCTCGTCGATCCGCCGCGAGAACCCGCAGAGGATCGCCTGCTTCGACGAGAAGGTCCGATAGACCCGCAGGATCGGCAGCCCGGCTTCGGCCGCGATCGCGGCGAGCGACAGCCGCCGCCAGCCCTCGATCGCGATGCGGGCGAATGCCGCATCGATGATGCGGTCGGCCTCGCCGGGCGGCTGAGGGCCGCGTCCGGTGCCGCCCGCCCTAGCGATGCTTTTGGCCATACGCGAGCCTCGGCCGCTCAGCTGGCCAGCTCGCGCGATCGCGCCGCAGCGGCGGCGACCGCGCGCCCGACCAGCGGGACGAGACCATCCTCGCCCATCAGCACATCAAGCGCGGCGCGGGTCGTGCCGCCGGAACTCGTCACGTTTTCGCGCAGCTCTGCCGGGCTCTCCGCGGCGCGCCGGGCGAGCTCGCCGGAACCGGCGACGGTGCCGCGCGCCAGGCGCAAGGCCAGGTCCGGCGGCAGCCCCGCTGCTTCGCCCGCTTGCGCCAACGCCTCGATCAACAGAAACACATAGGCGGGGCCGCTGCCGGAAACCGCGGTGACCGCATCGAGCAATGCCTCGTCTTCGACCCAGGCGCTCTCGCCGGCGGCGGCGAGCAGCCGATCGCACAGCCGGCGCTGCTCCGGCGTGACCCGCGAATTGGCGCAGGCCACAGTGATCCCGCGCCCGATCGCGGCGGGGGTGTTGGGCATCGTCCGCACCAGTGCCGCCGGGCCGAGCCGCCCGGTCATCCCCGCGATGGTCTTGCCGGCTACGATCGAGACGAACAGGGTCTGCGGCCCCGCCCAGCGGCGATAGAGGGGCAGCACCGCGTCGATGACCTGCGGCTTGACCGCGAACACCACGGCATCGGGAGCCGGCTCTGCCATCAGCCCGTCGACCGTCGAGTGCCATGAAACGGCGGCCTCGGCGGCGAGCCCGGGCGGCGCCCCTGCCGGCTCGACCACCAGAAAGCGCGAAACCGCCCCGTCGTCGAGCCAGCCGCGCAGCAGCGCCGAGCCCATCTTGCCGCAGCCGACCAGGACAAGGGTGCGCCGCAACCGATCGTCGCCGTCCCGCACCCGATCGGCCATCGCGCGCACCCTTTCTTCAGGCTTCTCCGACCGGATCGATCATCGCCGCCGCGATCGCCTCGGCCGGTCGCTTTCCGCCCCACAGCACGAGCTGAAACGCCGGGTAGAAGCGCTCGCATTCCGACAGCGCGATGTCGACCAGATCCTCGACCTGCTCGGCGCTCGCCGCCATGACGCCGCGCAGCAGCACCGCGTGACGGAAGGCCGGCGAATTGTCCTCCGCCGACAGATCGAAATGACCGAGCCACAGTTTTTCGTTGGCCAGCGCCAGCAATTCGTAGACGGCGGCGCGCCGGCCTTTCGCCACCTTCATGTCGAACCCGCAGGAAAAATGCATCGCGCAGATTTCCTCCTGCCAGACGAAATAGAGCCGGTAGTCGCACCAGCGGCCGGAAATCTCGACCACCAACTCCTCTTCACTGGCCCGGTCGTGCGCCCAGTCATTGGCGCTGACGATCTCTTCGACAAGGTCGATCGGATTGCCGGAGAAGGGAGTCGGTTCAGAGAGGGCAACGGAAGTCATCGGGCGCTCCTTCGGGCGGCTCGACAAAAGTTTCGCAGCCGGGTCACAACGAGCTGGGCGCGGTCGCGGAGCCGGGCCCGGTCGGGGGATCGGACCGGACGGGGTCAGTCGTCGGGTCGCGGTCGCGCCGGGCGGCGAGGAGCCCTTCCAGCTCGGCCAGCCGCTTTGCCAGGTCCTCCTGCTCGGCGCGGGCCTTGGCGGCCATCGCCTTGACCGCTTCGAATTCGTCGCGGGTGACCAGATCCATCCCGGCGAGCACGCGTTCGAACTGCTCGCGCAGCCGCGACTCGACCTCGCCCCTGACCCCCGACAAGGCGCCCATCGCTCCGGCGGCGACACGGGCGAGGTCATCAAAAAACCGGTTCTGGCTCTGCATCCTCTCGTCTCCGGACCGCTCGCGGCTCGGCCGCCCGACCGCGCGCTTACATATGGGCGTGCGCTAGCACAAGGGGCATATCGAGGGAAGGGATTTCCCTCCCGGCAAGGCAGGCTCGCGATGCAGCCATTCGAGGTTTTCCCGACGGCGCGGCTCGGCGCCGTCCGTTTCGTTCTGACCGATGTCGACGATACCCTGACCGAGGGCGCGCGGCTGCCGGCCGCGGCCTACGATGCGCTCGAACGGCTCTACGGTGCCGGTCTTCGGGTGGTTCCGGTTACCGCCGCACCGGCAGGCTGGTGCGATCTGATGTGCCGGATGTGGCCAGTCGCCGCAGTGATCGGCGAAAATGGCGGGCTGTGCTTCCGCCACGATCCGGCGAAGGGGTCGACCGAGCGCTGCTTTTGGGCATCCGAGGCCGAGCGCCGCCGTGACCGGCGGAGGCTGGCCGCGCTCGGCGCCCGGATCCACAGCCTGATCCCCGGCAGTGAGCCGGCGCCCGATCAGGCCTACCGCGAAACCACGCTCGCGTTCTGCAACCCAGGGCCGCCGGTGACCGAGCAAATCGTCACGCGTCTCGCCGAGGCCGGTGCGCGAACGGTCGTAAACTCGCTGTGGGTGCTCGGCTGGTTCGCCGGTTTCGACAAGCTGGCGATGACCCGCCGGATGCTGGCGGAATTGTTCGCGCTCGATATCGACCGCGATCGCAGCACCTGCATTTATGTCGGCGATTCGCTCAATGACGAGCCGATGTTCGGCTTCTTCCCGAACTCGGTCGGCGTCGCCACCGTGCGCCGCTATGTCGACCAAATGACCACGCCGCCGCGATGGGTGACCAAAGGCGGCGGCGGCAGCGGCTTTGTCGAAGTCGCCGACGCCCTGCTGCGGACGATGAGACGCGGAGCGGCGCGATGACTACCAAGTGCCCAGAGAACGGGAATCTCGGCGAACTAAGGGAAGAGTTCCCGCAAATGGCGCTGCGCCTCGCGGCTAAGCTCGATGAGTGCGATGTTCGGGGTGGCAAAGCTGCTCGGGCACTGACGGTTCGGCTCAATCGTCGATCGAGGCGGCGAGGATCTGGCTCAGCTGGCACAATGGCCGGCCGGTCTCGGCCGCCCAGGCGTTGAAGCACGACTGAACGGCGGCGCGATCCTTGCGGTTTTTCGGCGGCCCCTCTACGGCGCCCCAGCGTTTGAGCGCGGCGCCGACCGAATGCGTCACGACAAAGGTATCCTTGCCGACCATGCGCAGAAAGCTCGGCCCGGAATTGCCGCCCATCTGGCTGAAGCGTTTGGCCAGCGCCTCCCACAACCCGACGATGTCGCTCGCCGGCCAGCGTGCCAGCCAGATGCCGAAGCTGCCGTGCTCGTCGGCGACCGCGATCATCGCCGCGGCGTTGTCGCGCACCGCTTTGAGCTTGCCCCAATGGCGGATCAGCCGCCGGTCGGCGAGCAGGCCTTCGAGCGCCTCGTCCGGCATCGCCCGCACCCGGCGCGGCTCAAAACCGTCGAAGACCTCCTCGAAGGCCGGCCATTTCGCGTCGACGAGGCTGTGCTTGAGCCCGGCGCGGAACACCCGCAGCGACATCTGCGACAGATAGCGGTCGTCGCCCAAGGCCTCGAGCTCGGCTGGGCTGCGCGGTTGTGCCGAGCGCGCCGCCAGCGCCGCGGCGCCATGGCGGGCCTGCGCCGCTTCGAGGATCGGGGCAAAGGGAGGTGCGGCGGTCATCGGTTCTCTCCGGTCGGGATTAGCGCGCGCCGATCGCACCCGCGTCAATCTCGAATCATGGGCCGCAATCGCGGGAATGATGCGATTGACGCAGCCGCGCCTCGGGGCCACGCTGACCACAGGAACGACGCCGGAGCGAGTGCCATGAAGCTGATGTGGTTTCACCTGATGCCCTATACCGAATTGCCGGATGATTTCCGCGAGAAGCATCCCTCGGTGTGGGTCGACATCCACTCCTCGTTGTTCGACCCGCGGCGCGCCCACCTGATGTACAACGACTTTATGGACGAGCTCGAATTCGCTGCCGAATGCGGGTTCGACGCGGTCTGCGTCAACGAGCACCATTCGAACGGCTACGGGCTGATGCCGTCGCCCAACCTGATCGCCTCGGCCTTGGCCCGGCGCACCTCGGACGTGGCGCTGTGCGTGATGGGGAACTCGTTGGCGCTGTACAACCCGCCGACGCGGGTCGCCGAAGAGTTTGCGATGATCGACGTGATCTCGGGCGGGCGGCTGATCGCCGGCTTCCCGGTCGGCACCCCGATGGACACCTGCTTTGCCTACGGCCAGAACCCGTCGAGCCTGCGCGAGCGCTATCACGAGGGGCACGATCTGGTGTTGCGGGCTTGGACCGAGCCCGACACCTTCGCCTTCAACGGCCGCTTCAACCAGCAGCGCTACGTCAACATCTGGCCGCGGCCTATTCAAAAGCCGCACCCGCCGATCTGGATCCCGGGCGGCGGCTCGGTCGAAACCTGGCAGTGGTGCGCGCAGATGGATTACGTCTACGCCTACCTGTCCTATTTCGGCTTCAAGGACGGGCGCGCCACGATGCAGGGCTTTTGGGACGAGATGGCGCGGCTCGGCAAGGACCGGAACCCGTACCGCGCCGGCTTTCTGCAGTTCGTCGGCGTCGCCGAAAGCCGCGACCAGGCGATGCGGCTCTACAAGGAGCCGGCCGAATATTTCTACGGCCGCTGCCTGCGCGTCGACCCGCGCTGGGCGATGCCGCCCGGCTATATCACCGAGGCGACCCAGCGCGCCGGCATCCAGGGCCAGATCGGCCGCGCCGCCAGCCTCGACGCCCGGCAAAAGGCCCGGGCGACGACCCAGATCGAGGACATCGTCGATCGCGGCTACGTCATCGTCGGCTCGCCCGACGAGGTCGTCGAGCAACTGACCGAAGTCGCGACCGACCTCAACGTCGGCCACCTGATGCTGCTCTTACAGTTCGGCAGCATGGGCAAGGAGCTGGCCGCCTACAACACCAGGCTCTTCGCCGAGCGGGTGATGCCGAAGCTCAAGGGCCTGTTCCCGGAATGGGAGGACCGCTGGTGGCCGCAGCCGATGGCCCGCGCCGAGCGCGCCGCGGTGCAGCCGCCGCTGCTGGCGGCCGAATAGCGGCGATCGGCGAAATAGGGCCGGGGCGGAGGCCTCAGCGCCGCAGGTTGGTGCGCGCCAATTCGACGATCCCGTCGCCGCGGCCGCTGAGCACGGCCTTGCGGAAGATCCTTTTACAGCGGCAGGCGCACGGTGGCGACGGCTTGCGCGGCGATGCCCTGCCCGCGGCCGGTAAAGCCGAGACCGTCGGTGGTGGTCGCCTTGACGCTGACCCGGGCCGGAGCGACGCCGAGGATGGCGGCGACGCGCTCGATCATGGCCGCGCGGTACGGGCCGATCTTGGGCCGCTCGCAGATGATCGTCACATCGACCATGGCGACGGCGCCGCCGCGGTCGCGAACCAGATCGGCCGCATGCCGTAGGAACCGGTCGGAGGCCGCACCGCGCCAGCGCGGATCGCTCGGCGGGAAATGCATGCCGATGTCGCCGGCCCCGATCGCGCCGAGCACCGCGTCGGTCAGCGCGTGGAGCCCGACATCGGCGTCGGAATGGCCGACCAGGCCCGAACCGTGCGGGATCTCGACCCCGCAGATCACGACCCGATCCCCCGGTCCGAACGCGTGGGCGTCGAAACCCTGCCCGATGCGCACATCGCCTTGCCGGGCGGCGAGCAGCCGCTCGGCGGCGGCGAGGTCTTCGGCGGTGGTCACCTTGAGATTGTCCTCGCTGCCGGCGACCAGCAGCGGGGTCATCCCCGCCGCCTCGGCGATCGCCGAATCATCGGTCAACTCGCGACCGGCGGCAGCTCGGTGGGCCGCGAGGATCGCGTCGAAGTGGAAGCCCTGCGGCGTTTGCGCCCGCCATAATTCGGAGCGGTCGACCGTCGCCCGGATCATCCCGTTTTCGGCGCGCTTGATGGTGTCGCGCAAAGCCAAGGCCGGGATCGCCGCCGGTGCCCGGTCGAGCCCGGCGATGACCCGGTCGATCAGCGCGGGATCGGGGAACGGCCGCGCGCCGTCATGGATCAGCACATGCCGCGGGCGGTATGCCGCCAAGGCCTCGAGCCCGAGCCGCACCGAATCCTGGCGGGTGGGGCCGCCCGCCGCCGGCGGCAGCACCCGGACACCCGCGACGGCGCGATCGAACAGCGCCCGGTCCTCGGGACGGATCGCCACCAGCACATCTGCGACCCGTGGGTGCCCGGCTAGCGCCGTCACCGCATGACGGAGCAGCGGGGCGTCGCCGATGGTCAAGTATTGCTTAGGTAGGTCGCCGCCGAAGCGGCTGCCCCGGCCGGCGGCGACGACCAGCGCGTACACCAATTCCATGCGCGAAATTAGCCGACTGGATCTGCCTTTGCTATCGCCGGTCGGCCGCCCGCCGCGAGGCGACGATGTTCTTTATGTTGCACTGCAAAAGGAAACGGATTAAGATCTGCTCAATCACTAGGCAAGTGTACTATCTGCTTAAAACATGAGCATTTCACTCGGTACTTTGACCATCGACGATCCGGTGATCCTGGCGCCGATGTCGGGCGTGACCGATCTGCCGTTCCGCCGGCTGGTCAAGCGCCTGGGCGCGGGCCTCGTCGTCTCCGAGATGATCGCCAGCGAGGCGATGATCCGGGAGACCCGGCAATCGATGACGATGGCGAAGAGCTGCGCCGAGGAGCAGCCGATGGCGGTCCAGCTCGCCGGCTGCGAGCCGCGGGTCATGGCCGAGGCGGCCAAGCTCAACGCCGACCGCGGGGCGCGCATCATCGACATCAATTTCGGCTGTCCGGTCAAAAAGGTGGTCAACGGCCACGCCGGCTCGGCGCTGATGCGCGACGAGCGCCACGCCGCGCGCATCCTCGAAGCTACGGTCGAGGCCGTCGACCTGCCGGTCACCCTGAAGATGCGCACCGGCTGGGACGAGCAGAGCCGCAACGCGCCCCGGCTCGCGCGGATTGCGCAAGCCTGCGGCATTCGCATGATTACCGTGCACGGCCGCACCCGCTGCCAGCTCTATGCCGGCTCGGCCGATTGGGCGTTCATCCGTCGGGTCAAGGAGAATGTGACTATCCCGGTCATCGCCAATGGCGACATCCTGAGCCTCGACGACGCCGAGCAGGCGCTCGCGCAATCGGGCGCCGACGGGCTGATGATCGGCCGCGGCTGCTATGGGAGGCCGTGGTTCGTGCGCCAGGTGATCGCCTGGCTGCAGAGCCGCAAGCACATCCCCGACCCGCCGCTCGCGGCGCAGCGCGACATCGTGCTCGGCCATTACGAGGACATGCTGGTCCATTACGGGACCGAGATCGGCTCGCGCATCGCCCGCAAGCACGTTGCCTGGTATTCCAAAGGCCTGCCGGGCTCGGCGGAATTCCGCGCCGCGGTCAACCAGACCGCCGATGCCGCGCGCGTCAAGGAACTGATCCGCACCTTCTACGAGCCGCTCCTGGCTCGCCGGGCGGCATGATCAAGGCGCCCTTCCGTCGGCGCAACGCGAGCCCGCGTGCTGTGGCCGGAAGCCAGCCGGAAGCGGCCGCAGTCCTTGCCGCGCTCGCCGACCCGCTGATCGTGATCGACCGCAGCGGGCAGATCCGTCTGGCCAACCCCGCGGCCGAGCAGTTCTTCGGCGCCAGCGCGGCAGCCCTGCGCGGCAGCGCGCTCGCCGACCTCGTCGCCCTGCACAGCCCGCTATTCGGGCTCGTCGATGCGGTCTGGCGCACCGGCAACACGATCTCCGAATACGACATGCCGCTCGAGGGCGAGCGGTTCGGCGGCGGTGTGGTGACGATCCAGGGGGCGCTGACCGGTGAAGCGGCCGACATGCTGGTCCTGACCCTGCACGAGCGCTCGATGGTCGACAAGCTGGACCGCCAGCTGACCCATCGCAGCGCCGCCCGGTCGATCACCGCGATGGCGGCGATGCTGGCCCACGAGGTCAAGAATCCGCTTTCGGGCATTCGCGGCGCCGCGCAGCTCCTGGAGCAGGACGCCGACAGCGCCGGCCGCGAGCTCACCCAGCTGATCTGCGACGAGACCGACCGCATCGTCGCCCTCGTCGATCGCATGGAGGCGTTTTCCGACCATCGCCCGATCGAGCGCGATGCGATCAACATCCACGAGGTGCTCGAACGGGTGCGCAAGCTGGCGCAGTCGGGCTTCGCGCGCCACGCCCGCTTTGTCGAGGAGTACGACCCGTCATTGCCGCTGGTCCACGGCAACCGCGACCTCCTGGTCCAGGTGTTTCTGAACATCGTCAAGAACGCCGCCGAGGCGGTGCCCGCCGCGGATGGCGAGATCACCTTGACCACCGCCTATCGCCACGGATTGCGGCTGGCCGGGCCTGGCGGGGAAGGCCGCCGGCACCTGCCGCTGATGGTCGCGGTCAGCGACAACGGCGCGGGCATTCCCGAGGACATGCGTCCTTATCTGTTTGATCCGTTTGTGACGACGAAGCGCAACGGAACTGGCCTTGGTCTTGCATTAGTGGCCAAGGTGATCGGTGACCACGGCGGCGTGATCGAATTCGACAGCCAGCCCCGGCGAACTGTGTTCCGGGTGTTTTTGCCGGTGGTCGCGCAAGACGGTATCGGGTGATGACCTCGACGATCCTGGTGGCCGACGACGACCGTGCGATCCGGATGGTGCTGAACCAGGCGCTGGCCCGGCTCGGGCACGAGGTGCGCATGACCGGCAACGCCGCAACCCTGTGGCGATGGGTTGCCGATGGCGACGGCGACCTGGTCATCACCGACGTGATCATGCCGGACGAAAACGGCCTCGACCTGATCCCGCGCATCAAGAAGATCCGCCCCGAATTGCGGATCATCGTCATGAGCGCGCAGAATACCCTGCTGACCGCGGTCAAGGCCACCGAGCGCGGCGCCTTCGAATACCTGCCCAAGCCGTTCGACCTGCGCGAGCTGGTCATGGTCGTCGAGCGCGCGCTGACCGCCCCGCACGACGCGCCGCCGATCGGGATCGAGGACGACGTCGACGAACAGCTGCCGCTGATCGGCCGCTCGCCGGCGATGCAGGAGATCTATCGGGTCATCGCCCGGCTGATGGGCACCGACTTGACGGTGACGATCATGGGCGAAAGCGGCACCGGCAAGGAATTGGTCGCTCGCGCGCTGCACGATTTCGGCAAGCGCCGCAACGGCCCGTTTGTTCCGATCAACATGGCCGCGATCCCGCGCGAGCTGATCGAGAGCGAGCTGTTCGGCCACGAAAAGGGCGCCTTCACCGGCGCCACCGCGCGCAGCATGGGCCGGTTCGAGCAGGCGCAGGGCGGAACCCTGTTTCTCGACGAGATCGGCGACATGCCGCTCGAGGCGCAGACCCGGCTGCTGCGCGTGCTTCAGGAAGGCGAATTCACCGCCGTCGGCGGCCGCGTTCCGATCCGCGCCGATGTTCGCGTCATCGCCGCGACCCATCACGATCTGCGCCACTTGATCCGCCAAGGCCTGTTCCGCGAAGATCTGTACTATCGCCTGAACGTGGCGCCGATCCGACTGCCGCCCTTGCGCGAGCGCACCGCGGACCTGCCGGCGCTGGTGCGGCACTTTGCGGCGCTGGCGGTCCGTGAGGGCCTGCCGCCGAAGCGGCTCGACGAGGTCGCGATGGAGCGGCTGCGCGCCTATCGCTGGCCCGGCAATGTGCGCGAGCTCGAAAATCTGATCCGCCGCCTGGCCGCGCTCTATTCGCAGGAAGTCATCGGGGCGGCCGTGATCGAGGCCGAGCTCGGCGATGGGCCGGCCCCGGCCGACACCGTCGATACGCCGGGCGGGGAGGGGCTCGCCGGCGCGGTCGAGCGCCATATCAGGGGCTATTTCGCCGCCCATCGCGGCGGGCTGCCGGCGGCGGGGCTCTATGACCGGGTGCTGCGCGAGATCGAGCGCCCGCTGATCGTCCTGACCCTCGGCGCCACCCGCGGCAACCAGATCAAAGCCGCCCATCTCTTGGGCCTGAACCGCAACACCTTGCGCAAGAAGATCCGCGAGTTGGACATCCCGGTGGTCCGCGGACTAAAGTAACACGGTGGCGTCTGCGGGCTCGGCCGATCGTTGCGGGGAACTGCGCGGTTCGCCGAGCCGGCAATGTCGGCGGGCGCCGCCGAAGCACCTTGCGGTGATTTCCGTTAGAGGTTTTTTGATGCAGCTGATGCGGCGGGTTCGGATGTGGGCCGGCCGCATCGGTCTGCGGCACAAGCTCGCCTTCGGGCTGGCGCTGGCGGCGCTGGCGTCGGGGGTTGCCACCTACCTCGCTCTGACCGGCGCGCCGCCGTTCGGCTCGCATCCCAACGCCGTTCCCTCGCTGCTCAACCTCGATCTCGTGCTGCTGCTGGCGCTCGGGACCTTGATCGCCAAGCGCCTGCTTCAGGTCTGGGCCGAGCGGCGCCGCGGCCTCGCCGGCTCGCGGCTGCAGATCCGCCTGGTGGTGCTGTTCAGCCTGATCGCGGTGACGCCGACCATCATCGTCGCGGTCTTTTCGTACCTGTTCTTCAGCTACGGCGTCGAATCCTGGTTCAGCGACAAGGTGCGCACGGCGATCTCCGAATCGCTCGCCGTCGCCGAGGCTTATCTGCACGAGCATCAACAGGCGATTCGCGCCGATGCGCTGGCGATGGCCAACGACCTCAATCGGGACGCCGCCGAGCTTGCGCTCGACCCGCAGCGTTTGGAGCAGGTGGTGTCGGCGCAGGCGGCGCTGCGCGGATTGACCGAGGCGATGATCTTCGACCGCGGAGGCCACGCGCTGGCGCGCTCCAGCCTGTCGTTTACCCTGGGTTTCGAGCCGGTCCCGGATGGCGCGATGCGCGTTGCCGACGAAGGCGACGTGGCGATCATGACCAACGACAGCGACAACCGGGTGCGGGCCCTCGTTCGCCTCGACCAGTTCGGCCAAGTCTATCTCTATATCGGCCGCTATATCGAGCCGCGGGTGCTGAACCACATGGAGGAAACCCAGCGCGCCGCCGCGCAATACGAGAAGATGGAAAGTCAGAGGTCAGGGTTTCAGATAACCTTCGCCTTGATCTTTCTGATGGTGGCGATGCTGTTCCTGGTCGCGGCGGTGGCGATCGGGATCCATTTCGCGACGCAGCTTGCGGTCCCGATCAGCCGGCTGGCCACGGCCGCCGAGCAGGTCCGCGGCGGCGACCTCGCCGCGCGCGTGCCCGAGGGGGAGAAGGACGACGAGCTCGCCTCGTTGAGCCGGGCCTTCAACCGGATGACCTACCAGATCGAGAGCCAGCAGCGCGAGCTCACCGAAGCCAATCGGCAGCTCGACGAGCGTCGCCGGTTCACCGAGACGGTGCTGACCGGCGTCTCTGCCGGGGTGATCGGGCTCGACCGGACAGGCCGCGTCAATTTGCCGAACCGCTCGGCCTCGGCGCTGCTGGGGGTCGATCTGGAGCAGTCGATCGGGCAGGACCTCGCCGATGTCGCCCCCGAGATGGCCGGGCTCCTCGACGAGGCCGAGCGCCGTCCGGACCGGCTGGCCCAGTCGCAGATCCTGCTCGCCCGCGGCAACAGCACGCGCACCCTGCTGGTGCGGATAGCCGCCGAGCACGACGAACGCGACATCAGCGGTTTTGTCGTGACCTTTGACGACATCACCGAATTGCTGTCGGCGCAGCGCAAGGCGGCCTGGGCCGACATCGCCCGCCGCATCGCCCACGAAATCAAGAACCCGCTGACCCCGATCCAACTTTCCGCGGAGCGGCTGCGCCGCAAATACCTGCGCGAGATCAAAGAGGACCGCGAGACCTTTATGATCTGCACCGACACGATCATCCGCCATGTCGGCGATATCGGTCGGATGATCGACGAGTTTTCGGCCTTCGCACGGATGCCGGCGCCTGCCATAAAGCCGGAGAATCTGGTGGAGATCGTGAATTGGGCGGTGTTCCTGCAACGCACCGCCCACCGCGAGATCGCCTTTGAGACGATTTTTCCGCAGCACGCGGTGGCCTTGAGCTGCGATGCGCGCCTGGTCGGCCAGGCCGTGCTCAACATCGTCAAGAATGCCATCGAAGCGATCGAGGCGCGGATCGCCGAGCACGGTCTCGGTGCTCCTGGACATATTCGGGTGTCGGTGGCCGAGGCGGCGGGCCAAGCCGCGGTGATCGTCGAGGACAACGGCAGAGGCTTGCCGCGGCAAGGCCGCGAGCGGTTGACCGAGCCCTATGTCACGACCCGAGCCAAAGGGACCGGCTTGGGGCTCGCCATCGTCAAGAAGATCATGGAAGATCATGGCGGAGAGCTGGTGCTGGAAGATGGGGAGCCGGATGGGGCGCGGGTCAGGCTGGTCTTCGCCGAGACCCTTACGACAGAACGTCCGGACGCCGCCGGCCGGCCGCTGGAGCTGAGTGCGATCGGCCATGGCGCATGACATCCTGATCGTCGACGACGAGGCCGACATCCGGCTGCTGATCGCGGGCGTGCTCAACGACGAGGGCTACGCCACGCGCGAAGCGTCGGACAGCGCGCAGGCGCTGGCCGTGATCCACTCGCGCCAGCCCACGCTCGTCATTCTCGATATCTGGCTGCAAGGGAGCGAGCTCGACGGGATCGAGATCCTCAGACTGCTGCACACCGAGATGCCGTCGGTGCCGGTGGTCATGATCAGCGGTCACGGAACGATCGAAACCGCGGTCGCGGCGATCAAGATCGGCGCCTACGATTTCATCGAAAAGCCGTTCAAATCGGATCGGCTGCTGCTGGTCGTCGAGCGCGCGATCGAGGCCGCCCAGCTGCGCCGCGAAAACGAAGAGCTGAAGCTGCGCGCCGGCGGCGACATCGACCTGGTCGGCACCTCGCCTTTGGCCAACCAGCTGCGCCAGCAGGTCGACAAGGCGGCGCCGACCGGCAGCCGGGTGATGGTCACCGGCCCGCCCGGCTCCGGCAAGGAGGTGGTCGGCCGGCTGCTGCATCTGCGCTCGCGGCGCGCCAAGGGTCCGTTCGTTCCGGTCAATTGTGCGACGATGCGGCCGGAGCGGCTCGAGATCGAGCTGTTCGGGACCGAATCCGGCAGCGACGGCGCGCTGCGCAAGATCGGCACCTTCGAGCGCGCGCATGGCGGCACCCTGTTCCTCGACGAAGTCGCCGACATGCCGCTCGAGACCCAGGGCAAGATCGTGCGCGTGCTGCAGGAGCAGACTTTCGAGAGAATCGGGGGCTCGAGCCGCGTCGAGGTCGATGTCCGGGTCGTCGCATCCTCGACCCGCGAGCTCGCCGGCGAGATCGGCGCCGGCCGGTTCCGCGAGGATTTGTTCTACCGGCTGAACGTGGTGCCGATCAAAGTGCCGCCACTGCGCGACCGGCGCGAGGACATCCCGCTGATGGCGCGGCATTTCATGGCGCGTTCGTCGGAAGCCGCCCGGCTCACTCCGCGCGAGCTGGGCGAGGACGCGATGGCGACCTTGCAGGCCTATTCCTGGCCTGGCAACGTGCGCCAGCTGCGCAACGTCATCGATTGGCTGCTGATCATGGCGCCGGGCGACGCCCGCGAGCCGGTGCGCGCCGACATGCTGCCCAACGAGATCACCGCCATCGCGCCCACGGTGGTCAAATGGGACAAGGGCAGCGAGATCATGACCCTGCCGTTGCGCGACGCTCGGGAAGTATTCGAACGCGAATACCTGCTGGCCCAGGTGACCCGGTTCGGCGGCAACATTTCCCGGACCGCGGCTTTCGTCGGCATGGAGCGCTCGGCCCTGCACCGCAAGCTGAAATCATTGGGCGTCTTCGGCAACGACCGCCCGTTGAAGGTCGGCACCTGAGCCGATGTCGCGGATCGCTTATGTCGACGGGCAATACTTGCCGCACCGCTCGGCCGGGGTGCATATCGAGGATCGCGGCTATCAGTTTGCCGACGGCGTCTACGAGGTGCTGGCGGTGGTTGGCGGGCATCTCGTCGACGAGATGCAGCATCTGGCACGGCTGGCGCGCTCGCTGAGAGAGCTGAGGATCCCGCCGCCGATGGCGGAGGGGGCGTTGAAGATCGTCATGCGCGAAGTCGTTCGCCGCAACGGCGTCGCCGACGGCATCGTCTATCTCCAGATCACCCGCGGCTCGGCCCCGCGCGACCACGCTTTTCCAAAATCGGCGAAGCCCGTCCTCGTGGTTACGTCGCGCCACAGAAAGCCGCCCGACCCGCGCCTGGCCGATAACGGCATCGCGGTGACCATCATCCCCGATATCCGCTGGCGGCGCTGCGACATCAAGTCGGTGGCCCTGGTGGCCAACGTTCTGGGCAAAGAGAGCGCCAAACAGGCCGGCGCCTACGAGGCCTGGCAGGTCGACGATCAAGGCCAGGTCACAGAAGGGACCTCGACCAACGCCTGGATCGTGACCGCCGACGACACCGTGGTCACCCGCCAGGCCGACAGCGCGATCCTGAACGGCGTCACCCGGCTCGCGGTCTTCGACATCATTCGCCGCGAGGGTTATCGGCTGGCCGAGCGGCCGTTCACCGTGGCCGAAGCCAAGGCGGCGCGCGAAGCGTTCGTAACCAGCACCGCGGTCGAGCTGTTGCCGGTGGTGCGCATCGACGGCGACACGGTCGGCGACGGCGTTCCCGGCCCGCTCAGCCGAACCTTGCGCGCGTTCTATCTGGCCCACGCGGCCGCAGCGGCATGAGCGCCGTGCCGTCGCCGGGTTTCGTACGCCCGCGGGCGATCCTGTTCGATTGGGACAACACCTTGGTCGACAGCTGGGCGACGATCCACGAAGCCTTGAATTTGGTGATGGCGGCGATGGGGAAGCCGGCATGGTCGATCGCCGAGACCAGGGCGCGGGTGCGGCTCAGCCTGCGTGAGAGCTTTCCGGTGCATTTCGGCGAGCGCTGGGAGGAGGCGCGGCAGATCTACCTCGACCGGTTTCGCGCAATCCATCTCGACCGGCTGGCGGCATTGCCGGGCCGCAGCGAATTGCTGCGCGGGCTCGCCGGGGAAGGCATCTTCCTTGGCGTCGTCAGCAACAAGACCGGCGCCCTCTTGCGGCGCGAGGCCGAGCATCTCGGCTGGTCGGCTTATTTCGGCAGGCTCGTGGGGGCCGGCGACGCCGTCGCCGACAAGCCCGACGCCGCCCCGGTCCGGCTGGCGCTGGAGCCGAGCGGGGTCGGCCCGCGAGAGGCGGTGTGGTTCGTCGGCGATACCGGGGTCGACATGGAATGCGCCGGCAACAGCGGTTGCGTGCCGGTTCTGCTCGGCGGCGAGCCGGCTTCGGAGGAACTGCGGGAATGCGCGCCGCGTCTTGCGTTTTCCGACCCTGCGGCACTGTTTCGCTTTATCCGGGGCTTGTGATTCACCAGGGCGGGACCATCTCCGTACCGGCGGCTCGGCGGCTTCCCCCGAGCGCTTGCCGTTTCGGCTTGAGCTGGGCCGGTTCAGCTCCAAAAAGCGAATGGGGATACCCATGTCTGCGGAGAAATCACAAAACGTCCAGGATGTGTTTCTCAATCACGTCAGGAAAAACAAAACCCCGGTTACTGTATTTCTCGTGAATGGGGTAAAACTGCAGGGGATCATCACCTGGTTTGATAATTTTTGCGTGCTGCTGCGACGCGATGCTCATTCGCAGCTGGTCTACAAGCACGCGATCTCGACGGTGATGCCGGCGCAGCCGATCCAATTGTTCGAGCCCGGCAGGGAGAGCGACGAATCCTGAGCCGGACCGAAGACAGGTTGCCGCTCTCGGACGGTGCAGCTACCGGCCGCGCGCTGGTCCTGCATCCGGCGCCAAAGACGGCGCCCGGCCGCGCTCCGGCCGATAATTCGGCGCGTTCTCTGGAGGCGCGCCTCGATGAGGCGGTGGGTCTGGCACGCGCCATCCGACTCGACGTCGTCTGCGCCCAGATCGCGCGCATCGCCCGCCCCCGCCCCGGCAGCCTGCTCGGCAGCGGCGCCGTCGCCAATTTCCGGGAGCTGATCGGCGAGAATTCGATCGGGCTCGTCGTCGTCGACGGCACCTTGTCCCCGGTGCAGCAGCGCAACCTCGAACGGAGCTGGCAGGCCAAGGTCATCGACCGCACCGGCCTGATCCTCGAAATCTTCGGCGCGCGGGCGCGCACCCATGAGGGCCGCTTGCAGGTCGAATTGGCGGCACTGTCCTATCAGCGCTCGCGGCTGGTGCGTTCCTGGACCCATCTCGAACGCCAGCGCGGCGGTTTCGGCTTTCTCGGCGGCCCCGGCGAGAGCCAGCTCGAAATCGACCGCCGGCTGATCGGCGAGCGGATCGCCCGGTTGAAACGCGAGCTCGAGGCGACCAAGCGCACGCGCGGCCTGCACCGCGAGGCCCGGCGCCGGGTGCCCTATCCGGTGGTGGCGCTGGTCGGCTACACCAATGCCGGCAAATCGACCCTGTTCAACCGGCTGACCCGGTCCACGGTGACCGCCGGCGACATGCTGTTCGCCACTCTCGACCCGACCATGCGGCGCCTCGAGCTGCCCTCCGGGCGCAGCGCGATCCTGTCCGATACGGTCGGCTTCATCTCCGAATTGCCGACCCATCTCGTCGCCGCCTTTCGCGCCACCCTCGAAGAGGTCACCGAAGCCGACATCGTCGTCCATGTCCGTGACGCCCATCATCCGGACAGCGAAGCCCAGCGCGCCGACGTGCTGGCGGTCCTCGGCGATCTCGGGCTCGCGGATCTGGCGCTCGACGGGGCGGCCGAGGACGGCCTGATCGAGGCGATGAACAAGATCGACCTGCTTGACCCCGCCCAGCGCGCCAGCCTGGCAAACCACACCCTGCGGAACGCGCAGACCGCCCCCTTGTCGGCGGCGACCGGGGAGGGGTGCGAGGCGTTGCTGGAGCTGATCGATCGCCGGCTGCAGAGCGACATCCGCGCGGTGCGGCTCGACATCCCGCTGAGCGACGGCAAGACCTTGGCCTGGGTCTACCGGCACGGCGAGGTCTTGGGCCGCCGCGACGACAGCGAGGCCGCCCACCTCTCGGTGCGCCTCTCCGAGGCCGACATCGCCCGGCTGCGCCACCAGCAGCGGCTGCACTAGCCGCCGCCGAACGCAAGCGGCCCTCACCCCTCGCTGCGCTCGGCACCCTCTCCCGCAATGCGAGAGGGGGAAGGGGTCCATCGCGCCAGGGACGGCGAGGGGCGGCTTCGGACTATCTCACGCGGCAGCGCTTGCGGCGGCGGACCGCGCCGAGCCCGGCGAGCGCCGAGGTCAGCATCAGGATCGTCGCCGGCTCGGGCACCGGATCGCTCGCGATCCCGCGATAGACGACGCCGTATTGGGGCCCGTCGAGCACTGCGAATTCTTCGCCGGCGGGCAAGTTCGTATCGGCAAGATCGTCGGTAACCGCGACGATCTCGTTCGGGTCGGCGCCCTGGTCGCCCGAATTGCTGACGGTTGAGGTGGCGCCATAGATCGTCACTGTGCCGTTGCCGTTGATCACGCCAGTGATGTTGCGCAGCCCGTCGGTCGCGGTGGCGGGATAGTCGGCGAGCGTGTAATCGGCGCCCAGGCCGAGGCCCGCCTGCAAAGTGTAGTCGAGCACCCACTCGGTGCCGTTGAAGCTCCACTTTTCGAGACCGGCGTTCGGGTCTTTGCCGGCATCGGGGATCAGGCCGTCGCCTTCATCGGCGACATAGAGCGTATCGGCGTCGGCAAACCAGATCCCGAACGGCTGGAACCCGTATGGGAATGCCGGGGGTGGGGTCGTGGTGCTCGCCAGAAAGGTCGGGAAGCCGCGAAGCGGAGCGATCTGGGTGGCGGTGGCGGTGGCTGCGGTCGGCAACCCGCCGCCCGGAGCGCTGACCCGATAGACCGTGTCGATGCCGTTGCCGCCGCTGCCCTTGGTCACATAGAGCGTATTGCCGAAGATCGTCTCGCCGCGAAAATTGTTGTCCTTGCCCGATTTGTCGGCGGCGCCATAGGGCAATCCGGTGGCCGGGTTGGTCTGGGTCACCGAAAAGCCGTACTGAAAGCCCTTCGCGGAGCCGGGGACGCCTTGCTGCTGCCCGACGACCGTGCTTTCGGGGTTGCTGGTGCCCGGCGCGATCAGCTGCAAGCCGGTGTTGTCGACGATGTTGGTCGGCGGCGTCCCGGATCCGTTGCCGGCGTTTCCGGCCAGCAGGTATTCGTTCTGGCCGGTGCCGTTGACGTTATTCGCAAGGATTGCCGCGCGCCCGTTGTTGCCGCTGTAGGCGTTGGTGTTGGTGACCTGGACGGTGCCGCTGGCATTGATCTGCACGACGGAGCGGTTGGTCGGCGTCTGCGTGTCGGTATTGGTCGGATCGACATGATTGGGGGTGTTGGCATTCGACGCGTCGATTGTGCCCACGGCGGCATTGTAGCCGCTCAGGGTCAGTGCGCTGCCATTGGTCGAGAGATTCAACGACAATTCCGATTTCGAGCTGAAGCTGGTGGTGATCCCGGTCAGCGCGGTCAGGTCGGTGGTGCTCACCATGGTCCCGGTCGGCGTGATCTGGCCGAGATAGATCGGCGCGGTGACGCCGAAATTGCCGTCGACCGAGGTATTGCCGAACACTCCGGGATAGCTGCCCCCGTTGCTCGCCGTAACCGGCGGGTTGATCGGCAGCACCGTCGTTCCGGCGATGATGTTTGGGGTCACATAGCCGCCGGTGCTTCCGGTGTTGGGGTCGGTGAGGCCGGGATAGACGCTGTACGTCACCGCCAAATCGCCGGGCAGGAAATTGATCGGCGCTGCGATCGCGGCGGGTGCGACGGCGGCGGCGAGCGTGGCGACAAGCGCACCGGCAACGGCGCGTACCGCCACCCGCTCGGTGTGAGGTTCTTTCGGCCGATCGACCGCCTCGGATTTTACGATCACGGATCTTCCCCAGATGGAGTTTCGCAGTCCTGGTCGATGACCTGGAGCGCGAAGATTAATCTCCGCCGATGTCTGTTTTATGTCGCTGGGCCGGTTTGGTTTTCCGGCTCACCCTGATCTGCCTTGCTGCGCTCTGCGCCCTCTTCCGCATTGCGGGAGAGGGGGCCTCAGCCCCGGGGGAACGGCGGGTGAGGGCGCAGCAGCGCGATTTCAGGCCCCGTGCTCCTCGCGCTTGACTTGTTGCCACAGGGCTTCCAACGCGTCGAGATCGGGGGCGGTGGCGCGCTCGGCGGCGAGCGCCTCGACGCGGCGAAAGCGGCGCTCGAATTTTGCCGTGGCCCGCCGCAACGCCGCTTCCGGGTCGAGGTCGAGCTTGCGCGCCAGATTGGCGGCGGCGAACAGGATGTCGCCCATCTCGTCCTCGACTTTCGCCGGATCGTCGCCGCCATCAAGCTCGGCTTCGAGCTCCGCGATCTCCTCGGCGAGCTTGGCGATGACCGGGCGCGCCTGCGGCCAGTCGAAGCCGGTCCGCGCAGCGCGCCCCTGGATCTTGACTGCGCGCAACAGGGCCGGGAGCGCCAGCGCCACGCCGTCGAGCATGCTCTCGCGGGTCCCGGCCGCTGCGGCGCGCGCCCGCCGCTCGGCCGCCTTATGCGCCTCCCAGGCCACGGTCTGCGCGGCGGCGGAAGCGATCTCCATGGTTCCGAAGACGTGCGGGTGGCGGCGCACCATCTTGTCGGCGATCGCCGCGGCGACGTCAGCGAAATCGAAATGCCCGGCTTCCTCGGCCATGCGGGCGTGAAAGACGACCTGAAACAAGAGGTCGCCGAGCTCGTCCTTCAGCGCCGCAATGTCCCCGCGCGCAATCGCGTCGGCGACCTCGTAGGCCTCCTCGATCGTATAGGGGGCGATCGTCGCGAAATCCTGCTCGCGGTCCCACGGGCAGCCGCGCTCCTTGTCGCGCAGCCGCGCCATGATCAGGAGAAGTCGGTCGAGGGAGCTGCTCATTCTGTTTGCGGCAATAGGCGCTTTTTCAGAAAGAAACGCTGGTGATCGGGCGGATAGTCGAGCGTTCCGAACACCGCGTAGCCGAGCTTTCGATAAAAA
This sequence comes from uncultured Alphaproteobacteria bacterium, assembly GCA_963703855.1. Taxonomy (GTDB): domain Bacteria; phylum Pseudomonadota; class Alphaproteobacteria; order ATCC43930; family CGMCC-115725; genus AP-15. The sequence goes on from CAVPFW010000015.1 coordinate 479,848, forward strand.
TCGGGCGCCTGGTACGAGAAGGTGTCGACATAGGCCGAGTGGCAGCCAAAGGCGAGGGCGTGCCGCTCGGCCTCGCCGATCAACCGGCGCCCGAGCCCCTGTCGGCGCAGCTCCGCGTGGATCCAAAGCAGGTTCACGAACAGCCAGCCGGCATAGCAATTGCCGATCAGGCCGGCCCCGATCGCTCGGTTGTCGTCGCGCACGAAAATGCCGAAATAGCTGTAGCCGGGGTTCCGCAGAAACGGCGCGTTGTATTCGCCGAGCGCATTATCGATGAATTCGCGGTCGGCCCAGGAGGGTTGATCCTCGAAGCTGAGCCGAAATCCTCGGGGCAGGGACACCACCCTCTCCTGTGCTATGATGCCGCGGCGAACATAAGCCGTCGGTCGCGGAGGCGATAGCGGGTGGACCCGGGAGAGCTGGAGATCGTCCGCCGGGCGTTTGCCAAGCAGGTGTTGGCGGCCGCCGGGGTCGCGGATGCGCGTGTCGAGGCGGCCTTCGCCACGGTACCCCGCGAGCATTTCCTCGGCCCCGGCCCGTGGCCGGTGCTGCGCTGGCGCAGCGCCGGCCGCCGCTACGTAACGAGCCCGAACGTCGATCCCGTCTACCTCTACACCGACGACGTGATCGGGATTCTCCCCGAGCGCCATCTCAACAACGGCCAGCCGTCCCTACATGCCGCGCTGATCGCCGGTGCCGCCCCGCAGCTAGGCGAGCACGTCGTTCATGTCGGCGCCGGCGTCGGCTATTACTCGGCGATCATGGCCGAACTCGTGGGGCCGACCGGGGGATTGACCGCAATCGAATTCGAGCAGCAGCTTGCGGCGCGAGCCGCCGCGAATTTCTTGCGAGCGCCGAATGTCCGGGTCGTACAGGGCGACGGCGGGCTGATCCGGTTCGACCCGGCCGACGTCATTTACGTCAACGCCGGCGCAACCCGACCGGCGGCAGCATGGCTCGACGGCCTCAAAGAGGGCGGGCGGCTGATCCTGCCGCTGACCTGCCTCGAAGCGTGCGACCGGGGCCCGATCCAACAGCGCGGCGCGGTCTTTCGCATCGAGCGGCGCGGCAGCGACTTCTTCGCCCGGTGGCTCTCCGGGGTCGCGATCTTCCCCTGCGAGGGCGCGCGCGACGCCGAATCCGAAGCGGCGTTGGCCGCCGCCTTCCAGGTTGAACGCTGGCGCGAGGTGACCCGGCTGTACCGCCGCGACGACCTGCCGGCCGAACAGTGCTGGCTGCGCGCGCCGGGCTGGTGCCTGGCTTACCGCTGAAACCGGGCCGGCCGCCGAAACGGGTAAGCCCCGGGCATTGGAACAAGGGGTGGTTCCGCCCGATCCGAGTGGGCGCTAGAGGGGGATCGCCGGTTACCGCTGCGGCCCCGCGGCATTGACCACAGGTGTGGCGCAGCCGGTCAGCTCGGCGGATCGCTGCGCAGCAGCCCCGGATCGAGAGCGGGAAATCGACCGGGGTCGAAGGGCGACAGATCGACGGTGTGCGCGGCGCCTTCGGTTATCAGTTCGGCCATTGCCTCGCCGGTCGCCGGTGCATTGAGAATGCCCCAGACGCTGTGGCCGGTCGCGACAAAAGCGCCCGCGACGCCCGGCACCCGGCCGATCAGGGGCAGGCCATCCCGCGCGATCGGACGATAGCAAGCCTGCCGCGCAAGAACCTTTGCCGAGGCCAGCACCGGCGACAATTCGCCGCACATCGTCTGCAAACGCGCGATCGCTCCCGGGTCCGGGGTCACCTCGGCCGGGTCGACCGGCAGCGGGCTTTCGCTGGAGATGGCGCAGACATAGGTGGTGCCGTCGGTGCGCGGAAACACCTCGGGCGACTGCACCGCACCCCTCGCCTCCCGGTATTCGAGAAAGAGCGCGTCGGCCGACAGCTTGGTCCCGGTCTCGAAGACCAGGCTGTGCCCCTTCAGCCCATAGATGGCGGGCAGCGGCAGCCACGCTGCGGCAAGCAACGACCAGGGACCCATCGCGATGACCACCGCGTCGCCTGCGATGATCTCGCCATCGACTTCGACACCCTCCGCCTTCCCCGCGTTGCCCCGCCGCACCACACCCGTGACCCGTCCGAGGCGGAACTTCGCTCCGCGCGCCTCGGCGGCCTGCATCATGGCGCCGGTAAACGCCGCGGGGTGGACCTGCGCGGTGGTTTCGGGCGAGCCGAGCCGGCGATCGACGGCAACCTGGCCCGCGAGCCAATCGATGCCGTGGGCATGACCGCGATGGCGAAGTCGTGTGCGATCGCCGGCAAAGCCGCCATAGGTGGTGAGCCGGCGATAGCTCCAATCGCCGCCGATTTCCTGCCCGAGCCCAGCATGCAAAGCGAAGCTCCGCCGTGCCAGGGATTCGAGCGGAGTTCCGTCGCACCAATCGAGCGCGAGGAAGCCCCCCGCTTTGCCGGAAGCCGCGCAGGCCAGACCGGTCCCTTCGATGACGGTGGCCTCGACCCCGCGGCAGCTCAGGAAATAGGCGATCGAGGCGCCGATCACGCCGCCTCCGCAAATCAGCACATGCATTGCCCGACCCGTCCGGCGATCAACGGTCCGCAGCGGCGCCTGGCCGGTGCGGCGCCGGCGCATCATGCGAGCAGGGTCAAATAGGAGGCAAGGGTCGTCCCGAACAAACCCGACGGCTGCTGCTTCCTGATGACGATGTCTGGTGGGCCCGGCGCGATCATCGAAACGATCTCGTTGCCGTCGACGCCACCATCATAACCGGAGCCGCCCGCCTCGTCGCCACGCGCGCTCTTCCAGCGCCAGCCGCCGGCGTCCCAATTGTCCGGCCGGCGCTCCCCGGTGGTGTAGATGACCGGCAGTCCCTTGTCGTGTGCTGCGTCGATCAGCGATTTGATGTATTCAACGGCGACCCAGCTCTCCTCGCCGCACGAGGTGCGCCGAGCTTTTCCAGCCATGACGCGCGAGGCATCGACCATTTTGGCTTCATGTACCAGGGTGACCTCAGAGCATTCTGCGACGAGCTGCGGGCAAAGGGTGTCGCCTTCCCGGTCGAATTGAAGAAAGGGGTGGGCGGGAGCTTGCTGTGCTATGTCGCCGCACCGGACGGCGTCAGCATCGAGTTGATGCAATGCTGACCGAATACCTACGTCCTTCGTTCGGCGCCATCAGGACGAAGCATAAACGACGGGCATAGCCGCTCGCCCGGAGAACGTGATGTCCTGGTATATTCGGCTTACCGCGCTCTTGATGATGCTGGTGCTCTTTGGATGCGCCCAGACCCGCTACCCGCTCTATTCCCCGGAGAACAGCGGAAACATTCCCGAACATGGCAGCGGTGATGGTGGAGGCGGCAGCGGGAGCATGTAGCCGGCAATATGTTAACCCGCCCGGCACGGACGCACGGATCTTTGTCTACGCGCAGGGCCTGCTCGCCCTAAGAGCGGGCCGGCTGGATGGGCATCGTCGCGATGCTGGTCCAGGCGATCGGGGCGCCGGCCTTCTCGGCGGCTTGTTCGGGCGGTAGCGCCGGGTCCCAGTGGACGGCGAGAAACCGCCGACCCGTGACTTTCCCGGCAGCATCGGAAACGAGCCAGGCAAGGGGTGGGGCCATGACTTCCGGCTGGATCATCCCGGCGCGATCGAAGCCCGCTTGGTCGGAGATCATCGGGGTGTTGGTGATCCCGCCCGGAACCAGAACGTTGACGGTCACTCCGGTGCCGTCGAGGTCCTTCGCCATGATCGCGCTGAGCGCCTCGAGCGCCGCCTTGGACGGGCCGTAGGTCGGGGAGCCGGCGTTCAACATCGTGCCGAGGCTGGTCGTGACGTTGACGATCCGGCCCCAGCCCTGGCGCATCATCTCGGGCACGACGGCGTTCGCGAGCGCCAACGGCGCCGTCGTGTGGACGGCGACGAAGCGGCGCCACTGATCGGAGGTGATCTCCCAGAATTTGAGCGGGCGCTGCCAGCTGTCGGGCCGGATCGCGCCGGGGCCGATCCCGGCATTGTTGACCAGGATATCGATGCGGCCAAACCGGGCGCGCGTCGCCTCGATGATCTCGTCGACGGCTGTGTCGGCGGTCAGATCGGTCTGGATGGTGAGCAGCGCGGCGGTCTTTCCCTGCTCACGCGCGCTCGCCGCCAGCGTCTCCAGCGGATCACGGTCGCGATCGACCCCGGCGACCCGGATACCCGCCGCCAGCAAGCCCTGCACCATAGCCCTGCCGATGCCGCCTGCCGCACCGGTCACGATCGCCACTCGTGAAATTCCGCTCATGGCGTGCCTCCTCCTGCTCCGTCGACCTCCACCCTACCTCAGTTTCGGGTGACAAGCTGGAGATGGGCTTTCTCGACCTCGAGCCGAGATAGGCGCTCGTTCGCCGCGGGCTGGGGGCGGACGTCCAAGATCCTTTCCCAGGGTCCATCCACAGCCACGAAGAAATCGTGGGGCCATTTGTGGGTTCCGGCTCGATCCTGGACCTTACTTAGATGTTTTAAAACGTTAATTCTGTATAAGGTGGCGGAGGGGATGAGATTCGAACTCACGATAGGGGTTTAGCCCTATAACGGTTTAGCAAACCGCCGCCTTCAGCCACTCGGCCACCCCTCCACCGATCCAACGGGGTCGACACGGCGTATGCCCGAGAACTTCTAGCCAGCGGCCGGCGCGAAGTCAATTCGGCCGCGGGTCGGCTGCGGGGCGCGCTGGGCGGCTGCGGACCCGGACCATGCCGCGCTGCGGCGTGCCCGTCGCCCGGGGTCAGTCGAGCCGGCGGTGCAGGCCGGTCGCGACCTCGAGATATTCCGGGTCGTCCGGGCGCAGGATGCCGTGCCGGACGGCGAAATCGAGGATCACGAGGTTGACGTTGAACTTGAAGTCGAAGCTGGTGCGGATGCGCTCGAGTACCGCCCCGGCCGGCATCAGCATGAAACCGACGAACTCGCCGTCGCGGTTTTCCGGCACGAAATCGGCCGGCACCTCGAGATCGTAGACGAACAGCACATCGTCGCGGATGCCGAGCGCCGTTTCCATGCGGTAGGAGACGGCGCCGGCCGGCACTGCCCGCGCGATCAGGCCATGCGGGATCATGGCTTCTTCGTCGGCTTCCTTGACCAGGGTTTCATCGAGCCCGTGCCCGTTGCCGATCCCGCCGGCGACGAGATTGTCGAGCTTGTCGGGCGCCACCTTCTTGTCGGGGGCCCGGCGCCCGACCCACAGGCTCGATGCGCCGCCGTCGCCGCCGCGGCGATAGCCGTTCAGATGGACCCCGTAGGCGCGGGTACCGAAAAACGGGACCGCGCCGCGATCCAGGCGAAAGACCGGCGGCGTCCCCCAGCGCACGGCGACATCGAAGGTCTCGCTGCGGGTTTTCGGAATGTGCTTCTCGGCGACCAGCGCCTCGACCACGTCGTCGACGGCTCGGCTCACCGCGGTGACGTCGCCCTGCGCCACTAGCCGCACGTTATCCGCGGTGACGGCGAAGACCTCGGGAAACCGGGCGAGCGCCTCGGCGTTGTCGCGGCGCACCAGCCCGATCCGATCGGCGCCGGCGAGCAATGGCACGACGCGGGCCGGATCGTAATTGTTGCAGCCTCGGATGTGGTCGCCGAACGACATCGGCTGTCGATGCTCCCGATCAGCCGGCGCCGCGGCTGCAGGTCAGGACGGTTTCGACCGAGGTGATCTGCCGCAGGCAGGCGGCGATGTAGTCGGTGGCTTCACCGCCGAGCCCGCACATCTGGATCTCGATGGTCAGCCGCGTCTGATCCGGCCCGGCCAGCGCGCTGCGCCACAAAGTGGGCACCAGGCCGCGCTTGGCGAACAGCTCGAGCACGCGCGGCATGACCCCGGGCTCGGCGCGGGCGTTCACGGAAAAATAACCAGTCTCGGGGAGAGTAGCCTCAACAACGGCCGCTGCAACGGACGACATCGTCATGATCCTCGACGCAAATGGGGCGAAACAACGGGGCCCGAACCCTTGCCGGGTTCGGGACCGTAATTCGCCGGTCGCGCCGGCCCTGCGTCGTCTGTGCAGCCACAATCGAAGATGTAGGGCGGATCGCCGAAGTCGTCAACTCGGGATGCTGTTCCCGGCTCGGTATCCGGGCTCGGCACCCCCGTCTCCGGCGTCCCGGCTTTGGCATCCCGGCTTTGGTGTTCCGGCGGCGGCTCCTGCGGCCGGCGCGGATCGAAACCGTCCCCTCCTTGTTTCCACTTCATTGCGACGGGAAAGGACGGGAAGCGATGGCGAAACGGATTGTCGTGGGCAAGACCGAGGCGCGCCAGGCGACCAAAGAGGGGGTGGTCCGCTATGTCCTGCTGATCTCGCTGGTGCTCGTTGTAGTTCTATTAGTGATCGCCTATATACTATTCCACTGAACGGAGAGATTGATGACCCCGCAGCGCCTCGCCTTCGTCGCCGCGTTGACGCTTGTTGCTGCCGGCTGCAGCATCGGGGCGCCGGAGCGAGCCAGCGACGTCCAGAACGTGAATGCGATCTCCGACGACATCTCGGCGGTCAGGATGACCCAGTCCGAACTCGTTGAAGGTTTCCGACCCGAACCTGCCGACGACCCTGCCGCACAGCTATCAATTGCCGCAGGATTGAGGTATCGATCGCCGCGAATTTGAGGGAATGTCGCTCCCCGATGTGAGGAAACGGCGAAACCGCGTTCCCCGATGTTAAGGTCCGGGGACGTCGCTCCCCGATATGAGGCAAGCGGCAGGTGACCGGCGACCGGCAAACCCTGTTGGCCGCGACCGGGCGTGCGCTCGGCGCCGCCGAGTCGTTTCTCGCCGCGGCGCGGGCGCAGCTCGTCGCGCGGGTTGCTCCGGACGGTGCCGTCGACCCGGAGCTTTTTCAGACACACCAATTCGCCGGCCATGCGCTCGCCTGGGTCGCGGCCTCGGTCGAGGGGCTGCGCCAGATCCGCGGCTGGAGCCTGCGTCTCGACGATGCCGGTGCGCTCGGCTCGGCCGAGGCCCTAATCCTCGAAACCGCCTATGGCGAATATCTCGCGCAGCTGGCGGGCGGTATTCCGATGGCGCAAGGCGAGCTCGCGCGGCCCCAGGATCTGGGCCTGACCGACAGCGAGACGGCGTCGCTGCGCAGCGGCGATGCCGGCGCGTTGGCGGCGGCGCTTCCGGCGGCCCGCTCGCGGCTCGGGACGTTGCTGGCCGAAAGCGGCGATGGCGGGTTCGGGCGGATCGGCCTCGACGACGCGACCCTCGACATGATCCGCGACCAGGTGCGCCGCTTCGCCCTGCGGGCGGTGGCGCCGTTCGCCCAGGAATGGCACCGGCGCGACGTGCTGATCCCGCTGCCCTTGATCGAGGAATTGGCCGGGATCGGCGTCTTTGGCTTGACCATCCCCGAGGAGCATGGCGGGCTCGGGCTCGGCAAGACCGCGATGTGCGTCGTCTCGGAGGAATTGTCGCGGGCCTGTCTCGGGGTCGGCTCGCTCGGCACCCGCTCGGAGATCGCCGGCGAGCTGATCCGGCTCAACGGCACCCCGGCGCAAAAGTCGCGCTGGCTGCCGGGGATCGCGTCGGGTGCGGTATTGCCGACCGCGGTCTTCACCGAGCCCGGCGCCGGCTCCGATCTCGCCGCGGTCGCGACCCGCGCGGTGCGCGACGGCGACACTTATCGCATCTACGGGGCCAAGACCTGGATCACCCACGCGGCACGCGCCGACCTGATGACCCTGCTCGCCCGCACCGATGCCGGCGCGCCCGGCTATCCGGGCTTGAGCATGTTTCTGGCGCCCAAGCCGCGCGGCAGCGATGCCGACCCGTTTCCGATGCCGGGGATCGGCGGCACCGAGATCCCGGTGCTCGGCTACCGCGGCATGAAGGAATACGAGATCGCCTTCGACGGGTTCGCGGTGCCCGCCGACGGGCTGCTCGGCGCGGTCGAGGGCCAGGGCTTCAAGCAATTGATGGCGACTTTCGAAAGCGCCCGGATCCAGACCGCGGCGCGCGCCGTCGGCGTGGCGCAGAACGCGCTCGAGCTCGGCCTCGGCTATGCCCTCGAGCGCCGGCAGTTCGGCAAGCCGCTCGCGGCCTTCCCGCGGGTCGCCGGCAAGCTCGCGCTGATGGCGGCGGAAACGATGGTGGCGCGCCAGCTGACCTATTTCGCCGCGCGCGAAAAAGACCGCGGCCGGCGCTGCGACATCGAGGCCGGCATGGCCAAGCTGTTGGCCGCGCGCGCCGCCTGGGCCAACGCCGACAACGCGCTGCAGATCCACGGCGGCAACGGCTATGCGCTCGAATATCCGATCAGCCGGGTATTGTGCGACGCGCGCATCCTCAACATCTTCGAAGGTGCGGCCGAGATCCAGGCGCAGATCATCGCCCGCGGCCTGATCGCCGCAAGGAATTAGTCCCGGCAATCGCCGCGAGGGGCCGCCGAAGCCTTTCCCCCGAGCGGCGGCGAATAGGCTGTGTGGATTATTCGATCGTGACCTTGTCGCGCCCCTCTCGGATCGTCGCCTGCCGCCATTTATATCTGAAAATATCGGAGCCGCACCGTTCCGCCTGCCGTGCAGCTTGTTCGGTCAGCCAGGCTTGAGCCTTCCGTCCCCCAACGCGACGATGCGGTCGAGGCGGCGGGCGAGGTCGAGATTGTGGGTCGCGATCAGCGCGGCGAGGCCGGTGTTGCGGACGAGGCCGAGCAGGGTGTCGAGGACGCTGTCGCCGGTGGCGTGGTCGAGGTTGCCGGTCGGCTCGTCGCCGAGCAGGATCTTGGGGTCGTTGGCCAATGCGCGCACGATCGCGACGCGCTGCTGCTCGCCGCCCGAAAGCCGCGCCGGCCGGTGACCGGCCCGCGGCGCGAGCCCGACCCCGGCCAGCAATGCCGCCGCCTTCTCCCGCGCCCGGCCGCGCGGCGTGCCGGCGATCAGCTGCGGCAGCATGACGTTTTCGAGCGCCGAGAACTCCGGCAGCAGGTGATGGAACTGATAGACGAAGCCCAATTCAGAGCGCCGCAGCAGGGTGCGCCGCTCGTCCGACAGGCCGCCGCAATCCTCGCCGCCGATCGAGACCGCGCCGCCGTCGGGGCGTTCGAGCAGCCCGGCGACATGCAGCAGGGTCGACTTGCCGGCGCCGGAGGGTCCGACCAAGGCCACAACCTCCCCCGGCAGCAATGCCAGATCGACGCCGTCGAGCACGACGATCTCGGCCCCGCCGCTCTTGAAGACGCGACGCACGCCGCGCAGCTCCAATGCCGGCGCGATCTTTTCGGACCCGCCACAGGCTTTCTCCCTCTCCCCCGCGGGGGAGAGGGTAGGCGTGAGGGGGTGATTTGCGCGGCCGGCTGCGGCGCCGCCCCCCTCACCCTGCCCTCTTCCCCCACTGGGGCCCCCACTAGGGGGAGAGGGTCTTCCAATAGAAAACGCTTTGCGGAAGGCGGCCATCACTCGTACCGCAATGCCTCGACCGGATCGAGCCGGGCCGCGCGCCAGGACGGATAAAGGGTGGCGAGAAACGACAATGCCAACGCCATGATCACGACCGTCGCGACCTCGCTCGCATCGATCCGGGCCGGGATGCGGGTAAAGAAGTAGATCTCGGCCGAGAACAGATTGACGCCAACTACGTTCTGAACGAACTCGCGGATCGCTTCGATGTTGCGGGTAAAGGCGACGCCCAGCGCGAAGCCGGCCAATGTGCCGACCACGCCGATGCTGGCCCCCGACAACATGAAGATGCGCAGGATCATGCCGCGCGAGGCGCCCATTGTGCGCAGGATCGCGATGTCGCGACCCTTGTCCTTCACCATCATGATCATGCTCGAGATAATGTTGAAGGCGGCGACGACGATGATCAGGGTCAGGATCAGGAACATGACGTTGCGCTCGATCTCGACGGCGTTGAACAGGCTCGAATTGGCCTGTTGCCAGTCGACGATCCGGGCATGGCCGCCGAGCGCCTCGGTGATCAGCCGGGCCTCCGCATGCACCCGATCGGGATCGGCGACAAAGACCTCGAGGTCGCTGACCGCCTGCGGCAGGCGGAAGAACAGCTGGGCCGCGTCGAGCGGGACGTAAATAAAGCTGTTGTCGTACTCGTACATGCCGACGTCGAACAATGCGGCGACATGGTAGGTCTTGATCCGCGGCATCGTGCCAAAGGCGGTGGCGGTGCCCTGCGGCGAGAGCGCCGTGACCGTGCCGCCGATCCCGACGCCCAGCCGCTGCGCCAGGCGATAGCCGATGGCGACGCCGTCATCGCCGAAATCGGCCAGCGAGCCGGCGACGATATGCCCGGAGACGATCCGCAACGCGCGCAGATCCTCGGGCTTCATGCCGCGGACCAGCGCCCCCGAGGCGCCCGCATCGGTGGTCGCCATGACCTGCCCTTCGACGATCGGGATTGCCGCGACGACACCCGCCACCTGCTTTACTTTTTGCGCGGCCGCGTCGAAATCGCCAAGCGGGCCGGCTTCGCCATAGACGCCGAGATCGCCGTTGAGGCCGAGGATGCGGCCCATCAAATCGGCGCGGAACCCGTTCATCACCGACATGACGATGATCAGGGTGGCGACGCCGAGCGCGATCCCGAGCAGCGAAAAGATCGCGATGACCGAGACAAAGCCCTCCTGCCGCCGCGCCCGCAAATAGCGGAACGCGACCATCCGCTCAAAGGTGTTGAAGATCACTGGCGATCTGTTTCGGCGAGTGGTTTGATCGCGTCCAGCACGTCCTCGGTATATTCGATATCTCCGTTCCAATAATCTACCAACACTTGCATATTTTCTTCAATCCAGCGCCGGACAAGATCGAATTCGGATGCATTCATTCTGCCTCGGATAACCCGCGGCGTCGGCCGCACGGCAACCGTGATCATTTCCGACGGCCGCACTTTTGCACCGCGGGTAAGCTTCACGCGAACGTCGTGACGGGCCCGCGCCTCGTTGGGAGATGAATACCACGAAGGGCAGGCCGGTGCGTTCGGGACGAAGGTTCGCCATGTCGAACAGCGCCTGCCCGGACGGCCTTTCAGCGCCGGCCGCTTCGGAGGCGATCTCTCTGGCTTTCACAAGGCGCCTTTCGCTGCTCGAAGGCACACCAACCGCACCGCTCGTAGGATGGGTAGAGCACTGCAAAACTCATCCTTCGCATGTTGGACCCAGATGATGGGTCTCGCTCTCGCTGTATCCATCCTAAGCGTCCGAGGAGATGGATGCGCCCTGCCCTTCGGGAAAGCTTGATAATTCCGGGCCGATCGTGGCCCAGGCGACCCGTGACTTCACCCAACTCTGATGCGTTGCCCGCACGATCGTCGGATCGTCGAGACACCCGGCTTTGAGATAATACGAGTGGGGATGCTGCGGCGATGATGTATAGAGTGGTGAACCGCACTCGGGACAAAAGTGTCTGGTCAGCTCGTTGCCGCTGTCACCGGTTTTCGTGAACGCTTTAGGGCTTCCGCGTAAGACGCGGAGCCGCTGCGCCTCGACGCGAACTCCGATGTTGAAAGCGCTGCCGGTGCACCTTCGACAGTCGGCACAGTGGCAGTAATTGGCCGGCCCAACCTCTCCATCATATTCGTAGCGGACGGCACCGCACAGGCATCCTCCGGTCAAGACGCCGAACATAGGGCCCTCCCGCCAAGGCTATGCCGTCGTCAGCCGAGCGAGCGCCGCGTCGACGGAAAGCTCTTGCCGTTCGCCGGAGCGACGGTCCTTGAGCTCGACCGTGCCGGCGGCGATGCCGCGCGGGCCGATGACCATTTGCTCGGGCAGGCCGATCAGGTCCATCGCGGCGAATTTGGCGCCCGGCGACTCGTCGCGGTCGTCGTACAGCACTTCGACCCCGGCGCCACGCAATTTGTCGTAGAGGTCGTCGGCGACGGTCGCGGCAACGCGCGTCGCCAGCGCGCAGGTTGATCAGCCCAACCCGGAACGGCGCGACGCTTTCGGGCCAGATGATGCCGGCCTCGTCGTGGTTGGCTTCGATCAGCGCACCGACCAGCCGCGACACGCCGATGCCGTAGGAGCCCATCTCCAACGCCACCGGCTCGCCGTCCGGGCGGGTCACGAAGGCGCCCATCGGCCGCGAATACTTGTCGCCGAAATAGAAGATCTGGCCGACCTCGATGCCGCGCCGGCTGACGATCTGGCCGCCGTACTTTGCCGCCGCCTCGGCATCGTGCACGTCGTCGGTGGCGGCGTAGATCGCGGTGTAATGGTCGACAACCCGCTGCAAGGCCGGCGCCTCCCAGCTCGCCACCTCGAAGCCCTTCCAGTCGGCCTCGAGAAAATCGGTGTGAACATGGACACCGCTTTCGCCGGTATCGGCGAGGATGATGAATTCGTGACTGAGGTCACCGCCGATCGGCCCGGTCTCGGCCCGCATCGGGATCGCCTTCAGCCCCATCCGATCGAAGGTGCGCAGATAGGCGACGAACATCTTGTTGTAGGAATGCCGGGCGCCGGCGGCGTCGAGGTCGAAACTGTACGCGTCTTTCATCAGGAACTCGCGCCCGCGCATCACGCCAAAGCGCGGCCGCACCTCGTCGCGAAACTTCCACTGGATGTGGTAGAGCAGCTTCGGCAGGTCGCGGTAGCTCTTGACCGAAGCGCGGACGATCTCGGTGACCTGCTCCTCGTTGGTCGGCCCGTACAGCATCTCGCGGTCGTGGCGGTCGCGGATGCGCAGCATCTCCTTGCCGTAATCCTCGTAGCGCCCGCTCTCGCGCCACAGCTCGGCCGGCTGGATGGTCGGCATCAGGATCTCCTGCGCCCCGGCCCGGTCCTGCTCCTGGCGCACGATGCGCTCGATCTTTTTCAACACCCTCAGGCCCAATGGCAGCCACGAATAGATCCCGGCGCTCGACTGCCGGATCATCCCGGCGCGCAGCATCAGCCGGTGCGAGACGATCTGCGCCTCGCTCGGGTTTTCGCGCAGCAATGGCATAAAATATTCGGAGAGACGCATCCTACCTCGCTCGGGATCGGGCCGCGGCACTCTAGGCAAGATGCCCGAAACTGTCCACCGAGCGCCTAGAACGGTGCCGCCCTCCGAAGAAGTCGGCGGCGATTCGGGGATCTCGAAAATCAGTTAAGAATTTGCGTGACGATCGGTCGCAGGCATGCGTATAGTCCGCCAGCGAATGAATTGCGCAGACAAGCGCGCCGGCCCGAGTTTAGGGAGGATTCGACCGCCGAACCGCTGCGGCCAGGCGGCGCGCTGTGCGACCGATAAGCACAGGAGAGGCAGGGCGGCGGCTCTGCCTCTTTTGCTTGCCGCAGACATCTCCGGGTAACCGCTTTATGCTGCGATGACCGCCGGGGCGCGGGCGAACCGGCGTGGGATCGGAACCGGAGAGCGGTGATGGCTGTCAGTCGTGGGGTCCACTTTTTCCAGAATCCGGGGCCGACCAACATCCCGGAGCGCGTTCTGCGGGCAATGGATCGCGGCACGATCGACTTCACCGGCGCGCAGTTCCGGGCGATTGCCGAGGAATGTTTCGCCGGGCTCAAGCGGGTGTTCAAGACCGATCAGACGATCCTCGCCTACGCCGCCTCCGGGCACGGCGCGTGGGAAGCCGCACTGGTCAATCTGTTCTCGCCGGGCGACCGGGTCCTGGTCGTCGAGACCGGCTATTTCTCGCTCAATTGGGGCCTGCGCTGCGAGGCGTTCGGGATCGAGGTCGAGACCATCGCCAACGACTGGCGCAATTGCGCCGACCCGGCGGCACTCGAGAGCCGGCTGCGCGAGGATCGCCTGCACGCGATCAAGGCGGTGCTGGTGGTGCACAACGAAACCTCGACCGGCGTCGTCCATGACATCGTCCGGCTGCGCGGAGCGATCGATGCGGCCCGGCATCCGGCATTGTTCCTGGTCGACGTGATCTCGTCCCTGGTGTCGATGGATTTCCGCATGGACGAATGGGCCGTCGACGTCGTCGTCGCCGGCTCGCAGAAGGGGCTGATGCTGCCGACCGGCATGGCTTTTACCGGGGTCAGCGCCCGCGCCCTCGCCGCCGCCGCCGAAGCCAGGCTGCCCCGGGTTTATTGGGATTGGCGCCGGCTGGTCGAGGGCACCTCGCAGGCGGTATGGAACGGCACAGCACCTGTCCACTTTTTCTACGGCTTGCAGGAAGCGCTGCGCATGATCGAGGAGGAAGGTCTCGATCAGGTATTCGCACGCCATCACCGCCTCGCCGAGGCGACCCGGCGCGCGGTGCGCGTCTGGCGCCGCAACGACGGACCCGAGATGTTTGCCGTCGACCCCCGCGGTCAATCCGATTCGGTGACCGCCGTGCTGACCCCGCAGGGTTATGACGCCAACAAGATGCGCACGGCCTGCCTCGACAAGTTCAACGTGTCATTGGGCGGCGGGCTCGGGCCGCTGCAGGGCCGCCTGTTCCGCATCGGCCATCTGGGCGATCTGAACGAGCCGATGATCCTCGGCTCCCTCGCCGCGGTCGAGATGGCGCTCGAGCTCACCGGCATCCCCCACGGCAAGGGGGGCGTCGCCGCGGCGATGGATTACCTCGTTTCAGAGGCGTGACCCGGCTCGGGGAAGATGCGGCGATCGACTTCCGGACCAGGATTTACAAATCGCCGACCAGTTGCGGGTTTAGCCGACGGCGCCCCCGGCGCCTCGCGGCCAGGCCGAGCAGCGCCGAGACCAGGAGGATCGAACTGGCAGGCTCGGGCACCAGCGCGAGAAAGCCTCGGATCTCACCGCCGGGAAACGTCGCATCGTGGATGTTGGCATAGGCCAACCCCGCGTCGAGCCCGGCGATTAGAGCCGCCTCGGCCCCGGCAGCGGTGCCGCCATTCGCGGTGAGGAAGGCCGCATTATAGACGGCGGGGTCGGTCAGATCGAAATCGTGCAGGTACGATCCCGAGGTGGCGGCGGGGAACCCGGTGAACGGCACCGCGACCCCGGTATTTGTCCCCGGCGGCGTGCAGCAATGGATGTGGGCGGCGCTGGCCGGTCCGCCGATCAGGCCGCTGAACGTCTCGTCGACATCGAGCATGTTTCCAAGCAAGGTCACGATCGAGAAGCCGGTTGCCGGCGACGCGTTCGGCGGGACTTCATTGATGCCGAGCAACGGCGCCTCGAAGACCGGGTCGGGACCGGCGACCGCCGGAACCGCGGCGCCCCCCAACGCGAAAGCCATGGCAGCCGCCAGAATCGACGGCATGATTGCTGCGGACGCTCTCATTTATACCTCCCCCGGGGCGAATTTCGCGGATCATGCAATCGCCGAAGCTTGGGGGTCAAGCTGATCACGCGCTCGTGAGGGCCGCCGCCACCGCAACCAACGCCGCATCGCTGCCGCGGCCGCCGACGATCGACAGGCCGACCGGCAAACCACCGACTTCGCTTCCGGGAATGCTGACCTGCGGCATGCCGGTCAGCCCGCCATGCGCACACAGGCACAGGATCCGATCGCGCTGCGGCCCGGCAACCGACAGTTTCTCGTCGCGCTTCGGCGCCGGAAAGGGCGTCGTCGGCAGGCACAGGATGGTGCCGGGCGGCAGCAGATGGCGCATCCGCCCGCGCGCCTCGCGGCGCACGAGATCGGCCCATTGGCGCTCGCTGTCCGGGATCTGCGATCCGGTAAAGATGTTGCGCGCGACACTGTAGGCGAGACGCGGGTTGCAGCGCTCGATCCAGTCCTTGAACGTCAGCCACGCCTCGGAGGGCTGCAGGGTACGCTGGGCGCGCGCCCACTGCACGATGCCGGCCGGCGCCATGACCTCCTCGCGGGCGTTCCCGATCAGCGCCTGCAGCCGCTCCACCAGCGGGCATAACCCGTCGGCGACCTCGGGATCGGCAAAGGCGAAAGCATCGACCGCAACGATCAGCCGGTCCGGCAAGGCCGGCGGGATGGCCTCGTCGAGCATGACCATCGACACCCGCGCAAAGGTCGCGGCGTCGCGGGCGAACCAGCCGGTGGTGTCCGAGCTCGGCGCCTGCGGCAGCATGCCCGCGACGTCGATCCGGCCATGCGTCGGGCGGATGCCGTAGAGGCCGCAGAAGCTCGCCGGGACCCGCACCGAGCCGCCGGTATCGGTGCCGATCGCGGTGTCGCACAACCCGGCGGCGACCGCCGCGGCCGAGCCCGAGGACGAGCCGCCCGGGACCCGCCCCGGCGCGCGGACATTGACCGGGGTCCCGTAGAACGCGTTCTCGCCGACGATGCCGAGCGACACCTCGTCGGTGATGGTCTTGCCGATCAAGGTTGCCCCGGCGTCGAGCAGGCGCTGCACCGCCCAGGAATGCCGGGTCGGGACCGGGTTCGAGCGCGCCCAGTCCGGGTTGCCGCCGCCGGTCGGGTAGCCGGCGACATCGAACAGATCCTTGGCCGCGAAGGTGAGCCCGGAGAGCGGTCCGCCCGGCCGGCCCTCGATATGGACCCGCGGGCCGGGGAGGAAGGCGTTGATGTCGTCTGGCATGAAAACCTCGGGATCGGGTCAGAAGAAAGCGCAACGCGAGTTGCGCAACCTAGCCGTCTTGACCGCGGTGCGGAACCCGCGCGACCGCGATCCGTAAGTACAACAAGAAGGGCGACCCGACGGCTGCCGCCAGCGGCCGGGAGATGGCCGAGGAACGAAATGGCGCATGGTGCGAAACGCCGGTCCGACGCAGGAAAGTACTGGTCGGGAAAGATCACCAGAGAAAGCAACGCCCTCGATCTCGAGCCCGGCGTGTTCACCGGGGATGATCCCGAGCGAATCGCCCAATCGCTGAAACGCTCGGCCGAGCAGAGCCAGCGGCGGAAGGCGGGCGCATTCCAGTCGGCGATGTCGATGCTGAACTTCTATGTCAACCGTGCCGGCCGCAACCTGCCGCCCGCGCGCCGGCGGGTCCTGGCGCGCGCCAAGGACGCGCTGCGACGGCTGTTTGCCAAGAGCTGACCGATGGTCTTTCTTGCCGGGGCGGGTTCAGCCGCCGTCGGCAGCGCGACCCCGACAACCCGCCGATTTCCGCCGGGTGCTAACGCAGCCGGCCCGCGTTTGCGCTCGGCTCGCTTTCGGCGGTTCTTTCGACTTCTCCGGCCAGACGATCGTAGCGATCGATCAGCTCGCGCAGATGCTGCTTGACCCGCGGGGTCGTCGCATCCTGCTCCAGCGCTCGCGCGCGTGCCGCGGCGGCCCGATAATATTCCGCCGGCTCCTGTTTCTGCTCCCATTCGGCCGCGCCGCCGGGTCGCGGAGCCGCCGGGCTCGGGTCCCCGAGCCGCTGATCCGTTGCGGAGCGCTCGAACAGGATGCGGGACATCGCCATGGGTCGGGCGCCACCGAGAGCAACGCCAGCCGGAAGCGGGCTGGCGGTTCGACCATACTCGCGCCCGGCACTTCGCACAAGGCAAACGCGCCTCGCCCCGACCGTTCCGGCGCGCCTGCCGCCAGGCGCCGACCGTCGGGCGCCCCGGAACCGGCTCGGGGGTCAAGGGTCGACCGACAGGTCGCCCCACTGGGTCACGCGTTCGACCCGGATGGCGATGACCGGCAGATCGCCGATAAGCATCGCCGCGAGCTGGCGATAACGCGCCCGCAGCAGCGCCTGGGCCCGGCCGTGCTCGGCAGCGGTTGCCCCGCCCTCGCCCTCTTCGATGATCTCGGCAGGTCCGCGCAGCATGACCCAGCCGAGCCGGCGCCAATCCTCGTCATAGCGGTCGGCGACAAAGGCGACGGCCGGGTTGTCGACGATGTTCCGCAGACGCTTCAACGCCCGGGGATCGCCCTTGGGCTTCTGGTCGATGGTGATGTAGAGCGTGTCGGCGGTCGCGGCAAAGCATACCGGCACGACATGAGGCCGGGCATGCGAATCGGCGGTCGCGAGATGGCCGACCCTGCGGCTGTCGAGAAAGCGGCGCTGATCTTCGGACAGCATGCGAGGTCCAAACTCGGGAGCGGTGCTGCCATACTAGGCCGCGGCGGCTCCGCGGTCGCGGCCGATCGCCGGCAGCGCTGGGATGAGAGGCAATCATGGAAAAACGGCAAAGCATCGACGTGCCGGGCGCCAAGCACGTCAATCCGATCCCGAGCGGCTGCCGGCGCGGCCCGTTTGTCGTCACCGGGGCGATCTCCGGCGCCGACCCCGAAAACGGCAGGATAGATCCCGACCTCGACGCGCAATGCCGCGGCATGTTCGCCAATGTCCGCCGGGTAATGGAGGCCGCCGGCGGCTCTCCCGACGACATCGTCAAGATGACGGTGTGGATCACCGACCGCTCGTTGCGCGAGATCCTGAACCGTCACTGGGTGGCGATGTTCCCCGACCCGCACTCGCGGCCGGCGCGCCACACCATGACCTCGCACGACCTGGCGGCGCCGATGCAGATCCAATGCGACATCCTGGCTGTGCTGGGCGAGGGCTGACACGATGACGATCATCGTCCAGGACGGCGTGATCCGGCTGCCGGAGCGCCCCGGTCTCGGCATCGAGCTCGACCCCGCCGCGGTCGAACTCTGCCGCAGCCGATGACCGGCCCCACCCTCTGCACGATCGGCTACGAAAAGGCGCTCCTGCGCGACTTTGTCGCCGCCCTCGGTATGGCGGGCGTGGCGCTGCTGCTCGACGTGCGCGACCGGCCGATCTCGCGCCGGCCCGGCTTTTCGAAGCGCCAGCTCGCGGCCGCGGTCGAGGAGGCCGGGATGCGCTACGTGCATCTCGCGGCGCTCGGCACCCCGCCCGCAGGCCGCCTCGCCGGCCGCCGCCGGGAATGGGAGCGATTCTGGGCCATCGTCGACGAAAAGCTCGCCCGCCCCGAGGCCGAGCTCGACCTTCGGCATGCCGCCGAGCTCGCCGCGGCGGCGCCGAGCTGCCTGTTGTGCTACGAGGCGGATTGGCAGGTCTGCCACCGCCGCCGCATCGCCGAAATCCTCGCCGAGCGCCATGGCTTCGCCATCCGCCACCTCGCGGTTCGTCAAACCTGACCGCCGCCCACGGTGGTCAGCGGTAGAATTCGACCTTGGCCTCGCGGAACCAGACGGTGTTCGGCGGTGCCGCCGAGATCGGCCCGTTGATGCCGAAGACCGCGAGCTGGAACCTGTCGCCGGCCGCGACCGCGTCACTGAGCACTAGGCGATTGGGCATGTTGAAGCCTTGGATCGTGGCCGGGCTGGGTCGGCCGGCGGCCCGCGGCAACTCCCCGTTGACCCAGATTTCGGCGTAGTCGTCGATATTCGCGGTCAGCACCGCCTTTGCACCCGACGTGACGAAATCCCCGATTTTTGCCGGGATCGTCAGCTGCGCGCGGAACCAGATAAACGACACCCTGCCGCCGCCCCGTCTTGCGCCCAGCTCGGTCGGGTCGATCGCCGGCCACGACGAATCGTCGAACCCGCCCTCTCCGGCATGCGGCTGGATATCGTAGGTCGTCTTGAACTCGGGCATGGCGTCCGGTATCGCCGCGACTTCGACGATCTTCGCCTCCATGGTCTTCCACCGCGCGCCAAACGCCGCCGATCCTTCCCGCGTCATCAGATCGACCATGTGCACCGGCGGAAGCGAAGGCGCGACGGCGGGAGCGGGCGGGCGCCGCGATCGGGCCGGGAACAGCTGCGGCGGCGGCACGCGCGACTGCTCGGTTGGTGTCGTTATCGGGCATGTTGTTGTCCTCTTCTGCGGGTCGCCGACAATGGCCATCGATCCAATGCTCGATTGCGGCCGAGCCCCTGATCAGCCCGGCCGGTGGGTCAGGCGAGCTTGTAGCCCTGGCGTGCCAACAGCTTCCAGCTTCCGTCCTGCTTTTGCCAGACCGCGAGAATACCGATCCTGACATTGTTGGGTTTGCCGTCGGTCTCGGATTCGGACACGTAAAGGTGGCGGGCGATCGCGGCGTCGCCGGCCACCGCGACGGTCAGCTCGGGAAAGGTCAGCGACTTGACGACAGCCTTTCTGGTCATGACGCCGTCGACGAACTGGGCCTTGGTCTGAACCTTGGCGCTCGAATGGCCGTAGCTCAGCTGATCGGCCGCCAATTGCTCCAGCTGGGCCTTGTCGGCCGCCAGCAATGCCTTGCGCAGCGCCTCCACGGCGTCTTTGACCGCAGCCTCGTCGGACGCATCGGCACATGCCGCGGAGCTGCGCAGCAGGCTCGACGTGCCGAGCGCGAGCGCGCCCGCGACAGCCAAATTGCGACGGGTTACGTGCATGGTATCCTCCCTCGGCCTGATCGGTCCGGATCAACCCCGGATTCCATCAAAGCCTACCCGCGCGGAGCCACCCTGTCGAAGGGCAATATCGGCGCTGCGTCGCTCCAACCATCCGAGCCGCCGAGCGCGCCGCGCAGGCACCAGCGGTGTTGCGTCCGCTCTGCCGAGGCCGATAGTGTCGGCACGGGAGGGGCAACGCCAAGGAGACGGGCATGCAGATCCGCGACGGCTTTGTCGGGACGGTCGGGAATACGCCGCTGATCAAGCTGCGGCGGGCCTCCGAGGCGACCGGGTGCACGATCCTCGGCAAGGCCGAGTTTTTGAACCCGGGCGGCTCGGTCAAGGACCGCGCGGCGCTGGCGATCATCAAGGATGCCGAGGAGCGCGGCCTCTTGAAGCCGGGCGGGGTCATCGTCGAGGGCACCGCCGGCAATACCGGGATCGGCCTGGCATTGGTCGGCAATGCGCGCGGCTACCGCACGGTCATCGTCATGCCCGAGACGCAGAGCCAGGAAAAAAAGGACATGCTGCTGCTGTGCGGGGCCGATCTGCGGCTCGTCCCGGCGGTGCCTTACGCAAACCCGATGCATTACGCGCGTTACTCCGGGCGGCTCGCCGAGGAAATCGCGGCAAACGAGCCCAATGGCGCGATCTGGGCGAACCAGTTCGACAACCTCGCCAACCGCCGCGGCCACTACGAGACGACCGGCCCCGAGATCTGGGACCAGACCGCGGGCAAGGTCGACGGCTTTACCTGCTCGGTCGGCACCGGCGGCACGTTGTCCGGGGTCGGCATCGCCCTCAAGGAGCGCAACCCGAACGTCAAAATCTACCTGTCCGACTGCATGGGCTCGGGAATCTACAGCTGGTATGCGCGCGGCGAGTGGAAGCCGGAAGGCAGCTCGATCACCGAGGGCATCGGCAACAACCACGAAACGGAGAACCTCGCGGGCTTTGCGCCGGACGGGCAGTTTCAGATCAGCGATGCCGAGATGCTGCCGGTCCTGTTCGACCTCGTCACCGAGGAGGGGCTGGTGCTCGGCGGCTCGACCGGGATCAATGTGTGCGGCGCCATCCGCCTGGCGCGGCTGATGGGCCCCGGCCACACGATCGTGACCATCCTCGCCAATTCCGGCACCCGCTATCAGTCGAAATTGTTCAACCCCGCCTTTCTCAAAGAGCGCGACCTGCCCGTCCCGCCGTGGCTCTGAACGTCGATTTTCCTCCAGCCCATCCCGGCGGAGGCCGGGACCCATTTTTCGGCCCGCTCGATGTATTTCGTCTATCTGCTTGGCAGCAAACCCTACGGAACTCTGTATGTCGGGGTGACTTCGGACCTCGCACAGCGGGTTTCGGAGCACAAAGGCAAACTAGTGCGCGGTTTCACGGCCAAATATGGGGTCGATCGCCTGGTCTGGTTTGAGATGCATGAGAAGCATGCTTCGGCGCTGCAGCGCGAAAAGCGGATCGAGGGATGGAAGCGGGATTGGAAGATCAACCTAATCGAGAGAGACAACCCGCATTGGCTGGACTTGTCGAATGATCTACCAGCTTAATCCGCAGGTTCGTGCGTTGGCCCAAATGGGTCCCGGCCGCAGCCTGTCCTCGGGCCGGCCAAGGGCCGGACCCGTGGGCCGGGATGGAAAAATTGGGATGGCCGGATGACCGAGCTTTTGTTTCGCGACGACGGGTATCTGCGGTCCTGCACGGCGCGGGTGATTGCCGCCGATGGACGCGGCATCCGGCTCGACCGCACGGTGTTCTACCCGATGGGCGGGGGGCAGCCGGGCGACACCGGGGTGCTGCGGCTGCCGTCCGGGGAGACGATCGCGATCGTCGACGCGGTCAAGGGCGACCTGGCGGACGAGGTGATCCATGTTCCGGCAGCGGGCGCCGCATTGCCCGAGCCCGGCGCCGAGATCGCTGCCGAGATCGACTGGGAGCGGCGCCATCGGCTGATGCGCATGCATACCTGCCTGCATCTGCTGTGCAGCATCGTCCCCGGCGCGGTGACCGGCGGCCAGGTCGCGGACGGCAGGGGGCGGCTCGACTTCGACGTGCCGGGATCGAGCCTCGACAAGGAGACGCTCGCCGCCCGCCTCAACCTGCTGATCGCCGGGGCACACCCGGCGGCGCCGCGGTGGATCGGCGACGATGAGCTCGCCGCCCGGCCCGACCTCGTGCGCACGATGTCGGTCAAGCCGCCGACCGGCATGGGGCGGGTGCGGCTGATCGAGATTGCCGGGGTCGATCTGCAGCCCTGCGGCGGGACCCACGTCAGGAACACCGCCGAGATCGGCCCGGTCGCGGTGACCAAGATCGAAAACAAAGGCCGGCAGAACCGCCGCGTGATCATCGCTTTCGCCGAGTGAGCCCAGGAAAATGACCGAGAGCAGCGCCATGCCCTATGCCCATCCCGAAGCCCTGGTCGGCAGCGAATGGCTCGCCGCCCACCTCGACGACCCGCATGTCCGGGTGGTGGACTGCTCGTTCAAATTGCCCGGCATCACCCCGACCGCGTGGGCCGATTACCAACGCGAGCACATCCCGGGTGCGGTGTTCTTCGACATCGACGACATCGCCCTGCCCGGCGCCAGCCTGCCGCACATGATCCCACCGGCCGAGCTGTTTGCCGGCAAGATGGCCGCGCTCGGCATCGGCGACGATGACCGGGTCGTCGTCTACGACAGCGTCGGGCTGTCCTCGGCCGGCCGGGCGTGGTGGATGCTGCGCCTCTTCGGCCATCGCGACGTGGCCCTGCTCGATGGCGGGCTGCCCAAATGGAAGGCCGAGGGGCGGCCGCTCGACACCGCGATCCCGAGCCCGGCGCCGCGCCGTTTCACCGCGCATTTCGACCCGGCGCTGGTGCGCGACAAGGAGGCCGTGCAGGAGAACCTCGCGACCCGCCGCGAGCAGGTGGTCGACGCCCGCGCCCCGGGCCGCTTCGACGGCACCCTCCCCGAGAGCCGGCCCGGCCTGCGCAGCGGCCACATCCCCGGCAGCCGCAACCTCCCCTATGACCAGGTGACCGATCCCGCCACGAAGCAGCTGCGCAGCGCCGAGGAGCTGGCGCGGCTGTTCGGCGACGCCGGGGTGGCGCTCGACCGGCCGGTCGTGACCAGCTGCGGGTCGGGGGTCACCGCCTGCGCGCTCGCCTTTGCCCTGCACCTGATCGGGCATCCGGGGGCGGCCGTCTATGACGGGTCATGGTCGGAATGGGGGCTGCCCGGCGACACCCCGGTCGAGACCGGGCCCGCGGCCCCGCACACCCGATGACGAGGGCTTGAGCCGTGCTGCTCCACGACACCATCACCTATCTCGAGATGCTCGAGCGCCCGACAGCGGGCCGAGCACCGATGCCGGCCGGCAGGCTCGCCCTGATGCGGGCCGAGAACTGCACCGTCTCGTTCTATCGCTATATCTACGACGCGGTCGGCGAGCCCTGGCTGTGGTTCGAGCGCCGGCTGTTCGGCGATGCGGCATTGGCCCGGCTGATCGCCACGCCGACGATCGAGATCTTCGTGCTCTATGTGGGCGGCGTGCCGGCCGGGTTTTTCGAGCTCGACGCCGCCGAGCCGCGCGAGACCAAATTGTGCTATTTCGGGCTCGTCCCCGATTTCATCGGCCGCGGGTTCGGCCCGTACATGCTGCAGGCGGCGATCGACCGGGCGTGGTCCGCGCGGCCGATCGACCGCTTCTGGCTGCACACCTCGACCTACGATCATCCCAAGGCCTTGGGCGTCTACCAGCGCGCCGGCTTTACCGTCTACGCCCGCCGCCCGGTCTCGTTCGAGGACCCGCGGCTGCACGGCATCCTGCCGCGCACCCTCGCCCACCGCCTGCTGCCGCCGCTCGATCCCTAGCGCGCATGGCCCAGGAGGGGTAGAAGCAGCCGTCACCCAGCCCGGGGGACGCAGTGTTGATTGTCGAACCGGGCCGGCAGTTCGCACGATTGTAGCAAATTCCCGGTATCTCCCGTTGCGGCCCAGCCTCGCCCCACCGTGCCCGAACCCAGGACACCTTCGAAAGGAGCCGATTGGACGGCAAATGATTTCCAGCGCCGTCCGAACCTTCACCTACCCCGACGATTATGCGGCGGCGATCCGCCAAGGGACAACCGAGCTGACGGTTACCCGGCGCGGGGATTTCACCGCGAAGCTCACCCGTATCGACCTGCATCGCGTATGGATGCAACGGTTCTGGGAGAACCTGCCGCGAGTTTCGCACGTGGCGGGTTGGGGCGGGCGGGCCGTCATCGCGTTCCGGACACATCCTGGACCAGGACTGCTGCGGAGCGGTGTGCAAATGGACCCAGGTATCTTGATGGACGTGAACTTCATCGAGATGCACAACCCGACCAACGCCGCGCCGGAGTTCGCCGGCAAGTCGCATCTCGGCGACTATTCGGATTCGCTGATGGAGCTCGATGCCGATATCGGCCGGGTCATGGCTGCCATCCGGGCGCAGGCGCCTCGAATGATCTGGTTCCGAATCTGCAGCAGCCCGACAACCCGCTGCCCTTGCTGAAGGGCCAGCCGGAGCCGCATGTCGTCGGCGGCGGCGGCTAATCGCTGGGACGCAAAGAGGAGGCGGCTTCGGCCACCCCTCGTCCAGCGTGTCCGGGTGAAGGCGCAGGCACGATGCGGGTGTCCGACACAGCATCCGTAGAAGGCCGGGCTTGGTCGCGCTGCCTCGGCCGGCTGATGCTGGTCGCCGCGCTCGCGGTCGGCCCGATCGCCCCGGCCCGCGCCGACGCGGCACCGCCGGCCGGCGCACCGGCGCAGGCCAAATTGACGGGCTTTGCAAGGATTTTGGTGCTGGTTTTGATCTATGTGACGGCGGCAGAACTCAACCATCTGTTTGGCGACGGCGAGCTGCGGCGCCTCCTGTTGACCCACCGGCCATCTGAGCTGCAGCTGAATCGGCGGCAACGCATCCTCGAGCTCGTTCGCCTGAGCCGGCTTGCCGACGCGCACTCGGTCGCAGAATTTCGCGATCCGACCAGCGCCGCCCACCTGCAGCTCATCGAAATCGTGCGGCGGCTCGCGCCGTGAACCGGAATCGCGCCCCTAGAGATGGAATGTCACATATTGGCCACCCTTTTGGTCTACCTTCAGGCGTAGGTAAATCGAATATCTGCGGTAAATCGAAAATTTGCCGATTCTGCACCGTCAGCCGAGGAATTGGCGGTCTAGGCGCGCGATCTGGGCGCGCTTCGCCCGATCAAGATCGACACAATGGGGAAATCAGCCATGGCCAGGTTAACCGCCGCCGCAGCGTCCGTCATCCCGCTTACCGCGCGAACTCTCTGGAGTAGTTGAAATGAAACATGTTGCGCTCGTCGCCGCGCTTGCCCTCGGCACGCTTGCTCTCGCTCACCAAACCCAAGCCGCCTCTTGCGTCAACGGGGTCTACCGAGCCGGATGCGCCGGCCCGAATGGGGCTGCGGTCGTCCGCAAGGCACCCCGAGTCAAACCGCACTCTTCAGTCTCCTGCGCCAATGGCGTTTATCGAGCGGGATGCGTCGGGCCCAACGGGGCCGCGGTCGTCCGCAAGCCATACTAGCTCACACCGCATCTTTCGTCAGCGCATGACCCGACGACGCTTCGGTCAACCGAGATCGGCCTGTGGCAGCCGCTAACCCCATCTTATTCATGACGGGGCGAATTGGCCGTTCGGAATACCGGTCAAGCCGCTGATTTTAAGCGTCATTCGGCTTCCAATTTGAGCCTCGCGGCCGCGCTAGCGCTGCCACACTACCGAAGATTGCAATGCCCGCTCGCAGCAACGCGCGCCATCACTCGATGACTTCGTCGGCAGCCGCGAGCAGCGATTGCGGGATGGTGAGGCCGGGCGCCTTGGCGGTCTTGAGGTTGATGACCAGCCGGAAGCGGGAGGGCTGCTGGACCGGGAGATCGGCCGGCTTCGTGCCACGCAGAATGCGATCGACGTACGGTGCGTCCTGCCGGAACAGGTCTACGTTGTTGACGCCGTAGCATAACAGCCCGCCCTGCGCGACGTAGTACCGGTAAGGGTAGGCTGCCGGCAGCCGGAGACGTTCGGCGAGGGCGACGATCTGAGCGCTGTGGCTGGCGAAAAAGGCATCCGGGATGACGACACGCCGGCGGACCGAGCGAAAAACCGGCGCATCGTCATCACCGTGCAAGGGCCCGGAGCGCCCGCCGCCTGAGCTCGACCCAGTGCCCGAGTGTGCGGATGCGCCGGCGATCGGATCATCGGCGTGCATGTGCGCGGCGCGGCTCCGCCATAAGCAGCCGCAGGATGGAGAAATAACATGAGCATACCGAACACGGCAGCCGGTCGCGCGTTTGCGGCATTGGTCGGAGGTTTGCTGATAGCAGGCGCCTCGGCGGCTTCGGCACAAAACCTCGCCCCCAACGAAGCCCAGGCGATCGCCGAGGAAGCTTTCATCTATGGCTACCCGATGGTCATGAACTATGGAACGATGTTCGAGTTCGCGATCGACAAAAATCAATCGCAATACAAGGCGCCGTTTAACCAGACCTGGAACTCGGCGAACGTGTTCACGCCACAAGACACGACGATCGTAACGCCGAACAGCGACACACCCTATTCCTTTGTGTGGGCGGACCTGCGAGCGGAGCCGCTGGTATTGGGCGTGCCACGGGTGCAGGGTAAGCGGTACTATTCCGTCCAGTTTGTCGACCTCTACACCTACAACTTTGCCTATGTCGGCACCGCTGCCACGGGCAATGGCGAGGGTAAGTACCTGCTTGCCGGTCCCGCCTGGAAGGGCGAAGTCCCGAAGGGCATCGCCAAGATCATACGCGCCGACACGCAATTCGTTTTTTTGGGATATCGTACCCAGCTGTTCGATCCCGAAGACATGGTGAACGTCAAACGGGTCCAGGCCGGCTACACGGTGCAGCCGTTGAGCCAGTTCCTAGGGACGCCGCCGCCTCCAGCCGCGCCCAAGGTCGATTTCCCGCCGTTCAGCCGCGAGAAAGCCGGGTCGGCCGACTTCTTCGGATACCTCAATTTCATCCTGCAATTCTGCCCGACCGTTCCCGCCGACAAGATCGCGCGCGCCAGCTTCGAGAAGATCGGCATCGAGCCCGGCAAGCCGTTCGATCCGGCCGCCTTCTCACCGGAGATCCGCCAGGCGATCGCCGCCGGCATGGCAGCGGGCATGAAGGCTATCGACGCCAAAGCCGCCACCGAGACCGGCACAGCGCTGCTGTTCGGCACGCGTGAGTTCATGAAGAACAACTATCTGAACCGCGCGGTCGGTGCGAAAATGGGCATCTATGGGAACTCCGAGAGCGAGGCCTATTATTTCACCTGGCATGCTGACGCCTCAGGCCAACCTCTGAACGGTGAGACGAACCGCTATGTCCTGCGTTTTGTGAAGGGGAAGGAGCCTCCCGTAAATGCGTTCTGGTCGGTCACGATGTACGACGGCAAGACTCAGCTATTGGTTGCCAATCCAATCAATCGGTACCTCATCAATTCGCCGATGCTGCCCAAGCTCAAGCTCGATCCCGACGGCAGTCTGCCGATCTATATCCAGAAGGACCCTCCGGGGAGTGGCAAGGAAGCAAACTGGCTGCCCGCGCCCGATGGTTCGATCTATATGGTTCTGCGGTGCTACTGGCCGAAACGAGCAATTCTCGACGGCCAGTGGAAGCTCCCACCGGTCATACGAACACCGTAGCGCGCGATCCGCGGCTGCTGGGCCGGCCGCATCAATGTCGGCTTTCTAACGGAGGCGGCCAGAAAATGGAGAAATGGCATGAGCATACTGCGGGCAGCAGCCTCTCGCGCGTTTGCGGCATTCGTCGCGGGTTTGCTGATATCCGGCGGTTCGACAGCATCGGCGCAGAGCCTCACCCCCAAGGAAGCCCAGGCGATCGCCGTGGACGCTTATGTCTACGGCTACCCGCTGGTCACCATGGAGCTGACCCGGCGCAGCTTCACCAACGTGGCTCGGCCCAACGGCAAGAGCGCGCCGATGGGCTACTTCGTCAACGTCCCGAAATACCCTGCTGCCTCCGACAAGCGGGTGACGGCGCCGAACGCCGACACTCTCTACTCGACGGCATGGATCGATGTCGGCAAGGAACCTTACATCCTGCATGTGCCCGACGAGCATGGCCGCTACTATCTGATGCCGATGCTGGACGGCTGGACAAACGTGTTCGCCGACCCCGGCAAGCGCACCACCGGCACCGCGGCTGCCGATTTCGCGATCACCGGCCCGGGGTGGAACGGGACCTTGCCGCCGGGCATCAAGGCCGCATACCAATCGCCGACAAACATCGTCTGGGTGCTCGGCCGCACCTATTCGACCGGCACGCCGGCCGACTATGCCGCCGTCAACGCCATTCAGGCGCAATACAAGCTGACCCCGCTCAGCGCGTGGGGCAAACCCTACACCCCGCCGCCGGGCGTCGTGAACCCCGCCTGGGACACCAAGGACCCGGTGCGCGACCAAGTCGACGCAATGGACGGCGCCACCTACTTCCGACTGCTGGCCGAGCTGATGAAAACCAACCCGCCGGCGCCAGCGGATGCCCCGATGGTCGCTGCGATGGCGAAGATCGGGATCGTTCCCGGCCAGGATTTCGACCCGGCAAAGTTGAACCAAACGCAATCCGCCGCCATTCAAGCCGCTCCCCGGCCCGCTCAGGCGGCGATCATGGGGCTGTTGAACGAGGTCGCCTTGACCAACGGGTGGAGCGTCTTCACCAGGCTCGGCGTCTACGGCACCGAGTATCGCTTGCGCGCCCTGGTGACCGCCATCGGCCTCGGCGCCAACCGGCCGCAGGATGCGATCTACCCGGTCGCCGAGGTGGACGCGGACGGCAAGCCGTTCGATGCCGCCAACCGCTACGTCATGCACTTCCCGGCGGGACAGCTGCCGCCGGTCGACGGCTTCTGGTCGTTGACGATGTATGACGGCCACTATTTCTTCGTGCCGAACAAGCTGAACCGCTACACCTTGAGCGCCCGCAACGCGCTCGAGCGCAACGCCGACGGGTCGGTCGATCTTTACCTTCAGGCGAGCTCCCCCGGAGCCGCCAAGGAGGCCAACTGGCTGCCGACGACGCGGAGCGGCAAGTTCATCCCGATGCTGCGGCTCTATTGGCCGAAAGAGACGCCGCCCTCGATCCTCGACGGCACCTGGAAGCCGCCGCCGGTGGCGCTCAGCAAATGAGGTCCATGGTACCAGCATGATGCGCGCAGAACGGTCGACGCAGCACGACCGCAAGCTGCTCTTACCGATCCTTGCGGGCGTTGCGGTTATGCTTGCGGCGATCGGAGCCGATCTGCGCTCGGCGCTCGCGCAGGCGGCGCCAACTCAGAGCGGGCCGCAGATCTTGGTCACCCCCTATCTGTGGCTGGCGGGCATCAACTCTGCGATCAAGACGCCGCTGCCGCGGGCGCCCGAGGTCAATTCCGACGTCGGCGCCTTTCAGCTCCTCGGGCACCTGAACGGGGTGCCGTTCATGGGATCGGCCGAGATCCGCGATGGGCCCTTCAGCCTCTTCGGCGACGTGCTGCACGTCCCGGTCGGCACCAGCATCACCACCCGCAACCTCTTCTATCAGGGCGGCAACGCCGCGCTGACGACCAACACCGGCACCGCGATCTTCTTCTACCACGCGCTCGATCAACCATTTCAGTCGCTCGATGCGGGCGGCGGCTTTCGCGCCTGGGGATTTTCGAGCCGGCTGACCTTGAACGGCGGGCTGCTGCCGACGGCCAATCTGTCGCGCACCGCCGGCTGGGCCGATCCGCTGCTCGCCGCCCGCTATCACCGCGATTTCAGCGATGGCTTCGGGCTGACCGTTTATGGCGATCTCGGCGGCTTCGATGTCGGCGCGCATGTCGATTGGCAACTGATCGGCACCCTCGACTACGCTCTAAAGCCGTGGGCTACGCTCCGCCTAGGTTACCGCAGCCTCAATTTCAATTATCAAAGCAGTCAAGACGTCGGCTTCAACGTTCACATGAAGGGGCCGATCCTTGCCGCGACCTTCCAATTCTGAAGCGGGTGACCGCGCGACCCCGTGCGCGATCGCTGGCCTGGCTAGCAAGTCGCAACCGCCTCATCCGGCCTATGGATTGACCCGGCCGACGCCGTGCCCCACAATCTTATCTTTATGATCACGACGTCTCAGAACGCGCCGCTCCGCGGGGGGAGCCTTCCATGACCAATCTCGCCGAGCCGCCGGCGCTGGTGCACGCCGCGACGCGGCGCTCGCGGCGGATTTCAGTGATCTGGCTGATCCCGCTGGTCGCGGTCGCGATCGGCGTGTGGCTCGCCTGGGACACCTTGTCGAAGGAAGGGCCGACGATCACGGTCACCTTCAACACCGCCGAGGGGCTGCAGGCCGGGCAGTCGCAGCTCAAGTTCAAGGACATCGTCTTCGGCACGGTCAAGAGCCTCGAGCTGGCCCCCGACCACGGCCATGTCGTCGTGACCATCAAGACAACGCGGCAGGCCGAGCCGCTGCTGACCGACAGGACCGTGTTCTGGGTGGTCAAGCCGCGCTTGTTCGCCGGCGCCGTCTCCGGCCTCGAGACGTTGCTGTCGGGCAGCTATGTCGGCATGCTGCCCGGCGCCACCGCCGGCAAGGAGCAGCGCGATTTTACCGGGCGCGAGGACCCGCCGATCCTCAGCGAGCACGTCCCGGGCCGCATCTTTTTCCTGAAGGCGAAGCGCCTGAGCTCGCTGTCGCTCGGCTCGCCGATCTTCTTTCGCGATCTCAGCGTCGGCGAGGTGCTCGGCTGGGACATCGCCGACATGGCCGAGTATGTGACGATCCACGCCTTTGTCCGCGCCCCCTACGACAGCTATGTGCACGACGGCACCCGGTTCTGGAACGCCTCCGGGCTGTCGGTCAAGCTCGCCGGGACCGGGGTCGAGATCCAGCTCGAATCGTTGCGGGCATTGATCCTCGGCGGCGTCGCCTTCGACACCCCGGACGATGCCGAGAACCGCACCCAGGCGGCGAGCCTCGAAAACCATGTTTTCCCGCTGTTCGCCGATCGCGACACCGCCCAGGCCGCCTCCTATACCCGCAAGTTCCAGGTGGTCTCGTACTTCCCCGGCTCGGTCAGCGGGCTGGCACCCGGCTCGTCGGTCACGATGCATGGGCTCGTCGTCGGCCACGTCACCAATGTGCGGCTCGTCTACGACAAGGCCAAGGACGCGGTCTTGGCGCCGGTCCGCTTCGAGGTCGAGCCCGAGCGGGTCGTCGGCATCGGCGTGCAGGTGTTCAAGACCCCGGCGGAGGCGGTCGACGCGCTGCTCCAGAAAGGCTTGCGGGCGACCGTGCAGAGCGCCAGCCTGATCACCGGCCAGCAGCAGGTCGCGCTCGACTTCGTGCCCGACGCGCCGCCGGCCAAGCTCGCGATGGAGGACGGGGACTTCGTGTTGCCGACCGCGCCGGGCGGCGGTTTCGCCGGGCTCCAGGCCTCGGCCAACGACCTGCTCGACAAGGTCAACACGATCCCGTTCGACCAGATCGGCAAGAACCTCGACGGCATCCTCAAATCGGTCAACGCCCTCGCCGGCGGCCCGCAGATGCGGCAGGCCCTGACCCAGCTGGCGGGTACGATCGCCACCGTCGAGCAGGTCACCCGGCACGTCGACGCCGGCACCGCCCCGGCCTTGAAGCAGCTGCCCGACATGGCCGCCCAGCTGCAAAAGACCGTGACCAACGCCAACAAGCTGCTGCTGTCGGTCGATGCCGGCTATGGCGACAACACAAAGTTCAACCGCGACATCGAACGGCTGCTGGTGCAGGCCAACGATGCGCTCGGCTCGATCCGTGCGCTCGCCGATCTCTTGGCGCGCCACCCCGAGGCGCTGGTCAAGGGCCGCCCCGCCGGAGGGACGGAGTGAGCACGGCCCGCCGTCGGCTCGCGGCACTGGCGCTGTCGACGGCGCTCGCTGCCTGCACCTCGCCCGATCCGGTGCTCTACACCCTGGCGTCCGCGCCGGGCACCGTGCGGACCGGCGGGCCCAGAGTGGTGCTGGTGCAGCAGATCGCGATCGCCCATTATCTCGAACGCTCGCAGATCGTCCGCTCGTCGGAAAACTACCGGCTCGACGTGATGTCGAACGATTGGTGGGGTGAGCCGCTCAACGCGATGCTGAGCCGGGTGCTGATCGAGGAATTGGGCCAGCGCCTGCCGCGGACCACCGTGATCGCCGACAACGGCGCGGTGTCGGCCCGCCCCGACGCGACCATCGAGTTGAACATCCAGCGGCTCGACGAAGACATCGCCGGCAATGTCGTCCTGCAGGCTCAGGCGTCGGTGCGCTTCACCGGGCAGAGCCAGCCGACGCTGCGCAGCTTCCGCTTCACGGTGCCCCCGCCGATGCCGGGGGTGCCCGGCGAAGTCGCGGCGATCAGCGCCGCGGTCGGCCGGCTCGCCGACGGCATCGCGCCGATGCTGGCCGCGGGAGCTGCGGCCGCGGGGGCCGGCGCCGGGTGAGGCGCCCAAAGGCATCCCCCGCGGGCGAGCCGCCGGCGACCCTGCCGCAATTGCGCGAATGCCCGGGCTGCGGGCTGATCCAGATGGTCCCGGCGCTGCCCCCCGGCACGAGCGCGCAATGCGCGCGCTGCCCGACCACGTTGCGCCGCGCCGGCGCCCATCGCCTCGACCACATTATCGCACTGACCGTGGCGGCAGTGGTGCTGCTGGCGGTCATGTGCGCCTCCGCGTTGATGAGCGTCGAGACCGCCGGCATCCGCCACGTCGCCGATTTGTTCTCGGGGCCGCAGGAATTGGTGCGGCAGAACATGGCCCCGCTCGCCGCGGTCGTGCTGTTCGTGACCGTGCTGGCGCCGTTCGGCAAGCTCCTCGGCACGCTCTACGTCTTGATCCGCGCCCACGAAAGAAACCCGCCGCGCCACCTGCGCCGCGTCTTCGCGCTCGCCGAAAAGCTGCGCCCGTGGTCGATGATCGAGGTCTTCGTGCTCGGCGTCTTTGTCGCCTACGTCAAGCTCGGCGGGCTGGTCGCGATCGGGCTGCAGACCGGCGTCTATGCCCTGCTCGCGCTGACCATCGTCCTCGTTTGGGTCGATGCCGCGCTCGACCGCGAGAAGGTGTGGGAGCGGCTCGACCGCGAGGACCCGCCCGACCTCCGGCCCCGCCATATGGCCGGTGCCGTCGGCTGCGAGACCTGCGGCCTCGTCAGCCTGCCGCAGCCCGGCGATCGGCACTGCCCGCGCTGCGACAGCCGGCTGCACCCGCGCCGGCCGAACAGCGTCGCCCGCACCTGGGCCCTGGTGATCGCCGCCGCGATCCTCTACATCCCGGCCAATTACTATCCGGTCTTGACCGTGGTTCAGCTCGGCGCCGGCATGCCGAGCACGATCATCGGCGGCGTCGAGGAGCTGATCGACACCCGCGAATACCCGCTCGCCGCCCTCGTCTTTTTCGCCAGCATCGCGGTGCCGGTGCTGAAGCTCATTGGCCTCTCGGTCATGCTGACCGCGACCCAGACCGGACGTATGGGATGGCTGCGCGACCGCACCCGGCTCTACCACGTGGTGCGCTTTATCGGCCGCTGGTCGATGATCGACATCTTCATGGAATCATTGCTCGGGGCGCTGGTCACCTTCGGCGCGGTGATCACGATCCAGCCCGGGGTCGGGGCATTGGCCTTTTGCGCCGTCGTGGTGCTGACCATGTTCGCCGCCGAAACCTTCGACCCCCGCCTGATGTGGGACGCCGCCTCCACCCGGCGCGCGCCCCCGGCCGCAGAGGCCGCCGGCTCGCTCGCCCCCAGCGCGACCGGGCATTGACGGCGAGGTGTTGACCGCAGCCGGGCGGCTCGCCGCCATGGTTTACAAAAAATCAAGCGCAGGCCGCACGACGGATTGAGTCAGGCGAGCCGACCCGGTGGCACGGGCACGCGATCTCGCCGTTGCGATCGCCGACCGGCCCTGCAAAACCGCAGGGTCGACGCGATCTTCCCCGGCGGCCCGTTCGAGCGCCGCTTCCGCGAGATCCACACCCTCTCCCAGCAGATCCAATCCCGACTGCGAAGCCCATCGGCAAGTGCTGCTCGGCCTGCCCCCCGAGGCGTTTTTGTAGATCAGCGGATCATTTCCGACGGACTCCGCCAACTCTTCTCGTCACACCGGCAAAGGCCGGTGCCCATTGCCGATATAGATCCCGGCCTGTGCCAGGCCTGCGCCGGGACGACAAAAAAGGGAGGATGGCGGTCGCTTGTGACTGAACACACGGACGGCGAGACCCGTGCGCGGCGTGCGCCAAATGCGGAGATCGTCGATTATCGCTGACAACGAGCGCAGCCATGGCATTGGCACGCACGCGACCGCTGGCCGGACCCGCGCCGCACCCCGGCGAAGTGCTCAGGGACGAATTGGCGGCCCGCGGCCTTTCCCCGCACGCGCTGGCCTTGGCATTGCGTCTGCCGGCCTCCAGGATCGGCCAGATCGTCCGCGGGCAGCGCGCGATCACGCCGGAGACCGCCCTGCGCCTCGCCCGCTATTTCGGCGGTTCGGCCGCGATCTGGCTGCGCCTCCAAATCGCCTACGACCTCTGCCGCGCCGAGACCGAGCCCGCCGCCAAGATCGCCGCCGAAATCACCCCCGCCGCCGCCTGATCTAACGGCCCTACTATAATCCTGATCCCTTGCCCGTTTATTTGTAGCATTCCACCATCACGGTCGATTTCATCGCCCTCTCTCCAACGTCTGCGGCGTCGAGTTTCGTATCAGAAGGGCTACCAAGATAGTCAATCCGATGCGCGTCTAGGAACTCTCGGATTGTGGTGCTCTTTATCGCGAAATTAATATTTTGAGGCAACGTTCCAGTCGCCTCCGCAACAACCAAATCATTTATTCGAGCGGATACGATACCGACCACGTTGCCGCTGAGATCGACAAGCGGCCCACCGCTGCTGCCCGGCTGTACGGGTGCAGTGACTTGAAGATAGCGACTATCATCATTCATCCCGGCAAGGGCGGATACGGTTCCTGTCGTGACCTGCGGGCTGGTCGCAAGCAACCCGGCATACGGAAACCCCAATGCGACCACGGCGTCGGCCGGGCGTATGCCTTTGCCTTCGCGAAACCGTATGGGCTCGATTCCGGTTGCTGCGGCTCGGATCACTGCCAAGTCATTCCGTTCGTCGATAGCGGCGATCGTGCCATCCTGCGGACCCGCGGCAATCCGGAGGCGGATCGCCTTACAGCCCTTTATCACATGATAGTTTGTGAGGAACTGGCCGGACATGTTGATGGTGAACGCCGTTCCCGTAGCCTCCAGCGTCAACGCGCCGGCCGTCGACCTTGGCTTCTCAGCGGTGGCCACCCGCGGTGAGGGTTCATCCGGTTCTGAGACTCTGTTGCCGCCATTGCCGGGCTCGATGGGCAGCGCTGGGGAGGGAGTTAGCACAACGGGTTGCGATCTTGCGGAAGCCTCCCGTTCAAGGGTAAGTGCGTTTGCATCGCCCAGAAAACCCGTAATGGTTTGGCCGCGAGCACTTTGCCACGCCACAATTGCAATGCGGGTCCCTTGACCGTAGACGCCATCAAGCGGGCCAGGCGCAAGAAACCCAAGCTGTTGAAGATCCTTCTGTAGCCTCATGTGATCTTCAGGCGCGCGCACAGCTTCCTCACGGGCCGGCCCTGTCAATTGGCCGATCCACGTGGTGCGCATCTTCTCGTAAGCGTTCTCGACGCAATCCCTCGATTGCCTCGCCTCGACAGTCAATGTACCAGAGCTAGGCAGGCCGCATCGAACCTGCACTTGATTAATAAACGCAAGGTCCTCCTCCTTCAGCCGGGGCTGCCCTACCGGTCCGAGTTGCTCGTAAAGCGCCCGATACGCTTGGTTAAAGGACAGGTCGACCCGCGACAATTGGGCGTCGCCGCAAATTAGCAGCGTCAGTGAAGACGCGGCTTTACTGCAATCGAAACTCGGCCCGACACGGCCACTCGTTGCAGCCTCCGATGTTGGCGGGGGAGGAGCCGCACCCGAGGCAACTCCATACCCTCGGAGATAGGCTATCCGTGCCACCCCCGCCTGTCTAAAACATTCCTTGACTAAAGCGGGAACGGAGGATGGTGGAGGCCGATCAGGCGGCACTCCGCACGCGGCAGCATAGGCGCGGACCCAGCGCTTCTGATCTTCCCACAATACAGGCCAAGCCGCCTCTCCAATTCGCCCGCGAGCATCATTAATCGCCTCCTGCCGTTCGTCGGCCAGCCGCATCAGCTCGGGATCGCTGCATATCACGACGGTAGATGGAAAGGTTACGCCGTCGCAATCGAATGCTGCCGCAGTCCCGCTGGCGAGCATCATCCAAAGGACAAAAGCGACGAGCCGCATTATTAACCTCCTCCGTGCTGCTGAGAAATCACGAAGGGATCTAGTTCTAGCGAGGATGTTCGTTGTTATCCTGAATTGGATGGCCGTCAACTGATTAATCCTGCATTTCGCACTTTGTTAATAAAATACAAGACTGATGCGGCACATGTGAGCCGCTTCCTGTTCTCGTATTCACTCGTCATCCCGTTATCCGACGTCGGTTCCTCGCGCAACACGGGACCGCGCTGATCGCTACGCACTAATATGGGGAGCACTGAAGAGGATGGAGGTCCGACCTGACTGCGTGCAAGCGAAGGGCGGCGCTCAGACCCGCCCAGCGAGCCATCGAAGATCATTAACCTGATGGACGACCCAGAATGGGCTGTTCGTCCCATCCATCATGTTCATTGCGAATAGGGTATTGTCACCTTGACATTCTTGTTAAATTGTGCTATGGCTCGGCGTTTCTCGATCGGGTGTGTGATGGTGGTTGTGGCGATCACGATGGGGGTGGCGCTGCTTTGCGGTTGGCGCGTTGTGCCGACGGCGCGGCCGGGCGGGGGCGCGTATTGCGGCCGTGGGGCGATGAAGCCTCCTGTAAATTCCTTGTAGAAACAGGATGTGCGGCCGACCGCCGGGATCGGCAGAGGTCGCGCGCGCGACCGGATCAGCATCAGTCGGGGGTGCGGGTCGATCGCCGGGCTGCCATCCGCCACCCGGCCTTGTGGGCCGATAAATCGGCGAAGCGGAGGGCGCAGCTGTGGCGGCGGCTCTGCGACATGACGCCGATACGGCACGTGCGGTCAGCACCTCGCTGTCGCCGAATTCCCGCGCCCGTGAGTGTCGGCGGGGACGAGCGCGGCGTAGACCGTCGACCCCGATTGCGATCGCCATCGGCGCGGACCGGCGCATTGGTGCGCGCTCGGCGACCCCGCAGCCGCGATTTTCTCGGACGGCCCTGCGCCTTTCGCGGGGACCGCCTCAGCCGAGCACCTCGCGGTTGACGACGTTGTCGCGGTTGGGCTTGCCGTCGAGCACGCTCAAGATGTTCTGCACGGCGGCGACCCCCATGCGGTCGACCGCCTCGCGGGTGACCCCGGCGACATGCGGGGCGGCGATGAAGTTCGGCAGGGTCAGCAGCGGGTTATCTTGCGGCGTCGGCTCCTCGACAAAGACGTCGAGCGCCGCGCCGGCGATGCGGTTCGCCTTCAGCGCGTCGTAGAGCGCCCGCTCGTCGATGATGCCGCCGCGCGCGGTGTTGACGATAAAGGCGGTGCGCTTCATCTGCGCCAGCCGGGCGGCGTCGAACAGGCCGACGGTCTCCGGGGTCTTTGGGCAATGGACCGTGATGAAATCGGCACGCGCCACCGCGAGGTCGAGATCGCCGACCGGCTCGTAGCCCATGCCGCGGATCGTCTCGGAATACATATAGGGGTCGTAGACCAGGACATTGGTCTCCATCGCGGCGAAGCGCTTGGCCGAGCGGGTGCCGATCTTGCCGAAGCCGATGATCAGCACGGTCTTGCCGTAGAGGTCGACCGGCATCTCCTTGTAGCGGTCGTGCCAGCGGCCTTCCTTGACCAGGGCGTCCATCGCCGCACCGCGCCGCGCCAACGACATGATCAGAAACACCCCGGCCTCGGCGACGCTGACCGAATTGGCGGTGCCGCCGATCATCAGCGGGATCTTGCGGCGGGTCAGCGCCGGCACGTCGACCGCGTCATAGCCGACGCCGATGCGCGAGACGACTTCGAGCGCCGGCGCCGCGTCGAGCTCGGGATCGCTGAACGGCTGGACGCCGAGGGCGACCCCGGCGACGTCCTCCAGCAGCCGGTGCAGCTCGGCCTTGGGCACGGTCGGCGCGAAGGGCACCCCCTCGACATCCTCGCGCGCCTCGACGATCGCCCAGCCGGCCTTGGCCATCGTCGTCGGCAGCAGCAGCTTCTTGCGGTTGGTCGCCCCTGTCGGTCCTCGATCGGTCGTGTTCACCCGCCTTCTCCCCAAGGAAATTCGCGACCCCCGAGCCTACAATGCCGACAGCCGTCGTGCTAGCGTCGCTCAACGGAGGATCCCGCCGATGCCCACCCAATTCCTGATGCTGCCGCCGCAGACGCCGAAGACCCGCGAGTGGGGCGCGCGCCTCGCGGCTGCGATGCCCGAGCTCGCGGTCGTGATCGCCGAGGACCGGGCGCAAGCCGAGCAGGCGATCGCCGGCGCCGAGGCCGCGTTCGGCACGATCCCGCCCGAGCTGCTGCGCCAGGCGGGGCAGCTGCGCTGGCTGCAGGCGCCACAGGCCGCACCGCCGGCCGGCTACTACTATCCCGAGCTGGTGGCCCACCCGGTCGCGATCACCAATTTCCGCGAAATCTACAACGATCATATCGGCACGCATGTGATGGCCTTTGTGCTGGCCTTCGCCCGCGGCCTGCAGCGCTACATCCCGCAGCAATTGCGGCGCGAATGGCGGAAGCCGGCGCAGAACGAGGGGATCGTCCACCTGCCCGAGGCGACCGCGCTGATCGTCGGCGTCGGCGGCATCGGCAGCGAGATTGCGCGGCTCTGCGCCGCCTTCGGCATGCGGGTCATCGGCGTCGACGAGCGCCGCCGCACCGCCCCGCCGGGGGTGGCCGAACTGCACCGCGCCGACGAATTGGACGCGCTGTTGCCGCAGGCCGATTTCGTGATCCTGACCGTGCCGCACACCCCGGAGACCGAAGGCTTCATGAACCGGGCGCGGTTCCAGCAGATGAAAAAGACCGCGTTCTTCATCAATATCGGGCGCGGCCTGACCACCCGTCTCGACGATCTCGCCGCGGCGATCGAGGCCGGCGAGATCGCCGGCGCCGGGCTCGACGTATTCGAGCAGGAGCCGTTGCCGGCCGACCACAAATTGTGGACCCTGCCCGGCGTGCTGCTGACCCCGCACACCGCCGGCTACGGCCCCTATCTCGACGAGCGCCGCTACGAAATCATCCTCGACAACTGCCGCCGCTTTATGGCCGGCCAGCCGTTGCGCAATCTGGTCGACAAATCCCGCTGGTTCTGAGGGCGAGGGTAGAGGACGAGGAGTTTACGGTTCGTTCTTGACAAATGCGCTCTTTCCGTGTATAGCCCCGACGATTCACCGGATACGAGGACGGCCCGATGTTCTCCCTTCGAGGCGGCGCAACTCGATTCGGTTGCCATCCTCTGCTGACCACGATTTCCGTCGCGACGGTCGGGTCGATACACATCGTCTACCATTACGGCGATCCAGGCCACACACCGAAACCGGGCTATGAATTGCTCCGCCGCCGAGAGGTCCCGCAGAAGCAGTGCCCCTAGCCGCTACAGTGAGCGCCGGGCTCTGAGCGCGGCGGTCAGGGTGCCGTCGTCGAGATAGTCGAGCTCGCCGCCGATCGGCACGCCCTGGGCGAGGCGCGTGAGCTTGACCTCGGTGCCGGCGGCGCGGTCGGCGATGTAATGCGCGGTGGTCTGGCCTTCGACCGTCGCATTCAAGGCCAGGATCAGTTCCTGGCCGGGCTGGAGCCGGGCGATCAGGCGCTCGATCGCGAGGTCCTCGGGGCCGACGCCGTCGAGCGCCGACAGGGTCCCGCCGAGCACGTGATAGCGGCCGCGGAAGGCGCCGGTGCGCTCCAGCGCCCAGAGGTCGGCGAGGTCCTCGACGACGCAGATGATCCCGTCGTCGCGCTCGGGGTCGCGGCAGATCGCGCACGGCTCGACCGTGTCGAAATTGCCGCAGACCGGGCACGGGCGGACCGCCTCGGCCGCCCTCGCCAATGCCGTGGCGAGCGGGGTCAGCAGGCTCTCGCGCCGCTTGATCAGGTGAAGGGCCGCCCGCCTGGCCGAGCGCGGCCCGAGGCCCGGCAATTTGGCGAGCAGCTGGATCAGGGTGTCGAGCTCGGACATCGCGGCGGCTGTTGTCTATCGCGCGCCTTTCGCTTCGCGGAAGAGGCAGGGAGGGACAGAGCGGGAAAAAGCGGGGCGGGGGGCAGGGATTCCTGGCGGCCGCCCCCCTCACCCTGCCCTCTCCCCCTGGCCGGCGGGGGGAGAGGGAACAAACTGCGCCGCGCCCCAACGGGAATCAGAACGGCAATTTCATACCTCCCGGCAAGGAGAGGCCGCCGGTCAGCTTATGCATCTCCTCCTCGGCGTGGGCGGAGACCTTGCGCCGGGCGTCGGCAAACGCGGCCAGGACCAGATCCTCCAGCACCTCGACCTCGGCCGGATCGAGCAAGGACTTGTCGATCTTGACCTTTTTTACATCGCTCTTGCCGTTCAAGGTCAGCTCGACCATGCCGCCGCCGGCGACCCCGGTCATCTCGACGGCTTCGAGCTGGGCCTGCATCTCGGCCATCTTTTCCTGCATCGCCTGCGCCTGCTTCATCAGCTGGCCGATGTTTTTCATGCCGAAATCCTCGTCTGGGTTGGCC
This sequence comes from uncultured Alphaproteobacteria bacterium, assembly GCA_963703855.1. Lineage (GTDB taxonomy): Bacteria > Pseudomonadota > Alphaproteobacteria > ATCC43930 > CGMCC-115725 > AP-15. Next base: position 520,718 of record CAVPFW010000015.1, read on the forward strand.
TCGTCGGTATCCGCCTCCGGCAGTACGTCCGCGTCCGCCGCCGGCGCGGCAAAGCGCTCGCGCACAGCGGCGATGGTCGCGCCGGGAAAGGTTTCGAGCACCGCCTGAACCAACGGGTGGTGGGCCACCTCGTTCCGCAGATCGCGGTCGCGGGATTCCTGCTGCTGGCGCAGGGTGGGCTCGCCCTCGGCCTCGGACACCGCGATCAGCCAGCGCGTCCCGGTCCATTCGCCGAGTAGCTGCCCCAACCGGTTGGCGAGGTCGCGCGGCGCGCCGTCGGCGAGGCGGAGCTCGATCCGCCCGGGCTCGAAATGGACCAGATGGCAATGCGCGACGAGGTGGGAGCGGATCACGGCCTCGCGCCGCTCGTCGAACAATGCCACGACCTCGGCAAAGCTCTGCGGCATCGGCTCGTGCACCGGAACCGGCGCCGCCGGCACGGCGCTGTCCACCGCCTCGGCGCGGGGCTCGGCATGCTCGACCGGCGCCCGCAGCGCGCTGCCGCCGACCGGCGCCGCCAAAGCCGCAACCGGCGGCTCCGAATGCCGGCGCGGCGGCGCCGCAGCCGGCGCGCTTGCGGGCGCGAGACCGGTCGCCGCCCCGCTGCCCGCTCCACTGCCGTCGAGCGCGCGGACAAGCTCGGCCGGGGTCGGGAGGTCGGCGACATAGGCGAGGCGCACCAGCACCATCTCGACCGCCTGGATCGGCGAGGGTGCGGCCTGCACCTCGCCCAGCCCCTTCAGCAGCATCTGCCACAGCCGGGCGAGCGCGGGCATCGTCAACTTTTCGGCCAGCGGACGCGCGCGCTCGCGGTCGCCTTCGGCGAGCGGGTCGCCGCTGCCGGCCTCCGGGGCGAGCTTGAGCCGGGTCAAAAAATGGCCGAGGTCGAGCAAATCCTGCAATATCAGCAGCGGGTCGGCGCCCTCCTGATAGAGGCGGTCGAGCTGTGCGAGTGCCTCCGCCGCATCGCCGCGCAGCACGCTTTCCAGCAGGTCGAACACCAGGCCGCGATCGGCGACGCCGAGCATGTCGCGCACCGCCGCTTCCTCGACCCGCCCCCCGGACAGCGCGATCGCCTGGTCGAGCAACGAGAGCCCGTCGCGCACCGAGCCGTCGGCAGCGCGGGCAATCAGGGCCAGGGCCGCGGGCGTGGCCTCGACCGCTTCCATCTCAGCAACCCGGCGGTAGTGCGCGACCAAGAGATCGGCGGGCACCCGGCGCAGCGAAAACCGCTGGCAGCGCGACAAGACGGTCACCGGCACCTTGTGGATCTCGGTCGTCGCGAACACGAAGACGACGGCGGGCGGCGGCTCTTCGAGCGTCTTCAACAATGCGTTGAAGGCGTTTTTCGAGAGCATGTGCACTTCGTCGATGATGTAGACCTTGTTCCGCGCCGAGACCGGCCGGTAGCGCACCCCGTCGGTCAGCTCGCGGATGTCGTCGACCCCGGTGCGCGAGGCCGCGTCCATCTCGATCACGTCGACATGGCGGTCCTCGGCGATGGCGCGGCAATGCTCGCACGCGCCGCACGGCGCGATCGTCGGCCTGCCGGCGCCGTCCGGGCCGACGCAGTTCAAGGCGCGCGCGATTATCCGGGCGGTCGTGGTCTTGCCGACCCCGCGCACCCCGGTCAGGATAAAGGCGTGCGCGACCCGCCCGGTCGCGATCGCGTTCGACAGGGTGCGCACCATCGCCTCCTGCCCGATCAGCTCGGCGAAGGTCTGCGGCCGGTATTTGCGGGCGAGAACGCGATAGGCGTTCGCCGAATCGCTCATCTTCGAAGCCAGGGTCGAGGCGGGTTCGAAACCAGGGTCGAGGTGGGAGACCGGGTGAACGACCCAGGCCGGCACTCGTTACGGCTGCTTCCTTCCGGACCTGACCGAGTTGGCGAGAGGCCTGTCCGCCTCCGGGCTCCCAGGCCACTATATCAGGCGCCGCCGACCCGGGGGCAAGCATCCCACACCGGCCCGAGCGCCGACCCTGCGCCGACCCCGTGGGATTGCGCCCATCACCGCGATACAAAAAATAGTCGGGCTGTCGATTCAGCGCTTCTCGCACGTCGTACCGGCAGGCGGGGCGATGGTGCCCGGCCGTTCGACAAAGGAGCAGAGCGATGCCCGATTTTATCCTGTTGCTGCACCGTCCGGCCGGCCCGCCACCGGCGATCTCGGCCGACGCGGCTGCGGCCATGACCAGGGACTATACCGGCTGGCGCGCCGAAGGCCGGCTGAGGGGCGGCGAAAAGCTGACCAACAACTCCGGGCGGGTCATGCGCCCCGCCGCCGGACGCCCGATCGTGACCGATGGCCCCTACGCCGAGAGCAAGGAGCTCCTGGGCGGGTATTTCCTCATCGCCGCCGAGGATTACGGCGAGGCCTGCCGGATCGCGGAGAGCTGCCCGCACTTGAAATACGGCGGCGGGATCGAGATCCGCCAGGTCGACGTAGTCTGATCTTTGCCCGCACCCGACCATCGCAGGAGAGAGAAATGCCCGAGCTTCAGATCATCGGCGCCCCGCAGAGCAATTTTGTCTGGGCCACCCGCATCGCCTGCATCGAAAAGGGCGTGCCCTATACCCTCGTTCCCGCCCTGCCGCACACGGCCGAGGTCGATGCGATCCACCCGTTCGGCAAGATCCCGGTCATGCGCCACGGCGACGTCACCCTGTGCAAATCAAGGGCGATCTCCTATTACATCGATCATGTCTTCGACGGGCCGGCGCTGATGCCGAGCGATCCGGCGGTCGGCGCCCGTGTCGAACAATGGATCTCGCTGGTCAACACCCAGATCGACCCGTCCCTGTTCCGACCCTATGTCGGCGCCTACTTCTTCCCCGGCACGCCCGACGGCAGCCCCAACCGCACGGCGATCGAGGGCATGCTGCCAAAGATGGAGCCGCAATTCGCCGTCCTCGAGCGCGCCGTCGCGAAGACCGGTCATTTGGTCGGCAACCTTTTTACGCTCGCCGATGCGGATCTGCTGCCGATCCTGTTCTATCTTGAGAATCTGCCGGAAAGCCGCGCGATGCTGCGGCGGATGCCGAAGCTGAAAGGCTATCTCGAGCAGCACCTGGCGCGGCCGAGCGTCAGGGAGACTACCCCGCCGCCATTTCCCGGGCGCACCTCCTGGCGGGTCGACGGCTAGCAAGGGAGAACCGGCGATGCGCTACATGTTCCTGATCTACAGCCGCGAAGTCGCCATGGCCGAGCGTTGCGCCGGGGAGCTGGAACAGGTCGCGGCGGGGCATTGGGCGGTGATGGACGAAACCAAAAAGAAGGGGGTCTTCCTCGCCGGCGAGCCGTTGCACCCGACCGCGACCGCCACCACGATCCGCAAGGAGGGCGGCAAGACGTTGATCCTTGACGGGCCCTTTGCCGAGACCAAGGAGCAGCTCGCCGGCTACTACATCATCGACTGCCGGGACCTCGACGAGGCGATCGCCTGGGCGGCGAAGATCCCGGCCGGATGCGCCGGCGGCCCGGGATGCGTCGAGATCCGGCCGCTCCGGGACATGCCAGTGCGATAGGAGAGAGCGAGGGGCGGATGCCACAGCCCGGTGAAGTCCGCGCGTCCGCCGAGGCGGTGTTTCGCCGCGAGCATGGCCGGATTATCGCCGGGCTGATCCGGCGCTGCGGCTCGTTCGAACGCGCCGAGGAAGCCATGCAGGAGGCCTTTGCCGCGGCCCTCGCCGCATGGGGCGAGCACGGCGTCCCGCACAATCCCGCGGCATGGATTACCGCCGCGGCGTGGCGCAAGCTGATCGATGCGGCGCGGCGCGAACGTACGCGGCGCGACAAGCAGTTCATGCTGGAACAGGAGGCGGCGATTGCGCCGGTCGAAGATCCGATGGTTGCCGAAACCCCGCCCGGCGAAATTGCCGACGACCGCCTGCGGCTGATCTTTACCTGCTGCCATCCGGCCCTCAACCGCGAGGCGCAGATCGCGCTGACCCTGCGCAGCTTGGGCGGGCTCTCGACCGGCGAGATTGCGCGCGCCTTTCTGGTTCCCGAGCCGACCCTGGCGCAGCGGCTGGTGCGGGCCAAGCGCAAGATCAGCGCCGCGCGCATCCCCTATGAGGTGCCGACCGAGGCGGCGCTGCCCGAACGCCGGGCCGCGGCGCAGGCGGTGGTCTACCTGATCTTCAACGAGGGCTACGTCGCGACCGCGGGGGAGGCCCTGATCCGCCGCGAATTGTGCGCCGAAGCCATCCGACTCGGCCGGGTGGTGTGCGAAATCGACGGCGGCGAGCCCGAAAGCCTCGGTCTCCTGGCGCTGATGCTGCTGCACGATTCGCGGCGCCAAGCCCGGGTCGACGGCGCCGGCATGCTGGTCACGCTCGAAGAGCAGGACCGCTCGTTGTGGGATCGCGATCAGATCGGCGAAGGGCTGGCGCTCGTCGACCGGGCATTGCGGCGAGGCCGGGTCGGGCCGTACCAGCTGCAGGCGGCGATCGCCGCGGTCCACGCCGAGGCCGCGACCGCCGAGGAAACCGACTGGCCGCAGATCGCCGCGCTCTACGGCGAGATCGCCCGGATCGATCCGAGCCCGGTGGTCCTGCTGAACCGCGCCGTCGCCGTCGGCATGAGCGTTGGTCCGCGGCGCGGCCTGGCCCTGATCGACGATTTGCGCGGGCTCGATCACTACCACCTGTATCATGCGGCGCGCGCCGACCTGCTGCGCCGCCTCGGGTCCGGCGCCGCCGCCGCCGAGGCTTACCGGCAGCGCCTTGGCGCTGACCGCCAACGGGGTCGAACGCGCCTATCTCGAACGCCGCCTCGCCGCGCTGTAGGGGCCGCTCGCTGTTGCCGCGGCGCGCACCGATGTGCCACTGTCGGGGCCATGAGAGCGCATAATTATTATGCCGCACCGGGCTTCGAGCGGGCCGGGTTGCGCCGCCGCGACAATGGCTGGATCGTCGAACGCATCGCCGATCCGGCGAGCCTGTTCGTGCCGGTCTGGCGCAACCAGAATCTGGTCGTCGAGATCGACGGCGGCGAACCGCGCGCCGTGGTGCTGGGCTGGGCCGGGGTGGTCCCGCTGCTCGGTGACGCCGTCGCCGCCGAGGAACGGCTCGGCAACGGCGAAGTCGTCTTTATCGGCGTCGTCGAGGAGCGCGCGCATTTCGCGCTCGATCTGTCGCCGGTCGAGGCCCCGCTCGACATGCTGCATTCGCCGGCCCTGGCGGCGAGCGGGCTTCTCGGCGCGGGCGTGCCCGCGCCCGGCGATCGCGTCGGAGACGCGCCAGGGGCGGCGAATGTCCGGTTCGCCGATCTGCGCCAGCTCGGCGGACGGCTCGAGCGGCGCGAGGCGGCGCTGCTGGCGCTGGCCCGGGCGATGCTGTTCTGGCACCGGCGCCATCGCTTCTGCGGGTTGTGCGGCAATCCGACCCGCAGCGAGGAGGCTGGGCATATGCGGCGCTGCACCGACCCCGCCTGCAACACGATGCATTTCCCGCGCACCGATCCCGCCGTGATCATGCTGGTGACCCATGGCGAGCGTGCGCTGATGGGCCGCTCGCGGCACTTTCCGCCCGGCATGTATTCGACCCTCGCGGGCTTTGTCGAGCCGGGCGAGAGCCTCGAAGAGGCGGTCGCGCGCGAGGTGCGCGAGGAGAGCGGCATCGAGGTCGGGGCGGTCGACTACCACTCCTCGCAGCCCTGGCCGTTCCCGGCCAACATCATGCTGGGGTTTCACGCGCAGGCGCTGACCACCGAGATCACCGTCGATTTCGGCGAGCTCGAAGACGCGCGCTGGGTCGAGCGCGGCTGGCTCTTGGAACATCGGGACGACGACCATTTCCGCCTGCCGCGGCGCAACTCGATCGCCCGCCGGCTGGTCGAGGATTGGCTCTACGGCAGGATCGCGCCCGGGGCCGGCAGCTGAAGCGGGACCTCTTCCGCGGCGGGGCCGGCGCTGTCGCTCGGCTCGGGCAGCGGTGGCGCGCCGATTTTGCGGCCGAGCGCGCGGATCGTCGGCCGGCAGCGCTCGATTGCCGCCGCCAAGGCGGTGCGGCACGCCTCGGCACGGCTCCATTTGGTCTCGGAGCGCGCCGCCGCTGCGAACCGGCGCCAGCGCGGCCGCCACTCGGCCAGAAACGGCTCGATGCCGTCGTTCAGCAGGTCAAGGGCGAGCCCCTGGATTGTGTCGGCCCCACCTTCGGCCCCGTCCTTTGCCATGGGCGGCGGCATCGCCTTGAGTTCGGCGCGGACCTCGCCGGCGAGCGCGTCGAACGCGGCGATCGCCTCGCCGAGCACACCCGGCCCCCGCGGCATCCGGTGAGCCCGGATCCGGGTTGCCGCCTCGACATAAATCCGCCAGCCGGCCTGCAGCAGGCCCGCATCCGCGGAGGCGCCGGCCGTCGCCGCGTCGGCGGTCAGATCCTCGGGCGACGCCAGTGCCGGCACCATCGCCGGCCGCTCCGGCAGCAGCCGCTCGAGACCGCGGATGCCGAGCGCGAAACCGAGCTGCCACGCACGCTCGACGAGACGCTCTCGGGTGCGCGCGAGATCATCCCGGCACCGGCTGCGCAGCGGCCAGTCGGCTTCGCGCCGACCGGTCGCGTTCCACGCTCGCGAGCCGGGGCTGCCAGCGCCCCAGGCAGGGCTGCAGATCATGGCTCAAGATCTCCAGCACAAAGAGTTGCGGCGCCTCGGCTCCGGGCAGGGCGGCAGCGCGCGGCGGGGTGGCGGCGAGCGCGCGCCGCACCCCGTCGGCAAGCGCGCACAGCACCGCGAGCGCATCCTCGACCGGTCCGTCGGTCATCGCCAAGACGCCGATCGCGGAAATCGTCTCGACCAGCAGATGCCACAGCAGGCCGCGGCTCGCCGGGTCGAGCGACACCTCGGCATCGTCGCCGCCGACGCGCAGCGAGCCATTCGTCAACCGCGCCCAAGCAGCGACGGAGGCCAGCCCCAGTGCCAGCGCGCGAGCGGGCCGCGTCGCAATTGCCGGCAGAAAGCGGTGGGTCGCGGGTCGGCGGCCCGGCTCGATCGGGGTGGTCATTGGCGCTGGCTGTTCTGCGAGCCCGAAGGTTGGACCCGGATTCTTTCGGTCGTTTGCGCTCCCGTCAACGAGCGCGGTGCTCGATCTCAGTGCCGCTCGGCAGTAAGCAGTGCGCGCGGGCGGCGCACCAGCGGCATCAGCATCAGGCCGATGACGAAGAATCCCCCGATCAGCAGAAGCAGGTCGTTATAGGTCAAAACCAGGGCCTCGCGGTGCACCAGATTGCCGAGCAAGGTGAGGGCGGCCTGGTGCGCGTCGCCCGGGATCAACGGACCGAAGCGGCTGGTCCCGGCATCGATAAAATGCTGCACCGCCGGGCGCGCCAGGTTGACGTCCTCGATCAGGCGGTTCCAGTGAAATTGCATGCGGTCGTTCATGATCGTGCCGACCGATGCCAGCGCGATCGCGCCGCCGAGGTCGCGGGTCAGACCGTAGAGACCGGAAGCGTTCTTCAGCTTGTCGGCCGGGACCGAACCGAGCGCGATCATATTGGCCGGGAGATAGCAGAACATCAGGGCGATGCCGCGCACCGCCTGCGGCACCAACAGCTCGGGAAAGCTGGCCTGATTGGTCAGGCCGGCGGTCAGGTACATCGAGAACGCAAACAGGCCGAGGCCGATCGCAAGCATCACGCGCAAATCGAGCCGCCGGGCGATCTGCGTGCTGAACGGCGACATCAGCATCTGTGCGATCCCGGCGACGAAGACGGTCTCACCGATCTGCAGCGCGCTGAACCCGCGTACCTGCGCCAGAAACAGCGGGATCAGATAGGTGGTGCTGTACATACCGGTGCCGACGAGGAAGGTATAAAACGAGCCGAGCGCGAAATTGCGGTTAGTGAACGTGCGCAGATCGACGATTGGCTGGCGGTAGCTCAGCACACGCCAAAAAAACAGCGCGGAGCATATCCCCGAAACGGCAACGGCGGCGCGGATCGTCGCGTCGTCGAGCCAGTCCCAGCGCGGACCTTCCTCGAGCGCATATTCGAGACAGCCGAGAAAGGTCGCCATCAGCACCAACCCGATCAGATCGAAATAGCGCAGCAGCGACGGATCGGGCTTGTCGATGTCGATGCAGACCCAGACGACTGCGGCAACGGCGATGCCGGGCACGATGTTGACCAGAAACAGCCAGTGCCAGGAGAGGGTGTCGGTCAGGAAACCGCCGATGGTCGGGCCGAGGGTCGACGACAGGTTCAGAATGACCGAGATCAGCACCATCAACGTGGTCAGGGGCGGCCCGCGGAACCGCGTGTAAACTACCGGAAACACGCTCGGCGTGATCGCACCACCGCAGAATCCCTGGATCGCCCGATAAAGGATCATCTGCTCGAGGCTCGTCGCCGATGCGCACAGCACGCTGGCGGCGGTGAAGCCGAGCGTCGCGCTGACGAACAGCACGCGGGTCGACAACAGCCGCGCGAGAGTCCCGGTCAGCGGCACCATCACCACGTCAGCGATCAGATACGCAGTCTGCACCCAGCTGATTTCGTCGGAGCTGGCCGACAGCCCACCCTGGATCTGGGTCAGCGAGCTGGTGACGATCTGGACGTCCATGATCGCCATGAACAGGCCGACTGCCATCGCGAGCACGCCGATCCAATCGCGCAGGCTCGGTTGGCTGCCGGCTGGCGCGGGTGGTGCGGCCGCCGCTGCGGGTCGGGCCGGCGCCGCCGGCGTTCGCAAATTCGGGGATCGGCGCACCCAACCCGCACGCCGCAGAACTGCCGGGGCCCAGCTCATCGCGCTGGTGCTGATCCCTCCGCCGCCGGTTTGGCCTCGGCGGTTCCGACGATGCCGTCGCCGGCTTGCGCGTCGCCCTCGTCGCGGGTGTCGATGGTGACGGTGACCGAGAGGCCCGGGCGCAGCAGCCGGGAGAGCGGCCCGCCGCTCGGCAACGCGATCCGCACCGGCACGCGCTGGACGATCTTGGTGAAGTTGCCGGTGGCGTTGTCGGGCGGCAGCAGGCTGAATTGGGCGCCGCTCGCCGGGGCGAAGCTGTCGATCCGGCCGGCGATGGCGTGGTCGGGATAGGCGTCGACCGATACCTCGGCGCGCTGCCCGGGCCGCATCCGCGTCAGCTGGGTCTCCTTGAAGTTGGCGGTGACGTAGACCCGCGGCAACGGCACCAGGGACAACAGCTCGGTGCCGGGCTTGACGTATTGGCCGACCTGGCCGGCGCGATTGCCGGCGATGCCGGAGACCGGTGCCCTGATAACCGTGTTGTCAAGATCGTTGCGGGCGAGCTTGAGGTTGGCGCGCGCCTGCTGCAGCCGCGCCAGCTCCTCCTGGCGCTGCGAGCGCAGCACGCCCAGCTGGCTGCGCGCGGCGGCGAGTGCCGCACGGCTCTTGGCTGTCTCCGCCTCGGCCTTGCGGGCATCGGCCTGGGCCTGCTCATAGCGCTGCCGGCTGGCAAAGTCGGTGGTCATCAGCGCGCTGTAGCGTTTGTAGTCCTGCTGGGTGCGGGTCAGATCGGCATCGGCCGACTGCACCGTCGCCTGGGCCTGGGCGATCATCGCCTGCTGCAGGTCGAGCCGGCTGTCGTAGGTCGCCACCGCGGCCTCCTCGGTCGCCGCCGCCGCTTCGGCCTGGGCGACCTTGGCGGCGAAATCGCTGTCGTCGATGACGAACAGCACCGCGCCGGCGGCGACCTGCTGGTTGTCGGCGACCCGCACCTTTTTGATGTAGCCTTCGACTTTCGGGCTGATCACCGACACGTCGCTGGCGACATAGGCGTCGTCGGTCAACTCCAGAAAGCGCAGCGCGGTCCACCAATACCAGCCGCCGGCGCCGCCGAGCGCCAGGACCAACACCACCGCGGCGATCACGATGTTCTTGCGCATCCGCCCTAAACTGAACCGTTTAGTTTACTGTTGCGCGCAAACTAGAGCTTCTCTAGATTTTGTCAAGCCTGCGCACCCGGCGGTCGGCACAATCGGACAGGGATGGCGACGGAGCGATGCAACACAGCGAGAACAACGCAGCGCTGCCGAGCGGGAAGGCCGAGAGCATCCTCGCGGCGGCCAAACGGAATTTTCTGGCGAGCGGGTTCGGCGCCGTCAGCATGGACACGATCGCGCGCGAGGCCGGGGTTTCGAAGGCGACGGTCTATGCCCATTTCGCCGACAAGGAAGAGCTGTTCGGCGCGGTAATCGGGCGCGAATGCGAGCACCGCTTTGCCGGCCTCTCGGTCGGCGAGCTCGACCCTCGCGATGTTCGTCGCTCGCTAACGGCATTGGCGCGCCGTTTTCTCGATCTGCTGCTGTCGCCCGATGCGATCGCGCTGCACCGCATCATCCTCGGCGAAGTCACGCGCTTCCCGCTGCTCGGCAAGGTGTTCTGGCATGCCGGACCCGAACGCAACCTCGTCCAGATCGAGGGGTTCATGCGCAGCGCCGCCGCCGCGGGGTCGCTGACGCTTGCCGATACCCGGCTCGCCGCCGAGCAATTCGTCGGCCTGGTGCGCGGCGAAGTCCAGTTGCGCCACCTGCTCCGCCTCGAACCCGACGCGGGTCAACCCATCGTCGGCGAGGTCGCCGCCGCCGTCGACACCTTCATCCGCGCCTTCGCCCCCCGCCCGGCCGCCGGTTAGACGGCTCTCGACGGGTCGGCGGAACGGGGGGAAGATCCGGCCCGCAGCCACAGGAGCGGAGGGAATATGAACATCGATCTGGCCGGGAAGCGCGCGGTGGTGACCGGGGGCAGCAGGGGCATCGGGCGGGCGATCGCGCTCGGTTTTGCCGAGGCCGGGGCCGGGGTGTCGATCTGCGCGCGGGGCGCCGAGGCGCTGGCGGCGGCGCGCGGGGCGATCGCGGGGCACGGCGGGAAGGCGCATGCCGCGGTCTGCGATCTCGGCGATGCGGCGGCGCTCGCGCGCTATGTCGAGGAAGCGGCCGGAGCGCTCGGCGGGATCGACATTCTGGTCAACAACGCCTCGGGCTTCGGCACCAGCGACGACGAGGCCGGGTGGGCGGCCAGCATCTCGGTCGACCTCTTGGCGACGGTGCGGGCGACGCGGGCGGCATTGCCGTTCCTCGAAAAATCCGAGGCCGGCTCGATCGTCAACATCTCGTCGATCTCCGGGTTTCGCGCCTCGGCGCGCACTCCGCCTTACGGTGCGGTCAAGGCGGCGATCCTCGAATACACCCAGACCAACGCAGCGCAGTTCGCGCGCAAGGGGATCCGGGTCAACTGCGTAGCTCCGGGCTCGATCGAGTTTCCCGGCGGCACCTGGGAGCGGGCGAAGAACCACAATCCGAACCTCTACAACGCGATCCTGCGCGGCATCCCGTTCGGCCGCCTCGGCCGGCCGGAGGAGGTGGCGCGGGTCGTCCTGTTCCTGTGCTCGCCGCTCGCCGGCTGGGTCACCGGGCAGAACATCGCGGTCGACGGCGGCCAGATGCTGTGACGGCGGTCGCCTGACCGGCGAGGAGTAGGCAGAGAGGCTCTGCTTGACCGTCATCACCGGGCTCGACCCGGCGATCCAGGCCTTCTTCCGCGGCGCCCACAGACACGGAAGGCCGGAACAAGTCCGGCCATGACGAGGGAAGAGCGGTCCCTGAGAAATATATGAATTCTAACGGGAAAGCTGAGGGGTCAGAGCTCGAAAAAGGCGGTTTCGCCTGTGCCTTGCAGGACGATGTCGAAGCGGTAGCGCGGCGGGCCGGGGCCGGCCTGGCGGGCGGCGATCAGGGTCCGGCGCAGCGCCGGATCGTCGATCGACAGCAGCACCGGATCGCTGTCATTGGCCGGGTCGCCGGCGAAGTAGATGCGGGTGTGGAGCTGCTTCAAGAGCCCGCGGGCGAAGATCGCGACGGCGATGTGCGGCGCTTGCAATGCGTTGCCGCGTCCCGGCACCGGCCCCGGCCGGATCGTCGTAAAGCGAAAGCCGCCATCGGCATCGGTCGACACCCGGCCGAAACCGCGGAAATTCGGGTCGAGCGGCTTGTCGGTGCGGGTGTCGTCGGGGTGGGCATAACGGCCGGCGGCGTTGGCCTGCCACAATTCGAGGCACGCATCGACTACCGGGGCGCCGTCGCCGTCGGTCACGCGCCCCTCGATGACGATCCGCTCGCCCTGGGGATTGTCCTTGGTCAGATCGGCCCATTGCGGACGGTCGAGCGACAGGTGGAAAAACGGGCCGACCGTCTGCGACGGGGTCGTGATCAGCTTGTCAGCCATCCTCGCCCGTCTCCATCGGAGTTGCCTCACGGCCGCGCAATACGATGTCGAAACGGTAGCCGAGCGCCCACTCGGCCTCGCTGAGGTTCGGGTCGTAGGCCGAGATCAGCCGTTCGCGCGCCGCCTTGTCGGGGGTGCCGAGAAAGATCGGATCCAATGCCAAAAGCGGGTCGCCCGGAAAGTACATCTGGGTGATCAGCCGGGTGGCGAAGGCCGGGCCGAACACGCCGAAATGGATGTGCCCCGGCCGCCACGAATTATAGGCGTTGCGCCAGGGGTAGGCGCCGGGCCTGATCGTCAGAAAGCGGTATTCGCCGTGCTCGCCGGTGACGACCTGCCCGACCCCGTCGAAATTCGGGTCGAGGGGTGCGTCGTGCTGGTCGACCGGGTGGCGATAGCGGCCGGCGGCGTTGCACTGCCACAGCTCGACCAATGTCCTCGGCACCGGCCGCGCATCCTCGTCGAGGACGCGGCCGGCGACGATGATGCGCTCGCCGAGCGGCGCCCCGCGGCGCGCCCGGGTCAGGTCGGCGGCGTCGGGTCCGGCCCAGCCGTCGGCGAACACCGGCCCGGTGACCTCGGTCAGGGTGTGCTCGAGGCGGATCGGCGGATTTTTCGGTGCGCGCTTGACCGTGCTGCCGTAAGCGGGGTGGAGGTAAGGCGGCTGCACGCCTTCAGAGACCGGCGCGAACGTCCGGATCGGGTCGGTCATCGGATGGTCCTCGCTGTGGCCGGGTAACGCCAACCCCATCGCGCCGCAGCCTGCGCGTGCGCGCGGCCACGGGTCAAGAGGCCCCGAAGCCGCTGCCGGAATCCCGGAACAAACAGCGAGATTGCAGCAATCCAGCTGATCTGCCCTGGCCGAGCGCGATCCCTGGCAGTTGCCGCAGAAACGGGCATATTTATTTTAAATTGAATGCGTTAGGGTTGGCGCCACGTTGTTGACGGTGGTCGCGATGCACGGCCGATCGGCAACAGAGGTCATCATGTGGAAGCAGCGGAAGGAGTACCTTTTGGCCGAGCTGCTCGACCATCCGGCGCTCACCTTGGCGCTCGCCCGCGAGGGAATGGAGCGGCAATCGATCGAGCTGCTGCTCGACGCCGCGGGCGCCGCCTCCGAGCGCGAACTCTGCCGGGTCGACGAGCCGGTCTTCGCATAGCGCCGGCCGCGCGCTCTGACGACTGCCGGAGCGCAGGGGGCAAAACGGCCGGCGCGCCGGAGCGCCGGGGATAAAAACCGCGTTTCAAACGTATCAAGTATCAAGACGGCTCTCATCGCCGCGGATGAAATGCGGAGTTGACAGATGTTCGTTCCTGCACAGAGACCATGGGTCAATCGTCTTGCCGCGCTCGTCATCGCCGGGATCGGGGCTGCCGCGATGACCATTCCCTCGGGGCCGGCGCAGGCGCGGGTCTTTATCGGCGTTGGCATTGGCGTCCCTTTTGTCGGCTACTATGCTCCTGGACCCTATTACGGCTATTATCATCCGTATCCCTACTACTGGCATCGCCCGTGGTATCCGGCGGCCTACCCCGGTTGGCGCTGGCATCACTGGTGCCGCTGGCACCCCTACCGCTGCCATTGGCGCTAGCGGCTGCCGGGAGACGCGGCAGCATCGGTTCTCGACATCGATACCGGGTTGATCGGGGCTGAGCCTAGCCGCCTGGCCTAAGCAGAAATGTCCAAGTTGATCCACACATGCCCTTCCGCCCTATTTTTCTCCTCTCCCCCGCGCGCCGCGCGGGCGCGGGGGAGAGCGGGTAGGGTGAGGGGGTACCCGCTGCGGACTCCGCCCCGGCCAGGCGTAACGATTTCGGCGGCGCGTTCCATGCTGCACGGCCCCCTCACCCCTCCCTCTCCCCCGGCCGGCGCGGAGAGGGGGAAGAATGGCGGCCGTTCCGGAAATGTGGATCAACCCGCAGCCGCCCTCCAACAAATCCTGCCTAGCCGGGGCACGGCTGCGCCGCGGTGCAGAAATGGTCGAGCCGCACGACGAGCGGCAGAAAAAACACCCGCACCGTCAGCGACAGCGGCAGCCGGCGCGCATCGTCGCTCAGGGTCAGGGCGACCGGGCGCGGCGCGTCGTCGGGATCGCCGTCGTCGCTCGATTCGCCCTTGAACCCGGCGATCGGGCGCAATGTCAGCTCGACCCGGACGGCGCCGCCGGTCTGCGCGCCTTGCGGGAGAATATGCCCGACCACGTCGAACCGCCGCGCCCCGTCGTAGACGGGTATCGAAAAACTGCCGAGCCGGGCAGGCTTCGCCGCCGAAACAGCGCCGCGGATGCGCTCGAGCGCGGTGACCGGATCGACCGCGTCGCGGCGGAACCGCTCGGCCAGCGGCGGCTTGCGGCTGGTGTCGTCCGGGCCGCGCTCGGCGACCGTCACCTCGCCGCGGGAGAGGAAGCGCATGCTGATATGGCTGTCGCGCCGTTTGCGCAGATCATAACGCGCGTCGTAGCGGGAAGGAGCAGCGGGCTGGCCGGGGATCACCCGGCCATCGGCCTGCGCGGTTCCGCGAAAACGGGTGACGAGATGGGGCAGGCCCTCGGTCCGGATCTCGATCTCGTCCTTGTAGGTACCGGCGCCGTCGCGCAGCTTCAGGCGAATCTCGGCTGCCGGGAGTCCAGCCCAATAGGCGGTGTAGACCGCCGCGATCTCGTCGGCGCGGGCGGCACCGCCGGCTGCAAGCGCCGACACGATGCCCAAGACGGCAGCGGCAGTTCGCGACCCCGCGGAGGGGGAGCGGGCGCGCGGCCCAGGGTGCGCCAGACCGGTCCTCACCCCGGCAGATAGCTCCAGGCGGCGCCGTCCCACACGATCCTCTCGCCGCTCGGAAAGCGCAGCTCGAGGCCGCCGGTCTTGGATCGGGTTCGGCGCACCTCGCCGGCCGCCCCCAGCTCCTCGGCTTCCCACCGGTCGGTCAGGGCGAGCCCGATCCGGCCTGGGCTCAACCCGTCTTTCTGCAGCGCAATGGCGTCGTCGAGAAGCTCGCGCACCGCACTCATGTCGTGACCTCGATCCCCATTCCCGAAGGCCTCACTATCCCGCGCCCCGCGGCGCTTGGCAATTCGCGGCAGCGCCATAGCGGGCGGCGCCATGGCGCCCGACAACATCGGGGCACCGCGTCACGGCCCGCGGCAGATGACGTTCAGCAGCGCCTGGCGCCGTTCGACGGTCACCGCATGGAGCGCGCGGGCGAGGGCCGCCGGCAATGCCGCCGGATCCTCGACCCGCTCGCCATAGCCGCCGGCGGCGGTGCAGACCTGGTCGAAGGCGGGCAATTGGTCGAGGTCGATCAGCGGCGGCTTGTTGCTGCGCATGGCCTCGCCCTGCGGGTACATGCCCTGGGTCGCGCGGCGCACTGCGCCCCACATCGAATTGTTCATGATCACGAACAGCACCGGCAGGTTGTGCGCCGCCGATGCATGGTGGAGGGCGACCGGATTGCCGAACAGGTGCGAGCCGTCGCCCAGGGTGGCGATGACCAGCCGGTCGGGTCGGGCGAGCTTGGCGCCCAATGCCGCACCTCCGCCCCAGCCGAGCCCGGAGGCCGGGCTCGACCCGAAATAGCTGCCGGGGAGGTTGGAGCCGCAATGCTCGGGCATCAAGGTGTATTCGTTGACGAGGATCGCGTCCTCGGGCTTGGCGCGGGCGATGCACGCGCTGGCCCAGGCCATGTGGATCGGGCGCAGCCCGGCGGCGCTGTCGCGGGTTTTCTGCCAGCCGGCGCGCTGCTCCTCCTTGAGCCGGGCGACCCGCCCGCGGCGCGCGGCGACGGCGGCTGTGGCGGCATGGCGGTCGAGCGCCGCGGCCAGCTCCGGCAGCGAGGTCGCCGCCGCACCGGTCACTGCGAGGTCGCAGGGAAAACCGCGGATCGGATAGCGCGAGAACAATGGGTCGACCCCGAGATGAACCACCCGGCACGCCGGCCGCGGCGCCTTCAGGCTCGGGACCCAGGGGACATCGCATTCGAGCACCAGGATCGCGTCGGCATCGTCGAGATAGGGGGTGGCGTCGTAGCCGAGATGGCAGGGATGATCGTCCGCCAGGGACAGATGGCGCGGCCGGTGCTGCACCACCGGGATCGCGAAACGCCGGGCGAGATCGGCGAGGGCGGCGACCGCCGCCGGGTCGCGCCCGGCGCTGGCGGTGACGATCAACGGGTGTTCCGCCGCGCCGAGCATGCGCGCGGCCTCCTCGATCGCGCCCTTGTCGGGGCCGGGCGGCGACGCCGCGACCCGACGCCCCGGCAGGTCGTAGGCAAAGCTGACCAGGCGCTCCGCCAATACCTCGCGCGGCAACGACAGATAGACCGGCCCCTGCGGCGCGCTGGTGGCGAGCGCGAGGGCGCGGTCGACCACGGTTTCGAGCTGCTGGCCGTTCCTCAGCTCGTAATCCCATTTGACGATCTCGCGCACCATCCCGGCCTGGTCGAACATCTCCTGCGCCCAGTGGATGTAGACGTCGCGTGCGCCGGCCATGCCCTCCTCGGTCAACGGCGAGCGCCCGGCGGTGAACAGCATCGGCACGTTTTCGCGCGCGGCGTTGAACGCGGCGCACACGCCGTTGGCGGTGCCGACGCTGACATGGACCATGACCGCCGGAACCCGGCCGGTGACCATCGCCCAGCCATGCGCCATCGACAGCGCCAAATTCTCGTGGGTGGCGATGACCGGCCGCGGCGCCGGCATCCCGGTGCGCGCCGCCTTGGCGAAGGCCTCGACCAGCGGGGCGAAATCGGTGCCGGCATTGGCGAACAGATACTCGACCCCGCGCTCGGCCAGCAGCGCCAGATACGCCTCGGCTACGCTGTCGACCGCCAATTCCTTGCGCGCCATTCGCCTACACTCCGAAATGTCTTCGCGGCATTCTGCCTGGATCGAGTTTTCGGGGAAACTGCCATAGTCGACGATGTCGACGGGGCATCTGAAATCGTCCCTGGCCTGTTTCTACAAGGAATTTACAGGCGAACAGACCGTCCCGCTTGCCCGCCATGTCCCCCTGTCGGCTGGGCGAAAACCGGAGAGGCGAACAATTTTGCCATAATCATTATTCCCTTCGAGGCGTGATAAGCAATGCTATTATCATATTATTTGAATAATGTCAAGGAAATCCGATCAACACCTGATCGCCGGGCGCGGCGGCTCGGGCTCACGCGGCGGCCGGGTCGCGGGGCAGCGGCCGGCCGTCGAGGCTGTCGGCGGCAAGGCCGAGGTGGCGCAGCACTGTCGGGGCGATGTCGATCAGGGACGAGCGGCCTTGGTGGATCGCGGGCGTGAAGCCGCCGCCGCGGATGAACAGGAACGGGCTTTGCTCGTTATCGCCGAGCCCGCCGTGCTGGCCGAAGCCGGTTACATCCTTGGGCTCCAACGAATCGCGGACGATGTGGCTGTGACCGGGAACGCCGTGGGGATTGGCGCGGGAATTGGCCTTCATCGTGATCGCGATCCGCGCCGGCGAGCCGGTCGGCAGGCCGATTTCGCCGAGCGCGTCGCCGGCGAATACCCGGCCGACCCAGGGCTCGGTTTCGAGAAACCGCGCGACCTCGCCGACGAGGGCGCCCTCGGGCTCGGCGAAATAGATCACGACCGCGCTGCCGTTGGGGGCGACGACGACGTCGGACGAGCCGAGCGCGCGCTTCATCCCGGCCGCGACCAAGAGCGCGTCGAGATCGATCGTCTCGGCCACCGTCTCCATGCCGTGATCGGAGCCGACGACGAACAGGATTTCTCCGCCGCCGGGATCGAGCCCGGCGACGGTCTCGGCGACCCGGCGGACATTTTCGTCGGCGCTGGCAATGGCGCGGCGATGCGCGGGTGAGCCGAGCGGCGTGTGGTGGCCGGTGTAATCGGGCTCGGACAGCCACAGCAGGGCCAGGGCCGGGGCGCGCTCGTGCAAAACCTCGGCGCAGAACCGCTCGGTCACCGCGGTGTCGCCGGCCTCGCCCTTGGCGACCGCGAGCCCCTGTTCGGCCGGCAATGGGCGGCGGCCGGGGCCGAAGCTGCCGGCAGGGTTGTAGACCCAGCCGTGGCCGTCGGGGTCGAGAAAATAGGCCGCACCCGGCGACACGTTCGAAAACGCGATTGCCGTCGCGCCGGCGCGCGCGAGGCGCTCAGCCATCGTCGGCACCCGCAGGGTGTGGCCGGTCGCGCGGTAGAGCCGGTCGCGAAAATCGGGCTTGCCGACCGACAGGCAGACGAGCCCCTCGCCCTCGTCGAGCGCCATCGTATTGCCGAGGAGGCCATGGCGCGCCGGCCGGCAGCCGGTGGCGATCGAGGCGGCACTGGTCCGCGTCGTCGACGGGAACACGCCGCGATGGTTCGCGAATTGCGCCGATCGCCGCCCGAGCCCGCACAGGAACGGCGCGTCCGCGGGCGTGATCAGGTCGCGGCGCAGGCTGTCGCAGATGACGATGACGGCGCGGTTCATCGCGATATTCCTTCCTCCCGGCCGGCTTCGCGGGCGCCGGGGTCGCGGGCCAGCATAGCGCGCCGCAGCTCGGGCGGCAGCGGCGTCTTCGCTCCGGTCGCGTTGACCACCAGGATCAGCACCGCGCGGCCCTGCGCGCACATCCCGTCGCGCCAAACCGCGTACTCCATCTCAAAGCTGGTGGTGCCAAGCCGGACGGTGCGGGCGCCGACCAGGATCTCGTCGCCATAGGCGAGCGGGTGATGATAGCGGATGGAGGTCTCGGCCATGACCGGCCCCGGCGTCTCCGCCGACAATGCCGCCAGGCCGACGGCCTCGAGATAGCGGTTCCTCGCCTCCTCGAACCATTCGAAATAGGCGCGGTGGTTGGCGTGCCCGAACGGGTCGCATTCGCTCCACCGCACCCGGTGCCGGATCGCAAACGACCACCCCGGCTCGACCCCGAACCGCGCCAATTCGGCCGCATCCGCCGCTGTCATGCCTCAGGCTCCTCGCGCGATTTTCTCCCTCGCCCCGCTTGCCGGGAGAGCGTCCCGTTGAGGATAAGCGCAAGATTGCCGGGCGCGCGACTTTCTCCCTCGCCCCGCTTGCGGGGTGAGGGGCGCGCCGACTGAGGGGTGGGCCGCCGGATTGATCGCCGATCGCCATTCGCATCGATATCGAGGGTCACCGCGTCTGGCGGCGTCAGGTAGCTGGCGCAGTAAAGATCGACCATCACGCGGATCGGGTCGGGCCGGTTGGGAGCATTCTCCCAGCGCGAGACAGTCGGCTGCGAGCACAGATCGGCGCCGCTGTCGGGCAGCCGCTCGCGGGCCAGCTTGAAGGCCCGATCGGTGTGCAGCCGGTCGAGGTCGTCGGCGTCTTGGTGATCTTGTTGCGCTGGACGGCTGGAAAGCAGAGCGGCAGAAGGTTATCGTCGGTCATGGCGGGCGCGGCGCGCTCCGATCGCGGCCAAGGGTTGGCTTCGGCAACCGAATCCTACGCCGGATCAAATGTTTACGCTACTTCCGCCACCCCAAATCCGCCGTCGTCATGAATCAGACGGGCTACGTCATCGGGAGGGAAATCATGCGGGCCAGCGACGATCGCATCCTCACCACCCATGCCGGGAGCCTGCCGCGCCCGGATCCGCTGATCGAAGCGAACCGCGCGCGCGAAGCCGGCGAGGCGATCGACGAGGGAGAGCTGCAGGAGACATTGCGGGCGGCGGTCGCCGAAATCGTGCGCCGCCAGCGCGATGCCGGCATCGCCGTCCCGGGCGACGGTGAATTCGGCAAGTCCATGGGCACGCGCGTGAATTACGGCGCCTGGTGGCGCTATTCATGGCAGCGCCTCGGCGGGCTCGATCTCCATGGGCCGAGCCTTTACGAGATGGCGCCGCGACGCTCGCGGCCCGGCGCGGTGGTGCTGACGAGCTTTGGCGATCGCCGCGACCGGACCCGGTTCGCCGCCGCCTATGGCGACCCGGAGTCCGGCATCACCACCGGGCCTCGGCCCGCGGCTCCGGTGTGCGTCGCCCCGCTCACCTATGCCGGCCACGACGCGATCCGGGCCGACATCGCCAATTTCAAGGCGGCCCTGCAGCAGGCCGGGATCGCCGAGGGCTTCATGACCGCGGTTGCGCCGGGCAGCGCCTCGCGCATCGGCAACGAGCACTACAAGACCGAGGAGGAGCTGCTCTACGCCTGCGCCGATGCGATGCGCGAGGAATACCAGGCAATCGTCGATGCCGGGCTGATCCTGCAGCTCGACGACCCGGCGATTGCCGAGAACTGGGACATGATCAACCCCGAGCCGACGGTCGAGGAGTACAAGAAGTTCACGATGGTCCGGGTCGAGGCGCTGAACCACGCGATCCGCGGGCTGCCGCAGGACCGCATCCGCTTTCATTTATGCTGGGGCAGCTGGCACGGCCCGCACACGACCGACATTGCGATGCGCGACATCGTCGAGGTGATGCTGGCGGTCGATGCCGGGGCCTACTCGTTCGAGGCCGGCAACGTCCGCCACGAGCACGAATGGAAGGTGTGGCAGGAGGTCAAATTGCCCGACGGCAAGCTGATCCTGCCCGGCGTCGTCAGCCACGCCACCAACGTGGTCGAGCACCCGGAACTGGTCGCCGAGCGCATCCTGCGCTTCGCCAACCTGGTCGGCAGGGAGCGGGTCGTCGCCTCGACCGATTGCGGCCTCGGCGGCCGGGTTCACCCCGACATCGCCTGGGCCAAGCTCGAAGCCTTGGCCCAAGGGGCGGCGCTGGCCAGCCGCCGGCTGTGGCGCTGAGCAATCCCCACCCGCGGCCGGGCCCCGGGTCCGGGCGTCAGCCCTCGACCGCGGCGCGCACCTCGCGGGCAAGTGCTGCGATCTCGACGGCGGCGGCTTTGGCGGCGGCGGTTTCGAGCACCCCCAGCCCTTGCGCCATCGCATGGACGAGGGCGACCCGGTTGCCGATGCGGGTCGCCGCAATCGGCGCCCCCGCCTTGGATAATTCGGCGGCGATACGCTCGGTGATTGCCGAGCGCGCGGGGACGCGGTTGAGCACGGCAAGGGCCTCCCGCCGCTCGTCGCGCACCATCGCCAAGGTCGCCTCGGTCGCCCACAGATCGAGCGGCGAGGGCTGGACCGGGACCAGCACCAGCGCCGCCGCGCGCACCGCGATGCGCGCCTCGGTCTCGGCATGCGGCGGCCCGTCGACGACGACGAGGTCGGCCTCGCGGGCGCGGTCCTCGATCCATTGCGCGGCGCGCCAGCCCGGCAACGCGGCAAAGTCGAACCCGACCGCGGCGATGCCGAGCCGGGCCCGGCGCAGCTCGACCCAGGCGGCGAGGCTGCCCTGCGGGTCGATGTCGAGCACCGCGACCTTGGCGCCCTGCCGCGCCCAGGCGACCGCGAGCTGTGCCGCCAGGGTGGTCTTCCCGGCGCCGCCCTTGCGCTGCGCAATCGTGATTACCCGCCCCGCCATTCCGCACCCGCCTCGCTGCCGCCGCATCCTCCGCCGCGACGCGGGACCGGCGGAACCCGGTTCGAGGAGCCGGGCAGCCGAGGGTAGCGCAGCCCGCCGGGCGAGTGTAAGCCCGCTCCGGCTGGCCGCAGCCGATGTGGATTCCCGGGCGCGACCAACGGTCAGCCGGTTGCCGCCGTGGCCGGCGCCGCCGGGCTCCGCACGGCAGACCCGGCGCGCGCTTGCCGAGGCTCGCCGCCGCGGGCGAGAGTGATGCCGGTGTCCGCCCCGATCCTTCCCGCCAGCCCCGCCGCGATCGAGCGTGCCGCCGCGCTGCTGCGCGCCGGGCGGCTCGTCGCCTTCCCGACCGAGACCGTCTATGGGCTGGGCGCCGACGCCACGAGTGAACGCGCCGTCGCCGCGATCTTCGAAGCCAAAGGCCGGCCGCGCTTCAACCCGTTGATCGCGCACGTTCCCGGAGTGGCCGAGGCCGAGGCGATCGCCGTGTTCGACGCTCGCGCCCGCGACATCGCCGCCCATTTCTGGCCGGGCCCGCTGACCCTGGTGCTGCGCCGCCGCGGCGGCACCGGATTGTCCTTGCTGGCGAGCGCCGGGCTCGACACCGTGGCGATCCGTGCCCCCGCCCACCCGGTGGCGCAGGCCCTGCTGCGCGCGAGCGGCCGGCCGATCGCCGCCCCTTCCGCCAACCGCTCGGGCCGGATCAGCCCGACCGAAGCCGCGCACGTCGCGGCCGAGCTCGGCCACCATGTGGCGCTGATCCTCGACGCCGGGCGCACGCCGGTCGGCCTTGAGTCGACAGTGCTCGACCTGTCGGGCGAGGCCCCTGCCCTGCTCCGCCCCGGCGGCGTCACCCTCGAACAGCTGACCGAAGTCCTCGGCCCGATCGCGACCCCCGCCGCCGGCCTGCTGCGCTCGCCCGGCATGCTGGCGAGCCACTACGCGCCATCGTTGCCGGTTAAGCCTCGAAGCCCGCGACGCCCGCCCCGGCGAGGCCCTCCTCGCCTTCGGCCCCGACATCCCGCCGGGATTTGCTGAGGTGTTGTGCCTCAGCCATAGCGGCGACCTCGCCGAGGCGGCGGCCAACCTGTTCGCAATGCTGCGCCAACTCGACCGCCCCGCCTTCGCCGGCATCGCGGTCATGCCGATCCCCGAGCACGGCCTCGGCCATGCCATCAACGACCGCCTGCGCCGCGCCGCCGCCCCGCGCCCGGGCTGACTTCTCTCAGCCGAGTTCCCGGATTCCCGCTCTCGGAAAACTGACAAAAAGGACTGGAAGCTCGCCGACGGCCGGAGGTGGCGTCGTCTCCGGTTCGCCCGAGTCTATGACATATACTATCAGTTGGTACCGGCATTCGCGCGGCGCAGGACGGGGAGGGAGGGGAGCAGATGGCGTTTCTGAGGGACACTCTGATAGCAATTATTGCCTGTGTCGCCGGGCCGGTGATCATCACCGGCTTTGGACCAACTCGTCAATGGATCGCGGTACGATCCTGGGCCGTACCCGCCGTAACGTCCGTATTCACCACGTCAATTCTGGCAGGAATCTTTTATCTACAAATTGGTAGCCGAATAACCCTTGGTAGCCAGCTCTTGCATCAAAGACCCGGGAACGGTCTATGAGGCTTGCTTAGAAAGCGACGGTAATATTGTGGTTTATAATTTTTCGCTCCCACCAGACCCAGGGCAATTTCCAATTCCACGGGCAAAGGTCATGTGGGGTCTCAATGGGCCTCACCCCCGATGAACCAGCTCATTCCCGCGTTGCACCGTCGCTGCCCGCGCTGATTTCCGCCGCCGGCGAGCGCGCCGGCAGCGGTTTCTCGAATTTCTTCCCGGCCAACATCCGCAATTCGCACACGCGCTGGGCCTATGCCCGCGGCCGGCATGCGCATTACCGTGAAGCATTGAATTGTTGTCGAATATGCGCCGAATGGGTGTCACCCGAACCCGCTCTGCGCGACCTGAACAGGGCAGCGTGCACCGTCGCTCGACAATCGTCTATGAAACGGTCAAACATGGGAAAGTGAGTGGAAACAAGGCATGGCCGGAACGGAAGAGACCAATCCTAAAGCGCACGCGATCGGTGATCCCGTCGTCAGCGCGGCGTTGCATCAACTCGACCGCAAGCTCCGCGAGCAATTCGGCAGCAGATACGTCCGAGTGATCCTGTTCGGCAGCCGGGCCCGGGGAGACTACCAACCTGACAGCGACGTCGACGTTGCCGTGATTCTGCGCGGAGTTATCGCCGATCGCTGGAAGATCAAGCAACTGATCATCGAGGACACCTATCCGGTCCTTCTGGAAACCGGGCTTTATGTCCAGTCCTGGCCAATCGGCGAGGGCGAACTAGCCGATCCCGACAAGGCGTCGAACCCGGATTTGGTGAGGAATATTCTTCGCGAAGGTATCCCGGCGTGAGTGCGGCCGAGTTTCTGAAGAAGGCGGACAGTGCGCTTGCATCCGCAAAACGGGATTTTGACGCGGGTGACTACGACGGAGCCGCCAATCGGCTATCTGTCGAAAGCCGAGGAATTCGTCGCAGGGATCAAAGGCATTGTTTCTGCGCCTCCTGGATCGCGCGCCATACCTTGAGCGGGGTGGCGGGCATGGTCAGGTCGCGGACGCCGAGCGGGGCGAGGGCGTCGAGGATGGCGCTGATCACCACCGCCAAGGCCGGGGTGCAGCCGCCTTCGCCGCCGGCCTTGATGCCGAACGGGTTGGTCGGCGACAATACCTCGACGATCCGGGTCGAAAAGGACGGCAGGTTGTCCGAGCGCGGCATCCCGTAATCCAGGAACGAGCCGCATAAGGGTTGGCCCGATGCGGGGTCGAGCGCGCATTCCTCCCACATCGCCTCGCCGACGCCTTGGGCGATGCCGCCGTGGCTCTGCCCGTGCACGATCAAGGGGTTGATGCACCGGCCGACATCGTCGACGACCGAATAGCGGGTGATCTCGACCATGCCGGTCTCGGGATCGACCTCCGCCTCGCACACGGCACAGCCGTTCGGAAACACCGGGTCGTGCATCTCGTTGTCGGTGACGAGCGCGAGTTCGCCTTCGGCGCCGAGCCGCGCGCCTTCCTTGGCCAATTCGAGAAAATCGAAGCTGCGGTTGTGTTGTGGCGCGGCGAAGCGGCCATCGGCGAATGTGACTTGGTCGGCGCTGGTGTCGAGCAGACGGGCCGCGACCGCTTTCCCCCTGGCGATCAATTCGGGTGCGGCCTTGGCGAACAGGGTCGCGGAGTGGCGCATCGAGCGGCCCGAATGCGAGCCGCCGCCGAGGCTGACGATGTCGGTGTCGCCCGTGATGATGTCGATGCTTTCGACCGGCACCGCGAGCAATGCGCCGACGACCTGCGCAAAGCTCGTCTCGTGGCCCTGCCCGCTCGGGCCGGTGCCGATCACGATTTCGACCCGGCCCGCCGGCGTGACCGTGATCTCGCTGCGCTCGCGCGGCGCGCCGATCGAGGATTCGACGTAATTCGCCAGACCCAGCCCGAGCAACTTGCCGCGCGCTTCCACCGCCGCGCGACGTGTCGCAAACCCGTCCCAATCGGCGATCCGCATCGCCAGATCCATGTTGGCCTCGTAGGTGCCGCTGTCGTAGCGGGCGCCGACCGCGTTGGCGTAGGGCATCGCTTCGGGTGCGACGAGGTTCATGCGGCGCAAGGCCACCCGGTCGATCCCCAATTCCCGCGCAGCCCGATCGATCAGCCGCTCGATCGCATAGGTCACCTCCGGCCGGCCCGAGCTGCGATAGGCGTTGGTCGGCATCGTGTTGGTGAAGACCGCGCGCGACCTGAGCCGCGCCGCCGGGATGTCGTAGGAGCCGGTGACCAGGGCCGAACCCTTGCTGAGCGGCGACAACGACGCGCAGCGGGCGCCGACATTGCTGATGTTGTCGGCGCGCAACCCGAGAAACCGGCCGTCGGCGCGCAACGCCAATGCCACCCGGGTCACGAGGTCGCGGCCCTGATAGTCGCTGAGAAATACTTCCGAGCGGGTCGAGGTGTATTTGACCGGGCGGCCGAGCCTGCGCGACGCCCACAGCACCAGCGCCGATTCGGCATAGAGTCGGTTGCGGGTGCCGAAATTGCCGCCGACATCGAACGACAACACCCGCACCTGCTCCGGCGGAACCCCGAGCACAGCGGCAAGCTCGGCCTTTTGCCGCACGGCACCGCCGCTGCCGGCCCACAGGGTATAGCGGCCGGTTTCCTTGTCCCAATGGCCGAGTGCCGCGCGGGGCTCGATCGGCACCCCGGTCACCCGGCCGATGTGAAACTCCATCTCGACGACGCGGTCGGCGGCGGCAAAGGCGCGCTCAGTCGCCGCGGCGTCGCCGAAGGCGGTGTCGACCAGGACATTGTCCGGCACCTCGTCCCACACCGCCGGCGCCCCCGGGGCGAGCGCGTCCTGCACCTGGGCGACCCACGGCAATTCCTCGTAGCGGACCATGACCGCCTCGGCCGCGTCCTGGGCCTGCGCCGCGGTCTCGGCCACGACCATGGCCACCGCTTCGCCGACATGGCGCACCTTGTCCGCCGGCAACAGCATCTGCGGGCCGATGAAGATCGGGCCGCCGCCGGGGCCGGTCAATTTCATGTCGTAGCGGGTCGACGGCACCGGGCTGTGCGGGATCGGCGCGAGCTTGTCGGCCAGGCAATCCTGCCCGGCGAACACGCCGAGCACCCCCGGCATCGCCACCGCCCGCCTGGTGCCGACGCGCACAATTCGCCCATGCGGGTAGGGCGAGCGCACGATCGCGGCATGGGCCTGGCCGGCCATGCTGAAATCGTCGCTGAAGCGGCCCTTGCCGGTCAGCAGCCGCTGATCCTCCTTGCGGCGCAATGGCTGGCCGATCGCGCCGAGGCTTTTCAGATCGGGAAGTTCGATCGCGTCGTTCATGGTCGGCCTCCGGTCATGCCCCGCATGCGGGGAGCGGGAGTGTAACTCGCCGCCCGCCGGTCTTACATTCGCGGCGGAGGAGACTCTTATGAGCGCACAAGCAATTACCCCGGCCAATACCCCGCACCGGGCCAAGCGGCGCGGGATCGGCGACCTCGTCAAAGGCGGCGCGCCGATCGTCGGGCTGACCGCCTATACAGCACCCATCGCCCGCCTGCTCGATCCCCATGTCGATTTTCTGCTGGTCGGGGATTCGCTCGGCATGGTGGTCTACGGCTTTGACAGCACCCTGCCGGTGACGGTCGAGATGATGATCGCGCACGGGGCGGCGGTGGTGCGCGCGTCGACGCGGGCGTTGATCGTCGTCGACCTGCCGTTCGGCAGCTATCAGGAATCGCCGGCGCAGGCGTTCCGCACCGCCGCCCAAATCATGGCCGAGACCGGCTGTGCCGCGATCAAGCTCGAAGGCGGGCGCGAGATGGCCGACACCGTGCGCTGTCTGACCCGGCGCGGCGTGCCGGTCATGGGGCATGTCGGGCTGATGCCGCAATCGGTCAACACGGCAGGCGGGTTCAAGGTGCAGGGCCGCGGCGGCGAGCAGGCCGATCAGGTCATGGCCGATGCCATCGCGATTGCCGAGGCCGGCGCCTTCTCCCTCGTCATCGAGGGGACCATCGAAAAGGTGGCGCGCGCGATCACCGAAAAGGTGCCGGTGCCGACGATCGGCATCGGCGCGTCGCCCGCCTGCGACGGCCAGATCCTGGTCACCGACGATGTGCTCGGCATCTTCACCGAGTTCACGCCGCGCTTCGTCAAGCGCTACGCCGAATTGGCGGCGCTGATCGCCGCCGCCGCCGAGACCTATGCCGGCGATGTCCGCGCGAGGCGTTTTCCCGGCCCGGAGCATTGCTTCGGCGCCAAACCCGGCTAGCGTGGCGAACCGGTGGTTTTAACCGGCGGAGGGCAGTGCCCGCCGTGGGGATCGGTCGTGGCGCCGGGATGACGAACGGGTCGGCGCTGGCATTCTGGGGCGTTAGGGAAGATTTGGCGACTGCAAAAAATATAAGTAGCTCTCTATTCTCGTCTTGGCCGGGCTTGACCCGGCCATCCACGCCTTGGGCACCAGAAAAGAAGACGTGGATACGCGGGACAAGCCCGCGCAAGACGAATTTGAGTTTCGAAGATAGGACATCTACGTGCTTGCCGCCCGCATTTCCCTTGACAGCCCCGAGCTTTCACGGAGATGGGTTTAACTTGATCGGAAAACGTTCTATTCTAACCTTTGGGGGCGCTCTCAGCGCGAGATCGCCTCGAGGCGCAGCCGGGTGGTGCGCGGCCCCATCGAGGCGATGACCACGAACACGATCAACATCGCCCCGGCGATAAACAGGAACACCCCGAGCGTGCCGTAGTGGCGCAGGAAAAAGGCGACGAAAAAGCCGACGAAGATCGTGCTGAAGCGGCTCCACGAATAGGTGAAGCCGACGGCGCGGGCGCGGATCCGGGTCGGGTACAGCTCGGATTGGTAGGCATGGAGCGAGTAGGCGAGAATGGTGTTGGAAAACGCGATCAAGAGGCCGAGCGCGATGATGCCGGCGGCGGTCCGCTGCTGCGAAAACAGGATGCCGAAACCGGCGATCGCCAACGCCGCGCAGGCGAGCTGCCATTTTCGCTCGAACCGATCGGCGATCTGCGTCGCCACCAGGGCCGCGACCGGCGAGGCGATCGCAATGACGAAGGTATAGGCGAGCGACTTGGTGAAGGTGATGCCCTGCGACACCAGCAAGGTCGGAACCCAGCTGGTAAACCCGTAATAGCCGATCGTCTGCACCAGCTGAAAGATGATCAGCATGGTGGTGCGGGTCTTGTAGGGCGGGCGGAAGATCTCCCACAAGGACCCGGTGACTTCCTCGACCTCGCCGGCCAGGGTCTGCGGCGGGGGCAGCGGCCGGCCGGTCTCGGCTTCGACCCGGGCCTCGATCATGCTCGCAACCCGGTCCGCGTCGGCATGGCGTCCGCGCTGGGCGAGCCAGCGCGGCGATTCGGGAAGCCCGAGCCGCAGCCACCAGGCGATGATCGCGCCGCCGGCGCCGATGATCGTGACCCAGCGCCAGCCGTCAAAGCCGAACGGCGCCCTCGGGACCAGCAGCCACGACAGGAACGCCGCCGTCGGGTAGGCGCACAAGCTGATCGTGGCGACAAAGGCAAAGGCGGCGCCGCGCCGTTCCCTCGGCACCAGCTCGGACAAATAGGTATCGATCGTGACGAACTCGACGCCGATGCCGACCCCGGCGATGAAGCGCCAGACGACCAAACCGACATCGCTCGACTGGAACGCCATGATCAAGGTGGCGAGCGAATACCACACCAGGGCAAAGGTGAAGATCGTGCGCCGGCCGAAGAAATCGGACAGCGGGCTCAACAGCATCGTGCCGATGAACATGCCGAGAAAGGTCGCGGCGACCAGGCTGGCGAAACCATGGACGTCGAAGAACCCCCGCGTCGTCGGCACCATGATCCCGGCCTTGTAGAGGCCCGGTGCGATGTAGGCGATCAGACCGTTGTCGAAGACCTCGAAAAATGCGCCGAGCGCCAGCAGCACGACAAAGCCGAGCATGTAGCGGCTGTGCGGCAGCCGGTCCATGCGCGCAGCGATGGTTGTCGCAGGACGGGCAGCAAAGCCCGTGACAGCGTCCTCGGCCAAGGCGTTTCCCTCCCGGTTTTGGGCATTGTTTCGCGGGTTGGCATTGTTTCGCGGGTCGAATGACAACGCAACCGGCGCCGCGGGCTCGGCTGCCGCGCGCACCACGCATCCCGCGCGCGGGACAGCGGTTGACAGCGGAGCGTGCGTCCGGGTCAGCCGGCGAGCCGGCGCAGCTCGGGCAGTGCCAGGTTCAAGGCGCGGGCGAAACGCTCGACCGCCTCGTCGATCTCGCTCCGGGCGATGCACAGCGGCGGCGAGAACGAGATGGTGTCGCCGAACGCCAATGCCCGCACCAGGAGGCCCTGATCGAGCGCGTTGCGGGCGACGACGCGGTGAGCCCCGGCCTGCGGATCAAAAAAACGCCGGGTCTTTTTGTCGGCGACGAACTCGACCCCGACCATCAGCCCGGCGCCGCGGATGTCGCCGATATAGGGGTTGTCGCCGACCCGCGCGCGCAGCCGCTCGCGCAGGTGGATGCCCATCTTCGCCGAGTTCTCGACCAGGCCCTCGCGCTCGATGATGTCTATGTTGGCCAGTGCGACGGCGCCGCCGACCGGGTGGCCCGAATAGGTGAAGCCGTGCATGACCGGGCCGTATTTCGGCGAGGCCTCGCGCAATACCGCCCACATCTCCTCGGAAACGATCGAGGCGGAGAGCGGGAAATAGGCGCTGGTGATGCCCTTGGCCAAGGTGACGATGTCGGGCTTCAGATCGTAGAGCCCGGTGGCGAACCACGAGCCGGTGCGGCCGAAGCCGGTGATCACCTCGTCGGCGATGAACAGGATGTCGTTCCTCGCGAGGACCTCCTGGACCCGGGCGAAATAGCCCTTGGGCGGCAGCAGCGCCCCGCCGGTGCCCATGACCGGCTCGGCGATGAAGGCGGCGATCGTGTCCGGCCCCTCGCGCGCGATCAACGCTTCGAGATCGGCGATCATCCTTGCCGTGAAAGCATCCTCGTCCTCGCCAGGCTCGGCAAAGCGGTAGAAATGCGGGCATGACGTGTGCAACACCCCCTCGACCGGCAGATCGAAGGCTTGGTGAAACGCCGCGATCCCGGTAAGGCTGCCGGCCGCATAGGTCAAGCCGTGATAGCTGCCGAGGCGCGAGATGAACTTCTTCTTCTGCGGCCGGTCGCGCAGATTGTTGTAGTAGCGCACCAGCTTGAAATTGGTGTCGTTGGCGTCGGAGCCGGAGGTGCCGAAAAAGATCTTTGAGAGATGCCCGGCGCCGGCCTTTTCGCGGAACAGAGTCAGCACCCGGTCGGCGAGGCGGATGATCGGCTCGTTCGAGTATGACGCGAACAGATGGTAGTAGCCGAGATCGGCCATCGCCCGGGCCGCCGCTTCGCCGAGCTCGGCGCGGCCGTAGCCGACATTGACGCACCACAAGCCCGCACCGCAATCGATCAGCTCCCGCCCCCTCGAATCCTTGAGCCTGACCCCGGAGCCGCCGGCGATGATCGTCGGCCCGTTTTTCAGATGGTCGGCGATCGAGGTCGCGGATGGAACAGGCTCTGCCGGTCCATCTCCTCGAGCGAGTAGTTCTGCGCGGTTTCAGTTGTCATGGGTTGTCAGCCTGAGCCCGTCGGGTCCTGATGAGATTGGCGCCTTTGAGATAGCGTGCATCCGGGTTGGTTCGTTCGCGCGGCAGCGCGTCGCCGATGATGTGCCACGCCACATGGCTTTCGATACCGTAATGGCGCTGGGGCTCGAGCGCTTCGGGATGGTCGAAGCTGCCGACGGTCAGCTCCACATCGGGCGAAACCTTGTACCGGAAAAAGAGCGGCGTGCCGCAAGCGCGACAGAAGCCTCGCTCGGCCGCCGAGGAGGATTTCAAGACCGCCGGCTCGCCCTTGGTCCAATCCATGCGGTTCTTGTGGACCTTTGCCAAGGTGGCGAACAGATTGCCGACTGCACGCTGACACATCCGGCAATGACAATAGCTCACGTCGATCGGCTGCATGCTCGCGCGGAAGCGCACGGCGCCGCACTGGCAGCCGCCGGTGAATTCGGCGTCGATGATTTCGGGCTCCGACAAACGACTATCCTCCGTCAAGCCCGACCAATCTAGCGCCGCCGCGCCGAAGCCGCCACCCGCGGGTCACTGAAATGTGAGATGCGCGCCGCGGCGAAAGGGGCCACCTCTGACCCGTCGCAACCAGCAACAGACCATCAGGGGAGGCCGCCGATCATGCGCCGGACATCAATTCTTTGGGCTGTCGTCATCGCCTTCATCGCGCTGCCGGCCTTTGCCCAGGCCCCGCCGGCCGGCACCCCGGTCCGCATCCGCGGCGCGGTCGACAAGCTCGACGGCCAGGCGCTGTCGGTCAAGCAGCGCGATGGTCGGATCGCGGCGGTGACATTGGCGCCGGATGCCGCAATCCAGACACTGGTCAAGAGAAGCCTTGCCGAGATCAAACCCGGCGATTTCGTCGCCTCGACCGGGATCAAGGGCAAGGACGGCAAGATCCACGCGATCGAAGTGCGCATCTTCCCCAAGGCGACGCCCGATGGCGGCAGGCAATTCGCCTGGGATCTCTCGCCGGACAGCGTGATGACCAACGCCACGGTCGGCACCGTCACCCAGGCCCCAGAGGGCGAGGTGCTGCACGTCACCTTCAAAGGCGGGGAGTCCGAATACAGCATCGGCCCCGACGTGCCGGTGCTGGCCGCGGCCCCGGGCGACATCAGCCTGCTGAAGCCGGGCATCGCCGTCTTCGTCATCGCGCTGAAGCATCCCGACGGCAGCCTGACATCGAGCCGTCTCTATGCCGAGAAGGACGGGGTCAAGCCGCCGATGTAGGCCCTCGCGGCGCGCCGGAGACCCGTCGATGTATCCCTGGCACGATTACAGCGGGCGGGTCTCGCCGCTGAAGCTCGCGATCTTTGTCGCGCTGTTCGTGCCGGCGGGCTGGGTGGCGTTCGCCTACAGCTCCCACCTGCTCGGGGCGCGGCCGCTGACCGAGGCGCTGCATCAGATCGGGCTGTGGACGATCCGGCTGATCTTTGTGGCTTTGGCGGTGACCCCGCTGCGCCGGATCCTGCAATGGCCTCGGCTGATCCTGGTGCGGCGGATGATCGGGGTCGCCGCCTTTGCCTATGTGCTGGTCCATTTCAGCCTCTATACCGCCGACCAGATGTTCGATCTCGGCAAGGTCGCCGGCGAGATCGTGCGGCGGATCTACCTGGCGATCGGCTTTACCGCGCTCTTCGGCCTGGCGGCGTTGGCGGCGACCTCGACCGACGGCATGGTCCGCCGCCTCGGCGGCCGGCGCTGGCAGCGCCTGCACCGGCTGGTTTATGCGATCGGGGTGCTCGCCGTCATTCACTATTGCTTCCAGTCGAAGCTCGACGAGTGGGAGCCCACGGTCATGGCCGGGCTGTTGTTGTGGCTGCTCGGCTATCGCCTGCTGGCATGGCGCTTCGGGGTTCGCGGGCACCTGCCGCTGCCGTGGCTGGCGGGTCTCAGCCTCGCCGCCGCCCTGACGACCGCGCTGGGCGAGGCAGTCTATTTCCGCCTCGCCTTCGGCGCCCCGCCGCTGCGCGTCCTGCAGGCCGATTTCACCCTGGCGACCGGCATCCGCCCGGCAGCCGTCGTGCTCGCGATCGGTCTCGCCGTCACCGCTGCCGGCGCATTGCGAGCCGCGCAGGCGGCGCTGGCGAGGCGGGTCGGCAGGGCTCGACCGGGCGCGAGCATGCGCGGGGTTTGACCGGGCCGCAGCGGGCCGCCCGATTGCCGAATGCCCGATCGAGGGCGGCTGCGCCGCGGAATTTACGCGTCAGCCGCAAAGCGTCGGTCGGGTTTACAGCAGCGGCGTGCGGGCTGCCTCCGCCCGCCGCGGGAAGGCCCCGCGAACATACTGAAAAATCATTCGTTCCGGGATTTCGGCGGATCTCGACCGGGGAAACGTCGTGTCGGGAATCTTTACAGCTACCTGAATTTCACAGCTCATCCTTTTTGCCAACCCATTGATCGAGAAAGGGACCCTGTATTTGGCACAATTATTGCTTTGGTACCCGATGCGGTTAATAAGCAGGAATGCCTTGCTGGGCTGCGTCCGGGCTCGCCATTCCGGACGCGGTCATGAACGAACCTATCGGAGGACGCGATGAACATGACCCATCCTTTACGCTTGTTGGCGGCGGCCGCGGCGTTGCTGCCGGCGCCGGCAGCGTTCGCCGGTCTCGTCGTCGGGGCGCCGATCGACGTCATCGGCAATCTGTCCCTCGCGCAATTTACCGGCCTCGGGTATGGAACCAATACCTACAAGGACTGGGGCAACGAGCCCTTTGTTGCGGTCAATCCCACCAACGTCAACGACGTGCTGATTTCGAGCTTCGCTTACAACACGTCGTCGACGGCCAGCGGCGCCAATGTCTTCTACTCGACTAGCGCAGGATCGACCTGGACCTCCCAATTCCCGGTGCCGGCGCCTGCGAACGGGACGACGATCCCCAACGACTGGAATTTCACTTATAACAGCGCCGGCACCTTGCATGGCGCCGTGCTCGGCGGCGGCAACATCTTCCAGGGCGCCACTGCCGATCCCACCTCGCTCGCGGCGTGGAGCTATACCGGCGGCGGGACACCGATCAACATTGCCGCTTCAGCCAAAAACGGGGATCAGCCCTGGCTCGCGTTGAACGGCGCGAACGTCTTCGTCGCCTACGACGACTTCCATTCCAACACGGCCGAACGGGTCGCCGTATCCAGCAACAACGGCACCAGCTTCACCGTCGACAATCCGATCAATAACGGTGCGCAGGCGAATTCCGTCAATCCGGGGACCCGCATCGCGACCGACGGCAACGGCACCGTCTACAGCCTCTTCGGGGTCGGCGGCGCCACCGTTTCGCAAGGCGTGCACGACGTAACCTATTATCTGAACCGGTCGCGCAACGGCGGCGTGACCTGGGACTTCAACGGATCGAGCGCGGTCGGCGGCATCACCGTCGCCAGCGGGGTTTCGAGCCAGCTCGACAACGCCGGGACCCAGGCCAGCAACAACTGGTTCGCCGGGGTCAACGACCTGCGCGGCAACATCACCGCGATCGCCTCCGACAAAACCGGCTCGCACATCTATGTGCTCTACGGCGCCCAGGACAATAACGGGACCGACCGGATCTACCTGGAAGAATTTCATCCCGTCGGCGCCAACCTGGTCGGATCCGCGCCGCTCGTCGTTTCGCCGGCATTCGAGCGCTCCGCCCTGCCCGCGATCACCGTCAAGGACGACGGGACGGTCGTGATGATGTACGAGACCTTTGGCGACGACGGGAAAATTCACGTTCACGTGGCGTCGTCGGACGATTTCGGCGCCTCGATCGCCAGCGACATTCAGGAGTACAGCTTCAAGCCGCTGACCCTGCTGCAGGCGACCGGCAGCAGGACCACGAACCGCGAGTTCGGCGATTACGACTTCCTGATGTCGATCGGCAACACCTTTTACGGAACCTTCGCCGGGTTGGGCGATGTCAACGCCGGCGGCATCGATACGACCGGGCTGATCGATCCGTTCTTCTTCTCCGGCACCGATGCCGTGCCCGAGCCGGCGAGCCTCTCCTTGCTGCTGGCGGCGCTCGGCGCAGCCGGGTTCTTCGGCATCCGGCGGAGGGGCAAGGGCCGGGGCGCTCTCCCCCGCTGACAGCGGCCCGGGGGTCGCCTCAGGCGATGGCGTCGGTGCTCCAGCGCGGGATGCCGACGCCGTCATCAACCTGCCTGTTCGGGTCGACCCGCCCGCGTTCGGATCACCGCGTGGGCAATTGCAGGCCCGGCTCAAACCTCACATCGGCACGGGTAACCCGATCCGGGGCAATCGTCACGGTCATCGGCCGGAGAATTGGCAGGCAACAGCCCCCCCGGACATCCGCCGAGATTATGCGGTAGGTGCCGGGCAAGACGCGGATTGCGAATTTTCCGGCCGCGGAGACGCGGATCGCCCGGATTTGTCGGCCGGTCCGCGGATCTTCGAGCCAAAGCCCGACCCGGTAGGGTTGCTCCACGCAATCTCCGGCGCTCGATCGGCACGCCAACGTAACCGTTCCTTCGAGCGCTCCGGTTGGGTCCGTCGGCTCAGCGGCTTCGGCGACCTCGTATCGGCGCGCCGGCAACAAGCCCGGCATCAGTATAAACCAAGCTGCTGCGCCCCCGGCCAGAGTTCTTCGGCTCGGCCGCCCGACCTGCCTCGTCAAGACGCGATTCCGTTGAGCGCGAAATCGAAGATGTCGAAATTGCGCAATCGTTCGGTCTCGGCGCGATGCCGGTACTCCGGCGAGAGCGGCTGCGACAGGATGAACGGCACGCGCTGCTCGCCCTGCCCGCCATGCGAGCGCAGGCGGTGGCCGGCCAGCCCCGACAGATCGTGCGCGGCGCGGGCCGCGCCGATCGCGGTGTCGGCGTCGCCCAGCACCACGAAATCGGCCTCGCGGTCGAGCGGCATCTCGAACCGCCGCGCCGCCTCCGCGCGGTCGAGGACCGCGGCAACCCCGACCAACGTTGCGCTCGCCCCCATCATCGCCGCGAGATCCGCACCGTTTCGGGCGTAGACCCGCACGAACGAGCCGAGCGCGCCGTGGTGGCGCACGAACGGGTCGGTGATCGGGCAGATCACCCTGGCCGCCCGGTCGCCGAAACGGTCGTTCAATTCGTCTTGGAGAAAGATCACCCGCGGCTTGTCGTTCATGCCGTGATCGGCGACGAGGCCGACGACCGCCCCCAATTCGACCAAGCGGCGCACCCGATCGTCGACCGCGCGGTGGAACGCGTCGGCCTCGGGCGCACCCGGCGCGTGAGCGTGCTGGACAAAGTCGGACAATGACAGGTAGAGCAGCCGCGCGGCACCGCGTTCGAGGAGCCTCACACCGGCATCGAGCACGTAGAGCGACAGATCGGCCGAATACATGTCAGGGCGGCCGCGCCCGACCAGCGCCTCGACCCCGGCATCGGCGCATTCGGACGAAAAACACACACCGTCGAGATTGCGCCCCAAGAGCCGGCGCAATTTGTCCTTTGCCGTAACCGCGGCGGTGGCAACGCCGGCCCGCGCCATCAGCGCCAGGATCGTCTCGCTGCGCATCAGCGCCTCGTCGGTCATCATGATCTCGCGGCCGGTCTCGCGGTCGAGGCAGTAATTGCCGGCGATCCCATGTACCGCCGGCGACGCCCCGGTCACGATCGAGACGTTGTTCGGGTTGGTAAAGGTCGGCATCACTGCGTCGGCGTTGCCAAGGAATCCGTCGCGGGCGAACGACCCGATCGTCGGCAGCACGCCGTCCGCAATTCCGCGCTCGACATAGGCGGGATCGCAGCCGTCGACGCAGACGACCACAATCGGCCGCTCCGGCTTTCGATAACGCCGGCCGTTCAGCTCGATCGTCTCTGCCATCGCCTCTCCTCCGCGCGCCGATTATCGCCCGGAACCCGCTGGAGCGCACGCGGCAGAAGCTCTATCGTCGGCGCAGGCCAATTCGACAGCGATCAGGAGGAGATGCTGCGATGAATTCGAACGGGAAAGTCGCCCTCGTCACCGGCGGGGGCAGCGGCATCGGCAAGGCTTCGGCGTTGGCGCTCGCCAGGGAGGGGTTTGCGGTGGTCGTCGCCGGGCGCCGGCCGGAGCCGCTGCAGGCGGTCGTCGGCGAGATCGAGGGCTTGCAGGGAAAGGCGCTCGGCGTACCGACCGATGTCGGCAATCCCAACTCGGTCCACGCCCTGTTCGCCAAGACCAGGGAGACGTTCGGCCGGCTCGACGTGCTGTTCAACAATGCCGGCTTCGGTGCCTCGTCACCGATCGAGGAACTGGCGTTCGAGCGCTGGCAGGCGGTCGTCAGCTCGATCCTGACCGGATCGTTCCTGTGCACCCAGGAAGCCTTCAGGATCATGAAGGACCAGCATCCGATGGGCGGCCGCATCATCAACAACGGGTCGATCTCGGCGCATGTGCCGCGGCCCAATTCGGTCGCCTATACCTCGTGCAAGCACGCGATCACCGGGCTGACCAAATCGACCTCGCTCGACGGCCGCAAATACGACATCGCCTGCGGTCAGATCGACATCGGCAACGCCTTGACCGAGATGACCCAGCGCATGCAGCGCGGCGTGCCGCAGGCCAACGGCGCGGTCATCGAGGAGCCGACCATGGACGTGGCAAACGTGGCCCGCGCGGTCGTCTTCATGTCGACCGTGACCCCCGAGGCCAACGTCCAGTTCCTGACCGTGATGGCCACCAAGATGCCGTTCGTCGGCCGCGGCTAGCGCCCGACGCCCGGCGCGGTGATTATCGTTCACCGCGGCGTGTGTGGTTTGGGTCGGCCAGCTATGCAGCGCGCGAGTTTGAATTCAGCCCAGATTTGTGGCAGCGCGCGTGCGAGTAGCCATCGCGATCGAACCTATCCGACGCGGTGGAGTCGAGCGCCGCTGCCTGGCGCCGGGTGAGCTAAGGGTGACGCGAGTTCGTATATCTGTCTATAAGGCCTTCCGGGTATCTTCCAGCTTCCCCGAAAATTGCCTCAAAGCGCTCATCACCTAATAGTGAACGGCTGCGCTCCATAGTTGATCGGAGAGTATCATTTAGGAGCTTTAAATACCGATCGGGCGTTAACTCGCCGCTGTTAAAGCGCACGACTAACCCGGATTGGGCGCGCCGCAGTTCGGTTTGGATCTCGTGGAGAGCGCTAAGGGTCGGCTGGTCCACCGGGTGCCCAAGGGCCATCTCAAGCAGAGCCGAAAGCTCGGCCAATTGGGTATCCTCCTCCGCAGACGCAGTACCCCGAGCGGTTGACACCGCGGAATTGTAAACATCGATCTTTGACAAGACGTTCCTGCCTTGGGGTCTGTGTCCGCTACCGACGTTAGCAGGAATAGTGCCAGGCGAATAGCAAGTTGGCAATTCCGGCCAATTTCCAAGGCCGTAAGTCCCAAATGCGAACGCCGAAAGGTTGTAGCCCCGACAACCAGCGACAGTAATTCCAGCCGGGTGAAGAATCCTGTTTGCAGTTTGGTGGCACACTCCGGTAATAGGATAGATGATGCCCGCTTGAGAGTTCGGTTGAGAAATGCAGTCTGCGATAATAGAGCTTCCGGTTGCGCCGCTCAAAACAGCCCCGCCAGAATCTCTACCATGACATCCCCATTTAAGTCCGCAGGAGCTTGTAACGTAGGTGTGCTCCCACGCCGTGGCTGGTATGGCTACTGACCAGCCCTGCAACGTCGCCGACTGCACCCCCACCATGAGCGCCCTCCCGCACGCACCTTCCGCTCTTGCCGAAGAATTTCATCATAGGTGCGGGTTTGCAACTAGCCGAGAAGCGTATCGGCGAGGAGATCATTTCGGGCATCCTTTGGCCCATCTGCACATTGCCCTCGTGTCGCAATTGCTGTTATCATTATTGCTGTCATAGCAGCGTCATTTTCTCGTCCTATAGTCGTCCAAAATCGTTCCATCTGCGCCCGAAATCCGGAATGGTCCGGTACAGGGAGCCGAGCGCTCCCAGGCGACCTCGGGGAGGCCAGATGTCGGCGGGGCCGCCCCGAGAATCATTCGTCGGTGCCTGAGCACCAGCCGGGCGCCGACGTCAGCCGAAGGTCTTGCGCAGGGTGGCGACCGAGACGTGCGGCCAGCTGAGGTTTGTCGCGGTGCCGAGCACCGGAAAGTTCAGCATGACGGTCTGCACGTATTGAAGCTGCTGGAAGTGGCCCGATTGCCGCCTGATCGTCTCGATCCAGAAGGTTGCGAAGAACTCCGCAGCGTTCGCGTTGGTGGTCAGGAACGGCATGTTTGCGATGCCGCCCGCGCCGTCCGCTACCGGGACCGGCCCCGATGTCACGGCGAGGCTCGCTACTGTCGCAATCTCAGCACGACCATCTTCTCGATGGTCTGACCTTGGATCGCCTGCTGCAGCAATCGGGTCGGGTCGTTGATCACCGTCTGCATCGGAACGCCGTCGATCGACGCGGGCAGCGGGATTTCGGGGATGTTGCCGAACGGCGTTCTGAAGTTTGCGGCGGCCGGCGCGGTATTGGCGAGATTGTACGGCGGAAAACCGCCCTGGGTTCCCCCGACCGGCATCGGCGAGCCGACATCGAACGGCGCGGTGTTCGCCGAGGCGATCTCGAAGGTGCCGTTGGTCAGCTGCGGCACCAGAATGGCCGAGCCTTGCGCCAGCAAGGAGTTGCCGTGCGGGATCGTGCCCATGCGGGCGACGATTTGGCCTCCCGCAGGCGGCGAACTCGGCGGGTGCGGTCGTTGGCCGGCTGGGTCACCCAGATGCCGGGCTCGATATGCAGAGCGCCGCCGGTGACGCTGTCGCTTATCTTCTGCAGGTAGGTCAGGCCGAACAGCTCGATATCGTCTTGGGCAAAGCCGCGATTGGGGATCGACGACGAAATCGGGTCAATTTTCAACGTTTCGTCGGTTTGATTGAGCTCGAGGAAGAGCGGGCCGCCTCCCTCCTTGTCCGGTCGCGCGATCAGATTGAACCCGTGGCCGTGCCAATTGCCGGCAAGCTCGGCAAGCAGGCCCAATTGCTGCCGCACCGTTGCCTCGTCGGGGCTCAGCCGAACCGCGGAATACCGGCGGTGCACTGTCTGGCCGTTGGTCATTCTATTGCTCCCTTAGTTTTGAAAAACGCCGATCGCGCGGTTGTCTTCATGTCGACCGTGACGCCCGAAGC
This sequence comes from uncultured Alphaproteobacteria bacterium, assembly GCA_963703855.1. GTDB lineage: Bacteria > Pseudomonadota > Alphaproteobacteria > ATCC43930 > CGMCC-115725 > AP-15. The sequence goes on from CAVPFW010000015.1 coordinate 560,571, forward strand.
CAATGTCCAGTTCCTGACGGTGATGGCAACCAAAATGCCGTTTGTCGGAAGGGGGCAGCGGGCAGCGGAGGGGGCGCATTCGCCCCCGCCCCTCCTGCTATCCCGGCAGCAGGTTGATGACCCGCATGACGGCGATGCCAGCGCCGATGTTTTCGGTGTCTTCCAAGAGACCTTTGTTGCAGCTCCACACGTCGCCCTTCTTGGCAACAAACTCCCCGCCGGGACGTTGCCGGACCTGAAGCTCGCCTTGCGGGCAGTGGCAGACCATGTCGTTGGCCATCGGCACGCCCGTCGTCAGTTTGGCCTTTGGCTGATACACGATGTCGAACATCGAAATGGTTTTGTAAGCGGGGATCATCGACGCGTGCTTGCCGAGGTCGACCCGCCGCACACCGGGGGCAATTTCTTTGCCGCCAGCCGCAGTTTGCGCCTGAGCCATCGCGCTTCCAGTGGTGGCGGCCGCAGAGGCCGCAGCGAGCGCAAGCGTAAGCGCTGATCTTCTGTCGATGTCTTCCATGGGCTCCCCCTTTTGAGCTGTGGTTGCCCCTTAAAATTACCTTAAAAGGTTCGAGATGGCACTGGCAAATTCCGGCAGGTCGTGAGGCGCGGCGCAGGGCAGCCACTGAGCCGAGTGCGCTCCGCTCACTCCTCGTCTTCCTCGATCGCGCTTTCGTGCCAGTGGCGCAGCAGCAGGCGCGACAGGAAATCGATGACGAGGTAGATCACGATCCCGGTCGCCGACAGCAGAAACAGCGCGGCGAACAGGCGGGGGATCGCCAGCCGGTAGCCGGCTTCGAGGATGCGGAAGGCGAGCCCGGTTTCGGTGCCGCCGGTGCCGGCGACGAATTCGGCGACGACCGCGCCGATCAAGGCGAGCCCGCCGCTGATGCGCAGCCCCGCGAGAAAATAGGGCAAGGCCGTCGGCAGCTTCAGGTAGCGCAGGGTCTGCGCCGGCGAGGCGCCGTAGAGCCGAAACAGGGCCAACAGGTTGCGGTCGGCGCTGTCGAGCCCGACCGTGGTGTTGGCGACGATCGGGAAGAAGGCGACGATCCAGGCGCACAACAAGAGCGCCAGAAACGGCTGCCGCACCCAGATGATGATCAAGGGTGCTATCGCCACGATCGGCGTCACCTGCAGGATCACGGCGTAGGGGAAGAGGCTGATCGCAAGGATGCGCGACAGCGAGAATAAGAGAGCGATGGCGCCGCCGAGAACCGCCGCCGCGGCGAGGGCGGCCAAGGTGATCCGCAGGGTCACCAACAGCGAGCCCAGCAGGCTCGGCCCGTCGGTCCACAATGCCCGCGCGATCGCCACCGGCCCGGGCAGGATGTAGACCGGCACGGCCTCGATGCGCACCGCCGCCTCCCACAGCGCGAGCAGCGCGGCACCCACCGCGAGCGGTGCCATGATTCGCCAAGATCGCCCACGCCGCCTCATGATCGGCTCGAACGACGCGAAGCTTTGCCCAATCCGCCCGCCTGCGAGGGGAGAGGGAGGGGACCCATCGCGGCGATGGGGAGGGCGAGGTGGGAGACACCGCAGTCGGAAGCCGACGGTCGCCCCACCTCACCCCGACCCTCTCCGCCCCCAAGGGCGGAGAGGGAGTATTGAGCCTGATCCGGAGGCACGCGGGCGCTGTTCCCCATCGATTTCACAGCGGCTTGCAGGGCTCCGTCGCCGACATCGCCTCGGCGAGATGCGCCGATACCGCGGCGCAGATCGCGGCATAGGCGGGCGAGGTGCGCAGCGCTCGTTCGCGGGGCCGCGGCAATTCCACCGCGATATCGGCAGCGATCCGCCCCGGCCGCGGCGTCATGACCGCGATCCGGGTCGACAGATAGACCGATTCGAAGACGCTGTGGGTGACGAACACGACGGTCGGCCGGCGGCTCTCCCACAACCGCAGCAGATCGTCGTTGAGCGCCATCCGGGTAATCTCGTCGAGTGCCGCAAAGGGCTCGTCGAGCAGCATCAGGTCGGGGTCGGTTACGAGCGCGCGGGCGATCGACGCGCGCATGCGCATCCCGCCCGAAAGCTGGCGCGGATAGGCGCGCTCGAACCCGGCGAGGCCGACCGCACGGATCTCGGCGGCGGCGCGCTCGCGCTCGGCCGGCCCCACCCGCCCGGCGAGACGGAACGGCAGCAGCACGTTCCCCAAGACCGTGCTCCACGGCATCAGGGTCGGGTCCTGAAAGACAAAGCCGATGCGCCCCGGGGCCGCGCGTCGGCGGTTGTTTGAGGCTAGAGTGAGGCGGCTCCGGCCGGCGCTGGGCTCGCTCAACCCGGCGATGATGCGCAATAAGGTGGTCTTGCCGCAGCCCGAGGGGCCGAGCAGGCTCAGGAACTCGCCGCGCCCCACCTCGAGATCGATCGGATCGAGTGCCGTCACTCCGGCGCCAAAGCGCTTGGCGATGCCGTGCAAGGAGATGATCGGTGCGGCGGCCGCGACCGTGCCCGGCATGACCAAGGCGGTCAGGGCCGCATCCCGGCTTTCTTGTCGACGAATTCGAGGGTGAACGCCTTTTTGTAGTCCATGTCCTTGGGGTAGACGCCGGCCCCCGCCATGGTGTCGAAGAAATCGCGCCAGCGCGCCTCGGTCATCGCCCCGATCCCGTATTTCTTGGCGTCGCCGCTGTCGACGACGCCGTATTCCTTGAGCTTGGCGATGCCATAGGCCAGCAATGCGTCGGTCATCTCGGGATTGTCGCGTTTGATCAGGGCGTTGGCCGGGCCGGGGTCGCCGTAGAGATAATCGCGCCAGCCCTCGACGCTGGCGTCGACAAAGCGCTGCACCAGAGCCGGGTTGTCGCGGACCAGCTTCTCCGAGGTCTCGATCAGCGAGCTGTAGCTCGAATAGCCGGCATCGGCGATCAATAGGACGACCGGCTTTACTCCTGCCCCCGCAATCGTGAACGGCTCGCTCGACAGATAGCCCTGCTGGATCGCCTTGGGGTCGGCGAGGAACGGCGCAACGCTGAAGGTATAGGGCCGGATCTGGTCGTCCGAGTAGCCGAATTTCTTCTTCAGAAAGATCCAGCTGCCGATGCGGGTGTCCGAGCCGATCATGATCGGCTTGCCCTTGAGCGCGGCAAAGCTGTCGTTCCCTTGGCCCGCATGGGCGATCAACACCGAGGGGTCCTTCTGAAACATCGCCGCAACCGCGACCATCGGGATGTTCTCGTGCACAAAATTGAGCGGTACGAAGGAGTTGGTCGCGATGTTGAAATCGAGCCGGCCGGCGGCGAGCAGCTGCGCGTGGTTGACCTGGGGCCCGCCCTGGCGAAGCTCAACCGCGAGGCCGTAGCGCCGATAGATGCCGGCGGCGATGGCCTCGTAATAGCCGCCATGCTCGGCTTCGGCCTTCCAATCGGTGCCGAACCTCACCCGCTGCATTTCGGCCGCCGGGGCGGTCGCGACGCTTGCCGCGGCCCACAGCACCGCCCCGGTCACAACGGCCAGCCGCTTCCCAGACATTTCGCTTTCCCTTCGTTGCGACGTGCGATTGCGGTCGATACCGGCGGCCGGCCGGGCCGGAGGCTCGGAACGGGGCCGATTGGCGCTTCGCAGATGGCCCGGTTCATAAAGGTTCCATGCCGAGGATGCATAACCGTTGGGCTTGTCCGCGAGGGATCAATCTCTGTTACACACTGTTGGTATTTTGTCATATATGAGGCGCGGCGCCCCAAAAGCCGCCATCCTCCCCCGCTGGTTACAGAGTGCGACACAATGTGCAACGACAGCAAGCCGACAGCCTTCGAGCCGAGCCGCGACCGGGCCTTGCTGCCGGGAGAGCTTTCGAACGGCGGTTTTGCCTCCGATCTCGTCGAAGATCGGATCGCCGCGTTTCTCGACGGCAGAACCTGTGGGGAGGAACTGCTGCACGCGCTTTACGATCACGTTCTCGACGAGCCCATACCGCAATCGATGCGCGCGCTGCTGAACAAGTGACTGTCGAAGCCAGGTGATCGCAGGCTGCCGAGGACCGGGTCCGCAGCAAGCCGCAGGCCTAATGGCGGCTTTTTTCATGACGGTCGGAAGCCGATGCACGGTCTTTGGTAGACATCCCTTTCTCGGGATCGCCTAACAGGTTATTTTCTTTCGTTCAGCGGCTGGTTTGTGCGGCTCTGCGGTCCCGGCGGCCGCAACACCGACCGGCACCGCAAACGGGGGGAAAGCTATGGCCAACGTCTCGGCAGCGCCGCGCGGCCGGATGGACGGGATGACCGGCGAAGAGCGGACGGTCATTTTCGCCTCCTCGCTCGGCACCGTTTTCGAGTGGTACGACTTCTACCTTTACGGTTCGCTCGCCGCGACCATCGGCAAGGTGTTCTTTTCCGGGGTCAATCCGACGGCGAGCTATATCTTCGCGCTGCTCGCCTTTGCCGCGGGCTTTGCGGTGCGGCCGTTCGGCGCCATCATCTTCGGCCGGGTCGGCGACCTCGTCGGCCGCAAATACACGTTTCTGATCACGATCACGATCATGGGCCTGTCGACTTTTCTGGTCGGCCTGTTGCCCGGCTATGCCGCGGTCGGCTTGATCGCGCCGGTGATCCTGATCCTGCTGCGCCTGCTGCAGGGCCTGGCATTGGGCGGCGAATACGGCGGCGCTGCCGTCTATGTCGCCGAGCACGCCCCGCAAGGCAAGCGCGGCCTATACACCTCGTGGATCCAGACCACCGCAACCCTCGGCCTGTTCCTGTCCCTGCTGGTCATCCTCGGCTGCCGCCACTGGATCGACGCCAAGAGCTTCGACGCCTGGGGCTGGCGCATCCCGTTCGTGCTGTCGATCGTGCTGCTGGGGATCTCGGTCTATATCCGCCTGCGCCTCAACGAATCGCCGCTGTTCCAGCGCATGCAGGCGGAAGGCCGGGGATCGAGGGCGCCGCTGACCGAATCCTTCGCCGAAAAGCGCAATCTGAAGCTCGTGATCGTCGCTCTGCTCGGCGGCACTGCGGGACAGGCGGTGGTGTGGTACTGCGGCCAGTTCTACACTCTGTTCTTCCTGACCCAGACGCTCAAGGTCGATCCGACGACGGCCAATCTGATGATCGCGGCGGCGCTGGCGATCGGCACGCCATTCTTCATCCTGTTCGGCTGGATGTCGGACCGCGTCGGCCGCAAGCCGATCATCATGCTGGGCTGCCTGCTCGCGGTCATAACCTATCTGCCGCTGTTCAAGGCGATCACCCACTACGCCAACCCGGCGCTCGAAACAGCCGTCGCCACCTCGCCGGTCGTCGTCACCGCCAACCCCGACGAATGCTCGGTGCAGTTCAATCCGGTCGGCACCTCGAAATTCACCAGCTCGTGCGATATCGCCAAGAGCGCGCTCGTCACCCGCGGCATTCCCTACAGCAACGAGGCCGCACCGGCGGGCATGACGGCGCAGATAAAGGTCGGGCAGACCACGATCGCGAGCTACGACGCCAAGGCTCCCGACGCCGCGGCCAAGGCCCCGGTCTTCACCAAGGCCCTGGCGGATGCGCTGACGACGGCCGGGTATCCGGCAAAGGCCGATCCGGCGCGGATCAACCATGCGATGGTGATCGTCCTTCTCGTCATCCTGGTGATCTATGTGACCCTGGTCTATGGCCCGATCGCGGCGCTGCTGGTCGAGCTGTTCCCGACCCGCATCCGCTACACCTCGGTATCCCTGCCCTACCATATCGGGAATGGCTGGTTCGGCGGGTTTCTGCCGGCAATCGCCTTTGCCATCGTGGCGGCGACCGGGAACATCTATAACGGGCTGTGGTACCCGATCGCCATCGCCGGCATGACCCTGGTCGTCGGCGTCCTGTTCCTGCGCGAGACCAAGGACGTCGACATCCGGGCCACCTGACGGCCGCCCCGATCTTCCCGCAAAGGTCCCGAGATGTTATCTACGGGATCGGAGGATAACTATGTCGGCGCTGCCCAAGCTCGCGCTCTCGCGCATGACGGTCGAGGAGTTTCTCGATTGGCCCGGCGACGGCACCGGGCAAACCCACCAGCTGATCGACGGCGAGCCGCAGGCAATGTCGCCGGCGAGCATCACCCATGGGATCATCCAGGCGAGCATTGCGCGCCTGCTGGGGAACCACCTCGCCGGCAGCGGGTGTCATGTGGTGATCGCACCCGGCGTGGTTCCGCGGGTCCGATCGGAAGCCAACATGCGGGTCCCCGATCTCGCCGTCACCTGCGAGGCCGACGATGCGGGGATACATGCGATGACCGCGCCGATCCTCCTCGTCGAAATCCTGTCGCCGAGCAACGAACCCGAAACCCGCGCCAACGTCTGGACCTACACGACGATCCCGACGGTGCGCGAAATCCTGCTGGTTCGCTCGACCCACATCGCCGCCGAGCTGATCCGCCGCGAGCCGGACGGCAGCTGGCCGGCAAACGCGCAACCGATCGCCGCCGACGCGGCGCTGGTTCTGGAAAGCCTCGACTTCTCGTGCGCGCTGGGCGCGGTTTACGAGGGCACGCGTTTCCTCGCCCCCGGCTGATCACCGCCGCAGCAGCATCCGGCCGAGGTCGCGCCCGCCGAACAGGTGCACGTGGAAGTGCGGGACCTCCTGGTGGCCGTCGCGGCCCGCGTTGGCGATGATGCGATGGCCGGTTTCGGTCACGCCCCGCTCCTTGGCGATCTGCCCCAGAGCGCGGAACATGGCCGAATGCTCTTCGGCCGACGCACTCGCGGCAAAATCATCGAGCGAGACGTACTCCCCCTTCGGGATGACCAGAATATGGGTCGGCGCCAGCGGGTTGATGTCGTGGAAGGCGAGCACGTGCTCGTCCTCATAGACTTTCTTGCACGGGATTTCGCCGCGCAGGATGCGGGCGAAAACGTTGTTGCGGTCGTAAGCCATCGCGTCCCCGTCAATTGATCTCCAGCCCGGCTTGCTTTTGGGACCGCGGGCCTCCGGCCCGCAAGCGGCTTTGGGACCGCGGACCTCCGGCCCGGCTTTCTTTTGGACCGCGGGCCTCCGGCCCGCAAGCGGGCGGGACGCCCGCGCTCCCACCAATACCCGCGGCCTCGGCGGTTGATCCGCAAAATACGATCATCCGCCAGCTTTTCACGGTCTCTCCGATCGCGCGCTCAGAGCTTCGCCCGCCCGCGTTTTTCGTCGATGCCCGAGATGCCCTCGCGCCGCGCGAGCTCGGCGGCGACATCGGCCGGCGACACTCCGGCATCGGCCCACAGCACGAGCAGATGATAAAGCAGATCGGCGCTTTCGCCGACCAGCTTTGCCGAATCGCCGGCGACCCCTTCGATGACCGCTTCGACCGCTTCCTCGCCGAGCTTTTGGGCGATCTTGGCGCGGCCGCGGGCGAACAGCCGCGCCGTGTACGAAGTCTGCGGGTCGGCACCGCGGCGCGACTGGATCACGTGCCAGAGCCGGTCGAGGGCGGCATCCAATTCGGCAGCCATCGTTCAGCTCCGGACCGGGATGCCGCAGGCGGCGAGCCGGGCCTTCGCTTCGCCGATCCGCCAGGTCCCGAAGTGAAAGATCGACGCCGCCAAAACCGCGGTCGCATGCCCGGCGCGGATCCCCTCGACCAGATGATCGAGCGTGCCGACCCCGCCCGAGGCAATGACCGGCACCCGCACCGCGTCGGCGACGGCGCGGGTCAAGGCAATGTCGAACCCTGATTTGGTGCCGTCCCGGTCCATCGAGGTCAGCAGGATCTCCCCGGCGCCGTAATCGGCGAGGCGCCGGGCCCATTCGATCGCGTCGATGCCGGTCGGCCGCCGCCCGCCATGGGTGAACACCCCCCACCGACCCGGTCCGGCTCCTTTGGGCATTACGCTCTTGGCGTCGATCGCGGCGACGATGCACTGGCTGCCGAATTTCTGCGCCGCCTCGCGCACGAATTGGGGCCGCGCCACGGCGGCGGTGTTGATCGACACCTTGTCGGCGCCGGCGAGCAGCAGGCGGCGGATATCCTCGACCGTGCGCACCCCGCCGCCGACGGTCAACGGCATGAAGCATTCCTCGGCGGTGCGGCGAACCACGTCGTAGAGCGTGTCGCGGCCTTCATGGCTGGCGGTGATGTCGAGAAAGCACAGCTCGTCGGCGCCCTCGCGATCGTAGAACCGGGCCTGCGCCACCGGGTCGCCGGCATCGACCAGATCGACGAAGTTGACGCCCTTGACCACCCGCCCGTCCTTGACGTCGAGACAGGGGATGACCCGCATCTTCAGCATCGCTGCGTCTCCGAGACCAGGCACAACGCCGCCCGCGGATCGATCCGGCCGTCATAGAGCGCGCGCCCGCAGATGATTCCGGCGATGCCGTCGTCCTCGCGCGCCTTCAGTGCTCCGATGTCGGCGAGCGAGGCGACCCCGCCCGAGGCGATGACCGGCACCCGCACCCGGCGCGCCAGATCGGCGACCGCCGCGGCGTCGACGCCGCCGAGCACTCCGTCGCGGGCGATGTCGGTATGGATGATCGCAGCGACGCCGCAATCCTCGAAACGGCGCGCCAGCTCGACGATTCCGATCCCGGTCGTCTTGGCCCAGCCCTCGACCGCAACCCGCCCATCGCGCGCATCGATGCCGACCGTGATCGCCTCGGGGTGATCGGCAGCCGCCCGGCGCACGAAATCGGGGTCGCGCAACGCCGCGGTGCCCAGCACCACCCGATCGATGCCGAGCCCCAGCCAGCGCTCGATCGCGCCGCGGTCGCGGATGCCGCCGCCGAGCTGTATGCGCAGCCCCACGGCTTTGCGGATTGCCGAGACCGCGTCCCCATTGACCGAATGGCCGGCAAACGCGCCGTCGAGGTCGACGACGTGCAGCCACTCGAAGCCGGCATCGGCGAACTGCCGCGCCTGGGCTGCAGGATCGGCGTTAAAGATCGTGGCCGTCGTCATGTCGCCGCGGACGAGGCGCACGCAGGCGCCGTCCTTGAGGTCGATTGCCGGGTAGAGGATCACTCGATTTCGCAAGCTCAAGCGACGCGGCGCAAGATGAAGGCGGCTATGGCTCTTTCTCCTCGAGAACACGCACACGGTCGGCGATGCGCTGATGCTGGGCGACCATCGCGCGCATCTGCTCGAGGATGCCGTTCATCGTCTCGTCGAGGCGGGTCAGCATTGTCTCGTGCCGCAGGACAATCGCCGTCAGCACACGCATTTCGTCGCGCAGGCTCGCGACCTCATTGACGAGACGCCGCAAAATGCGCCCGATGACAGCGAGATCGACGACAGGCTCTTCGGCGGGGTCAGGCACCCGCGCCCCCGTCGAGCAGCTTGTAGTAATAGTGGCCGGGCACGGTGCGGCCGTCGACCTGCGCATAGATCGGGTGGGTGCCCCAGCGCCGATAGCCCAGGCTCTCATAGAGGCCGATCGCCGCGCGCTGGGTGTCGCGCAGATCGAGGTTGAGGACCGCCAGCCCCAATTCGCGGGCCAGGCGCTCGATCTCCAGCACGATGCCGCGGCCGAGGCCATGGCCGCGCGCCCACGGCGCCACGAAGGCGCTGGTCAGGGTTCCGGCAAAGGCCTGCGCCTCGTTGTTGCGCGGCGCCCGGCTCAACTGCGCCGACCCCGCGACCACGCCATCGAGGCGGCCGGCGACGAGCCGGCGCTCGGGAACCAGCAGCACGCCCTTCCAGTAATTTTCGAGCACCTGACGCGGTGGCGGCTTGAGCCAGCCGAAACCGCCGCCTTCGGCGATCGCGCTCTCGGTCGCCTCGCAAAGATCGTCGAGATCGTTGCCCGAATACCGGGTCACCCGCTCGACGGAAATCGGCGCAACGGTCGTCCGCCCGGCGCTCATGGGCGCCACCGCAGGAAGTTTCCGATCAGCCGCAAACCCGCCTCCTGGCTCTTCTCCGGATGGAACTGCGTCCCCGCGAGGTTGCCGTGCCCGATAATCGCGGCCAGCGGCCGGCCGTAATCGGTCACGGCGACGAGGTCGGCGGGATCAGCCAAGCGGAAATGATAGCTATGCACGAAATAGGCGTGAACGCCGGCCCCAAGCCCGGCGAGCAGCGGATGAAACGCCCGCTGTTCGAGCTCGTTCCACCCCATATGCGGAATCTTCAGCGTCGGATCCTCGGGCTCGATCGCGACTACCTCGCCGCCGATCCAGCCGAGGCCGTCGACGGTTTCGAACTCGCGGCCGCGCTCGGCCATCAGCTGCATGCCGACGCAGATCCCGAGAAACGGGCGGGCGCGGACGATCACCGCCTCGGACAGCGCATCTTCGAGACCGGGCACCGCGGCAAGCCCGCGCCGGCACGCGGCAAAGGCTCCGACCCCGGGAAGGACGATGCGGTCGGCGCCGGCGATCGCCTCGGGCTTGCTCGTCACCGCGATCTCGGCGGCAATCCCGGCCTCGGCCGCGGCGCGCTCGAACGCCTTTGCCGCGGAGCGCAGGTTGCCCGAGCCGTAATCGACGATTGCGACGCGCATCAGAGGGTGCCGCCGAGGACGCCCTTGGTCGACGGGACCGCACCGTGGCGCCGCGGATCGATCTCGACCGCCTGGCGCAATGCCCGCGCCAGACCCTTGAAGCAGGATTCGACGATGTGATGGTTGTTCTCGCCGTAGAGGTTCTCGATGTGGAGGGTGACCCCGGCCGATTGGGCAAAAGCCTGAAACCACTCCTTGAACAGCTCGGTATCCATCTCGCCGAGCTTGGGCCGGGTGAACGCGACCTTCCAGACCAGATACGGGCGGTTGGAGGCGTCGAGGCTGACCCGCGTCAGGGTCTCGTCCATCGGGATCACGGCGTGCCCATAGCGGGCGATGCCGGCGCGATCGCCGAGCGCCTTCGACACCGCCTCGCCGACGACATAGCCGGTGTCCTCGGTGGTGTGATGGAAATCGATGTGCAGATCGCCCACCGCGCGCAGCTCGACATCGATCAGGCTGTGCTTGGCCAATTGCTCGAGCATGTGATCGAGAAAGCCGATGCCGGTCGCGATCTCGGCGGCCCCGCTGCCGTCGAGGTCGATCCGGCCGGCGATCTGCGTCTCCCTGGTGTTGCGTTCGACCGTCGCCACCCGCACCTTGCTCTCCTCTGCGGCCGCTGCGCCGCGGCACCGTCTTCTTACCAATTTGTCGGTGCGGTTGTCACTGTCGGGCTCCTCGCTTGATCCGAAACCCGCCATTCCCACATCTCGATTTCCCGAATCTGCCCCGCCGGCGACGCCGGACACCGAAAAGGCGCATGGATCACTCCGACGAACAGGTTTGGCACGGCACCACGATCCTGTGCGTGCGCAAGGGCGCGCAGGTCGTGGTCGCCGGCGACGGCCAAGTGACGATGGGCCAGACGGTAATGAAGTCGAACGCGCGCAAGCTGCGGCGCTTGGCCGGCGGCTCGGTGATCGCCGGCTTTGCCGGGGCCACCGCGGACGCGATCGCCTTGTTCGAGCGGCTCGAGGCCAAGCTCGAGCAATATGCCGGGCAATTGCCGCGCGCCTGCGTCGAGCTCGCCAAGGATTGGCGCACCGACCGCTACCTGCGCCGGCTCGAAGCGATGATGGCGGTCGCCGACCACACGGTGTCCCTGATCCTGTCGGGCACCGGCGACGTGCTCGAACCCGAGGACGGGATCATCGGCATCGGCTCGGGCGGCGGCTACGCGCTCGCCGCGGCACGCGCGCTCTTCGATGTCGACGGCCTCGACGCCGAAGCGATCGCGCGGCGCGCGATGGCAATCGCCGCCGGAATCTGCATCTATACCAACGACAAGATCACCATAGAAAAGCTCGATGGCGCGAAACTCGACCCCTGACGCCCCGATGCCCGCCTTCAGCCCGCGCGAGATCGTCTCCGAGCTCGACCGCTTCATCGTCGGCCAGCACGACGCCAAGCGCGCGGTCGCGATCGCGCTGAGAAACCGCTGGCGCCGCCAGCAGCTCTCGCCCGAGCTGCGCGAGGAGGTACTGCCGAAGAACATCCTGATGATCGGCCCGACCGGGTGCGGCAAGACCGAGATCGCCCGCCGCCTCGCCCGCCTCGCGCAAGCCCCGTTCGTCAAGGTCGAGGCCACCAAATTCACCGAGGTCGGCTATGTCGGCCGCGACGTCGAGCAGATCGTGCGCGACCTCGTTGAGATCGCGTTGGCGATGACCCGCGAGCGGCTGCGCAAGGAGGTCGAGCCCAAGGCCGAGCTCGCCGCCGAGGAGCGGGTGCTCGAGGCGCTGGTCGGGGCCGCGGCCAGCGCCGACACCCGCCAGAAATTCCGCAAGCAGCTGCGCGAAGGGGCGCTCGACGACCGCGAGATCGAGATAGCGGTGCAGGAGAGCGCCGCCTCCAGCCTGCCGACCTTCGAGATCCCCGGCATGCCCGGCGCGCAGATGGGGATGCTCAACCTCGGCGACATCTTCGGCAAGACCTTCGGCACCCGCTCGAAGCCGAAAAAGATGACGGTCGGCGACAGCCATCGCGTATTGATCGCCGAGGAGAGCGACAAGCTGCTCGACCAGGAGCGGATCGTGCGCGAGGCGATCGGCGCAGTCGAGCAGAACGGCATCGTCTTCATCGACGAGATCGACAAGATATCGGGGCGCGGCGAGCGCGCCGGCGGCGGGTACGGCGGCGGCCCCGATGTCAGCCGCGAGGGGGTGCAGCGCGACCTGTTGCCCCTGATCGAAGGCACCACCGTCGCGACCAAGCATGGTGCCGTCAAGACCGACCACGTCCTGTTCATCGCCTCGGGCGCCTTCCACCAGGCGAAGCCCTCCGACCTCTTGCCCGAATTGCAGGGCCGGCTGCCGATCCGGGTCGAATTGAAGGCGCTCGACCGCAACGATTTCCGCCGCATCCTGGTCGAGCCCGAGGCGAGCCTGATCAAGCAGTACAAGGCGTTGCTGGCGACCGAGGGGGTGACCCTCGATTTCGACGAGGCGGCGATCGACGAATTGGCCTTGCTGGCCGAGGAGATCAACGCCGCGGTCGAGAACATCGGGGCGCGGCGCCTGCACACGATCCTCGAACGGCTGTTGGAGGAGATCAGCTTCACCGCCTCCGACCGCCCCGAGGGGACCCAGATCACGATCGACCGCGCCTACGTCCGCGACCAGGTCGGGGCGCTGGCCCAAAACGCCGACCTCTCGAGGTTCATCCTTTAACTTTCCAGACTCGATATGATTCCGGTGATGTCGATTATTACTCGTCATTGCCGCGCAAGCGCAGGGCTGTCCTGGGAAAATTTGGCTTCAAGGTAAACGTGTTCGTAACACCCACAGTAGAATTTAATATCGTCTGGCGCGGACTTGATCCGCGCATCCACGTCTTCATTTCAGGCGCCCGAAGGCGTGGATGCCCACGGATCAAGTCCGTGGGCTGAAGGCCCGCGGGCCAAGCCCGCCAAAGACGAAACGGGAGAGCTGATTCTGCCCCTTGTGGGGCCACAAAATTTTCCCCGGACAGCCCTGCGCAAGCGGGAATCCAGAGCCGACGGCGCTCCATCGGCCTCCCCGGACCCCGCTTTCGAGCGTGCAAAAAATCGGAAGCGGCGCAAATTTCCTAAAACTCTTTTGTTGTCGTCCCGGCGATGGCCAGGCGAAGGCTGGGACCCGATGAGTTCTGTTCATCAGGTATTTACCGTCTATCCCGCGAAAGCGGGAACCCAGGGCTGTCACCTCATCAGCGATGATATGATAAAGTGATGATATTTCAAAAGGCCGCATAGAAGTGATAGAATAAAGAAACTAGGTATCCGATGCGAACCGCTGCACGCGGGCCTAAGGAGAGGCCGCGATTGGCGTCTTTGACGCTGCCTAACTGTGGCTTTTATTATTATGGCGGGATCAGGATTGGAATTGGCCTCAAGGGCATCCTCGGACACGTCCGCAGGCCCGAGCGGTGCAGGGTCCGCGATGACTGAGTGGCGGTACAGGGGCAGTATAGTTCGGGCTGAGCAGGTGAAAGCCATACAGATCGTCGAACCCACTTGAGCCTATCCCTATCCGGGAGTCCCAGCGACGCTACCGCCCCGCCGGCTCGACCAGCGCTATTCGGTTGTCGCGCGCGGTCAGGGCGAGCCGGCCGTGCTTCAAGGCGATCGCAGCGTTGCCGAAGATCTCGCGGCGCCAGCCCGAGAGCGCCGGCACCGGCGCCCGGTCGTCGGCGGCGATCGCCTCGAGATCGTCGGCCGAGGCGACCAGCTTTTGCGCCACCCGATGCTCCTCGCAGCAATGCTTCAACAGCACGCGAAACAGCTCGACCAGCGGGCCGAGGCCGGGCGGCGCCTCGGCTCGCGCCGGCGGCAGCTCGATTTCCCCCGATTGGGCGAGCCCGCGCCGGACCGCGTCGAGGAGCTCGCCGCCGAGCCGGCCCTCGGCCACCCCTTTGCCGAGGCTGCGGGTGCGCGCGAGGGCCTCGATCGTGTTGGGCAGGTGGGCGGCGATTTCGAGCACCGCTTCGTCTCTGACGATGCGGCCGCGCGGCAGGTTGCGCTGCTGCGCCGCGGCCTCGCGCCACGCCGCCACCTCGCGCAGCACGCCGAAAAAGCGCGGCTCGACCCGGCCGCGCAGGCGAAATCGGCGCCAGGCCTCGTTCGGCTCCGCGCGATAGGTCGCCGGATCGGTAAGCACCGCCATTTCCTCGGCGAACCAGGCCGCCCGGCCGTTCGACGCCAGGAGCTGCTGCAATTTGTCGTAGACCGTGCGCAGATGGATGACGTCGGCCAGCGCATATTTGACCTGCCGCTCGGTCAGCGGCCGATGCGCCCAGTCGGTGAAGCGCGAGGATTTGTCGAGCGAGGCGCGAGCGAGCTTGGCGACAAGCGTCTCATAGCTGGCGGCGTCACCGAAACCGCAGACCATCGCCGCGATCTGGGTGTCGAACAGCGGCGCCGGCACCGATCCGGACAGGTTGAAGAAGATTTCGACGTCCTGGCGCGCCGCATGGAACACCTTGAGCGTGGTTTCGTCGGCCATCAGCTCCAGCAGCGGCGCCAATTCGATCCCCGGCGCCAGCGCGTCGATCGCCGCCGCCTCCTCGGGGCCGGCCACCTGCACCAGGCACAGGATCGGCCAGTAGGTGCGCTCGCGCATGAACTCGGTATCGACCGCGACGAAATCCGCCCCTTGCTGCCGCACGCAGAATCTCGCCAGGTCCCGGGTCTCGGTAATCACCGTCATCGCCGACGCTATACAGCGAAAAGCGCAGCGCTGAAACCATTGCCGCACGCCCTGGCGCAGGGCACCACCGCGGAGCACCGCGAATTGACAGGGGTGTCCGCCATCCCCATACTCCGTCGCTTTCCCGCTCGATGGCGGACCGGTGCGCTGGCGCCGCCGTGACGAGGAGAGTGCCGATGATGCGCGATCCGGGCAGCTTGCGCCGGTCGTGGGGATTGCCGCGCAGGGCCGGGCCGGTGTGGTCTTGGCCGGCGGGATCCGGGCGACGACGATAATTCCGCGTCCCTGCCTCGCCCTCCCCAACCCTATCCTTGTCGCGCAGGAGAACTTCCGTGATTACACCCGTTATGCCCACCTATGGCCGGTGGGACGTCGCCGTCGATCATGGCGAAGGCTGTTGGCTCTACGCCGCCGACGGCCGCAAATTCCTCGATTTCACCAGCGGCATCGCGGTGACCGGCCTCGGCCACTGCCACCCGCATCTGGTCGCGGCCGTGACCGAGCAGGCCAAGCGGTTGTGGCACGTCTCCAACATGTTTCACATCCCGGGGCAGGAGCGGCTGGCCCAGCGCCTCGTCGACAACACCTTTGCCGATACCGTGTTCTTCGGCAATTCGGGGGCCGAGGCGTGCGAATTGGCGATCAAGATCGCCCGCAAATACCAGCACGAGACCGGCCACCCCGAGCGCTACCGGATCATCGGCTGCGAGGGCTCGTTCCACGGCCGCACCCTCGCCACCCTCGCGGCGGCCGGCAACGAGAAATATCTCGAAGGCTTCGGGCCGCCGATGGACGGGTTCGACCACGTCGCCTTCGGCAATCTGAACGAGATGCGCGCCGCGATCGGCAACGAGACCGCCGCGATCCTGGTCGAGCCGGTGCAGGGCGAGGGCGGCGTGCGCCCGGGCTCGGCCGAATATCTGCGCGGCCTGCGGGAGATCGCCGACGAGTTCGGCTTGCTGCTCGTCCTTGACGAGGTTCAATCCGGGATGGGGCGGACCGGCAGGTTGTTTGCCCATGAATGGTCGGGCGTCACCCCCGACGTGATGGCGATCGCCAAGGCCTTGGGCGGCGGCTTTCCGATCGGCGCCTGTCTGGCGACCGAGCGCGCCGCGGCGGGCATGGGGCCGGGGACGCACGGCTCGACCTTTGGCGGCAACCCGCTGGCGGTGGCGGCGGGCAACGCGGTCCTCGACGTGATGCTCGAGCCGGGATTTTTCGACAAGGTCCAGGCGAGCGCCCGGCTATTGCGCAGCCGGCTCGAAGAATTGGTCGCGTCCTACCCCAAGCTCTTCGCCGAATTGCGCGGCGAGGGGTTGCTGCTCGGCATCCGCTGCGTCGTGCCGGCCGGCGACGTCGTCACCCGGCTGCGCCAGAACGGCCTCCTGGCGTTGACCGCCGGCGACAACGTGCTGCGCCTGCTGCCGCCGCTGATCGTCGGCGAAGACGAGATCGGCGCGGCGATGGACATCCTGCACAAGGTGGCGCGGGAATGGTCGGCCTGAGGCGCGCCGCCCGCGATCCGGCGCTGATCCACGGGCGGCTCGCGCCGCCCGCCCCGCCGCGCCATTTTCTCGACATCGACCAGTTCGACAGCGCCGAGCTGCGCGGCATCCTCGACATCGGGGTCGCCTACAAGAACGGCCGTCGCGACCGGCCGCTCGCCGGCAGGACCCTGGCGATGATCTTCGAGAAGCCGTCGACCCGGACCCGCGTCTCGTTCGAGGTGGCGATGCGCCAGCTCGGCGGCGACGCGATCTTTTTGAACACCGCCGACAGCCAGCTCGGCCGCGGCGAGACCGTCGCCGACACCGCGCGCGTGCTGTCGCGCTATGTCGACGCGATCATGATCCGCACCAATCGCCCGCAGAAGCTCGCCGACCTCGCCCGCCACGCGACCGTGCCGGTGATCAACGGGCTGACCGACGCGTCGCATCCGTGCCAGATCATGGCCGATGTCATGACCCTGCAGGAAAAAAAGGGGCCGCTCGCCGGCAGCACCGTGGCCTGGAGCGGCGACGGCAACAACGTCGCGACGAGCTGGGTTCATGCCGCCGTCCGTTTCGATTTTTCGCTGCGCCTCGCCTGCCCGGCCGAGCTCAGCCCGCCGCCGGTGCTGCTCGACTGGGCGCGGCGCGAGGGCGGCCGGGTCTGCTTGACGACCGACCCGCGCGAGGCCGCTGCCGGCGCCGATTGCGTCGTCACCGACACCTGGATCTCGATGGGCGACAAGGCGAGCGTCAACCGCCACAACCTGCTCGCCCCCTACCGCGTCGACGAGGCGCTGATGGCCTGCGCCAAGCCCGACGCCGTGTTCATGCACTGCCTGCCGGTCAAGCGCGGCGAGGAGGTCAGCGCCGGCGTCGTCGACGGCCCACAATCGGTCGTCTGGGACGAGGCCGAAAACCGGCTGCACGCGCAAAAGGGAATCCTCGCCTGGTGCCTCGGTTGAACCGCGTCTCGCCCGCCGCGGCGCTCGCCGATCCCCGTCTTCAGCCCTGCCGGAGCGCGGGAAATTGAGCCCGCAGCGAAACCTCGTGCCGGACGATCTGGTCCAGCCGTTTCAAATCGATCCGTTCGCGTTGCGCGGCCGGCTCGTCCGGCTCGGTGCGACGATCGACCGGATCCTGTCGCAGCACGCTTATCCCGAGCCGGTCGCGGCGATGCTGGGCGAGGCGATCACCTTAGCCGTATTGCTGGCCGGGGCGCTCAAATATGACGGCATTTTCACCCTCCAGACCAAAGGCGACGGGCCGATCCGGCTGATCGTCGCCGACGTGTCGACCGCTGGCGCGGTGCGCGGCTATGCCCAGTACGATACGGCAAAGCTCGAGGCCGCGGCCGAGGACGCAGCTTCGCCGGGCCGCTCGGTGCCGCGGCTGCTCGGCGCCGGCTACATCGCCTTTACCGTCGACCAGGGCGAGGAGACCGACCGCTATCAGGGGATCGTCGAGCTGTCGGGCGCCACCCTCGCCGACTGCGCCCAGCATTATTTCCGCCAATCCGAGCAGATCCAGGCCGGGATCAAGCTCGCCGTCGCCCACGCCGGCGCCGATCCCGCGACCGGGGAAGGCGGGGCCTGGCGCGCCGGCGGGCTGATGCTGCAGCGGGTGCCGCCCGAAGGCGGCTACGGGGTCATCGCCGACGATGTCGAGGATGGCTGGCGGCGGGCGATGGTGCTGATGAGCTCAGCGACCGCCGCCGAACTGGTCGACCCCGACCTCACCCCGCACCGGCTGTTGTTCCGGCTGTTTCACGAGGATGGGGTGCGCGTCTTCGACACGCACCCGCTGGAAGCCCGCTGCCGCTGCTCGCGCGAGCGCATCGAAATGATCCTGCGCGCCTTCCCCACGGACGAGCTCGACGACATGCAGAAGGAGCAAGTCACCACCGTGACCTGCGAGTTTTGCAGCACGCGATACGAGTTCGACGCGGCGGAGATCAGCCGTCTCGCGCCGGCGTGAGCGTCTCCCACCTGACCCCGGGGTGAGGGGCGGCGACGACGTGTAAAGCACACCCGTCGATATCCCATATCGCCGGGCTACCTGCGTCGGCGACGCCCCAGGCCGCAGCATCTCCGCCACCAGCGCCAGCTTCTGTTCACTGGTCCAGAGCCGCCGCCGTTCGGGCCGCGTCAGGATCTCCGCCACTGCGCCTAGGGTCATCTTAAGCGCGGTCGTAAGCTGCTCTTGCACGGGGCCATGCGGCTCGGAGCCCGGCCTACCTCCCGATGCCAACGCCCCGCAAGGCAGCCATCATTCGACGCTTACGAAACTTCCGGAACCCGCTCGCCTTCTCCGACACTTTCGCGGAACACCGCCCCGCCGCGTCGGTGAAGCGTCGACGCGAGAATGTCGCCTTTCGCGTACAGTCGGTCGGCTATGGTAGAGTAATCGTCATGATTTCAATCATGCGAAATCAGCGTGCCCGGTGGTAAACGGCCCGGGAGCCGGACGGCGGAGGGGCGCGGCCACGAAACGCACTCGCGACATTGCTAATCGAGCGGTCGCCGACGGGGTTTCCCCGCTTGAACATATGCTCGCCGTGATGCGCGACGGCAATGCTGAGCCCGCGCGGAGAGACGACATGGCAAAAGCGGCGGCGCCCTATATTCACCCCCGGCGGTCGTCCGTCGCTGCGAAGGTTGAAGGCACGGTGACGCTTGAAGAGCTAATCATGCGCTCCGACGAGCTCGAGTGACGCGTCATCTGTGTTCAACGCCTGCGGGTTCTCATACGGATCCAGCCCCGGTGCCTTCGGGCTGCGGCGGCACCGCTGGCTGCGCCGGACGGGCCGGCGCGCATGGCTGGCAAGCGGCAACACCGGTTCGAAATCCGGTAGGGGACGCCAGATACTTCGACCCGTCAGCCCGGATTGTTACGAAGACCCCGCGGCGTCGGGCAAATATGCGGTAGCGGTGGCCCCGGACGCGGGTGGACGAGGCGACGAATCGGGCAAAGCCCGTTGCCCGCATTGCGGCGTTTCGCCGCGATGAGATCGCCTCGCCGAAGTTCTGAACGCGGACGGCTCATCGGAAGCCCCGTCGGGAACCGCGCGATCGGCAGATTCGCGCAGGCGCTTCGTGGCCGCGGTCGTCGCCCGTCACGCTCCGCCGGATGGGTCAATTCCACACTTTGCCCCCAGCTGGGGGCATGCTATCGAAGCGTGCCATCAATGGGTGTACGGCAGCGCCAGCCACTCAGCACCTGCCGGGACCATATGGGTCCTGCCATGACGAGGTTGGCATCGGGCAATTGGTGGTGGGTCGATTTCCCTTCCACGGCAAAGGGAGGTATCGGAAATGTTTCATGGGTTATTTGAACGCCCGAACGGAGTTGGTTCCCGCATAAATATCTATATGTTCAGTCCCAAGGGGATACGCAACGCACTCAAGACATTAATGTTTGATACTCCCTACTTTATCGCTCGGGTAAAAGTAATAATCTACCAGTTGGCTCATCCGAAAGCACCCTGGTTGACGAGCGCAGCCATAAGATTCCTGACGTCCTATCTAAAAAAGGATATGTGCGGTTTTGAATTCGGCAGTGGGCGGAGCACAAAGTGGCTCGCACGACGAATCGACCGGCTCGTAAGCATCGAGGACGACGCTGTTTGGTACCGGCGGGTTCAAATTGACACTCGGAATCTCGGAATAGACTATCGGTTTGCGTCCACAAAAGCGGGTTGTGACGAGTATGTCGGCCATCTGACTTCTTTTGGCGATGAAACATTCGATCTGATAGTGGTCGATGGGAGCTGTCGCAACCAGTGTATTGCCGCCTCCGCCACCAAGGTTAAGAAACGGGGCATCGTGGTGGTGGACAATTCTGACATGCCGCTCGATCTTCGCCCGCTGGCGGGGTTTCGCAGGCATTCGACCGACAACGGTGTATGGAGAACCGACATTTATGTTCGTCCGTAAACGTTACCGGCCGCTTCAGCCGTGACCACCGGCCGACGTGATGCCGTCGGAAGACACAGCCGATGATCGGTCGTATGCTGACAGCCATTGCACGAAAGCTGAGTGACAGCTCCCTCGTGAGCCGGATCCTCGAGGGTATGGACCTACGCTCGGACAACCGAATGGGCGAGCGGGGAGCGCTGGCCTCGGCTTTCGAATTCTGCAAAATCAATGGTGTGCGAGGAGACTATTTCGAGTTCGGCTTATGGCGTGGCAAGACCTTCATCTATGCACATTCGATGAAACTCCGTTATCGGTGTAGTGAGATGAAGATGTGGGGATTTGACTCCTTTGAAGGCCTGCCGCAAATTGACGACGATCGAAGTAATGTATGGCAAAGTGGCGAATTTTCTTGCTCAGAGGCCGAGCTCCGTCAACTTTTACGGCGGGCTGGTCTTCGTGAGACTGAATTCGAGCTCGTGCCGGGCTATTACGAACAGTCGCTTAACCACGACATCCATAATCGCTTGACAGGGCGTCACGCCGCAGTAGTTTACATCGATTGCGATCTCTACATTTCGACCAAGCCAGTCCTCGAGTTCATCAAACGCTATATCGTGAACGGCTCGATCGTGTGCTTCGATGATTTCTTCAATTATAAGGGAAACCCTGAGCAGGGCGAACAGCGGGCGCTCTCCGAATTCCTCTCGGCGAATGAGGATTTGAAATTCGTCCCTTGGTTCGCCTATAATCCGTTGGGCAAGGCGTTCATCGTCCGCGTCGCGGACAGTTAATGCAGCCGATGACGACAAGGATGAGACGTCGCTATGTACGAATTTGACAAATCCGAGACACCCCGCGCGGGTCGCGGTTTGCATCGAGCTGGCAAGTCGTACCTGCATGTCGAAGATATAGTTGCTGCGTCGTTTCTGTTCTGGGGTGAGCACTGCATAGAGTGCGCCGCCCCCTCATGTTACCAGACCTGCGATCTGTATCGGCCGCGGTCCGACGGTCGTTGCCGGCGGTTCACCTGGGGCATGGTCCGAAATCGCGCGTTTCCATCGCTGCGAGGCTATGGCGCAGAAGTCTCCTTTAAGAAGTGGGGAAAGCTCGAAGCCCGCGGGAACACCAGCATGATGCCGCGCCGTCGGCTGTTGGCGTTGGAGCGCGTTTTCGGCTGGTCGGCGCCGGTCTTGAACGGTGTCGGGACAATCGCTCACAAGATCTCGAAAAAGGCGGAGTGGCGCGATCTGACGGTCCGTTTGCTCGAGCGGATCGGCAGAAGAACTCCATCACCGCTTGCGCCGGAGCACCTCCCCTGACGTCTTTTTGTTGGAGGTCTACAATCCCGCGGCCAGCGCCATACACCTGCAGGTTGCGATGTCGGTGGCGCGCAACGAGCTGGCGCGGGCACTCGAGCCAACGGCACTGCTCCCATCGTTTCGCAGAAGGCTCGAATTGCCGCCCGGCTACTCGCGCCACGCGATCGCCTTCCGCGATTTTGCCGTCGTCACGGAGGTGGGGCTCCCATTCGACATTGCCCTCATCCCCGAAGCGGACGCGGACCCGACCCTGATCTTTCTGACCGCCGATTTCGTGAAATTTGCTGCGAATTCTCCCGCTCTTGCACCACCTCAGACCAAACTGCCGCCGGTGAAATGCGTCGTATGGGATCTCGACAACACGGTTTGGGATGGCATCCTGCTGGAAGACGATGAGGTGCGTCCCGAGCGGGCGGTCCTCGAGCTGATGCACACTCTCGACGAGCGCGGAATCCTCTTGAGCATAGCCAGCAAAAACGACTATGGCCTCGCGACGGCGAAAATGGCTGAGATCGGGATCGCAGAGTATGTGCTGTTTCCACAAATCGGATGGCTGCCGAAGAGCGACAGCATCAAGGTTATCGCCGAGAAACTGAACATCGGCCTCGACACCTTTGCCTTTGTCGACGACAACCCGTTCGAGCTCGACGAGGTTGCGCGCGCTTTGCCGATGGTGACCTGCATCAATGCCAGGGACATCGGCAAACTCGCAAGCGATTCGAGATTCGCGGGCAGCGCAACCGCAGAATCCAAACGCCGCCGCTCGATGTATCGCGAAGCGATGAATCGCGAGCAGGAGGAGAGGAAATTCGACGGCGATTTCTTCGATTTTCTTCGCTCCTGCGAAATGAAGCTAATCATAGAAAAATATGCATCCTACCATTTTGACCGTGTCTCAGAGCTGGTGCAGCGGACAAACCAGCTCAATTTTTCTGGCCGAAAATATAAGCGGGAGGAGGTAGCCCCGATCCTTGGTGACGAACGGCTTGAAAAGTGGGTTGTCGAGTGCTCCGACAAGTTCGGTTCATACGGGATCGTGGGCTTCGGCCTCGTATCGCGTTCCGCCGAGAGGGTCGAGGTTCAAGATTTCATGCTGTCTTGCCGCGTGCAGGGCCGGTTTGTCGAACAGGCATTCTTCAACGCGCTTGTTGCCAATGACAGCGTAAGGCGGCGGCTGTGGGTGAATTTCCATGCGACCGGCAAAAACGAACCGGCGCACCAGGTCCTCTCGGCGATCGGTTTTGAAAACGTGGCTGATGGGCAGGGCATGGAACTGGATCTTCAGCAGCGAGACCTCAGCAGCGATTTCATTCTTGTCGAGGGCGAAATCGGTGAGACCGAGAACGTTCGTTCGCGCGAACTCGAAAGCTCTCCGCAAATGCCGGCAGCCTAATACGGTGTCGACTGGACGAGAAGCTCCCCGATTGCAGGCACGTATGACGACGACCGTCGTCGGGGGCCGCATTTTCATACCCCTGATGACCTTAGATTTAGATTTTCCTGATCAGGCGACGCAATCGTGATTTGAGGTTTACCCGTTCCAATACCGTGCCGATGGTCGCAGATGCGCTATCGACTGCGCAATGAAGTATCAGAATCGAGAGCGGCGCGAAACGCCGACTGATGACGTACACGTCTCCACACAGGCAGCTGGACGTAGAAAATGTTTCCTTGTGCTGACCCTCGCCTTCGGTAAAATCGAACATTGTAAAGCGCTGTTCCGCGAACAGAGCCTCCAGGGCGAGGATTTGCAACACCGTGCCCGGTGACAGCGACGCATGGGCGGGATGGTAGCCAAGGTATTGATAGATCACAACGCCCTGCTTTACCGGACAATAGAGATAGCTGATCGGCTCACCATTCAGGAACAGGAGGTACGCGCGCAAATTGTCCTCTCTTGCCGATTCTTTTGCAGACCTGATAAAGTCACTGTCGGCGGGCAAACCAATCTTCAGATATCTCTCCTGATAAGTCTTAGCCGACAACGGCTTGGCCAGTGGAAAAAATTGCTCGATTTCTTCGGGGGTCCGGTACATCCGCCACTCGATAGAACCATGAGATGCCGCGACAACCTTGCGCATTTTTCGCTTCAGACCGGAGCGGGTCTTGCTCGAGAAAGCCGACATATAATTTGCAAAGCTGCCGGACAGGTCAGCAGAAAAGCGTCTGTACTGGCGCGGCACATAGAGCATCGCATCGCGTCGTGCGCGCAAGATAGGCAATTTTCCTGCGATCGGGTGCGACCAGACGACGTAGCCGTCGGCACCATCGAGCCGAGGCGGAGGCTCAGGCGCATCGCCAATGTCCAACGGGCGCTCGTCAAGTCCGGCGCTGCGCCGAAACAGCGAGAGGACCGCGCTGCCGAGGATGATATCGCCGAGCTGAAACTTCAGCGGAACTTCCCCGCGCTCCCATCCCTGCTCGGCCACGGCTAGTACCACCGGATCCGATCGTTTATTCCGTTCTGAAACATGCGCGTCATGGCTTTGAGTGTGGAAACCGATATTGTGGGACCCGGGTCGCGGGCGGCGGCAGAGCCCACTTCGCTGAGTTCGGTAAACGGCACGACGGCGAATTCGTCCTGATGGCGACTGAGGAATTTCAGCAGGCCTGCGAGGCGGGCCTGATTTACCCTATTCGGCCCGATGTCGGCGTATTGCAGGACGGCTTTGAGGCGGGTCTGATCCAGCCGATCCCACGGCATCGCGGCTAAGCGGGCGTCCTTGCGCTTTATGTATTCTTGGGGGTGGGTGAGAATGACCACCGGAGAAATTCCTTGATCGCGCGCTTGCCGCAAGACCGACACGATTTCGGCGCAAGAGCAACCTGTTATACTTAAGATCCGATGCCGCCGGTGACCGCCGATCGGGTCTGGATAGGAGAAAACCGGGAGCTCCAACACCGAGACGATGCGGCTTCCGAGGCCTCTCATCGGGGCGCTTGTCTCCAGCGGACGTTGGTCGTGCAGGATGACGCTCGAGCTCAAGCCAACGCCCGATCGCGCGGCGGCTCGGTAAAAGGCTGCATCGGCCTGGAAGTTGCCTGCCCGCACCGCGACCGGCTGCGCCAGCCCCCACCGCGAAAACGCCGAGAAACCCCGTGCGAAAAAGTGATCCAGCTCGGCATCGGTTCGACCCGCGCAGGAATCGTTCGGCGCCCCCTTCGACCCGAGTTGCGCGGAAGCCTCGTAGTGGAGCCAGCAGGGATGCAGGTGCAACTGCAAATCGTGTCCCGCATCGGCTATTCTCCTCGCGATTTCTCCCATCGGCTCGTCGCCGAAATAGGCTGTTTGCAGCGCCTCGACAAAGAAAGTGGCCCGGACCCCAAACTCTGCAAAGCTATTGAGCAAAAACCCCAGGCCGTGTTCCTTCCCGTCGACCTCTCCGAGAACAATCGGCTCCGCCACCGGCAACAACTCCGGGTCATAGAAATTGCCGCCGATCGTAAATTCCGTATCGACGGTGATCAAAACCTCGGTGGGCTTGGGCGCTTTCGCAACTCTCACCCGGTACCTCCCCATGAATTCTTTAAGCTAGCTGCGGATGATAGCCCGCCCGCCGGGTTCGACAAAAGAGGCTTAAATCGGGCGTCTTTCTGGGCGCGAAATCCATCCAGGATGCGACATTTCGGGGTGAACCAGCGACCGAATGCGCTATGTCGGCGACCCGGTGGGCGATCGTCGTCGCCTAGACCGCCGCGCATGCCGCGGGCGCCGCCGAGGCAGTGCTGCTCGATATCCGAGATCTGGGGTCTCGGCCAGGCCGAAACGGTCCGCGATAAACGATCGACGCGAGGAAAGCGCATGCCGAGACTAGTTTGGGCGGCCGCGGCCGGCTCGGGGCGCCGGATGCGGCGCCGATCACCGGAAATGCTTCGACAGGGCCAGGCCCTGGCGCTGGTAGGACGAGCCGATGGCGCGGCCGTAGAGCTTGTCGGGCCGGGCGATCAGCCGCTCGTAGACGAGGCGCCCCAGCACCTGGCCGTCCTCGATCAGAAACGGCACCTCGTGCGAGCGCACTTCGAGGACCGCGCGGCTGCCGGCGCCGCCGGTTTCCGGGGTGCCGAAGCCGGGGTCGAAAAATCCGGCGAAATGCACCCGGAACTCGCCGACAAAGGTGTGGTAGGGCAGCATCTCGGCGGCATGGTCGGGCGGCACCACGACCGCCTCGCGCGACGCCAGGATGTAGAAATCATGCGGGTCGAGGACGATCCCGCCGGCCGACCCGCGCGCGCGGTGGGCATAGACCGGCTCCCAGAAATCGCGCGGATCGTAGTGGCGCACCCGGTCGACATCGATCAGATCGGTGTGGCGCCGCGCCTTCCAGCCGACGATCCCGGTCGGGGCGGCCCCGGCCGTCTCACCGGAAATTGCCGAGGCCGTTGCGGCCGAGCTCGCCTGGTCGCCGGCAACGTCGACGGTAAAGGCGAGCCCGTCGCGGATCGCCTCGCGCCCCGCAGGCCGCACGCCCGCGGGCTTGTCCCCTGGGGTCTCGCGCTCCGGGCTCTCGACCAGCCCGACCTCCTCGTGCAGCCGGCGCAGCGCGGTGTCGCTGAACGGGGGCGAGCCGCGGCGGATGCGCAATTGCACCAGGCTCGACCCGGTGCGCACCAGGATGCTGAACGAGCGCGGCGAGATCTCGGCGTAGAGCGGCCCCTTGTAGCCCTCGCGCACCCGGTCGAACTCGGTGCCATGATCGGTGATCACGCGGGCGAAGACGTCGAGCCGGCCGATCGAGCTCTTCGGGTTGGCGAGCGCCGTGGTGCGCTTGCGCAGGGACACGTGCTCGAACAGCGGCACGATGTAGACGCAGTCCTTCTCCAGCACCGCCCCGCCGGTCAGGTCGATCCGGTGCATCGCCAAGAGGTCGAGCTTGTCGCGCACGCTCGCCCTCGCTCCCGGCAGAAAGCTCGCCCGCACCCGATAGGCGACCTCGCCGAGCCGCAGATCGATGCTCGCCGGCTGGATCTGGTCGTCGCCGATCGGCTGCGGCGACAGGATCTCGCGCCCCACCGCGATTGCCTCGCGCAGCATCTGCGACGGCAACAGCCCGGTCGTCAGGTCCCTCTGGCGGTCGGTATCGGCAGGCTCCGGCGCGGGGAAAAGGTCCCTCTCGACGGCCTCGGTCATGCGGCGGCTTCCATCAGTCTCAGCCGCTCCGTTCTAGGCCAACGGGGGCGCGGGGCAAACAGCGGCGGCATCCTCCCGATCGTGCCGAGCCGTCACCCACCCCGCCCTCGGCCGATCGCCGCATTTGCTCGGGCAACGGAAATACCGGCCTCGGCGCCCGGCGCGGCCCAAACCCGAGGCCGCTCGACCGGCAGCGCCGCCCTCGACCAGCAGCAATCAGATCTGCCGGCCCGGCCCCGGCAGGACGCTCGATCGAACGCCCTGCTGCCGGCTGGTTTCGCGGGTCAGCATCAGCCGGGCGACGGGCATCGCGAGAGCGGTGCTGACCATCGCCATCAGGATCAGCGCCGCGAACACGTTGGCTGAAATGATCCTGGCATCGAGAAGGATCGTCAGCACGATCAGCTCCATCAGCCCCTTGGTCTGCAACAGCGCCCCGAGCGCCAACGCGAGCGGCCATGATTCGCCGACGAAGCGGGCGGCGAGCGCGCTTCCGCCCACTTTTCCGATCACGGCAACGATCGTCGTGACGACGAAGATTTCCAAAAACGCTGGTGAGCCGGGGTCGATCAGAGTACGAAGTCCGGTCAACATAAAGAAAAAAGGCATCAACAGGGCCAATGTAATCACTTGCAACCGATCCAGGATCGGTTTGCGTAAATTGTCCGGCATAATGGCGCCGGTTACGAAGGCGCCGAGAATGTAATGCAACCCCATGAATTCGGTTGCGAGGGCGGAGGCAATGGTTGCCGCCCCCACAAGCGCCAAGGCGCGCTCTTGGACCTCTCCATCCCGCATCCGAGCGATGATCATGCCGCCGAGCAACGGTCGCACGACATACACCATGACAACCAGGTAGATCGGGACACACAAGAGCGTGATCAGCACGCCCGGTCCTCCGGCGGCCTTCCCCGCCACCGCCGTCAACAGCGCGCCCAAGAGTATCCAAAGGGCCAGATCGTTAAACCCGGCGATGCCGAGGGCGAGATGGCCAATACGGCGGCCGAGCAAATCCATCTCGCGCAGGATCGCGCCGAGGACGGGAAGCGCCGTAACCCCGGTGCAAATCCCCACCGCCGCGGCCAATTCGGCGGGGCTGATACCTGGTGTCAGCTCTTCGGGGTGGCGAACCAAAATCCAGAACCCGGCTAGAAAACCAAGCGCAGCAGGCACCACCACGCTCGCGGCGGCGACGACAGAGGTGGCGCGGCGGTTATCGCGCAATATGCCAGGGTCGAGGTGCAGCCCGGTGATCAAGCCGAAAACAAGAACCGCAACCGATCCGATTCCCGAAAGGGGGGACAATGCTGCTTGGTTAAAAAACAACTGAAAATATTGGGGTGCCAGCCGGCCGAACAACGACGGCCCCAGCGCGATCCCAACGAGAATCTGAATGACGACCAGCGGTACCAACCCTTTCAGTCCCGAAAGGCGCAACAAGCCGACCGGAAGCGCGACGACGACGAGCGCCTGAACGAGGAATATCAATCCGGGAGTCATCGCGCTGCCCGGCTCGACCGCATTCTCAGAACGCGCCGTGGCGGGTAATGACGTTCTTCAACGTAATGAAGATAATTCTGAGATCCAGCCCGACCGTCCGCGTGCGGATATATTCCAGGTCCCAGCGCAGGGTCTCGCCCCAGTTCAATAGCCCGCGACCGTTGATCTGGGCGAGGCCGGTGATCCCGGGCTTGCAGGCGAACTTGTACATTTCTTCCGGCGAATAATATTGCAGGACCTCGGGAGCCTCGGGACGCGGCCCGACCAGGCGCATGTCCCCGACCAGCACCGACCACAAGTTCGGCAGCTCATCCACCGAGAGCTTGCGCAGGACCCGTCCCAACCGAGTGGCCCGAGGGTCGTTCCGGTTCGTGGGATACTGCAGGTGAAACTCCCCGGGCATATACCTGTAGGCATAGAACTGCGGAAATCGCGCCCGCGCATCGCTGTACATCGTGCGGAATTTTACCAGCGTGAAATAGCTCGGCACGTAATAGAGGGCGTCCGCCGCATAGCCGCCCGGCGGCGGCCGCAGGTCGGCTCGACCGTCGAGGTCGCGGCCGCGCACGATGATCGAACGCGCCGGACGCTTGTGGAAAAACAGCGCCGGCCCAGGCGAGTCGCAACGGATCAGGAAAGCCACGACCACCATCACCGGCAGCCCGAGCGCCAGCCCGACCGACGCGACGACAATCTCGAAGCCGCGATAGACCGCCTCAGCCAGCCGACCGGAAGACGCGACGACCTCGCGGACCGGCACTGCGTGTGCCGCACCGTAATGTGACGGGCCGCTCTCGACGCCGACCTCGGCAACCGGCGCCGGCCGCTGTCCGAGCGCCAGCGCGCCGCCGCCCTGGGCATTGGGCAACGGGTTCATCGATGCCTGCCTCCTGTGCCCGAAAGGTTCGGTCTGCACAGCACTTTTCAGTCTAGCGTCTGCCAATGCGTGTACGCCCTTGTTGTGCCGCTGGCGTTGTGCCGCCGGCGTTGTGCCGTTGGTATTGGGGCATGGCGCCGGACAGGACGATCGCGCCGCCCAGTGATGCAATCTCCGACCGGCCCTCGGCAGTGCGCACGCCGAGGTGGTCAGGGTGAAGCTGCTCTGCGCCCCGCCGGCGCGCCATCGCCAATGCCGCGGAACTGCGACGGCGCGCTCGCTCAGGCGCGCGCCCGCCGCTCCGGACGCTCCGCGGATGCGATCGACGGCCGGCCTATTGCGGTTGCGCCAGGGACTCCGACCATTTGCCGAAATAATCCCTGGTGGTATCGGACAGGGGCAGTCCGATCGGCAGCCGCGAATGACCGTACTTGGAGAAATCCAGGTAGTGCTTGATCGTGCCGAGATCCTCGGCCGTCACCAGCTGGAGATCCTCGTTGACGAAGTGGATGATGTTTCCCCTTTTCAGCGCGGTCTCGAGCAGGTGGTTGCGATCCGCTTCCCCCTCAGGAAGGGCGAAGATGCTGTACATGACGATGTTGACGTTGCGGTCCTCGACCAGGTGCAACAAGGTCGGGCAGTGCAGCATGTCTTCCAGATCGAACAGCTCGTAGTCGCGGGAGATGTTCTTCTTGTTGCTGTAGTCGACCAGCATGTAGCGCTGCAGATGCACCGGGATGCAGAACGTCGACGACGTGTTGTTCGCCACGTAGAAGATGTGCTGCTTGCCGTTGTTGAACTGCAGTTCCCGTGGCGGCAGCTTTGCCAGCCGTTCCTCCTCCTCCTCGGTATCGGGGATGAGATGGAAATAACCGGCCGGCATCTTGCGTCCCAAAAGATCGCCATACATGCCTTCGGCAATTCGGAAATCCATGCTGATCCGGGTCTTGCCGGTGATGTTCGGCATCCCGGAGCCGTGGATATGCTCCTGGCTGAACAGGCAGCAGCTGCCCGGTCCCGCCTTGATCTGGTGGGCGTGCTTGCCCCACACCTCGGTCATCTCGGCCATCTTGAGGCGTTTTTCGATGGCGTATTTGGTCAGCTCGCGCGACTTCTTGATCGGGACGATCTGCATCGCGCGAGTTTTGTCCTCATCCGCCGTCACATCGACGAACGGCATCCACAGGCTGCGCGAGGCAATGCCGTGGCCATAGAGCAGCCCGGTATGCAGAGGGAAATACAGCTCCGGTGTCGATGGCAGCATGATGCGCACATTCATGTACCGCTGCACCGCAACCGGCTTGCGCAATTTGCCCTTCGGAACCACAACCTGGCGGACGAAGCTGTTCAGCAGCCGCCGGAACTCCGGCAGGTTGGTATCGGCGCAGAGCTGCTTGGTGACCCGATAGGTCTCGGTCTGCGGCACCACCTCGTGGAAGTAGCTCAGATCCTCGACCGGAAACCCCATCATGCGGATGCGGTTCAGCATCCATTCGTTGAACGGGAACCGCTCGTTGGGGTACGTCATGATTTTGGCGTCCCACTCGTTCGTCAGGCTCCGCTCCAACTCCGCGTCGATATCATTGGCCTGGATCGGATCGAACGCGACAACATCCTGTACCGACATGTCCAGCATCCTCCTCTGTCGCCGCTTGGAATTCGCGCGATCACGCTGCTCTGGGATCGTGGTCGGCGACATCGACCGCAGTTCCCCTATCATCGGAAAGTGCCAGTCGTTTTTGTGTCTTCATACGCGATTTTCAGTAGTATATCCGAAATACTGCATAATTCCGACGGGAATCCCTCTCGTATTAAGCGAAAGTGCTATTTATTAGTCTGACGCTTCTTTGAACATTTTCAACTGTTTCAATAGGTTCGCCCACCTATATTAACCTTAATTAAAAAGGAGGGTCCCAGTGGACAAATTGCCTCACATTGATCGTTAACCTGCGCGTCGGTTGCTGATTAAGAAAGGGAAGCGGAAAATTTGACGGCCGCAGGCATCCCAGGCGCTGATTTTTACGCCCGCGTTCTGTTGAGCATGTCAAAACGCGCAAAGTTGATGTTCATTAAGCCGGCGGCTGCCGCAAACACCGGGTCCGCGGGCGTCCAATAACTGGAGAGCCGTCCGCGGGTCGCATCGGCGCGACGCGCCGCCGGGCAATAGGCCGAAATCTCGAATAAACCCGCTGATCGACCTGGTCAGCGACACCGCAGTCGCGGCTGAACGCAGATTGCCGCCGGTTGTTCGGGGGCCGGGGGGTGTCGCTGGCTCTGCGTGAGCCGCTATTGCAGCGGTTGGGACCGATAATAGGCCACAAAGGCGTCCCAGGCCTGCGCCTCGCTCCACCCCAGCGCCGCCGGATCGAGCGGGTCGGTGTTGATCCGCACCGGCGGCTCGACAAACTCGGTCTGCTCGCCGAGCTCGATCCGGCACGGGAGCCCTAGCAATGCCGCCGCCGCCGCGCGAACGCGCCCGGCAAAAGCGCCCTGGCTTTCGGCATAGAAGCTGGGGTTCAGGCGCCGCACGGTCGCGGGCGCCGGGGCTGCGTCGACAAAACCGGCATAGGCGCGCGCCAGCAGACTGACCGGAACATTGTCGCGGACATAGCGCGGCGTCTGCACCCGCGCCGTTTCGCCCTTGAGCCAGCTGCGCATCAGATAGGCGGTGAAGCGCGGCTCCTCGTAGGGGCCGAACGGGTTGGCGATCACGAATTTCTCGAAGGTGAAGCCTTCGCGCCCGGCATAGAATTCGGCAGCGGCGGCGGTCAGCCCCTTGGACAGGCCGTAGGGACTGAAGGCGCGCAGCGGCGCCGAGCCCGCCCCCTCGTTCTGCTCGAACACGCTGCCGGTCAGGACGAGCCGCCCGCCGCCGCGGTCCTTCAACGCCCGCAGCACGTCGGTCAAGCGATAAAGGTTTGCCGCCGCGGCCCGATACGGGTCGTAATCGGGGCTGCGATAGTCGCCGACCTCGGCGCCGTGGTGGCACAGCGCATCGAACCCGCAGGGGCCAGACCTGATCAGCGCCAGGAACGCGTCGCTGCCGAAGGCGCAACCGAACCGGGTTTCGCACAGCCCGCGCAGCAGCCGGGTCCGCTCGGCGCGGATCCCGGCATATTCGCCGTCGCCGCGAAAGGTGGCGACGACGCAATGGCCGGCGTCGACCAGATCGCGGACAAACCAATAGCCGGTGAACGAGCTCGACCCGGTGAAGAGAATGCGCATGATCGAACGCGGTCAGCTTTCGAGATGCCAGGCCGGATCGAAATCGCGCTGACCGGCATCCTTGTCCGAGATTACCAGGGGTGCCGCCGGCCACCTGATGGCGAACCGCGGATCGTTCCAGCGCACCCCGCGCTCGCGGCTCGGCTGATAAGCGGCGGAGACCAGGTAGAAGGCCTCGGTGTCTTCGGCCGTGGTCAGGAAACCGTGCGCAAAGCCGCGCGGCACATACATCATGCGCCGATTTTCGGCGGTGAGCTCGGCGCCGAAGCTGTGTCCGAAGCTGGCCGATCCCGGGCGCAGATCGAGGATCGCGTCCCACAGCCCGCCGCGCACGCAGCGCACCAGCTTGACCTCGGCCGCCTCGCCGAGCTGGTAATGCATCCCGCGCAGGGTGCGCCGATCCTTGCTCAGAGAATTGTTGATCTGCACAAAGCGGGTTTCGAGGCCGGCTTCGGCAAACTCGCGCTCGCAAAAGAGGCGTGCGAAAAACCCGCGCTCGTCCTCGCGCTTTTCGAGCTCGATGACATAGGCTCCGGCGAGCGGCGTCGGCACAAACCGCATGACGCCCTCACGCCGTCTTGCGCTCGGGCGGGAGCGCGAGGCGGTCCAGCCGATGGCGCAAGGTGCGCAGCCGGACAAACCGGTCGCCGTCGAAATCAGCCGCCGAAAAGCCATGGTCGCGGTACTGCGCGAGCAGCTCCTCCATGCCGGCGGCCAGATCGTATTCGAGGCGGAAATCAGGCAGCAGCCGGCCGAGCTTGGAAAAATCGACGCGATAGTCCCGCGGGTCCTTGCCGCCCTCGCCGGTGTAGACGATCGTCGCCCCGGCGACCAGCCGCTCGACCTCGCCGGCAATGTCGCGCACCTGGTAGTTCTCGGCGTCCCCGCCGACATTGACCGACTGGTTGCTGATGGCCGCCCGCGGCGCCTCGAGAAAGGCGACAAAGGCGCGCGCGATATCCTTGCAATGGATCAGCGGTCGCCACGGCGAGCCGTCGCTGATGATGCGGATGTCGCCGCGGGCAACCGCGCAGCCCAGGAGATTGTTGACCACCAGGTCGATGCGCAGCATCGGCGAGTGCCCATACGCGGTCGCGTTGCGCAGATAGGCGGGGGCGAAATTCTTGTCGGCCAACGGTGCAATGCCCTGTTCGGCGACGATCTTCGACTCGGCATAAACCGAAACCGGGTTCAGCGGATCGGCCTCGGCGAGCGGACGGCCGTCGGTCCTGCCATAGATCGAGCAGCTCGACGAGAACAGAAAGCGGGGCACCCCGGCCGCCTTCGCGCTGCGCGCCAAGGCAATCGAGCCGCGGGCGTTGACCGCCCGGGTGATCTCCGGGTCGAGATCGCCCATCGGGTCGTTGGAGATCGCGGCCAGGTGCATCACGCAATCAAAACCTTCGAGGTCGCGCGCCGTCACCAGGCGGATGTCGCGCACGATCTCGCGATCCGGCTGCACCACCGGCGCCCATTCGCAACCATCGAACAAGTTGACGTCGCAGCCGGCGACCTCGTGTCCGGCTTCCTTGAGCAGCCGCACCAGGTGGGCGCCGATATAACCGCGGTGCCCAGTGACAAAGACTTCATGGCAAGGTGCCCCTGCTGTCGTTCAACGGGTTTGCCCCGGCGGGGGCCGATGCGGGAAGGCGGCGGATCTAGGCGCCTGCACCTCGAGCCCAAGGGGCCTGTCCCGATTCCCACAACTTCGTCAAATGCTCATGATCGCGCTGGGTATCCATGCAGGCCCAGAAGTCGCGATGCTGGAAAACCGCGAGCTGGCCGTCGCGGGCGAGCTGGGACAACGGCTCGCGCTCCAGCACGCAATCCTCCGCCGGCGAAAGATAGCGGTTGAAGTCGCGCCGGAAAAAAAAGTATCCGCCATTGATCCAGGCCGAATGCAGCTCCGGCTTCTCGACGAACTCGATCAGCTCGCCGCCGGCCATGCGAAATTCGCCGAAGCGCGACGGCGGGTTGACCCCCAATACCGTGCCGATCTTGTTCTGCGCCAGATGAAAATCCAGCTCGGCGGCGAGGTCGGCATTGGTCAGGCCGTCGCCGTAGGTGACCGCATAATGTTGGGTGTTGCCCAAATAACGCTCGACCGCGCGGGCGATCCGTCCGCCCGTCATCGTCAGCTCGCCGGTATAGGCCAACGTCACCTTCCAGTCGCAGGAATGATCGACGCTGTGGACTTCGAGGGCGTTGGTCTTCAACTCTACGGTGACATCGCTGTTCATCGCATGAAAATTCAGGAAATATTCGCGGATGATCTCGCTCTTATAGCCGAGGCACAGGATAAAGCGACGGTAGCCAAAGCTCGAAAAGTGCTTCATGACGTGCAGCAGGATCGGCTCCTGCCCGATCGGCACCATTGGCTTGGGGCGAAATTCGGTCATCTCCTTCAGACGCGTGCCGAGACCCCCGCAAAGAATAAAGACCGGAAGCTCCGCAATGATCAATGGCTCCCTCCGCGACATCCGCTCCTCGACCGGCCGCGCGCGAGCCTAGCCGCCGCGCGGCACGAACCTCCCATAAACCCAAGGGCCTCGCAAGAGCGAGCATCCGGCATTTCCATCGGCATTCGGGGCGTGCCGGCCGCGCCGACGGCACGAACCGCGCGGCGTCCAGCGCACGCACGACCGGCGCCTGGCCGGGGGCGGCGAGATGGCCGGCTGAGAGCCGGGCGACCTCCCCGCGAGCCTTGAGAGGGGGTGCCCGCGCTAGGCCGGCGCGAACAGATCCGACGCCGCGGCCGGCTTGGGCGGCAGCAACGGTGCGGCGGGTGCCGCAAAGGCGCTGTCGCCTTGCAGCACCGGCAACACCCGGCCGGCAAACAGCCGCATGTTCTTTTCGGCGTCGGCATGCGGGATGCCGCCATAGGAGAATTCGGTGACCACGTGATCGGTCCCGGTCACGCGCTGCAATTCGGCGATCTGCTGGAGGCAATCCTGCGGCGTGCCGACGATCTGGATCTTGACATAGAACTCGGTGGCCCGGACCCGCTCCTCCTCGTCCTGCAGCCTTGCATAGGTCTTCGCCATCTTGCCGTAGGTCTCGTAGCCTTTGACCGTGGCGAGATGCCCGTCGGAGAAATGATAATGGTTGTCGATCGACTCCCATTTCTTGCCCAGCCATTGCATTGCCCGGGCCTGCGCCTCGTCGCGGCTTTCGGCGCAGGAGACGTTGGTCAGGATGATCGGCGGCGGCGGGTTGTGCCCGACGGAGAGCGCGATCTCGCGATAGGCGACAATGTTTTCCGCGGCTTTCGGCCATTCGTTCTGCATCACGACCAGGATGCCGAAGCCGAGCTTGGCCATGATCTCGGCCGATTCGGGGCTGACCGACGAGGCGTAGAAGCGCTCTTCAGGGTGCGAGATCGGGCGCGGCCGGATCGCGGTGCGCGGGATCTGGTAGAACTCGCCCTGCCACTCGAATTCGGGCTCGGCGAGCGCCTTGCGGATCAGCTGCGCCGCCTCGGCAAAGCGCGCCCGCGCCTCGCCCATCGCGATGCGGAAGCCGGCATATTCGACGCTCGCCGCCCCCCGGCCAAAGCCGAACAGGCAGCGCCCGCCGCATAATATGTCGAGGAGGGCGATCTCCTCGGCGACCCGGATCGGGTCGTGCCACGGCAAGACGATGACCGAAGTCCCGAACTGGATCCGCTTGGTGCGGCCGGCGAAATAGGCCAGCAGCTGCAGCGGCGCCGGCGACATCGCATAGCCGGTGAAATGGTGCTCGAGCGCGAACAGGGAGTTGAAGCCGAGCGGCTCGGCGAGGTCGCCCATCGCCAGATGATCGGTTACCACCGCCACATCGGTGCGACCGGGCTCCGACAGCATGTTAAGCGCAATGCCGACTTTCATGATCGCTCTCCCCAACAAGGGTTCACCACAGAGACACGGAGATCGCAGCGGATTGCGACTAGCGTAGTGGTTCGAACCTGACGGATGGTTCCCAATTTGCTTTGCATCGTCACCCCCGCGCAAGCGGGGGTCCAGGGCCGCGGGCGACTTGTTTGTTGCCCTGGGTGCCCGCTTTCGCGGGCATGACGAAGAAGGGCACGGGTACCAAGCGTCAAATTTGCACCACTAAATCAGACTTCTCTGCGTTCTCTGTGTCTCTGTGATCAATTTACTTTGCGCGCAGGCGGTACCACGGATGCGGCTGGCCCGGCACCGTGGCGCGCAGGGTGTAGACCGAATTGCGCGCGGTGAAGAAGATCGTCTTCAGATCGGGGCCGCCAAAGGCGAGGTTGGCCGGGACCTCGGGAGTGCGGATCACGCCCATCTTGGTTCCGTCGGGCATGAACACCCAGGTCCCGCCCGGGCCGGTGCAATAGACGTGGCCCTCGACATCGACCTTCATGCCGTCGGGGACGCCGTCGGTCTCCTCGGACGACATGTCGGCGAAGATGCGCCGCTTGACCATGTTGCCGGCGCTGTCGAGGTCGATCGCGTGGATGTATTGGGCGTGACGCGTATTGGCGACGTAGAGCACGCGCTCGTCGGGCGAAAAGGCGAGCCCGTTCGGATACTCGAACTCGGCGACGAGCCGGCTGGTCCCGTCGGGGTTGACCGCGTAGACCCCGGAGTGCGGCAATTCCTTGTCGGCGAGCGGCACCCGCAGCCCGGGATCGGTGAACCAGATGCTGCCGTCGGATTTGCAGACCACGTCGTTCGGGCGGTTGATCCGCTTGCCCTCGTAGCGGTCGATCAGGATTTCGCTGCGGCGGTCGTCGGACCAGCGGGTGACGCCGGCGGTTGCCGCCCTCGCAGATCACCAGCCGGCCCTGCAGGTCGAAGGTCGTGCCGTTGCCCTCGCCGGTATCGGTGCGCACGGTTTCCGGCGCCTGGCCCAGCCGCAGCCGGTAGAACACGCTGCTGCGCACATCGGCGAAATAATAAAAGCCGTCGGGGTGCCACAATGGCCCCTCGGTAAAGACGAACCCGGTCGCCGGCCGTTCGGCCGCCGTCGTCTCCAGCACCGTATCGAGCCCAGCCATCGTCGTCCCTCCCGTCGTCGCGGACATTCCTCGGGATCAGGCTACTCCCGCCGCAAAAGCATGTCCATTTGCCGTGGCACCCGTGATCTCAAGAGAGACGCGGCTCAGGCAGCGCGCGCCTGAAGCCGCTTTTGTAACCACGGTGGAGCGCCGAGATGGGCCACGTGTCGTATGCCGAGCTGTGTCAGAACCTGAAGAAGCATATGGACAGCGTTTGCGAGCGCGGCGCGCCGCTGGTGGTGACCCGCCGGAATGGCGAGCCGGTGGTGATGCTGTCCTCGGCTGAATACGATAGCCTGGAGGAAACCCTGCATCTGCTGCGCGACCCCGCCAATACCGCACGCCTGTTGCGATCGATCAGGCAAGCGGAGGCGGGCAAGCTCGCCGAGCACGACATCGGCGAGTGAAGCGTCTCTGGGCCGACAACGCCTGGGGAACAGTCGCCGTGACTTCCGCCGAGATTGCGTCGTCGCCTCCCCGCTCCTCGCAATGACAACCCCGAGCTGTCATTGCGAGCAAAGCGAAGCAATCTCGCCGGGTGGCGGTCGCAGCGGATCACTCCCCGCTCCCACTCACGATTTCGTTATTAGAGCCAGTTACATTTACCGTCGTGACAATGCGTCCGCAACCTGCGCCCGTCGTTCTTGAAATTGCTCCGGCGATTTTGCGGTCTTTTGATCCAACTGATTAAGGACAGTCTGGCTATACTCTATCTGACGTTCGTTGATAGTCTATACAAGCGCGTGAGGTCGTCCCGCCGCAAACGGCATGCCTTGATAGGCGAGGTGGTGGTAAAGGTGCGGACAGGCGTTAGGTTGGGTGGTCTCGCTCGTGCGCCAAAGGGTAGCACAGTTTTCCGACATTTAGCAGGCAGTGCGCATCCTCTCGCCGGCAACGACAAATTTTGCTGACTAGAATTTTATTTGCGTCCGCGATGACCCAAGATGAGCCGCGGGTTTACGCAAAAGCTGCGGGAGTGCGCTCCGTGATCCGGGTAGTCGTGGCAGACCACCGGTTCTCTTCTATGGCTGTCCAATCGACAATCCCGGATCCCCGTGGCCGGCTTGTCCCGGCCATCCACGTCTGCCTTTGAGCGGCCATGCCGGTTTCGAAGACGTGGATGCCCGGATCAAGTCCGGGCAAGGGTGCTTGGGGATGGTGCCGGCACTCACCACTGCTCTAGTATTGTCGCCGACGCTCTGAACCGGCCCGCTAGTTCTCCGCCGCTACACATCCAGATTGGCGACGTTGAGCGCGTTCGCCTGGATGAAGTCGCGGCGGGGCTCGACGAGGTCGCCCATCAGGGTGGAGAAGGTTTCCTCGGCCGAGTTGGCGTGGCTGACCCGGACTTGGAGGAGGGCGCGGGCCTCGGGGTCGAGGGTGGTTTCCCATAGCTGATCGGGGTTCACTCGCCGAGGCCCTTGTAGCGCTGCACCTCGATGCCGCGGCGACCCAATTCCATGACCGCCTCGACCAGGCTGGTGGGGCCGGCGATCGGGGTGGTCTTGTCGCGCGCGGCGAGGGTGCCGGGGCGGTCGTAGGTCTGGCGCAGATTGTCGCCGTCGAGGTCGAGCCGGCGCGCCTCGGCGCTGCGCAACAGGGCCGCATCGATCAGCCGGCGCTCGCCGACCCCTTGGCGGGTGCGGTTCAGCACGATCCCTTCGCCGGCGATCAGCTCGCCCTGCCAGGTGCGCTCGTGCTCCGGGGCGAGGCGGTTCAAACGCTCGGCGGTGCGGTGGGCAGCCTCGATCGCGCGGTTCGGGTCGGCGAGCAGCGCGGGCGACAAGGCCCCGGCGATCGCCGCCTGCTCGACCACCTCGATGTCGCCGACCTTGGCCGCCAAGGGCTGCAACGAGCGGCGCTGGGCCCGCGCCTCGTCCAGCAAGGCGCGCAGATCGTTGGCGGCGCGCTCGACCCCGTCATATTGGGTGAACACCGCGTCCCTCAACGCGGCCTCGACGCAATAGGCTTCGAGCGCGGCATCGTCCTTCAGATAGACCGCCTTGGCGTTGCCGCGCTGCAGCCGATAGAGCGGCGGCTGGGCGATGTAGAGAAAGCCCTTGTCGATCAGGCTCGCCATCTGGCGGAAGAAGAAGGTCAGCAGCAGGGTGCGGATGTGGCTGCCGTCGACATCGGCGTCGGTCATGATGATGATGCGATGGTAGCGCGCCTTTTCCGGGTCGAAATCCTCGTGGCCGATGCCGGTGCCGAGGGCGGCGATCAGGGTCCCGATCTCAGCCGAGCCCAGCATCTTGTCGAAGCGGGCGCGCTCGACGTTGAGGATCTTGCCCTTCAACGGCAGGATCGCCTGAAAGCGCCGGTCGCGGCCTTGCTTGGCCGAGCCGCCGGCGCTGTCGCCCTCGACGATGAACAACTCGCTCCTGGCCGGGTCGCGCTCCTGGCAGTCGGCGAGCTTGCCCGGCAGGTTGGCGATCGAGCGCGCCCTTGCGCCGGGTCAGGTCGCGTGCCTTGCGCGCCGCCTCGCGTGCCGCCGCCGCCTCGACCACCTTGGCGACGATCTTCTTCGCTTCGGCCGGGTGCTCCTCGAACCATTGGGTCAATTTGTCGGCGGCGATGCCCTCGATCGCCGGGCGGACCTCGGAGGAGACCAGCTTATCCTTGGTCTGCGAGGAGAATTTCGGGTCCGGCACCTTGACCGAGAGGACGCAGCTCAGCCCCTCGCGCATATCCTCGCCGGTCAGGGTGACCTTTTCTTTTTGGCGATGCCGCTGTCGTTGGCATAGGCGTTGACGGTGCGGGTCAGGGCCGCGCGGAAGCCGGCGAGATGGGTCCCGCCGTCGCGCTGCGGGATGTTGTTCGTAAAGCACAGCATCGTCTCGTGATAGCTGTCGGTCCACTCCATCGCGATTTCTAAGAGGATGCCCTCGCGCTCGCCGCGGATCGCGATCGGCGGCGCGTGCAGCGCCTGCTTGGAGCGGTCGAGATAGCGGACAAAGGCTTCGAGCCCGCCCTCGAAATGCAGGGTGACGCTCTTCGGCTCGACCCCGCGCGCGTCGTTCAGCACCAGGGTCACGCCGCTGTTCAGAAACGCTAGCTCGCGCAGCCGGTGCTCCAAGGTCGTGAAGTCGAACTCGGTCTTGGTGAAGGTCTCGGTGCTCGGCAGAAAGGTGATCTCGGTGCCGGTTGCCGGCCCGTGGCGGCTCGATCCCTCGGGCAAGGCCGGGGCCGGACCGATTCGACGAGCGGCGCCTCGGGCACCCCGTCGCGAAAGCGGATGAACCACTCCGAGCCGCCGCGGAAGACGCGCAGATCGAGCCGGCTGGATAGGCCGTTGACGACCGAGACGCCGACCCCGTGCAACCCGCCCGACACCTTGTAGGCGTTCTGGTGAACTTACCGCCGGCATGGAGGTGGGTCATGATGACTTCGGCGGCCGAAACCCCCTCCTCGTCGCGGATCCCGACCGGGATGCCGCGCCCGTTGTCGGTGACCGTGACCGAGCCGTCGGCGTTGAGGGTCACGGCGACCGTGTCGCAGTAGCCGGCGAGCGCCTCATCGATCGCGTTGTCGACGACCTCGTAGACCATGTGGTGCAGCCCGGAGCCGTCATCGGTGTCGCCGATGTACATGCCCGGCCGCTTGCGCACCGCGTCGAGCCCGCGCAACACCTCGATCGACTGCTCGTTGTAGGTCGCGTCGACGCCGTTGGCGGAGCCGTCGCCGTCAGCGGCACCGTTCCCGGCGGTAGTCGCGGGGGGAGTTGCCTCCTGAAGGACGGTGCCGGTCCGCGCCTGCGGATCGGGTAGCGGGATGTTTGCCATGTGTTTCGCGGTCGAAGCCTTTTCGTGTTAAAAAGAGGTTGCCGCCGCAGTCCCGTCGCGAACCCACAGAAACTGGGCATGGCAGCGCAACGGCGCGAACAGCGCCGCGTCGGTGCCGGTGAGCCAGGCCTGGCTCGCGAGCCGGGCGAGCGCCTCGAACAGCGCCGCGCGCCGGCTCGCATCGAGATGGGCGGCGATCTCGTCGAGCAGCAGCAGCGGCGGCTCGCCGCGCAATGCCCGCTGCAACCGGGCATGCGCGAGCAGGATCGAAATCAGCAGCGCCTTCTGCTCGCCGGTCGAGGCGAATTCGGCGGCGGTTCCGCTCGGCGCCAGGCTGACCGCCAGATCGCAGCGGTGCGGGCCGAACCCCGCGCCGCCGGCGGCGGCGTCGTTGCGCCGGGCGGCGGCCAGGGCGTCCGCCAGCTTCGCCTCGGCGGCCAGCGCCGGCATCTCGTCGAGCCAATCCTCGATGGGGCCGACGAGGGCGAGGCGGGCGCGGGGGAACGGCCCGTCGGCCGCGGCGCAGGCATGGTCGAGCCGATGCACGATGTCGCGCCGGGCGGCGGCGACCGCCACGCCCTTGGCCGCCATGACCGCTTCGAGGGCGGCGAGCCACGCCGGATCGGCCGGCCGATTTGCCGAAAAGCCGGCGCGCAGCAGGTGCGAGCGCTCGCGCAATGCGTGCTCGTAGGCGCCGACGCGCGCGGCATGCGCCGGATCGAGGGTCAGCACCAGGCGACGAGAAACCGCCGCC
Source organism: uncultured Alphaproteobacteria bacterium (assembly GCA_963703855.1). GTDB lineage: Bacteria > Pseudomonadota > Alphaproteobacteria > ATCC43930 > CGMCC-115725 > AP-15. Next base: position 602,652 of record CAVPFW010000015.1, read on the forward strand.
TGCCGCCGGGGCCATCGAGAAACAGGCGGTCCATCGCCGGGGTCAGCCACACGACGCCGAGCCGCTCGCCGAGCGCCGCCTGGCTGCGCGCCGGCTCGCCGTCGATCCGCACCACCCGGCGGTCGCTGTCGTCGCCGTCGCGGCCGGTGCCGATCCGCATGACGCCGCGGCCGGTAGTTACCTCGGCGGCGACGGCCCAGCCCCGGGCCACAGCCGCGGCGCCGCCTCCTCCCGCGCGCCGGCGATCGATGTCGGTCAATCGCGCCCCGCGCAGCCCGCGACCCGGCGCCAGCAAGGACACGGCCTCGAGGAGATTGGTCTTGCCGGCGCCGTTGGGGCCGGTCAGCACCACCGGCGCCGGGCCGAGGGTCACCCGCGCCTCGCGATAATTGCGGAAATCGGTCAGCATCAGGCGGGTCACGCCGACCCGCCCGCCCGACGCCGTCGGCGCCGCGGCGCCGGTGCTGCCGCGAGCTTCGCGCACCTCGGCAAGGTTCAGGGCCGCGCCGAGCGGGGGCGTGAGCATGGCGCGATCCATCGAGATTATATGGGGTCGCCGGCCCCTTCGATCCACCCGGCCGGCGCCGCTGCCTCCCCGCCGGAAGCTCAAACGCGCATCGGCATCAGGACGTAGAGGGTGCTCTGATCGGCGCGATCGCGCACGATCGTCGGCGAGGCCGAGTTGGCCATGACGAACTGCGCCCCTTCGCCCTCGATCTGCGCGGCAATGTCCAGCAAATATCTAGAATTGAAGCCGATTTCGAGCGGCTCGGCGAGATAGACGGCGTCGATCTCCTCGACCGCGGTGCCGTTCTCCGGGCTCGTCGCGGAAACGGTGAGGGTGCCGCCATTGCCGCCTCCGGCAGCGCTGCCGGGGGGCGCGATCGCGAGTTTTACCGCGCGGCTCTTCTCGCTCGAAATCGTCGAGATCCGGTCCACCGCCTCGGCAAACTCCTTGCATTTGACCTCGAGGACCTTGTCGTTGCCGGACGGGATCACCCGGTCGTAATCGGGAAAGGTTCCGTCGATCAGCTTGGAGGTCAGCGCCGCGGCGCCGGTGGCAAAGCGGATCTTGGTCTCGCTCAGCGCCACCTCGACCTCGCCCTCCCCGTCCTCGATCAGCTTTCTGATCTCGAGGACGGTCTTGCGCGGGACGATGACCCCCGGCATCGGGCCGCCCCCTCCGGCATGACCATTTCCACCCGGGCGAGGCGGTGGCCGTCGGTCGCGACCGCGCGGATCACCGGCACCTCGTTGTTCTTGGTCGCGTGCAGATAAATTCCGTTGAGATAATAGCGCGTCTCTTCGGTCGAGATCGCAAAGCGGGTGCGGTCGACCAAGGTGCGCAATTCGGCGGCGGTCAGGGTGAAGCTGTGCGCCAGGCCGCCGCTCGCCATCACCGGGTAGTCCTCGGGCGGCAGACAGGCCAGGGTGAAGGTCGAGCGGCCGGAGCGCAGCACCATGGTGTTGCGCTCGCCGCTCGCTTCAATCTCGATCTGGGCACCTTCGTGCAGCTTGCGGACGATGTCGTAGAGCGTGTGCGCCGGGGCGGTGGTGCGCCCCGCACGCTCGATCCGGCTCGGCACCCGCTCGACGATCTCGAGATCCATGTCGGTGGCGCTGAGCGCCAGGACCCCCTCCCCGGCCGCTTCGGTATCGGCGCGCAGCAGCACGTTCGACAGAATGGGGATCGTGTTGCGCCGTTCGACGACGCTCTGCACATGTCCCAGAGCCTTCAGAAGAGCGACCCGTTCGATGGTGAGTTTCATGTTGGCTACACGAAGGTTGGCGGAGTGGCCGGCATCGGCCGGAATGCCCGGCCGATGCCCCCGTCGCGCCAGCCTGAAGGGTCGAGACGGGACCGCATCCTAGCACAAAACGATGGGAGCCTCAGCATGCGCTTTCGCCGACGCTCGGGACCGCGGACGCCGCCCTGTCTCCGTGCGCGCGGGAGGTCCGCGCCGCGGCGGCTCGCGGCCGGGAGGCCCGCGCCGCGGCGGTTCGCGGGCGGGAGGCCCGCGCCCGGCTCAGCTCTGCAGCATCCGCCGCAGCAGCTCGACATCCTCGGCGAGCAGCGGATCGGTCAGCATCAGCTCCTCGATCTTGCGCACCGCATGGATCACGGTGGTGTGGTCGCGGCCGCCGAATTTGCGCCCGATATCCGGCAATGACCGGGTCGTCAGTTGCTTGGCGAGGTACATCGCGACCTGGCGCGGCCGGGCGACGATTTGGGCGCGGCGGTCCGAGGTCATCTCGGCCAGCCGGATGGTGAAATGCTCGGCGACGCGCCGCTGGATCTCGTCGATCGTGACCCGCCGCTCATGCGAGCGTAAGAGATCGTGCAATTCCTCCTGCGCGCTCTCCAGCGTGATGTCGCGCCCGACCAGCTGCATGTTGGCGGTAATGCGGTTCAGCGCGCCTTCGAGCTCGCGGACGTTCGAGGTGATCTTGTGGGCGAGGAACTCCATCACCTTCTGCGGTATCCGCAAATTGATCTGCTCGGCCTTCGACTGCAGGATGCCGAGGCGCAGCTCGTAGGTGGTCGGGTGCAGATCGGCGACCAGCCCCCAGCCGAGGCGGGAGCGCATGCGCTCCTCGAGCCCTTCGAGGTCGGACGGCGACTTGTCGGCGGAGATCACGATCTGGCGGTTCTGGTCGACCAGCGCGTTGAAGGTGTGAAAGAACTCCTCCTGGGTCGATTCCTTGCCGCTGATGAACTGGACGTCGTCGATCATCAGCAAATCGACTGAGCGGAATTCCTCCTTGAAGTCCATCGTCGACTTGAACCGCAATGCGCGGATGAACTGGTACATGAACTTTTCGGCCGACAGATAGATCACCTTGCGGCCGCAGGCGTGCTTGCGGACGTGCCAGGCGACGGCGTGCATCAGGTGGGTCTTGCCGAGGCCGACCCCGCCATAGAGGAACAGCGGGTTGAACGGCACCACGCGCACCGGGCTCGCGCACGATTGGCGACCCGCCGGGCGGCGGCGTGGGCCAGCTCGTTGGGCTTGCCGACGACAAAGTTTTCAAAGGTGAAGCGCGGATCGAGCCCCGAGGGCTGCGCTCGGTCTTCGCCGATTTCGAGCGCGGCGGCCGGAACCGGCGGCGGACGGTTTTCCATGCGGTCCTCGCTGGTCGGAGCAACCGGTGATCCGGACCGCCGCGACGGGTCCGCCACGATCACCGAAACTCGTTTCACCTGCCGGTTCTCCGCCCGCCACAGGGCCAGGATCCGGTCCGAGTAATGCGAGGCGATCCAATCGCGAAAAAACCGCGCCGGCGCGGCGATCACCGCCTCCCCGCCATCGACCCGATGCACCATGATCGGCACCAGCCAGCTGCGATAAGCGGTTTCGCCGACCTCCTGCTTGAGCCGGCCGAGAACCCAATTCCACTCATTCTGCGACGTCGTCGCCGCGCTTTCGGCACCATCTACTCGAGCCGCTTCCGCCATTACCGCATCCCCCCGTTCAGGACGGCAACATCGCCCGGCACAGCGCCGGCAGGTTCTACCTTTGCATTTAGCGAATATTACGCGCGCCGGCGCCGCGCAGTGCAGGCAGCATCGATCCCCCCGGTACCGTAATTATTATAATTTGACCTGAGCGGAACAATTATAGTCTTGCCCCGACCAACATTTACAGGGCGCCAACGTGTTTTCTGATGGCGCAATACGGCGATGCTAGCTTACGTGTCGAAACGATGGCAACCCGACCGAAAGGAGAACGCGCAAAGTTTTTTTCGCCGGAGCGGCAGCCTTCGCAAGGACGCGAATCCCGGCCGGCAGGGGCCGCCGCTACGCGCCGAGCGTGCGCGACGGCGGACTGTGCCGACCTCAGAGCGCGTTGATGCGGGCGGCGAGCCGGGAGAGCTTGCGCGACACCGTGTTCTTGTGGAGGACGCCCTTGGTGATCGCCCGATGCAATTCGGGCTGGGCCACCTGAAAGGCGGATTGGGCGGCTTGCTTGTCGCCGGTGCCGATCGCGGTCTCGACCTTTTTGACGAAAGTGCGAACCCGGCTCATCCGGGAGCGGTTGATCGCGGTGCGCTTGACGGTCTGGCGGATCCGCTTCTCCGCCGATTTGTGGTTGGCCATGAGTTTTCGTCGCAAAATGGTGAGGCGGTCTTTTATAAGGGAGCCGCCACGGCGTCAACAGCAACGGCCGCGGCGCGGACGCTGGACGCGGCCGGCCGGCCCGGCTAGCTTCGCGCGCTCCGACCTTCAGCGGAGGCAGCGATGCGACCCTCGGGACGCGCACCCGATGCGATGCGCCCGGTCAGCCTCGAACCCGGCGTCGCCAAATACGCCGAGGGCTCGTGCCTGGCCAAATTCGGCGACACCCATGTCCTGTGCACCGCCTCGGTCGAGGAGCGGGTGCCACCGTTTCTGCGCAACACCGGCAAAGGCTGGGTCACCGCGGAATACGGCATGCTGCCGCGCTCGACCGCGACCCGCACCGATCGCGAGGCGGCGCGCGGCCGGCAGAGCGGGCGCACCCAGGAGATCCAGCGGCTGATCGGACGCAGCCTGCGCGCGGTCACCGATTTGACCCGGCTCGGCGAACGCCAGATCCGCATCGACTGCGATGTGTTGCAGGCCGACGGCGGCACTCGCACCGCCGCCATCACCGGCAGCTATGTGGCGCTCCACCAGGCGCTCCAGCGCCTCGTCGGCGTTGGGCAGCTGGCCGCTCCGGCGCTCGCCGACAGCGTCGCCGCGGTCTCCTGCGGCGTGGTTGCCGGCCGCGCGGTGCTCGACCTCGATTACGCCGAGGATTCGCAGGCCATGACCGACGCGAATTTCGTGCTGACCGGGGGCGGCGGCATCGTCGAGATCCAGGCGACCGCCGAAGGCGCCCCGTTCGACGACGCGCTGTTCGCCGAGATGCTGCGGCTGGCGCGGGCCGGCATCGCCGACCTGACCCGGCGTCAGAGCGCCGCACTCGGCCTCGGCTCGACGTGATGCCGCGCCGCTTGGCCGGCGACCGCCTGGTCATCGCCAGCCACAACCCCGGCAAGGTCGAGGAGATCGCCGCGCTGCTGGCGCCGTTCGCGATCGAGGCCGTTTCGGCCGGTGCGCTCGGCATCCCCGAGCCCGAGGAAACCGGCGACAGCTTCGAGACCAATGCGGCGCTCAAGGCGAAGGCGGCGACCGCGGCGAGCGGGCTGCCGGCGCTGGCCGATGATTCGGGGCTGGTGGTCCCGCAATTGGGCGGCGCGCCGGGGATCTACTCCGCCCGCTGGGCCGGGCCGACCAAGGATTTCGGCACGGCGATGGCGCGTGTCCACCGCGAGCTCGGCGACCGGCCCCGAGGCGCGTCTTTCGTCGCGGTTCTGGCCCTGGCGTGGCCCGACGGCGAGATCGAGCTGTTCCGCGGCGAGGTCGCGGGCAGCCTGGTCTGGCCGCCGCGCGGCGAGCGCGGTTTCGGCTACGATCCGATGTTTCTGCCCGAGGGCGGCGGCACCTTGACCTTCGGCGAGATCGACGCCGCCTGGAAGCACCGCATCAGCCACCGCGCCCGCGCCTTCGCCAAGCTCGCCGGCGGCTGTTTCCAAGGCCGCTGAGGTGGGTCGTCCGGTCGCCGCCACCCTCACATACCCACCCCAGTGGGCTGGGTCGACCCTCTCCCGCATTGCGGGAGAGGGTGCCGACCCCCGGACGACGATCCGGGGGGAGGTGGGTGAGGGCGTTGCCGCTCCCGGCGGCGCCGAGCCGCTCGCGGTCTATATCCACTGGCCGTTCTGCCGCTCGAAATGCCCCTATTGCGACTTCAACAGCCATGTCCGCGACGGCGTCGACGCGGCGCGGTGGACGCGCGCGCTGCTGGCCGACCTCGATCATCACGCCGAGCTGATGCCCGGTCGCGAGGTCGCCTCGGTGTTTTTCGGCGGCGGCACGCCCTCCCTGATGCCGCCCGAGACGGTCGGCGCCCTGCTCGACCGGCTGCGCAGCCGCTGGCGGGTCGGCCGCGATGTCGAGATCACTCTCGAGGCCAACCCCAATTCCGCCGAGGCCGCGCGCTTCCGCGCCTTTGCCGCGGCCGGGGTCAACCGGCTGTCGCTCGGGGTCCAGGCGCTCGACCCGGCGGCGCTCCATTTTCTCGGCCGGGCTCACGACCGCGCCGAGGCGATCGCCGCGATCGGGCACGCCCGCGACAGCTTTGCCCGCTTCTCGTTCGATCTGATCTATGCCCGCCCCGGCCAGAGCGCCGCCGCCTGGGATCGCGAGCTCGACGAGGCGCTCGGGCTGGCCGGCGACCACCTTTCGCTGTACCAGCTGACGATCGAGCCCGGCACCGCGTTTGCCGGCCTGGCGAGGCGCGGCGAGCTCGTCCCCCCCGGCGAGGAGGATATGGCCGCCCTGTTCGAGATGACCCAGGACCGCCTCGACGCCCACGGGATGCCGGCCTACGAGATCTCCAACCACGCCCGCCGCGGCGCCGAATGCCGCCACAACCTCGCCTATTGGCGCTGTCAGGATTATGTCGGCGTCGGCCCCGGCGCGCACGGCCGGGTGACCCGAGGCGGCGTCAAACACGCGACCCGGCAGCATCGCCTGCCCGAGCGCTGGCTCGCTGCGGTCGAGAAGACTGGCACCGGGATCGAGGAAACGACGCCGATCGACCGCGGCGCGACGGTCGAGGAGATGCTGATGATGGGCCTGCGCCTGGTGGAGGGCGTGGCGCGCAGCCGCCTCGAACAGGCCGCGGGCCAAGCCGTCGAGACCCGGTTCGGCCGCAATCTCGCGCGGTTGGTCGAAGGCGGGTTCCTGATCCTCGACGATCAGCGCCTCGCCGCCACCCCCGCCGGCCGCCAGCGCCTCAACGCCGTGCTGGCCGCGCTACTCTGATGTGCCTGGCGAAGATCGACCTCCGGAGCCCGGACCGACCGATGCTTGCGCTGAAGGGCGGCATGAAGCCCCATCGGGAATGGCGAGGAGCCGGCGGCGATGATCGGCTCGGGACCGATCAGCGGCCTCGCGCCGATCGCCGCCTGCCTGGTGATCCCTGCTCTCGGGATGCGATGCCGGGCGTGGGGATGCCAATATCGGACCAAACCCCGGCGGCGGGTTCAACATCGGTGCCGAGCACGGCGACAACGGAGCATCAACCCCACAACGAAATGATCCTGACGGCGAGGATCGGTGGCCGAGCGGTTTAAGGCACCGGTCTTGAAATTCGGTTGCGGCTGTCCCCACGCGTATCGTCCGATCCCGGAACGGCGCATCTTCCCTTGATTTTCCGCGACCTGAAATGTTCTCCGTCCCGCTCCATGCTATCTCGTGCTACCGAGTTCGGTAGCAATTTCGGTAGCAAGGTTCCGGGCCGTTCGTATGTTGAGCGTAGCACGGCATTCACAGGGACGTTCGGCGATTGTAGAAGCGGTGGATGGGGGTCGAGACGAGGGAGCTTTACCGCGGGCGATGGCGCGAACCGGAAGCTACCGGCGGGCTTGCACGGCCCGCCGGGATACCTAATGGTGCCCGGCGCCATCATGCGCGGCGGGCACCTGGTCCTTGAATGAGACTGAGCGCGCCACCGGTGCCGCGGTTGGCACGGGCGGCGCAGGCGGACGCTGGCACCCTAGCCGATCCCCCTTCCTCCAGGATTACTTTCAGTCGGAGAAGCGATTTCCCCCGCGCCCGCGCGTCGGCAAGTCCCCGGCCGATCGACCAGTAGGTGTGCTGGGCGAGACCCACAATTCGAGGAGGTGGCAGACAAAATACTATCACGGCACCGTCGGCCCGACGGCTTCCGGCCGGGAACGAAGGAGCGGAAGACGATCCTCGGGTTCGTAAATCGTAGTTTTTAGCGCCGGCTTTCGCCAAACAGGAGGCGATCCCATCCGCAACATCACCGCTGAGACAGCGGCGGATCATCATGCAGCCCAACGACGATACCGAGACGCTGTCGCCAGGCATCCACATGATCCGCGGCTACGCCTGGAGCGGCGCCGGCGCCATCGCCCAGGTGGAGGTCAGCGTCGACGGCGGCGAAACCTGGCACGCCGCCCATATCGAGCCGCCGCGCGAGCGCTTCATGTGGGTGCGCTGGTCGTATCGCTGGGAGGCGCGACACAAGGGCCGGTACACGCTGATGTCGCGGGCCACCGACGAGGTCGGCCGCGTGCAGTCGCGAGAGCCGCGCTACAACAACATGCGCAAGAACTTCAGCGCCATCGTCGGCCACCCGGTTACGGTGGCCTAATGATTGTGCAAACCCTGATGAATTATCCCGCGCTGACCACCGGGCTGGTGACCATGCCGCGCGGGGTCGGAGATGGGCATGGCGCCGGTGATCATCTCCGGGAGGCCATGCTGGTCGCACATTTGCGGCGACGGATCGATCCGATCGGCCACGAAGCCGACCATTCCGACGGCACCGCCGCTTTTAGTCCGCACCATCGTTGTCGGCGCCGCCCTCCTCGCACGCCTCGATAGCCGCCAAGCGGGCCTTCGCAAAAGCCTCGAGTGCATCCAGTTCGCGTGGGGTAAGTCGCCTGACCTCCTCGATTTCCTTACGATGCTGGCGGAACTCCGCCTCCCCGTCTGCCTTCGCACGGCCCCGGGCGCAGCTTGGCGCGCGAGCCGCATCGCCTCGCCGTACTCGCCCGAGTGTCCGGACGGATTGCCGCTTTGGCCCGGTCGCCAGCATTTTGCGGCCAGGGCCGGCGGGAGCCTTCGCTTCGCTGCGCCCATCGCTGATCCCAGCTAGCCCATCTTATTCCGCCGCGGCCTGCACGGCGCGAAGCTGATCATCTCCGACGCGCATGAGGGGCTGAAGGCGGCGATCCGGCGGGTCGTCGGCGCCTCCTGGCAGCGCTGCCGCGTGCACTGGATGCGCAACGCCCTGTGCTATGTGGCGAACGGCCAGCAGAGCATGATGTCGGCCGCGCTTCGCCAGGCGTTCATTCAGCCGGACCGCGCCAGCGCCAGCCAGATGCTGCGGCACGTCGCCGGCCAGCTCCGCGCCAAGTGGCCCAAGCTCGCTGCGTTCATCGACGAGAGCGAGACCGAGGTGCTGGCGCACCTCGACTTTCCGGCCCAGCACCGCACCAAGATCCACAGCACGAACCCGCTGGAACGCCTGAACAAGGAGGTGAAGCGGCGCGCCAGCGCCTGCCCCGGCGAAGGCCGGGGTCGTCGGCATCTTCCCCAACGGGGGCGCCATCATCCGTCTCGTCGGCGCCGTGTTGCTTAAGGTCAACGACGAGTGGCAGCTCCAGCACCGCTACATGCAGACCGAAGCGATGGCCGAACTTACACCGCCGCTGATCGACGCCACGCCGACCCAGATTTCCACCGTCGCCGCATGATCCGCCGCCACCTCAGCTACACCGCATTTTCCACCACGTTGACGGACATGATCTCCCGTCGGGCTGGTTCGGCACCTGGACAGCCGGCGACGATATCGCGCTCTAAATGGCGATGTACCGCGCTTATCACCATTGGATGGACGACTATTGCGGCGCCTGCCCGAACCGGCTCGGCGGCGTCATCCTTGCGGGCGCCCGCGATGTCGCGGGTGCGCTTGGCGAAATCCGCCGCTGGGGCCAGGCCGGCTGGGCCTGGGGGCTGATGGTCTACGCGCCGGCCGGCATGCCGCTCGATCACCCGGCGCTGGAGCCGTTCTACGCCGAAGCGGCCAATCTCGATCTCGCCGTCGTCCTGCACACCTTTACGGTCATGCCGCCTTATGCGCCGGGCGGGCAGGACACCTGGGACAATCTATGGCTCCAGCGCTCGGCCGCTCGCCCCTGGTGCGGCATGCGCAACATGGCGGCGATGATCGGCAGCGGAGTGATGGACCGCTACCCGACCTTGCGCGTCGGCACCCTGGAGGCCGGGCACGGCTGGCTGCCGTTCTGGATGGCGCGGCTCGACGAGCACGCCGAGACGATCAAAGCCGCACTCCCCGAGCTGGGGCACAAGCCGAGCGAGTACGTCACCGGCGGGCGCTATTTCCAGAGCATCGAGATCCCCGAGGGCGCCAAGCTGACCAACGTCGTGGCCGATCTGGTCGGTGACCACGTGCTGATGTATGCCTCGGACTATCCGCATGGCGAGAGCCACTTCCCCGAATCGGCCTCGCTGGTGCTGGGCTGGGCGATGGACACCGAGCGCAAGCGCAAGCTGCTGGTGGGACAACGCCATGCGGTTCTATGCACGTGCTGCGATTTGACAGACGCGCGGCCGATCCCGATACGCAGCCGAGTGCCGGCTTCAAAGCGATCATGCGCGGGGCGGCGGAAAACGCGCTGCTATGTCGCGGCGCGTTCGCTCCTCGCCGCGCCCGGGTGGCTCTATCTCGATTGGGCCTCCCCCCGCGCGGCATGTCCGCTTCCCAGCCGATATGACCAAGTCAGCTCCACCCATTCCGTAACCAAGCGTCTCGGACAACCTGGTAGCATGGTGGTCTTTGGAGCAGCCGAAGAGGGCGCTATGGCATACGACGTACCACCTCCTCAAAAACGGCCCGAGCCGGGATATTACTACCACTACAAACATGACCCGCACGGGCCACTAAATAACTACGCCTATTACATTTATGGCGTCGGCCACCACACCGAGGACGATTGCCGGCCCGAAGATGCCTTCATGCAGGTATACCGGCCATTATACGAAGCATATGCTTATAGGAACGGCGGCATGTTCGACCTCCGCCCCTTGCGCATGTTCTACGAACCGGCCAAGTGGAACGGCAAGGAGGTGCCGCGGTTCACCAAGATCACCGACCCGGAAGTAATCGCACAATTACGGGCAATCAGAACCCGCATGTATCCTGACCCCTAACCAGAACCGTGCCCCGCCGCTCGGGCGCAAATTGTCCGGAATGCGTGGTCCCCTCTGCGTCCCAATCCGCGGCCTCTTCGTCTCAGACCCGCAACCGGCATGGCCGTTCCCGATCTGACAGCCGCTGACACTCCGCGCCAAACGTAATAACCGCCCGACGGCAGGTAATTCCTGGCTAATTTAACGACGGCGGGAGATGGGACGGCGACGCCGCCAACAATTCGGTCATCGCCGAGTACACCAAGGTGCGCAAGTCCCGGCGCAAGGTCAGGCGTGCCTCGCTGCCGATCACCTGGGTCATGAACACGACCGTCAGCTCTTCCTTCGGGTCGATCCAGAATGCGGTCGCGGCCGCGCCGCCCCAGAAATATTCGCCGAGCGAGCCGGGCAGCCGGGTTTTGGCCACGTCGACGTTGACCCCGCAGCCGAGCGAAAAGCCGACCCCGGCATAGCCCAACTCGCTGAACATCCCGGGCAATGCCATGTCGGCCACCTCCTTTCCGTCGGGCAAGTAGTTCAGGCTGAACAGTGCGACCGTCTTGGGACTGAGGATCTGCATGCCGTCGAGCGTGCCGCCGTTCAGCATCATGCGGCAGAAGCGCAGGTAGTCGTGCGCCGTCGACACCAGACCGCCGCCGCCCAATTCCAGCTTCGGGGGCTTGGCGTAGGTGCTGTTCCGGGCGTCGTCCTGCAATTTCAGCCCCCGGCCCTTGGTCTCGGGCTGATAGCAGGAGGCGAAGCGCTCGACCTTGTCCGATGGCACGTAGAACGCGGTGTCGTCCATGCCGAGCGGGTCGAACAGCCGGGTGCGCAGAAACTCGCCGAAGCTGATGCCGGAGAGCTTCTCGACCAGGTAGCCCAGCACGTCGATCGACACCGAATAGTTCCAGGCTGTTCCCGGCGAGAAATCGAGCGGAATTTGCGCCAGCTGATCGACCATCCCTTGCAGCCCGCCGGGGCTCTCACGGTCGGTCACCTTGGCCTTGCGGTAGGCGGCGTCGACGGCGGTGCAATTCATGAAGCCGTAGGTAAGGCCGGAGGTGTGGGTCGCGAGGTCGATGACTTTCGTCGGCCGCAGGGTGGGCGTCGTCAGAAAGCTGGGCGGCGCGTCGGGCAATAGCGACGGCATGCCGCTGGCGTATACGCCGAGGGTCTTCCAGGCCGGTATGTAGTTGTGGATGGGGTCGTCCAGGCCGATCAGCCCCTCTTCGACCAGCATCATCAGCGCGACCGCAGTGATCGGCTTGCTCATCGAGTAGATGCGGAAGATCGCGTCCTCGCGCATCGGCTTGTCTCGCTCGAGGTCCATGTGGCCGCAGATGCCGGTATGGACGAGATGACCCTGGCGATAGACATGGGTCAGCATGCCGGGCAGATAGCCGGCCTCGACATAACGGCGCTTCATGACTTCGTCCAACCGCGCCAGTCGCGCCGACGACATGCCTAGCGTTTCGGGCTTCATCGCTGTCCTCCTCCTAGAGTGAGCCTCCTGTCGCGAGCATATGATCCCACGAGGCCGAAAGCGACCGGCACGCGCTTTGCGGCGAAGGTTCTGCAACGAGCTCAAGTCGAAAGCGACGGCGGATTCAGGAAGGCAAGGCGCGATCGCGATGCTGCGCCCAGCCCCATCTCGCGGTTTTGCCGCCGATTTCGTCTCTCAGACGCTCGTCGGCCGCCTTTCGGTCGGACAGGAGCCCTGCATCTATGGAATTCGTTCTCCAGGTCCGCGAGGATGGCAAGCCGGTGCGCAAGCTGTCGTCGCCGGCTGTCGGTTTGCCAGCCCTCATCGGCGCGGGCCTTGGGCAGTGCCGCGATCGCGGTTTCGGTCGCTTCCCGCAGCTCCCCACGCCCCTCGCACCCGAGCGCGTTGCTCAGATGTTGGATCACTGCCCCCGACGAGCCGAAGCCGTCGCCATCGATAATAGCGAGCACGCGCCGGGCAATCGCGATGGGGTCGCGCGCGGGAAGGCCGGCGCAGAGACGCCCGAGGTCCTCCATCGCCTGCCGAAACAAATCATCGATCCGACCGCCGCTATCCTCGGTGCGCGCCAAGACATCGTCGGCAATCCCCAGAAATTGCCACATCAGATCGGCGGCCGCCCGCGCCTCCTGCGGCGCCAGGGTATCGACGATCGTGGCACGCAGATGATAGAGTTCCTGCACCAGCCCCTTGCGTTTTTCCCAATCGACGAAGGAGCGCGATCTGCCGATCGTCCGGATGCGCTTCTCCAGCTCCGCGATCAGATCACCGGCGCCCTCCTTGGCGGCGAGCAGCATGCGCAGCTTTTTGCGCAGGATAGGGTCCGCTCCCGCGTGCTCGATGAGAATGCCGGCGAGAGCCCCGGGTCCCAGCTGCAAGAGAGCTTCAGCGGTGATGGTTCGGGTCCGTGGCATGCCCTCGCGCCCTTCCGCCTTGCCGGGGATCTTCCCGTATTGGGCTACTCCTGGCCATCCGTTCGGTGTTGTCCGCGTCCTCGGCAACGATATTTGAGCATGTGATGCGGCCGCCTCGCCATGCGCACCACGCCTGCCTGCGCCGCAGACATCGTCCAAATACCACCGATCGCTCGGACGGGGCCGCCGCTGTCGCACTCGCCGCGGGGCATGCCACAGCTTGATCATCCCCGCCGATCTCCCGCAACCGTCAGATTAAGTCCCTACCTTTACAGTCCAGACAATTCCAGGCGATCATCGGCGTCCCCGCTCACTCTGGTGCAGCGAGATCTTCACTTCCCCACCGACGTTGCTCGGGTGAATGAAGATGGTATCGCCCTTCTTCTTCCAAATACGCCAGCTGCCCGAGCATATCTGGCCCTCCTTCCCACAGCGAAGCGGATTCCTCCCGCATCAACCACTCCCCGACAGGCGCCCACCTCAGCCGTACAGCTGCCTTCAAATCGCGATCCGCTCGACCTCATCGAGGCTGACCTCGTCGCGCCGGCGATCATCGAGCCCTGCGTCGTCCACGTCGAGGCATGGTTGGCCATCGCCGCGGCCTTTCGAGGGTGCCACGCGTTTTTGAGGTAGGCCGTGATCCCGGTCGCTCGGAAGCTGTGGTTGCCGAGCTTGGTGGCGATCCCGGCTTGGCGCGCCCTATCGTGCCGGGTCAGGCCGGCGCAGGAAGCCCTTCGGTCACGGTTTCGAGCTGACCGACAGTCTCGCGGCCAAAGGCCAGCGGGATGAAGGCGCCGATCGCCACGACCACCAAGATGGTACCGAAGAAGATCGTCGGCGAGCCGGTATGCGATACCATCAAAAACGGTGCCAGGACGCCGGCGAAGAGCCGGCTGAACAACTCGCCGAAGATGTGCCCGCGCCCCCGCAATGCCGTTGGGAACTGTTCGGAGAGGTAGACCCGGGTGGCGCTGAAGGCGGACAGTACGGTGAAGCCGGTGATCAGCGCGCCCGCGACCATCACCACCGTCGCGTATTGCCCTGCCCGGTGCGCCATCAGCATCAGGAACAGACCGGGCAGCGAGCCGGCGAGCGCATAAGCGATCGTCCACCGCCGCCCGATGATCTCCATCAGAAACCCGGTGAAGGCCTTTCCCGGGAGGCTTGCGAAGTACACCAAAGTGCTCAGCCCGAAGCTCAAACTGACCGCCGCGCCCTGATCGATCAGCGCCTTTGGCAGCAGCACGTGAATCAGATAAGAGGCGGTGCCGGCGGAGATGGCGAGCGAAATCCCGACCATGGTCCAGCGCAGCTGGCCCCGGCCGAACAATGCCCAAAAGCGCGGTAGCTCCTCCTGGGTGGTCTGCAGACCGTCTCCGAACGCCTCGACCATCAGCCGCGGCACGCGGTTGCCGGCCCGCCGGATGATCTGGTTGACAATGTCGACCGCAGCTTGCGGCTGGCCTTTGCGCAAATGCCAGCGCGGGCTCTCCGGGATTAGGATATAGACGAGCACCGGCACGACGAATAGCGCAAGCCCACCCGGCAGTGCCATCAGCCGAAAGGCGTAAGGGTTGTCGGCGAGCAGGAAGGCGATGAACGGCAGGAGGGTGAAGGAGCCCGCCAGCGCCATCTCATAGACGGCGCCGTAAGTGCGCCGATGCTGAGCGGGCATCAGCTCGGCGGCGATCGGGAACGGTGCTGAGACGGCAAATCCGCCGGCGAGACCAGTCAATAGACGCAGGATGAGCAGCTGCTCGGCGTTTTGCACCAGCGGGATCAACAGCGTGAAGAAGGTGGTGCCGGCGATGCCGATCTGCATCACGGTCTTTCGGCTCCAGTGATCGGACATTGCCGAAGCCATGAAACCGCCGACGCAGATCATGAAGGTCGGGCCGACGGCGAGCCAGCGGATGTCGGCCCCGGTCAGATGCAGTGGCCCTTTGGCCAGCACCAGCAGCAAGCCGGTGATCGACAGATCGTAGCCCTCGACAAAGCCGACGAGGGCGAGCACGCCGATCACCATCATGTGGTAAGCGCTGAACGGGATGCTGTCGAGCTTGCGTCCGAGCACAAAGCTGGCAGCCGTTGCCGATCGGCCGATCGGGCGGATTTCTGCCATGGTGACCTCCCGGATTGGTCGAACCGGGGGACCGTGCGGGAGCGCAAAACGGGCGAGGCCGGGGCTTCGCTTTTATTTGAAACAGATTCTAAGTTACTTGATTTTCTCTTATGACGCCTCGCAAATTCTGGCAGCCGCGCGAGATGCCGCCGGATCGACGTGTTGCTCCTGTTCCATGTTCGGCGGCATTCTTTCTTTGCCCGCCTCGTTGGCCCTTGAGGCCATGCAATCAGGCTAGCCCAGCGGCGCGGAGTTGTCATCCCTCAAAACGGCTACTCGCCGTCGCCGATGCAATCGATGCCGACCTCGACCTGCCGCCTCACCGTTTCCGCAATGGCGGGCGTGACCTGTGCGGCGAGGTCCGCGGGGTCCGTGATCTCGGCACGGGCAAGCCGCGCCGGCATGTCCTCCCACTCTCTGGCTGAGGGAAAGGGATTCGAACTGTCGGTCCCCCCTGAGAGAAGGGCTCGGGCGTGAGGTCGGGGTGCCGATGCGCCTCGCCAACATGGCCTACGAGGAATTGACCGAGGCGATGAACCGCGGCTGGGGCACCCGCAACAGCACCGTCGGCCAGTTGTTGCAGGTCGAGCGTGCCGGAATTCCGCCGCTCGCTGCCGATCCCCTACGCATCGCCGCCGTACGAGACGCCGACAAGCAGAAGTAAGCCGCGTCCCTTAATTCGAGTCGCGTCGTCAAGATCGCACTGAATCTTAAAGGAAACGGAGCTCGCACCGCGCAGTTCGCCAATGTTCCCGGGCCCTCCGCCCACACTAGACGTTATGTCCGCCGGCTAGAGGTCGGCGGCTCGGGCTTTCAAGGGCCACGAGGCTGCCCGGTTTGACCACTTCGGCACTTCCCTTCGGCCCCATGGCTCGAACTCGTCGCGAGAGGGACCGAGGGTTCGAATCCGCTTCCTCCACCAGAGAGTTTGCATCACCGGTGAATTTCGCGATTGCGGGCGAAGTGGGGATCTGATGCCCTTAGGGCCCGCGCGCCAACAAACCGGCCGCCGACCCACGCGGCGATAGTGGCCCAGCTGGATTGTCGCTCCGCATCAGCCGAAAGCCCCGACAATCCCCTTGCGCGACACCCACGCCGCGGCGATCATGCCGATGCTGCGACGCTCAATTCTCATCCTGATTGTCGCTCCCTGCTCGCCGAGATCGCCCGCGCGACATCCGCCCGTGAAAATCCTCTTCAAAACTCCTGCATCCACGGGGCTGTCCATACCAGCCCCAACGCGGGCAGGCTGGCGTAAGGCCTCATTGAGTTTTCGGGTTGCGCCTCTTCCCCTAACTATAGGGTCGCGGTTCAACCATCTTGACGATGGAGTCACCTATGGCAGATTACGACATTATCATCAAAGGCGGCACGGTCGTTGATGGGACGCGTACGCCCCGCTATATCAGCGACATCGCGATCAAGGACGGCAAAATCGCCCAAATCGGCGGCCTGAAAGGGAAGACCGCCGAACGTATTCTGGACGCTGCGGGCCGTATTGTGGCACCCGGCTTTGTCGACCTGCACACGCATTATGACGCGCAGATTTTCTGGGATCCGTATTGCACGCTTTCCGGGTGGCACGGGGTGACCTCGGTGGCCTTGGGCAATTGCGGGTTCGGGTTCGCCCCATCACGGGTCGAGGACCGCGATCGGGCGATGCTCAGCATGACCCGCAACGAGGCGATCCCTTACGACGCCATGAAGGCCGGCATGCCGTGGAACTGGGTGACGTTCCCCGATTTCATCGACAGCCTGACCCGCACGCCCAAAGGCGTCAATTGCCTCACCTACGTGCCGTTGACCCCGCTCTATGCGTGGGTGATGGGTTGGGAGGAAGCCAAAAAGCGGCGGCCGACCGAGGCGGAACTCGAGGAAATGTGCCGGTTGATCCACGAGGCGATGGATGCCGGGGCGTGCGGCTGGTCGGCCCAAGTCTTGGGCGCGAATTCGATTCAGCGGGATTATGACGGCACCCCGATGATCACCGACATGCTCTCGGAGCACGAAATCCTCACCTTCGCCAAAGTCCTGGCTGACCGTGACGAGGGCTTTATCGAGTTGGCGTACCAGCAGACCGGCGAAGAGGGGCGTCCCCTGGCGCCAGAAGCCAGACAGTTCTTTGAAAAGGTCGCCGCGGTGGCCAAGCGACCAATCCTGTACCAGGCCGTGACCCCGAACTCGGTGCATCCCGAACAACACCGCGCACGGATTTGCTGGCTGGAAAGCTGTGCGGAGCGGGGGTTGCGCGTCTATGGCCAGGGTGCCACCCGGCGCGGCGGGTTCGAGATGACCTTTGAGGACTGGAACCTGTTCGATGACACCGAAGCCTGGCGGGAAGTGACCCTGGGTACGAAAGAAGAACGCAAGGCCAAAATGCAAGACCCGCAGATGCGTCGCCGCCTCAAAGAGGAATGGGATTCCGGGGTCCGGCCAACGCAGGTGGCTCAGGGCTCCGTGGGCAGCCTGATTGTGCTAACCAAGAACGTGAAGATCGATATCGGTGCGGAAGCGGCGTTTCCGACGCTGCCTGCGCCGGTGGAGATTGGCAGCGCTTCCTACTTCCTGATCAAGACCCGCGACGGCTACAGGTTATTGTCGAGGGTTTGTCCGCATCAGGGCGGCACCGTAGAGGACGGCGGCGCGCAATTCGTCTGTCACAATCACGGGTACGAGTACGACAAGGACGGCGGCAAGTGCCTCGGCGCCGAAGGGCTCCGGATGAAATCCTACGTGGTGAACGTCAAGGACGGACGGCTGATCGCGTTGGTGCCGGACGAGAAAGCGGGCAACGCGTCGAGGAGCGGGCAAACCGTCCAGCAGATCGCCGATGCGCAAGGCAGGCACGTGATCGATACGCTGCTCGACATGGTGGTCGAGGACGATTTGGCCACGGAGTTTTTCGCCCCGACCCAGGGGCGGGAGGCTGCCCAATTCACCACCGAGGTCCTGAATTCCAACCTCGTCGTGGCCGGGGTCTCGGACGGCGGCGCCCACGTCAAATTCCTGACGGCCGGGATCTATCCGACGGATCTGCTGATCTGGCTCGTCCGGGACGAGAAGACGATCAGTTTGGAGGATGCCCATTACAAGTTGAGTTATCTGCCGGCCCATCTCGGCGGCTTCAAAGACCGTGGTGCCATTCGGGAGCAGGCACCGGCGGACATCGTGATCTACGACCTGGAAAAGCTGGAGATTCTGCCCTCGGAAGTCGCCGAAGACCTGCCCGGCGGCGAGTGGCGGCGGATCCAGAAGTCGAGAGGATACAACTGGATCCTGGTTAATGGTGAAGTCACGTTTGAAGACGGCGAGCCGACCGGAGCCCTGCCCGGCAAGTTTTTGCGGAATGGTCGAGGCTAATGAGACGGCAACAATTTTGAACCGTACGGCGAGCCTTTACCTCACCTCGCGTGGTTGAAGGTGTGGTCGAGAGCCAGATGGCTTTGCTCCTGCCGTGGCGGCATCCGCTGCGTATTGCACGGTGCCGCCACGGCCAGCGGCCGTACCTCGTCGACCCGGCGGACAGGATGGGCGAGTTCCGCGCCATTGCGCTGGTGTGGTCCATCACGAAAGCCGTCGAGCGGGCTGGATCAGCGCCCGCTCATCGGCGACCAGAAGGGCATTGCGTTGGAAGTGCCTTCAAAACGGGGAGCCCCGGGCTGACGAAGGTAGCCCCACGCCCCCGCGGTCAGCCGGCACCGGCCGTCATCAGGCTGTAGCGACTGATCCGACCACAGCCTTTATCATCCGGCGGAAAAATAGGGTTCAGGAATATCAGGACGGCCGGGCTGTTGGGCGGGGCGGCGCTGTCGTCCGGTGCCGCACTCGCCCAGAATACCGCGCCTGCCGGCACCGGCGCGGCGCCCAAATGGACAGGCCTTTTCTGAACAACGTCGGTTCCACAGGGGGTTCGAAGCCATGCCGACATTAGATGCCCAGGTTCACGCCTACGAGCGCAACCACCCGGACCGCCCGCGGGTGGGCATTCTTTATGGGCCGGCTGAGGTGACCGGTGAGGTTGAAGGTGGCGCGCACGAATTGGGCCTGGCGCGGCTTCGGTGAATTGTTGATGCCTCTACCGGATAGATCTACTCCGTGGTTAAAATCCAGGAGTATGCCTACGTTTATGATGGGAAGCTCAAACCGGTTGATGTGATCACGTCGGTTCCGCGCTGGCGGTGCTGGACGGCGGACGAGAAGGCAGCAATCGAGCGGGAGACCTATGTTGAGCAGGCGGCGCGGCATGCCCGAGACCGCACTATATCCCACCGTGAAGCGCTTCCTGGAAGCAACAGGCTTTGAGGTGAAGGGCGAGGTTTGCGGCTGCGACACCGTCGCGGTGCGGGATGAGGAGCCGGCGCGGCTCGCGATCGTGGAAATGAAGCTCGGCTTCAGCCTCGATCTGCTGCTGCAGGCCGTGGAGCGCATGCGCTCAGCGGATGAAGTGTGGCTTGCCGTGCCGGCGACACGGCAAGGACGCGACCGGGATCCACGCGTGAACCGGCTGTGCAGGCTCATCGGTCTCGGTAGTCGACGTCGCGCGCGATCGGATCGAGTTGCTCACCGAGCCTGGTCCCTATCGACCGCGCCCGGATCAGCGGCGACGCGCGCGGCTGCTCAGCGAGCACGCGCTTCGCAAACGTGACCCGTCACCCGGAGGCTCGACACGCCAGCCGGTCATGACGGCCTATCGGCAACAGACCGCCGAAGCCCCCGCCGCCGCAGATGACGGCAAGAGCGCGGCCGCGCGCAAGACATCGCCCGGTCGACGGCCGCTGCCCGATCACCTGCCGCGCCGCGGGATCGTCCATACCCCGGATTGCCTGTGCCCCGCCTGCGGCGGGGCGATGCGCAAGGATGTCGGCGGGCCGTGGGGCTATGCCGAGTATCTCGAAGCCATGGCCGACCCCAAACATGAGCGCCACGCCGAGATGCTCGAATGGCGCGGGCCCGACTTCGACCCCAATGCCGTCGATGAAGCCGCCATCCAGAAGCAGCTCAATCGGCTCGCCCCACGACGCAAAACCAAAACCGCTGCAAGCCCATAATCCGCAGCCAGCGTTCGACGCTTACGCCAAAACGGCCTCGGTTGGCAAATCGCCAGCCCATTGCTGATTCCGGCGATGTCACCGTGCGCGGGTCTGGTCGAGCACACGGCGGAACTGCGTGCGGTCGGTCGACGACTACCGCTACAATTGCGCGACGCCGGCGCGGGCGCAGTCTTCGTCCTGCTGGCTGGTGCCACCGCTGACCCCGCAGGCGCCCTCGACGACGCCATTGCGTATGATCGGAACCGCTCCCTGGGCCATGATCATGTGGCCGCCCTCCGCCGCCGCAAGCCCGCGCAGTGCTGGCATGTCGGCACGCTCCGCCATTTCGCCGCTGGGGCGGCCGAATGCCGCCGAGACGACGGCCTTGCCTTGGGCCGCATAAGCGCTCGCCCACATCGTGTTGTCCATGCGCTGCAATGCGATCGGCCGGCCGCCGGGATCACAGATCGCGGCGCTGATCTTGATGTTCAGCTCCTGTGCTTTTGCCAGGGTGACCCGCAGGATGCGATTGGCTTCTTCCAAGGTGAGACCCATCGATTGTTTCCTCCGCCTGGGACGTTGATGTTCCCCCGCCGGCGTGACTATAGCGCAGCTCGGCATCGAGCACCTCTCCCTGTTCGGCTCAACCGCGCGGGGCGGGGCGAGAGAGGAATTGGATATTGACCTGTTCTTCGACTACAAAAGGCAAAAGGGGAAAGTCGGCCTGTTTGATCTGGTGGACGTGAAGGAGCCTTCGCGGTCATCATCGACGATAACGCGCGCCTTCTGCCAGCTTTCTGCCGCTGCCAGACTTCGCCCTACCGCCTGTTCCGCCGTATGAGCGATACCAGGCATTGTTCATATGACGGCTGCGCCCGATAGCCCACACCGGCGCGCTGCGCTGATGGAGGCGGCTGGAGCCGCCGGCTTACACAAGCTAACCAGCCGGGTTTTTTGGTTAGGCAGCGAGCAGGCAACTTATGGCGATCGTTTCCAGACGTCGCGGGGCAGGAACATCGTCGCGGCCGCGCCGGTAGGCAAGCCAGTCCGCAGGTGCCGAAGCTGACGATCCACGCGGCCAGCTGCGATATCCCGCCGAACTGATCGAGCGTGACGCCGAACAGGAGCGCGCCGAGGAATGCGGCGCCAAAGCCGATGCAGGAATACAGCCCGATCGTCTCCCCCCTGTGCCGGGGAGTGGCGACTGCGAGGAGCCCGAAGTGAGATTCGAAAAATTGCCCTGCACGATGAAGCCGCCAATTACGGAGAGTCCGAGCACGGTGATGTAAGGCAGCATCGCGGTGAAGCCTAACAGACCGCCCGCCAGCGCCGAGAGCAGGAACACAAGGGTAGCGATGGTCCGCAAGCCGTAACGGATCGACAGCTCGTTGCCGATGAGGCCTGCAGGGACGCCGAGGAAGCTGATCAGCGCACCGACGACCGGGATAATCCACGCGTGCGCAGCGACACCGGCCTGATCGCCCGCGCAAACAGTGAGGAAGACGACAATCGACTGCCGCAAGCCGAGCCGGTTGCGATCACGCCGACACGGATCTCCTCGAGGTCGGCGTCCGTCAAATCTCGGAGTCTTCTACCGCGACACCGGCCGCCTCGCCGACGCCGACAAGGCCTTCAGCGAGGCGCTGACCATCTACCGCGAGACATCACCGCCGCGTTCCGCAGCTTCCGCACCGCGTACCCCATGCCACCCTGAGCCGGCCAGGCCGCCCTCACCGCTCACTCACCCACCCACCGCAACAACGAGGATCCATTGTCGGATGCCGACTTACGGGCAAAGATCAGCCGAGAGCCCGGGACAGCGTCTCCCAGCCTCAGTCTGGAAGATACATCTCCTCCATGGAGCGCAGACGCGGCTCGTCCAGAATGCGGCCATTACTGGCGACGCCCCAGGGACTCTGAGCCGCCTGGGCACGGAGCGCATCCACGGCCAATGTGCCGCGCTGCTGAAAATCACTCAAGAAATCCCAGTTAGCCTGCAAGCCTGCCATGGTGGTCAGCGCGGGGAACCAGGCCGCGGCGGCCCCGGCATCCTGCTGCGCCTGTAAGGAGGGATACGGCGACAGGTGGGCGGGAATGAGGGGGACGACGGGCCCGGGAATGAGGCGGATCGCCTCTTGAATTTCTTCCCAGGTGCGCAAGCCATTGGGGCAGATGACATCGACCTGCGCTTCGGCTTTGTAGGCCTGGCAGCGTTCAATAATCTCCGCAAAGCTGGCGCCCGGCACGCCGCCGAGATCGCACCGGGCCATGATCACGAAGTCCGGGTCGAGAGCCTGTTTGGCATCCATCGCCGCCCGGAGCTTTCCGACCATCTCCTGAATCGAGATACAGCGGCGCCGGCGGCCGGATTTCGGCGGAAACGTCTGGTCTTCAATGTGGGCGCCAGCGATGCCCGCCTGAATGTATTCCCGCACGGTGTAATGCGTACTGATGGCATCACCGTAGCCTGTGTCGGCATCCGCGAAGACCGGGATCTGCACGGTCAGGACAATTTTCCGGGCGTTGTCCACCATGTCGCGCATACTGGTCCCGGAGTCGGGCCAGCCCAGTTGGTGCGCCGAGGTATTGCCCCCGGACATGTAGAAGGCGTCATAGCCCAGCGCTTCCGCCATCTTCGCACCAATGGGATTGATCCCGCCCGCTAAGACAAATAATGCGGGCCGTTGAAACAGGGTCTTCAGTCGGGCCGTCATACGTTGACGCTCTGGCATACGCAGTCTCCTCGTGTGTGACCGAACCGTCCTGGCGTCGCGGGGTGCGTCATGGTGCCGGGCAGCCAGCCGGCGCCTCCCCGGCTCATGCCAAGATGCCTCGCGGTGCCTCAGAGCAACACAGTGGCCGAAGCGCCATGGAGTGTCCTCATACGTGGATGGGGGCCAGGACCCGCGTTAGGCGCCCACCGGCACAGTGGCACTGATGCGGGGAACTCCCACCGAGCGCGTCGTGTGGCCCTGGCCTGTGAGGTCGTCGGCGAGGACCACATCACCCGGTCCAAAACGGCGCGTGGTGCCATCGCCGATCCCGATTTCCATCTGCCCCACGAGAATAAAAATGTATTGTCGCCGGGGCGCGGTGTGCCAATCGCTCCAATAGTCCGCAGGGAAACAGCGGAACACGAGGTTGGCACCCGCCTGAAGCGCAACGTTGTGGCTCTCCTCGGCCGGCAGAGGGAGATCTTCAAAATGGGTCTGGCCGTCGTGGCCCGTATATATCCGTACGATCATGCGCGTGCTCCTTCCCACAGAGAGATCATCGTGCACGCAAAGGCGTACTCCGCGTCATCGCCGGCGACGAAACCTCTGGCATCCTTGCTCCGCACGCTTCCACCGGACAAGTCGGTGGCGAACGGGATATCCAGCAAGGTAACGGCTTCTTCGAGTGCATGTAAACAACCCGCGGGGCCGCGCCGCATGGCTGACACGCTTGGTCGTCTTATCAACTCTCACGTCATCGGTGTGCGCGCCTCAACGCGATTCAGGGACGCCTTCGTAAACGCGGGCTCCAGGTTTCCGGCGTAGCCGCTCACCCGGCTGGCGATACCCACCTCGGCCAATTCCTGATCACGCTTGGCCCGCCCGTCATCGCCGCAGTCGCCGCCGTTGCGGGTGCGTGGGTCCAAGCCCGGTACGGGAGAAGGGTGAGGCTGAAATTCGGCGGCGTGGAAGCGGAAGGGCGAACCCCCGCAGAAATTGAAGAGCTCTGAAGCGCGTTGCCGAGTTTCGGGATAGCAAGCCAAAGGGTACCGAGGACCCATGAAATCAGCTCGTTCCTTTCGTTCCGTCGCCTGCACTCCCGGCGCTCGATCGCGATATCAGTGCCGCGCTGCACGGCGGACCCGCCACAATCCCCATAGCCGATCCCGGCATCCCGCGGCTTAGTTCGATCCGGCTTCAATGAGATCGCGCCTTTTCACCCGCGCCTGCACGGCGGGCGCCATACCGCGCGACCTCACAGAACCCTCCCGATTATCACGTGGAGAAACCTGATCGTCGGCAGCGCTACGCGGATGGCTTGGAGCCTTGCAGGGAACCCTGCTGCACCGCACAACGTTTTAGGGGCTCGCGGCGTGGTCCAAGGGTTTGAACGTCTCTGCCATCTTCGCTCCGCTGAAATAGAAAGCCGACATGACACGAACCACCCGCCTTGGCGCGCTCGCCCAACCGCCAGCCCGAACAGGGGCTCGGCGGTGAGGTCAAGCCAGATTTTCGGCCTCGGGGCCGCTGTGCTGGCGGCCGCCGCATTGACCAATCACGCGCTCGCGCGACGGGCCGAACGCAGGAACCCGCCGGAAGGGAAATTCATCACCGTTGACGGGGTTCGCCTGCACTACATCGAACGCGGCATGGGGCCGATCATCGTGCTGCTGCACGGCAACGGGACAATGGCCCGGGATTTCGAGCTGAGCGGCATCCTCGATCTCCTCGCCAAAGATTACCGGGTCATCGCCTTCGACCGGCCCGGCTTCGGGTTTAGCGAGCGGCCACGCGGCCGGATCTGGACCGCGGAGGCGCAAGCCGCGCTGCTGCACGAGGCGCTCCTCAGGCTCGATGCGCGGCGGCCCGTTATCGTCGGCCATTCCTGGGGGACGCTTGTCGCTCTCGCTTTGGCGCTGCGCGAGCCGGCG
Source organism: uncultured Alphaproteobacteria bacterium (assembly GCA_963703855.1). Taxonomy (GTDB): domain Bacteria; phylum Pseudomonadota; class Alphaproteobacteria; order ATCC43930; family CGMCC-115725; genus AP-15. The sequence goes on from CAVPFW010000015.1 coordinate 627,638, forward strand.
GATACGGCGGGGCTGGTGCTGCTGTCCGGCTATTACTTTCCGAGCGTCCGCGCGGATGCGGCACTGGGGTCCTGGCCGGCCGTGCCGGTGCTCGGCGACATCCTACGGCACACGATTTCGCCCCTTCTCGGTCGGCTGATGGCACCGGTCGTATACCGTAAACTGTTCGCGCCCTCGCCGGTTTCCCGGCGTTTTGCGAACGAATTCCCGCTCGAGCTCGCGGTACGCCCGTCGCAGATCCGGGCCAGCGCCGCGGAGACCGCCATGATGATCCCCGCCGCGGCGAGCGTGGCTGGGCACTATCCCGAATTATCAATTCCAGTCGCGATTGTGGCTGGGCTCGGCGACAAGATTGTGGACTGCGACGGCCAAGCCGGGCGCCTGGGCGCAGAATTGCCGCAAAGCACGCTATGCAAACTGCCCGATGCCGGGCACATGATCCATCATATCGTCCCCGAGCAGGTAGCCGCGGTCATCCTGGACGTCGCCCGGGCAGCCTTCGGGCGCGACCGGGAGGAGGTAACGGCTGACGCATAGCCGCCCGCGGGAACAAGCCCTCCCGGCGCGAGGTAGTAATTGCCGTCCTTCGGAGGCCGCCGGAGCAACGCGGGCCGGATCGCGTCAGGCTCTCCGGAGAATGCGCTCGATGTCGTCGACCGCAGCCCCATAGACCTCGGCGACTTGGGAAACCGTCATTCCGTATTTCGCCAAGGTGCGGATGCGCGCAAATTGCGCCCAGGGAATCGCGCGCCTCGGCTGCAGCTCGGGTGCGACTGGAGGTTCGCGCTCCTCGTGACGGACTGGCGCCGTCCGCGAGATTCCCAGCACGCGCGGTCTCCGCACCGATGGGTCGGTTGCCGGAGGGTCCGAAAGTGATTGTTCGGTGACCTGCCGTTTCGGGGTGAAAAGCGCCTCGGCCGCTTGACGCGCTCTGGTGATCCGCCCGCGATCATCGCCGCGAGGGTTCGGTTGTTGCTGTCGGCTAAGCAAGAGCTGCTCCGAACGGTTGATCCACTCGCGATATCGAAAGCGGATTCGTTAATTTTGACAAGCTCGACTTGGGAAGCCGGGAGCGTATCCGCAAGCTCGCCCTGTGCCTCAGCCCGCACCGCTCATGTATCCACCGGATAAAGATGTCACCGTCTGTGCCATTTAGACATGTCACTGTCGCGGGTTCGGGCGGCGGGCGGGCGCGGAGCCCTCGGCGCAGCGCAGCGCCCGACCGGCGCCCGTCGCACCAGAGCTCGAAACCGCACCGGTTGTTGTTACCGAGCGGGCGCCAGCACGCTCGGCTCGTAGAAAGGTTCAACCGACTTTAAACAGACGGGCGTCGCGCTGATCGCGGCGGCGCGGCGCTCTTTGGCTGCGATGTTGCGGTCCGCGGCGCAGCTGCTCGTCGCGAATCATCGCCAGGATCGGGCCCAGCCGCTTGTTGTCGGCAATCGCGCCCTGATCCACCTGCCGCAGCTTGTCGAAGGTGCGGTAGGCCAACTCGATGCCCCGGTAACGGATCGACAGCCGGCCATCGGGATGGTCGATCACCGTCACCCGCTTGCCGATCGCCGCTTTGGCCTGGTCGCTCGGTTCGAGGATGAAGAGCACTTTGTCGTACTGGAGGGTCAGCGCCTGCGAGAGGGTGCGCTCCTCCTTCCAGGCCAAGGCGTCGTCGAGATCGTCGCCGGCGCGCAATGGCCGATGCAGGTCTTTGGCGTTCGCCGGCGGCTTCCCAAAGCGGATGTTGTAATCGGCCATGAACCGCGGAAGCAGGGCGTTGCCTTCGGCCAGGGTGCGCACCCCGGCCAGCCGCAATTCCTTGACCAGCCGGTCCTGCAAGAGCCTGCCCCTGCGAAGGCGGGGGTCTTGTGCGCGCGCTCGACCCGACCCTTCGCCGGGCTCGAATTGGCGCAGATGATGTCGATGTTGAGCGCGTGCACCGCCCGGCCGAACTGGGTCATGCCGTCACCGCCCAGCGCCCCCGCATGGTTGACCCGGTACACGCCATGCTTGTCGCTGTAGAAGGCAATCGGCTTGCCCCAGGCCTCCAGATAGGTTCGGGCCGCATGGAAATAAGCGAAGGTCGACCCGCTCTCGACAAACTGCAGAATGCATCAGTCGGCTGGTCGCGTCGTCGACAAACACCAGCAAGGTGCTTGCGGCCCGCGATCCTCGAACCACCAGTGCTAGCAGCCGTCGATCTGCACCAGCTCGCCGACACACTCGCGCCGATGGCGTGGCTGATGAACCTGCTTGCGCCGCTGCTTGCGGTCGGCCCAAATCCCGCCCTCGGTCATCCACAGCCGCAGGGTCTCACGTCCGAGCGCGATATCGTGAACCTCGCGCAGCTTCTCCGCCGCCAGGGTCGGGCCAAAATCCCAATACCGCTCGCGAATGATCGACAGCGCCGTGCTGCGAACCGCCTCAGCCTTGCGCCGGTTGCTCGGACGACCACGCCGCTGCGAGATCAGGCCCGTCGGACCCTCGGTCCGGTACGCCTTCAACAGCCGGAACACCTGACGCCGCTCGAGCCCCAGCAGCTGCGCCGCCGCCGCGCTCGTCAACCGCCGATGATCCAAATCCCGCAGCACCTCGAGCCGCCCAAGCTCCCCATCGCTCATCAGCCGAACCGTCACCCCAGACACCCCCCGAAAAACCTCCGGGGAGTGTCATCTCTAATTGGCACAGGGGTGACATTTTGATCCGGCGCCTACAGTCACTTGCCGCATAAGACGCATTATGGCAACCGTTTAGAAGTCCTCGCGAAGTCGCTGTCTCAACCTTTCAGTCCTCGGGTAACGATTTCTCGTTTTGACTTGGTTTCAGCGGGGCCATGTGGGGCGGTGAATACTCGCTCGGCCGGAAATTACCAGCCTTTACCGCGACACAAGATATTGACGGGATCAGAAAGCCGGTGCCGACCGGCGGCTCAGCCCGGGCGGCCGAGCAATGCCGTCAGCTCGCGCCACTCGCGGGCGGAGAGGCCGCTCTCTTCGGGCGTGACCGTCTCGCCGGCGAGCATCCGGCGGATTACGGCGAGCCCCTTCGCGGAGATCGTCGCGGCATTCATCCGGTATTCGAGAAAGGCCGCGTGGGTCAGCGGGACCCAGCGCTTCAGGGTATCGAGCATCGCCTCGGCATAGGCGCGGATTTCGTACTGGGCATGCGGGTCGGCGCGCAACGACAGGAAATGCAACAGGTTGTGCAGATCGGTCTTCCAGTACCATTGGGTATAAAAGCCCAGGGTCAGGCTGATGCGGGCGAGCTCGCGCGCGAGGCCGGGTCGGTCGGGGTCGATTGCGGCGCCCGAGGCGTCCTCATTCAGCAGCTCGGCATAGCCGGCATACGAATGCTCGGCATCGGCGCGCAGCAGCTCGAGAACCCGCGAGGCCGCCGACCCTTCCAGCGCCGCGCCGCGCCCCTGGCGGTTCGCCGTCGCCTGGGCCGCGAGATGTTCGGGCGCCGGGAGGTAGAATTCGTTGTCGAGGATCGAGTAGCGCGCCGAGTATTCGTTGACGTTGGCGGTGCGATGCCTGATCCACTGCCGCGCGACAAAGATCGGCAGCTTGACGTGGTACTTGATCTCGCACATCTCGAACGGGGTCGTATGGCGATGCCGCATCAGATAGTTGATCAGCCCCTGGTCCTCGCTGACCCGGCGGGTGCCGCGCCCGTATGACACCCGCGCCGCCTGCACGATCGCCGCATCGTCGCCCATGTAGTCGACGACCCGGACAAACCCGTGGTCGAGCACCGGCAGCGGCTGGTAGAGGATCTCCTCGAGCGCCGGCACGGTCGCCCGCCGCGTCGGCCGCTCCCCCTCCCTTTGCGCCGCGATCTCCGCCCGTTGCTGCTGTGTCAGCTGCATCCTCGTCTCCCTGATCGACGCCGAGATTACGCGGGCAGGCTTCTCGCGATCAACGCATTGCCGGCGGTGCGACACCGCCGATGCCGGCGGCGATGCGGTCCGCCAGATCGGCGACGGCGCGGCTCATCGTCGCCGCGACCGCGGCGGCATCGGAGCCGGACTCCGGCTCGACGAGCCTCGCGTTGCCGGGGCCGCCCGCCGCCCTTTCGTTTTTGCCGAGCTTCTGCCAGCTGGCCTCGATGGTCACCCTCCCCGCTTGGTCGGCGTCGAAGCGGGTGATGTCGACCGCGACCGTCACCTCTGCCGGCGCCGACGAATCGTCGTCGATCAGCGCGGCCCCGGGCGGCAGCCGGGAGCGCAGATCCGCCGCGAGCACATGCCGGATCATCTCGTCGAGGGGCCCGGCCCAGCGCTCGTATTCGGCGTATTCGAGCTGGTTCGGCCCGACCCGGCGGGCGATCTGCGGCCGGTCGAGCGCCCGCGGCAGATCGATCGCGCCGATCGCGACCGTGGTCCTCGCCGGTCCCGCCGGCATCGCCGCAGCCACGTCCGGCTGGGCGCTCAGGATATAAAAACGGCTCGGCGGCGAGCTGCACGCCGCGAGGATGCCGGCCAGCACCGCCGGCATCAGGCGCACCCTCACCGCGAGGCCTCGTTGGGCTTTCCGCCGATCAGCGATTCGGGATGGCGATCGAGATAATCGGCGAGCACCCGGATCGAGCGCGCCGCGTCCTTGAGCTCGGCGAGGGTGCGCGCGAGATCGTTGCCCGCAGCCGGGTCTTTGCCGAGGATCGTCAATGTCGCTCTGAGCTGGTCGGCGGCGCCGTTCAGCCGCTGCAGCAGCGGCCCGACCTGGAGGTCGGCGGCCCGCGTCAACTTTTCGGCATTGGCCAAGGTCAGGTCGAGGTTGCGCAGGGAATGCTTGACCTCGGGCTTGTCGATCAGATTTTCGGCGTGGCCGACCATGTCGCGGATTTGCGCCACCAGCCGGTCGAGCGGCAAGCCGGCGAGCTTGTCCATCAGCCGGTTTGCCGAACGGGTGAGCTGCTCGATGCCGCTGCCTTCGACGGTCGGCAGCTCGAGATAGGGTCCGACGCGTACCAGTTGCGCCGGCGTTGCGTCGGGGACGAAGTCGAGCTCGATCGTGCGCTGACCGGTCAAGAGATTGGCGCTGACGAGCTGGGCGCGCAGGCCTTTGGCGACGAGCTGCGCAAACACGCGAGCGGCGGCTGCCTCCGGGTCCTGCCCCGCGGCTCCGAGAGGCTGGCCCGCCACCTTGATCCGATACGGCGCCACCTCGATCGTCACCGGGATGCGGATGGCATCGGCTGCGGGATCGTATTCGAGCTCGACCGCGGTAACCTCGCCGATCGGCCGCCCGCGCAGCTCGACCGGCGTGGCGACATCGACGCCGCGCAGCGAGCCCGGGAAGAGCAGGCGATAGTAGACCCGCACCGGCTCGGCGGCTTCGTCGGCGGCCTTCTGGTCGGCATAGAGGCGGAATGTCGCGCCGGGCAGGCTCGCCGCGCCGCCGAGCGCCTGGTCGGGCGTATCGAAGACGATCCCGCCGGCGAGAATGCTCAGCAACGGCGCGGTGGCGAGCTTCACGCCCTCCGCACCGATCGAAACATTCAGTCCCGAGGCCACCCAAAAGCGGGTTTCGGGATGGATCAGCGCCTGGTGCGGCGCGTAGATGAAGATGCTGACCGCGACGGTTCCGTCGCGGTCCGACAATTTGTGGCCGGTAATCTCGCCGACCTGGACGCCGTGATAATAGACCGGGGATTGGTCGCTGATCTCGGATAGCCTGGTGGCGATCAGGGTGTAGAGGCGGCCTTCGACCAGGCCTTCCTTGGGCGGCGGCGTGTCGAGCCCGGCAAAGGAGAGGGCGCCGGGCGGCCCCTTGCCCGGCAGCATGCCGATATAGGGACCGGAGAGAACGGTCGTCAGCCCGGAGACGCCGCCGAGGCCGACGCGCGGCCGCACCACCCAGAATTTGCTGTCCGCGCGCAGCAGCGGCTCGGCCGCGCGCGTCATCGCCGCGGTGACCTCGGCGCGCGAGCGATCGGGGCTGAGCCCGACCTTGGTCACCCGGCCGAGATCGACATCCTTGTAGCGGATCGTCGTGCGGCCCGCCTCGATCCCGTCCGCCGTCTCGAAGCCGATCGCGATCGTCGGCCCGCTTTCGAGCAATGCGCGAAAGCCGAGCCACCCGGCGATCACCAGCGCGACCAGCGGAACCGCCCACACCCAGGGCAAGCCAGCCCACCCGCCCGCTTCCGGCGGCGGTGGTGCGTCGGGCAGCGGGCCCGACGGATCCGAGCCGCTCACCGGCCGCTCCCGGCCGCTGCCGCATCCCACATCAGCCGCGGATCGAAGGTGCGCGCGGCGATCATCGTCAGCACGACGACGGCGGCAAAGCTCGCGATGCCCGGACCCGGCGCGATCGTCGTCAACGTCCCGAACTGAACCAGCGCGGCCACGATCGAAACCATGAAGACGTCGATGTTCGACCAGCGGCCGATCGAACCGATAAAGCGGAACAGCGCCGTGCGTTGCCGCAGCAGCCACCCCGAACGCAGCCGGATCGCGACTAGAAACCAGGTGACCCCGCCGAGCTTCAGCCCCGGCACGATGATCGAGGCGACCAGCACGAGCAGCGCCAGGGGCCACAATCCGGCGCCGGCGAGATCGCGCACACCGCCGAGAATCGTGTACGAATCGGTGCGCCCGAACCGGGTGATCGTCAGCACCGGCAAGAGATTGGCCGGCAGATAGAGGACGTAGCCGGCGGCGGTGAAGGCGGCGGCCCGTGCCAGGCTCGCGGCGCGGCGCGGCGCGAGGCGCGCGCCGCAGCGCGGGCAATGCCGGCGGTCGACCTCGCGGGGAATTCCGACCACCAGCTCGCAGTCGAGGCACAGCACCCAGGGCTCGCCCGGCGCCGGCATATGTTTCGCCGGATCGTCGATAGCGCTCCAGACCTGCTGGGGGGCGAGCGATTGCTCGATCGCCACCTGCACGAGGACCAACGCCGCGAGCGCGTATCCGCCGGTGGCGACCGCGACCTGGCCCACCTGGCCGAGCCGGGTATAGGCCACCACGGCGCCGAGCAGGTAGACATCGACCATGACCCAGGGGCGCAGATGCAGCGCCAGGCGCCACGCCGCGGCAAGCCACGGCTGCGGGCGCGCGTTGTCGCGAAGGGCGGGGTCGAGCCGGCGCAGAGCCATGATCACGAGGGCGAGGCTCAGCGCCGGGACGACGAGCGAAATCATCGCCACCAGCACTCCGACCGCCGAGATGCCGCCGCCGTAGCGGGCCAGCGCCACCGGCCCGCTCGCGATCCAGCTGCTGCGCTGGTCGCCGGCCAGGCTGATCGCGAACAGCGGAAACGCGTTGGCCATCACAAACAGGATCGCCGCGGTGGCGGCAAAGGCGCGCGAGCCGGCAAGGCCGGCCGAGGAAAGACGCCACAGCGGCGCACCGCAGCGCCGGCACGACAGCCGGCGGCGCCGCAGCAATGCCGCGCCGGCGCGGTGGATCTGGCCGCAGTCGCGGCAGGCGAGAAGAATTTCGGTCATGCCCAGGAGATGTGGCCGTGCTCGGGGGTTTTGTTGATAATGGGCGTCGTGCCGTGCCGGCGCGAGGGTGCGGTTGTGCGCTCGGGCATAAACACCCGGCAACCGCGATTGCGTTCCCTCGTCCCCCGCCCTATATCTGTGCGGTCGGTCTTCCGACTATGGCGATACACGGCTTATGGAATAAGCGTTGCGGACCCGGGGGCAGTACCCGGCGCCTCCACCACTCTTCCCGACGGCGATCCCGAGGGGGGCGAACCAGGCTCGACGCGCGTGGTAAAGGTAAGATCCGTCGCCCGGCATGATACCGCCGTTATCGGGTCACAACCTAGCTGCGAACGATAACTTCGCAACAGAGGCGCTCGCGGCCTAACCCCTAGCGGGGTGAAAGCCTAGAGCAAATCGCGGTTCGAGGGGCACCGGGCAACAGAAGCCCCTCACTCGCCTGTTTCCTGTTCCCGCCGCCCCGATCCCCGCGAGCGAGCCGCCCAAGATGGCCCAGGATCTGTTTCCCTACGAAAAGATGGTCGAGACCGCGTTGCGCGGCGTGGTGCGCCAGGCGGTGGCGATGGCCGCGCGCGACGGCCTGCGCGGTGGCCATCACTTTTACCTGACCTTCCGCACCGCGGACCCGGGTGTGGTTGTGCCCCCGCAAGTGCTGGCGAAATATCCCGAAGAGATGACGATCGTGCTGCAGCACCAGTTCTGGGGGCTGGAGGTCGGCGAGGAAGCCCTTTCCGTAACCCTGAGCTTCAGCAGCCGGTCGGAGCGGCTGACCATCCCGTTTGCCGCGATCACCGCCTTCGCCGATCCCTCGGTCAAATTCGGCCTCCAGTTCGAAATGCCGGCGGCGGCGCCGGCCCAGGCGGAGGTTCGTCCTGCGGCTGCCGCGGTCGAGCCGGCGGCGCCGGAGCGGCAAGCGGCCGAGATCGTCACCCTCGACCGGTTCCGCAAACGCTAGGCCTCGCTTGACGCAGGCACGCAAACCGCGATCCCGCGGCCAAATTCGAGGGCGGAGCGACCTATGAGCGAGATTGCCTACCATGAGCTGTTCCCGCTCGGCGCCGACGAGGCACCTTACCGCAAGCTGACCGGCGATCATGTCTCGGCCGGCAATTTCGAGGGGCGGCGGGTGGTCAAGGTCGCTCCCGCGGCATTGACCCTGCTCGCCGCGCAGGCGTTCGCCAATTCGGCGCACCTGCTGCGCCCGGGCCATCTCGCCTCGCTGCGCGCGATCCTCGACGACCCGGAAGCCTCTTCGAACGACAAGTTCGTCGCCTTCGACCTGCTGAAAAACGCCAACATCGCCGCCGGCCGGGTATTGCCGATGTGCCAGGACACCGGCACCGCGATCGTCATGGGCAAAAAGGGCCAGCAGGTGTGGACCGAGGGCGACGACCTCGCCGCAATCTCGGCCGGCATCCGCCGCACCTACATCGAAACCAATTTGCGCTACAGCCAGGTGGCGCCGTTGTCGATGTACGAGGAGGTCAACACCGGCGACAACCTGCCGGCCCAGATCGACGTCTACGCCGAGCCGGGCGAGGCGTATAAATTCCTGTTCATCGCCAAGGGCGGAGGCTCGGCCAACAAGAGCTTTCTGTATCAGCAGTCGAAGGCGGTGCTGAACCCGAAAGCGCTGCTCAAATTTCTCGACGACAAGATCCGCACCCTCGGCACCGCCGCCTGCCCGCCCTATCACCTGGCGATCGTCATCGGCGGCACCTCGGCCGAGATGAATTTGAAGACGGTCAAGCTTGCCAGCTGCCGCTATCTCGACAGCCTGCCGTCTGAGGGCAACCGCTGGGGCCAGGCCTATCGCGACCGCGGGTTCGAGGAGGAGGTGCTGGAGTTGACCCGCGGCCTCGGGATCGGCGCCCAGTTCGGCGGCAAGTATTTCTGTCACGACGTCCGCGTCATCCGCTTGCCGCGGCATGGCGCCAGCCTGCCGATCGGGATCGGCGTCTCGTGCTCGGCCGATCGCCAGATCCTCGGCAAGATCACCGCCGAGGGGGTCTTTCTCGAGGAGCTCGAAACCAACCCGGCGCGCTTCCTGCCCGACATCGACGAGGCCGCATTTGGCGGCGCGGTGGTGCCGATCGACCTCACCCGCCCGATGGCCGAGATCCGCCGCACCTTGTCGCAATACCCGATCCGGACCCGGCTCAGCCTGACCGGCCCGCTGATCGTGGCGCGCGACATCGCCCACGCCAAATTGCAGGAGCGGCTCGATCGCGGCGAAGGCCTGCCCGACTACGTCAAGAACCATCCGATCTACTACGCCGGCCCGGCCAAGACACCGCAGGGCTATGCCTCGGGCTCGTTCGGGCCGACCACGGCCGGGCGCATGGACAGCTATGTCGACGCCTTGATGGCGGCCGGCGGCAGCTTTGTCACCCTCGCCAAAGGCAACCGCGGCGCCGAGGTGCGCGAGGCCTGCCGCCGGCATGGCGGCTTTTACCTCGGCTCGGTCGGCGGCCCGGCGGCCCGTCTCGGTCTCGAATGCATCCGCAAGGTCGAGCTCCTCGAATATCCCGAGCTCGGGATGGAAGCGGTCTGGCGCATCGAGGTGGTGGATTTTCCGGCCTTTATCGTCATCGACGACAAAGGGAACGATTTTTTCGCCGCGCTCGCCTGAGCGCCGGGCATATCCGGCAGAAGGCGGGAACCTCCCGGTTGACGCAGGACCGAGGATTGCCGCAGGACAGCGTGGTGGAGGCGCTCGCGCGCGGCGACAAGGACGCCTGGAAGGTCTTTGTGCGGCGCTATGCCGGCCTCGTCACCGCGGCCGTGCGCGGTGTCGCGCGCGAGGCGAACGAGGTCGAAGACTTGGCGCAGGAGGTCTTCCTGCGGCTGTGCCGAAACGATTTCCGCCTGTTGCGCAGCTATGATCCGGCGCGGGCCGGGTTGTCGACCTGGATCACCATCGTCGCCCGCAGCACCGCGCGCGACGCGCTGCGCCGGCGCCGGCCGGTGGCGGTGCCGATCGAGGCGGTGCCGGAAGGGCTGCTCGCGGTGGACCCGGTCGAGCCGGTCCGCCGGATCAAGCTGCCCGAGGCATTGCTGTCGCCGCGCCAGCGCCAGATCCTGACCATGCTTTATGATGGCGACATGGCGGTTGCGGAGATCGCCGCGGCGCTCGGCATCGACCCGCAGACCGTGCGCAGCGCCCATCACAAGGCCATGATCAAGCTGCGCGCGCATTTCAAGGCCGAAGCGGGATGAGCATCCGAACCACGAGGTTGTGGGGATGCGTGTCGCGCAGCCCGCATAATTACAAGAAGAGACGGGTGCGATGAGTTGAACCGACGAGGATATGGAAGGACCGGCGGGCTTCGCGTCCGGCCGCGCGTTGTGGCAGCGGTGCCGCACCGCCGATGCCCCCGAGGACGAGGCGGCGCGCCTTCTCGATCTCGCCGCCTTTGCCGACGGGCTGCTCGACGACGACGACCGCGACCGGATCGCCGCCCTTCTCGCCGGCGACCCGGCTGCGGCCGCCGACGTCGCCGCGGCGCGCGCGCTCTCCGGCGGCGACGCCGCACCTGCCGGCATCGAAGATCTCATCGCCCGCGCCGAGAGCCTGGTCGCCGAGGCGGCGCCGGCCTTCGCGCGCGTGCTCCCGTTCCAGGCGCCGCCGCGCCGGCGGATGCTTCAGGTCGTTGCGCAATGGGGCAGCCTTGCCGCGGCGATCGTCGTTGCCGGCTGGCTCGGCTTCGCCATGGGCAGCGGCGCCTCGCTGACCTTGACCCAGACCAACCAGGCCGGCCAGGTCGGCACCGCGAGCTTCCTGCCCGAATTGCTCGATCCGACGACCGGCTTTCTGCGCGATCTGGGTGAAGGCCAGCAGACGTGACCCTCGCCCAGATCACCGCGCACGGCTCAAACCGGCAGCATTTCTTGAGGGTGTTGCTGACCTTGTCGCTCGCGCTCAATTTGTTTTTCGTGGTCGGCGCCTTGTGGATCCGCATCCATGCGCCGGCGCCGCCGATCACCCCCGAGCAGCGGCTTCAGCAGATGGCCGGCGAGCTCGGGCTCGACGCCCAGCAGAAGCAAGTGTTCGCGCGTTATTCGCAGACCATGCGCGAACGCCTGCAAGCGATGCACGAGGCGGTCCGGCCTTTGATCTCTCAAGCCTGGTCGGAAGTGTCCAAGCCGCAGGCGGACGAAACCAAAATCATGCGGCTGCTCGACGACGCCGCGCAGCAGCGGCGCGATTTCGTCGGCCAGCTGACAACAACAACCTTGTCGTTCCTGGGGACCCTGTCGCCCGAGCAACGCCGGAAATTCGTCGAGCTCGCGCACCAGCGGCCGCGCCCCTGGTCCCCGCCACGCGATGGCGATGGCCCGCGCTGAGCTGCCTGCATCCGCCACGCCATAGAACGGACCGCTCCGTTGCGATTTTTGCAAAGGTCGGGCGGGCGCACGGCAGCGATCGGCTTGCTGTCCGCCGCCCTGCTCGGCTTCGCCGCGGCCGCGCAATCGCCGCCGCCGGTCGCCGCGCGGCAGCTGCTGGTCATGTCGGATATTCACTTCGACCCGATGGCGGCGCCGCAGCTGGTCGACCGCCTGGCCGCGGCCGAGCCCGCAGACTGGCAGGCTGTTTTCGACAGCACCGGGGACCACAGCCCCAGCCGCTACGGCAGCGACACCAATTGGCCGCTCTTGGCCTCCGCCCTGCGGCAGATGAAGGAGACCTTGCCGCAACCCGCCCTCCTGCTGCTGCCCGGAGATTTTCTCGCCCACCAATTCCGCGCCAAATTCGATGCCGCGGCGCATGATCACTCGGATGCGGCGTATCGCAGCTTTGTGCGCCGGACGATGCAGTTCCTGGCGCTGCAGCTCGAGCGCGACTTCCCGGCGACGCCGATCCTTCCGGTGCTCGGCAACAACGACGAGGATTGCGGCGACTATCAGCTGCAGCCGAACGGGCCGTTCCTCGCCGACACCTTGCCGATCCTGCGCGCTCTGCTCGGCAACGCCGGCCGAGAACCCGGGTTCGAGCGCGATTGGACGAGCTACGGCAATGTCAGTGTCGAGGTGCGCGGCCTGCGTGTGCTTCTCGCCAATACCGTCGTCTTTTCGCGGAATTATCAAAACCGCTGCGGTGCGCCGGGCGCCGGCGACCCTGGCCGGGCGACCTTGGCCTGGCTCGCCGCCGAGCTCGCAGCGGCGCGTCAGGCCCATCAGCCAGTCTGGCTGGTGTATCATATCCCGCCCGGCATCGACGGTTACACGACCTGGCGTCGAGGGTCGTGCCCGGACCACGTCGTCGCGATGTGGGATGCCGCTTACGCCCAGCCCTTCGGCGATCTGCTGCGCCGCTATCGCGACACCGTCGCCGCGAGCTTTGCCGGCCATACCCACATGGACGATTTCCGCTTGCTTGGCGACGGCAGCGATTATTTCGGCTTTGCCCTGATCACCCCGGCGCTCAGCCCGATCTTCGGCCAGAACCCGGCCTACCGCACCGTCGCCTTCGATGCCGCCGGCGCCATTCTCGACCAGACGACCTGGGATCTCGCCAACCTCTCCGCAGCCGGCGCCGCGGTTCCGGCAAAGTGGCAGCCCGAATATACCTTTACCCACGAATGGCGGCTGCCGAGGATCGATCTGCCGAGCCTCGAGCGCCTCTACACGATGATCACGACCGTGCCCGCGGACCGCTCGCGCTGGCACACGCTGTTTGCGGTGTCGAGCCCGGTCTATTGGACCCGGAACCGCGGCGGCGGCGACGGGACCCGGACCCTTGACTGCGCCACCGGGCGGGTTTCGCTCGCCGATTTTCGCCAGTGCTGGTGCGGCAACGCGAAGTAACAGCTATTTGGTGCCGAACAGGCGGTCGCCGGCGTCGCCGAGCCCGGGCAGGATATAGCCGTGCCGGTCGAGGCAGCGGTCGAGCGCTGCGGCGACGATCGACACCTTCGGGAAAATTTCGAGAACCTTGTCCACTCCCTCCGGGGCGGCGACCAGGCAGACGATCTTGATCGAGCGCGCCCGCAATTCGACGAGCCGCGAGACTGCCGCCACCGCCGAGTTGCCGGTGGCCAGCATCGGGTCGACCAGGATCGCATCGCGCTCGGCCAGATCTTCGGGCAATTTCAGATAGTATTCGATCGCCTGCAAGGTGCGCGGGTCGCGGTAGATCCCGATATGGCCGACCCGCGCCGACGGCAACAGGTCGAGCATGCCGTCGAGAATGCCGTTGCCGGCGCGCAGGATCGATACGAGGCAGAGCTTTTTGCCGGCGAGCAGCGGGAAGCTGCCGCGTTCGAGCGGGGTGTCGATCTCGCTCGCTTCCAGCGGCAATTCGCGGGTCGCCTCATAGGCCAAGAGCAGGCTGATCTCGCGCAGCAGCCGGCGGAACTCGGCGGTCGAGGTCGTGCGGTCGCGCATCAGGGACAGCTTGTGCTGCACCAGGGGGTGGTCGACAACGGTCAGTCCCGGTCGCTGCTGCTGCATGACGTACCCCCAGTGAGCTGTCTCTGGTGGAGCAATTCTAACAGATTGCACCCAAAAACTTGGCTACACCGGAGAAGGCCGGTCCCATGCCGAAATAGATCCCGGCCTTCGAGCGTGTGAAGAAAATTGAAAGGGGAGGAAGATTGCGGCCTATCACCGCCGCGCGTGCTTCGAGACGCGCCCTGCGGGCGCTCCTCAGCATGACGGACCCGTCGATGGAATTAAGTAAAGTCGTCATCCTGAGGAGCCTGCGTAGCGGGCGTCTCGAAGGACGCACCGCGTTTCCCAGCCCATTTCTAATTCTTTCACACATTCCTTCGCCGGGAGGACGAAAACGGGAACGTTGCCGGGGCGAGCGTGTACCAACAAAGACGTTGATGTTAACTCTCGGAGGTAAAATCCCACATGTCAGATCTCTGAAGAAGTCGGCGAAGCGGGTGGATGTGAGCTGGTACATAACTATCAGAACAACGTGCCGTCGCTGACGATATTGATCGGCGAGCTGCCGTCCGGGCGGCGCTCGAAGGCGATCTCGCGCCCGGCGGCCCAGCTGCCGCCTTCGAGCACGCAGGCGAGCGGAAAGTCCTGCGCGCTCTTGCCGAGCCGCTCGCGCACGCGTGGCGCCAGGCGGTCGAGCAACGCCACGGTCAGTGCCCGCCATTCGACGACCGGCTCGCTCGTTTGGTCGAGCGGCCGGGTCGACAGGCTCGGTTCGCGCGGCACGATGACGCCGCAATCGATCAACAGGCCGCCATTGCGGTACTCGGCGAGTCCGGTCAGCCCGTCGAGGCCATTGACCCGCAGCCCGCCGGCCGCGAGCGGCTCGACCAGCGAATAGGCCAGCCATTGCGACAGCTTGTGGAACGGCACCAGCCCGTCGCCCGGAACCGCCTGATGGCGCCCGCAATCGCCGACCGGCAGCCCGCCGAGGCTGATCCGGCCGGGCCAGATCGGCCCTAGCGCAACGAGCAAAGTCCGCAGCAATTCGGCCGCGGACAGCGCTCGGCCGAGCCCCCGCCAGTGGTCGTAGAGATGCCCCGGACGCGCCGGCGCGCCGAAATGCGCGGGATCGGCGGCGCACACCTCGCCCAGCCGGCGCAGCAGGGCAGCGCGGCCGGCGAGCCCGAGGAGCTCGTTCCCGGAACCATGCTGAAAGGCGCCGGCGAGACGCGACGGCGCGAGCCGCGCCAGTGCGGCGGCGTCGGCGCGCCACGAGTTCCCGGGATCGGCCGAGAACAGCCCCCGCTGCATCGCCCGCAGGCTGGCCACCGCCAGTCCCTCGGAGCGCGACAGCACCTGCCCGGTCTCGACCTCGCGAAAATGCCACCCCTGCCCCGCTCCGGCATCGAGCAGGACCGAGACGATTGCGAGGTCGACCTGCGCCCGCGCGCGCTCGGCCCTGTCGGCGCCGGCAGCCACCAGCACGCCGCGGTCGATCCCGCCCGCCGAAAAATGCCGCCAGCGGCTGTGATAGGGCACGGCGAGATCCGGATAGCGCCGGCGGGTGAGCGCGGCGACGCGGTCGGCGGCTTCGTCGAGCCGAGGCAGCGCCAGACGGAAGTGCCGGGTGGCGCCGCCCTCGGCTGCGGCGAAGACGATCCCGCAGCGCTCGCGCACGGCCCCGGCGCTCAGCACCGCCGCCGCCGAGACCGTGTCGTCACTCGCCGAGGGCACGGCCCTTGACGTGATGAAGCTCCTCCGCGTCTGGCATCCCGGACGGCGCGAAGTACCCGGCGGCTTTTTTTGCCTCGATCTCGACCGCGGCGTCGGGCGGGACCAGCCGATCCGGGATCGCGACCTGCTCGACCACCGCGATCCCCTGCCCTTCGAGCGCCGCCCGCTTCAGGTTCGACATCGACACCCAGCGGTCGATCCGGCGGATGCCGAGCCAATGGATGACATCGGGCATCAGCTCCTGAAAGCGCAGATCCTGCACCCCGGCGACGCATTCGGTGCGGTGGAAATAGGTGTCGGCGCGGTCGCCGCCGGGCTGGCGTTTGCGCGCGTTGTAGACCAGGAACTTGGTGACCTCGCCGAGCGCGCGCCCCTCCTTGCGGTTGTAGACGATGACCCCGACCCCGCCCTGCTGCGCGGTCGCGGCGCAGACCTCGATGCCGTGCACCAGATACGGGCGGCAGGTGCAGATGTCCGAGCCGAACACGTCGGAGCCGTTGCACTCGTCGTGGACCCGGCAGGCGACGACCGTGTCCGGCAGGGCGATCCGCTCGACCTCGCCGAACAGATAGACCGTGGTCCCGCCGAGCGGCGGCAGCAGCACCTCGAGGTCGGGCCGGGTGACGAGCTCGGGGAACATGCCGCCGGTTTCCTCGAACAGGCTGCGCCGCAGGTCGCTCTCAACGACGCCAAAGCGGGCGGCGAGCCCCGGCAAATGCCAGACCGGGTCGATCGCCGCTTTGGTGACGCGGATCTCGCCATTGTCGAGCAGCACCTGCCCGTCGGGCTCGAGCCGGCCCTCGACGATCAGCTGGCGGATCTCGGGCATAGCGATGCGCGCCGTGGTGATCGCGATCGTCGGGCGCACGTCGAGGCCGGCCTGGATCGCTTCGGCGAACACCTCGCCGGCGAGGTGGCCCCAGGGATCGAGCGAGACGATCCTCGCCGGGTCGGCCCATTGCGGGCGGGGCGCGATCAGGGCCGCGGGCGCGGTGTCGGTAAAATCGGGGCGATGGTCGCGCGCCAACGCCTTGGTCGCCACCGCCAGCGCGCGATAGAGCCCGTAGGCGCCGGAATAGGAGCCGATCGCGTTGCGCAGCCCGGGTTCGGCCGGGCTCGCCACCACCGGCCCGCGCTCGGCTGGGGTTGCAGCACCCCAACGCAGCGCAACCGCGCTTTGGCCGGCGCTTCCCGGATGGGAGGTGAGCCGGATGTGACGCGGTATCGGGTGCTCCATTTGTGCTTTCCGCCGGCATCAGCCGAAGCAGGGTAACTTAGGCACGACGAGCCGGTATCGCAACTCGGCGCAGCCGGGCAGGGTCCGGGCACCGCCGGCCGATGTTCGCCGGTCCGCCGCCGGAACTTGGAATTGAACCTGCCGGCCCGCCGCATTGTTCTCGTCAGGCGCCACTAGGCGTGCCATGGAGGAAATTCAGATGAAATTTTTGTTATTGCCGGCGGCAGCCTTCGCCTTTTTGGTCGGGGCCGGCTGGGCGGTCGCCCCGGCGCAGGCGGCGGGCTGCCTGAAAGGTGCCGCCATCGGCGGCGTCGCCGGGCACTATGCCGGCCATCACGGCCTGATCGGCGCCGGGGTCGGCTGCGCCATCGGACACCATGAGGCGACCAAGCACGCGCGGGAAAGGGCCCAGCAGCAGCAACAAGGCTCGAGCAGCGATGGCCAAGCCAACTCCTACTCCGGCCGCTGATCCTCGCATCACGACGGTTTGATCGGTGAAACGGATCGTCGAGCTCGCGGCATGGGATTAAGCTTGCGCGGTCGAAGGTCGGCCGTCGCAGGCAGTCGCCATGGACCCGCGCAAGTTCCAGGATCCGTTTCTCACCGCCGCGGGCGAGAAGCGCGCGCATGTCGCGCTGAAGGGCCTGGAGACCCTTTGGTTCAACACCGGTACCTTGTGCAACCTGACCTGCGGGCATTGCTACATCGAATCGTCGCCCAAAAACGACCGGCTGGTCTATCTGACCGCGGCCGAGGTCGGCGCGGTATCTCGACGAGATCGAGCAGCGACGGGCTGCCGACCTCGCTGATCGGCTTTACCGGCGGCGAGCCGTTCATGAACCCGGAACTGCCGGCGATGCTCGACGACTGCCTTGTCCCGCGGCTTCGAGGCCCTGGTGCTGACCAACGCGATGAAGCCGATGGCCAAATGCCGGGCGGCGCTGCTGCGGCTGCGGGACGCGCTATGGCGGGCGGCTGACGATCCGCGTCTCGATCGACCATTACGGCCGCCGGGTGCACGAGCAGGAGCGCGGCCGGCGCAGCTGGCAGCCGACAATCGACGGGCTGTTGTGGCTCGCACGGAACGGTTTCGCGTTGCACGTCGCCAGCCGGCGGCTGTCGGGTGAGTCGGAAACCGCGATCCGCGCCGGCTTCGCCCGGCTGTTCGCCGATCTCGGGGTGGCGATCGACGCCGCCGACCCGGTGGCGCTGATGGTCTTTCCCGAGATGGACGCCGCCGCCGAGGTCCCGGAGATCACCGAGGCGTGCTGGGGCATTCTCGGAAAGTCGCCGCAGAGCGTCATGTGCGCGAGCGCGCGCATGGTCGTCAAGCGCAAGGGGGCGGCCCGCCCGACGGTGCTCGCCTGCACCCTCCTCCCCTATGACGAGCGTTTCGAGCTCGGCGCCACCCTGGCCGAAGCCAGCGGCGCCGTGCCGCTCAACCACCCGCATTGCGCCAAATTCTGCGTGCTCGGCGGCGGCGCCTGCAGCCGCGGCTGACGGCCCTCCATTTCGGGTAACGGGTCAGCCCGATTTCGGCGGCGAGTGGAGCGCGGACAATAGCTGCGCCGATCCGGATGCCCGGTCCCGACCGTCCTGACCCGACCCGGCCATCCGCTGTCCTGGATCCGAATGGCACGAAAGGGTGGATTCCGGTTGTTCGCCGCAACCGCCGCCAACGGCGAGGTCGCGCCGATTCAGGCCGTTCGCAGGACCCTCATCGAGCTGCGGGAATCGACCCTTAGCAGACCTTTCGGTCTTCGTCGGGGGACCGCTCTTTATGCCCTTAGCGGACATGCCCCGCAGGCCGTAAACCTGCCCGGTTGCATAAGAAGTGCGCTAGCCCGGCTGCAAGTGCTGGGTCGCGAGGGTCAGCCGAACGAGGGTTCGGGTGAAAATGATCAGCATGCCGACACACGCGATTTCAAAGGCGACAGGTGCGAACGTCAGTGAAGACGGTCGCGTATTTTGTCGAGCCCTGCCCGCGCGCAGGCTTCGTCGGCCTGAGCGGTCGGCGCACCGCCCACCCCGATTGCGCCAATGACTTCATCACCCAGTTTTATCGTCAGCCCGCCAGCGCGGAAGATCATGCCCTCAGGTGGTTGAAAGGGGAGCGCGCCGGCCAGTTGCGTGGCCGAATACTGCTGCGCTACTCGTTTGGCGACCTCTCCACCGCTGTCAAGCTTGAAGATCGGCGCAAAGCCGACAGCCGTGTAGGCCTTGCCCCATGAGGCCTCAAAGGTGTGCACGCCCGCGGTGTCGCCGCGCAACATTGCGATACGTTGTGCATCGGTATCAATCACCGTTGCGGTAACGCCATAGCCTTGTTTTGTACAGCCAGCGACCGCAGTCTCGACCGCTTCCATGGCCAACATCGCGGGGATCCGGTGCGTCACTAATGTTTGAGCAGGTACTCCGTTCGCCCATCCACTCAAACCGAACACCGCAATAACGGGCCCAGCTGCCACTCTCACGCGACGGCTGATCATTCGCATGTCCTTCCGTCTTCAGGGTTGCCCGCTGCTGCGGTTTTACCGTCCTTGGAATAGGCGGCGGGGGTGTTCCTGCACCGCGCGCCGCGCCTCCTTGGCGTCCTCGCTCTGCAGAATCTGCCCGAAGGCTGGCAACAGTGCAACCAGGGCGGGGTCTTCGCCACTGATCGCCTGACGCGCCGAAGCGAACGCCGCGGGCACGCCGAGCGGGGCGTTGGCCGCGATTGTGTCGGCAAACTCAAGCGCGCGATCAAATTGCTTGCCCGGCGGTGTCAGCTCTTTGAACCAGGCCGAGCCGTATTCTTCCTCCGCTCCCATTCCTCGGTGGTCAGAATATAGCGCATGGCGCTACCACGTCGTCGCCCCGCATATCGGCGAAGGTTGCGCGCATTTCCACCCAACGCAGCAGTTCACCCTCGCGGGCGCGAAGGTCTCAAATGGGGCATGGGCCGTCGTCGCCATTAAGAGAAACGATGGTCGGCAATGGGTCGATTTGGGCGCTCGGCTCTTGGCGCTCGGATGGCTGCTCTCTGGCCCCGCGGATTTTTGGCCGCGCTCGCTCAGCGGCGCGAGGGGTGGCGGCAGAAATTCAAACTTGCGTTGGCATCTCCGCAATCTATTGACTTCGTCAATCGATTCATTGACGATAGCACTTTTTCTGACGTTGATCGGACGATCGAGATGGCGGATACGGCTTTTGATCGGCGGGTTGACGCGCTGCGCCGGTTCAACCGCTTTTACACCCAGAAGATCGGGGTGCTCGAAGAGGGGCTGCTGAGCAGCCCGTTTTCGCTGACCGAGGCCCGCGTGCTCTATGAGATCGCCGGCGCGGAGCGGCTGACGGCCGCCCGGTTGGCCAAGGAACTGGGCTTGGACCCCGGTTACTTGAGCCGAATTCTGCGCGGCTTTGAGCGCCGCGGGCTGATCCGCCGCACCCCGTCCGCGACCGATCGAAGGCTCAGCCTGTTGTCCCTGACGGAGCCCGGGCTGGCCGCCTTCGCTCCGCTCGACGCCAGTTCGCACGACCAGATCGGCGCCATCTGCGCGACCTCCCGGAAGAGCAGCAGATCCGTCTGGTCGCGGCGGCATCTACCATCGAGCGGCTGCTCGGTCCCGGTCGCGACGACCGGGCATCCTATCTGCTGCGGCCGCACCGCTCGGGCGATATGGGCTGGGTCGTCCAGCGCCACGGCGTCGCTCTACGCGCAGGAATACGGGTGGAACATCGAGTTCGAGGCATTGGTCGCCGAGATCGTCGCAAAGTTCGCCCGCACCTTCGATCCGCGGCGGGAATGCTGCTGGATCGCCGAGCAGGACGGCGAGAATGTCGGCTCGGTGTTCGCTCGTCGCCGATTCCGCGACGGTGGCGAAGCTGCGCCTGCTGCTGGTCGAGCCGTCGGCGCGCGGGCTGGGGATCGGGGCGCGGCTGGTGCAGGAATGCCTGCGCTTTGCCCGGCAGGCGGGCTATCGCAAAATTCTGCTGTGGACCAACAGCGTGCTGCTCGCTGCCCGGCGTCTCTACGAAAGGGCCGGGTTTCGCCTGGTCGAGGCGCAGCCGCATCATAGCTTCGGCCACGATCTGATCGGCGAGACCTGGGAATTGGAGCTGTGACCGGGCGGCCTGAGCTGACGCCTGCCAGCTCTCGGGCAGGAGCAACGGTTTCGCGGGCCGACCGCGGGCGCCTCGGCGCGTCCGGCTCGGCACGCATCACTCGGGTTCGGCGCGGGCCAGCGCTTCGACCGCGTCGATGTCGGCGCAGGCGAGCACCCGCTCGGCCACATCGCGGCCGAACCCGGCGCGGGCAAAGGCGCCGAGCTCGCGCGCCGGGGCTGCCGCGGCCCGGCGGTAGGGTCCGAGCCGGCGGCGGCGGGCAAAGGCGCAGGCGGCGGCGAGATCGGGGTCGGCGGCTTCGCTGCGCAGCTCCCCGAGCGCCTCGGCCGCAACCGAGCTGTCGATCCCCTTGGCCGCGAGCCGGGCGCGTATCTTGGTCGAAGACTCGCCGCGCCGGTGCAGGGAGCGCACCCGGGCTGCGGCGTAGGCTCGATCGTCGAGCAGCCCCGAACAGCGGTAGCGCTCGACCAGCGCGTCGATCAGTGCCGTCGCCCGCTGCCGCGCCTCAGGGTCCGGCAGGCCGCGACGCCGGGCGCGCCGCAGCAGCACCCGCCGCAAATTCTCGGCCGAGCTGGCGAACCGCCCGAGATAGGCGAGCGCCCAGCCTTCGAGCAGCTCGGGGCCGATTTCGCCCGGGTCCATCCTTGCCGTTCCATCCGAAGCTCGCGATCGGCTCGACCGCGCCGCCGGCCGATCCGACCGCCATCGCCGTTACCGGGTTCGCGACCGCAATTTACTCACGTGCTATGGTTTGGTGCAGACGCTCAGGCGACCCGAGTTCCGAGCCGAGGCAGTGCGCAGATGGCGTTCGCGTTCGACACGTTAGGCTATTCTAAAAAGCTTGGCGACGCCGGAGAGTGCCACAGGACCAGGCCGAAGCCCATGCCGAGGCAGCGCGGGAGTTCATCATGGTCGAGCTGGTGACGAAAAGCGACCTGCTCGCCACCACACAAGCCCTACAGGCGGAGATTAGAAATGTCGAAGAGAACCTCGGCCTGAGGCTGACGGTGCGCGTCGGCATCATGCTGGCGGCGGGGCTCACCTTGCTCGGCGCCGTCCTCAAGCTTCACTGAAACCCTGCATGCCTGCCGGCGACAGAGAATCGGAACCGAAGGGGAGAGGACACGACCGATGCCGACGGGCTATGCCGACACCTGTCGCCGGTCGATCGAACGGCCCGAGGAGCTCTGGGCCGCGGCGGCCGGCGGCGAGGCTTGGACCCGGCCAATGTGAGCGAGACTCTCCCTGCCCCAGGCGCAACGCCGCCGCGCTTCAACATCGTGATCCCGCTGGTCGTCGGCTGCGCCTTTTTCATGGAGGGGCTCGACTCGACGATGATCGCGGTGTCGATCCCGGCGATGGCGAAAAGCCTCGGCCAAAACCCGCTGCGGCTCAACCTGGTGATCGCGACCTATCTGCTGAGCCTCGCCGTGTTCATCCCGGTCAGCGGCTGGATCGCCGACCGGCTCGGCGCGCGGGTGGTGTTCTGCTCGGCGATCGCGATCTTCACCACCGGATCGGCGCTGTGCGGGCTGGCGACAAACTTGCCGATGCTGCTGGCGATGCGCGTCGTCCAGGGCTTCGGCGGCGCGATGATGACCCCGGTCGGCAGGCTGATCCTGCTGCGCAGCTTTCCGCGCTCGGGGCTGGTCTCGGCGATGAACTGGATGACGATCCCGGCGATGGTCGGACCCACCGTCGGCCCGATCGTCGGCGGCTTCATCACCAGCTGGATTTCCTGGCGCGCGATATTCTTTCTGAACCTGCCGGTCGGCGTGGCCAACGTGGTGCTGGTGCTGTGGCTGATCGAGAATTTCCGCGCGCCGGCGCCGACCCGCTTCGACCTGCGCGGGTTTCTCATTCTGGGGCTCGGTTTGGCGCTGCTCGAGGCGGCGATCGAAAACCTCGGGCGCCCGATCATCCCGGGGGCCGTCGGCGCGGTGTTTTTCCCCGCGGCATTGGCGATCCTCGCGCTCTATGGCTGGCACGCGCGGCGATGCCGGGATCCGGTCCTCGATCTCAGCCTGTTGCGCATCCGCACCTTCCGCATCGGCACGGTGACCGGCGGGGTGTGCCGGATGGGGCTCGACGCGGTGCCGTTTCTGCTGCCGTTGCTGTTCCAGGTCGGGTTCGGGCTGAGCCCGCTGCATTCGGGCCTGCTGACCTTTTCGTCGAGCGCGGGTGCCATGTTCGCGCGCTCGTTCTCCGGGCCGTTGCTGCGCCTGTTCGGGTTTCGCCGCCTGCTGGTCGGCACTTCCTGCCTCGCCGCCGCGGTGACCGCGGGCTGCGGGCTGCTGCGCGCCGATACGCCGATCTGGCTGATCGTGCTGCTGGTGCTGCTGTCGGGCTGCGTGCGCAGCATCCAGTATCTCGGCCTGAACACGGTCAGCTATGCCGATATGCCGGCGCCGCTGTTGAGCAAGAGCACCAGCGTCGGCGGCGTCGCCCAGCAAGTGGCGCGCGGCTTCGGCGTCGCCGTCGGCGCGGCGTTGCTGGCGGTGATCGCCGGGCCGGCGCGGGTCACGGCGGCGGATTTCCGGCTCGCGTTTTTTCTGGTAGGTCTGCTTCCGCTGATCGCCGCGCTGGGCTTCTTGCGGTTGACCCCGGCCGACGGCGCCGATGTCAGCGGCCATGTCCGAGCCCAGCGCCGCGCCGCATGAGCAACCGGGCGTCTTGGCCGACGCGATCCTAAGGGAGGGCGCACGTGACGGGATATGCCGAAGCCTATCGCCGGTCGCTTGAACGGCCCGAGGAATTCTGGGCCGAAGCCGCCGAGGCGATCGATTGGGAACGCCGCTGGGACCGGGTGCTCGACACCAGCCGGCCGCCGTTTTCGCGCTGGTTTCCGGGCGCCCGCCTCAACACCTGCTGGAACGCGCTCGACCGCCATGTCGCATCCGGCCGCGGTGAGCGCACGGCATTGATCTGGGACAGCCCGGTCACCGGCCAGGTCGCCCATTTCACCTATCGCGAGCTGCGCGACGAGGTGGCGCGGCTCGCCGGCGTTCTCGCCGGTCTCGGCATCGTCAAGGGCGATCGCGTGCTGATCTACATGCCGATGGTGCCGCAGGCGGCGATGGCGATGCTGGCCTGCGCCCGCATCGGCGCGGTTCATTCGGTGGTGTTCGGCGGGTTTGCCGCCCATGAGCTCGCGACCAGGATCGACGCCGCCCGGCCGCGGGTCATCCTGTCGGCCTCGTGCGGCATCGAGGTCGACCGCATCATCCCCTACAAGCCGCTGCTCGACGCGGCGATCGCCGAGGCGCGCTCAAAGCCCGAGCATTGCCTGATCCTGCAGCGGCCGATGTGCCGCGCCGAGCTGGTCGGGGGGCGCGATCACGCCCAAAGGCGCGACCATGATTGGGACGAGCTCTGCGCCGCCGCGCGGCCGGCCGACTGCGTCCCGGTGCTGGCGACCGACCCGCTCTACATCCTCTACACCTCGGGCACGACCGGCATTCCCAAGGGCGTGGTGCGCGACAATGGCGGCCATGCCGTGGCCCTGCGCTGGTCGTTGCCGGCGATCTACGGGGTGCAGCCCGACGAGGTGTTCTGGACGGCATCGGATGTCGGCTGGGCGGTCGGGCATTCCTATACCGTCTATGCGCCGCTGCTGCTGGGCTGCACGACCGTGATGTATGAGGGCAAGCCGGTCGGCACCCCCGATGCCGGTGCGTTCTGGCGGGTCATCGAGCAGCATCGTGTGCGGGTATTTTTCACCGCGCCGACGGCCTTTCGCGCGGTCAAGCGCGAAGATCCCGACGGGCGTTTGATCCGCACCCGCGACCTCGGGCATTTCCGGGCCTTGTTCCTGGCCGGCGAGCGCGCCGACCCGCCCACCGTCGCCTGGGCCGAGCAGCATCTCGGGGTGCCGGTCATCGACCATTGGTGGCAGACCGAGACCGGCTGGCCGATAGCCGCCAATTGTCTCGGCATCGAGCGGCTGCCGGTCAAGCACGGCTCGGCGACCCGCGCCGTCCCGGGCTGGGACATCCGGGTGCTCGACGCCGAAGCCGAAGGCGAGGCGCGCGAGATGAAGGCGGGCGAGATCGGCGCGCTCGTGGTCAGATTGCCGTTGCCGCCGGGCGCATTGCCGACCCTGTGGCAGGCCGACGATCATTTCGTGCAGACCTATATGTCGGCCTTTCCCGGCTTTTATCAGACCGCCGACGCCGGGTTTATCGATGCCGACGGCTATATCCACGTCATGACCCGGACCGACGACATCATCAACGTCGCCGGCCACCGCCTGTCGACCGGCGGGATCGAGGAGGTGCTGGCGGCCCATCCCGATGTCGCCGAATGCGCCGTGATCGGGGTCGCCGACGCGCTCAAAGGACAGGTCCCGCTCGGCCTCCTGGTGCTGAAAGCCGGCGTCGCGCGGCCCGCCGAGGAAATCGAGCGCGAAGCCGTGGCATTGGTGCGCGAGCGCATCGGCCCGGTCGCGAGCTTGCGGACGGCGGTGGTCGTCGCCGGCCTGCCGAAGACCCGGTCGGGCAAGATCCTGCGCGGCACGATGCGCAAGATCGCCGACGGCGAGGATTACCCGCTGCCGGCGACGATCGACGACCCTGCCGTGCTCGCAATCATCGGCGACGCCCTGAAACGGGTGGGATACGCGAAGTGCGCAGCCGTCTAGAGCATTATCCGATCAAGCTGCGCCATTCCTCGTCGCCCCCGCGCAAGCGGGGGTCCAGAGCCTGCCCCTGGCCTGAACAGGGGGCAACCGTGAAGGCGCTTGCCCCTGGGTTCCCGCTTTCGCGGGAATGACGGTTCAATATGATCGCAGCGCGCTCTGGCCCGGCCCGCCGAATGCCGCCAGTCGCGTCCGGCGAGCGGAGCGCGCGCGGGCGGACCGGAGAATCCCGGAATTTCGCGGCGAACGGTGGAGGCGAACGGGGTTGGCTCACCCGCTCGCTGCACCTCCGGCCGTCGGCGGGCCGAAGGTGCATGGGCGGCGTGACCGGCGCTGGCGACCGCGCAGCGATCCCCGGCGCCGTGACCCTGCGTGCTCCCAGACGCTCTCTTGACGAGAGGCTTGCGCGGAGTGTAGCGCAGCCATGCAAGAATGTCTTGCCGAATTTTTCGCGTTGACAGCCTGCGGGACGATTTTTTGCGTCGAACCCGGCCCGTCGCCGCGGCGCCGCTGAGCCGACGGCCGGGACCGCGCGGAAATGCGGATCGTTGACAGCGTTCCGCCGCCGAGCGAATTTTTCGCCGGTCCGGCGGATTCCCTCCGCCGCTCGCACCAGGGGGCGGCGGCATGAGCTTGCGCGACCGGATCGGGATCGATGTCGGACGCCGCCTGCGGCTCGAAGACGCCATCGAATGGGCGGCGGCGCACCAAATCCGCTGGATCGACATCGAGCTCGACACCGGCGTCAACGCCCTGACCACCTTCGACGACGCGCGCGCCGCCGAGATCCGCAGAGCCTGCGAGCGGCGCCGGGTCCATCTCGGGCTGCACACCTCCTCGGCGGTCAACGTCGCCGAATATGCGCCCCATGTCGGCGCGGCGGTGGACCGCTACCTCGAAGCCTATGTCGAGATCGCCCCCAGGCTCGGCGCCGAATGGATCGTCGTCCATGCCGGCTATCATTTCTCGTCGGACCAGGAGATGCGGATGACGGCCGGGCTGGAACGGCTGAAGCGCGTCGTCGGCCATGCCGAAAGATACGGCGCTCTGGTGCTGCTCGAAAACCTGAACAAGGAGCCGGACGCGGCCGAAATCCACTACCTGGCGCATACGGTCGAGGAATGGCGCTATTACTTCGACGCGATCCAATCGCCGGCGTTCAAGCTGTCGTTCACGGTCAACCACGCCCATCTGGTGCCGGAAGGGGTCGCGGGCTTTGTCGAGGCGCTCGATATCGGCCCGGGTCGAGGAGGTGCGGCTCGCCGACTGCTTTCGCAACGGCAATGAGGTGCACCTGAAGCCGGGCGCGGGCGATCTCGATTTCGCCGACATGTTCGCGCGCATCGAGGGCAAAGGCTTCACCGGCCATTACATGAACGCGTTCGGCTCGCTCGACGACATGCTGGCCGGCCGCGACGAGCTCGTTCGGCGGGCGGGCGCCGCCGGCCTCGCCGGTTGAGCCGGTTGGGGTCCTCCGCCGGTCGCGGCTGTTCTCCCGCTCCCGGCTGTTTCTCGGTTGACGACGCGGGTGATCTGCGCCGGCTCGTGGTAAGCTCGCAGCAAGGACCGGAAGCCCGGATCTGATCGGGATGCAATCGCCGATGGAGCAGGCATCGGCGAACCGGCGCGGTCACAGGGAGGGAATCATGGCTACGGTGATGCCGACAAGGCGCACGGTGCTGAAATCCGCCGCGCTGGCGACGGCCGGGCTGGGGGCGCCTTTCGTCCGCGGCGCTTACGCGGCCGGCAAGCTGTCCTGCGGCTTCTGGGACCACTGGGTCCCCGGCGCCAACGAGCCGCTCGCCAAATTGTGCCGCGAGTGGGCGGATCGGGAAAAAGTCGATCTGACCGTCGACTTCATCACCAGCCAGGGCGACAAGCTGGCGCTGACCGCTGCGGCCGAGGCGCAGGCGAGGTCCGGCCACGACATCCTGCAGATGTCGGACTGGTACGCCGCTGCCCAGGCCGACAATCTCGAGCCGGTCGACGAGCTGGTGACCTCGCTGATCAAAGAGCACGGCCCGGTGCTGCTCGGCTCCGAATATATCGGCAGGCAGAAGGGCCGCTGGATCGCGGTGCCGACCGGGCTGCAGACGACGGGGCAGATCCCGTGCGCCCGGATCGACCAGTTCAAGCAATTCGTCGGGCTCGACGTGACCCGGATGTACCCGGCGGGCGCGCCGCCCGATCAGACCCTCGCCGCCGCCTGGACCTGGGACGAGTTTCTGGCGGCGGCTCAAAAGTGCGCCGCGGCCGGCCATCCGTTCGGCATGCCGCTCAGCACTTGGAGCGACTCGGTCAACTGGGCGAGCGCGGTGTTCGCCAGCCACGGCGCGCAGCTGGTCGACGAGGAAGGCAACATCACCGTGAAATCCGATGCGGTGAAAGAACGTTTGCAGTGGTTTCAGAAGATCGTCCCGTCCTTGCCGTCGAGCGTGTTCGCCTGGGACAACGCCGCGAACAACAAATGGCTGATTTCGGGCCAGGGCGCGCTGATCATGAACCCGCCGGGCGCCTGGGCGGTGGCGGTGCGCGACGCGCCGAAAGTCGCCGAGCAGCTGTGGACCTTCCACTCGCCAAAGGGGCCGAAAGGCCGCTTCGACCCGTGCAATTTCGGCTTTTGGGGCATCTGGAACTTCTCCTCCGCCAAACCCGCGGCGAAGAGCCTGATCGCCTACCTGTCGACGCGTTCCGCGGTCGAAAAGCTGGTCGCCGGCAGCCGCGGCGTCGACATTCCGCCCTATCAGGGGCTGCGCGACTTCAAGACCTGGGAGGAGGAAAAGCCGCCCACAGGCACGCTCTACAATTACCCGCCGCGCGGCGACGTGACCGCCCTGCTCGCCGGCTATCCGGCGCCGGCCGGCATCGGCGCGCAGATGACCACCCAGGGCACGATCTGCAAAATGATCGCCAAATGCACGCAGCAGGGCAAATCGATCGACGAGGCCATCGATTTCGCCCAATCCGAGCTCGAAGGCTTCCGGCGGATTTAGGCTCGACGGCTGCGCCGGTTTGGGCAAAAGAGGCCAGCGATCCGGCCAGCCTGTGATAGGCTGCCGTAAGGTTGCGCGCGAACCCGGCGGCAACACGCCGGTACACTTGACGGGAGAGGTCGAATGGCGACGACGGTGCTGACACGGCGCACGGTGCTGAAGACTGCGGCGCTGGCGACGACGACCCTGGCGGCACCGTTCGTGCGCGGCGCCTACGCCGCCGGCAAGCTCTCCTTCGGCGTCTGGGACCATTGGGTCCCCGGCGCCAGCGAGGAGCTGAAAAAGATCAGCAGGGAATGGGCCGAGCGGGAAAAGGTCGAGCTGACCATCGACCTGATCACCTCCAACGGCGACAAGGACCTGCTGACCCTGATGGCCGAAGGCCAGGCCCAGGCCGGCCACGACATCATGGGCCTGCGCACCTGGTACGTGTCCTCGCAGGTCGACAATTTCGTGCCGGTCGACGACATCGTCGAGCCGCTGCTGCAGAAATACGGCAAGATCGCCAAGTCCGCCGAGTATTGCGGCAAGATCAAGGGCCACTGGATGGCGGTGCCGACCAGCTACGGCAGCGG
Organism: uncultured Alphaproteobacteria bacterium; assembly: GCA_963703855.1. Classification (GTDB taxonomy): domain Bacteria; phylum Pseudomonadota; class Alphaproteobacteria; order ATCC43930; family CGMCC-115725; genus AP-15. The sequence continues at coordinate 656,756 of CAVPFW010000015.1, forward strand.
CGCCCTGCCGCCCTGCGCCCGCATCGACATGTTCAAGGACTATGTCGGCCTCGATCTGCAGAAGATGTACCCGGTCGGACCGCCCGACACCGCACTGACCGACGCCTGGACCTGGGAGAACATGCTGAATGCGGCCGAAAAATGCGCCAAGGCGGGGCATCCTTTCGGGGTCGGGCTCAGCACCTGCACCGACGCGGTCAACATGGCGGGTGCGGTGTTCGCCAGCTACGGTGCGGTGCTGGTCGACGAGGAAGGCAACATCACGGTCAAGTCGGACGCCACCAAGCAGGCGCTCGACTGGTTCAAGCGGCTCTCGCAATCCCTGCCGGACAGCGTCTACGCCTATGACAACGCCTCGAACAACAAGGCGCTGATTTCCGGCCAAGCCGCGTTGATCTTCAACCCGCCCTCCGCCTATGCGGTGTGCCGGCGCGATCAGCCGAAGACGGCCGAGCAATTGTGGACCTTCCATTCGCCCAAGGGGCCCAAGGGCAGGTTCGACCCCGCCGGCTATTACTACTGGGGAATCTGGAATTTCTCGAAGAACGTCGCGGCGGCGAAAAGCCTGCTGACCTACCTGACCACCCGCGAGGTTCAGGACAAGCTGGTGACCGCGAGCGTCGGCTTCGACATCCCGCCCTTCGACAGCTTTATGGATTTCAAGATCTGGAACGAGGTCGAGCCGCCCAAGGGCACGGTCTACAACTACCCGCCGCGGGAGGCGGCGATCCCCAACCTCGTCGGCTATCCGGCGCCGTTGAAGATCGGGACCCAGATGTGGGCGCAGGCGACGATCATGAAGCTGATCGCCCAGCACACCCAATCCGGCAAATCGGCCGACGACGCGATCGCCTGGGCCGAAAGCGAGATCGAAGGCTTTATGCGCAGCTGACCCCGGCGGCGGCGCGATCGGCGCCGCCGCGAACCGGCTTCACTTGTTGCAGTCGCTGGTCCGGACGACGCAGTCGCCGGCCTTGCCCTTCTGGCAATTGGCGAGAGCCGCGAGCCGCGCCGTATCTTGGCTCTTGCGCGCGGCAGCGCCGACGAACTTGCCGTCCGCCGTCGTGGCCAACGCGGCGCAGGCCCGCGCGCCGGTGCGCATGATGATCTTGCAGCCGCTGGCGCCGCATTCGCTGAGCGCCACATCGGCGGCCTTTTGCGAGGTGGCCTCGTTCCAGCTCCAGCCGCGCTTGCCGCTTTCCTTGTCCCACGCGATCGCGCCATAGCCGGCCAGCGCGGGCACCGCCGGCAGCAGCACGAGTGCGGCGGCGAGCATCGCCGCGGCGGTCGAGATTTTGTGACGCATCGAGGTGTTCTCCTTCAAACAAGATCGCGGTCGAATGGTCCCTATCGCTTTTTTCAACACGCCGGCAACCGGCCCTGCGACAGATCATCGTCGGCGGCATCCCATCGCCAGTCGACGGCAGCGGATTCTTGAGCAGGTCGAGCTCGCCGATCACCGCCGCCCTCACTCGCTGTGCGGCCCTCCCAACTCCGCGCACCACTGCAATATCACGCCCGGCCGCGTCCGTTCCAGCGGCGACGCCCGGCTGCACAGGGCTGCGATCCGGGTGAATGCCGGTCAAGCCAGGGGCGGGGCTTCGGCTCGCCGCTGGTTTTCCGGCCTCGAGACACAACGCTAAAATTGCTACATTCACATCGTAGCTTGCGATCCGCCGATGGCGCTCGGGAATCGGGCCGGGACGCGAGGGAGAACGAGGTGCCTGTAAATCCCATGCAAAAACAGGTGGGCGGGACGCCGAGGGGCGGTCGGGCAATCGCGCCGGCCGGCGGCGCGCGCCGGAAGCCGGTTTCGCGCAGCAAACCCGGCGATGGCGTGCCCGATATGATATGAACCTCGCGGGACGCCGGTCGCAGCGCTGGCCGGCGTCGACGAGACAGGAGGAACGCCATGCCTGATATTGCCAAGCGGATCGAGCAGCTCGCCCCGGAGCTGGAACGGATCATCGCGACGTCGCAGCCGATCCAGGAGCTGGCCGACGGCTTCGGCGGGCCGCAGGGACCGGCCGAAGGGCCGCTGTGGTGGCGCGAGGGCGGCTATCTGGTGTTCAGCGACATCCACAACAACCGGCGCATGAAGTACGAGCCGGGCAAGGGCGTATCCTTGCTGCTGGAGCCGACCAATCGGGCCAACGGGTTGACCCGCGATGTGCAGGGGCGGCTCCTCGCCTGCGAGCACGATTCGCGGCGGGTCACCCGCCAGGAGCCCGACGGCAGCATCACCGTCGTCGCCAACAGCTTTCAGGGCCGACAGCTGAACCGGCCGAACGACGTCGTCGTCAAATCCGACGGCGCCATCTATTTCACCGACCCGTGGACCAGCCCCACCGCCCCGCAGCAATGGGATCTGACTTTTTCCGGGGTCTACCGGGTCAGCCCCGACCTCGGCACCCTGACCCTGCTGATCGACGATTTCGTGGTGCCGAACGGCCTCGCCTTTTCCCCCGACGAGAGCGTGCTCTACATCAACAACTCGCGCCGCGGCCATATCCGGGCCTTCGAGCTGTCGCCCAACGGCACCTTGGCCAAGCACAGCGATCACGTCTTTGTCGAGCTGCGCGGCGAGGAGTCCGGCGTCCCCGACGGCATGAAGGTCGATGTCGAGGGCAACGTCTATTGCGGCGGCGCCGGCGGGCTGTGGATCATGGACCCCAAGGGCAAAAAGCTCGGCCGCATCGCCCACGGCGCTCCGGCCACGACCAACCTCGCCTTTGGCGGCGCCGACTGGAAGACCCTCTATTTCACCAGCCGCAACCATCTCGGCGCGGTCAACGTCAAGATCGCCGGCATCCCGGTGCCGGCAGCGAAGATATAGCGGCCGTGCGGACCCCGGCCGGCGCGGCCCGCATGCTCCAGCGCCGTTCGCCGCATTGCTGCGGACGGGGATCCGCCCAAATCCTTGAAACGAATGGTGGGCGCGACAGGGATTGAACCTGTGACCCCTACGATGTCAACGTAGGACGGTGGATTTCCGTGGGTTACCGGCAACCGCATGAAGCCCGATAGATAAAGTGTATAGCGCCGCACTCTGTAGCCGCCTGTTGCCGATAGCTTGTGACATACGGTGATACCTAGGTGATACCTAGGCCACGAATCGGGTGGCAGCGAAGGGCAAGGCGATGCGCGCCAGGATCACGAAGCGCTCGGTCGGATCTTCCCGAACCGCAGCGGTACCGGACGCGCTGAGCTGAAGGGATCGTTAGCCAAGCTTTATGATAAAGCGGGGCTGAAGGATGCGCGTTCGCACGATCTGCGGCGCACCTTCGGCAGCATCGCCGCTGACGAGGGATACGGCGACGCTACGATCGCCGAGCTGCTGGGCCACTCCCGGCGAGGCGTGACGCAACGCCACTACATCCGCCGGCCGGATGCTGCCTTGGTCGCCGCGGCCGATCGCGTGTCGGCTCGGATTGCCAGGGCAATGGGCGCGCCCGAAGAAACGGCGGAGGTGGTGCCGTTGCGGGCATAGTCGCCTGTAAAGCGGCACTTGACGTTTGCCGTTTGCCGCATCACGTTTCCGCTGGTGATACGCAGTTTCCGCAACCGGGCGCTCAGGCGGTATTTCGAGGCCGGCGATGCGAGCGGGTTGAGCGTGCCGAACGTCGCGAGGGTCGGGCGCATGCTGCGAGCGCTCGATGCCGCGACCCGGCCAGAGCAACTCAACCTGCCGGGCTTCTACTGGCACCGACTGCAGGCGAAGCCCGCTGGACGATCCGGGTGACACCTGGGATGGCGCCGATGCCGTCGCCGTCGATTTGGAGGACTACCATTGACGATCGAGCCGAGGCCAAATGGCGTTTCTGGGACCGGGCTGTCGGCGATGCATCCGGGAGAGTTGTTGCGCGAGGACATCCTGCCGGCGCTCGGCCGCCCGCGCGTCGAGATCGCCCGGCTCCTGGGCGTGTCGCGGCAGGCGCTCCACGCCGTACTTGCCGAGCGTGCCGCCGTGACGCCCGACATGGCGCTGCGGCTCGGCAAGCTGTGCGGGAACGGCCCCGAGCTGTGGCTTGCCTTGCAAACTCGATACGACCTTGAGCGGCTGCGACGGGAGAAGGCCGCCGAGATCGACGCGATTCCCACGCTACAGGCGGCCTGATCGAACCGCTCTTCTGCGAGCGGTTAACAGGGTGGCGCAAATGGCGCTATCGAACCGAGCCCCCGATTGGAATTGGTGGCGGCACGTCCCGACCGTAACGCTACACGAAGCCGTGGCGTTGTCGCTGAACATCGATCCGAAACAGCTTCGTCGAGCCGGCACTCGCGCGTTGATAGCCGGAACACAGTTCGACGAGGGTCCGGAGTTCGAACGACGGCTGGCGCTCGCGAAACGTTGCCTCGGCGACACCCTGCTGGGACCCGTGAACCAATCGGCTGTGCGCTACTACGACGAAGCCGCGGCGGTTCGGCTGCGAGACTTTGCGGCATGGGCTCGTTCGGTCGAGTGGCAAATCCCGCAAGAACTGGCGCAATTGGCAGCGGGTGGGGATCAATCCGGCAAAGCACCGGACCCCGAGCCGAATGAGCGGCTGACGCTTCCTGAACAAGTCCGCTTGCTGTCGCAGACCATGCCCGCGGAGCGAGCACGAGCACGTATCGAGAAGGCATTCCGATTTCGCGAGGTCGATTATCAGCCGCGTATGCTGTTCGGTACGACGATGCGCGAATTGATTGGGACTCCGGGCGGGTGGTCCTGCCTAGGCTCCCGCGGCAACCGTTTACGCCGACCCTAACGGCGGTGGAATTCTCCCGCCATTTCATGCCATCGCGACAGGCATCGTCGCCGCAAGCGGCACGCCAACCGATCGAGAAATCGATCGCTAAGCAGGCTGAGCCGCAACAGAGCGTCACTGGGGAACCGGAGGCAGAACCCGCCACCGTCGCGGGGGACGCCTACACGCTCAGCGGCTTTCCAGGGCGACCGAGCAAGGCCAAGCATCTGATCGACGACGAGTTCGACAGGCGAGTTGCCGCTGGGCAGGCGCTGCCTTTAGTGGCCGATGAAGCAGGGGCGTTGCTCGATTGGCTCAAGCGGCAGCACCCGACAATGGCGCGCCCGACGCCCAAGACGATCCAGGAAAACATCCGGGCACGTCATCCGCAATGGAGGGCAAGTCAGCGCGAGTCTGAAGCCAAGCAGGTGCCCGAAAATTATCGGGCCCTGACAATTTCCGGGCACCTATTTCCGGCATTGTCGGACAGCTATCTCACGCCGCGTGCCATTGGGCCGCATCGTGTGAGGTATCCATGAGTGACCGTCTGCTTTCCGATCGCGAAGTGTCGCTGATCACCGGCCGAGCACATAAGGTCGACCGATCCCGCGCTCCTGGCCGCGCTACGCGGCCTTGGGCGGGTGGTGCTGCGAGTACCCATCGCACCTGAGGGCGTCGCCGAACTGGTGCGCCTCGGCTGGCTCGATCGGCGCCAATGTCGGCAGCCAGCGGTTCTGGCCGATGTCCTAATCGACCTTGCCAATGCGGCGCTCGATGCGCGCCTACGGCCGGGACGATGAATTTCTGCACGCTATCGCGTTCATCGGACAACGCGCGTATGCGCGCGCGAACGCTTGTCAAGCGCAAGTTCGCCTGAGATTCACGGCCGTCTTGATCGTCCTATCCGACCCGAGACAGCGGGCCGACGCAAGATTCGCATCGCCTTTAGCGTGAACTCCGCGTTGGCCCTTTCGACTACGCGCTCCCAGCGTTCGTATTTCTTCTCGTAGGTCGACCACCGCATCCATTTCGGTTTCGTTGGAGGATCCTCCCAGGTGCGCCAGCCTTCGCCGCCGAGCTGCCGGTTCAGCATCGCGGCGCGTCGCTGAAGGCGACTGAAGCTATCCTCTCGCTGGCAGGCATATCCGAGGCCATAGGCTTGCCGGCTCCAGAAATGCCGCCCACCGTTCGGCAGGTAGAGCTTCGTCGTCTACTGCCAGGTTCGCGGGCATTGGAACCACCAGCGCCGGCCGCCAAAGGTCGGCACGGTCCACAGCAGGCGAATCCGGTCGCGCACGATGCGGTCGCCCTCGTCTAAATCTCGTGTCTCGTGGGTCAATTCGATGAAAGCATCAGACGGGTCGGAGAAATCGACCCTCATCGCGACCCAGAATCTTCCTTCATCGAAATAGGCCATTCCCGTCACGCCCCGTCCCGCACGGGTGAGCATGTTCGAGGTGATGACGTATGACGCCATCCCCTCCGCCGTAACCGCACCGCCGTGGCGTCCCGATCCGAAGCCGCCCACTTACGAGATCTCCAATCTGGAATTTTCCGAAAACATCAGCCGAACTCGCACACATTGCAGCGCATATAAGGTGCTGGGACTGCTCGGCACGTAGTAACTCCAGGGCGCGGCCGGTCAGCCATGGTCGCTACGTCACCTTCCAGATGGCGGAGGTGGCGGTGTCGCCGCAGATGTTCGCAGACATCCTGTCGCTGGTCGCCCGGCTCCAGGCACCACTCGCGCCAGCATGAGATGCGCGTGGTCAGATGTGCGACAGGCGACGGCAGCAGAGGTGCGCCTTAATTCAGGCAAATCAGCGCGTTCCCGCGTTGCGAGGTGGGCACCCCGACAATTTGGCTGCAGACAGGAGGGCTGCGATCGAATTTCGTTGCGCGCGGTCCTGGGCCACCCGAAAATTACGCCCAACGAAGCGGGGGATCCGGCGAATGTCGGATAAACTCGGTAGCTGCGCGCGGGCGCGTGGGGGTGAACGGGATGGCTGGTGATCGCAAGAAGTGGGGAGGCACAGCAACTGGCCGACGGGGTGCGGGCAATCCTGATGGAAGAATGGGACCCGATCGGCTGTGGGGTACCCGACGACGAATACGATGCGTATATGGGCCCGATCGCTACGATGCTGACCGACGAGAGCATCACGCGCGAGCAGATCGCCGATCACCTGTTGCAGATCGCAGACGATGCATCGGGCTCGGCAAGCAACGTGGCCTCAGGAAGCGGTGCGACGCAGCCGCCAGCGCTCTCGTTAGCCTGCGTACGCAATTCGGACCCTACTGACGCGCAGCAAGAGGAATAAACGTGAGCGATGCTGACTTCACCGGACGACCGTTAGAGGACGAGAAGGTGCTCTGGTCGGCGCGTCCGGGCCAAGGCCTGCTCTTCACCGGGCGCGATGGGTTGCTCATCCCCTTCAGCCTTCTTTGGGGCGGCTTCGCAGCATTTTGGGAGACAAGCGTTATCCAGAAAGGTGCGCCGCTGTTGTTCCGATTGTGGGGCGTGCCATTCGTGCTTCTCGGGTTGTACTTCATTGTTGGCCGGTTCGCGGTCGACGCCTGGTTGCGCAGCAAAACCTACTACGCCGTCACGAACCAACGCATCCTGATTGCTCGATCCGGGCCATTTGGCAATTTCACTGCGGTTAATCTCAACTGCTACCCGATGCGCGATTAAGCGAGCGGGCGAGCGGCCGCGGAACAATCCGCTTCGGATACTCGATCATGCCCTACGGGGGGCGAGGTGGATTGGGGTTCATTACGCCTGCGCTCGATCCAACACCGCAATTTCTGGCCATCGATAACGCCCAAGCCGTATTCAATCAGATCCAGCGCGCGAAGCAGAGGGCCGCCGTCTCATGACTGGTCAGCTCCTACCGGTCAGCTCGGGCCACACTTCCGGCGCTCGTTGCCGCCGCCGGCGAGCGCGCCTCGATGCGCTTCCTAGAATTCTTCGCGGCCAACAGTCGCAACCCGCACACGCGGCGGGCCTACTACCGGGCAGCGGAAGAATTCCTGTTCAAAATTCGGCCGGTCGGGTGAGCGGCGCGGAGCCACGGCGCACAGCGCGAGAGCGCCCGAGCAATGGCGAGCGCGGCTGACGGTGCCGACGACTGTTGCAACTCGACACTAGGCCGGGGATCAGCTTTGCGTAGGGCAGCCAATGGCAGCTGACGCGCCGCTCGGACCCTTCCTTTACCAAACTAGCGCCGCTCTCGGCGAAGGGGTAAGGGACTTAAGAAGTCATATCGGGTTGACCGCCGCCTTGCGAACGAGTACGTTGCCGACAAGTGCCTGATAAAAATTAAGTAAATTACGGGAAAAAGCCGATGAGCGTGTCAAATCCTCGTCACAGCATTCGGACGGGGGCATTGGCGACCACCGCGGCGCTGATCGGATTGGGGATCTCCGGACTGCTGGCAGCGCCGGCACCAGCCCGCGCCGATACAATGATATGGAGTAATGGCTTTAACGCCGGGACCCCGCAGATTGTCCCCACCATTAACGAATTCGACGCCAAGACGGGGGCTCTGGTGAAGACTTTTGCCGACCCTGCGGGTACACCTGGCGAAACCGGTCTGGGCATTGCCGTCGTCGGATCAAAAATTTTCTACAGCGTGGCCGACTCCACATCGGTGTTCCTCACCGACACCAACGGCGACAACCTGGGCACGGCCTTCGTCGTCAATGAGCCGGGTGTCACAGGGATCGCCTCGATCGCAACCGACGGCCAATTCCTGTATCTCACGCCCGCCAGCAGCACTCTGAGCCTCAACGAGAACGTGTATAAGTACGATTTCTCGGGCAACCCGATTGGGCCGCCGATCACTCTTCCACCTTCCGCTGGCGTGGTTCAGGGTTTTCGGTCAGGCCTCGAAGTCGTCGGCAATACCTTTGTTGCCAACCAGCCGCGCGGGGATATCGGTCCTTACGATCAGTTCAACGCAACGAACGGGAATCTGATCACCGCTGCTTTCTTAAATCCGGGAACTTTCGGCTTCACCGGGGTGGCTTTCGACGGCACGTTTTATTATGTCTTTGATGATGAAGCTGATCCCTCGCAGCTTGTCGTCTTCAACGCATCGGGATCTTTCGTTGACAGGGTCACCCTGACCGGGCTACCGGGACCCAATGACCAGGCTATGCTCTGGGATCTTTCGGCGGTGGTTCCGGCGGTACCCGAGCCCTCCACCCTCGCCTTGCTTGCGGCTGCCCTGTGCGGAGCTTTGATCCCACGTCGGGCCTGGATTGGACGCCAGCATTAGAGCAGGGTCAGCTGATCGCCGATTTGCGGCGGCGGGCGAAAGCGGGATTAAATCCCTCTCGAACTCGGCCAGTCCGCCTAGAACCGTCAACATCAAGCGGCCGTGCGCCGTGGTGGTGTCAGCCCATGCATCGCCGAGCGAGCGGAAACCGGCTTTCCTGTCGGTGATCGCCGCGAGCGTGTTCAACAGGTCTCGGGTGGATCGCGCTAACAGGTCAAGCCGTGTGACCATCAGCACCGCCGGCGTCGAGCTGGTCAAGGACGCGGCGAAGCTGGGCGCGGTCGGTCTTGGCTCCGCTGGCCGCTTCGCGGAACACCTCTTCCGCCCCGTGCTTCCTGAGCGCTGCGACCTGAGCGGCGACGCTGACGCTCTGGCCGTCGGTCTCTGAAACGGAGCGATTGACGAAATATTACTGCTTGATGCGCGGCAAAGGCTTATCCCTCTGCGTCCGGGGCCACAAAATATTGTAGCCGGGGCAAGGTTCGTGTTAGAATGCATCATGAACATAGTGGCCTCCGGTGATGTCACAAAGCAGCCTTCGCCGTCGAAGACGACAATCGGCTGGAACCCGTAATCGTCGTGATCGGCGTTGAACAACCGCAATTGCTGGCCGCCATGCACGCGGTCGAAGGTGTCGTCGACATCGAGAACGATGCGCTTCGGCACCTGCCGGAACGAGGCGCAATATTGGTCGATCAGCCCCCGTCCCAGGCTCAGCAGCGCCCGCCTGTCGGGCAGGTTCTCCAGCCGCGAGATGGTCGATTGCGGGTCATCGCCGATAAACCGGACCAATTTCTTCAGGTTCTGGACCGTGACGGCGAGCAGAAACTCATCCGAGGCGCCGGGATCCCGCGCAGCCGCAGCCATCGAAAGCCCAAATTCCGCTTCAGATGGCGAACAACATCTCGATTTGGCGCCGCTCCCAGGCCGAACGCTCGAAGGCTTCCGTGCCCTTAAGGGCGGGATCGGACCCCATCTGGGGACGAGACGCGGGCCCATGGGTTGCACCTGCCTACGTCATGATTGACTGGTTACACCATCCCTCCCCGCTTCACGGATTTCGGCTGAACTTGAGAACAGGGAACGCTAGCCGACGATCGATTGGTTTAGTAAAAGACGCCACCGTTGCGAGATGCCCAGGACGTGATCTCCCGCCTGGTAACGGCCTCTACGGATACGTTCGACAAACGTAGCCACAAATCTTTGTGAAGAAAGTAAAACTCCGGCTGTTCACCCTTTTCGAGGGCCAGATTATCCTGACTTGCAAAAAGAACAAGTGCCGTTCCTACTCCGCATCGCGAACTCCTATATCGAATGCCATCAACTTGCCGATCCTCAATCGTTATCGCTGTCCGGACGTATTCTGTCGAAACCATCGCAGATCGCATCGTGAAGGCGGCCATCGCTGTCGTTGGGGAACTCGAGCTCGACCTCATCGAAGACTTCGTCCGTCGTATAGGTCGTCCCTTTATAGCCCCCCTCCGCGCTCTCATAGGGCAAGGTGTTTGCGGGGTCGTCGCCTAGTGCGCGTTCCGGTCGATTGTGATCACGAATTCCGGTGGAAGCTGATCACTCAATCCGGTGGAACGTGATCACGGATTCCGGTCGAACGTGATCACCCAATCCGGTGATCGTGATCAGCCCGGCGCGATGGTTTAGCGCTCCGCGGCGCTGACGGTTCTCAACCGAAGGTAGCCTCGTCCTCTTTGTCGAAAGGAGGACGGGATGCCGGCCGAGAGACTGTCGATGCGCCAGATCCGGGACGTTTTGCGACTGTGCTTCGAGAGCAGGCTTCCGCAGCGGGCGGTTGCCCGCAGCCTCGGGCTGAGCCAAGGGGCGGTCAGCGGTTATCTGAGCCGGGCGCGGGCGGTCGGCGTAGCCTGGCCGCTGTCCGAGGATCTCGACGACGTGCAGCTCGAAGCGCTGCTCTTTCCGCCGCCATCCGGAACACCGGCTGATCAGCGGCCGATGCCCGATTGGGGCTGGGTGCACCGCGAGCTCGCCGTCCCGATGTGACGCTGGCGCTGCTGTGGGAGGAGTACCGCGCCGGCGCCGCCGACGGCTTCGGCTATTCCTGGTTCTGCGATCTCTACCGGGCCTGGACCGGTCGGCTGAAGCCGACGATGCGTCAGGTCCATGTCGCCGGCGAGCGCCTGTTCGTCGATTTCGCCGGCCGCACCGCCGAGGTGGTCGACGCCAATACCGGCGAGATCATCCCGGTGCAGATCTTCGTCGCCGTGCTGGGCGCCTCCAGCTTCACTTACGCCGAGGCGGTTGGAGCCAGAAGCTGCCGGACTGGAACGCCGCGCATGTCCGCGCCGTTGCCTATTTCGGCGGTGCCGCGCACAGACCGTCAGCGACAATCTGAAGGCCGGCATCCCCAAGGCCTCCTTCCACGAGCCGATGGTCAACCGGACCTACGCCGACATGGCGCGGCATTACCGTACCGCGATTGTCCCGGCGCGGCCGTACAAGCCGCGCGACAAAGCGAAAGTAGAGGTCGGGGTCCAGGTCGTCGGACGCTGGATTCTGGCACGGCTGCGGCACCGGCGCTTCTTCTCGCTGGCCGACCTTAATGCGGCGATTCGCGCGCTGCTCAATGATCTCAACGACCGGCCGATGCGCGGCTGGGGCACGAGCCGCCGGGCGCTGTATGACCATCTCGACCGGCCGGCGGCTTGCGGCGCGGCGAACAGGATGAGAGGAGCGCGTCAATCAGGATGAGAGAGCATCGCCGGATGAGCGACGGAAGGAGGGCGTAGCCCGACTGACGTTGCAAATCCGGCGAACGGCGCGGCCCCGCAGGGGGCGCGTTGGCTGGCGGTCGCGGCCGGCCGAGTAGGAGGCGGGTTCTTCACGCCGATGAGGAACCGCCCTTGCCCGGCCGCCACATCACCGATTGCCAGATGAGGCTCTACATGAGTTTCCGCCACACCGAACCGCCGGTCATCGCCGCGGCCAAGGCCGGGTTCAGCGCCGCTACCGCCTATCGCATCGAAGAGGACCCCCGCCTGCCGTCGCAGAAGAAGGTGCCGCGCGAACGCCGGCGGCGCGATCCGCTGGCCGCGGTGTGGGACAGCGAGGTCGTGCCGCTGTTGAAGATCGCCCCCGGCCTGCGGCCGGTCGCCATTTTCGACGAGCTCCGCCGGCGTCATTCGGAGATCGGCGCCGGCATCCGCCGCACGCTGGAGCGGCGCATCCGTACCTGGCGGGGGATCAATGGCGCCGAGCAGGACGTCATCTTCCGCCAGGAGCACCCGCCGGGCCGGCTCGGGCTGTCCGATTTCACCTATATGGGCGACCGCGGCATCAGCATCGCCGGCGCCCCGCTCGACCACCGGCTCTACCATTTCCGGCTGGCCTTCTCGGGCTGGGAGCACGCCCATGTCGTGCTCGGTGGCGAGAGCTTCGTGGCCTTGGCCGAGGGATTGCAGAATGCGCTGTGGGCGCTCGGCGGCGCCCCATCGCAGCATCGCAGCGACAGCCTGTCGGCCGCCTTCCGCAATCTCGACGAGGATGCGCGGCAAGACCAGACGCGTCGCTATGAGGCGCTGTGCGCGCATTACGGCATGATGCCCAGCCGCAACAACCGCGGCGTCGCGCACGAGAACGGATCGATCGAAAGCCCGCACGGCCATCTGAAGCAGGCGATCGAGGACGCGCTGCTGCTGCGCGCCTCGTGCGATTTCGCCACGCTCGACGCCTACCGCCGCTTCCTTGCCGAGATCGTCGGCCGCCGCAACGCTCGCAATGGTAAGCGGCTCGATCTCGAGCGCCCGGCCTTGCAACCGCTGCCGGCGCGCCGCACCACCGATTACGAGGAGACGATCGTCACCGTCACCTCGACCAGCGGGTTCACCTTCAAGAAGGTATTCTATTCGGTGCCGTCGCGGCTGATCGGGCACCGCCTGCGGGTGCGGCTCTACGACGACCGGCTCGAATGCTTTCTCGGCGCGACGCCGCTGATGACGCTGCGCCGCGGCCGTGCACATCCCAGTGGCAACCGCGGCCATGTCGTCGATTATCGCCACGTCATCCACGCCCTGCGGCGCAAGCCGATGGCGCTGTTGAACCTGGTCTACCGCGAGCAGTTGTTCCCGCGCCATGCCTATCAGCGGGCGTTCGAGGCGCTGCTTGCCGGCGATGGCGAGAAGCGGGCATGCCGCACGATGGTCGGGTTGCTGGCGCTCGCCCATGAACGCGCCTGCGAGGCCGAGCTGGCGCAGGCCATCGAGGCTGAGCTCGATGCCGGCCGGCTGCCCGATCTCGACCTTCTCGGCCGCCGCTTCGCGCCCGATCCCGGCGCCATCCCCGATATCACCATCTCAGCGGTGCCGCTGCACCTGTACGACGAGCTCGGCACCATGCCGATGGGCGATGCGCCATGAAGGCGGCCGATCCCGTCGATGCCGCGCGTGTCGCGCTGCTCCTGGCCGAGCTGCACCTGCCCGGCATCAAACAGGTCTGGCCTTCGCTCGCCGCCCAGGCCGACAAGGAGGGCTGGCCGGCGGCGCGTTTTCTGGCCGCGCTGACCGAGCACGAGGTGGCCGAACGCAGCCGTCGTCGCCTCGAACGCCATCTCGCCGAAGCCCGCCTGCCGCCCGGCAAGACCCTCGACACCTTCGACTTCGAGGCCGTGCCGGTGATCAGCAAGGCCCAGGTCATGGCCCTCGCCGCCGGCGACGCCTGGCTCAACCAGGGGGCCAATCTACTGCTGTTCGGGCCGCCCGGCGGCGGCAAGAGCCACCTCGCGGCAGCGCTCGGCTTCGCGCTGGTCGAAGCCGGCTGGCGCGTGCTGTTCACCCGCACCACCGATCTCGTGCAGCGGCTGCAGGTCGCCCGCCGCGACCTCGCGCTGGAGGCCGCCATCGCCAGGCTCGACAAGTTCCACCTGCTGATCCTCGACGACATCGCCTACGTCACCAAGGATCAGGCCGAGACCAGCGTGCTGTTCGAGCTGATCAGCGCCCGCTACGAGCGGCGCTCGCTGCTGATCACCGCCAACCAGCCGTTCGGCGAGTGGGGAAAAATCTTCCCCGACCAGGCGATGACGGTCGCCGTCGTCGACCGACTTGTTCACCACGCCACGATCTTCGAGATGAACGTCGAAAGCTACCGTCGCCGCGCCGCCCTCGAACGCAAGCGCGGGTCCGGCCGGTCGCCGGCCCGCGCGGCAATCACCGGCACCGCCTGATTGTCGCGCCGCGTCAATCAAAACCCGGCAAACCTCTTGCGCGACAATCACCGCGCGACAATCATGCCGACGCCGCGACACCGGGGCTTCTCATCCTGATTGTCGCTGCCTTCTCATCCAAATCGTCGCGCGACACTGGACCTTGGCGACGGCTGCCTTCAAGCCCTCATGCGCGTCCGAGATGACCAGCTTGACGCCGCGCAGACCGCGGCGGGCCAGCTTGCGCAGGAACTCGGTCCAGAAGGTTTCGGCCTCGGACGGGCCGATGTCCATCCCCAGCACCTCGCGCCACGGGTCATGCCCGTGGGCTGAAGGCCCACGGCCGTCGCTGTTGACGGCAATCGCGAGGATCACCGCGGTCGAGAGCACGCGCCCGCCGCTGCGGCCTTTGACGTAAGTGGCATCGAGCCACAGATAGGGCCAATCGCCTTCGAGCGGCCGATTGAGGAAGGCCTCGATCTTGTCGTCGATCTCGGCGCACAGCCGGGAGACCTGGCTCTTTGAGATGCCGGTCATTCCCATCGCCCGCACCAGTTCGTCGGTCATCGTCGGGTTCTCCGTCAGGTTGATCGGTTTGGCGACCAAACCCTACCGGAAAGATCCGCGGTGACCACCGCTGTGGGTAAGTAGCCCGCCGCCGCCTGAACTTTGTGGCGGTCCACGTCGGCGGGCTACTTACCCACAGCTCTACACCACCCCAAGGGGACACGACCTGAAAGGGAGCGTTGAACCAATGAGACGCCGTGCGCCAGAAGGGAGACTTCCATGGCGTCCGATCCACCCGGGCGGCCGCGTCTCGCCAAAAGGAGGGTAACGATGCCCGACCACGTTTACAGAATCGTCGAAATCGCTGGCTCTTCGGAGAAGAGCATCGAGGACGCTATCCACAACGCCGTCGGCCGTGCGTCGCGCACTCTGCGGCAGATCGGCTGGTTTGAGGTGGTGCAGACGCGCGGCCATGTCGAAGACGGTGGCGCACTATCAAATCACCCTCAAAATCGGGTTCACGCTCGACGACGGCGCTTGACCCTCGCCCAGCTAGGCAGCGGCCGAGGATGGCGGGCGTTTCACAGCACTCGTGGATCTTGCCGTCAGGCGGATCGAGATAGTTAAATCGGCGAGCAGTCTCCGCGATCACCTCGCGAAATCCTTGTGTATCGAGCCCCGCGCTGCGCAACACCGACTCCATCATTTCGTCGTCTTGCTAGCAGCACATCTCCTGCCCAAAGCCGGGCGTCGTCTCCCTCCTTCCGTCGGGGTAAGCCGCCGCATAGCGGCCCAGCGGCCATTCCCGGAGAGTGATCTGTTTGCGCTGGGATGGCCCAGATGCTTTTATTGTTTTTTTGAAAGGCATCGTGGTCGGCGCCGTGATCGCGGTCCCGGTCGGCCCGGTCGGCGTTCTGTGCCTGCGCCGGACGATTTTCGAGGGCAGGCTCGCGGGATTGGTATCGGGGCTCGGCGCCGCGACCGCCGACGCGGTCTTTGGGGTCGTCGCCGCCTTCGGCCTCACCTTTGTCTCCGACTGGCTCATCAGCTGGAAAGACTGGTTGCGCGCCGCCGGCGGCGTTTATCTGCTCTATTCCGGCGGCTCCGCCTTGCTCTCCAAACCGCAGGACAAGATCGCCGAGCAATCCGACCCGGAAAGCCTGCTCCGCGACTTTGCTTCCGCCTTTGCTCTGACCATCACCAATCCGCTGACGATCCTGGTTTTCCTCGCCATCTTCACCGCTCTCGGCCTCGGCGGCACGCAGGCAACGCTCGTTCGCGCCGCAATCCTGGTCCTTGGGGTTTGGATCGGCTCTTTCCCGTGGTGGCTGGCGCTGAGCCTGGGCATCGGAACGTTTCGCCGCTCGATCGAGCCGCGCCATCTGGCCTGGATCAGCCGCGTCTCGGGCATCATCCTGTTCGCGACCGGGACAGCATTGCTTGTCACGGTCGTGTTAGAGCATCTGCACTGACCGCAAGAAAAAGGTAGTCCCGTGGTCTATCTGCTCCCCTTTTATCGAAGCCCGGCCAGAGGTGCTGACCGCGTATATTGCAACGGAAAAACATCCGGCAGTCGGAGCCGTACCGCTGACACGCGCCGCGATTTTTGTCGTCGCAGCGGCTAGCCGGGATAATTCACGGGGGGTTGGCGGGCATAGCGCAAACCATTGGAATCACGTAGGATTCGATTGCATAGGCCGAACCTGCTGTTTCCGGAGCGCCATGCACGGCGAAGTTGATCTTACCCTGCCGCTGCCGGGCCTGTCACCGGTCTGCGGCAAGCCTGTCGTCGCCCGATTTGATGGCGGTCAGCTGTCTTCGGATGGCGGCATTCTGCTCTTGGCTGAGGTGGAGCGTCGATTGGGGATCGCCGAGCGGCTGGCCGACTGCATCGAGGACCCGCGCGCGCCTGATCAGATCCGACACGAGGTCGCGGAGATGATCCGGTTTCGCGCCCTGGCGATCGCGGCGGGCTATCCCGATGCCAATGACTGCGACGTGCTGCGCAGGGATGCGGCCTTCAAGATGGCGGTCGGCCGCCTCCCCGAAACGGGGGCAGACCTGTGTTCGCAGCCGACCATGACGCGGCTGGAGAACCTGCCCGGTCCGGTCGCGCTCAAGCGCATGATGGCGGCGATGGTCGAGTTGTTCTGCGACAGCTTCAAAGAGGTGCCCCGGCGCATCGTGCTCGACATCGATGACACCGAGGATCGGGCCTACGGCGGGCAGCAGCTTTCCCTGTTCAACGCGCACCACGACAGCCGTTGCTTCATGCCGATCCACATTTACGAGGCGATTTCGGCCAAGCCGGTCGCGGTCTTCCTGCGCCCGGGCAAGACGCCCGACGGCACCGAAGTTTGCCTGGTGCTGCGCCATGTCGTGCGTGCGATCCGCGCTCGCTGGCCGCGCGTCGATATCCTGATCCGAGGCGACAGCCACTACGGCCGGCCCGAGGGCATGGCGTGGTGCGAGCGCAATCGAATCGGCTACATCTTCGGCCTGGCCGGCAACAAGGTGCTGCTGCGCCGCGTGACGGTAGAGGCCGAGCAGGTTGCCTTGGATCGCCTCGACGCGCCCGCCCAGAGCAAGGTGCGCCGCTATGCCGAGTTCCGGTACGCCGCCCGGACCTGGAACACCGAGCGCCGAGTGATCGGCCGCGTCGAGGCCTCCGCTCAAGGCGTCGACAGCCGCTTCATCGTGACCAACTTGGCGGGCCTGCCCAAATCGCTCTACGAGAAAATCTACTGCGCGCGGGGCCAGGCGGAGAACCTGATCAAGGCTCACAAGCTGCACCGCGCCGCGGACCGCACCTCCTGCACCAAGCCAACAGCCAACCAGTTCCGGCTGCTGATCCACACCGCTGCCTATTGGCTGATGCACACCCTGCGCGGTCTAGCGCCGAAAGCATCGTTCTGGCGTGACGCCCAGCTCGATACCCTGCGCCTCAGCCTGATCAAGGTCGCCGTCCGGGTCACCGAACTGGTCACCAAGATCAAGATCTCGCTGCCCACCGGCTTCGCCTATCAGCACGGCTTCGTCACCCTCGCCGGGCGTCTGGCCAAACTGCCGCCGTAACCGCCGGGGCGCTGCGCCCCGCAGAAACCCCCCGTCCCCTCAACCTACAAGCCCCGAAAAAATGCGCCCCCGGCGCCACCCGTCAGCACACCCTATGCGCGAGCGGCCAACCCCGGGCCACCCCACCCAGATGCAGGCGGTGAATTGTTCAGGCTAGCCGCCGCGTTGACGCCGCGCGAACGCGCGCTTGCCGTGCGCGAGGGCAGGCAAGAATCCGGGGAGTACCATCTTATTTTCGGCTAAAAGCGGCCCCCGTGAGGTTGTTTCCAGTTCTCCGGTTGACGGTCGCTCGGCTACACAATCAGCTGCTGCGGGCCGCTGTGTCCGCGCCGCGACCGGCTGACGCTGGTTCGACACGGGCCAAATGTGCCGCGGTGTTGATGATGCCGATATGTGAGAAAGCTCGAGGGAAATTGCCCAAAAAGCGCTTCGCTCCAGGATCGTATTCCTCGGCAAGGAGGCCTAGATCGTTGCGCAAGGCCAGCAGGCGCTCGAACAACGCAACCGCATCTGCTTGCCGCCCAATCAGCGCGAGGCTATTAGCGAGCCAACGCGTGCAAACAAGGAAGGCGCCTTCGCCGGCGGGTAAACCATCGGTGCCGGAGTGGGGACGATAGCGCATGACTAGGCCGTCGACGACAAGCTCGCGTTCGATTGCCTCGATCGTTCCGACAACCCGCAGAGTCTTCGGCGGCAGAAAGCCGAGCTGAGGTATCAGCAATAGCGACGCATCGACATCGGTGCTGCCGTAATACTGCATGAAGCTGTTGCGCTCGGGATCATAACCCTTGGCGATGACCTCCTCGTAAATTCGCCCGCGCAATTCCGCCCAGCGCGCGCGGCCCCTCGAACTTGTACCGATCGATTGATTTGACGGCACGGTCGAAGGCGACCCATGCCATGATCTTGGAGAAGTGAAATGCTGCGGCTCGCCGCGGCTTCCCAGAGCCCGTGATCGGGCTTATCCAGACATGCTCAGAAAGTTGAGCAGCTCGGTTTGCAAACTCCAGGCATCAGCATTTGCTTCAAGCCCGAAACGATTGCAGGAAACAGGGTATCCATAAGCTCGCCAAAGACGTCGATCTGTAGTTGCTGAAAGGCGGCGTTGCCAATTCGGACCGGAGAGCTTCCGCTGTAGCCAGGGAGCCAATCGAGTTCGAGCTCGGTCAACCGGCGCTCGCCAGCGATGCCGTACATGATCTGCAATTCGGCGGGATGCCCGGCGACGGAGCGCAGTAGCCATTCACGCCATGCGCGAGCCTCGTTGCGGTAGCCGGCCGTCATCAGGGCGTAAAGCGCCAATGTCGCATCGCGCAGCCAGCAGTACCGATAGTCCCAATTGCGGACGCCACCGATCCGTTCCGGAAGTGATGTCGTGGCGCCGCGACAATGCCTCCGGTAGGATCATAGGTCAGCATCTTCAACGTGATCAGCGAGCGGATGATTGCGCCGCGCCATTGGCCGCCGAGCACGCAATGGGCTGACCAATCGTGCCACCAATTCTCGGCCGATTGCAGCGCGTCGATCGGATCGGGATAAGCAAAGGTCTTCCGGTGCGAAGGGTCCGGCTCATCGTGAATGGCACGATATCGCCCGCGCTGATCTCGAATTCGCCGATCGTCGTCAGCTCCGGCGTTCCGCGCAGCGGCACCGGCGAGCTGAGCTGGACCGCATGAGGCCCGGAGACTGCATTCAGCCCTCCGAAACGCCTTCGGACCCAGGGGATGCTGCGCCCGTAATCGAAGCGCAGAATGATTTCGGTGTGCATGCGCACACGACCGGTATCGCCGCGAACGAGGCGGATCATATCGATCTGCCCTTCCACCTCGGGGAACGGCATGAAATCGATGATGGTAGCGCTACCGCCGTCGGTCTCGAACCGGGTTTCAAGAATGCCGGTTTCACCACGATAAGAACGTGAGCTTTTGTTCGTCGGCTCGACCGGCGCGACCAGCCAGCGGCCGTTCTCCGGGCCGCCAAGTAAGGCGGCAAACACCGCCGCGCCATCGAAGCGCGGAAGACAAAGCCAATCGATCGATCCGTCGCGCCCCACGAGGGCTGCCGTGTGGCTGTTGCCGATGATCCCGTAATCTTCGATCGCAGCGTTCATCAGGGTGCATTCTCCGTCGTCGACGAGACATTTATACGCGTACAGACCTCGACGATCTCGATTTCCGCACAGTCCGACCAACTGATAAGGGCCATGAGACCCCAACGTAGTCTACTGGTTTCGCAGCCGAAGAATCGCGCCGCCGAAGTCAAATCCATTGAACATCCAAAAACTGGTTATCGAGAGGGACATGAGTAGTTTCCGAGCCTTCCATGGCTGGGTTGGGGCCGGTATTCTACGATTGTAACGATAAGAGGCACGCCATGTCCTTATCGCTCATGTTTGTCATCCCGGCAGTGCTGATTGTAGCCTTCGGTCTGATCACCGCTACCGTAAAGATTCTGCGCCAATATGAACGAGCTGTAGTCTTTACTCTGGGAAGATTTGAAGGGGTTAAAGGGCCGGGCCTGGTTCTGCTGATCCCCTTCTTCCAGGAAATGGTGCGGGTGGATCTGCGCATTCAGGTCATCGAGATCCCGACCCAGGACGTGATCTCGCACGACAACGTCTCGATGAAGGTCGACGCGGTGCTCTACTTAACGTGGTCGATCCCGAGCGGGCCATCATCCAGGTTCAGTCCTACCTTCCCGCCACCGTCATGCTCGCGCAGACGACGCTACGCGCAGTACTGGGACAGCATGAGCTCGACGAGATGCTGTCTGAACGCAAAAAGCTCAGTGCCGACGTCCAGAGCATCCTCGACACCCAAACCGAAACCTGGGGGATCAAGGTCACCAATGTCGAGATCAGAACCGTCGAAGTCACCGACAACATGGTACGTGCGATCGCCAAACAGGCAGAGGCGGAACGCGACCGGCGCGCCAAGGTCATCCATGCGGAAGCCGAGTTTCAGGCCTCGCAAACCCTGGTCAACGCCGCCAAATCTTCTCGACATTCCCGGCTGCCATGCAGTTGCGCTACCTGCAAACGTTGACCGAGATCGGCGCCGAACAGAATTCCACGATCGTCTTCCCGATGCGATCGACATCATCAAGCCGTTCCTCGAGCTGTTTGAAAAATCCGGCAAGCCGGCAAGCGCGAACGGTGACGCTCGGATTTCGCCTCTGAAGGAAACCCCGTTGGGGGTGTGAGGAAGGCAACCGCTCCCTCGGATCGCTACGCTCCGACCTGGCTAACGATCGCCGATTTTCATTGGCCAATTAACGGCAACCCAGGGTCCGCCGGATCGCAATCGCAGAAAGGAAAAACCCACAATGAAACGCTCTACTCTAGTCGGATTCCGAACATCATGCTTTTTGCTTGGTCTTGGCCTCGCCTCCCCGCTCCTCGCGGCCGAACCTCAAGCAGCCCGCACGGCGAACCCGCCGTCTCCAGCCTCCGCTATCAAGCCCGCGGAGAAGTGTCTTAACCGATCTGCGCGCCTTCGACAGCCAGATGCGGAAGGACGGCTACTGGCTGGGCAAGTCCGGCTATGGGTATGGCTATCCGATGGATGGACCCCGGCTACGGGTACGGCTATCCGATGGGCGGCGGCCTGGAGCCAACCGCGACCGGTTACCAGGACGCGCGGCCGGGCTACGACGTCCGCACACTCATCGCCGCCGCGAACGTCACGCCCGGGGCGGGGGAGAACAACAGTGCGAGGACGTGCTCGCCACGACCCGCGATACCTACAAACTCTACGTGGCTAACGTGCACAGCCGCGGAGTCCCGATGGCGAATGTGCCGAGCTGGCAGCAGCAGCAGATCGCCGCCGCGCAGCCGGTCACCGCCAACAACACCTCCTTCCGCTCCGATCAGCTGCTCGGGGGCGCGGTGCGCAACCCGCAGAACGAGGCTCTCGGCAGCATTGAAGACATCGTGATGAGCCCGCAGACCGGCAAGATCGTTTACCTGGTGATCGCCCGGGGCGGGGTTTTGGGGTTCGACGAAAAATATGCCCCGGTCCCCTGGGAGGACTTCAAGGTAACCCCGACCGCGAGCCTCTTGGTGCTCGACACCACCAAGAGCGTCATGGAGGCCGCGCCGCTGGTGAGCCATGACCAATTCGCGACCCCCGGTCATTTCGATCAGGAGAGCGGGAAGGTGGACGCCTTCTGGAAGACGCATCTCACGACCAATGGCACCATCGGAACCAACGGCTGATCCCAGCCTTCCTACCCGCGTCTGCAGAACGGTTGACGGTAAGAGGAGTGCGAAATGTTGTGGCATGCGTCAGCAATCAATGGTTACGCCATTGAGGCAAGCGATGGCGATATTGGCAAGGTCAGCGACTTCCTGTTCGATCAGCGCCAGTTGGCTGGTGCGTTGGCTGGTCGTCGATACCGGAAATTGGCTCTCCGGTCGCAAG